>NZ_JANHAP010000001.1 GCF_024734385.1 Dasania sp. GY-MA-18 | reverse complement strand
ATTCTTTATGAAGAGGAATCTTTCCGACGCTGTTCCGCGAAGTACTCCTGCGCCTTTTTTAGGATTTCAGCATCCGTCTTAGCGCGTTCCAACTGCTTTTTGAGTTGTCGATTTTCGGCCTCAAGGGTCTTGTAGCTTTTTTCAGGGGGGCGTGTTTTCTTCAAGGGGGCTACCAGCATGTCATTGTCGGATAAATAAATTCTACGCCAACGATGCAGTAGACCAATGTTAATGTCTAGATCAACCGCAAGCTGAGCCAGCGTACCAGGGGTTTCAATAGAGCGCCGGACGGCTTCAAGCCGAAAAGCCTCCGTGTATCGTTTATTGGGTTTGTATTGCATAAACACCTCTCAATTACTTCATTTGAAAAGTGTCCGTTCTTTTGGGGTCACACCAAAGAAAAGGGCCGAGTGATCGGCCCTTTTTTGTGGCTGGTTAAATTATCTTGGGGGGGGGAAGCCATTGCTTATATATTAGCTCATGCCTTTATTAATAGGTACGCGCCAATGCCAGCCATCAAGCTGCCGGCTGCAAGTTTAAATGTGCGCTGTGTTTTAGTGTTTGTGAACAGCGATGCTAATTTATTGGCGGAATAGGCGTAACCCAACTTAACGCCGCCTACTGCTACTATGGTCAGCGCTATAAGTATTAGTATCTCTGATAAACTGACCGTGGTTAGGTCAACAAAAGCTGGAAATAAGCTGGCATAAAAAAATATCGCTTTAACATCAGCAAGGGTGACGATCAGGCCAGAAAGGAAGCTAGCTGATAATGTTGAGCTTGGACTCTTCGCGGGCAGTAAAGGTTTCGAATTGATAAGGTTTATGCCAAGCCCTATCAAATAAATACCTGCCAAATACCGCATTATTAAGAAAAGCTCCCCCATCACCTCAGCTAATGCGGCCATACCCAAAACAGCGCAAATAACAAAAATAAGGTCGCCAACAACGATGCCAGCTGCCACAGCAGCGCCGCTTAAAAAACCTGCCATGGATGCTCGCGCCACCACCAAAGCGACGCTAGTACTGGGAATTAGCGCCAGGGCTACCATGACTGTAAATAAGGTGACTATCTCAACAATGCTCATCTTTAAAAGGGGTCGTAACGATTATTTTTTATACAGAGTCTAGCCGTGGCCTGCCTCTATTGCCCGTACCAATTTTACGATTAAGGGCGCTCTCAACTTGCGCCTTAAACCGATTATTTCCTAAAGGAAAGTTCTTCTTCAGGCCTTCACGAAGCTGATGCACATCGTGATCAGGTAGTGCCACGTTAAACAAAGCTCGGTAACGCAAGTGCTTATCCGCTTTGGTATTAGCCAATGCTGCAAAGCTGGCATGCTCGCTCACGAGTTCATCAGTCTCACCTAAAGCATTGGATCTATAACTAGACCAAGGATATTGCTCAGGTGACTGAACCATATTGGCCGTCACAGGGTTTAACTCTATATAGCGATAGCAGAGTAACAAGTAGTGCTCTGCATCAACTAGGCTACTTTTATGCCTGCCCTCCCATAAAGTGCCACTGCGTTTGTACGTTTTATTAATATATTGCACATATTGACGCCCAACATGCTGAATTATTCTAGATATGCTATCGGCATAGCAAGGTGTGATGAGCAAATGCACATGGTTAGTCATCAAACAATACGCGTGTAAAAAACCGCCGTAGCGTTTTAAACCTTCCGCTAATAATGTTTTGTAGTACTGATAATCAGCATCGCTAAAAAAACAGGCATCTCTGTTATTGCCCCGTTGCACGATATGGGCTGGTATACCGGGTATATACATCCGTGTTTTTCTTGGCATCGCAAATTCCTTTTGCAATTGTTATTGGGGTTGTATAACTATAGCATGAAGGGGTGTATGAAAAATAATCGTTACGACTCCTTTAATTCCGGGTATGTACATCCGTGTTTTTCTTGGCATCGCAAATTCCTTTTGCAATTGTTATTGGGTTTGAGGCACTAAAGCATTATAGGGCTGTATGAAAAATAATCGTTACGACCCCTTTAATCTCTTAGCTGCGAGATGGATGGATTAAGCTTCACCATTCTTAGTGAAACGCCCTGTGCGGACCCGCATGCAGGGTGTTGTGGGGAGGGCTGGTTAGATACCAGTCCTTACCCGATTATGTGACGATTCGTAGGTGTGGCTCATAATCTTCACAGCAAGGCACGCCTTCAATTTTTGTTTGGCCACAAATTTCGCAGTATTCAGCGGGTATACCCCGGCAACACCAAAAGCAGTACGGTTCGTCTTTTTGCTCCATGACCAAATACTCGTGGCGACATTGTGGGCACGTATCTGTTCCGATGAATTCCTCAGGAGTGTTCTCTTCCTCAATATTCCATTCAGGCCATTTTTCTTTTAACCATGTTTCAAGCCTATGATTTGCCACACCGTGCCTTTCGTTGTAATCTGTGACCAACTCTCTAATATTCTCTAGCAGCTCTGGCTCAATCAATCCTTCAGGCAACTTTTGGAGTTGAAATTCCATGAAATACAGTATGAATTTCAAAGCTTGTGAGATTAACTCTCGGTCTTCATCTTCGTGATCGTATCGGTGGTGTTCAATCCTATTTCTTTTCGATTGCAGGTTTCTTATTGCTTTTGCTTGCTCTTCTGGAATTCCAAGATTTAGGTTCTCTAACCTAATAAGAATCTCAGAGAAACCTACAGTGGCTGAGTTGTCGGTAATTTTTTTATCAATATTTCTATAGATTAAAATTGGATTAACCTGATAAAGGTACTCTTTAAGCATCAATTCTATTGAATGAAAAACGGTTAAGATCGCATGCTTTCTTGTACTATACTGATTCCCCGACATATAGAACTGCATGCCGACTTTCAATGAATCTAGTGCATTTTCAAATATTGGGCTCAAGATATCTCCTAGTCACATAACGCCCATGGCTGCTGAAAACACGTAGCCGAAGGCTGAGTGGTTTTCCACAGCCCATGCTTGTTATGCTTTGGTTTACTACGATATTCATAAATTTTTAGTTAGTGCCTTTTTCTTTTGTCGTTTACGGCAGAAATAGCTATGCCTACTGAAGTAATAACCATACCTGAAAGTATTTCAGTTTGTGAGATAAGGATATCTTTGGCGATACAAATATAAATTGAATATGCGATTAAACATAAGCCAATCAGTATTAAAATTAGAGACGTTACTTTTTCGATCATCCTATCTCGCTATAGAAGCATAACAGCTTATTAAGTGGAACAGATCCATATATACCCATTCCCTTGGTTTGAATTATTTTCCTGCCAGTATCCACAATTCCCATTTAACATCAATCAGATAGAAGCAGTAATATTCACACTTTTGTAAGTAGGTAGATCAGCTCTATTTATTTAACCGCGTGCTATTTACAGAATACTAATTAGCGCTGCTCGCAATATGTTGATTTATTAGCGCTTAATTTTTATTAGCAATGCCATTATTGTAAATAAACGGATTCAATCCCTTGTTTATACCCATATCGCCAATAAACAAATAACCCACCAGCCACGCCATAAAAAAAGGGCCAAAAATATAGGCCCTTTTTCTATTTAGCGCTCTTCGCTATCGGCGGTGGCGGTTTCTTCGGTATAGCCAGCCTGTGCAGTTAGCGCCAAGTCCCAACCCCCTAAGTCTTTCCAGCGGTTGACGATTAAGCAAAACAGTTCAGCGGTTTTTTCGGTGTCGTAAGCCGCTGAGTGGGCGGCGGTATTACAAAATTCTAAACCCGCTGCCACGCAGCTTTTGGCTAGTACGGTTTGGCCAAAGGCCAGCCCCGATAAGGTGGCGGTATCGAACATAGAGAAGGGGTGAAAGGGGTTGCGCTTTATGCCGCAACGCTCTATGGCGGCCATCACAAAACCGTGGTCGAAGTGGGCGTTGTGGCCTACTAGCACGGCGCGGGTGCAGTCGTGGGCTTTGACCTTGGCGCGTATCAGTTGCAGCAGGTCGGGGAATACCATTTCTTCGGGTTCGGCTTCGCGCTCGGGGTCGTGCGGGTCTATGCCGGTAAACTCCAGGGCGGATTGCTCTAAGTTGGCGCCTTCGAAGGGGTCTACGTTGAAGTCGAAGGTTTCATCAATGCAGAGTTCGCCAGCCTCGTTCATTGTGAGGGTGGTGGCGGCTATTTCTAGCAGGGCATCGGTGCGGCAGTTAAAGCCGCCAGTTTCTACATCGATCACCACCGGCAAAAAGCCGCGAAAGCGTTCTGCCAGGGGGTGTTTTTTGTTGTCTTCCACAGAGTTTCCTAAGGTTGTTGGGCGCGTTTATGAGCTAATGGGTTTAGGCGAGTTTGGGTTTTACTTGCCATTGCAGGGTTTCGCCCGCGCATAGCGGTATTAGTGGCTGGCCACCTAGGCTGAGTTGCGCTGGCACTTGCCAAGGCGACTTGCTTAGGGTGATGGTGTCGCTGTTGCGGGGCAGGCCGTAAAAGTCGGGGCCAAAGTGGCTGGCAAAGGCTTCTAGTTTGTCTAGTGCGCCCGCCTGTTCAAAGGCTTCGGCATACAGTTCTATCGCGGCATAGGCGGTGTAGCATCCGGCGCAGCCGCAGCTGGTTTCTTTATTGCCTTGTATGTGTGGCGCTGAGTCTGTGCCCAGAAAAAACTGTGGGTTGCCGCTGGTGGCGGCCGCGATTAGCGCTTGCTGGTGAATATTGCGCTTTAAAATAGGCAGGCAGTAGTAGTGGGGGCGTATGCCGCCGGCCAGCATATGGTTGCGGTTATACAGTAGGTGGTGGGCGGTGATGGTGGCCGCCACATTACCGGGGTTGTTGCTAACAAACTCTACTGCATCTTTGGTGGTGATGTGCTCCAGCACTACTTTTAAGTTGGGTAAGTCGCTCACCAGTGGTTGCAGGGTGCGCTCTATAAAGGCCTGCTCGCGGTCGAATATGTCTATGTGGCTGTCGGTGACTTCACCGTGTACCAGTAGCAATATGCCTTGCTCTTGCATGGCCTGTAATACGGGGTAGAGCTTTTTAATGTCGGTTACGCCCGAGTCGGAGTTGGTGGTGGCGCCAGCTGGGTAGAGCTTACAGGCCACTACACCGGCCTGCTTAGCGGCGCGTATATCCTCGGCGGTGGTGTTGTCGGTGAGGTATAGCACCATTAGCGGTTCAAACTGCCTGGGGCTGTCGGCCTGGGCGGCATTGATACGCGCCTTATAATCTAACGCTTGGCTGGCGTTCATTACCGGTGGTACCAGGTTGGGCATAATAATGGCGCGGCCAAAGTAGCGGGCCATGGCGGGGGCGGTGTCAGCTAGGGCTGCGCCGTCGCGTAGGTGTACGTGCCAATCATCGGGGCGGGTAATTTCTAGGGTGGTCATGGTATGGGCCTTATTACATCAATGCGCGAATGCTACCGGAATAGCGGCTTTGATTAAAGAAATGCCTAGCTAGACGGTAAAGAATTTGGCCATTTGGTCGATATTAACCTTAATGCTGGGCCTGGCGTGTGGATTTAGGCCCATACTTACTTAGGCTTTTTATGGCTGTTAGCGGGTTTAAAGAGGTTGGCCGTGTTGCTTAAACAATTGTTATGGGTGTTGATACTACTAACGACTAGCCTGCAGGGCTGGGCGATAAAGTATGCTGCGCCCATGGCTAGTGCGGAGTGGAATCTTGAGCTCTCCCCCTTTGAATGCCGCATGTGGCAGCCTATACCGGTTTATGGCGATGCGGTGTTTCAGTATCGAGCTGGTGAAAAGCAAAAGTTCTTTTTGGCTCCCACCCGCAAAACCATGAAAACAGGCAAGGCTTTATTGGTGTCTAGCCCGCCGGTATGGGATGAGACCAGGCCCAGCCAGCAATTGGGCTATGTGCCGGTTAACGATAGCAATCGCCCGGTGCAGTTAAAGGCCACGCAGGCCAATCAGTTATTGACTGAGCTGGATAAGGGCATGACGCCGGTATTTACCCGCCAGTCCTGGTATAGCGACACCGAGCGGGTGCATGTGGGGTTGTCGTCAATTAACTTCCGCAAGTCTTACCAAGAGTACCGCAAGTGTTTGGCAACCCTGCTACCGGTTAATTTTGATCAAATTGCTAAGTCGCGGCTACGTTTTGCCAGCGCTCGCTGGGAGTTAACGCCCGATTCAATTAAGCGTTTAGATACCATTGTGCATTATGTGAAAGCTGACCCTTCGGTGACGGGCTTTTTTGTGGATGGCCATACCGATGATATGGGGCGGCGCTTAGCTAACCTAGACTTATCCAAAAAACGCGCTGAGGCAGTAACCAAGTACCTGGTGGCCAAGGGCATAGACGAAAGCTTAATCACCACCCGTTACCACGGTGAGCGCTACCCCATAGTTAAAAATAAAGACGCCAAATCTCGCAGGCTTAACCGCCGCGTGACCATACGCCTAGAACGCACCGAACTCTAGGTGGCTGTGTAGCCCTTGTTAAAAGCCCCGCTAGGCATGGCCTTTAGCGCCAATCCCCAGTAGAATACGCGCTCGCAAAAACTTGCCCCAATTTATTCTCAGCCCCGCGCAGCAACCGCTGTGTGTGGCCCAAAGGCGTGGAGACTTACATGTCAGATATTAAAAAAGTAGTGCTAGCCTACTCAGGTGGTTTAGATACCTCCGTGATTGTTAAGTGGTTACAAGAGACATATAACTGCGAAGTGGTCACCTTTACTGCCGATATAGGCCAGGGTGAAGAAGTAGAACCCGCCCGCGCCAAAGCCAAGGCTATGGGTATTAAAGAAATCTACATCGATGACCTACGCGAAGAGTTTGCCCGCGATTTCGTATTCCCCATGTTCCGCGCCAATGCCATTTACGAAGGTGAATACCTGTTGGGCACCTCTATTGCCCGCCCGCTTATTGCCAAGCGTTTAATAGAAATTGCTAACGAGACTGGCGCTGACGCTATCTCTCACGGTGCTACCGGTAAAGGTAATGACCAGGTGCGTTTTGAGCTGGGTGCCTATGCACTTAAGCCCGGCATTCAAGTGATTGCGCCTTGGCGTGAATGGGACTTAACTTCGCGTGAAACTCTAATGGACTACTGCGCCAAGCACGAGATCCCCGTTGACTACGCCAACGCCAAAAAGAAATCCCCTTACTCTATGGATGCCAACCTGCTGCACATCTCTTACGAGGGCGGCAACTTGGAAGATCCATGGTGGGAAGCGGAAGACCCAGATATGTGGCGCTGGACGGTAGCGCCAGAGCAGGCTCCTGATCAGCCTACTTATTTAGAAATCACTTATGAAAAAGGTGACATCGTTGCCATTAATGGCGAGGCCATGAGCCCTGCTACAGTGATGGAATACTTAAACAAAGTAGGCGGCGAAAACGGTATAGGCCGTTTGGATATCGTAGAAAACCGCTACGTAGGTATGAAATCACGCGGCTGTTACGAAACTCCTGCTGGCACTATTATGATGAAAGCGCACCGCGGTATAGAATCCATCACCTTGGATAGAGAAGCAGCGCACTTAAAAGATGAGTTAATGCCTCGCTACGCCAAGTTGGTTTACAATGGTTACTGGTGGAGCCCAGAGCGTAAAATGCTACAACTCGCTATAGATGAATCACAAAAAGTGGTTAACGGTGATGTGCGCGTTAAGCTCTATAAAGGTTCGGTTAGCGTTGTGGGCCGTCGCTCACCCGATAGCTTGTTCGATGAAAAAATCGCCACCTTCGAAGACGACGCCGGCGCCTACGATCAAAAAGATGCCGAAGGCTTTATCAAATTGAACGCCTTGCGTTTACGCATAGCGGCCGATAAAGGTAGAGATATTTTGTAATCGCTTTGCGATTAGTTGCAAGCGGCAAGTTTTAAGCTGCAAGTAAAAAATAAAAAGCCAGGCATTTGCTTGGCTTTTTTGTGGGCGTTAAAAAGTGTGAATAATTCACAAAATAAAATGGCTGTATTATTTTTCTTAGCTGATATCATGCGCGCTCTTAACAATATAAATACAGAGGAATTGTATGAAAAATATACTTGCGCCCCTTTCTTTTGCCGCGCTAGCTAGCGTTTCAAGTTTTACTATGGCCGAAGAGTCTGGAAAATCTTATGAAGGTTTTTACTTGGGTTTTAAAACAGGTAACATGAGTTCGGACGTGGATGACATAGACGTAGAAAGCCCAAGAGGTTTTTTACTGGGTTGGGAGTTTGCCAACGGAGCGGCTGTAGAGTTTGAGCGTAATAATGCTGACTTAGATTGGAGTTATGATACGTACTGGGGTTCAGTGAGCGGTACCGAAGACTTTGATACTACTGCTATTTATGCTGTTTACCGGGCTTATAATCCAGATAATGGTATCTTTTTAAAATTAAAAGGCGGCATGTTGTCTGAAGAGGCCGCCTCAGAAGATGATACCGGTTTATCGGTAGGCATTGGCTTGGGCTATAGAGCTGAGCATGTGTCTGTAGAAGCTGAATTCACAGTTATTGAAGAAGATGTGAATTATTTGAGTATAGGCATTAACGCGCACTTTTAATAATCGCTTTGCGATTAGTGACAAGCGGCAAGCTTTAAGCTGCAAGTGAAAAAAGCCAGGCATTTGCTTGGCTTTTTTTGTGGCTGGCGAAATACTGTTTGCTTTGCTGGACTCCGGTTTTCACCGGAGTGACAATGAGCTTGCCTCTTGCCTCTTGCCTCTTGCCTCTTGCGGCTGCGCGTTAGCGCTTAACCGGTTTTTTTTGTAATTTTCTTTGCAAAGTGCGCCTATGCATACCCAGTGCTCTAGCAGTTGCCGATACATTATTGTTGTTTTCTTGTAATACTTTTTGTATGTGCTCCCACTCCAGCCTGTCTACTGAGTGGGGTTGATCGGGTATGGCTGGTTGTGTCTCGCTATCGCCAAAGGCTTTTAAAATCTCCTCTATGTTGGCGGGCTTGCACAGGTAGTTAAGTGCTCCCAGTTTTACCGCCTCCACGGCGGTGGCGATGCTGGAATAGCCGGTTAGCATTACTATATCCATGTCAGCTTGGGCGGCTTTTAATTGCGGGATAAGTTGTAAGCCCGATTCTTTATCCATTTTTAAATCGACTACAGCGCGCTGAAAGTTTTGCTGGGCTATGCAATTGAGGGCTTCGCTGCTGTTGTGAGCAATGCTAACGCTGTAGCCGCGCCGCTGAAAGGCGCGGCTCATTACCACGGTAAATTGAGGGTCGTCGTCTACTAATAAAATATGGCGTTGCTCGGTTGTATTACTCACGCTGTTACTTCGTTATTGTTGTAAGGGATGTTGAGTTCAGCCACGGTGCCACCTTGGGGGTGGTTGTGCAGCTCTATGTTACCACCATAGCGTTGCACGGTGGCATGGCTTAAAAATAAACCTAAACCCAGGCCGCGGCCTTTGGTGCTAATAAAAGGTTGCCCCATTTGTTCGGCTATTTCAGCACTAATGCCGGGGCCATGGTCGCGTATGCTTAGGGTGTAGTGATGCGCGTTCCAGCTTAAATGTATGGCTATGGTTTGCGGGCTGGCATCGGCGGCATTATTGAGTAGGTTTAAAATGGCTTGCTCCAGGGTGGTGTCGACTAGAGTGGTAGGCGCGGTACCCGCTTGGCTGGTGAAATTAAATTGCGCGTTGGGGCGTATCACCTGCCAATGGCTTAGCAGTTGCTCTAGGTAGTCGCTGAGTAGCACTTGCTCCTGTTGTTTTTGACTGTGTACTTGGGCGGTGTTGACCAGATTTTTTAAAATATGATTACAGCGGTTAACCTGCTGCTGCAATAACTGTATGTCTTCTTGTAGCTGCTGGTTGTTAGCGTTATCGGCTTTTATTTCATCTACTAATACGGTGATGGTCGATAGTGGCGTGCCCAGTTCGTGGGCAGTGCCTGCGGCTAAGGTGGCTACCGCCAGTATTTGTTCGTCTCTTAAAGTGTCTTCACGCTCTTTGGCCCATTGGCTTTCCCTTTGCCTTAAGGTGTTGGCCATTTTTACTACGAAGTAGGTAATAACGGCGGCGCTTAAACAAAAGTTAAACCACATGCCCAATATGTGCTGGTTAAAGCTGCTGCTACCGTGATGACTGTGGTCGATGACGGTAGTGGGTAGGGGCTCAAAATAAAATAACATTAGGCTGTACGCGGCCAGTGAGTAACCGGCAATAATCCAGGTATAACGCCAGGGTAAAATCGCCGCCGAGATACTCAGCGGCACTAAAAAATAGGAAACAAAAGGATTACTGGCGCCGCCACTTAAATACAACAAGCCAGAAATAATGCTGACGTCCGTAAGCAGGTGTAAAAAATATTCTAAGTCGGTCACCGGCCAGGCTTGGCGCAAGCGCAGCACGGTGGCGCATGCCACTAGGGCGTATAGCGAGGCAATAATGCTGTGGGTGGTATACAGGCTAATATCTTGTGCTTGCTGCAGCTGTAGGTAGGCCAGTGCTGCTGCTATGCCTGCTAATACAATGAGGCGAATAATGTTCAGGCGCTGTAAATTGGCGGCAGAGGCGGTAAGTGAGAGTGCAGTAGGGGTGTTGCCGAACATGCTAAGTATCTGTGCTGGTGAATGGTGCGGGTCAGTATATCGTAGCTGTGTGGCTTATACCTGTGGCGGATTGTCGCATAGGGGTTGCTAGTGTTTTGGTGGGTGAGGCCTTGCTGGCTCTTTGTTAATATTTTGCTGGCTAGGGCTATTTATTTGGCTAAGGTTGGGTTCTATTAAAGTGGTTATTAATTCCTGTCAGTTTCAGTGGCTAAGAAGCGTGCAGTCTTCACGTTGCATGACTCGGTTTATATTTGTGGTAATTTAGGTATTAAAACTACCCAAATAATTATAAATTTAAACTTTATCGTTGAGTTGGTTTAAAAAAATGGATAGATTGGTATTATGAATACCGAAAGAGGGCATAAAATAAACCAGCTTCTCAGCTCGCAGCCTTTAGGCATCGTGCTGGCTTCGTCGTGGTTGGGGGAGCAGGGTTATAGCCTTGATCTCCAGAAACAGTACAGAAAGAGCAAATGGTTTGATTCCATCGGCACTGGTGCTCTGATACGTCATGGCGATAAGGTAGACTATTTAGGCGGTATCTATGCCTTACAGACTCAGCTAGGGTTAGCCGTGCATCCAGCGGCTAAAACAGCACTATCTATGCAGGGTAAAGCCCAATATCTGGAGCTGGCTACCAAGTCGGTGCAACTCTTTGGTGGCAAAGAGGACAATTTGCCCCTTTGGTTTAAAAGGTGGGACTGGGGTGTCTCCGTAGACTGTAAGCTGACCTCGTTTCTACCCCCCAGCCTGGGGTTAGTAGAAATCGAGCACAAAAGCTTTAAGGTTAAGGTGTCTAGCCCCGCCAGAGCGGTAATGGAGTGCCTTTATCTAGCTCCTAAGTCGCAATCGCTTATGGAAGTCTATGAGCTAATGGAAGGCCTAAATAATTTGCGTCCAGCCA
Source organism: Dasania sp. GY-MA-18 (assembly GCF_024734385.1). Classification (GTDB taxonomy): domain Bacteria; phylum Pseudomonadota; class Gammaproteobacteria; order Pseudomonadales; family Dasaniaceae; genus Dasania; species Dasania phycosphaerae. The sequence goes on along the minus strand of NZ_JANHAP010000001.1, from coordinate 522,439 downwards.
CGGTTCAAACGCTGCTGGAAGCCTGTACTTCCGTGAAGGTGAAGCGCCTGTTTTTGTACTTAGCAGATAAGGCAGGGCATGAGTGGCTTAGCTATATCAATCTAACTAAGGTTGATCTGGGCTCAGGTAAACGCGCCATAGTGAATGATGGTGTTTATGTCTCGAAATACCAGATAACAGTACCCAAGGCTCTTTATTCAGTGAATAGGGAGGCTACTCATGAATGAAGCCTATAAAAAGCAGGTCGGGCTTCTTTTGGATGTTTTACCCGAAGTCGCCAAAGAAGAATGCTTTGCCATGCATGGTGGCACGGCGATCAATCTCTTTGTACGAGATATGCCGCGTCTATCAGTGGATATAGACTTAACCTATGTCGAAATAGCTGAGCGGAGTGAGACGCTGGATGGTATTAATGCTGCGTTATTGCGGATAAAAGAGCGTATCGAAAGCTTGCGCAGTTCAATACGAATTCAGCATAAAGCGAATGTTTGCAAACTATTGCTGGACGAGCATGGCACGACAATCAAGATAGAAGTGAATATGGTCGGGCGAGGTTTGCTGGGTGAGGCAGCCAAAGTTCAGCTGTGCGATGCGGCGCAGGAAGCATTCGATGCCTTTTGTGTTATACCTATGGTACCGCTGGCACAGCTCTATGGGGGGAAGCTCTGTGCCGCTTTGGATAGGCAACACCCAAGAGATTTATTTGATGTGAAGCTGCTACTGGATAATGAAGGCTTCACGGAGGAGATTAAACACGGATTTTTGTTTGGGCTAGTCAGTAGTAATCGTCCAACCTATGAAATGCTTAATCCGCATTTACAAGATCAGCACACAGCCTTTGTGCGGCAGTTTGAGGGCATGAGCACGGAAGTATTTAGTTACGAAGACTATGTGGCTACAAGGCACCAGCTTATAGAGATCATAAATACCAGCTTGGATGATAACGATAAGGCCTTTTTACTAAGCCTAAACCGCTTAGAGCCTGATTGGTCGATTTATGATTATCAGGACTTTCCATCGGTAAGATGGAAGCTTCTAAATTTGCAGAAATTCAAAAAGGAGAACCCAGAAAAATACCAGCAGCAATTGAGCGACCTGGAAAGCATTCTGGAGTAATAATTTATAGTGCATGCTTTATTCGGTAGAATACTGCACTTTTCAGCCCCCCGAAGGGGGGTAATGTAGTGAACAAATACAAATTAGGGTGTTAGCGGTATGGGTGGCAGCAATTTTATCAACGAAATCAATAAGCGAAGAACCTTCGCCATTATCTCCCACCCCGATGCGGGTAAAACCACTATCACCGAAAAATTACTGCTATTAGGCCAGTTAATTCAGGTGGCGGGTACGGTTAAGGGCAAAAAGGCCGATAGGCATGCCACCTCTGACTGGATGACCATGGAGCAGGAGCGGGGCATCTCGGTAACCTCCTCGGTGATGCAGTTCCCTTATAAGGGCCGCATGGTCAACCTGCTGGATACTCCGGGGCACGAGGACTTCTCTGAGGATACCTACCGCACGCTAACCGCGGTGGACTCGGCGCTGATGATAGTCGATGGCGCCAAGGGTGTAGAGGAACGCACCATTAAGCTAATGGATGTTTGCCGCCTGCGCGATACGCCCATCTTAAGCTTTGTAAACAAAATGGACCGCGATATACGCGACCCTATAGATCTGTTAGATGAGATAGAAGAAGTTTTAAAGATTGAAGGCGCGCCCATTAACTGGCCCATAGGCATGGGTAAAGAGTTTAAGGGGGTGTACAACCTCTATACCGATACCATCCATGTATTTAAGCAGGGCCAGAGCAGCGTCATCGCCGACGATATACGCATAGCAGGTTTAGAGAGCGATGAGGCCAAGCAGCTATTAGGCCTGTACTACGAGGACTTCGTAGAAGAGATTGAATTAGTTAAAGGCGCCAGCCATCAATTCAATTTAGAGGATTATCTGGCGGGCAAATTAACCCCCGTGTTTTTTGGTACCGCGCTGTCAAATTTTGGTGTACGGGAAATGTTGGATGGCTTTGTCGAGTGGGCGCCAGCGCCTTTAGCCAGGGCAACGGACGAGCGCAAGGTAGAAGCCACAGAGCCTGAGTTCAGTGGTTTTGTATTTAAAATCCAAGCCAATATGGACCCCAAGCACCGCGACCGTATTGCCTTTATGCGTATCTGCTCGGGTACCTATAAAAAAGGCATGAAGATGAAACATGTGCGCATAGGCAAGGATATTAAAATTGCCGATGCGGTTACCTTTAAGGCGGGCGAGCGCTCGGCGGTAGAAGAAGCCGTGTCTGGCGATATTATCGGCCTGCACAACCATGGCACCATACAAATCGGTGACACCTTTACCGAAGGCGAGCCCTTAAAATATACCGGCATCCCTCACTTTGCGCCGGAAATGTTCAGGCTAATACGCTTAAAAGATCCACTTAAGGCCAAGGCTTTGCAAAAAGGTTTGCAGCAGCTATCGGAAGAGGGCTCTACCCAGGTGTTTATGCCGCTGAACAACTCTAACCTTATTGTAGGTGCAGTGGGCCAGCTGCAATACGAAGTGGTGGCCTACCGTTTAAAAGATGAATACAAAGTATCGGCGATTTACGAGCCGGTCAGCGTGTACACCGCCAGATGGATAGAGTGTGACGACAGCAAAATGTTGGCCGAGTTTAAGCGCAAAGCAGGTGATAACCTGGCGATGGATGGCGGTGGCCATCTAACCTATTTGGCACCTACTCGCGTTAACTTGCAGTTAATGGAAGAGCGCTGGCCGGATGTTAAATTCCGTGCAACCCGCGAGCACTAAAGCTAAGTCTGGGGCAGACCAGCCCTATTATTTAGGCTTGCCGCTGTGGAGCAATAGCGATTGGCTGGGTAGCTTGTACCCGGCCGGCAGCAATAGCCAAAACTATTTGCAGCATTACTCCTCAGTATTTAATACCGTAGAGGGCAACACCACTTTTTATGCTCTGCCCAGTGTAGAAACGGTTAGCTCATGGCTAAGGCAGGCGCAGCCGGGTTTTAAATTTTGTTTTAAATTACCCAAAACCATTACCCACAGCGGCCGTTTAAAAGCTAGTGCTGAACTCAGCGCTTTTTTTACGCGCCTGGAACCTTTGGCGCCCTACCTGGGGCCTTTTATGATACAGCTGCCCGCCGAGGCCGATAAAAATGCTTTAGATGACATTATTGCTTTTATTGCTCAGTTGCCCACGGCCTTGCAGTTTTCATTAGAGGTACGCAGCTTAGATTATTTTCGCAAAGACGATATAGAAAAGCGTTTAAATCAAAGCCTCATGGCTAATAATATCGATAGGGTGTGTTTTGATAGCCGCGCCTTGTTTAGCGTAACGGCAACAACCGCAGCTGAAAAAGACGCGCAGCGCAAAAAGCCCAAGTTACCCGTGCATGCCATAGCAACAGCCAATAACCCCATTATTCGTTTTATAGGCACTAAAGACAGCGACTATAATCAACAGTATTACCAAGCCTGGCTGCCCAAAATTGCGCAGTGGTGTGCCGAGGGTAAAACCCCTTACTTTTATGTGCACACCCCCGCCAACCTAGTGACACCCCTGCACGCGCAAAGACTGCACAGTCAACTATCACACTTGCCCGGCTGGCGGCCCCTGGCAAAAACCCTACAAAGCAAAAATCAACTAGCCATGTTTTAACGCTAGCGACTAGAGACGATCAACTAGAGACTGTTCATGAGATTAGACAAATACATTAGCTCAGTAACCGATATGTCACGCATGCAGGTTAAGCGCGCTCTTAAATCGGCCGAGGTGACGGTAAACGGCGTGGCGGTCACCGATCAACGCACGTTGGTGCAGGCCGATGACGAGGTGATGTTTAATGGCGAATTACTGCGTGCCGCCAAGCTTCGTTATTTTATGCTGCATAAACCCGAAGGCTATGTGTGCGCCACTAAAGATAAAACCAATATGACTATCTTGGAGCTATTGGACGAAGATAATTTAGAAACACTACATGCCGCAGGCCGCCTGGATATAGACACCACTGGTTTAGTTTTAGTAACCGATGATGGCCAATGGTCGCACCGTATTACCGCCCCCAAAAGCGACTGCAAAAAAACTTACTATGTAGAAACCAGCGAACCTATAGAGCAAGAGGTGGTAGCGACGTTTCGTGAGGGTATCAAGCTCAAAGGCGAGTTGCGCCCTACCTTGCCCGCCGAATTGGTATTAGTACACGAACAGGCGGCGCGGTTAACCCTTTGCGAGGGCAAGTATCACCAGGTTAAGCGCATGTTTGCCGCCGTGGGTAATAAGGTAGAGCTATTACATAGGGAGCGCATAGGCAATATCGAGCTGGATGAAGATTTAGAGCCCGGAGAGTACCGTGAACTTAGCGAGCAAGAGGTAGCCAGCCTATGAGTGGCGATATAGCCATGAACTTGATGGCCGAAAAAATTAATCACTGCCTGGCGGCTGACCCAACTGAACCCAGCCTATGGGTGGTTGATGAAAATATTAGTGCTGCCGCTATGGCCAGTGTGTCGGCTGCTGCAAATTTAACCGTGCTGACTAATCGCTGCGACAGCGCACAAGCTTTAGAGCAGCGAGGCTTTAAGCTGCAGCTTAGCGATTTTGATTTTTCTAGCTTTGAGCCGCAAAGCTTTGCGCATATTTTTTACCGTGTCTCCAAAGAAAAGCCCATAGTGCACCATGTTATTAATCAGGCAGCACAGTATTTAAGGCCACAGGGCTATTTGCATATCAGCGGCTATAAAAACGAAGGCGCCAAAACCTATAGCGATAAGGCTGTTAAATACCTGGGCAGTTTAGCAAGCAAACTGTTGGGCGGTAAAACCGCCATGATTAGCGATATTGTTTGCGATGATGTAGATGATAGTCGCCGCTTGGATGATAAAAATTACAGCGTCCTGCAGCAGCCGGTTGCCGCAGGTGATATACGTTTTACGAGCAAGCCCGGTGTATTTGGCTGGAATAAAATAGATAGAGGTAGTGAGTTTTTAATTGCTCACCTGCCTGAAGTATTAGCCACTATTACTACCGAAATTAAGCGCGTGGCTGATTTGGGTTGCGGCTATGGCTACCTCAGTGTTATGGCCAGCCAGCAGCTTAACCAAGCGACATTTTATGCGGTGGATAATAATGTAGCGGCAGTGACTTGCTGTCAGCAAAACTTTATACAGCATAAGATTGCAGGCGAGGTCAGCTTGGATAGCTGCGGCAGCCAGCTTAGCCCCGGCTTTGATTTTTTGTTGTGTAATCCGCCATTTCATCAGGGCTTTGATGTGGAGAGCGGCCTTACCGATAAGTTTGTACAGTCGGTCAGCCGTTTATTAAACAAGGGCGGCCATGGCTTTTTTGTGGTGAATGCTTTTATTCCACTGGAGCGTAAAGCCAAGGGTTTGTTTGAGTCCGTGACTATGGTGGCGAATAATCAATCCTTTAAGCTATTGCTGTTTAAAAAGTAAGTGGTGACTTTATGGCTGACGATGAAGAGTTGTTTAGACAAGAGATGGCCGGGGTTAAGCCCTTAAAGCAACAGCCCAAGATTGCTCTCAAAAAAAACGACACCCCAAAAACAGTATTAAAAGCCAGGCGCGCCGCCGCACAAAACGAAGTGGCGGGGGATAGCAATCCGCTCAGCGATAATGAGATAGCGCTATTAGACCCTTATTATTTTATCGAGTACAAACGCCCCGGCGTGCAAAACGGTGTCTATAGAAAACTCAAACAGGGCAAGTATCAACAAGAGGCCAGGCTAGATTTACACGGCATGACCGTAGCCGAGGCGCGCCGCGAGGTGTTTGATTTTATCCAGCAGTCCTACCACTACGGCTTGCGTACCTTGATTATTATTCACGGCAAAGGCCACAGTAATAAAGCAGCACAGGCCAAATTAAAAAGCTATGTGAATAGCTGGCTACCTGAATTGCCAGAAGTGCAGGCATTTTGTAGTGCCCAGCCGCAGCATGGCGGCGTGGGGGCGGCTTATGTCTTGTTGGCTAAAAGCGAAAAAAAGAAGCAGGAAAATCGCGACCGTATTACTAAAGGCCGATCAGATTGATGACTGTTATCACTAAGGTTGCAACCGGCGTAGTTTTTGTAAAGTTTCTTTAGGGTTGATGTTAATCTTGCGATTAAGTGTGTGGCAATAATTTTTTAGCAGTGCCCGTATTTCTAAAGCGCTAGGGGTGCTGCCGTCTAGGCTTTGTCGTCTTATGGACTCTGCTAGCCCTTGCATGCAGCGTTTTTTGGTGACTTTTTTGGGGCGGGGGTTGCGGGTTTCTCTGTCTATTAAGGTAAAGTCAAACTGCTGCTGATCTAGTGTGCAAAATACGTCACGCAGGCGCAGGTTGGCAAAAAAACCATGATTATGCAGTTTGGCTAGTAACCCCCCCAGTGCTTGATAGAGGGCTAAGCGTTGTTGCTTGTTGGCGGCCAAGTAGAATAGTTCAGTGTCTTGCCCAGGGGCCTGTTCGCTGAGTATAAAGCCTTCTTTAGGTATACCTCTTACTACTAATTCACCTACTGCCGCGACATTCATAGCTTTGATGTTGGCCGCTTTAATATGTTCTATATGTAATGTTTCTCTGTAGGGACGGCTGTGAGGGGTACGGCCACTGAGTAATTGCTCTATGGCTGAGCTGGTTTTTTCAATTTTGGAGCGTTTTAAAAAAAATGTTTTATCGCCTAAGGTGAGCTTGCGCACATAGCGTTTGCGTTCTTCGGCAATAAGCTCTCCTAGCTGGGGGTTGGCAAAGTCATGATAATTGTTCAGCCTATGCTGCTTTAATAAATCGGCATATTCACTATGGATGCGAAGTCTGATCATGGGGCTTAGGCTTTGTTGCTAGCTGTATTAATGGCAGCTAATAATTGTTGTTGGCTTATAGTGTTATTGAGCTGGATGGTGTGATGATAACCACTAATAAAGGCTTGCTGTTGTGCGGCTGTGTAGCTGCTGCCATCTCTACTCTGGCGTTTAAAGCTGGCGGCTAAGCTTTTTGCTGCGCGCGCCAATGTGAATTTTTTGGGGTGTGGATTGCGGGTTTCTCTGTCGATTAGGGTAAAGCTGATGTTGTTATTAGCATCGTATTGGCAGAACACATCTTTTAAGCGGGTACTGGCAAAAAAGCCTTTGCTATGTAATTGCCCTGTTAGTTCACCGAAAGCTTTACATAGTTTAAGTTGCTGAGTCTCATCGGCCTGTTGGAAGTGGGCTTCGCCCTCCATACCCGGTACTTGGCGGCTGAGTATAAAGCCCCCTCTAGGAATACCAAATTGTGTGTGCTCGCCACAGGCGACCACCTCCATGGTATTTATATTGGCGTGCTGTAAAAACTGGATGTGCTGCATTTCTATATAGGGCTTACTGTGGGGTATATGCCCCAACAGCATATGCTCTATAGCTGAGCTGATCTTCTCAGTTTTTGTGCGCTTTAAATAAAATACCTCACTCCCCAGGGTAAGCCTGCGGGTGTCGCGTTTTTGATTAGCTTCCAGCACCTCGCCTAATTGGGTGGTGCTGATATTTTGATAGTTGTCTAAGCCGAACGCCCTTAGCGTGTCGGCATAGCGGGGGTTGAGGGTGAACCTAATCATGGGTGTTGCTGCGTTCCGTGCGTTGTTATTGGTTAAGCTTTTTCGCCAGTATTTGGTTAACCATGCCGGGGTTGGCCTGGCCTTTGGTGGCTTTCATGATGGGGCCCATAAAACCGCCCAATAACTTTTTGCGTTTTTTATCATCGGCTTCTTTGTATTGCGCTACACCTGCGGGGTTTTGCGCCAATACTTCATCGACGATTTTTTCTAGCGCGCCGGTATCGGAAACCTGTTTCAGGCCTTTGGCTTCTATCACGTTATCGGCATCGCCTTCGCCTTGCCACATGGCCTCAAAGACTTGCTTGGCGATTTTGCCTGAAATGGTATTGTCTTTAATGCGCTTAATTAAGCCTGCCAAGGCTTCGGCGCTAACTGGGCTGTGGCTGATGCTTAATTCTTCGTTGTTGAGTCTGGCCGACAGTTCACCGCTAACCCAGTTGGCGGCCAGCTTGGCATCGCCACAGTGTTGAGTCACGCTCTCAAAATATTCAGCGGTGTCGCGCTCGCCGCCTAAGATGCTTGCGTCGTATTCGGATAGGCCGTAGCTCGCTACAAAACGCGCTTGGCGGGCGTCGGGTAATTCCGGCAATCTGGCGCGTATGGCCTCTATGGTTTCGTTGCTAATTTCTACGGGCAGTAAATCCGGGCAGGGGAAGTAGCGGTAGTCGTTAGCTTCTTCTTTGCTGCGCATAGAGCGTGCTTCGCCGGTGTCGGCGTTGTAGAGCCTGGTTTCTTGTAAGACTTCTTCGCCGTATTCCAATAAATCAATTTGTCGCTCTACCTCTTTGTGTATGGCTTGCTCCATAAAACGGAAAGAGTTGAGGTTTTTGGTTTCGGTGCGGGTGCCTAGTTTATCTTCGCCTTTGGGGCGTATGGATACGTTAACGTCAAAACGCATAGAACCCTGCGACATGTCGCCATCGGAGATGCCTAGCGAGGTGACTATGGAGTGCAGCTTTTTGGCAAAGGCCACGGCCTCTTCGGAGCTGCGCATATCCGGCTCGGAAACTATTTCAATTAAGGGGGTGCCCGCTCGGTTTAAGTCTATGCCCGATTGGGTGGGGAATAAGTCGTGTACTGACTTGCCGGCATCTTCTTCCAAATGAGCGTGGTGTATGCGTATGGTTTTGTGGCTGCCATCGGCCAGCTGTATTTCTACAGCACCGGCACCGACTATGGGTTCATCCATTTGCGTGGTTTGATAGCCCTTGGGTAAGTCGGGGTAAAAATAATTCTTTCTATCAAAAATAGAGCGCTGGTTAATATCGGCGCCTATGGCCAGGCCAAACATAATGGCGTAGTGCATGGCCTGCTCATTGACTACCGGCAGGGTGCCGGGCAGTGCTAGGTCTATGGCGCTGGCTTGGCTGTTGGGGCTGGCACCAAAGGCGGTGCTGGAGCCTGAAAATATTTTTGATTGGGTGGCCAGTTGTACGTGTACTTCTAGGCCTATGACTGTTTCCCATTCCATTTTTATTACCTCGTATCTTATAGGCCGCTGGGCGTTTGTTGGTGCCAATCGGTGGCTAGTTGAAAGCGGTGAGCTGCGTTGAGCAGGCGCGCTTCCTCAAAGTAATTACCGATTAGTTGCAGGCCGGTAGGTTTATTGTCGGCAAAGCCTGCGGGTATAGACATGCCCGGTAAGCCAGCGAGGTTAACGGAAAGTGTGTAAATATCTTCTAGGTACATAGTCACGGGGTCGTTAGACTTTTCCCCCAAATTAAAGGCGGGGTTGGGGGTGGTGGGCCCCATGATGATGTCTACTTCTTTAAAGGCGTTTACAAAATCATTTTTAATCAAGCGGCGAATTTGTTGCGCTTTTTTATAATAGGCATCGTAAAAACCAGCCGACAGCGCATAGGTGCCCACTAAGATGCGGCGCTTAACTTCATCGCCAAAACCTTCGGCGCGGCTGCGGGTGTATAGGTCGTATAAGTCTTCGGGGTCTTCGCAGCGGTAGCCATAACGCACGCCGTCAAAACGCGATAAGTTGGCCGAGGCTTCCGAGGGGGCGATAATGTAATAGCAGGGCACGGCCAGCTCGGTGTGCGGCAGGCTGATTTCTTTTACGGTGGCACCTAGGTTTTCGTATTCTTTAATGGCGGCTTGTACGCTGTGTTCTATCTCGGCGTTGAGGCCTTTACCAAAGTATTCTTTGGGTAGGCCTATGGTCATGCCGGTTAAGTCTTGGTTGAGGTCGGCGCAGTAGTCGGGCACGGCTTTGTCGGCACTGGTGGAATCTTTTTCATCTAGGCCTGCCATCACATTCATTAGCAGTGCAGCATCTTCGGCGCTGCGGGTCATGGGGCCGGCTTGATCTAAGCTGGAGGCAAAAGCAATCATGCCAAAACGCGACACCCGGCCATAAGTTGGTTTTAAACCGGTGATGCCACACAGGGCTGCGGGTTGGCGTATAGAGCCGCCGGTGTCGGTGCCGGTAGCGGCGGGTGCCAGCTGGGCGGCTACAGCTGCGGCTGAGCCTCCGGATGAGCCACCAGGTACGGTATCGGTATTCCAAGGGTTTTTTACTGGCCCATAAAAGCTGCTCTCATTAGAGGAGCCCATGGCAAATTCGTCCATATTGGTTTTACCCAGTGATACCGCACCAGCCTGTTGGAATTTTTCTATAACGGTGGCGTCATAGGGGGCGATAAAATTATCCAGCATTTTTGAGCCGCAGCTGGTTTTAACGCCGCTGGTGCAGAAAATATCTTTATGGGCTATGGGGATGCCGCTGAGCAAGGCGTGCTCACCTTGGCTACGTGCTTGGTCGGCAGCCTGTGCTTGTGCCAGTGCCTGCTCTGCGGTAACGGTGATGTAGCTGTTGTAATTGCCGTCTAATTGTTTAATGCGGTCTAGGTAATGCTGGGTTAGCTCTACGCTGGAAAAGGCTTTGCTGTCTAAGCCTTTTAGTAATTCGGCTATGGTGAGTTGATGCATGACCGGATGGTCCTTATGTGTTGTGTCTTTGTCAGTCTAGTTAGTGATTAGAGCGTTTTGGCGGCTAGCCTTATTCAATCACTTTGGGCACTAAAAACAGGCCTTGTTCAGCGGCGGGGGCATTTTGCTGTAGCAGCTCGCGCTGGTCGGTTTCGGTGACTATGTCTGCTCTTAGCCTTTGGCTGGCATCTAAGGGGTTATGCATGGGTTCTATACCAGTGGTATCTACCGCTTGCATGGTGTCTACCATGGCTAGGATATCGTTAAGCCTTAAGGCCACTTCTGGCATGTCACTGGCAGCTATACGTATACGCGAAAGCTTGGCGATTTTTTCTATATCAGTTTGCTCTACTGACATGGTGTTGTAGCCTCATAGGGGTAAAAAGATTAAACGTTGACCGCTGATTGAGTTGTTGATCTGTGACCCAATTTGATAAGTCATTATAAAGGCTAAAGTTACCACATTTCTGCCTTGCTCTGAATCCCCGGCATTGATAGAGTGGCCAATTTATTGCAAGACTTTAGGATTAGTGCCATTTTCACTAGGTGTTAATCACAATAGCTGACAGACGTTGGTGGGAAAGGCTACATCGAAGCCCAAAAAAGCCCCCTTATATAACAACAGAGGCTCGAATGTTAAAACGATTAAGAGGTTTGTTTTCAAACGATTTGTCCATCGATTTGGGAACGGCCAATACCCTAATCTATGTGCGTGGCGAAGGTATCGTATTAGATGAACCTTCAGTGGTTGCCATACGCATGCACAATGGACACAAAACCATAGAGGCAGTAGGTACCGATGCTAAGCGCATGCTGGGTCGTACCCCCGGTAATATTACCGCTATACGTCCCTTAAAAGATGGCGTAATTGCCGACTTTCAAGTGACCGAAAAAATGTTGCAGCATTTTATCTCCAAGGTACATCAAAACTCCATGGTGCGCCCCAGCCCCAGAGTGTTGATTTGTGTGCCCTGTAAATCTACCCAAGTTGAGCGCCGCGCTATACGCGAATCAGCTCTGAGTGCCGGTGCCCGCGAAGTACGCTTAATAGAAGAGCCTATGGCCGCCGCCATAGGTGCAGGCCTGTCGGTAGAAGAGGCTATGGGCTCCATGGTGGTTGATATAGGTGGTGGTACTACCGAAATCGCCATTATCTCGTTAAACGGGGTAGTTTACTCTGACTCGGTACGCATAGGCGGTGATAGATTTGATGAGGCCATAGTCTCACATGTGCGTCGTACCTACGGCAGCTTAATCGGTGATGCGACTGCTGAGCGCATTAAGCAAGAGATAGCCTGCGCTCATAAAGACAGTGAGCTGCGTGAAATAGATGTGCGCGGCCGCAACCTAGCCGAGGGGGTACCCCGCAGTTTTACCCTTAACAGCGATGAAGTGTTAGAGGCCCTGCAAGAGCCTTTGGCCGGCATAGTGCAGGCAGTTAAGCGTGCTTTGGAACAGTCCCCCCCTGAGCTGGCGGCCGATATAGCCGAAACCGGCATAGTGTTAACCGGCGGCGGTGCTTTATTGCGTGATATTGATAAATTAATCTCTGATGAAACTGGCTTGCCAGTGATAGTGGCGGAAGACCCTCTAACCTGCGTAGCCAGGGGCGGCGGCAAGGCCTTAGAGATTATCGATAAACACAATATAGATTTGCTTTCGACTGAATAAGCAGTGCACAGGCCTCTTATTGTATAGGCGTCATCCAATAACGGGGAACAGCTATCAAACCGCTTTTTGTTAAAGGCCCTTCTGTTGGTGCTAGGCTGCTACTGCTTAGCCTGCTGGCGTTTGCCTTTATTTTGGCGGGCCAGCGCTATCAATGGTTTAAATCCCTAGAGTCTTCTTTAAGTGTTATATCGGCGCCGTTTTATTGGGTTACCGATATGCCCGATAGATTAGAACTGTGGGTGGATGAAAATCTGGTTAGCCGCAAGACTTTGCGCCGCGACAATCGTCGCCTCAAGGCCGAGTCGCTACTGCTGAAAGCACAGGTGCAAAAACTGGCCTCCCTAGAGGCCGAAAACGTGCGCCTTAGGGCACTGCTCAATTCCTCGGCTTTGCTGGACGATACCGTGTTAGTCGCTGAGCTAATCGGCGTATCTTCCAGTCCTCTGCACCATGAAATCATTATTAATAAAGGTCAGACCGACCAGCTCTTTGTGGGGCAGCCGGTGATTGATGCCTTGGGCTTAATGGGCCAGGTGATAGAGGTAGGGCCTAAGCAAAGCCGGGTAATGATGATTACCGACGCCAGCCATGCGATCCCCGTGCAAGTTAATCGCAACGGTGTGCGCAGCATCGCCGAAGGGGTGGGGTTACTGCATGAGCTGACTTTGCGGCATGTGTCTGCCACTACCGATATACGGGTGGGGGATCTGCTGGTGAGCTCGGGGTTGGGGGGGCGCTTCCCGTTTGGCTACCCGGTAGCTACGGTGACTGAGGTCAGCATAGATCCCGGCCAGCCCTTTGCAACGGTGCGCGCTAAGCCGAATGCGCAGCTAGATCGCAGCCGCTATGTATTGCTAGTGTTTACTAGGCAAGGCGAGCAAGGCTAGGTTTATGCAGCAGCCGGCTAATGGTATTTGGGTCATCGTTGTTAGCATAGTGCTAGCCCTACTGCTGAGCATCATGCCCATGCCATTTTGGGCGCAGTGGGGGCGACCCGAATGGTTGGCCATGGTGTTAATTTACTGGGTTATTGCCCTGCCCGAGCGTGTGGGTATAGGCATAGCTTGGTTGTCAGGCCTGGTGCTGGATATTATTGAAGGCACGCCGCTGGGGCAAAATGCCTTTGCCTTGGCGGTGATTGCTTACGTAGCGTTGGTGCTCTACCAGCGTATGCGCATGTATACCCCCTGGCAGCAAGCGGGGGTGCTGTTTATTTTAATAGGCGTACATCAACTTATAGGCCACTGGGTGCAAACCTTAATAGGCGTGATTTCACCCAATCTGCTATTTTTACTACCAGCCTTAGTCAGCGCACTATTGTGGCCATGGTTATCGGCGTTGCTGCGTTTTTGTAGGCGTTATTTTTACGTGAGCTAAGCGTGGGCTAGTGAGCTTTATTAAGGTGTGTCTCTATTATGTCCACAAACATACAGTGTATTTTAGCTTCGCAGTCGCCGCGTCGCGCTGAACTGTTAAAGCAAATACAGGTCGACTTTATAGTACAGGCTGCCGATGTTGATGAGTCCGTACTGCCCCATGAAACTCCCGCCGCCTATGTGCAGCGCTTATCTATAGCCAAAGCCGAAGCCGTGTGGCAGCAGCGTAGTGAGCAGCAACTACCCGCTTTGCCGGTGCTAGGCTCGGACACTTCGGTGGTGATAGATCAACATATATTGGGTAAGCCCGCTAACCGGGATGAAGCCAGGCAAATGCTGCAGCTATTATCGGGGCGTGAGCATCAGGTGCTCAGCAGTGTTAGTGTTATTTACCAGCAACAGCAGCTCAGCGCCTTAAGCACCACGCAGGTGAGTTTTAGGGCGATAAGCCCAGCCGAGCTGGAGCGTTATATAGCCAGCGATGAGCCCTATGACAAAGCCGGAGGCTATGCCATACAAGGTTTTGCCGCCGTGTTTATACAGCAAATACAGGGCAGTTACTCTGGTGTGATGGGTTTACCTTTACAAGAAACCTACCAGTTACTGCAAGCCATACTAACGGATAAAAGTAGTTAAGCCATGAGCGAAGAAATACTGATTAATTTAACTCCCATGGAAACCCGCGTAGCCGTGGTGGAAAACGGCATGCTGCAAGAGGTGTACATAGAGCGTGCAGCCTCCAAAGGCATAGTAGGTAATATTTACAAGGGCAAAGTGGTGCGGGTATTACCGGGCATGCAGGCGGCCTTTGTCGATACCGGTTTGGAGCGCGCCAGTTTTATCCATGCTTCGGATATAGCCCAAGTCAATAAAGAGGGTGAGCGCCGCAATGGTGATACTCCCGATATACGCAGCTTATTGCGTGAGGGGCAGTCCATTATTACGCAGGTCATCAAAGACCCTATGGGCACTAAGGGCGCGCGTTTAACCACGCATTTATCGGTGCCTTCGCGTTATTTGGTGTTTATGCCTGGCACTACTCACTTAGGTATATCACAGCGTATTGATGATGAAGAAGAGCGCAGTCGTTTACGTGAGCTGGTTGAAAAAGCCATAGCTGAAGAAGAGGTAGCTGAATTAGGTGGCTTTATAATTCGCACCGCCGCTGAGGGCGCGCAAGAAGAAGAGCTGCATGCCGATATACGTTTTTTCAAGCGCCTGTGGGCCGCCTTAGAGCGCAAAATGAAAGAGCGCAAAGCCCCTTCTATTATTTATGAAGATCTTCCCCTGCATATGCGCACCATGCGTGACTTAATACGGCCAGAGGTAGAAAAAATACGCATAGATTCGCGCGAGACTTATGAAACGGTAAAAGGGTTTACCGATGAGTACATACCCGAGATAGGCCCGCGGGTGGAATATTACCCTGGTCCCCGGCCCATATTTGATCTCTATGCTATAGAAGACGAAATGCAAAAGGCGCTAGGGCGCAAGGTAGAATTAAAATCGGGCGGTTATTTGATTTTTGACCAAACCGAAGCCATGACCACCATAGATGTGAATACCGGTGCGTTTGTAGGGCATAGAAACCAAGAAGAAACCATTTATAAAACCAACCTGGAAGCCGCAACGACTTTGGCGCGGCAGCTAAAAATCCGCAACCTGGGTGGCATTATCATCATAGACTTTATTGATATGAAGGATGCCGAGCACAAGCGGCAGGTGCACCGGGCCTTAGAAAAAGCGATGGCGGGCGACCATGCCAAAACCGCCATTACCGGCGTCTCGGAATTAGGCTTGGTGGAGATGACCCGCAAGCGCACCCGCGAGAGTTTAGAGCATGTGTTGTGTGAGGCCTGCCCAGTATGCGAAGGTAGGGGCTCGGTAAAAACCCCAGAGACCATTTGCTACGAAATCTTTAGGGAAATATTACGTGAGGCTAGAGCCTATGAAAACGATGCGCTATTAGTATTGGCTTCACAGGCGGTGGTGGATAGGTTGTTAGATGAAGAGTCGGCCAGTGTTGCTGACCTGGAAGAATTTATTGGCAAGGCCATACGTTTTCAGGTAGAAATCATGTATAGCCAAGAGCAGTTTGACGTTATTTTATTATAATAGCCGCAGCATTGACTGAGCGACAAGGAAACAAGTAATTGGTGACATCGAATAACGCACCAGCGTTACCGGGCCCGGTAGCATGATCAAGCAATGTACTACTTGGCTGCGGCGCTGCATTAAACTGGTTTTACTAACAGCTTTATTGCTGGTGGCCAGCTATGCCAGCTTGGGCCGTTATTACATAGACTACGTAGAAAAATATCAGCGCGTCTTGGTCGGCTACTTTGTTGAGTACACTGGCTTGCCGGTAGCCGTAGGTAGTATTTCAGGCAGCTGGTCGCAGCTGTCATTTATCCTTTCCTTTAATGATATTGTGTTGCATGGCAGCAATCAGCAAGTATTGCTCAGCATTCCTCAAGCCAACTTTAAAGTTAACCCGCTGCAGTCACTCTGGCACAGGCGCTTTTTAATCGATAGCGTTTCTGTAGAGGGGTTAACTACGCGCTTTAAAGAAACCGCGCCGGGCAAGTGGTCCCTGGCGGGCTTTGAATATGAACTAGCCGATAATAATGCCGCGCTGGACTTGGATCAGCTGCTAGATGCAGTGTTGGCTATCGATAGGTTGGAGTTTTTCGACAATCATATAGACCTGCAGTACTACAAAGATAAGCGCCCAAAACTTTACACGGGTGAATTATTTCTCAGGCATCACCAAGGCTTTAGGCGCATACACTTGCAAGCCAATTTGCAAGATGCCTATGGTGTAGATGAAAACGGTGAGCAGCAAGACGAGCCCATTAATCTGCTAATAGAAAGCCTAGGTGATCCCCGGGACAAAGATTTTACCGCCCAGGCCTATGTTAAATTTGATGCAGTGGATTTAGTTGAGCAATTACCGGTGCTGCATAGCGTTGGCCTTAAACCCAAGGAGCTGACCGTTGATAGCACCATCTGGTTGGACTGGCAGCCGGGGCGGGTAATTACAGTGCAGGGTAAAATGAGCACGCCACTATTTGATCTGGGCAGCATTAATCAACAAGCCATACCCACGCTAAAAAATGTGGCCTTAAGTTTTCGGGCTGAAAAAAACGCAGAGCATGAGTGGCAGCTGTGGTTACCTCGCATAGCTGGTGAGTGGCAGGGCCAGGCGCTCAATATACAAGAGAGCATTGCGACCCTAGGCCCTGATGCGCTAGCCATAGCGTTTACAGAATTAAATTTGCAGCAGCTCAGTACTAAGCTCTTAAGCCTCAATGTATTACCCGTGGCCGCGCAGCAGGCCTTAAGCACATTGGCCCCCAAGGGGGATTTGCGCCAGATAAAAATCAGCATAGCTAGAAAGCCCAGCACAGAGCAGCTAGTTAAGCTGGCTAGCCAGTTTACCGTGCAGGCCGAGTTAGAAGATGTTGCCCTAGAGGCTTGGCATGGAGCACCTGCAGCCAATAATATCGATGGCTTTTTAGAACTCAATGAACAGGGCGGCGCCGTTACCTTAAGCAGTGAGCCTTTTGAGATTGCCTTTCCGGGCATTTATGCCAACAGCATGCGTTTTGATGTGGCCAAAGCCAAAGTGGCATGGCGCTGGGATGCTGAAACCGTTTATGTGGATAGCGGCATAATCGATGTTAGGTCTGAGTATGGTCCAGCGGTTGCCCTGCTAGCCCTGAGGTTTCCGCGCCAGCCAGACGCTGGTGACCCCAGTATGTTTTTAGCGGTGGGTTTAACCGACACCCCGGCTAGTAATAGAGATAAGTTTATCCCCGAGGTGTTAAGCGAAGATTTATTAGCCTGGCTAGATAGCAGTATACAAGGTGGTGATATACAGCAAGGCGGTTTTATTTATAACGGCTCGCTGGCGGCAGATGGGGAACAAGAGCGCAGTGTGCAGCTGTATTTAGAGGTAGCCAATGGCGAGTTGGATTATCAGCCCGGCTGGCCTGCGCTAAATAATATTCAGGCGCAGGTGTTTGTCGATGATGGCGATGTCGATGTGTATAGCCCCAGCGCTGTAGCCAAGGGCATAGCCTTAAGCAATACGCGGGTAAAAGTGAATCAGCTAGCCGATGGCGAAGCTTGGTTAAGTGTTGCTGCGCAGTTAGAGGGGGATGCCCAGCATGCTTTAGACATTGTTAACAGTGGCAATCTGCGTGAGATTGTTGGCGATGCTTTTGCCGATTGGCAGCTTAAAGGTGATATTAGTGCCAGCCTAAACCTGGGGCTGCCTTTAGCGCAGCACAGCAAGCTCCAGCAGCAGGTAGTTTTTAATTCTTATATACGGGCGGGGGATTTACGCCTGCCCGACTATCGTTTGAACTTTAAAGAGGTTTACGGCCCCTTTGAATACAGCAGTGCCAACGGCGTGGTATCCAGCGGTTTGCAGGGCCTGCTCTTTAATAAAAAAGCCACCGTTAAAATTGCGCAAAGCAACGAGCAGGCAGTGAAAGTGAATATAGATGGCCTGGTGAACATGGATGATGTGGAGGCTTGGGCGCAGTTTGCCGGTATGACGTATTTGCGTGGCCAAGCACAGGTACAGGCGGAGCTATTGCTCAACTCCAAGCACGATCACTTTAGCCTCAGCTCTGATTTAAAAGGGGTGGCTATAGCTTTACCGGCACCCTATAAAAAAGCCAGTGAGGATAGCGCTGACTTTAAGCTGAATATTCCTTTAGGCAAAGAGCAAACGCTGCTAAGTATGCGCTTACAAAATAAGCTGGCGGCTGCATTGCATTTGACCGAGCAGGGGGTAAGCGGCGGCGCTTTGATTTTTAACCCTAGCGGCGATGAGCCAATACCCGAAGATGAATTTGTCATCAGCGGTGTGCTAGAGCATGTGAATGCGCAGGATGTGCAGGATTTGTTACAGCGTTATTTGGCTAAAAACGCAGAGCTAGATGCACGGGCTGCGAATAAAAAATCTTCGCAAACGCAAGTTGAGCAGTCTCAGTTGCTAGCGCCACCGCTGCGAGTAGATAACTTACAGATTAAGCAAGCGCATGTCTTTGGACTAGATCTGGCTGCCGCCACCGTTAATGTGCAGCAGCAACAGCAGGCTTGGGTGTTAGAGCTAAGCAGTGATAAGGTGCAAGGGCTGGTGCATTTCCCACTGGACGAAAGTCAGCCCATGCAGCTTGAAGTGCAGTCCTTGCATTTGTCAGCTGCCGATAGTGACAAACGCGATGCCGCCATAGACGAAAATGAAGCTACCGCTTTTTATCAATTAAAAGCCTCGGTCTTTGATGATATTAATCCGGCTGATATTCCCGATATAGATGTGAGTATTAAAGAGATTTATTTGGATGAGGCTTTAATGGGGCATTTAGCTTTACAGCTTAGAGCGCAGCAAAACCGACTATGGGTTAATAATATTTATGGCGAGATCCGCAAGTTAAAGTTGGGTGGCGGTGATAAGCCGCTGAGTTTAAGCTGGCTTAAAAGCGAGCAGGGTGGTGAGAGCCAGCTTAGCGGTGCTTTTAGTTTTGCCGATGTGGGGGCTGTGTTTGAACAATGGGGTTATGAGCGCACCACAGAGTCTAAGAGCGGTATAGTTGCGGTGGATCTCAGCTGGCCCGGAGCGCCAGATCAATGGCAGATGGCTTTATCGCAGGGCTCTATAAGTCTGGATGTTAAAAAAGGCATTTTCCTCAAAACGGCTGGTAGCGCCAGCGGTGCGCTACGCATAGTCAGTGTGTTAAATATGAATAATATTTTGCGCCGTCTGCGTTTAGATTTTACCGATCTGTATAAATCCGGAGTGAGTTTTGACGAGGTTAAAGGTGAGTTTGAATTAGTGGGGGGGCGTTTATATATTATTGAGCACCTCAATATAGAAAGCCCCTCCAGTCGTTTTAGGTTATTAGGCAGCACAGATTTAAATGCCGAGGTGTTGGATATGGATTTAATTGCCACCTTGCCTATAGGTAAAAATTTACCTTGGGTGGCGGCGTTAATGGGAGGGGTGCCAGCGGCAGCCATAGTCTATGGCGCCAGCAAATTATTTGAAAATCAGGTCGATAAGTTTTCTAGCGCAGTTTATAGCCTGGAAGGTAAATGGGATGATCCCCAGTTAAAATTGAAAAAAGTATTTGATGCCAAGGGGCAAAAGCGTCAGCAAACGCATATAAAATCAGCAGGCGGTAGCCAATGACTACATCAGTAATAGCCGCTATACAAATGGTGAGTGGCAGTGATCTCAATATCAACTTAACACGCGCCGAAGTTTTAATCGCACAGGCAGTTGAGAAAGGCGCCCAGCTACTGGTGTTGCCGGAGGTGTTTGCCATGTTTGCCAGCTCGCAGCAATATGCCTTGGGTGTAGAGGAAGCTTTTGGCAAGGCCCCTATACGGCAGTTTTTAGCTGAGCAAGCACGCAAGCATAAAGTGTGGATAGTTGGTGGCTCTATTCCTATAGCCGACCAACAGCATCCCTCAAAAGTGTATGCCGCCAGCCTATTGTTTAATGATCAGGGGCAGGAGTGTGGTCACTATAATAAATTGCATCTTTTTGATGTGGATGTGGCGGATAAAACCGGCAGCTATAGGGAATCTGATACGTTTATTGCTGGTAATGATGTCGTGGTAGTGGATACACCGTTTGGCCGTTTGGGCATGGCTATCTGTTATGACCTGCGCTTCCCTGAGTTTTTTCGCGCTATGTTTGCGCAAGGGCTAGATATTATTAGTTTGCCAGCAGCTTTTACTCGTAAAACTGGTGAGGCCCATTGGCTGCCCTTGGTGCGTGCCAGAGCAATAGAAAACCAGTGTTATATTATTGCGGCCAATCAAGGTGGCGAACATGCTAACAATAGAGAGACCTCTGGCGGTTCAATTATTGTTGATGGCTGGGGCCAGGTGTTGGCGCAGGCGGATAAAGGCGAAGCCTGTGTGGTGGCGACTATGGATTTAGCTAGCCTTGCCCAGCAGCGCTTAGCCATGCCCATACAGCAGCATCAGCGCTTTACTGTGGTAAAAAAAGACTAGCAGTGAGAGCCCCTTAACTTGCAGGCTCGCTGCTGGTTTTGTCGGGGTAATGAAAACTGTGGGTAATGGTTTTATTGTCCATAGAGTGCAAGTGCACATCAAAGCCCCATAGCCTATGTATATGTTTTAATACTTTGAGGGTGGATTCGCCCATAGGTTTTCTTGCAAACTGGCTATGATGTAGCGTTAGGGAGCGGTCGCCAGAAATCTCAACGCTGTGCACTTGTATATTGGGTTCGCGGTTACCTAGGTTGTATTGCCCAGCTAAGGATTCACGGACTTTTTGGTAGCCGCTGCTGTCGTGTATGGCTGCTACCTCTATATCTGATTTTTTATCGTCGTCTACAATGCAGAATAACTTTAAGTCGCGCATAACCTTAGGGGATAAAAACTGCAGTATAAAACTCTCGTCTTTAAAATCGCGCATGGCGAACTGCATGGTTTCTTGCCAGTTGCTACCGGCTATATTAGGAAACCATTCCCTGTCTTCGTCGGTGGGGTGCTCACAAATACGGCGTATATCCATCATCATATTAAAGCCCAGGGCATAGGGATTTATGCCATTGTAATAGCGGCTGTTATAGGGGGGCTGATAAATTACGCTGGTGTGTGATTGCAAGAACTCTAAAATAAAACCGTCAGTTACTAAGCCTCGGTCATACATTTCGTTTAATAGAGTGTAGTGCCAAAAACAGGCCCAGCCCTCATTCATAACTTGAGTTTGTCGCTGCGGGTAAAAATACTGGGCTATTTTTCGTACTATGCGTATGACTTCACGTTGCCAGGGTTCTAATAGCGGCGCGTTTTTTTCAAAAAAATAAAGCAGGTTTTCTTCCGGTTCAGCGGGGAAGCGCGTTTTCTTTTGTGTGCGGGCTTCGCTGCTGCCTGCGGGTATGGTGCGCCATAGGTCGTTAACTTGTTTCTGTAGATGTTCTTCGCGCTCTTGCTGGCGGTTTTTTTCTTCTTCAGCGGAAATAGGATAGGGGCGTTTATAGCGATCTACCCCGTAATTCATAATGGCATGGCAGGAGTCTATAATATTTTCTACTTCAGTAATGCCATGTTTTTGTTCGCACTTGGCGATATAGTTTTTGGCAAATAGCAGATAGTCAATAATAGAGTCGGCGTCGGTCCAGGTTCTAAATAAATAATTACCCTTAAAAAAAGAGTTATGGCCATAGCAGGCATGCGCGATAACCAGCGCCTGCATGGCCATGGTGTTTTCTTCCATTAAATAGGCTATGCAGGGGTTGGAGTTGATGACTATCTCGTAGGCCAGCCCCATTTGACCGCGGCTATAAGAGCGCTCGGTGTGAATAAACTGCTTACCATACGACCAGTGGTGGTAGCCCAAAGGCATGCCAGATGAGGCATAGGCATCCATCATTTGTTCTGAACTGATGACTTCAATTTGATTGGGGTAGGTGTCCAGGCCAAACTCTTTAGCGATTTTAGCTATCTCGCTGTCATAGCGCTCGATCAGCTCGAAGCTCCATTCGGATGAGGTGGAAATAGGCGATGCTTTCATGCGATTTGCTTTTGAAAGAGTTCACGAAATACTGAGTATATTTCGGATGCGTCGACAATTTGCTGCATGGCAAATAATTTAGGGTATTGGTTTTGCACTATGCTGTAATCCTCCCACAAGGATTGATGTTCTCTGGGGGTGATTTCTATATATGAAAAATATTGTACTTTAGGGAGCAGGCTTTCGCTGAGTAACTCCCTGCAAATAGAGGAGTCGTCATTCCAGTTGTCACCGTCGGAAGCTTGGGCACCGTAAATATTCCACTGATCTGCTGGGTAGCGTTCTTCGATAATGGTTTTCATTAGTTTTAATGCGCTGGAAACTATGGTGCCGCCGGTTTCTCTGGAGTAAAAAAACTCCTGTTCATCCACTTCGCTGGCGCTGGTATGGTGGCGTATAAAAACCACTTCGGTGCGTTGATAATTACGCTGTAAAAATAAATACAGCAGTATAAAAAAACGCTTGGCTATATCTTTGGTTGCTTGATCCATGGAGCCGGATACATCCATAAGGCAGAACATGACCGCCTTTGATTGTGGGTTGGGTACTTTGACGTGTAAGTTATATTTAAGGTCAAAGTTGTCTAACCATGGTACCCGTTTAATGGCGTTGCGTAGTTGTACTATTTTTTCATTGATTTCTTCTATGCGCTGATGGTCGCGTAAAATCATATCTACCGCTTGTAATTCTTCTAGTTCTTTTTCTAAGGCGGCAAGTTTTTTTCGTTTAGAGGCAGTGAGCGCAATTCTTCTGGCATTGGCTGAGCGCAGTGAGCGTACAATATTAATTTTGCCCGGTGAGCCTTCATTGCTAATGCCGGCGCGGCGGGTTTTGAACTCATCGTTACCCGCTAGTTGGCGTTTAACCATGTTAGGCAGTTCTAGATCTTCAAACATAAAGTCTAGAAACTCTTCCTGAGTAATATTAAAAATAAAATCATCTTCGCCTTCACCTTGGTCGCTAGCGCCTGACCCCGATCCACTACCGGCACCACCACCGGCGGGCGGCCTGGGTATATGGTCGCCTGCGATAAAGTCAGTATTACCTGGCAAAACATTTTCGGAGTGCCCGCCTTGGGCATGGTGAAATATAGGCTCATCTATATCTTTAGAGGGGATGCTAATCTGCTCGCCTTTTTCTATCTCAGTAATAGAGCGATTACCTATGGCGTCGCCAACGGCTTTTTTAATATGCTTTCTATAGCGTTTTAAAAAGCGTTGACGGTTAACCGTGCTTTTGTTTTTAGCATTGAGGCGCCTGTCTATAATAAAGCTCATAAACTTACCTGTAATTGCGTGATGAAAAATCTGTAGCTAGCATTATCATGCTCACTCCTAATCATGCCTGCCGCTGTATAGCGTGATGGCTATGATGTAGCTGTTACTGTGATTTTCTAACGCGTAGATACCATTCAGATAAAAGCCTTACTTGTTTCTCGGTATAGCCTCTTTCTATCATGCGGTTAACAAAGTCTTTGTGTTTGGTTTTATCCTCGGCTGATGATTTAGTGTTAAAGGAAATAACGGGTAGTAAGTCCTCAGTATTGGAAAACATTTTCTTTTCAATGACGGTGCGCAGTTTTTCGTAGCTATTCCAAACAGGGTTTTTGCCGTCGTTATTGGCTCTTGCGCGCAGTACGAAATTAACCACCTCATTACGAAAATCTTTAGGGTTGCTGATGCCTGCGGGTTTCTCTATTTTTTCCAGCTCTTCATTGAGTGAGGCGCGGTCTAAAATTTCTCCGGTTTCAGGGTCACGGAATTCCTGATCCTGTATCCAGAAGTCGGCATAGGTTACATAGCGGTCGAATATATTTTGGCCATACTCGGCATAGGATTCCAGGTAGGCGGTTTGTATTTCCTTGCCTATAAATTCTACATACTGTGGTGCTATATATTCTTTGATGAAGTTTAGGTATCTATCTCTAGACTCTGCTGGAAACTGTTCTTGTTCTATTTGTTGCTCTAGCACATAGAGCAGGTGTACAGGGTTGGCTGCCACTTCAGTAGGGTCAAAGTTAAATACTTTGGATAGTATTTTAAAGGCAAAGCGTGTCGATAAGCCCTTCATGCCTTCGTCTACACCTGCAGCGTCTTTATACTCTTGTATGGACTTGGCCTTGGGGTCGGTGTCTTTTAGGTTTTTGCCATCATAGACTTTCATCTTGGAGTAGATGTTAGAGTTTTCAGGTTCTTTTAAGCGAGACAAAATAGCAAATTTGGCCAGCATAGATAAGGTGTCAGGTGCGCACTGAGCTTTGGCCAGTGAGCTGTTTTCTAGTAATTTTTTATAAATTTTTACTTCTTCAGAAACCCGCAGGCAGTAGGGGACTTTGACTATATAGACGCGGTCTATAAAGGCTTCATTGTTTTTGTTGTTTTTAAAGGTCTGCCATTCCGACTCATTGGAGTGAGCTAAAATAATGCCGCTAAAAGGGATGGCGCTCAGGCCTTCGGTGCTGTTGTAGTTGCCTTCTTGCGTGGCTGTTAATAGTGGGTGCAAGACTTTTATCGGAGCCTTAAACATCTCCACAAATTCCATGATGCCTTGGTTGGCTCGGCACAGGCCACCAGAGAAGCTATAGGCATCGGGGTCGTTTTGGGGGAACTCTTCCAGTTGACGTATATCCACTTTACCCACTAAAGAGGAAATGTCTTGGTTGTTTTCATCACCCGGTTCTGTTTTTGAAATGGCGATTTGGTTGAGTATAGAGGGATAAATTTTTACCACTTTAAATTGGCTGATGTCGCCATTGTATTCGTGTAGACGCTTGACCGCCCAAGGCGACATAATGGTATTAATGTAGCGGCTGGGTATGCCGTAATCCTCTCTTAATATTTTGCCATCCTCTTCGGGGTTGAACAGCCCCAGTGGTGATTCAAAAACCGGAGAGCCCTTGATGCAGTAAATGGGTTGTTTCTCCATTAGTGATTTTAGCTTTTCAGCCAGTGATGATTTACCACCACCTACGGGGCCCAATAAGTAGAGTATTTGTTTGCGCTCTTCCAAACCTTGGGCGGCGTGCTTAAAAAACGAGACTATATTTTCTATGCACTCTTCCATGCCGTAAAAATCTTTAAACACGGGGTAGCGTTTAATTACCTTGTTAGAAAAGATGCGGCTTAAGCGAGCGTCTTTGGCGGTGTCAACAATTTCGGGTTCGCCTATGGCCAACAGCATGCGCTCAGCGGCGGATGCATAAACGCTGGGATCAGACTTACAAAGCTCCAGGTATTCCTGAATACTCAGCTCTTCCTGTTGAACAGTTTCGTAGCGTTGGCGGTAGTGGTTAAAGATGCTCATAGTTCACCCCTGTAACGGTAAGACCGAAAAAACGCTGAGAAAATCCTCAGAACTACAAATGCCAGGGTGTGGCGAAAATCATGGTGAGCTGCAATGGTGATAATGCTTACATGAACACGCCACCCTGAACCTAAGCATAGTCTAAAAAAAAATGTAGCGTAGGCAATTATTGTAAGAAATTTTTTTTTAAGCATTAAAATATGTAAAAAAATCTCAGTACTTTTACCTATAGTGGGCGCTTGTTAACGTGCCAGCCCACAGCGATTGCCACAACAAAAAGGGTTATAGGCTATGTTTTTTATATAGTGGCTGATTATATTGCTTCGTCTTTTAGCCAGCCGCCGGTGGCTTGTAGTGGCAGCATCTGCTCCCGCTCAGTTACCCAAAGCGCAATAGCCTGAGCCTCTGGGCTTGAACTAAGTGGCAGCAGCCATTGGTAGCCTTGCTGTTTAAGGGCGCTGTGTTGTTGGTAGTACTTTAAAACGACAAAATTATGTTGCAGCTCTCGCCCCTTATTTTCACCGGCCTTAATGGGGCTGACTATATTCATGCCTAGCAGGGCCACGTGTAGGGTGAGCTCGCCATGGCTGGCAGCTAGCGGGGTAAAATGGGCCAGTAGTTGTGAAGTTTGTTGATGAGCAAGTGGAGCCTGCAGCTGGGCTTGTAATACCCCTATTAATTTTGGTGGATTAAAAGGCAAGGATTGGCGGCTAAAAAAGCCACGCCATTCCTGGCCGTTGACCATAAAGGCGGGGGTATAAATTGCCCGGCTATGGCCCAGCTGTTGGTAGCGTTGTTGGCGCAGGGTAAACGGCGCTTGGGCGTAGCGATCTACCCAACCCAGTGAATCCCAATAATCTATATGAAAGGCCACCGGCACAATTTGCTGCCACAGTTTATCGCGATTCAGCCAGCTGCCAAGCCAGCGATCGGCCGGGGGGCAGCTGCTGCAGCCTTCGGAGGTGTACAGTTCTATTAAGGTGACTTGCTGTTCGCTGCTGCGCCATTGTGTTTGCGCGTTGACGTTACTGTGGCTAAGCAGCAAGCATAGGGTCAGAGTAATAAGATAAGCAGGCATAGCTAGGGCCACGATTTTTTGGCTAACTGTTTATATGAGCTTAGCGCTGCTGCTTAGTTCACCGTGGCGGCGCATTTGCCAGCTAACTGCAGGGTTAGTTCGCCGGCGGATATTGCTAGGCAGGCGTTGGCGTTTTGCCCACACCACAGCGGCGAAAAATCATCTAAGCCTTGGGCCTCGGCTTTTTGCCGCAAAGCGGTAACGGCTGTTGCTGCCAGTGGAAAGCTGGGGACGCCAGGGTGTATGGGCCCTAGTTCACGCATAAGGCGGTTGATTATGCCCCGTGCTGGGCGGCCAGAAAATAAATTGGTGACGGCGGTATGTTGCGCTCTGTCGCTAGCCAGTGCGGCGCGGTGCAGGGCGCTGGTATTTGCCTCTGGGCATAAAAGGTAGGCGCTGCCAATTTGGGCGGCAACGGCGCCTAGGCTTGTGGCTGTAGCCACATCTTGGGCATTGGCTATGCCGCCAGCGGCTATCACTGGCAGTGTTACCGCATGCACTATTTGCGGTAGTAATTGCCAGGTGCTTAATTGGCCATCCAACTGTTCGCTTAAAAACATGCCTCTATGGCCACCGGCTTCTATACCTTGGGCAATAATGGCATCGGCACCGTGGGCTGCTAGCCATTGCGCTTCGGCTACGGTGGTTGCTGAGGCCAATACCGTGCTGCCGCAGCTTTTTACCCGCGCTAATAAATCGGCGGCGGGCAGGCCAAAGTGAAAACTGATTATCGCTGGCCTATACGGCTCCACGATATCGGCAATGTTGTGGCTAAAGGGCTGCCGCTGCGGGCCTGGGGCTATGCTATGGGGATCTAGCTCAAACTCGTTGAAATAGGGCTGCAGTAATTGTCGCCACCGTGACTCTTGTTCGGCATCGGCTAGGGGAGCTGGATGGCAGAAAAAATTAATATTAAAGCGCTGTGGGCTATGCTCTTGCAGGCGTGCTAGTTCGGCCTCTAACTGTGTGGGGTTGAGCATGGCACAGAGCAGCGAGCCCAAGCCGCCTGCGGCAGCCACCGCTAGTGCTAGCTCGCTGTCCTGCACCCCCGCCATGGGTGCTTGAATAATGGGTAGCTCTACCCCTAACAGTGTTTGATGATTCATGTTTTGCCTTAGCTGCGGCCTTTATTAATTGTGCGGTTATTAAAGAGTAGGGGCGTGGCGAAGGCAAGGTTTGGACCGGCTAAGGCTGTTTGTAAATTTTGCCCCCTTTCATGACAAAGCTTACTTGAGTGAATAGCGATAAATCTTTTAGGGGATCGCCCTTAATCGCAATAATATCGGCCAGCCTGCCCGCAGTGATGGCACCGGTTTGTTGCTGGCTGCCAAATAAGGTGGCGGTATGTAAGGTGGCGGTTTGCACGGCTTGCATAGCTGACATGCCCCATTCCACCATCTTGGCCATTTGCTTGCCGTTTTCGCCATTGGGGTAAACACCGGCATCGGTACCATAGGCGATATTAACGCCTGCTTTTACCGCTTTTTGAAAGCTTTGCCTTTGGGTTAGGCCTAGGTGTTTTTCTTTGGCTAGGGACTCCTCAGTCATGCCAAACTTGGCACCTTCTTGCAGTATAAAGTCATCGTTATAGATATCCATGGACAAATACGTGCCGTGTTTTTTGGCTAGCTTAATCGCTTCCTCATCTAAAAAGCTGGCGTGCTCTATGCTGTCGGCACCGGCTTTTATGGCGGTTTTTATGCCCGCAGTACCGTGGGCATGTACGGCCACTTTTTTACCGGCCATGTGGGCTTCGTCAATAATGGCGCGCATTTCTTCCAGGGTGTATTGCTGGGCACCGACTTTAGTGCCCTTAGAAAATACCCCGCCCGTGCCGCAAAACTTGATGAGGTCGGCACCGTATTTAATGTTTTTGCGTACCATGGCGCGCGCAGCCCAAGGGCCATTGGCTACTGCCTCGGCTTGTACTTGATAGTCTATGGGCAGCATGTTGTTGTCGCAGTGGCCGCCGGTAATCCCTAAGGCGGGGCCGGAAACCAGCATACGGGGGCCGGGTATTTCACCGGCATTGATGGCATCGCGCAGGGCGACATCGGCAAAGCCGGGTGCGCCTACATCGCGTACGCTGGTGTAACCTGCTAGCAAGGTTTTTTCAGCATTGACCACTCCGTGTATCAGCAGCCTGTCATCGGATAGCGCCAGGCTGTCGTAGCCCCAGACCATGGAGGAGAGCAGGTGAGTGTGGGAATCCATTAGCCCCGGCATTACGGTGTAAGCGCTGAGGTCTATAAGCTGTGCTTGTGGGTCCAGGGTGGCTGATTTGGTAGGCGCTACGGCAATAATATGTTCGCCTTGTATGGTGATAAGTTGTTGCTTTAAAACTTTGCCGTTAACTACTTCGATAAGCGTGCCAGCCTTGATATAAATAAGTGGCTCGCTATTGGCGAGTACGTTAGCAGTTAAGCTGAGTAAAACAATGAGGCTAAGCAGTAATGGCTTCATACAGTTGCTCCATGATTATTCTTAATTATGGCCTTGTTAGGGTAGTACAAATAAGCGGGTAGCTTGCTGAGAATTGCGGGGGCATGGGTAAGCAAAGCTGCGCCGGGCCTGCTGGGCGTATGAGCGGCGCGTTTGATAAGCAGCTATCTTGCTGCAAGGGGAACTGGGGCCAAGTAAAGAGCGTGCACAGCAAGCCTATGAAGCTGTAGTGCTGCTGTTGGCTTTTTTAGTTAAAACGAGGCTGTGTATTACCCTTCATCTAACTCACGCAAATATTTAAATATTTTACGCGCAGCTGCCGGTGGTTTGTTGGCTTTTTGCTCCCGGTTTGCTTGCAGTATTAATTGCCGCAGGTGTTGGCGGTCGGCCTGTGGGTGTTTGGCTATCACCGTTTCTATCGCATTAGGGCCTTGGGCAATGAGCTCGTCGCGCCATTGTTCTAAGGCCTGAAAACGTTTGGCGGCGTTGATGCGGCCATTTTCCAATTCAATAAAAGCTTGCTCTATGGGGCCTATATCGGTTTCGCGTAATAGCTTGCCTATGTATTGCATTTGTCGGCGCAGGCCCTCGCGGCTTTTGATGCGGCGGGCGGTGTCTATGGCTTCTTTTAAAATGCCTGCCAGCGGAATGGTGGCGTATTGGCCGCTGCTGAGCTTAACAATTTTGCCGCCCAGTTCTTGTAGGGCGTGCATTTCGCGCTTGAGTTCAGATTTGCTGGGGGGAAGATCTTGTTCATCTTCGTCGTCATACCATTGGTTCATGTTGTGCCTATGTTAATTACGCGTAAGCCAGGGTTGCCAGCCCCAAGAAGGATAAGAAGCCTACCACATCGGTTACGGTGGTGAGGGCAACACTGCCGGCTAAGGCCGGGTCTATATTCATTTTTTTCAGCAGCAGTGGCAGCACCGCGCCGGCTAGGGCGGCGGTAACTAGATTGATTAGCATAGCGGCGGCGATAATAGCCCCTATGGTGGTATCGTTAAACCAGAGCATGGCCACTACAGCCACGACTAAGGCCCAGCATAGGCCGTTGGCAAAGCCTACCAGTAATTCACGATTGATTAGCCAGCCGCTGTTGTTGCTGCCTATATGGCCCATGGCCATACCCCGTATCACTACGGTAAGGGTCTGGGTGCCAGCCACGCCACCCATGCTGGCAACTATGGGCATGAGTACGGCTAGGGCCACCACTTTATCGATGGTGCCCTGAAACAGATTAATCACCGCCGAGGCGGCAAAGGCGGTGAGCAAATTAATGCCCAGCCATATAGCGCGGCGCGGCGCAGCTTTACTAAAGGGCGAGAAGGTATCTTCGTCTTCGCCTAAACCGGCCATGCTCATTAGCGAGTGGTCGGCGTCTTCGCGTATTACATCTAACACGTCATCGATGGTGATGCGGCCCAGCAGCTGGCCCTCAGTGTTTACCACGGGGGCGGAGATTAAATCGTGGCGCTCAAACAGCTGGGCTACTTCGCTGTCGTCTACGTCGGCGTGTATGGGAGTGACGTCGGTGTTCATCACCTCGCGCACGGTAATGCTGGGGTCGGATACCAGTAGTTTGCGCAGAGGCAGTAAGCCGATAAATTCGTCGCGGCGGCTGACCACATAGAGGTTGTCGGTCATCTCTGGCAGCTCATCGTGGCGGCGCAAATAGCGGGCGACTACATCCAGGGTGATGGTAGGGCGCACGGTGATGACGTCGGTGTTCATCAGGCCGCCGGCGGTGTCCTCGGGGTAGGACATGACCTGCTCTATGCGCTGGCGGTCTTGGTGGTCCATGGAGTCCAGTACTTCGCGTATTACCTGATTAGGCAATTGCTGCAAAATATCGGCGAGGTCATCGGGCTCCAAGCCTTCGATGGCGGCCACCACCTCGTTGGTGTCCATTTGGCTTAAGATTTGTGACTGCACCTCATCACTGAGGTGGGGCAGTATTTCACCTTCTATATCAGAGTTAATCAGCTGCCATAACACCGCCCGGGTTTTGGGGGGCGAGGACTCTATCATATGTGCCACTTCAGTACGCGGCAGGCTGTTAAGCATGCGGCGGGTCTGAATAAACGTTCCGCTATTGAGCGCTTGGGTTAATTCATCCAAGTTGTAGTTGGCGGATTTGTGTTCGGCATTTTGGGACATAGGGTCTCCGGGTCATCGCGCGGTGGCGCAGGGAGTAGGCTAAGCGCAGTTTAGGTGACTGCCAGTGATTATCCAGAAAACTATGTAATTCAACAACTTAATATATGTATTTAGCGGGAATTAGCGAACGCTTAGCGGTTTTTGGAGAGGGAGTTTTACTCGGCCTCATCAAAGCGATTGTTGATTAGCTCTAATAGGGCGGCTTGCGCCTGTTCGGCATCGTCACCATCAAATTGCAGCTCCAGCTCGGTGCCTTTGCTGGCAGCCAGCATCATCACTGACATAATGCTTTTACCGTTGACGTACTGGCCGTCCTTACCCACCTGTATATCGCAACCATAGGCGCTGGCAGTAGAGACAAATTTAGCGGCGGCACGGGCGTGTAAGCCCAGTTTATTAATAATGGTGGTGTGGCAAGTAATCATGGTGGCGCAATTGCTCGGGTTCATTGTTGTTATTGCTTAGTTCTGCTTGGGCATTTCGCGGTGGCGAACTTGCACGTTATCAAAACGGCTGGCGAAATACTTAGCCAGCCGCTCGACCATATACACTGACCTATGTTGGCCGCCGGTGCAACCTATGGCGATGGTGATATAGCTGCGGTTGCTGTCTTGGTAGGCGGGCAGCCATTTCTCCAGGTAGCCGCGTATATCTTCATACATGCTGTCGACTTGCGCTTGGCCATCTAAAAAGTCTATCACCGGTTGATCTAAGCCGGTGAGTATACGCAGGGCTGGGTCCCAGTGTGGGTTGGGCAGTATGCGTATATCGTAAACCAGGTCGGCATCATTGGGGATGCGGTGTTTAAAACCAAAGGACTGAAATTGTATGGAGATGCTGCTACCTTTTTTGTCGACTAAGCGCGACTTAATGGCATCGCGCAAATCGTGCAAGCTCATATCGCTGGAATCTATGGTCAATGTGGCGATATTGGCTATGGGCTCCAGCATTTTTTGTTCGCGGTTAATAGCCTCGGCTAAGCCTATCTCTTTATTGCTTAGTGGGTGGCGGCGGCGAGTTTCGCTAAAGCGTTTAATCAGCTTGTCGTTGTCGGCATCCAGGTAAATAACTTCTATATCTACGCCGGGATGTTCGCCCTCTACCAAATAGGTCAGCACGGTTAAGTCGCTGCTGCTGTTGCGAGCATCTATGCACAGGGCAACTTTATCACCCGAGGGGTGGCCGCCTTTTTTGAGGTGAGTGACTAGGTCGGGAATCAGTGCTACCGGTAAGTTATCTATGCAGTAATAGCCTTCGTCCTCTAATAAGTTGAGGGCGCTACTTTTACCTGAGCCGGAACGGCCACTGATGATGATTAGCCTCATGGTTCTCCTGTTGTTGGCCCTGTATTGGGCTGATGTTGGTTGCGGTTTGGCTTTTAGGCGCTAGTGACCTAGGCGTTAATGGCAATTTGAAATAGCTCTTGGCTGGTTTTAGCATCGCGTAATTGCTGGCAAAAATCCAAGTCGCTAAACAGTTTGGCTAGGGTGGCTAATACCGCCAAGTGCTCATCGTGGGCCTCGTCGGGCACGATAAGCACAAACAGTATGTCTACTGCCTCGCCATCTATGGCGTCAAAGTCTACCGGGTGCTCCAGCTTAATAAGGGCGCCGGTAATGCTGCTGCAGTTGTCTATGCGGCAGTGGGGTATGGCGATGCCATGGCCCAAGCCGGTGCTGCCCAATTGCTCGCGAGCGCTGATCTTATCGCATAAATCCTCACTATCGAGTGACAGCACATCCTGGCAGATAAATTGGCATGTGGTTTCTAGGACGCGCTTCTTGCTGCGCCCTTCGGCACCGCAAAGGGTGCGCTCAAGGGTAAGAATGGAAGATAAAGACATAGGTTTTCGCGAGTACTGTGTGAATGTTCTTGGGTTTATGGGTTAGTAACTTTTCACTTTTTCTTTGTGTTTAATCAGTTGGCGGTCGAGTTTGTCAGTCAGTGTGTCTATAGCTGCATACATATCTTCTGACTCGGAGGCGGCAAATAAATCGGCCCCGGCAACATGTACGTTAGCTTCTGCTTTTTGGATGAGTTTTTCAACGGTTAAAGTGACATTGGTATTAGTTATTTGATCAAAATGGCGTTCTAGGCGGGAAAATTTCTGGCTGACGTAATCTCTGAGGGCTGTAGTAACTTCAACATGGTGACCGCTAACATTGATTTGCATCGTGGGCTCCTTCAGGCGAGGTTAAGAACTAGTGCTGCACGGCTGTGGCTACTCTTGATACATCAGGGAGTGGGTAGCTGCCGTCTCTTTCAGCTTAGCGCAATTTTGGCAGCCTGCTTAATTCGCGCGTACTGAGCGGGTGATATTCCCAAGAAGGTTTTTGGGGGTGGGCGCAAGTGCTTACTTAAGTATTTGATTAATCAAATTAAATAAGCCGCTTGCGCTCATTGGAGGGCGGTATATTAAGTGACTCGCGGTATTTGGCTATGGTGCGGCGAGCCACCTTAATGCCCTGCTCGCCCAGCAATGCAGTAATTTTACTGTCGCTAAGTGGCTTTTTGGTATTTTCGGCGGCGATTAATTTTTTAATCAGCGCCCGTATCGCCGTAGAGGAACACTCGCCACCGGTATCGGTGCTGACATGGCTGGAGAAAAAATACTTCAGCTCAAAAATGCCTCTAGGTGTATGCATGTATTTTTGGGTGGTGACCCGCGAGATAGTGGACTCGTGCATCTCTACCGCCTCGGCAATATCGTGCAGTACCAAGGGCTTCATAGCCTCGTCGCCATAGTCTAAAAAACCGCGCTGGTGTTCGACGATGCGGGTGGCGACTTTCATTAGGGTTTCGTTGCGGCTTTGCAAGCTCTTTAAAAACCAGCGTGCCTCTTGCAGGTTGTCGCGCAGGTAGTTGTTATCACTGCTGTTGTCGGCGCGTTTAACCATTGAGGCGTAGGTGTTATTAATGCTCAGTTTGGGCGCCGTATCGGGGTTGAGCTCTACGGTCCAGCGGCCTTTGATTTTTTTAACAAAAACGTCGGGCACTATGTATTCGGTTTGGCTGCTGGTAAAGGTTTCACCGGGATTGGGGTTGAGGCTTTGGATTAGCATTAATACCGCTTGCAGCTGTGGCTCTTTGAGCTTGCTGCGACGCATAAGCTGGGCGTAATCGCGGTTGCCTAATAAGGCCAAGTGGCGGGTGATCACCAGTTTCGCCTCTTTAAGCCAGGGGGTGTCGGGTGACAGCTGGTTGAGCTGTATCAGCAGGCACTCTTGTAAGTCGGCAGCGGCCACACCTGGGGGGTCAAACTGCTGTACTCGGTGTAACACCGCCATCACTTCGTCTAGCTCAAGCTCGGGGTGCTCCTCGCTAAAGCCGCTTAATATGTCTTCGGGGCTAAGGGTGAGGCGGCCGTTAGTGTCTATGGCATCGACTATGGCCATGGCAACACTGCGGTCTAAGTCGGATAAACGGGTGAGGTTGAGTTGCCAATAGAGGTGATCTTGCAGTGACTCTTCGGCACTGTTGTTGGCATCAAAATTATAATCGCTATCACCGGCAGGCGCAGAGCTGGTGTTGGGGCTGTTGTTGGTATAAACATCATCCCAGTTGGTGTCTACCGGTAGGTCGTCGGGAATATTATTTTCGGCCCAGTCGCTGTCGGCATCGGCCGCTGCGCTGTCGGCCTCTTTGCTATTGGTTTTTTCGCTGGGCTGGCTGAGGTCGACTAACTCGGCCTGCTTGTCGTCTTCTTTGGGGGCGGTTTCGTTTTCGCTTTCTTCATTGACCTCTAGCATGGGGTTGCTTTCTAGGGCCTGCTGAATTTCTTGTTGTAAATCTAGGGTGGAAAGCTGTAGTAGTTTGATCGCTTGCTGCAGCTGAGGCGTCATGGTCAGCTGCTGGCCAATTTTAAGTTGTAGCGATTGTTTCATAGTGAATAATTATTACGTTTACCGCAAAAGGAGGCTGCGCCTAAGAGGGCTAGTTTTACTGCTTAGGGCGGGCCATTTATGCCAGCTATTAATGAGGACAACTTAGCGCTAGTGTAGTTTATGCGGGTTCTTATAGGCAATACGAACGCAAAATTTATACCGCTTTTTTATACTTATCTTAAGTTTTGGCTAAAAGCTGTACAGCTTATAGAACAAACTGATGGCCTAGATAGATATCGCGCACTTTTCGGTTATTAAGCACGGTTTCCGGTGAGCCTTCCGAAATGATATGGCCTTCGCCAACAATATAGGCTTTTTCGCAGATACTCAGGGTTTCGCGCACATTGTGATCGGTGATTAACACCCCTATGCCTAAATCTTTTAGATGTTGAATAATGTTTTTAATATCACCTACTGAAATGGGGTCCACCCCGGCAAAAGGTTCGTCCAATAAAATAAATGAAGGCTCGGTGGCTAGGGCGCGGGCAATTTCTACCCGGCGACGTTCGCCGCCCGATAGCGCCATGCCGGCACTGTCGCGTATATGGGTGATGTGCAGCTCTTGCAGTAACTCTTCTAGTTTGGCTTTACGCTGCTGGCGGCTGAGCTCGGAGCGGGTTTCTAAGATGGCCATAATATTATCGGACACGCTGAGCTTGCGGAAAATAGAGGCCTCTTGGGGCAGGTAGCCTATGCCTTGTCTGGCGCGACCACCCATAGAGAGACCGGTGAGTTCTTTATCGTCTAGGGTAATGCGGCCGCGGTCGGCGGTGACTATGCCCACTATCATATAGAAACAGGTGGTTTTACCGGCGCCGTTAGGGCCCAGCAGGCCAACGATTTGGCCGCTTTCTACCGATAGAGAAACATCTTTAACCACTTCCCGGCCTTTATAGGCCTTGGCTAGATTACTGGCTAATAGCGTCGGCATGGCTATCCTTTTTTTCTGTTTCTGTTTCTGTTTCTGTTTCTGTTTCTGTTTCTGTTTCTGTGGTTGGAGCTGGCTCTATAGCAGTGGCGGGGGCGGGCTGTTCAGTCTGGGGCGCGTTAGCGGCTGCTTGTGCTGGGGCTGCGTTTTCAATGCCAGTGGGCTCGGTGCCATCGGCTTTGCGTTTGGGCTCTAATACCATGTTAACCCGGCCGCTATTGTTACTGTTGTCGGCGCTGTTGTTTTCATTGCTGCTGCCAGCGGCTTTAACTTGGGCGGTGTTGGTGTTGTAGTCTATGCGTTGGCCGCTAATGCTGGAGGCGCCTTGGGTTAGTGTCGCCTGGTCCAAAAATACTATGGTGTCGGCGCTGATTAAATATTCTATGGTTTTGGCTTGCGCTTCTACCGGCGGTTTTTCGGCCTCGTTTTGCTGGCTAAAAAAAGCCAGGTCACCTACCGCGACAATTTTGGTAACGGAGCGGTTCTCGCTAAACACGGTTACCGCCTCGCCTTTAATTTGTAGGCTGCCCTGTACCATTTCTACGCTGCCGTTATAGACGGTGGTTTCTTTGCCGTTGACTATGCGCTGCTCAGCAGAGTCTGACTGTATGGTAATAGGTTGCTCGCGATCATCTGGCAGCGCCCAGCCAATTGCGCTTAAGCAGCTGAGGCCGGTGGCGGTGAGTTGTAGCAATAATTTATTAAGGCGTTGCATGATAGTGGCCTGTGACACGCTTTTTCAAAATAGTATGTTCTTGGGTTAAATCCGCTTTAATACCGGTGGCGTTGGTAGTGCCCTGTGGGCTGGTAATAGTAACGGCTTGGTTGTTATCAGCGATATTTTTTTTGGGGTATAGCGTTAGTGCGCTGGTGGTTAGTTGATAGCTGTGGTCGTTATTAACCACTACTACGTGGTTTTTTAGATCTACCTTTGCGCCTTTTTTACGCACTATGCCTGAGTCGGCGGTGATGCGCCATGAGGGCTGCTGATCTTTATAAAAGTCTATGATGGGTTGTTGCAAGTTACTGCGCCTGCCATTGCTGTAGCTTTTGACAGTTTCGGCCTTGAGGGTGTGGGCCAGCTCACCTTGCTCGTTAAAGCGCAGGCTGTGCATATTGCTCATAAATACTTCGGGGTCAGAGGGAGCGGTTTTTTTGCTAAAGCTGGGGGTGGAGCCGGTATCGCTATACAGCCATAAAAACACTAGCAGTAAAACCAAGGCAATACTGGAGGTGATAAAGTGTTTTTGTTTGCGGCGCAGTAATTTCATAGTTTGTGGTGTTTAGGCCACTCCCGCTTTTAATAAGTCGTGTAAATGCACGGCACCTACAGGGTGTTTGTCACTGTCGACTACGGCCATGGAGTTGATTTTGTATTCATCCATCAGCCCCAGAATTTCGGCGGCTAGCATACCGGGATGGGCGGTTTTAGAGTTAACCGTCATCACTTCGTCTATGCGCGTGTTATGTATGTCTATGCTGTGATCCAAGGCGCGGCGTAAATCGCCATCGGTAAATAGACCGATTAATACGTTGTTTTTATCCACTACCGTGGTCATACCTAAGCCTTTACGGCTTACTTCTAATAAAGCATCACTAAGCAGGGTGCCGCTGGCGACTTTGGGGATTTGCTCGCCACTGTGCATGACGTCATCCACTTTTAATAGCAGCTGCCTGCCCAACGCACCGCCGGGGTGTGAAAAGGCAAAGTCTTCAGCAGTAAAGCCGCGAGCTTCTAATAAGGCTATGGCTAGGGCATCACCCATAACCAGCGAGGCGGTGGTGCTGGAAGTGGGGGCCAGGTTAAGCGGGCAGGCCTCTTGCGCTACGCTGACATCTAAATTGGCGTCAGCTGTTTGCGACAGTATGGAGTCGGGGTTGCCGGTGATGGTAATCAAGGCTATGCCTAAGCGTTTAAGCAGGGGTAATAGGGTGACTACTTCGGCAGTGCTGCCGGAGTTGGATAGTGCTATCACCACATCTTGCGCAGTAATCATGCCCATGTCACCGTGGCTGGCTTCGCCCGGGTGTACGAACATGGCGGGGGTGCCGGTGCTGGCTAAAGTCGCAGCGATTTTAGTGCCTATATGGCCGGATTTACCCATGCCGGTAACCACTACCCGGCCTTGGCATTGCAAGATCAGCTGGCAGGCTAAATCAAATTGCTTATCTACCTTATCGATTAAGCTGGCCACGGCGTCGCGCTCTATGTTGATAGTGCGCAGGGCCGAGTCTTTAAATGAGATGGTCGTCATAATGTTGAGCTTATCCATGTATAGGGAATAGCAGATAATAATAGGCCACGTAGCAGATTAATAGCGCCGCACCCGCCAGCCTGCCCAGGTATTGGGTAGGTAATAGGGCGGGGGTGCCGTTGCTGCTGGATAGCTTGGCGTTGCTGCGCTTAGCCCACAAATAGTGGCCATAGAGTATGGCGGCTAATAAAACGGTGATGCCCGCCATGCTCATATAGTCGCGGCTAAAGACTTCAGGGCTTAAAGCCGTAGGGCTAATTAATGCTGGCATGGCCATTACCGCCAGCAGGTTAAACAGGTTGGAGCCTATAATATTACCCAAGGCAATATCGTGGTGGCCTTTCAAGGCGCTGGCTACGGTGGCGGCTAGTTCGGGCAGGCTGGTGCCTACGGCTACTATGGTTAGGCCTATAATCAATTCACTAACCCCTAGCTCTATGGCAACTATCTTGGCCCCCCAGACTAACAGTTGTGAGCTGGCAATTAACAGGGCAAAGCCAACCGCAAATAATAGCCATGCTTTACCGGAAGACATGGTGGGAATATGTTCCACATCGGCTTCGTGCTCGGCATCGGGTTGGTGTGATTTGCTGGTCACTAATATGTAAAAAATCACCGCCAAGGTGACGAGTAAAATAACACCATCCTGCCAGCTTAAATGTAAATCATATAAGCAATAGCTGGCGCCCAGGGTGGCAATTAGCAGCAGTGGCATTTCGCGTTTCAAAATATTAAGGGCGATGGGGATAGGGGCTACCAAAGCGGTAATGCCTAATACCATGCCTATATTGGCCAGATTGGAACCTAAAGCATTACCTACTGCCAAACCACCAGCGTCTTTTAATGCGGCGCTAATAGAAACGATGATCTCGGGCGCTGAAGTGCCAAAGGCCACTATGGTTAAACCTATCATGATAGGAGCCATGCCTAAGTTTTTGGCAATCGCGGCGGCGCCGGCAACAAATTGATCGGCGCTCCAAATTAAACCGGCAAATCCGATAATGATGGCAATACTGGCTTCTAGCATGGTGTTCCTATGGAGGTTGTGTTTAGGCGTGTGAGTTGAAAACGGGCGGCCATTATATAGGGGTTTTTGTTAAAGGTAATCGCCATGGCGACAAATTAAACATTTAAAAGCATATAGTTGTCGTAACTTTGTATTAACAGAATGCTTTTACCTCGCAGGTTTTTTCGTTACATTGGCAGCCATTCATTACTAGGGAGAAATTCATGAGGGCTATACAACGGGTGTCAGTGGCTATCGCTACACTGTTATTAATGGTGAATATGGCTGCGGCGGCACCTCTAACGGCTCATCAAACCGTAGAGCAAACCACCGAGAAGGTGTTGGCCTTAATTGACGAAGCCAATGGTTATTTTGAAAAAGACCCGCAGCGCTTTTATCAGGAAATAGAGGTTATTTTAGATGCTGTGCTCGATTTCGATGGTTTTTCCCGAGGCGTGATGGGCCCCTATGCCACCCGCGAGTATTACCGCCAACTGGGCTCCGATCAGGCCAGGGAGGCGTTCAAAGGTCAGGTTAGGCGTTTTTCTGACGTATTTAAGCGCGGTTTAGTGCAAACCTATGCCAAGGGGTTATTGGCTTTTAGCGGCACCAAAACAGAGGTAGTGCCCCCCGCTGCCGGTGAAGATGTGAGTGGTGTTGCCACCGTATTGCAAAAAATTTACGGCTCGGCCGAAAAGCCCTATGAGGTCTCTTACAAAATGCGCCAAGACAAAGATGGCACATGGAAAATTCGCAATGTCACCATAGAGGCGGTGAACTTAGGCTTGGTTTATCAGGGCCAGTTTATCGCCGCCGCCAAGCGCTATCAGGGTGATTTGGATAAGGTGATCGATAATTGGTCAGTTACGCCCGCAGGGCAAGAGCCCGTAGTCGAACCAGCGTCACAACAATAGCCCTAACAGCCCCATTTAGCTCGCTATTTGGGGCCTGTTTCCGTACAATTTGCCGTCTTTTATAGCGCTAGCGCCAGTATCCATAGGCGGTGAGGAATTCATGAACGCAGATCAAATCAAACAATTACTAGAGGCCGAGTTAACGGGCTGTGAAGTACGAGTAGAAGTCGAGGGTAGCCACTGCAGCGTGACGGCCATAGGCGATATTTTTGAAGGGGTACGCCCTGTTAAGCGCCAGCAAATGGTGTATGCCGGTTTAAGCCAGCAAATTGCCGATGGCAGCATACACGCCGTGAACATCAAGGCGCTCACTCCCGCTGAAAACTCATAAGCAGAGTTGCAGCACAATTACTTAAGGTTTTTTCATGGATAAACTGCTGATTAAAGGCGGAACTAGGCTAGACGGCGAAATCCGTATCTCTGGCTCTAAAAACTCAGCGTTGCCAATCTTGGCGGCGTCATTACTGGCCAGTGAGCCGGTGACCATACGCAACCTACCGCATTTGCACGACATCACCACCATGATTACGCTGCTGCGCTGCATGGGGGTGGATGCCATTATCGATGAAAAACTGGGTATAGAAATTAACCCCGGCACCATAAGCGAACTAACCGCGCCCTATGAGCTGGTAAAAACCATGCGTGCCTCCATCTTAGTGTTGGGGCCCTTGTTGGCGCATTTTGGCGAAGCCAATGTCTCCTTCCCCGGTGGTTGTGCCATAGGTAGCCGCCCCGTAGACATACACCTAAAAGGTTTTGAGGCGCTGGGCGCAACCGTTACGGTGGATGAAGGTTATATCCGAGCTAAATCCAATGGCCGCTTAAAAGGCGCGCATATCTTAATGGATACGGTCACCGTAGGCGGCACTGAAAATATTTTAATGGCCGCCGTTTTAGCCGAAGGCAAAACAGTTTTAGAAAACGCCGCCCGCGAACCCGAGGTGGTAGACCTGGCCGAATTTTTAATTGCCATGGGTGCCAAAATCCAAGGTCACGGCACCGCCACTATCACCATAGAAGGGGTGGAGAAATTACACGGCTGTGATTACGCGGTAATGCCCGACCGCATAGAAACCGGTACCTACTTAGTGGCCGCCGCCGCTACCGGTGGCCGAGTTAAGCTTAAAGATACTCGCAGCGACATTTTAGAAGCGGTGATAGTTAAGCTGGAAGACGCCGGCGCTAAAATCACCACCGGCGATGGTTGGATAGAGCTGGATATGGAAGGCCGCAGGCCCAAGGCTGTTAACATACGCACCGCGCCTTATCCGGGGTTTCCCACCGATATGCAGGCTCAACTGACGGCTATGAACACCATAGCTGAAGGCACTAGCACTATAGTCGAGACGATTTTTGAAAACCGCCTCAACCAAACTCAAGAGATGAAGCGCATGGGTGCTAATATCACCATAGAGGGCAACACGGCGGTCATTACCGGCATAGAGCGCCTAAAAGCAGCACCGGTTATGGCCAGTGATTTGCGCGCTTCAGCTAGCTTGGTTATCGCCGGTTTAATTGCCGAGGGTGATACGCTGATTGATCGTATTTACCATATCGATCGCGGTTACGAGTGCATAGAAGAAAAGCTGCAATTACTGGGCGCTAATATACGTCGTATTGCCAACTAACCTTTTTAAAAAGTTAATGTAATGAATAACGATCAAGACATTATTATTGCCCTCACCAAGGGCCGTATACTCAAAGAAACGCTGCCGCTATTTGCCGCCGCAGGCATAGAGCCGCTGGAAGATATTAGCAAAAGCCGCAAGCTGATTTTTGAAACCAATCAGCCCCATGTAAAGTTGATTGTTATACGCGGCTCGGATGTGCCCACCTATGTGCAGCATGGCGCTGCCGATATAGGGGTGTCGGGTAAAGACATGTTATTGGAAGTAGACGGCGCCGATTTATACGAGCCGCTGGATTTACAAATTGCCAAATGCCGTTTAATGACCGCCGCCATGGTGGGGCGTGAATTACCCAAGGGCCGCGTGCGAGTGGCGACCAAGTTCGTCAATATCGCCAAGCAGCACTTTGCGGCCCAGGGCCAGCAGGCGGATATTATTAAGCTCTACGGTGCCATGGAGTTAGCGCCGCTAATGGATTTGGCCGATATTATTGTCGATATAGTCGATACGGGTAATACCTTAAAAGCCAATGGCATGCAGCCGCTGGATCATATCGCCGATGTGAGTTCGCGCTTAGTGGTGAACAAAGCCGCGATGAAGCGCAAGCACCAACGCATACAAGAACTCATCGACAAGCTGGCGCAGGCGGTGGCCGCGCAAAATTAATTCTGATTTTTACTTTTATTTTTCTTAGCGATAAGCGAATACAGCAATGAGCAATACCAATACCCCCAGCGTTGCCATTAAGCAACTGGATGCCAACAGCAAAAACTTTGCGGCAGAGTTAGATGCACTCTTGGCTTGGGAGTCGGTGTCAGATCATGCCGTGGTAACAGCGGTAGATGAAATCGTCGCCGGTGTGCGCGCCCGCGGTGATGCTGCAGTGGTGGAATACACCCAGCGTTTTGATGGCCTTGCGG
Source organism: Dasania sp. GY-MA-18 (assembly GCF_024734385.1). Lineage (GTDB taxonomy): Bacteria > Pseudomonadota > Gammaproteobacteria > Pseudomonadales > Dasaniaceae > Dasania > Dasania phycosphaerae. Next base: position 479,774 of record NZ_JANHAP010000001.1, on the reverse strand, counting down.
TCAATGCTATGGCTGAGTTGGAAATGTCGCAGGCCGTATTGCAACAGGCTTTAAAAGATATCAGCGACGAGCAGCGCCAAGCCTTAGAGTTGGCCGCGCAGCGGGTACGCTCTTATCACGAACACCAAAAGCAAGCGTCCTGGTCTTATACCGAAGCCGATGGCACCGTGTTGGGCCAGCAAGTCACCGCCATGGATAGAGTGGGTTTATATGTGCCCGGCGGCAAAGCCTCTTACCCTTCTTCGGTATTAATGAATGCCATCCCCGCCAAAGTGGCCGGGGTAGGCGAGCTGATTATGGTGGTGCCCACCCCCAAGGGCGAGCGCAATAATATGGTGTTGGCGGCAGCGGCTATAGCCGGTGTTGATAGAGTGTTTACCATAGGTGGCGCGCAGGCCGTTGCGGCCTTAGCTTACGGCACCCAAACGGTACCGCGGGTGGATAAAATTGTGGGCCCCGGTAATATTTTTGTGGCTACCGCTAAGCGCAAAGTGTTTGGCCAAGTGGGCTTGGATATGATTGCTGGGCCTTCCGAAATTTTAGTGTTATGCGACGGTAAGACCGACCCCGATTGGATAGCCATGGATTTATTTTCCCAGGCCGAGCACGATGAAGATGCGCAATCGATATTGGTGAGTGAAGACGCGGACTTTTTAGCGCAAGTACAAGCCAGCATGGATAAGCTGCTACCCACTTTGGATAGGCAGGATATTGTTAAGGTCTCACTGCGTGAGCGCGCGGCGTTTATACACGTGCACAGCGTAGAGCAGGCCGCCGAAGTGGTTAACCGCATCGCCCCCGAGCACTTGGAGTTATCCATCGCCGACCCCGAGGCCATGCTGCCACGCATACGCCACGCGGGTGCTATTTTTATGGGCCGCCACACCGCTGAGGCCTTAGGGGATTACTGTGCGGGGCCTAACCACGTATTGCCTACATCTGGCACGGCAAGGTTTTCATCACCCTTAGGTGTGTACGATTTTCAAAAGCGCAGCTCGTTAATTTTTTGCTCGCCAGAGGGTGCCTCAGCGTTGGGCAAGTCGGCTTCGGTATTAGCCAGAGGTGAATCTTTAACGGCTCATGCCCGCTCTGCGGAATACCGCATCAAAGATTAGGTGTTTTTAAGCTTTATCTTGAAGCGCTAGATAATATAGAGCAAGGCGGCTGCTTATAAATCGCTGCCTTGCTCTATATAGCCGATTTTAAAAACTTATCTAAAAGCCACCTTCACCGGCTTAATATCAATATTTACCCACACCCCTGTTTTGCTGTAGATATCATTGTTTAAACAGTCTTCCAGCGCGGCGCGGCTATCAAACTCGCATAAAATAAACGAGCCTATCATTTTGTCGTCGTCGCTGAGTATGGGGCCTACCTCTAAGATATGGCCAGAGTCTTTTAGTGCTTTGGCACCTTTAAGATGTTCTTCGCGGGCATCTGAACGGCGCTGTGGGGCTAGTTCGTCGGTGCCATCTAAAGCGGTCACTAAAAACTGCATAGTTGTCTCTCTTCAATTGCTAGTTTGATAATAAAAGTTAAACGGGAATGTGCAGGCGGCGATAAAGTTTTGCCAGCACCCAGCCTGGGCCTACTAATAAAAAACTTAAGTCCTCAAAAAAAGAAGGCTTTTTGCCCTCTATAGCGTGGCCTATAAATTGTGCCAGCCAAGCCACAATAAAAATAGCTAACGAGGTCAGTGCTACAGAAATATTTTGCTGCTGTAGTAGCGCGCAGCCCAAAACGGCCAGTGCCGATAGCGCTAATATGCCCAAGCATAAACTCAGGGAGTGGCGCAGGTAAAAACCGCAAGTGATTGCTATGCCCAACCAAGCGGCGTTGCTGCCATAGGGTAGTGGGATGGCCCAAAGCAGGCCCAGCACGCTGAGGTAAATTAACGGCACTGCTATGGCATGTATTAATAAATTGCTGGGGTGTTGATGGCTTTGGCTGTAATGCGCAAACTGCTGCTGTAATTGTGGGGTCATAAGCTGCTGCCTTACTCGGGGCGGCTGCCGATTATGGCTGTGACGTTAAAGTGGTTGCGGTTGCGCACCAGCTCTATGCTGACTTGCTCGCCAGGGCGGGTGGCGGCAATCAGGTTCATACCTATATTGCCGTCGCCTATGGGCTTGTTGTTAATCGCTACAATAATGTCGCCAGGTTTTATCATGGCCTGTGCGGCGGGGCCGGTATCGGCCACAGCAGTCACTACCACACCATTGCCGGGGCTGAGGTTGTAATTTTGTGCGGCCATGGCCGTGAGTGGCTGCACCTCTACCCCTAGCCAGCCACGTATGGCTTTACCGTATTGGATTAAATCTTCGGCTATGCGCAGGGCTAAATCTATAGGTATGGCCAAGCCTATACCTTGCGAGCCGCCGGTGCGGCTGTAAATGGCGGAGTTAATGCCCAGCAATTTGCCTTGGGCGTCCACCAGTGCGCCGCCAGAGTTGCCGGGGTTAATAGCTGCATCGGTTTGTATATAGTTTTCATAGGTATTGAGCTGCAAACCATAGCGGCCGGTGGCGCTGATTATGCCCTGGGTAACGGTTTGGCCAAAGCCGTAGGGGTTGCCTATGGCCAGTACTACGTCGCCTACCTGTGCCTGTGCTGGGTCACCCAATTGGATAAAGGCCAGGTCATCCAGCTCGATTTTTAATACCGCTAAGTCGGTGTCGGGGTCGCTGCCCACAATATTGGCCAAGGCTTCGCGGCCATCGTGTAGCAGTATTAGGATTTCCTCAGCACCGTTAATAACGTGGTGATTGGTTAAAATAAAGCCCTGCTCATTCATAATTACGCCAGAGCCCAGGCTTTGTTGCACGCGCTCTTTTTGGCGTATGTTATTGCGCTCTAAAAAGTGCCTAAAAAAGGGGTCGTTAAACAGTGGTGGCAGTTTTTGTTTTACGGTTTTTTTAGTGTAAATATTCACCACCGCCGGGGCGGCATTTTGTACAGACTGCGCATAACTATTGGGGCCAATGTTGGCGGGGGCTGAGTGCTGACTGTTGCCATTGTTGAGGTACTGCAAAATAATCACGGCGGCTAACACGCCACAAAGTACAGGCCAGCTTAAAAATCGTATGAGTTTATTCATGTATTGGGTATCGCTTACTATGCCGCAGAGTTAGCACTGGTATTCAATGGGCTGTTAGCCTAGCATGAATTTTTTATTATCAGTATCCGCACAATGAGAAATAGCGCAAAGAGGGTGTAATGAGTCAGGCCAAAAACGCAATAACAATCAAACAGTTAGTCGATGCTATAGAAGGGCAGTTAATGCCTGAGCAATTTAGCGATTACTGCCCCAATGGCCTGCAGGTGCAGGGCGCTAATACCATCAAAACCCTGGTGACGGGGGTAACAGCCTCACAAGCCTTAATAGATGAGGCGGTAAAGCTCAAGGCTGACGCGTTATTAGTGCACCACGGCTATTTTTGGAAGGGGGAAGACGCTCGCCTTACCGGCATGAAATACCAGCGCATCAAAACCCTAATGGATAATGATATCAACCTGCTGGCCTACCATCTGCCGCTGGATGCCCATCCGGTATTGGGCAACAACGCTCAGTTGGCTGAGCTATTAGGCCTTAGCGTAGAAGGTGGCTTGCAACCCGGTGAGGCGCGGCCGGTTGGTAATGTGGGTAGTCTTAATCCTCCTATGAGTGCAGCCGATTTTAGCCAGCGAGTAAAAACCGTGCTTAAGCGCGAGCCACTATTAATTGGCGCGGCTGATGCCACCATTAGCCGGGTGGCCTGGTGTACCGGTGCGGCACAAGGCTATATAGAGCAGGCTGTGGCGGCTGGGGCCGATTTATTTTTATCCGGCGAAATCTCAGAGCCCACCGTGCACAGCGCTAGGGAGTTGGGCATACACTATATGGCAGCTGGACATCACGCTACCGAGCGCTACGGTGTTAAAGCCTTGGGTGAGTGGCTGGCCAATGAGTTGGGTTTAACACATCACTTTGTGGATATAGATAACCCCGTATAAGGCTGTTAAAGGAGTTTTGCAATGAGCCAACCATTGGATGCCGCTGCTTTGCAAGCATTAAAAATTGCGTTTAGCTATATGCCCAAGGCTATAGAAGTTAACCAATACGAATACGGCGAGCGCTATCAAACCGTGCTGGAGCATATAGAGGCTGTTAGGGAAGTGTTGTTGCTTAATGATGTGGACCCTGACGAGGTTTATGGTGAGATTAATCCGGAGATTACGCCTAGGTCTTCGTATTAGGATTTTGGGTGCTTATCGCTTTTTTTCAAATCCTTTTCTTTGAATGGCGTTGGCTGGAAGGAGTCTAGCAGAGCTCAGACGGGTTAAAAAATGTTGCGATTCCTGTACTTGGTTTCTTTTAATAGTGTTAGTTATAATCATCGTTTTTTTTTATTTGTCGTCTGTGGGCAGCTTAATTGATGAGAGAAACGATATGGAAATAAAGCGCCAACTTACTCAGTTATTTGGTTTAATTCTGCTGGTTTTAATGGTTGTCGGCTGTTCTGGTTTTGATTACCAAAAAAATAAAGAGACGCATACCGCTGAAAGCCGTGTGTTGTTATCAGGCGTTGGTGACATTAATCGGCAATCGCCACTAGGGCTCACGCCCTTGGCTGCCGCTATTATGCATACGCCTGAGCGTGTGCCAGAGCTGATTGCAAAGGGTGCAGATGTTAACGCCATGGTGCCATCGGTGGCTTCAAATCAAATAATATACGAACCTATTTTAACATTGGCCGTGCTGCGTCCCCTGAGAGCAGAAATTGGCGGTTATGCATTGCCTTATGATGATACCCACGATCTACAGATGATTGAGGCCATGTTGCAAGCCGGTGCTGACCCGAATGCTGTCGATACATTAGGCAGCTCTGTCTTGCGTGATACTGCATGGGATAAATATTCTAACTATTACAAAAAGGGTATGAAAACCAATACAGACCCTTATGTTAAACGTGCTGAGTTGTTGGTTCGTTATGGGGCCGACCGTTCAACTTTTGAAAGTATTATTAAACATGCCAAGTTAAGACAAAAATACGGTATAGCGGGATTTCTTGAAGAGGTCTTATTCTTCGATACCTTGGAGGCATACTACAAGTATAAACGGGGGCGGGCGATTTATGTTGAAAAGAGAGATGCCATCAGGCAGTACTTTGATAATGACGCTGATTTGAAGGCTGCGGTGGCCAGTCTAAGGGAAACGGCGGCACCTTGTTTCACATCGGGGCGGATGTACAGCCAAGCCAGTGAGTTTACTTGCATCGTTTCGGTTTACGGCGATCAACATCCCTCACCGGCTTGTGAGGACTATCAAAGACAGCTGCTGGATGCGTTAGACAGGGAGAAAGACAAACTTTGCCCACCTTATAGGAAGCAGCGTAAGCAGTTAGCCAAGCTATTTGGTGAGCATTCCTCTCAGGCCGATGATGTGATCGGTGAAAAAATGAAAGGCGTGGCTAGCGTGGCCTCACTTGAGCGGCAGTATGCCAATGAGATTAACCGTATGAAGCGTATTCGCGATCGTTTTGGGCGTAGTGAAAAGGCCGCGGCGGATAATCGAGACAGGCAAAACATGTACAGCTTTGCTCAACACATACAGCAAGCAGTTGGCAGCAGCACTGTCGCAGATCAGATTATTGAGAAGAGTGTGGCGGATACTCAGCGTACGCTATACGCCATCGATAATGCCCAGAAAATGGCCAAAATTAATGCGGATATTGCCGTCATTGAAAAACGCCTGGCAGGTATTGAAGCTTCGACGGCAAGAGGCCAAAGCGTATCGACGAGCGCTGCTGCAGGCGGCAAGAGTGGGGACGTGAGTATGAATTACCTGAAGCCGGTACCAGTTTGCGGTGGCCCGTACACAGCCCCTGAATTCACCGCCGAATTTGATTGGGGTAATGGCATGCCCAGAGATGACGTGGCCTACAAATGCAAATCAGGTGATGTGCCGGCAGCGGTTGGGTCTGCGGCAACGGGCGCGCCAAATTATGTGTTCGGCCCTACCCCCGATATTCAAAAGCTAGGTGGAGGAAAGCATCGCTATACCCGTAAAGCTTTCCAATACGAGTGTGTGTGCAGCAGCGGAGGGGGAACATCCAAACGTGCTGTTTCCCAGTAAATAAGGCGCAGCAATTCAGGTTTGACCTGGTAGTTATCAGCTTTTTATAAAGCTTTCTGCTAGGTCAAATTTAGTTCACAAGTTTTTCTTTTAGATGTTTTTCCAGATAACTAAATTTTTACAAAGCTACTGACGTAGCGGTTATTGCCTTAATAGGGTATTGCTTATGGTGGTATTCTAGCCAAGGCTCCTGATCAGTTTGCTACTTTTGCAAGAGCTGGTGTTTACCAAGCAAGGCTATACAGCTGGGTAAAACGGCATGCATGCTTTTTTGATGAGACGGGTTGTGCGTTTTATCTGGAGTGTTGCTATGAGGTCTTAGATAAGCACAGGGTCGCGCAGCTCTTTTTTAAAAAACCACCCCAGCGCATTCCCCCTCAAAACCATGTAAAATCCCGCCACTGATCCATTAACCCCTTACCCACAGGCAGCCCCATACCGTGAGCAATACCACTTTGATTTTTGGCATACATGCCGTCGCCTCTTTACTGGAACGCCAGCCTGAGCGAGTAGAGAAACTGTATATTCAGCGCGGCCGCAAAGACGCTCGCATGGAGGCTTTATTGGCTAGCGCCGAGCAAGCCGAGATAGCCTGTGAGTATCTGGATAGAAAAGATTTAGACGATATGGTCAAGGGCCAGCACCAAGGTGTGGTGGCGCAATCTCAGGGCAGCCAGTTGTTGCGCGAGCGCGACTTAGAGCTGTTGTTAGATGAGCTGGATCACCCGCCTTTATTATTGATTTTGGATGGTGTGACCGACCCCCACAATTTGGGCGCCTGCCTGCGTACCGCCGATGCCGCTGGCGTGGATGCGGTTATCGTCCCCAAAGACAATGCCGCCGGTTTAAACGCCACCGCCCGCAAGGTGGCCTGTGGTGCTGCCGAGGTTATGCCCTTTGTGCAAATCACTAACTTGGCGCGTACCCTGCGCGACTTACAGCAGCGCGGCATATGGATATACGGCACCGCCGGTGAGGCCGAGCAGGAAATTTACGACGTTGATATGTCCGGCCCCATAGCGTTAATTATGGGGGCTGAGGGTAAGGGCATGCGCCGCCTCACCCGTGAGCACTGCGACTATCTAATCAAGCTGCCCATGGCGGGCAGTGTCAGCAGTTTGAATGTGTCGGTGGCTACGGGGGTGTGTTTGTTTGAGATCGGCCGCCAAAGGCGGCCAGCCTCCTAGTCTCTAGTGGAAAGTCTCTAGTGGAAAGTCGCTAGTCGCTAGAAAAAGATAGACTCCGGCCTCCGGAGTGCGTATAGCATTATGCCCCGCCTCCCCCATTGACAACAATGGGGGAGGCGCGTTTTAATGAACGCTCATTCATTCCTGTATTGGCTTTGTGTATATGAACACGATCTCCAGCGCTGGCAAGCCTACCTTTATTACCTGGTCGCACTGGGTATGTACGGCTGCAGCCTGGCAGGACTACTTTCGCGGTGAAGACGAAGACCCCGCAACCTCCCTCTAATGTTTAAGCGTTGCGTTTAGCGCGCTCTATGATGCTTGTGCCTGCGACAGTGTGTTGCGGTACGGGTGATTGTTTATATAGTTTATAGCTGTCCTGTTAATTTTAATCTTAAGTGACTCTTGCAGTGCGGCTGTCTAATAGTGGGAAAGTTCTATGTTTTGGTTGAAACCTAGTCAAGAAACCAGCGAGCACACCGGCTCCTATTATGCCGCCACCGCCAATTGGCAAACCGATTACCCGCAATTACAGGGGGAGGTACAAGCCGATGTGGCCATCATAGGCGGCGGTTTTACTGGCGTGAATACGGCGCTGGAATTAGCCGAGCGCGGCTATAAGGTGGTCTTAGTCGAAGCTAATCGCATTAGCTGGGGAGCCTCGGGCCGCAATGGTGGGCAAATTATTGGAGGCATAGGTCACGATCACCACCGCTTTGAAAAATGGATAGGCAAAGAAGGTATACGCCGTATCTTTGATATGGGGGTGGAGTGTTGCGAAATTATTCGCGAACGTGTCGCCAAATACGATATACAGTGCGATCTTAAGTGGGGCTATGGCAGCGTTGCGATTAAGCCCCGCCATATGCGTGAGTTTGAGCAATGGCGCGAGTATCAGGAAAAAAATGGCTACCCCCACAAGCTGGAGTTGTTCGATAGTCAGGGTATTAAAGCTTATGTGAACTCCGATAACTATATAGGCGGCCTGATTAACCATAATGGCTACGGCCATGTGCATTCGCTGAATTTGTGTTTGGGTGAGGCCAGGGCAGCCGAGAGCTTAGGTGTACAGATCTTTGAGCAATCGCGGGTGCGTAATATAGTGCACGGCCCGCGGCCCGAGGTGCATACCGATCAAGGCGTGGTTAAGGCCAAATATGTGGTGACCTGCGGTAACGCCTATATGGGGGATTTAGAGCCCAAGCTGGCCTGTAAGGTGCTGCCCTCTACCAGTTGTGTAATAGCTACCGAGCCCTTAAGCGAGGCCCAGATAAAGCAAACCCTGCCCGCCGATATTGCCGTGTGTGATCCCCGCACGGCGTTGGATTACTTCCGCCTCACCGCCGACAAGCGCATGTTGTTTGGTGGCCTGTCGAATTACACGGGCCTAGAGCCCAATGATGTGGTGGGTACACTGCGTAAAAAAATGCTGAAGGTGTTTCCTGAGCTAGCCGATCTGCGCATAGATTACGGCTGGAGCGGGCAGATGGGCATAGGCATCAACCGCCTGACGCAGCTGGGGCGCTTGTCGGATAACGTCTTCTATATACAGGCCTATTCTGGCCACGGCGTGGCTCCCAGCCATATGACCGCCAGAGTGACCGCCGAGATGATAGCCGGCCATGCCGAGCGCTTTGATACCTTCGCCAAGGTTAAGCATATGAGCTGGCCCGGCGGTAAGCTGCTGCGCCGCCCGGCTATGGCACTGGGGATGATGTACTATAAAATCCTAGATGAGCTCTAGGATTTTAGTGGCAAGCGATAAGCTGCAAGCTGCAAGTGATAAGGGGGGGGTAAAGCGCTGGTCTGCTTGCCTGCCGTTTATGAGGCCTGTGCGGAAAGGTTCTCCTGTACCTGCTTTTCGCTTTTTAGTAGAAGAGCTCTAGTGGCAAGCTGCAAGAAATAATGGCCTAGTTTCAACACGGATCTGCTTGCCGCTTGTAGCTTGCCACTTACAGCTGCAAGCCCTTTGGCTGAATATCAGCCAAAGGGCTTGCATATCCCCCCCTCTTTGCATAAAATCGCGCCTCCTTTCGATCCGGCTCGCTTGCTTGCCAGGTAACGGTTCGATCCTCCTTGTCATACTGGCTGCGATTGCCGGGTGACTTTAACCCGTAAGGAGCAAATATGCGTCATTACGAAATCGTATTTCTGGTACACCCAGATCAAAGTGAACAAGTGCCCAGCATGGTTGAGCGCTATACACAAACTATTGAATCTGATGGTGGCAAAATCCACCGTTTTGAAGATTGGGGCCGTCGTCAGTTGGCTTACCCTATCAACAAAATTCACAAAGCTCACTACATTCTAATGAATGTTGAAGCCTCTCAAACCGCTATGGACGAGTTGGAAACAGCTTTCCGTTATAACGATGCTGTGTTGCGTAACATGGTTATCCGTTGTGATGCTGCTGTTACTGAAGAGTCGCCCATCATGAAAGCCGAAAAAGAGAGCCGCGAGCGTCGCAACAGCCGCGTAGAGCGTACTCAAGAAACCGCTACTGAAACTGCCGATAGCGATGATTCTGAAGAATCAGCTGAGCAGGCTGGCGAAGAGTAATTAACTAGCTGCTAGCAGCTTATTTGTGAATTTGAGGAGTAACACCATGGCACGTTTTTTCCGTCGTCGTAAGTTCTGCCGTTTTACCGCAGAAGGTGTCAGCAAGATCGACTATAAAGATCTAGACACATTAAAAGCCTATATCACTGAAACTGGCAAAATTGTACCTAGCCGTATCACCGGTACTAAAGCCAAGTATCAGCGTCAATTAGCGTCTTGCATCAAGCGTGCACGCTTCTTGGCTTTATTGCCTTACACTGACCAGCACAAATAAGGTTAGTAAAGGCTGTAGGGATCAGATATGCGCGCCTTAGCTGAGTTTGTGATGAAAGGTAGGGCGCAGGCTATTTTGGTAGCTGTGCTGGCCTCTACAACAGTTTTATTTACATGGGTAGGTGCAGCGGTTGTTGCCCTAGTCATATTACGCCAAGGTTTTAAAGAAGGCTTTAATGTTCTTCTTTGGGCATTACTGCCCAGTATAGTGATGGTTGTTTTGGGTGATACCGGCCCATTAGCCACTATGTTGGGTACGGCGCTGCTAGCCAGCGTGTTAAGAGTGACGGCTTCGTGGCCCTTAACATTGATTGCAGCAGCCGCCTCGGGCGTATTAACGGGGCTTGCTTTATTAGCGTTTGGGCAGGCCTATATAGAAGAAATTTTGCGCTTTGTGGGTGAGTTTATCACTCAGTTGCAAAATCAAGCCACGCAGGGCCAGCAGGTAAATATATCTGCACCTACGGTGGTGCAAATACTCGGCCTGTTGGGCTTGGGTAATGCCATAACGGTGACGTTATGTTTGATTTTGGCGCGCTGGTGGCAGGCGCTGCTGTACAACCCTGGCGGGTTCCGCCAAGAGTTTCACAGCTTGCGATTAACGCCACCATTGACTGTGTTACTGCTAGTGGCCGGCATTGCTTTGTCGTCACTGGGTGCCGATTACCGGTTTTGGGCATTGATATGTGTAGTGCCCTTTATGTTTGCAGGCTTTGCTTTGGTGCACGGATGGGTGGCGAAAAAGCAAATGAATGGGCATTGGTTAGGCCTGTTCTATATAGGGTGGTTTATTCTCGATCCTATAAAGTTACTGCTACTGCTGGTAGTTGTTGTAGACAGTTGGTTCGACTTAAGAGGGCGTTTGGACAAGGCTTAGCCTACCAGCGCTATAGAGTTTTGACAGGCCAGCGGAACGCGGTCTTACAAGAGAAAAGGTGAATACAATGCAAGTTATTCTGCTGGAAAAAGTAGGTAAGTTGGGTGAGTTAGGTGACAAGGTTAATGTTAAGGCCGGTTTTGGTCGTAACTACTTATTACCATACGGCAAAGCAGTTGCTGCCACTAAGGCAAACGTTGCTGATTTTGAAGCACGTCGTGCAGAGCTAGAAGCTGCCGCTGCTGAGAAACGCTCTGCTGCTGAAGCACGCGCTGCCAAGTTAGCTGAACTAAATGTTGTTATTGCGGGCAATGCCGGTGATGAAGGCAAACTGTTCGGTTCTATCGGTACTCGCGATATTGCTGATGCTATCAGCAAAGCTGGCGTAGAAGTTAGCAAAAGCGAAGTTCGTCTACCTAACGGTGTAATCCGTGAAATCGGCGAATTCGAAATCGACGTGCAAGTGCATTCAGAAGTTATGCAAGCGGTTAAGCTGTCGGTAGTTGCTGAGTAAGATTGTCAGTCGCTAGTGTTTAGTCGCTAGTTGCTAGATTAAGAAAAAGGCCAGCTCCCTCTATGGGCACTGGCCTTTTTTGTTGGTTAAAGTCGCTAGCTCTTAGTCTCTAGTTCCTAGTCGCTAATGAAAAGCTTGAAAAGCGCTGGACAGGGACGATAGATACGGCAAGATTTTTACTATCGACTATCGACTATCGACTATCGACTATCGACTATCGACTATCGACTATCGACTATCGACTATCGACTATCGACTATCGACTATCGACTATCGACTATCGACTATCGACTATCGACTATCGACTATTGAGCTGAAAGCTCAAATACCCCACAATGATCCCCCTGTTTTTTGATAACAATAAACGCTGTTAGGTTATAAGTACCGTGGATTTTGACCCCGAGCATGAACCCGCTGATTATATGATGTCTTCACCGCCGCCAGGCATGGGTGATGATGTGGATTTGGCTGCGCTGAAAGTGCCTCCGCATTCTATAGAGGCCGAGCAGTCGGTGTTGGGTGGCTTAATGATAGCCAACGAGGCCTGGGATAATGTGGCCGATCAGCTTAAGCCTGAAGATTTTTACCGTGGTGCCCATAAGCAGATTTTTAGGCAAATGGTGGCCTTGGTTGATGCCGAAAACCCCATAGATGTTATTACTTTATCCGAAGCCTTAAATAACACCGGTGAACTAGAGCAGGTGGGCGGCTTGGCCTACCTTGCCGAGCTGGCCAAAAACACCCCTAGTGCGGCCAATATACGCGCCTACGCTACTGTGGTGCGTGAGCGCGCGAGTTTGCGCTCACTTATTAATGTTGCCAATGAAATTGTTGAAAGCGGCTATAGCCCCGAAGGGCGCAGCAGTGATGAGCTGTTGGACGAAGCCGAACGCAATATCATGAAAATAGGCGAGGAGCGCCCCAAAGAGGGCGGCCCGCAAGGGGTAAACCCCTTATTGCAGCTTACCCTAGAGCGCATAGACGAAATGAGTACCGCCGACGGCGGTATTACCGGGGTTACCACGGGCTTTGCCAAGCTCGATGAAATGACTTCCGGCCTACAGGCCTCAGATTTAATTATCGTTGCCGCCAGGCCCTCTATGGGTAAAACCACCTTTGCCATGAACTTGGTGGAAAACGCCCTGTTTGGCAGCGAAAAGCCGGTGCTGGTATTTAGTATGGAGATGCCCGCCGACGCCATTGTGATGCGTATGATTTCCTCGGTGGGGCGCATCAATCAAACCCATGTGCGTACCGGCCAACTCAGTGAAGAGGAGTGGCCCAAGCTGGCAGCGGCGATTACCAAACTCAAAGATAAGCCCCTGTTTATAGACGATACCGCAGCGCTAACCCCCACCGAAGTGCGGGCCAGGGCGCGGCGCTTAGTGCGCGAACACGGCGATTTGGGCTTAATCATGATCGATTACCTGCAGCTGATGCGGGTGGCGGGCAATAACGAAGGGCGAACCGCAGAGATATCAGAAATATCCCGCTCTTTAAAAAGCATAGCCAAAGAATTTCAGTGTCCCGTGGTTGCGCTATCGCAGCTTAACCGCTCGTTGGAGCAGCGCCCCAATAAACGCCCCATCAACTCTGACTTACGTGAATCCGGTGCGATAGAGCAGGATGCTGACGTTATCATGTTTATCTACCGCGATGAGGTGTATAACGAAGACACCACCGATAAAGGCGTGGGTGAAATTATTATTGGCAAGCAGCGTAACGGCCCCATAGGCTATTGTAAGCTAGCCTTTATTGGCCAATACACACGCTTTGAAAATCTCAGCCATTACGATGATGAAGACGCTTATTAATTGTTGCTGAGTGCATAAAGCGAGCGCATAGTGAGGTAAGCCTGTGACTGCCCCGGTTTTATTTTCTGAATTAGCCTGCCCCCAGGGTGGCGCCATCGCGGTAGCCACCCTCAATAATGAAAAAACCTTAAACGCTTTAAATCTGCCCATGATTGAGCTGCTGTATACCCAGCTGCAGCAATGGCAGAGTGATACGCATATTAAAATGGTTTTTTTACAGGGCCAGGGTGAAAAAGCTTTTTGCGCTGGGGGTGATGTATTGGCCGCAAGGCAATCGTCTTTGCAAACCCCTGGTGGCCCCTGTGAATACGCTGAAACCTTATTCGAGCTGGAATACCGCTTGGATTACTTGTTACATAACTACCGCAAGCCCATGGTGGTTTGGGGGCATGGCATAGTGATGGGGGGCGGCTTAGGTTTGCTGGCCGGTTGTAGCCATCGCGTAGTTTCAGAAAAAACTCGCATTGCCATGCCCGAAGTCACCATCGCTTTATTTCCCGATGTGGGCGGCAGCTATTTTTTAAATCGTATGCCTGGTGCCTGTGGGCGCTTTTTAGCGTTAACCGCGGCTTCGATTAATGCTACGGATGCTTTGTATGCAGGCTTGGCCGACACCTTTATAAATCACAGCCTGCAAGCGCAAGTGTTAGAGTGTTTGCAGGGGCTGCATTTTAGTGGCGATAAGCAGGCCGATAGTGAGTTGATCAATGCGCAGCTAAGCGCCTTTGCTCAAGCCTCGGCGGCCGATCAACCAGCGCCAAATCTACAGCCCCACCAAGCGATTATTGATCAGCTATGCGAGGGCGATGATGTACAGCTTATAGCCGAGCGTATCGAAGCCTATCAAAGCGATGATGAGTGGTTGCAGCGTGCTCAGCAAGGATTGCGCGGCGGTTCGCCGCTGGCGATTAAATGGATTTTTAAACAGTTACAGATTAGCCGCGAGCTAGATTTAAAAGCGGTGTTTAATGCCGAGTTAGTATTGGTGACCAATATTATGCGCCACCCAGAGTTTGCTGAAGGGGTAAGGGCCTTGTTAGTGGATAAAGATAAAAATCCGCAATGGCAATATAAAACACTGGCCGAAGTAGATGATGCCGTGGTCGATAGTTTTTTTGAGCCGCCCTGGCCGCAAAACCCTTTGGTGGATTTATGATGTTAGTTCCTAGCTCCTAGATGTAGGGTTCCTAGTCTTTAGCTGGTGATGATTGTTGATCACGATGTACGCACAGGGCGGCAAATATAGCGCCGCTCATATTAATCCAAATGCTAAACAGTGCGCCCGGTAATGCCACCGCTTGGTTAAAAAACTTTAAGGCCAGTGCGGTTGCTAAGCCAGAATTTTGCATGCCTACCTCTAAGGCTATGGTGCGGCAAATTTTGCTATTAAAGCCCAGCCCGTAGGCCGCAGCATAGCCGAGTAGTAAACCGCTAATATTGTGCAGCAGGCTGGCAAAAACAATCGCCAGCCCAAGTGTGGCTACTCGTGGTTGGTTTAGCGCAACCACTATGGCAATAATTAATAAAATAGTCAGTGCTGCCAGTGGTGCTAAGGCGGGCTCGATTTTTTTAACATGGCGATGGCAGTAAGCATTGAGTAGCAGCCCTAGGCTTACCGGCAAAATAATAATTTTTATTAGGCTGTTTAAAATGGCCAGTGCGGGTATGTCTATGTGGGTGCCGCTAAACAAGGTTAGCAGTAAGGGCGTCATCACCACACTAAGCAGAGTGGAGCATGCTGTCATAGATACCGATAGTGCCACATGCCCTTTGGCCAAATAAGTCATCACATTAGAGGCGGTGCCACCGGCAACGCTGCCCACCAATAGCAAGCCCAGGCTTAAATCGCTATCTAGCTGAAAAATTTTGGCGCAGGCTAGCGCCAGCAAAGGCATAACCGAAAACTGTAACAGCAGGCCGGCAGCCAAAGCGCTGCGATAGCGTTTTATGGCAATAAAGTCGGCGGGGCGTAAGGTCATGCCCATGCATAACATCACCAGCATTAATAGGGGAATAATAGTGACTTTGAGCGGGGTCAAACTGTCGGGGGCTAAATAACCCGCCACTGCTGCTAGCGGTGCCCACAGGGGGAAGTATTTAATCAATATGGCTGCCTTGTCGCGTTTTATTATGGGGCTTGCTGGCTTGGCTTACAGGCCTATGCGTACCACTTGCAGGTCCGGGTCGCGGCTGGCCTTGGCTTGCTCTAAGCGTTGTAAGTAATCCTGCCAATAGGGCTCGTACTGGGTGGCCAGTTCATGTAAGTAGCTAAAGGAGTAAATACCGCTGTCGTGGCCATCACTAAAATATAATTGCAGGGCATAATTACCTACAGTTTTTATATCGTCTATGGCGACGTTAATTTTTCCAGTTTGTAATACCGCTTGGCTGGGGCTGTGGCCGCGCACTTCGGCCGAGGGGGAATATACCCGTAAGTATTCCGCGCTTAGGCTGTAGCTTTGTTCGCCAAACTGCAGCTCCAAAGTTTTGCTTTGTTTGTGTAGCTGGATGCGGGTGAGAGTGGCTGTGTTCATAGCGAAAACCTGCAAGCGCTCATAAAGAGTAAGCCTGGATTAGGCGACTACCTTATTGCGGCCTTGTTGTTTGGCCAGGTAAAGGTTTTGGTCGGCGCGTTTATAGAAGTCATTAACAGTTTCATGTTCTTTTAGTGTAGCAACACCCAGCGAGATGGTTACCCCAAATGCAGGCTTGGTAGGGATTTGTATGGGTAATTGCTCTACGGTTTTGCGTATGCGTTCGGCATAATCTATAGCATCACTGTGGTTACACTGAGGTAATAGGATGGCAAATTCTTCGCCTCCCACGCGAGCGAATACATCCTGAGTGCGAGTTTTAAAGCTGATAGCTTTGGTGACTTGGCGTAATACTTCGTCGCCACCGGGGTGGCCGTATTGGTCGTTTACTTTTTTGAAATGGTCTAAGTCGCAGTAAATAACCGAGAGTGCGGTGTTGTAGCGTTGGGCATTGGCAATCTCTTCGTTCATGCGCTCAACCATAAAGCGTAAATTAAAAATGCCTGTGAGGCTGTCTCTTATGGCGAGGTTAGAGATAAGTTGTTCCTGCCGGCCCACATAAATGCTAAAGGTAATAAAAACCATTTGCGTACCGAATAGCATATAAGCATACAGGCTCCAATGCTGTTGTAGTTCGGCTAATGGTTCAGAACCTGAAAATACGCGTATGATTAACCAGCCTATGGGGGCGCCGGCCGCAAGAATTCCGCCTTGAATTGCTCTTAGTGTTATTTTATTCATGGGGGCGGATAATAAAGACAAATCATCACCTTGTACAATTACTAAGCACTTATTATTAAAAAAATAAAGCCGCAGCGTTTATGGCGCGGCGGCTTTATGGTTAGAGCTGGCTGCAATTAGAGGATAAAGCGGCTTAGGTCCTCATCATTCACTAGCTCGCCTAGCTTTTCAGTAACGTAGTTGGCGTCGACCAATAGCTTATCACCACTATGATCTGAGGCAGTAAACGAGGCTTCATCCAGTAAACGTTCCATAATGGTATGTAAGCGGCGGGCACCTATATTTTCGGTGCGCTCGTTAACTTCCCAGGCGGTTTCGGCGATTTTTAAAATGCCATCTTCGGTAAAATTTATATTTAAACCTTCGGTGGCAATTAGCGCTTGGTATTGCTCAGTCAGTGAGGAGTCAGGTTCGGTTAAGATACGCTTGAAGTCATCGGGGCTTAGCGCCTCTAGCTCTACCCGTATAGGTAGGCGGCCTTGCAGCTCGGGGATTAAGTCCGAGGGTTTGGCTAAGTGAAAGGCGCCCGAGGCAATAAATAAAATATGATCGGTTTTAATCATGCCGTGTTTGGTGCTTACGGTGCTGCCTTCAATTAGTGGCAGTAAATCACGTTGCACTCCTTCACGCGAAACATCAGCTCCCGCGCCTTCGCTGCGTTTGGCGACTTTGTCTAGTTCGTCTATAAAGACTATGCCATTTTGCTCGGCGGCTTGTAGTGCCTTGTTTTTAATGTCGTCATCATTAACCAGTTTGGCAGCCTCTTCGTCTTGCAGCTTTTTCATGGCGGCTTTAACGGTGAGTTTGGCGCTTTTCTTTTTGTCTTTGCCCATGCTGGAAAACATGTTTTGCAATTGGTTAGTCATGTCTTCCATGCCGGGGGGAGCCATGATTTCTACGCCCATTTGCGCGGCACTGACTTCAATTTCTATCTCTTTGTCGTCCAGCTCGCCTTCGCGTAATTTTTTACGGAATAGCTGGCGGGTAGTGGTTTCTTTATCGCTGCTGCCTTCTTCACCGCGAGCGGGGGGGAGTAATACGTCTAACACCCTCTCCTCAGCGGCGTCTAGAGCGCGGTGCTTAACTTTTTCCATCTCCTGCTCGCGGAACATTTTGATAGAAACATCCATTAAGTCGCGCACTATGGATTCTACATCGCGGCCTACATAGCCCACTTCGGTGAATTTGGTGGCTTCTACTTTAATAAAAGGTGCGTTGGCCAGTTTTGCTAAGCGGCGGGCAATTTCGGTTTTACCCACCCCGGTGGGCCCTATCATTAAAATATTTTTAGGGGTGATTTCGGCACGCAGTTCTTCGTTAAGCTGCATGCGGCGCCAGCGGTTACGCAGGGCTATGGCTACTGCGCGCTTGGCGTTTTCCTGACCTATGATGTGTTTGTCTAGCTCGTGGACAATTTCTCTGGGAGTCATTTGTGACATGGTAATACCTATTAATTAGCAGCAGAGCGCAGCAGGGGGTTGTTAGCTGTCGCTCTTTAATTCTTCTATGGTGCGGTTGTGGTTGGTGTATACGCAGATGTCGCCAGCTATTTCTAAGCCTTTTTCGACGATATCGCGGGCGCTGAGCTCGGTGTTGTCCAGCAGCGCCTTGGCGGCGGATTGGGCAAAGGGGCCGCCAGAACCTATGGCGATTAAATTATTTTCCGGCTCTATTACATCGCCGTTACCGGTAATGATGAGCGAGGTGGTTTTGTCAGCTACTGCCAGCAGGGCTTCTAGCTGGCGCAGTGAGCGCTCGGTGCGCCAGGCTTTGGCCAGCTCTACGGCAGCGCGTACTAAGTTGCCTTGGTGTTTTTCCAGTTGCGCCTCAAACAGCTCAAACAGGGTGAAGGCATCGGCGGTGCCGCCAGCAAAACCGGCTATCACTTGGTTGTTATACAGGCGACGCACCTTGCGGGCATTACCTTTCATAACGGTATTACCCATAGATACTTGGCCATCGCCGCCTATGACCACATGGCCATCGCGACGAACTGAAAGAATAGTGGTGCCTCTGTATTGATCCAAGGGGGTCTCCTTAGTGGGGCAGTGTTTTGAAGGGTGGTAGCTGTTGTATATGGGGGTGCGCTGGTGTTTTTCAAGGGATTGTAGCGCATAGTCTTTATGCTGGTGTGACCAGCATGTGGCTAAGCTGGGTTTAGCTTTTTACTTTGCGTTTTAACAATAAGGTTTCCACATTGTTGCTAATCAACAGGTTGCGGGCCTTAGAGAGTTTGGAGCGTGACACAAAGGGCCCTACCTGCACGCGGTGCCAGGTGTCGTTGCCCTTGCCAGTGACTTCTTCTACCTTGGTGTCCAGGCCTAACAGTATTAGTTTGGCGCGCAGGCGGTCGGCATCGGCGGGGTTTTTGAAGGAGCCAGCTTGCAGTATGTAAATGATCTGCTGCTGGGGTTTGTCATTGGCGCTGTTTTCTTCTACCGGCACGATCACTTCGCGCTCGGGCAGCAGGGTGTAAAACTCAAAGCTGGTGGTGGGCTTGTCGTTGGCTTTGGTTTTTGTGCTGGCTTTGGCGGCGACTTTTTCTTCGCTGCTTTTGGCTGGCGGGGTGATGTCGGCCAAGTGTGCTAAGAAGGCAATAAATAAACCCGTGACTATGCCGGTAAACAGCCACACCCAGCCAGGTACCTGGCTTTTGGGGCTGTTTTTGCGATGGCCGTTTTGCTTTTTGCTATTGGCTTTAGGCTTTTTGGCAAAGTCGTGGGTCATATTTTTATTTCTAATGCGTTACATAGATTCAGGTGCAGAAACACCCAGCAAGTCTAAGCCATTTCGCAGTACCTGTCTCACAGCTTCGCTTAAGCTGAGACGTGCGTTACGCAATTTTTCATCGTCTATCAGCATTTTATGGCTGTTGTAGTAGCTGTGGAATTCACCGGCTAATTCTTGCAGGTAGTTGGCGACGATATGGGGCTCGGTATTGCTGCCCGCTCTTGTGATTAGCTCAGGGTAGGCGGCTAGCTTGTTCATTAAGCCTTTCTCGGCATCTTCGCTTAACAGTTCAAAGTGGCCTGCCTGCTCGGGCGACCAGCTCCAACCGTGATCGGCCAGTTTGCGCAACATGCTGCACACGCGAGCGTGGGCGTACTGTATGTAATACACGGGGTTGTCGTTGCTTTGCGATATGGCCAAGTCTATATCAAAGGTTAGCTGTGAGGTGGTGGCACGGGCTACTAAAAAGTAGCGTGTGGCATCGCGGCCTACTTCTTCGACTAAGTCTTGCAGGGTGACGTAACTGCCAGCGCGCTTGGAGATTTTCACCTCTTCGCCGCCGCGCATCACCATGACCATTTGGTGCAGCACATATTCAGGCCAGGCTTTGGGTATGCCTTCGCCTAAAGCTTGCAGGCCTGCGCGCACACGGGTGATGGTGCTGTGATGGTCGGCACCTTGTTCGTTGACCACGCGCTCAAAGCCGCGCTGCCATTTGTTCATGTGGTAGGCCACGTCCGGCACAAAGTAGGTGTAGCCGCCTTCAGACTTGCGCATAACGCGGTCTTTGTCATCGCCAAAGTCGGTGGTTTTTAGCCACAGGGCGCCGTCTTTTTCGTAGGTGTGGCCGCTGGCGATAAGTTTTTCTACGGTCTTTTCAACATCGCCATCGCTGTATAAAGAGGACTCTAAGAAGTACACATCAAAATCAACGCCAAAGGCTTTGAGATCGTGATCTTGCTCGCGACGCAAATAGGCCACGGCGAAATCGCGTATGGCATCTAGGTCGTCGGCATCGGCTTTGCCAGTGACGTGTTTGTCTTCGGCGTGTACGGTTTCGCCTTTCATATAGCTTTCGGCTAACTCGGTAATATAAGTGCCGCGATAACCGTCGGCGGGCCAGCCTTCATCATCGGGGCCTAGGCCCTTACAGCGTGCTTGGGTAGAAAGGGCGAGGTTGTTAATTTGCGCGCCAGCATCGTTGTAGTAAAACTCACTGGTGACATCCCAGCCGTTGGCCGCTAGCAGCCTGCATATGCTATCGCCCACCGCCGCGCCGCGGCCGTGGCCTACGTGTAGGGGGCCGGTGGGGTTGGCGGAGACAAACTCCACCTGTACTTTTTTGCCGGCACCGCTGGTATTGCGGCCAAAGCTATCGCCTGCGCTCAGTACGCTGCTGATAATGGCCGAGGTGGCGGCATCGTCCATAAAGAAATTAATAAAACCGGGGCCAGCAATTTCAGCTTTGCTAAGCTGGGCTGATTGCGGCAGGGCTTCGATAATTAGCTGCGCCACTTCACGAGGTGGTTTACCGGCGGGCTTGGCTAGGGTCATGGCGATATTGCTGGCGAAGTCGCCATGGCTTTTATCGCGAGTACGGTCGACCATCACGCGGGGCTGAATAGTCTCAGGTAGGTCGCCATTGGCAACTAGCGTGTTAAGGGCGGCGGTAATCAGCTCGGCTACATGGTCTTTCATAGGGGTAATCGCTTCACAATATCAGTGTTAACAAAATAGCCGCGTATTATCCCTGTTTATGGGGTTGGGTGCTACCCACCTAGGGGTAGGTTGCTGCGATTGTGTTAATGGCGGCAGGCTTTATAAATAAACGGTCTTGTAGAGTGGAGTCAATCAGCCGCTATACTGACTTGAAGAGCTTATTCAACAACATGCTTACCGCGCTGCAATTCGCAAGGAGCTGCCATGTCACCGCCCAATATTACCGATAGCTATACGTATCGTGGCCTGCAAAAGCCAGCTCTGCCTGAACAGGCCAGTGAGCGCGCGGCCGAGGCGCGCAATAAGCCGCATCCCCATGGCATGCCGCCGGGGCTGGCGAAAAAAATCGATGCCGGCGAGCTGGATGACCCTAAGGCTAGCCTTAACCAAGCCATTATAGAATCGCAGCTTAGCGTCAGTGTGGGCGCTAAAGATCAGCCCATGGCGCTGCTGTTTAAAACGGTGCTGGAGGCGTTGAAAGAACATGTAGAACCCATCTTAGGTGCTAACGCTATCGAGCAAGCCTACGAGTCCGGTTTAGATGTATCCCCCGAAGCCACAGCCGAGCGCATAGTCAGCCAAAGCACCGCCTTTTTCTCGGCCTTTCAATCTCAAGAGCGTCATCAGGGCTTAAGCTTGCAAGAGCAGCTGGATAAATTCTTAGGCGTTATAGGTGGTGGCATAGACCAAGGCTTTGCGGAAGCACGCGAAATACTGGATGGCCTGGGAGTGTTGGAAGGTGATATAGCCAGCAATATTGATAAAACCTATGAGCTGGTGCAGCAGGGGCTCGAAGCCTTTACGGCTTCTCAGTCGACAGCCTCTAGTTCCTAGTTCCTAGTCGCTAGTTAGTAAGCTCATACTAGCGACTACCGTCTAGAGACTAGTGACTCCAGCCTAGCGACTGAATCAATACATATCCGCCGGATCCACATCCACCGACCAGCGTACTTTTTTAGCCAATGGGTGTTGCTCGGCTATGGCGACGATATGTTGCAGGCGTTGATGTAATAGCGGCCGGGTGTCGGCTTGTAAAATAAGCTGGGCGCGAAAGCGGCCGGCTTTTTTGGTCATGGGAGCGGGCAGTGGCCCTAGGCATTGTGCTTGTGATGTTTGTCCTTGTTCGCTGTGCTGGCGCAGTGCTTGTAGCAGTTGTTCGGCTTCGGCCAGGTTGTGGTGGTCGGCTCGTATAATGGCCAGGTGGCCGTAGGGGGGCAGCCCTAGTAGTTTTCTTTCGCGCAGTAATTGCTGGGCAAATAATTTGTAATTATTGTTGACCAGGCTGAGCAAAAACGGATGCTCGGGTTGTAGGGTTTGTATCATGACTTGCCCGGCTTTGGCTTCGCGTCCTGCGCGCCCCGCCACTTGTATCAGCAGTTGCCCCATTTTTTCGGGGCCGCGAAAATCGGCACTAAATAAACCGCCATCGGCATCCAAAATCACGACCAGGGTTACATCGGGAAAATGATGGCCCTTGGCCAGCATTTGCGTGCCTACCAAAATACAGGGCTCGCCCTTGTGTACCTCGTCGACCATATCTTGCATGGCATTTTTGCGGCTGGTGGTGTCGCGGTCTATGCGTATGACCTCGGTGCCGGGGAATAGCTGTTGCAGCGTTTGCTCGCTGCGCTCAGTGCCTATGCCGCGAAAATCCAGCTCGTGGCTATTGCACTCAAGGCAGTGGCTGGGTAGTGGCCATAAACTGTCGCAGTGATGGCAGCGCAGTTGGCGTTGGCGGTAGTGTACTGTCAGCCTGGCATCGCAGTGCTGGCATTGGGCAACGTGGCCGCAGTTATTGCACATTAAGGTGGGGGCAAAGCCGCGGCGGTTAATAAATACCAGTACCTGGTTGCCGCTGTGTATCTCACTGTGTATGGCGGTTAACACCTCTTTGCTAAAGCCATGTTGCAGTGGGCTGTTGCGGGTGTCTATTAGCTGTAGGGGCGGGATGCTGGCGCCGGTGGCGCGCTGGGTTAGCTGCAGGTGTTGATAGCGACCGCTTTCGGCATTGTGCAGGGTTTCCAAGCTGGGGGTGGCTGAGCCCAACACTATGGGAATGTTGAGATCGAAGGCGCGTTTGATGCCTATATCGCGGGCGGAATAGCGAAAGCCCTCTTGTTGCTTGAAAGAGCTGTCGTGTTCTTCGTCAATAATAATCATGCCCAGCGCCGGCATGTCGGTATAGATGGCCGAGCGGGTACCCATGACTATAGCGGCTTGCTGCTTGCGAGCCTGCTGCCAGGCGATGGCGCGCTCGCGGTCTGTTAGCCCAGAGTGCAGGATGACGATGTTGCAGTTAAAGCGGCGCTGAAATCTGGCCAGGGTTTGCGGGGTTAGTCCTATTTCGGGTATTAATACCAGCGCCTGTTTACCCAGCTTTAAGCATTTGGCGATGAGTTGTAAATATACCTCGGTTTTGCCGCTGCCGGTGATGCCCTCTAATAAGCAGCATTGATAGCCCGCCTCGGGGTTGATGCTGGATACCGCCAACTGTTGTTGCTGGTTCAGGGTGAGGCTGGCTTGTTTTAACACCGGGTGCTGTGCTGTGCTGGCCTCGCTGCTAAAAGCCTGGGCCAGGCCTTTATCGACCAGCGCCTTAATATGGCTGCGGTTGAGCTCGGCGCTGGTTAATTCGGCTAGGCCTATGTCGCCCTGTTGCTGTAGTAGTTGTAGCGCTAGCGCTTGTTTGGGGGCTCGTTTGAGTGCACCTTCGGGCAGGCCCTTGCCTTTGCTGCTTAGTCGCCAGCGGGTTTCGCTATAGCTGGGCAGCTCGGCCTGTTTGCGCATTAGCGTGGGCAGGGCGTTGCTGAGTACCTCGCCTACAGAGTATTGGTAGTAGTTGCTGGCCCATTGGCATAGCGCGAGTATATGCGGGCTGATCAAGCTGTGTTGATCCAGCACGGCTATGGCTGGCTTGAGCTTATGCTCGGCAATATCGCTATGCTCGCTGAGCTCTAGTAATACCCCTATAAGCTGGCGCGGTCCAAAAGGCACTTGTATACGCAGGCCTGGTTGCAGTTGCTGAACTTGCTCAGCACTTAAATCGGCGGGGGGCAGGTAATCAAAGCTGCGGCGCAGGGGGGTGGGTAGAGCTAGGCGTAGGTAGGTCATTAACAGGCTTAGGCTAGGGGTTGGCGGCTTTTTATAGGTTTTAAGGCTGCTCTAGTCTAACAAAGAGTGTATAAAGGCGGTAACACTGCTTTTAGGCTAACGGCGGCCTTGCTAATCGAGTTTATTTTGGTATTATGCACCGCCTATTTTTCAAGCAGCCCAAGGGTTTATTCGTAATAGCCATTTGGGGTGATTTAGTGCGGTGCTTGGCAAGAGATCAAGTGGCGGCACCTATTTTAAGGAAACAAACCATGAAAGCTGATATCCACCCCAAATACGAAGAAATAACAGCGACCTGCGGTTGCGGTAATGTTGTTAAGACGCGTTCTACTTTGTGCCAAGATTTACACTTGGACGTATGTTCTGCCTGTCACCCTTTTTACACTGGTAAGCAGAAAATGTTGGATAGCGGCGGTCGTGTTGATCGTTTCCGCAAGCGTTTCGGCGGTCGCGGTAGCAAAGCTTAAGTTTAGGCTGCGCCAGTTAGCTTATCGAAAAACGCTCAACCTACGGTTGGGCGTTTTTTTTTGCTACGCATTTGTGGTGTTTGTTGCTTAGCTTAGTGGGTTATTCCCGTTGCAGTTTAGGCTGTTGCCTTGTTGCAAACGGGCTTGCTTAAAAGCGAGTGGAAAGTAGAGAGTTGTTTGGTTATTTTTTTCGGTCTAAACGGATGTGTACATCGCCGCAGGTGTGGAGAAAAATAAACGCTGTGGCAATGAAACTTTAATATTTTTGTTGTTATGGTTTAAAGCCTAGGGCTATTTATTTTTTTATTCAATAGATAGAAAAAAACGTTGAAAAGCGGTTGGCAAGCGAAGTGGTACGAACGTGACGTTAAAAGGCGGTAATTTACCGCTTATGTAGATATGAGTCCGGCAGTGCGACAGTGAGGGCCGCAGCCAGACAGATAATAGCCTTGTGGCGTCAGGGGCTTTTCTTTATCATCATTAGCCCTTTCAGCGTTCCCGGAAGCATTGGGTACACAGTAAGAAGCTGTCGGTGCTTCGATCTTCATGCCGTTAAACAGATCAGCTCCTCCAGCATCATTTTTATAGCAATTAAAACTAACAGAGTAGGGACTATGTCAGACGATTTTAAGCAGGCAGCTTTGGATTACCATCAATTTCCTAAGCCGGGCAAAATTAGCGTTGAGTTAAGCAAAGCAGCAGAGACTCAACATGACCTCGCCCTGGCTTATAGCCCAGGTGTTGCTGAGCCTGTTCGTGCGATTGCCGCTGATCCTGACAATGCCTATAAATACACTGCCAAGGGTAATATGGTGGCGGTTATTTCTAACGGTACCGCTATTTTAGGTTTGGGTAATTTAGGTGCCTTGGCCAGTAAGCCCGTAATGGAAGGTAAGTCGCTACTGTTTAAACGCTTTGCGGGTATAGACTCTATCGATTTAGAAGTGGATACCGAGGATCCGCAACAGTTTATTGATACCGTAGTGCGCATAGCCGATAGTTTTGGCGGTATTAACCTAGAAGACATTAAAGCGCCTGAATGTTTTCAAATTGAAGACGTATTAATCGAGCAGTGTAAAATTCCCGTATTCCATGATGATCAACACGGCACGGCCATAGTAACAGCCGCTGGTATGTTGAATGCCCTGGAAATACAGGGCAAAACTCTAGAGGATGCAAAAATTGTTTGTTTGGGCGCGGGCTCAGCGGCAATAGCCTGTATGCGTTTGTTAAAAAGCTTGGGCGCCAAACAAGAGCATCTCACCATGATAGATAGGGGTGGGGTAATTTATGCAGGGCGCTCTGGTTTAAATGAGTTTAAAGAAGAGTTTGCTCATTTAACCGATGCGCGTTCTATGGCTGAGGCTTTAGATGGCGCTGATGTGTTTTTAGGTTTGTCGGGAGCTAATTTATTAGAGGCCAGTTTACTAGAA
Organism: Dasania sp. GY-MA-18; assembly: GCF_024734385.1. GTDB lineage: Bacteria > Pseudomonadota > Gammaproteobacteria > Pseudomonadales > Dasaniaceae > Dasania > Dasania phycosphaerae. The sequence continues at coordinate 453,700 of NZ_JANHAP010000001.1, read as the reverse complement.
AAAATGGCACCTAATCCCATCGTATTTGCCTGCTCTAACCCAGACCCAGAAATTGATCCAGCACTGGCGAAAAAAACGCGCCCCGATGTGATTATGGCCACAGGGCGTTCTGATTTTCCCAATCAGGTGAATAATGTTTTAGGTTTCCCCTTTATTTTCCGCGGTGCTTTAGATGTGCGTTCGCGTCGCATTAACGAGGCGATGAAAATTGCTGCGGTAGAAGCCTTGCGTGCCATTGCTAAATTGCCGGTAACCCAAGAAGTCTTGGACGCCTGTGGTGAAGAGTCGTTAGAATTTGGCCCTGATTATATTTTGCCTAAGCCTATGGATAGCCGTCTGCTTAGCTCTATTTCGGCTGCGGTGGCGCAGGCGGCGATAGATACTGGTGTGGCACAGCTGCCTTACCCTGAGCATTATCCGCTTTAAGCTTTAAGCTTTAAGCTACAAGCTACAAGCTACAAGCTACAAGCGATAAGAGAAAAGAAAAAACCAGGCATCATGCCTGGTTTTTTTGTGCTTGCTAATTAGTGTTTTATGATGAGGGCTTACTGTCCTAGTGTGGCTAGTTCTCGCTCTAGCAGGCTGGCGTCACCCAGGTTTAATTCTACTAGGCGGCGTAGGTGGGCTATGCTGTCTATATCTATGTGTTGGCATTCAAAGCCTAGCTGGCCGTCGTCGTCATGGCGCTCTAGGGCGGTCATGGTGATGTCGGTGTTGTCACCCAGGTGTATGCTGATATGAAACGCTAGCTCACGGTTGCCGCTCCAGTCGTCCGGTTTTTTGATTAATAAGCCCTTAAGTGAAACATCTATAAGCTCTACGGCCCATAAATCTGCTCCTTGCTGGATGCTGGTTTCGGCCTGAAAAGCGATGCGGCTAAAACTTCTGCGTTCGTTGCTGCTCATAAAGGGCTCTCAATAAAATGGCGCTGATAATCACTATAATATTAGCTGCTGGCTGTTTATGCCGCAGCTAATGGCTTAGCGTAATTTTTTATAGCGGCTGCGCTGGGGCAAGGTGTTTTCGCCTTTGCGGGCCACTAGGTCGCTGTGATACTCAGTATAGTTACCTTCAAAAAATACGACAGTGCCGTCATCTTCATAGGCCAAAATGTGAGTGGCTATGCGATCTAAGAACCAACGATCGTGAGAGATAATCATGGCGCAGCCGGGGAAGGTTAGTAGAGCCTCTTCCAGAGCGCGTAGCGTTTCTATATCCAGGTCGTTAGAGGGTTCATCCAATAATAAAACATTGCCCCCTTGCTTAAGAGTGCAGGCCAATTGCAGGCGGCCGCGTTCACCGCCGGATAATTCCCCTACTCGTTTTTGTTGGTCTGAACCTTTGAAATTAAAACGACCTATATAGGCGCGGGACGAGATTTCATAGCCGCCGATTTTTAACTGGTCGTGGCCGCCGGATACGGCTTCCCATACGGTTTGGTTGTCGTCTAGGGCGTCGCGCAATTGCTCTACGTAGACCAGATCTACGGTATCCCCCAGTTCTACTTCGCCGCTGTCGGCTTGTTCCATGCCGGCAATAATTTTAAACAGGGTGGACTTGCCCGCGCCGTTGCCGCCGATGACCCCGACTATGGCACCCTTAGGTACCGAGAAACTGACATTTTCGTAGAGGCTGTTGTCACCGTAGGCCTTACTAACGTTTTTGACTTCTATAACCTTGTCGCCCAAGCGCTGGCCGGGTGGAATATAAATTTCATTAGTTTCTGAGCGCGATTGAAAGTCCTGCGATTGCAACTCTTCAAAGCGTGCCAGGCGGGCCTTGTTTTTGGCTTGGCGGCCCTTGGGGTTTTGGCGCACCCATTCCAGCTCGGCTTTAACGGCTTTGGAGTGCGAGGCTTCTTGCTTGGACTCTTGTTCCAGGCGCGCTTCTTTGGCCTCTAGCCAGTTGGAATAGTTGCCCTCATAGGGGATGCCGCGACCGCGGTCTAATTCCAAAATCCAGTTGGCGGCATTATCCAGGAAGTATCTATCGTGGGTAATGGCCACTACGGTGCCGGGGTATTCGGTCAAAAAGTGCTCCAGCCAGTGTACGGATTCGGCATCTAAATGGTTGGTGGGTTCGTCCAGTAACAGCATGTCGGGGTTGGACATCAGTAGGCGGCACAGGGCGACCCGGCGGCGCTCACCACCCGATAATTTGCTAACGTCGGCATCCCAGGGTGGCAGGCGCAGGGCGTCGGCAGCGACTTCCAGTTTGTGCTCCATATTGTGGGAGTCAGAAGCCTGAATAATATTTTCCAGCTCCTGCTGGCGTTTAGCTAGGGCGTCAAAGTCGGCGTCGGGCTCGGCGTAGGCGGCGTAAACAGCGTCCAGTTCTTTTTGGGCGTCCACCACGTCGCTCATGCCATCTTCAACATTGCCGCGCACATCTTTGCTGGGGTCTAGCTCGGGTTCCTGTGGCAGGTAGCCTACATTGATGCCAGCTTGCGGGCGGGCTTCACCGTTATATTCGGTGTCTACGCCGGCCATAATTCTTAGCAGGGTGGACTTGCCGGCACCGTTTAGGCCTAGCACGCCAATTTTGGCGCCGGGAAAAAATGAGAGGGAGATGTCTTTAAGAATCTCGCGTTTGGGTGGCACGACTTTGCCAACGCGGTTCATGGTGTAGACGTATTGAGCCATGGTGTTTGCTTTCCTAACCAGAGTACTGAAATAGCCAAGAAAGTTACCGGATGTGATTACGCTTGTCGACCCAATTCCCCCGCTGTTTTGTTAAGTGAGCACTGCGCTGCTTGCTGCTTATTAAGGAATGCTGATTTTTGCTTGTAGGATTAAAGGCTTAAGCCCTATGGCTAAGCTGCCTTGTGGCCATAATTACGCTATATTGAGGCCCATAGAATAATGCTAATAATATTTTGCTGGGGAGGCTTAGGTGGCGTCGGATAAAAAAGGCTTGGGGGTAAGCCCTGCTGCGCAATCGGAGGTTGAGTTGGCTGGATCTTCAGCTTCAGTACCTTCGGCTTCACAAACTTGTGAGCTTGCACTGCGCTTGGCTGATAATGGCCAGCTATTGGCACAGTTGTCATTAGTGAGTGAACAGAGCTCTCAAGGCTCTAAGCCTGTAACCATAATGTCTATGCGCGCCCTGCTACAGGATGAGGGTTTTGCCTCGTTGTGGCTAGACGAAGAGGCTATGAACGATGTGCTAACTAAAGCCGCGGCAGGTGAAGCAGGAGTTGTGGTGATAGGTGAGCGCCGCGACGCTAGGGTAGAGGTGCATATTGCCAACAATAAGCGCGCGGTGCACGTCGATATAGAGCCAGCCTGTGGCGGCCAGCCTTTAACTGTGGAAACGTTGCGTCAAGCGTTGCTCAATAATCGTATTGCCGCTAACTGTATAGATGAATCTTTATTGGAGCAGGCTGTGGCGGCGGGCAGCGGCAGTAATCATATTGTTGCTAGGGCGTTGGAGCCTGTCGCGGGAGATGATGGTTACCTGGAGGTGTTAATCGAGGAGAGTGTTTCTACGCTTAATGAAGATGAACTGGGTAATATGGATTTCCATCGCCTGCAAGACTTTGTGGTGGTTGAACAGGGAGAGGAGCTGGCACGTGTTATCCCCCATACCTTAGGCACCCCCGGTGAGGATGTGCTGGGTATGCCTTTAGCACCGGTAGCGGGTAAGGCGTTTAAGTTTTCGGCATCTTTGTCAGGGGCGGCGATTAGTGACAGCGACGCCAACTTGTTAATAGCGACTGTAAAAGGCCATCCAGTTATTTTGCCGGATGGGGTTAGTGTTGACCCTACACTGGTGCTACCCAATGTGAACCTGGCCAGTGGCAATATCGATTTCGACGGTTCGGTGCTGATCAAAGGCAGTGTTGCCAGTGGTTATGAGGTGCGTGCCAGCGGTGATGTGGTAGTCAAAGATACCGTAGACAAAGCAAGGATTATTGCCGGCGGCAATATTTCGGTGGCCAATGGTGTGATTGGGGAGGATAGAGCCGCCAAATTGAAAAAGCGCTCTGCACCGCTGGTTGCCAGCGCTGAAACTGAGGGCGAAGACGAAGAACAAGAGAATTTTGAAGTCTTAACTATGGGGGCCTATCTTGAGGCCGTCGGTAATATAGAGGCCAGGTTTGTCAATATGGCCGAGCTTAAGGCTGGCCAGAATGTGGAGGTGAGAGAATACCTAATGCACAGTCGGGTGAGTGCTAAGGCTAGTGTGTTATTGGGGCAAAATGGCGGTCGCGGGGCTATTTTTGGCGGCCATACCTATGCGCTCAAATCGGTAGTGGCCAATAATCTGGGCAACGATGCCTATATTAAAACGGCGGTAGAAGTGGGTGAGCCCAGCAGCTATGTCGCTAAGCTTAAAGAGCTGCGCGCACTTAGTGAAAAGCGCCAGGCCGACAGCGACAAGCTTAGTGCGGCGCTAGCAAAAATACGCCGCTATGAGGCGCTAAAGCCCTTAACCAGCGAGTTGGCTGAAAAAGCTGACAAAATCACCCAAACGCTAGCGGCTTTGGCCACCCAACTGGATAAGCTAGCCGCCCTCAAGGCGCAGCTAGAGCAGAAAAAAGCAAACCACCAGCCCGCCACAGTGCAGGTCAAAAAAGTGCTATACCCCAATGTATCGCTAACCTTAGATGGTATAGGCTACCAGCAAAAAACGGAAAGCAAAGCGTTGTGCCTAAGCAATGTGGAGGATGAGGTGCAGCTCACTGCCTTCCAGTCCTAAGCTCAGCGCTATTGTTGCCTGCGTAGCTAAAAGAAATGCTTTGTTTCCTTTATTCCTGCCTCAAAACACATGCCTAAAGCGCTTTGATAAGGTACAATCCCACGCTTTCTGGCAGCTAGCCCGGCTGCGTTCAAATTAGACTATTTGGTCACGATAACCAGGGGATACCAATGTTCTCGAAAGATATGCAAATTAGTGGTTTTGATGATGAGCTTTTTACCGCGATTCAAGAAGAGAATCGTCGCCAAGAAGAGCACATAGAACTTATTGCGTCTGAAAACTACACCAGCCCACGCGTCATGGAGGCCCAAGGCTCTTCAATGACTAACAAATATGCTGAAGGTTACCCCGGCAAACGCTACTACGGTGGTTGTGAGTATGTAGACAAGGCCGAATCGCTAGCCATAGAGCGCGTTAAGTCTTTGTTTGGTGCCGACTATGCCAACGTGCAGCCACACTCGGGCTCACAAGCTAACTCTGCTGTGTTCCTGGCCTTATTAAATGCTGGTGATACTGTGTTGGGCATGAGCCTGGATGCGGGTGGCCACTTAACGCACGGTGCCAAGCCTAACTTCTCTGGCCGTGTTTATAACGCCATACAATATGGTCTAGACCCCGAGACTGGCTTGATAGATTACGCTCAGGTTGAAGCCTTGGCCTTAGAGCACAAGCCAAAAATGATTATCGCCGGTTTCTCTGCTTACTCTGGCATCGTTGACTGGGCTAAATTCCGCGAAATCGCCGACAAAGTGGGTGCCTATTTATTCGTAGATATGGCTCACGTTGCCGGTTTAGTGGCGGCGGGCTTATACCCCAACCCCGTACCATTTGCTGACGTAGTCACCTCTACCACGCACAAAACGCTACGCGGCCCACGCGGCGGTGTGATCTTGGCTAAGGCTAACGAAGAGCTAGAGAAGAAGTTTAACTCTGCAGTATTCCCCGGCGGCCAAGGTGGTCCGCTAATGCATGTGATTGCAGCCAAGGCAGTAAGCTTTTTAGAGGCGCAGAGCGAAGAGTTTAAAACCTACCAAGCACAAGTGGTGAAAAACGCGAAAGTAATGGCGGCCACCTTTATGCAGCGCGGCATTAAAATCGTCTCGGGTGGCACTGAAAACCACCTGATGTTGGTAGACTTAATCGGTAAAGAATACACCGGTAAAGACGCCGATGCGGCATTGGGCGAAGCCTTTATTACCGTTAACAAAAACGCTGTGCCTAACGATCCACGTTCACCGTTTATTACTTCGGGCCTACGTGTGGGCACGCCAGCAATTACCACTAGAGGTTTTGCCGAGGCTGAAACCGAGCAGCTGACTAACTGGATCTGTGATGTATTGGATTCATTAGAAAACGGTAACAGCGCTACGGTTATCCCTGAGGTCAAAGCCAAAGTGTTGGAAATTTGCGCTAGATTCCCCGTATACAAATAAGTACGGTCGCTTAAGGCTGGGGTTTCTCCCCAGCCTTCTTGTTTTTTTCAACTAGGTTTTTCAGCAAATTGATGGCCGCTTATGCTAAGCTCTTGCCATCATTAACTTTTTTTAAGGCAACAATATGCGTTGTCCGTTTTGTTCCCACGATGACACCAAGGTTATCGACTCTCGCCTAGTCGCCGAGGGTGGCCAAGTGCGCCGCCGTCGCGAATGCACCGCCTGTTCTGAACGCTATACCACCTACGAAACTGCCGAATTATTAATGCCACGTATTATTAAAGGCAATGGTAATCGTGAGCCCTTTGATGAGGAGAAAATGCGCAGCGGTATTTTGCGCGCCTTAGAAAAGCGGCCAGTCAGTGTGGAAGATATAGAAGCCGCCATTAACCATATCAAAAAAGCCCTGCAAGCCACCGGTGAGCGTGAAGTGAAATCGCTGGTGGTGGGTGAGTTGGTGATGGAGCATTTGCAGCGTTTGGACCAAGTGGCGTTTGTGCGTTTTGCCTCGGTCTACCGCGACTTTAAAGATTTGGAAGAATTCCGCCAAGAGATAGATCGCCTCACCAATGAGCCTGCAGAAAGCGAGTCTTAGGAAGTTCCGTGAGCGACCATAGCCTTTACATGCAGCGTGCTTTAGCCCTGGCCGAACAGGGCTTGTATACCTCCTCACCCAATCCCCGAGTAGGCTGTGTGTTAGTGCAGCAAGGGGAAATTATTGGTGAAGGTTTTCATCGCCGCACTGGCGAGGCCCACGCCGAGGTCAATGCCCTGCAAGATGCACAGCAGCGCGGCCTGGCGGTTACGGGCGCTACCGCCTACGTTACTTTAGAGCCCTGCAGTCACACCGGCAAAACACCGCCCTGCTGTGATGCCCTGATTAAAGCCGGGGTCGCTAAAGTGGTGGTTGCCATGCAAGACCCCAATCCACTGGTGGCGGGCGCGGGTATACAGCGCTTGCGCGATGCCGGTATTGCGGTAGAGCTGGGGGTGCTGGCCGAGCAGGCCGAGCAGCTCAATAAAGGTTTTAACAAACGCATGCGCCAAGGGTTACCTTGGCTGCGTGCCAAGCTAGCCATGAGCCTGGATGGCCGCACAGCCATGGCCAGCGGCGAAAGCCAGTGGATTACCGGCCCCGCCGCGCGCTCCGATGTGCAGCGGCTGCGGGCGCGCAGCTCTGCCATTATCTCGGGAGTGGATACCGTGCTTATGGATCAAGCCTCCTTGACCGTGCGCGCCGAGCAATTAGGCTTGGACGATGAGCCGCTAGTGGCTGCCATAGTTGCCAAGCAACCTCTGCGTGTAGTATTGGACTCTACTTTGCGCTTAAGCCCAGAGGCCAAGCTGTTTACCCAGCCCGGCCCTATATTAATTATCACCGCCGTAGCCAAACCCCAGCAGCAACAAGCATTGCAGGCGGCCGGCGCGGAGGTGTTACAGCTAAGCAATAAGCAGGGGCAAGTTGATTTGGCGGCGGTGATGGCCGAGCTGGGCCAACGGGGCTGCAATGAAGTGTTATTAGAGGCCGGTGCCACCTTGGCGGGGGCTTTTTTACAGCAGGGTCTGCTGGATGAGATTACCGTCTATATGGCGCCCACTTTGCTGGGCAGTGAGGCCAGACCCTTATTTAATCTGCCGCTAAGCAGCATGTCACAGCAGCAGCGCTTACACATACAGCAAATCACTCCCATAGGTGAGGATTGGCGCATCGATGCGTTAGCCATAGCCCCAGTGGAATCAAAAGGTTAAAGCATGTTTACAGGTATTATTGCCGCGGTGGGCAGCATAGCCGCCAAAGAGATGCGCGACGGCGACCTGCGCCTGCAAATACGCAGCGGTAAGTTAGATTTAGCAGATGTGCAATTGGGTGATAGTATTGCCACCAATGGTGTGTGTTTAACCGTAGTCGCCTTACCCGGTGATGGTTTTTGGGCTGATGTCTCGCTAGAAACTCTGGCCAATTCCAGCTTGGCCAGTCTGCAAGTGGGCGACAGTGTTAATTTAGAAAAGGCCCTGACCCTGGCCACTCGCCTGGGGGGGCATTTGGTTAGCGGCCACGTAGATGGTTTGGCTGAAGTGCTTAGCCGCCACAGTGATGGGCGCTCTGAACGGTTTCGTTTAAAAGCGCCTGCTAAACTAGCTAAGTATATCGCTCACAAAGGCTCGGTGTGTATAGACGGTGCCAGCCTTACCGTTAATCAGGTGGATGGCGCGGAGTTCGAGCTCAATATCGTGCCCCACACGGTACAAGAAACCATCATCAAACATTATAAGCCCGGCACTCAGGTTAATTTAGAGGTTGATCAGCTAGCGCGTTACTTGGAGCGCTTAATGTTGGGCGAACAGGCAGCCGTCAGTGCTACAATGGCCGGCGGCGTCACCAAGGCCTTGCTGGCTGAGCATGGCTTTTATAAAGCGTAAAGCGCAAAGGTTTAAAGAATGGCATTAAATACCGTAGAAGAACTGATACAAGATATACGCCTGGGCAAAATGGTTATCTTGATGGATGACGAAGATAGAGAAAACGAAGGCGATCTGGTGATGGCTTCCGAGTGCGTAAAGCCACAAGATATCAACTTTATGGCCAAGCATGCCCGCGGCTTAATCTGCTTAACTCTCTCGCAAGAGCGCTGTAAGCAATTGGACCTAGGTTTAATGGTAGATGGTGCTAACGGCGCTCAGTTTGGCACTAACTTCACCATGTCTATAGAGGCAGCCGAAGGCGTAACTACCGGTATTTCTGCCGCTGATCGTGCCCACACTGTGCGCACCGCAGTAGCTCGCAGTGCCCAGCCCAGCGATATAGTACAGCCCGGCCACATATTCCCCATTATGGCCCAGCCCGGCGGTGTGTTGACCCGTGCTGGCCATACTGAAGCCGGTTGCGACTTGGCGCGCTTAGCCGGTTTTGAAGCCTCGGGTACCATAGTCGAGATTATGAATGAAGACGGCACCATGGCCAGGCGCCCCGAGCTAGAAATTTTTGCCAAAGAGCACGATTTAAAAATAGGCACCATCGCCGATTTAATTCACTACCGGGTTATTAACGAGCGCACCATAGAAAAAATCAGCGAAGGTGTGGTGCAAACCGATCACGGCGAGTTTGTATTACATACCTATAAAGATCTATTGGCCGGTGATATACACCACGCCATGGTCAAAGGTGAGATAGACCCCAGTACGCCTACCTTAGCGCGTGTGCATTTAGCTTCTGCTATGCGAGACTTACTCACCACCCAACCTAACGATAAGCCCAGCTGGAATATGTCACGCTGCCTGGCCAAGGTGGCTGAAGAGGGTAGCGGTGTGGTGGTGTTGCTAGCTAATCACGAAACTGCGGCCGAACATCTAGAAAGCGTTGCCATCGCCATGGGTGAAAAAAATCGCCCCATAGAAGAGGCCAGCTCTAAAAATGCCAGCTACCTAACAGTAGGTTTGGGTTCGCAAATTTTACGCGATGTAGGTGCGGGTAAGCTGCGCTTAATGGGCGTGCCCATTAAATACAATGCTATATCTGGTTTTGATTTAGAAGTGGTTGAACACGTAGCGCCGCAATAACAATTAGCAACGAATTAGAAAATGTAGAGAGAGTGTAATGAAAGATATTAAAGTAATTGAAGGTGATTTTATTTCAGCCAAGGGCAAAAAATTTGCCTTAGTGGTAACCCGCTGGAACAGCTTCGTCGTAGGTAGCTTGCTAGAGGGGGCGGTAGATTACTTAACTCGCCACGGCGTCGCCAAAGAAGATCTAAGTATCATTTATTGCCCCGGTGCTTTTGAGATTCCTCTAACCGTTAAAAAAGTTGCGGCTAAAAAAGAATATGATGCCATTATTGCCCTAGGGGCAGTGATACGTGGCGGCACCCCTCACTTTGAATATGTGGCCGGCGAATGTGTTAAAGGTTTGGCCACGGTTAATTTAGAGGCTGAAATCCCCGTGTCATTTGGTGTGCTTACGGTTGATAGCATAGAGCAGGCGGTAGAGCGCTCAGGCACCAAAATGGGTAACAAGGGTGAAGAAGCTGCGGCTTCAGCCCTAGAAATGGTTAGCTTGTTAGACCACATATAATGGTCTGCAGGGTTTAGCCCCGCAAAGTTTTATTAATAAAGCGCGCCTGTAACGGTGCGCTTGTTCTTTTTATATGAGTGAGAAATATCGTGTCTGATAAACAAACATCAACGTTTAACCCCGCCGCTCGCCGCAAGGCACGCCACTATGGTATGCAGGCCCTGTATCAATGGCAGATGACCCGCAATGCCCTGAACGAAATTGAGTCACAGTTTTTAACAGATTACGATTTTAGTAACGTTGATAAAGCCTATTTTCACGAATTAGTTTTTGATATCCCAGGCTGTGTTTCTGAGCTGGAAGAAGCTTTTATTGATTATTTGCAAGGCCGTTCTATGGATGAGCTAGATCCCATAGAGTTAGCGTTATTGCGAGTAGGTAGCTACGAGCTGATTAAGCGTATAGATATTCCTTATAAAGTTGTTATCAATGAGTCAGTGTCACTGGCGAAAAAATTTGGTGCTGCTGAAAGTCATAAATATATCAATGCGGTATTAGATAAGCTGGCGCAGAAAGTGCGCGCAGTAGAAGTTAAAGCCGCACAACGTTAGAGCTGTAGGCTATGTCGCTGTCGGAATTTTCATTAATAGAGCGTTATTTCACAGCCCTAGAACAGCCTGCCAGCCCCTATGTGGATTTCGCCATAGGGGACGACTGCTGCTTATTATCCATACCGGACGATATGCAGTTGGCGCAATCCATAGACACCCTAAATGCCAACGTACATTTCCCTGCCGAAGCCAATGCAGACTTAATTGCACAGCGAGCGCTGGCGGTTTCCATCAGTGATTTGGCGGCTATGGGGGCCAGCCCGGTGGCTTTTTCTTTAGCGATTTCCATGCCGCAAGTCAGCGAGCCCTGGCTGGCCGATTTTAGTCGCGGCTTGCAACAGGCCGCTCAGCATTATGCTATTGCACTTATAGGCGGCGATACCACCAAGGGGCCATTAAGCCTTACCGTGCATGTGCAGGGTGTGGTTGCCAAGGGCAAGGCGCTGCAGCGTCACGGTGCGGCGCTGGGTGACTGTGTTTTTGTTACTGGCAGCTTAGGTGACGCGGCGGCGGCACTGGCTTTTATGCAAGGGCAATTGAGCGTCGCCAAAAGCGCCCAGCAATTTTTTAAACAGCGTTACTACCAGCCCAGTGCCCGCATTGCGGTGGGGCAAAGCCTTAATGATATAGCCACTGCGGCTATAGATGTTTCCGATGGCTTGGTTGCCGACTTAGGGCATATTGCCAAGCGCAGCGGTGTGGCTGCCGTGGTGAATGTGGATAAGCTGCCGCTGTCGGCAGAGTTACAGGCGGCCAGCAGCCCAGAACAAGCACGGCGCTATGCGTTGAGCGGCGGCGATGATTACGAGCTGTGCTTTACCGCGCCCGCCTCTATGCGTGAGCAATTACTGGAGTTGTCCGAACTGATAGACGTAGCCATTACCGAGGTCGGCACTATAGTGGCAGGCTCAGGGGTGCGCTGTGTGGATGGGCGAGGCAGCGAGCTGCAATTATCCCAAACCGGCTATCAACATTTTTAAATGAAAAGTTTTAACTATAAAGCGGCAAGCAACATGATGATAAAAAACTATGCGCGTTAATGCCAAGGCCATACTCAGCAATCCCATACACTGCCTGGCCTTTGGTTTTGGCAGCGGCTTAGCGCCGAAAGCACCGGGCACCTTTGGTACCTTGATGGCGGTGCCCTTATACCTGCTGCTTATGCAGCTGCCTTTATTGGGGTATGTACTGCTATTGCTAGCCAGTTTTATAGTGGGGGTGTATCTGTGCGGCAAAACCGCCGATGACTTGGGAGTGCACGATCACCCCGGTATAGTCTGGGATGAGTTTGTGGGCTTTTGGATAACCATGCTGGCGGCCCCGGCAGGCTGGCTGTGGATAGTCATTGGTTTTATCTTGTTTCGCCTATTTGATATATGGAAACCCTGGCCCATAAAAGTCTTGGATGAAAAAATGGAAACTGGCCTGGGTATTATGTTGGATGATGTGCTGGCTGGTGTTTATGCTTTTATTTGCCTGCAAGGTTTGGTGTATTTACAGGTGGTCATGGCGGCATAAAGACGGGCCGTATTCACTTAATTAATTGATGTTTTGGAGCTAGCGCTTGAATAATTTTCTGCAACATAAAAAGCCCGTGGTATGGACTATCTCAGGTTCAGATTCTGGCGGTGGTGCCGGAGTACAGGCAGACCTGTATAGCTTTCAAGATTTTGCCGTACACGGCTGTTCAGTGATTAGCGCCTTGACCGCGCAAAACTCCTTTGCGGTGGGCTATACCGTGGCCACCGAACGCAAAAATATGGTGGCGCAAATCAATGCCCTAGACAGCGACTTGCCCGCCAAGGCGATTAAAGTAGGCATGCTGTTAAATGAAGAGACTATAGAGCCGGTTGTTAAATACCTCAGCGATTATCCTGGCCCGGTGGTGTGTGACCCACATTTACAAACGGTGACTGGCGAATGCCTATTAGCCGAGAGTGCCGGTGAGTTATTGCGCCAGCAGTTAATCCCCAGAGCCGACTTATTGGTAGTCAATATCAAACAGGCACAGTCCTTAACGGGTAACAGCATAAATAAGGCTGAGGATATGGTGGCAGCAGCCACACAAATAGTGCAACAAGGCGCGCGTGCGGTGGTACTTACCGGCGGCCATTTTGAAGATTATAGCGACCTGTGCCTGGATTATTATTGCGATGCAGAGCAAGCGTATTGGCTGCTGGGCGAGTACTTGGATACCGTTAATGACCACGGCAGTGGTTGCAGTTTTAGCGCGGCTATTACCGCCGCTTTAGCGCGCGGTTTTAGTAGGCAGGATGCTTTGGTATTGGCTAAAGCCTATGTTTGCCAAGGCTTGCGTTACGCCGTGCAAATAGGCAGCGGCCCCGGCCCGGTAGGGCATTTTGGCTGGCCCGCAGAATTAGATGACTTACCGGTGCTGGCCAGCCAGCTGCCGGAGCAGGGCTTTAGTTTTCCCGCCTGTGACGACAACTTACAGCTCTGCCCCATAGTCACAGACTTGGCGCAGTTGCCCGAGCTGTTAAATTCAGAGTTAGTCAGCGTGTTACGTTTACGTATCACAGGCGATACCGCTTGGGTGGCTGAGGCAATCGCGCAATGCCGCCAGCAGCAAGTAAAAGTGATAATCGAAGGTGACTGGCAGCTAGCCATAGACCAGCAGGCCTATGGTGTGCATTTGCCAGCTGACCAACTTAGCTTGCAGGCCTTAGCGGCCCTGCATGAGGCCAAGCTTATGCTGGGGGTGGCGGTACATAGCTATGCCGACATTGCCAAGGCCGATGGTGTCGAGCCCAGTTATATGGAACTAAACGTAGACGCCGATGAAGAGGGTTGGGCGCAGCTGGAGCAGTGGGTAGGCTTGCTAGCCGAGTTTTATCCGCTAATAGCCAGTAGTGCTGCCGACGCCAAGCAAATTAACCAGTGTATGATTAGTGGTGTTGATGGTGTAGCCGTTGATGCCCAGCAATTACTGGCCGAAGACAGCGCTATTAATTTATAAGCGATCTACCACTAGCACCGCAAAAGGGGGGGAGTGTGAGCAGGCTATTACTAAGCACCTTGGTATTTTTTTGCTGCCTGGCTTGGGCCCAGCCCGAAGTAGTGGTTGAAGGCTTGTTTAAAGGTGGCGCTATTTTGCGCATAGATGGCCAGCAAACTTTGTTGCGCCAAGGCCAAAGCAGTAATTCTGGGGTGAAAGTTATAGAGGCTAGCACCCGTCATGTGGTGATAGAGTTCGATGGCCAGCGCCAAACTCTGGGTTTAAACAAGCATATTAGCGGTGCCGCTGCCGCCCCCGAGGCACCAGAAGTTCAAGTTATTCGCGATAGCCGCAATCGCTATTTAACCTATGCCACCATCAATGGCCGCCGTATTACCGTGCTCGTGGATACCGGTGCCAATATCGTGGCCATGAGCAGTGCCCACGCTAAGCGTCTGGGGATTAATTACCGGCAGGGCGTCAAGTCACGAGTGACTACCGCCAGCGGGGTAGCCGCTGCTTACAGCTTGGTATTGTCGTCGGTGACGGTGGGTGGCATTACTGTTAGCGGGGTAGAGGCCTCGGTGATAGAGGGCAATTACCCTACTGAAGTTTTATTGGGTATGAGTTATTTATCGCAGCTGGATATGCAAGAGCAAGATGGCATTATGACCCTGCGCCGTAAATATTAAGTTCCTATGGCACTGTTAGGGGCTTAGTAGGCGCTAACCCGGCGGCGAATTTCACCTATACATCGGCGCTGACCTTGTTAAAATGAGCGCCCTTTAGTTTTGCCTTACATTTGTTGTTAGATTTGATTGTGGAGAGCCTAGTGTCAATACGTTTTGTCGAGTCGTCAAAATTACCCACGGAGTGGGCGGTTTTTGACATGCATGGCTTTGAAGATATAGAAAACGACAAAGAGCATGTGGTGTTGACCCTGGGTGATGTAGCCGATGGTGAACCGGTGCTAGCCCGTGTGCATTCAGAGTGTTTAACCGGTGATGCTTTATTTAGCATGCGTTGTGACTGTGGCTCACAGCTGCAAGCGGCGCTGCAAAAAATCGCCGAAGAAGGTCGTGGCGCCTTGTTGTATTTGCGTCAAGAGGGTCGGGGTATAGGCTTACTCAATAAAATTAAAGCCTATAAATTGCAAGACGCCGGTGCCGATACGGTAGAGGCTAATGAGCAATTAGGTTTTGGTGCCGATATGCGTAACTACAGTATTTGCACCGAAATGCTTAGGCACTTAGGCATTAAGAGCCTGCGCTTAATGACCAATAACCCGCGCAAAGTAAAAGCCTTGACCGAGCAGGGCCTGACTATTGCAGAGCGTATTCCCCTAAAAACCGGCCATAACCCCCACAATGCGCACTATCTTGCCACCAAAGCGGGTAAGTTAGGGCACTTGATGCACGACGACGAAGAGCAATAGCCAGGTAGCCCGCGGCGGCGAAAGGGATTGTTATTGTCATAAAAAGGCCAGCTTTAGCTGGCCTTAGCTTTTTTAGCGCTGGCTAATTGTAGTAAGCGTTGGCGTATAGCCTGCTCTATGCCAACGCTGTCCAGGCCGCAGCTGGCCAACAGATCGGCGTGTTTGCCGTGATCAATAAACTCATCGGGCAGGCCTAAATGTAATAATGGCTGGGTGATGCCCTCTTGGTTTAAGTATTCGCTCACCCCGGCACCGGCACCACCCGCTATGCTGTTTTCTTCCAGTGTTACTAATAATTCATGTTTGCTGGCCATGGCGCTAATCATGTTTTGATCCAGCGGCTTGGCAAAGCGCATATCAATAACGGTGGCGTTTAGGTTTTCTGCTGCGGCTAAGGCGGCAGGTAGCAGGGTGCCAAAATTAAGTATGGCCACTTGCTTACCGGCGCGGCGTTGTACCGCTTTGCCTATGGGCAGGGCTGTCATGCGTGGCTCTATATGGGCACCGGGGCCGGTGCCGCGGGGGTAACGTATGGCGGCGGGGCCTTTATGTTGATAGCCGGTGTATAGCAGTTGCCGGGTTTCATCCTCGTCTGAAGGGGTCATTACCAGCATATGGGGTATGCAGCGTAAAAAGCTGATATCAAAACTGCCCGCGTGGGTGGGGCCGTCTTCGCCCACTAAGCCTGCTCTATCTATGGCAAAGGTCACGTCTAATTCTTGCAGGGCGACATCGTGTATCAGCTGGTCGTAGGCTCTTTGCAAAAAGGTGGAGTAAATCGCCACTACGGGTTTTAAGCCATCGCAGGCCATGCCTGCTGCCAGCGTCACGGCATGTTGCTCGGCGATGGCGACATCGTGAAAACGCTGCGGGTACTGTTTGGCAAAGGCTGTCATACCCGAGCCATCACACATGGCAGGGGTAATGCCTATTAACTTGTCGTCGCTGGCGGCCATATCGCATAGCCATTGGCCAAACACATCTTGGTATTTGGGTTTTTTAACACTGTTGCTGCTGGCGGCTTTGGCCTCAATTTTATTGATGGCGTGATAACCCACCGGGTCTTTTTCGGCGGGGCCAAAGCCCTTACCTTTTTGGGTAATAATATGCAGCAGCTGCGGGCCTTTAAGCTCGCGCATATTGCCTATGGTGCTGATTAAATTAGGCAGGTCGTGGCCGTCTATAGGGCCTATATAGTTAAAGCCCAGCTCCTCAAATAAAGTACCGGGGGCGACCATGCCTTTCATATGTTCCTCTACCCGCTTGGCTAAATCCCAGGCTGGCGGCAGCCGCGATAATACTTTTTTACTGCCTTCGCGCAGGCCGGTGTAGGTTTTGCTGGCCCAGATTTTGGAAAAATAGGTGTTAAGACCGCCGGTGTTGTGGGAGATGGACATTTGATTGTCGTTCAGCACTACTAGCATATCGGTGTCTACGTGGGCGGCGTGGGCCAGTGCCTCAAACGCCATGCCTGCAGTCATCGCGCCATCGCCTATAACAGCTACGGCCTTGCGGTCTATGCCTTGGTCGCGGGCGGCTATGGCCATGCCTAGGGCGGCGCTAATACTGGTGCTGGAATGGCCTACACCAAAGGTGTCGTATTCACTTTCGGCGCGCTTGGGAAAGCCCGCCAAGCCATGTTGCTGGCGCATGCTGTGCATTTGCTCACGGCGGCCGGTCAGTATTTTATGGGGGTAGGTTTGGTGACCTACATCCCAGACTATGCGATCTTCGGGAGTGTTATAGAGATAGTGCAGGGCCACGGTTAATTCCACCACGCCTAAGCCTGCGCCAAAATGGCCACCGGTTTGGCCTACGGTATAGAGCAGGTAGGCGCGCAGCTCTTCTACCAATTGTGGCAGCTGCTCTTCGGGTAGTGCGCGCAGTTGCGCAGTTTCATTAATGCCGTCCAGCAAAGGGGTGGCTGGGCGAGTCTGTGGTATTTCGTTAAACATGTATTATCCCGTCGTAACCGGCCTGTTTTTTGCGACGGGCCGGAGCGGCATTGTAGCCTAAAGAGGCAGTAATTACCTGTGAAATGTTAGGGCTAACTCACTCTAAAGCTTAGTGTTTTCTAGTTATTATATAGGCCGCTAAGTCGCGTAGCGGCTGGGCTGCCTGATCAAAACCGGCCAGTGCTTGCAGCGCCTGCTGCTGCAATTGCTGGGCCTTCTCTTTAGCGCCTGCTAAACCCAACAGTGCTGGGTAGGTGGGCTTGTTTAGGGCGAGGTCGGCGCCTTGTTGTTTGCCCAAGGTTTCGGTGTCGCTTTCTATATCCAGTATGTCGTCGGTGACTTGAAAGGCCAGACCTATAGCGCTGGCATAATCATCTAGCGCGCTAAGTTGTGCGGCACTGGCTCCGGCCACGGTGGCGCCCATGCTGACAGCGGCGCGAATCAGCGCGCCGGTTTTGAGCTGGTGCAAAGTCTGTAACTGCGGCAGGTCTATTTGCTGGTTGACCGAGGCCAGGTCTATGGCTTGGCCACCCACCATGCCCAAGGGGCCAGCTGCTTGGCTAAGGCGGCGTATTAGGGCAACGCGGGTGTCGCTGCTGCTGTTAAGGCTGGCTAGTTGCTCAAAGGCTAAAGCCTGCAGGGCATCGCCCGCGAGTATGGCGGTGGCCTCATCATAGGCGATATGGCAGGTGGGCTTGCCGCGCCTGAGGTCGTCGTCGTCCATGGCGGGCAGGTCGTCGTGCACCAGCGAGTAGCTGTGTATCATTTCTATGGCACTGGCGGCCTTGTCTAAATCTTGCGCATCACTATGGCTGTTAATGGCTTGTGCAGCCGCGTATACCAGCATGGGGCGCACCCGTTTGCCACCATTAAACAGGCTGTAGTGCATGGCATCGTGCAGCCGTTGCAACAAGGGTTGTTGTTGGCTGTTGCTTAAGGAGTGGCTGAGTTGTGCGCTCAGGGCAGCCTCTACCCGCTGCTGGCTGTTTTGTAAAAAAAGCTTAAAGGTGTCGCTCATTCGAGGTCGTCGTCAAAGTCGTGGGCGCTGAGCTCGTTGTTTTCTTCGATTAATATTTGTACTTTTTGTTCGGCTTCGTTGAGCGCCGATTGGCAATCGCGGGTGAGCTTTATACCTTTTTCAAAGGCTTTTAAAGATTCTTCCAGGCTTAGGTCGCCGTGCTCCATGTCTTCAACCAGTTCTTCCAGTTGATCCAGGGTTTTCTCAAAGTTAATGGTTTTTTTGGCTTTCGCCATGTTGAGCCCCCGCGGGTATGCTGATTGCTGTTTATAATAGTGTGGGCTGTGATTATAAAGCTTGATTAAGCATAGAGGTATCCCTAAGCGCAGAAAGCATAAAAATTAAAGCTTGCGGTCATTACGCCGCTATTCTGTAGAGGTTTTAGGGTTTTTAGGCGATAAATTAAGTTTGTTAGCGACATCTTTTAGGGCGCGGCAGTTTATCTCTCGCTATACTCGGGGGATAATCAGCTTGGGGCCAAGGGTTAAAAGCTGAGGTTTAACTGGCCGCATAAGATGGCTGTATTAAGGTATTAATGGCAGTGGCTAAATGGCTGGCCATGGTTAGATCAATAATGGGGAGTAGAGAGTGGATTTAGCAACGATTATAGGGATGCTAGGTGCCATGGTGATTATTATCACCGCGATGGCGCTGAGTGGCGGCGTCTTGATGTTTGTCGATATTCCATCGGTGCTGATTGTTATCGTCGGCAGTATTTTTGTGGTGATGGCGAAGTTTGGTCTGTCGACTTTTTTAGGCGCGGGTAAAGTTGCGGCCAAAGCCTTTATGTTTAAAACCTCTGATCCTGCTGAGTTAATCGATGAGATTGTCGAACTGGCGGATGTGGCGCGTAAAGGCGGTTTGCTGTCGCTGGAGGGCAAGGAGGTGAGTAATGACTTTTTGCAAGACGGCATACAGCTATTGGTAGATGGCCACGACCCAGAGGTGGTGAAAGACCTATTAGGCAAAGATATGAACAAGGCAGTAGAGCGGCACGAAACCGGCGCGACTATTTTTTCGGCGCTAGGCGATGTTGCCCCCGCCATGGGTATGATAGGTACGCTGGTAGGTCTGGTAGCCATGCTTTCTAATATGGATGACCCCAAGTCCATAGGTCCAGCCATGGCGGTAGCCCTATTAACCACGCTGTACGGTGCGATGTTGGCGAATATGGTGGCCATACCTATTGCTGATAAGTTGAGCCTGCGCCGCGGTGAAGAGAGCATGGTTAAAAGCTTGGTGATCGATGCCTTACTGGCCATACAAGGCGGCCAAAACCCTAGAGTAATAGATTCCATGTTGCGCAATTATTTACCAGCATCTAAGCGCGGCAGCGCTGATGACGAATAAATAAGGCGCGGGTAATAACATGAGTGATGAGCAGGATTGCCCCAAATGCCCGCCCCCCGGTGCCCCCGGGTGGATGGGCACCTTTGCGGATTTGATGTCGCTATTAATGTGTTTCTTTGTATTGCTGCTGTCTTTTGCTGAGATGGATGCGATGAAGTTTAAGCGTTTGGCGGGGTCTATGGCACAGGCCTTTGGTGTGCAAAATAAACTGGATGTTAAAGACCCGCCCAAAGGCACCAGTGTAATCGCCCAGGAGTTTAGCCCCGGTCGCCCCGAACCTACCCCTATTAATGAAATCTACCAGCGCACTGATGATATGACTGAGCTGTCCCTAGAGGTGGAATGTGCTGAGCAGTACGAAGTAGAAGCCGGCAGCGATGACAAACAGGCCGGCGTGCAAATGCCGGTGGTAGTCGCTGAAAAAATCCAGCAGCTAATTCAGGAAACTGAAAATGACGCGCTGGATTTAGCCAAGGCGCTGAGCAAGCAAATTGCTGAAGGCGAAGTAGAGATAGAAACGGTTGGGCGTAAAATTGTATTGCGCATACGCGAGCACGGTTCGTTTATTTCGGGTTCGGCGCGTTTAGCTGATGATTATATTCCGCTGCTGCAAGAAGTACGTAATGTATTGGCCACAAAAAAAGGCACTATTACAGTTGAGGGGCATACCGATAATATTCCTATACAGTCATCACGGTTTCGCTCTAACTGGGAGTTATCTACCAGCCGAGCGGTGTCGGTAGCTCACGAATTATTTTCTGGCGGAATTTTAAAACCTGAACGCTTTCGTATTGCCGGCTTTGGTGACGTGCGGCCAGTGGATAGCAATGATACGCCCGAAGGTCGAGCTAAAAACCGCCGGGTTGAAATTGTCGTGCAGCAGGGCATAGACGAAGATTTAAAAGAAGAAATAGAAGTGTTAAAGCATGAAGACAAAGAGTTATATGACTCTTTGCAGTTAGATGACGAAGTGTTATTTGACCTCAGGCCCGATGAGATTTTTTAAGCCGTTTTTACTAAGATCATAGCGTACAGCAGACCAGCATAGAGAATAATTATGAACGATGAGCGTCGCCGTTACTTTCGCATTGACGAAAACCTAAGAGTTTCTTACCGCCTATTGGGCGAGGCCGAGGCCGCAGCTTTTTCCGAGCAGGCCAGTAAGGATCATGGCGGCATTAACTATGCAGCCAACTTTGATAATCGTATCCAAACCTTATTAGATGCCTGCCGTATACAGGCACCCTTGGCGGCGGAATTAATAGATCTAGTGAATAAAAAGCTGAACTTTGTGATTCAACAAATGGATATAGATGCAGGCCTAATGCAGCGAGTGGCCTACACCCTGAAGCAGGTAAATGTTAGTGCCTGTGGCATGGCTTTTCCCTGTGATGAATCGCTGCCGGTAGGTAGGCATATACAATTAGATTTACTGCTAAGCCCAGGTGAGCTGCATATAGTGGCATTAGCCGAAGTGGTAGCCTGCAGCCCTGCGGAAGAGGCTGAGAGTGCTTATTTTGTGCGGGTTAATTTTGCCAATATTAGTGATAATGACCAAGAGTTGCTAATCCAGCACATAGTTAAAGGCCAGAGTAATCAATTAAAGCGCCAGCGTTTAGAGTCGGAGCAGGCCTTAGACAAAGAATAATTGCTATAGCGCTAGCCTGTTAACAAAATACTGCAACCCGCTGTCTATGGTGGGCACCGGGTTGCAGTGATAAGGCTTAGTCTTTATCGCGCTTATGCTTATGGCGACGCTTGTCGTGCATCTTTTCCATTTTTTCCAATTGCTCCGCGCTGAGCACGTTGCTGAGTTGCTCGTGAGTGCTTTCCTTTAAGGCTTTATGTTGTTCATGGCTTTGTTTCAGTATGGCTGCTACCTGCTGTTGTTGCTGCTCATTGAGCTCTAGCCTTTTGGCTAGTTTATCCATGTGTTGCTCGGGATTTCTGTCGCTATGGGCGTAGCTGGGTAGGCTAAGTACAGCGATGGCGATAAAGGTAATAAGTTGTTTCATGTTAGCTCCTAATGCTTGGGGTTGAGGGGCTAGTGTAAAAAGCAACTGTGCAAGAAAAATGGCTGAATTAAGTATTGTGAGACTAGCTATCTATTCGGTAGGAGTTAGCTCAAAGCGGTAACCAGCGCCGTATATAGCGTGTATAAATTGATACTGTGGGTAGTGCCGGTGTAGTTTTTTACGCAATTTTTTAATATGGCTATCTATGGTTCTATCGCTGACTACGCGGTGATCTTGGTACATGCCATCCATGAGTTGGCTGCGGCTAAAAATACGTCCTGGCTGCTCAGCCAGCTGCTTGAGCAATTGAAATTCTACGGTGGTGAAATGCAGGCTCTGTTGCTGGAAGTTTAGACATTGTTGTTGTGGGTTCAGCTCAAATTCCAAACTGGCTTGTTCTTGCGGGTAAAGCCTGCGTAACACGGCTTTTACGCGGGCCACCACCTCGCGCATGCTATAGGGCTTACAAATATAATCATCAGCGCCTAGCTCCAAGCCCAATAAACGGTCTATCTCTTCTACCTTGGCGGTGGTAATTAAAATAGGTGTATTTGAAAACTGGCGTATGGCTTTGCATAGGCTTAAGCCATCCATGCCGGGTAGCATTAAATCTAAAATAATGGCGTCGGCATGCTGTTGTTGCAACCAGGGCAATACCGCATCGCCATGGCCTAGGCAGTGGCAGCTAAAACCGCTTTGCTGAAAATACTCTGATAATAGTTGTGAGAGTTTGGGTTCGTCTTCAACAATTAAAATATGTGCTGTGCTCATGGCCTGTTTACGTGCTGCTTAAGGGTAAGGTAATTTCTATTAATAGCCCGCCCTGTGCGGCATGCTTGGCCACTATATGGCCGTCGTGGGCTGCGACTATGCGCTGGCATATGGCCAAACCTAAACCCGAGCCGCCGGTGCTGCGATTGCGCGAGTGCTCTACTCTATAGAGTGAGTCAAATAAATGAGCTAGAGCCTCGTCGGGTACGCCGGGGCCATTGTCGGCGATGTCAATGATCGCCTGCTGCTGTTCGCTGCGTACTGTTATCAATACTTCACTGTTGGCGGGGCAGTAGT
Source organism: Dasania sp. GY-MA-18 (assembly GCF_024734385.1). Classification (GTDB taxonomy): domain Bacteria; phylum Pseudomonadota; class Gammaproteobacteria; order Pseudomonadales; family Dasaniaceae; genus Dasania; species Dasania phycosphaerae. The sequence continues at coordinate 431,149 of NZ_JANHAP010000001.1, read as the reverse complement.
GCTTACAGTTGGCCAAGATATTATCCAATAGCTGGGCTATACGGCTGCGATCGATATAGCAGTGTATGGCCTGGCTGGGCAGCTTGCAGCTAATGCCTATCGATTTTTGCTTGAGAGATTGCTGATGTAAGTCGCATTGCTGTTGGATGAGGGCGCATAGGTCTGTGTTTTGTTTGTGATAGTGCAGGCTGCCTAAGTTAGCGCTGTTTAAGGTGTGCAGGTCGTCGATTAGTTTTTTTAATTGCAGGGTTTCCTGCTGCAGTGATTGCAAATTGTTTTTAGTAATTGGCCTGATTTCATCTAGCATGGCTTCAATTTCGGCTAATAAAATACTTACCGGGGTGCGCAGTTCGTGGGAGGTATCGGCCAGCCATTGCTTACGCAATTGCTCATTTTTATTCAGGGTGGCCGCCAGGCTATGTATATCTTGGGCTAGGCCACCTAGTTCGTCGCGACGTTGTTGCAGGTGTTGTGTATCTTGTTGGTTTTGATAATCGCCTTGCGTTAAGCGATGCAGGGCATGGGTGAGTTGGCGTATGGGATTGACAAAATGGCGAGCCAGAGGAAAGCTAATCAGCATGGCCAGCGCGCAAACTAACAGACTAATTAAGGCCAGGGTTTCGGTTTGCTTTTCTACAAAGGCGAGTTCGAAGCCTTTGCTAATAAACTTTTTTTGCGGCCTGGCCAGCCAGCCAACGATTTGCTGCTGCGAGCGTATAGGCAATAATTGGTAATCTTTACTGTTGTGATAGCGGCCAAAAACAAGCTGTTGCTGCGCGTTTAAAATCGCAATATTAGGCGGCCTGGATTTGGGGCTGTCGTACGGTTCTTTGGGCGGCTTGTTGTCATGATCCCGGCCGTGTAGTTGCCGCTGTTGGTGTAGCAGCTGGCGAAAAAAGTGTCGTGGCTGCGGGATGTTTTCCCAGCCTTGATAGTGCTCGTAGCTGTTAGCCAGTTGTTGCAGTATTGGTGCTAATTGATTGGCTTCGCGGGTATTCACATATTCCAGCATACCCCTATCGACGCTCCAGCGCATAAAGGCAAACATCAAAATCACCAGGCAGATGCAGGTGCTTAGCAGGGTTAAAAATAATTTTTGTTGTATGCGCATGACTTAAGGGTAATAACAATTGCCAGCTATGGCTACGGCCAGCTGGCTGGTTGCACAATATTTACTTATTTGCCCCTGGCTGGGTGTAGCGTGGGGGCATAAAAAAAGGCGAGCCTGTTACTAAGCTCGCCTTTGCACTGTGCTAGCGCGATAAATTTAGATGCAGATGCGCTTTAGTAGCTCATCGGTTTTAAGAGATGAATCTTGTTGATCCAGTGTTTTTTCAGCAATGGCGCTGAGGTTGGCACTGACTTCGCGGCCCTGGTCAGCAATGGCGTGCATGCGTTGATTAATTTGATCGGTGGCAGTGGTTTGGGTATTGGTGCCATCGGCAATTTGGTTGGTCAGCTGAGTTACCGTGCTAATTACGTCGTGGATTTTTTGCAGTAGCTGCTCGATGTTACGGCTTTGCTCTAGGCTGTTGTTGCTAAGCTCGCGGCCTTGCTCCATGGCTTTTACAGCTGCTTGAGCTTTGCCTTGTAAGCCTTCTACCATATTTTGAATTTCTACCGTGGCCTCTTGGGTACGGTGTGCCAGGGCGCGCACCTCGTCGGCTACCACGGCAAAGCCGCGGCCCTGCTCGCCCGCTCTGGCGGCTTCTATGGCTGCGTTAAGTGCTAATAGGTTGGTTTGCTCGGCGATGCTGCCTATAACATCCAGTACTGAGCCTATCTGGGCACTCTCTTCCTGCAGCTGGGCAACGTTTTCGGTCATGCTTTCTACCGTATTCGCTAGCGTGCTCATAGAGTTTTGATTGCTACTGGAGGCCTGGCTACCGTGCTCTATCATATCGGCGACTTCGCGCACGGTGGAGGCTATTTCACCGGCATTTTCCGATAGTGAGATAGAGGTTGAGGCTACTTGCTGTATAGAGCTAGAGACATCATCTAACTCGCTGGTGCTGTGTTGCAGCTGGTTGACCGAATGGGTCATTTTATGTGTTTGCTCGGTATAGCTGTCGTGTACTAACTTGGCGTTATCGTTGAGGTGGCTCATAACCTCACGCAGCTGTTGTACAAAGCCCACCAAGGAGTGAGTCAGGCGGCTTAACTCGTCGCTACCGTCATCTTCAGGGTTGGCGCTAGGGGCGCGCTCGCTACTGGCGAGTAGCTCTATATAGTTATGCAACTGGGCTAGGCGCCTAGCTAAGCATTGCTGAGTAAATAGCCAAGTGGCTATACACAGCACGATGACGACAGCTGCCATTAATATTAATACCGTCGCTGCGCTCAGTGTTTCCGGCAATAGTAGCCAGCCTAGTATAAGTAATACTACGCCAACCAGAGCGACAGGTACTGCTATGCGGGCGGAGATGGATGATCCAGTCATGATTTAGGGCCTATGCGAGTTATCTACAGCTATGAGGGCTGAATGTTATTTGTCCATCGTGTCTAAGAATATAACGATGACTACATAGTATAGCGGCAGCTTGTTAATTAGCTTGAGAACTGTGAAATTTTTTAGTGTTTTTTCTGGCTAGGGTAAATTATCGATATTTTGCTTAAAGCGCAGGGCACGCTCTAAGCGCTGCTTGAGATTATTGTCTTCCGGGGAGAGCTGCAAGGCCTCCAGCCAGTAGTTGATGGCTTCCTGCAGCTCGCCTTTGGTGTAGTGCAGTTGGCCTTGGTTGATGATGCGCGCTAGGTGCTGGCTCAGTGATTGCTGGGCTTTATTGAGCAGGCTGAGCTCGTGCTCAGTAAGCGTATCCTGCTGTGCTAGGGCGGTTGCTATGGTTTTAATTTCCGGCCACTGCTGCTCTTGTATGAGTTGATCCAGGCTTTGGGCCAGTTCAGCAGCTATTTGCCGTTGTTGCGCTAAGGCCGATTGCCTTTGTTGTTGTGCGGCCAGGTTTAATTTTTTATTAACTGTATTGCTTAGTTCTTTCAGGTCGGTCTGCAGCGGCAGTTGTTGCGCGGCGGTCAATAGGCTTTGCGCCTCCTGCCATTGCTGCTGGGCGATGGCCGCTTCCGCGGCAGCACTCAAAATGGGCAGGTGGTGCAGGGAGCGCAGGCGGTTGAGCTGTTGTATGGTGACATAGTCTGCTTGCTTGGGGTCAGCTAATAGCAAGGGCTCTATAATTGCTTGCGCTTGTTGCAGGGCCGGGGCTTCCAGCTTAGCGAGCTGAATTTTTTGCTGCTGGATAAAATGCTGCTGCTGGCTTTGAGCTTGTTGCAGGGCGGCTGTTAAGGCACTGGATTCGGGGTTGTTGGCTAGGGCCTGCTGAATAAGGTCCAAGGCTTGGGGCCAGAGATAGCGCTGTTGCAGCTGCTGGCTGTTGCTAAGGGTTTGGTTGATATATTGTTGCTGCTGTTTTACCACGGCGTCGCGCTGTTGTTGCAGGTAGTGGTAATGATCGGTATCGCTGGGGCTTTGATCTATGAGCTGTAGGGCAAGTTGGTATTTGTGCTCGGCCAGCAGTGCCGACAGTTTTTGCGGCGGGTTTAGCCCCCAATATTGCACCGAGCTACAGGCGCTGATTAGCAGCAGGTAAATAACCAGCAGTAGGATTTTAGCGCTAGTGCTCGCTGTGGTGAGTGCTTTGAGAGAGTATATCTTCAATCAGGCTATCCATACTGAGTTGGTATTCGCGAGCAATATCATTAATAAGATAGGTTTTTACCTGCTTCTCTTTGCCGCGCACACGCAGTGCTTTGTATTTGCTCGCGGAAATTTTATTGCTCTCTAGGGCTTGCTGGCAAGCGGCATAGGTGGTGAGTATTTCGCCAGAGCCAGCCTCGCTGCACAGCCTGGAGGCTAGGTTAACACTATCACCGACTACGGTATATTCCATACGCTTTTGATTGCCCAGTACCCCCGCCAGCATAGGGCCGCTATTAATGCCTATGCTGAGCTTAATCTCTGGTAGTTGTTGCCTGCGGCGGCGCTGGTTGAGGGCTGCTGTGAGCTTTTGCATTAATATGGCACAGGCGATGGCGTGAAATTGGTGTTGTGCATTTTTCTTAGGTGCGCCAAATACCACCATGGCACAGTCGCCGATAAATTTATCGATGCTGCCAAAGTACATATTGGCGCACAGGGTAAAATAGGAGAAATATTCATTAAGCAGCTCGGCGACTTTTTCGGGGCTAAGCTGCTCTGACAGGCTGGTAAAACCCACAATATCAGCAAATAGCACCGTGGCATCAACTCGCTCGCCTTTGACCTCTACGGTGTCTAGTTGTTGCAATAACTGGCTGGCTACATCTTTGGCTAAAAAGCGATCTAACAAAGATTCCACTTGTTGCTTTCTAATCAGGCCGTCGCTCATTTTATTAATAGTGCCTATAAGCTGGCCCAGCTCGTCATTGCGGCGTTCTTCTATGCGCTCTAAGCTGCCGTGTGACATTCTTTGGGCAGCATTGATAATTTGCTTGATGGGGTTGGATATATGCTGGCTAATAAAATAGGCCGCCAACAGTCCCAATAAAATAATACCGCCGCTAACCCACAGCAGTAGTTTTAAGGTGTGTTGGTATATGCTGGAGAGCATGTGAGTTTCTAAGGCTATAACCACGTAGCCGCCGGTTTTATTATTAAACTCTATAGGGCTGGCGGCATGGACTATGCCGTTATCTTGCGCTTGGCTAATACTGTTGAGGGATAGCTCAATGGTTTGAGTGAAGTAAGCAATGGTTTCGCGGCTGATAGAGCTGCCTTCACTTTGCGCCAAAAGTTGTTGCTGGTTGTCTACCGCGGCAGCCGCAACCACACGAGGCAGTTGGGCAAAGTTATTAATCATTAGCTGCATAGACAGGCTGTCGTCGGTAAACAGCGGTTCGCGCATGGCGCTGGCTAATTGTTTGGCCATGGCTATGCTGAAATCATTAATTTGTTGGCTTTGAATTGTATGTTGTTTATTGAGCGTTATGGTGCTCAATATAGAAACCCCAGCTATCACTAGCAGTGAAATCATCATAGATAATTTCACTGCTAGGGGCAGTTGCTTTAAAAAAGGGTTTTTCATTCGCTTATTGCTCACCATGGGGTGGGGCTGGAAATACCATTATTGTTAGCGTTGTTATTATGCTGCTAAGTACAGGGCTATAAGTATTGAGAATGTAAGTATAGAGGCTGTTAGCGTGCTTGTGGCTAGCGCTGTTGTGAACTGCATCTATTTTTGTGCCTGCAGCGCGGTTTTGCTGGTTTCAGCGCGATTTAGCAGTGAGTTTTAAGGCTTGTAGCTCTTGTTCGCTAGCCGCTTGTTGATGAGCGCTATAGCCCTCTTTGGAGATGCGGCAATAGTGGCAGGCTTGCGCGCGGTGTGAAATTTTGGCCCAGCCTGTAGGCGAATGTTTTTTGGCCCAATCACTTCTGGCGTAGTAATAGTCGCCTTGTTTAACCCCTTGCATAGCTAGGTAGTGACTATTGAGTATCATCTCGCGATTAATATAGTGCAGCTCACCACCGCAAAAACGACAGCGCCGGCTGCGGCTAATAATAATACGCCATAGCAACAGGGCTATGAGTAGTGCTCCTGTGCCCAGTAATAGCCCCAGGCTTAAATCCAGTTGTTGGGTATAGGTCAATCCGGCAACAACAACTAGGCTTAACAGTGATAAGGTTTTCAGCCATTTTAAGCTGTTGTGAGTGAAGGTGCTTTCAATTTGACTGACGCGGTTATAGGTTTCTGGGCTTTCCATTCAATTGTGATTTCCAAAGCAAAAAATACAGGGGGGCAGTGCATAACTATCAGGGGCTAAGCTTATGGTAAGCGCTAGGCTGAAACAAGCGTTAAGGCAGCCATTGAACTATGCTGTGATCCTGTTATAAAGGCGTTTCAGTGAATGTGGCGGTATAAAGGTTAAGCTCATGGCAAAACAGCGGTTAATAGTAGGGATTTCAGGCGCCTCAGGCGTGGTTTACGGTATTCGTTTATTGGAGCTGCTAAAACCTACTGCTATAGAAACCCATTTAGTGATGACAAAATCTGCCGAGCTAACGCTGAGTTATGAGAGCGAGTTAAAAGTAGCCGATGTACAGGCCTTGGCTGATGAAGTGCATGCGGTAAAAAATGTAGGGGCGGCTATAGCCAGTGGCTCCTTTAAAAACATGGGCATGGTGGTGGCGCCCTGCTCGGTGCGCAGCATGTCGGAGATAGCCACCGGGGTTACTTCTAACTTGCTGACCCGCGCTGCCGATGTGATGTTAAAAGAGCGGCGCAAATTGGTGCTAATGGTAAGGGAAACGCCTTTTCATACCGGCCATCTGCGTACCATGACGGCACTGTCGGAAATGGGGGCGATAATTGCACCCCCTTTACCGGGCTTTTATGCCGAGCCCAAAACAGTGGCTGATATAGTCGATCACAGCGTGGGCCGCACCTTGGATTTATTTGATATCGATGTAGGTGTGGTTAATCGTTGGGGGGAGGGCTGAAGCTCTAATAGCTAGGGCTATTAGAGCAGTGGCAAGCTACAAGTTGTAATAAGTTTGCATGAAACTTTTTAGAGGCTAGAGGCTAGAGGCTAGATTTCTATTGCCAATTCATTGAGTTGAAACTCTTCATCCATTAACGCCCCTATCACATTGTGCTCGGCTAAATGGTGGGCGTACTGCATATGCAGGCAGCGCACCTTATCCCATTGGGTTATTCCCCCTATACCGTATTGCTCATACAAGGGGCTAAAACCTAGTTGCTCTATACGCGCTTTATCCTCGTTATCCATTTTTTGCCAGCGGCTGTTAACGTAGTCGCGCTGGTTTTGTAAAAATTGTTCACGCAGCAGCTCATCCTCTTGTAGGCGTTGCTCTATGGTTTTAACCCAGCCCTGGGTTTCTATAGTGCCTATGGCCTTGGCTAGGGTTTTGGAGCTTAGCCAGTACAGCGTGGGGAATGGTTGGTCATCAACCAGCGAGCGCATTTGTAATACTAAAGGGATGCCGTTAGCAGTTTCGGCAGCAATCTTGACTATGCCTCGTGGTGTGCGGCCTAGTTGCTGATGAATGATTTGCTGTTGTTGAGCGGTGAGCGTCATGGTCGGTGCTGTGTTTATTACGGCGGCCCAGTATAGCGAAAATATGCTTAAAAAGTGATTTTAGTCTGAGCTTTGTTTAATCGCCATGGGGAGCCGCTATAACTGGTTAAAATCGGACATAAAAACGCTGTTTTATGGCTTATTGCTTGAAGATTAGCTGAGATTTATAGCTGCAAAAAACGTATAATTCGCCCCCCAAAAACTTATAGGTGGGCGGAAACGCCTAGAATTCATTATGGCAAAAATAGTCGATGCATTATTAGTGGGGGCCGGAGCGATGAGCTCCACGTTGGCCACCCTGTTAAACCAATTAGATCCCACGTTGAAGGTGGCTGTAGTCGAGCGCTTAGCCGATGTGGCGGTAGAAAGTACTTATGGCTGGAATAACGCCGGTACTGGTCACGCTGCTTACTGCGAGCTGAACTACACACCTGAAACCGACGGTAAGGTGGATATTACTAAGGCCAAAGAAATTAACGCGGCCTTTGAAATCAGCCAGCAGTTTTGGACGTATTTGGTCAATAGTGGCGTTATGCCCGATCCCAAAAAATTCATCAATCGCACGCCGCACCTCAGCTTTGTTTGGGGGCAAAAAAACGTAGAGTTTTTGCGCCAGCGCTATGAACTGATGAGCAAGGATCACCAGTTTGCCGGTATGCAGTACAGCGAAGACCCGGAGTTAATCCAGCAGTGGATGCCCTTGGTGATGAATGGACGTAAAGACGGCGAGCCAGTAGCGGCTACCAAGGTAGAGCGCGGTGCCGATGTTGATTTTGGCGCCTTGGCCAGAACCATGATACGCCACCTGCAATCGCAGGATAGTTTTGACTTAATGCTGGGTCACTCGGCGGTGAATATGAAACCCATACCCACCGGCGGCTGGACGGTGCTATTAAAAAATAACATCACGGGTAAGCGTCGCTTTGTGCGTACCAAATTTTTATTTTTGGGTGCGGGCGGTGGCGCAGTACGATTGCTGCAAAAATCCAAAATTAAAGAGGGCCGCGGCTACGGTGGATTCCCCGTCAGTGGTCAGTGGTTGGTCTGTACCAATCCTGAGGTGGTTAAACAACATAATGCCAAGGTGTATGGCAAGGCTGCCATCGGTGCGCCGCCTATGTCGGTGCCGCACTTGGACACCCGTAATATAGGTGGCGAAACCGCATTGTTGTTTGGCCCCTTTGCGGGCTTTACCACCAAGTTTTTAAAAGAAGGCTCCAACATGGATTTACCCAAATCCATTAAAGGCGACAACATAAAGCCTATGTTGTCGGTGGGGCTAAATAATATGTCGCTGACCAAATACTTGATTAGTGAAGCCATGCAGTCGCAGCGCTCACGTATGAAGTCGCTACGCCAATACTACCCCGAAGCTCGCGATGAGGATTGGACTTTGCTCAACGCCGGCAAGCGTGTGCAAATCATCAAGAAAGATGAAAAGGGTAAAGGTAAGCTGGAGTTTGGTACTGAGATAGTCGCCAGCGCGGATGGCTCATTAGCCGCCTTGTTAGGTGCCTCACCGGGTGCTTCTACTTCCACCCAAACCATGATTAGTGTGTTGGAACGCTGCTTTGCCGAGCAAATGGAAAATCAGGGTTGGAAGGAAAAGCTAAAAACTATGATCCCCTCTTATGGCGAGAGCTTAAGAGAGAGCCCAGAGTTATTGGCTGAGATTAGAGCGAAAAACCTCAGCACTTTAAAGTTGGATGCTGTCGACTAACCCGTATCCCAGCCTTTAAATCAAAAAAACCGGCAAAACTATTGCCGGTTTTTTTTGCCTGCGATTTTGTTTAGCGGCAGCTGATGGGCAGTTGTAATATTTCTACATCCGTTAGATTATCGCCACTCACTTGCATGGCCTTGGGTACTTCATCAAAGCCACATACCCAAGAGATGGGGCTGCCGGGTGAGCCTGCTACATAGATTGGCCTAATACTTAATAGCTTGCCCTGTAATTGCTTATGCGCTTTATGCCCTAGGGTTAAATGCAGAGCGCCGTCTATTAGCTCTACGCTGGTGACATAGTTGCCCATAATTTTGTCGGGCTCGGGTATACCCGCGGCTTTATTATTGCTTGGAAACTTGCCGTTGAAACGGTGGTAATCGCTAAGCTGTTTTTTAAAGGGCTCTATTAGCTCTACGCTTTCTTTAACGTGCATTTGAGCAACGCGGTTAGTGGTGTTGGGCATGGCCATGGTCATCAATATGGCTATCACGGCTAAGACCACAATGATTTCTATAAGGGTAAAGCCAGATAAGCGTTTAATAGTGGGCATGGCGTTGGTGATCTCAGCGATTAGAGTGGCTTTGCTGGGCTAGGCGTTTGCGGGCAGCTACGTTTTTTATGATTTCAGCTTTTTGCAACTCGCTGGCTTTGCCCCATAGTAATATTTCATCCAAGCTGCGCAGGCAGCCCAAACATATATCTTGGCTGTTTAGGCAGCAGTTTCTAACGCAGGGTGAGGGTATGGGGTGCATGAGCTTACGTTAGCAAACTCTGCGGGTGGGTGCATGGGTTAATATTGGTAATATTTGGCCTGTTGGTGATTTTGTGAGCTGGTGCTTAAACTCCATTCTGTCTCTGGCGGCCATTACAAAAAAGGGCCATCCATAAGGAGTGTGAGGCTGCTGTTGGTTTGGGTATATTAATTCGGGGCGGATGAATGATAAAAGCTTGAGGCTTTTATCACCCCTTCGGGGCGCCATGGAAAGCTGGCGTTAGCATGCCCCACGAAGTGCATTGGGTATCAAACTGTGTCGTAGACACAGTTTGTCGAACCGGGGCTTAAACTCGTTTCCGCCTCTGGCTACCATTACAAAAAAGGCCCACCCTATAAGGAGTGTGAGCCTGCTGTTGGTTTGGGTATATTAATTCGGGGCGGATGAATGATAAAAGCTTTAGGCTTTTATCACCCCTGCGGGGCTGCGCCGCTTTAGCGGCTTGTTCCAATTCCGCTGTAAGCGAAATTGGTCGAACCGGGGCTTAAACTCGATTCTGTCTCTGACTGACCATTACAAAAAAGGCCCATCCTATAAGGAGTGTGAGGCTGCTGTTGGTTTGGGTATATTAATTCGGGGCGGATGAATGATAAAAGCTTTAGGCTTTTATCACCCCTGCGGGGCGCCATGGAAAGCTGGCGTTCAAACTGTGTCGTAGACACAGTTTGTCGAACCGGGGCTTAAACTCGATTCTGTCTCTGGCTGACCATTACAAAAAAGGCCCACCCTATAAGGAGTGTGAGCCTGCTGTTGGTTTGGGCATATTAATTCGGGGCGGATGAATGATAAAAGCTTTAGGCTTTTATCACCCCTGCGGGGCGCCATGGAAAGCTGGCGTTCAAACTGTGTCGTAGACACAGTTTGTCGAACCGGGGCATTAAACTCGTTTCCGCCTCTGGCGGCCATTACAAAAAAGGCCCACCCTATAAAGAGTGTGAGCCTGCTGTTGGTTTGGGTATATTAATTCGGGGCGGATGAATGATAAAAGCTTTAGGCTTTTATCACCCCTGCGGGGCTGTGCCGCTTTAGCGGCTTGTTCCAATTCCGCTGTAAGCGAAATTGGTCGAACCGGGGCTTAAACTCGATTCTGTCTCTGGCTGACCATTACAAAAAAGGCCCACCCTTTGGGTGAGCCTTTTTTGTAATGGTAGCAAGGGGCGGATTCGAACCGCCGACCCCATCATTATGAGTGATGTGCTCTAACCAACTGAGCTACCTTGCCAAAACTTGTTTTTTGATTATTCCCTATCAACGCGGGTGATGTGCTCTAACACTATCCCTTAAGTTCAGCGACCTTGCTAAAACTTTGTGAATAAGTCTGCAAGCAGCTCATTCAAGAGGCGCGTATTCTGGCGATCTGCTCGCTTGTTGTCAAGCCGTTAGATCGCCTTTCTGCGCTTTTAAACGTTAAATTTAAAGTGTATGACGTCGCCGTCTTTGACGATGTACTCTTTGCCTTCTAGGCGTAGCTTGCCGGCTTCTTTTGCGCCCTGTTCGCCGTTGTAGGTGATAAAGTCGTCGTAGGACATTACTTCGGCTTTGATAAAGCCGCGCTGAAAGTCGGTGTGTATTACGCCTGCGGCTTCTGGGGCAGTGGCGCCTTTGGGTATGGTCCAAGCACGTACTTCTTTAACACCGGCGGTGAAGTAGGTATGTAGGCCTAGTAGTTCGTAGCCGGCGCGTATAACGCGATCTAGCCCAGGTTCTTCCATGCCTAGGTCGGCTAGGAACTCGGCTTTTTCTTCGTCATCCAGTTCGGCAATTTCGGCTTCTAGTTTGTTGCAAATAACCACCACGATGGCGTTTTCTTCGGCGGCTATGGCTTTTACCGTGTCTAGGTGGGGATTGTTGTCAAAGCCCTCTTCATCGACGTTGGCGATGTACATGGTGGGCTTGATGGTCAATAGGTGCAGGCTGGGCAGGGTTTCTTGCTCAGCTTCGCTAAAGCTCATAGCGCGGGCGGGGTGGCCTTCTTCTAAATGAGGGATAAGTTTCTCTAATAGCGCTTTTTGGGCGCTGGCTTCTTTATCGCCGCCTTTGGCGACACGGGTGACACGCTGCAGTTGTTTTTGGCAGCTTTCTAGGTCGGCCATGGCCAGCTCTATGTTGATTATGCCTATGTCGTCAGCGGGGTCGATTTTGTTGGCGACATGGATGACGTTGTCGTCTTCAAAACAGCGCACTACGTGGGCGATGGCGTCGGTTTCGCGTATATTGGCTAAAAATTTATTGCCCAGGCCCTCGCCTTTGGAGGCACCTTCAACTAGCCCTGCAATATCCACAAATTCCATGGTAGTGGCGATGGTTTTTTCGGGTTTGACGATGGCAGCTAAGGCGTCCTGACGTGGGTCGGGGATGGGTACTATGCCGGCATTGGGTTCTATGGTGCAAAAGGGAAAGTTTTCTGCACCTATGCCGGCCTTGGTTAAGGCGTTAAATAAGGTTGATTTACCTACGTTGGGTAGGCCAACTATGCCGCAATTAAAACCCATGGTCTGTTCCTGTTGTCTGTGTAACGCTATCGAGTAAAAGCCTTAGGCTTTTATGCTGTGTAAGTGGTGCATGGCTTTAGCCCAGTCGCCAGCTAAGGCGTGGGGTAGCGCGCGAATACTATCGTCAATAATATCCATCATCATTTGATGTTCTTTGGCGGGTGCTTTGTTGAGCACGTAGCCGGTCACTTTGTCGGCCGAGCCGGGGTGACCTATGCCTATACGCAGGCGGTGAAAATTTTTGTTGTTACCCAGTTTGGCAATGGTGTCGCGCAGGCCATTGTGGCCGCCGTGGCCGCAGCCTTGTTTAAAGCGTGCGGTGCCTGCGTCTATATCTAGTTCGTCGTGGGCAACAAGAATTTTTTCGGGAGCAACTTTATAAAAGCTGGCCATGGCTGCGATGGCTAGCCCGCTGCGGTTCATAAAGGTGCTGGGAATTAATAAGCGCACATCGTGGCTCTTGCCTAGGCTATCAACTAAGTTGATGCGGGCGGTGTCGCCAAAAAACTTGGCTTCGGATTTGAGCGTGGCGTTATATTGCCTAGCCAGCTCGCTAACAAATAAGGCCCCGGCATTGTGGCGCGTCTCTTCGTATTCACGGCCTGGGTTACCCAGGCCAACGATAAGTTCAATTGCACTCAATGTCGGGGCCTTATTGTGTTACTTAGCGTGAGCTAAAGGGGCGAGATTACTCTTCGCCGCCTTCTGCTTTGGCTTCTGCATCGCCTTCAGCTTCTGCTTCGTCATCGCCGGCAGCGCCGCGAGGTACGTTTACAGCACAAACTAACAGGTCGTGATCTTCACCGTGGCTTAATGCAACGCTTTCTACGCCTTTAGGTAGCTTAAGGTCAGAAAGGTGGATGTTTTCGCCAGCGTTTAATGCACCTAGGTCTACTTCGATAAACTCGGGTAGGTCTTTAGGTAAGCAAGAAACTTCGATGTCGTTCAATGCGTGGTTGGCTTTACCGCCTTGTAGCTTAACGCCTGGGCAGCTTTCTTCATTGATGAAGTGTAAAGGTACGTGCATGGTGATTTTGGTTTTAGCACTTACGCGCATAAAATCAACGTGCATGAAGGTTTCTTTAGCGGGGTGACGTTGTACGTCTTTAACAACTACCTGCTCAGCTTTACCATCAAGGTTTAAAGTGATTAAGCTAGTGAAAAACGCTTCGTTGTTAGCAAGCTTAACGATTTCGTTTTCAGCAACCATGATAGGGGCAGGCTTCTTTTTGCCACCACCGTAAATGATGCCTAATACTTTGTTGTCCAGACGACGTAGGCGGCGGCTCGCACCTTTCCCTAAGTCTGTTCTGGTTTGTGCGTCTAAAGTAAATTCGCCAGACATAATATGTCTCCTATAGTAGCGAAGCTCACCAAGGCCTGCGACCGGCGTTTGGTGAGGGTTGCGAGGGTGTTAACACTGGGGTTAAGTCGCCTCTTTTAGTGTTTGCCAGTAGCTTTATGTCTGCTGGCAAACGGTATTTGTTACGCCGTTTTAGGCTTTAACTTAAAACGGCAAAAGGGACAGTGTATAAAAACTGTCCCTTTTGTTTAGCCTTATTGCTGTGGCTAAGCAGTATTTAGCGGAAGAGTGCGCTAATCGACTCTTCGTTGCTGACTCGGCGTACCGACTCAGCGAGTAAGTAAGCCATAGATAACTGGCGTATATTGCCTAGGTTTTTGGCTTCTTCGCTCAGCGGAATGGTGTCGGTAACGACTAGCTCATCCAGTGCTGAGTTTTTTAAGTTGTTTAGGGCGTTGCCTGAAAGTACAGGGTGGGTACAGTAGGCTACAACCTTTTTAGCGCCGTGCTCTTTAAGTGCTTCGGCAGCTTTACATAGTGTGCCAGCGGTATCGACCATATCGTCGACTAGTATGCAGGTGCGGCCTTCTACTTCACCGATGATGTGCATGACTTGCGCTTCGTTAGCTTGTGGGCGGCGCTTGTCTATGATGGCTAGGTCGCAATCATCTAATTGCTTGGCCACGGCGCGGGCACGAACTACGCCGCCTATATCGGGTGAAACAACTACAATGTTTTCGTAGTTTTGTTTAGTGATATCGTCTAACAGTACTGGTGAGCCGTAAACGTTATCTACGGGTACATCAAAAAAGCCCTGAATTTGCTCGGCGTGTAAATCGACGGTTAATACGCGGTCTACACCTACGCCTGTCATCATGTCGGCAACGACTTTGGCGCTAATGGGTACACGTGAAGAGCGTACGCGGCGATCTTGGCGGGCATAGCCGAAGTAAGGCACTACCGCAGTAACTCGGCCAGCAGAAGCGCGGCGTAGGGCATCGATCATAACGATCAATTCCATCAAGTTATCATTGGTGGGAGCGCAGGTAGATTGAATGATAAAGACATCAGCACCACGCACGTTCTCGTTAATTTCTACGGCGATTTCACCATCGCTGAATTGACTAACGTCGGCGTCACCCAGCGGGATGTGTAGCTGATCGCTAACTTTTTGAGCCAGTTCGGGGTTAGCGTTACCGGTAAAAATCATTAACGTAGACACGATGGGTATCCTGCTTGTGGCTGTTGTGGGCTGTGGGTCTGTGTAGCTTCAGTGCTATGCACCGAAACCGATAGCTTAGTTGTATAAGCTTTTGGTCGGTGTGCCGCTCCAGTTAGTGCGACGAACTTAAAACATGCTGTTACTACAGCGTCAGGGCTGGTTTAAAACCCTGCTAGCTAAAAATCCTTTTCCAGCAGCTCATGCCAAAGGCTATGAGCTTTCTAAAATGGCTGGGGCGGAAGGATGGATTCAAGCCTTGCGGCTTTCAGGGCTAAAGCCCCATCATCTGCGATGATGTCCAAACGCTGTTGCGTTTGTCGAACCTGGTTCGACTCCTTCTGGCTAGAAGCTATGCTTCTTTTCCAGCATCTCATGCCAAAGGCTATGAGTGTTCTAAAATGGCTGGGGCGGAAGGATGGATTCAAGCCTTACGGCTTTCAGGGCTAAAGCCCCATCATCTGCGATGATGTCCAAACGCTGTTGCGTTTGTCGAACCCGGTTCGACTCCTTCTGGCTAGAAGCCATGCTTCTTTTCCAGCGGCTCATGCCAAAGGCTATGAGTGTTCTAAAATGGCTGGGGCGGAAGGATTCGAACCTTCGAATGCTGAGATCAAAACCCAGTGCCTTGCCGCTTGGCGACGCCCCAATAAACTTTTGTTGGCTCTATAAGCCCAGCTTGCTGTGACAGGGTGATTGGTTTACCCCTTTGGCCACAAAGCCTGTTAACTCGGCGGGCAACTCATTTAAAACCTGTAGTGCTGATGCTTGATCAGCAAACTGGCCAAATACACAAGCGCCGGTGCCGGTTAATCGAGAATTAGTCTTTAGACTCAACCACTTAAGTGCGTTATCCACTTCGGGGTAAAGTGCTCTCACTACAGGCTCACAATCGTTCGTGTGGCCCTCCTCGAAAACGGCGGCTATTGTGATGGGTGAGGTGTTACGTGTCAATTGTTTGTTTGAAAAAATTTGCAAAGTGGACACTTCGCAATCAGGTTTTAGTACAAGATACCAACAATCGGGTATTTTTAGAGCAGTTAGGCGCTCTCCCACCCCTTCGGCCCATGCACTTTTGCCCTCAACAAACAGCGGTACATCCGCGCCTAATTGCAAACCTAATTGTGCTAATTCGTGTAGGGGGAGTTGTAATTGCCATAAATGATTAAGGCCAACTAAGGTGGTTGCTGCATTGGAGCTGCCGCCGCCCAAACCGCCGCCCAAGGGTAAAATTTTATCAATCTGTATGTCGGCGCCCAAATTACAGCCGCTGTATTGCTGTAAAAGTTTAGCGGCGCGCAGGATTAAATTATCTTCTGCAGCTACCCCGGCGATTGCGGGGCTGATGCTAAGTTGTGCATCTTGGCGCAGATTAAAGTGCAGGGTGTCACCGTAATCTAACAGCTGAAATAAGGTTTGTAGCTCGTGATAGCCGTCGGCACGTTGGCCGGTAATATGTAAAAACAGGTTGAGCTTGGCCGGGGCTAGCAGTGAAAGTGTACTCATGTGTGGAGGTATTCTTACTGTGATAGGGAGTTGTGGGCGTTTGTGGGTAGGCGCTTGCTGAGTTGTTCGGGGCTGCAGTCAGCGTCCAGTGCCCATTTTTTTAACAATAGCGTTACTTTCAGTTGCGGGTGGCTGGCTACAGCTTTCTTGGGCAGGCTGTGGCCGTCCAGGCTTAGCCATTGTCGGTAATCGATTTGCCAGCCCATTTGGCTAAAGCCGCTGTTATCGGCTTGGCTAATGGCGTGGCCGGGGGCGGGTAGGCCGCGCACCCAGTATAAAAGTTGCGAGACCGGCAGTTGCCAGCCCTGTTCGGCTAGCAGCTGCTCGGGTTGGTCGGCGCTGTATAGCTGCTCATTGGTTTGCAATTGTACTTGTAGACTGTCGCCCCATAAATGGGCTGCGCCCTGCCCCAGAGGGCCGCTAAGGCGTATATCAAAGGCATCGCCGCACTGCTGCCAATTTAAATAAGCGGTATTGGAGTCGGAGGGGCTGCGTATGCCAATTTTGCCACCTATTTGCCATTGCTGTATGCCGTGGTTGGCCTGTTGTTGGCTGCTGCTTAGCCACAGCTGGTCTTCAGGCTGGGGCTGGTGGCTACAGCCTGCCAGTAGTGTTAGTGCTACGGTCAGTGGTACTAAAGAGAACTGTCGATTGGTATAGGTTTTGGGCATGCTTAAGGGCTGCTGTTGGCAGGTGGTGCGGCAGTGGTAAGTTCGCTGTTGCCGCTGTTATTTAATAGGCGTTGCATGGTGCTTTCAATAATGGGGTTGCCGGGGTTTTTTTCTAGCCCCTGCTGCCAGATCTGTTGGGCTTGTTCTTGCTTATTAAGCGTCCATAGCACCTCTCCCAGGTGTGAGGCTACTTCGGGGTCGGGGAAGGCGGCGTAGGCTTTTTCTAATAAGGTCACAGCCCGTGCGTAATTACCGCGTTTGAATTCTACCCAGCCCAGGCTGTCGAGTATAGCGGGGTCATTGGGTTTTAAGCTTAGGGCTTGGTTGATGAGTTCAAAGGCTTCTTCCAGGCGCACGCCGCGATTGGCTAGTACATAGCCTAGGGCGTTAAGGGCCGTCACATTTTGTGGGTCCTGGGTGATGATGCTGCGCAGGTCTTGTTCCATAAGCGCAAAGTCGTTGCGCCTTTCGCTAACCAGTGAGCGCATATAAAGCAAGTTGCCTTGCTCTGGGTGCAGGTTCAGGGCCTCTGTCAGTAGTGCGTGGCATTGTTCATAGTGTTGGCTGTTAAACAGTAGTTCGGCCTCTAGCAAATAAAAGCGCAGCGCCAGCTCGGGGTGCTGCTGGCGGCGTTGTTGCAGCATGGCTAGGGCCGCGTCGTCATCGCCTTGTTGGCTGTAGAGCTCGGCCATGCGGTTGCTGGCGGCGATATAGTCATCGCCTAGGGATATGGCTTGGTAGCGGGCGATAGCTTCATCTAATAAATCTTCGCGCTCGGCTATTTGGGCTAGGTAATACAGCGCTTCGTTGTTGCGCGTATTGGTGGCCAGGGCGCGTTTAAAATATTGCTTCGCTTGCGGGTAGTCGTTGAGCTCGGTGTTGATTAGGGCCAGCGACATTAGCAGGTCAGCCTCGTTGGGGGTGCTGGCTAGCAGGTATTCGAATTGTTCGCGGGCCTTGTTGAGGTCTTTTTTTAGTAGTAGGCGGGCGTATTGTAGGCGCAGGCGTCGGTTGTCGGGGTATTGTTGTTGTATGGCCTCTAGCCTAACAAAGGCTTCATCGTCCCGGCCCATTTGCTGTAGTAGCCGGGTTTCTATAATCACTGCCTGTAAGTCGGTGTTGTCCAGCGCTATGCCCTTGCGCACCGAGGCTAGGGCCTGGCTGGGTTTGTTATGGCTCTGCTCCATAATGGCGCGGCTAACATAAAGCTGGCCGTATTGGGGGTGGCGGCTAATCAGGCCATCAATGGCTGAGGCCACCAGTTGTTGGCTGAGTTTGGGCATGTTGAGGCTGGAGGCGACAATGGCGGTAAAGTTGGTAGCGCCGCCGGCATTAAGCACTCGCTCCATGTGTTCCAGTGCTTGTAAGGGTTGTTTGTTTTGGGCCAGCAGGGTGGCGGTGGTGTATTGGGCTTCAGCGCTGTCGGGTTCCAGCTCGGCCCATAGCTGTGCCATATCTAAGGCGGCGTTTTGGGCTTTAATATACTGCGCTAGCCGAGTAGCTCTGGCGGTTACCCCAGGGTCGCGGGTTTGGTGGGCCTGATGCACATAGTGACCTAGGGCGACATCAAATTGATTGCGGCGCACGGCAAACTCGGCGACCAGTAAGTCGTGGAAGCTGTCCGCTGAGAAAGGGCGGCTGGGTATGGCGGGTTTTTCAGCTTCGGCTTGTTTGGGCTGGGCGTTGTCGCTGGGGGCCCTGTCTGTGGGGTGATTAGCGACAGTACAGGCGCCTAGCTGTAGGGTGAGCAAGGCAATAAGCCACAGGTAATTCTTCATAAATACAGTGTTCCTTCAGTTGCTCTCATAATGACACAAAGCCCAGCCAGAAAACCAGCTGGCCGGTGGCTAAGTCTGGGTTAGGGCTAAAAAAGTCGATTTTTAAGTGCTCTTGCCTAGTTTAAACTTAGCATTAGGCCAAGACTTAGACCCAGTAAGGTGAAGATCAATCCACATTTGCTCGCTAACTTGATAGAATTGGGCGCTTTTTTAGGGTTTGGCCAAAGCAGCCATGGTGGGTTGGGCAAACTGAGATGACTTTGTAGGGTTCGCCAACAGCAAAATGGCTTTATTAGCACTGGGTATAAATCATAAGTCGGCACATGTGTCTCTGCGCGAGCGCGTGGCCTTTGCGCCTGAGCAAATGACCGAGGCCCTGCAGGATTTACTGGCAGTGGCGGCGGTGGATGAGGCGGCGATTTTATCCACCTGTAACCGTACCGAAATTTTTGCGGTGGCCGGGGGCGATAATGCCAGCCAGCGTATTTTGCAGTGGCTGGCAGCCTACCATCAATTATCCTTGGCCGATTTACAAGCCTGTTATTACGAGCATCATGAAGAACGAGCCCTGCGCCATATGGTAGAGGTGTCCAGTGGTTTGGATTCGCTGGTCTTGGGTGAGCCGCAGATTTTTGGGCAAATGAAATCCGCCTATGCGGTGGCGCAGGAGGCCGGTGCGGTAGATTCGCAACTTTATAATGTTTTCCCCCATGTGTTTTCGCTGGCGAAAAAAGTGCGTACCGATACCGCCATAGGTGAAAACCCGGTGTCGGTGGCCTTTGCGGCGGTGACTTTATCGCGGCATATTTTTTCTGATCTTAGCAATACCTCGGCATTGTTAATTGGTGCCGGTGAAACCATAGAGCTGGTGGCCAAGCATCTCTCAGAAAATGGTGTGGGCAATATAGTGGTGGCCAATCGTACCTTGGGGCGGGCCAAGGAGTTGGCGCAGCAGTTTGCTGCCGAGGCGGTGCTGCTATCGGAAATCCCCGAGCAATTAGTAAAAGCCGATATAGTGATTTCATCCACCGCCAGCCAATTACCTATTTTGGGCAAGGGGGCGGTGGAACACGCGCTAAAAATCCGCAAGCACAAACCTATGTTAATGGTTGATATAGCGGTGCCGCGAGATATAGAAGAGCAGGTGGGCGAACTGGAGGATGTGTATTTATATAGCGTTGATGACCTCACCGAAATAGTCGATGCCAATCGCCAAAGTCGACAGCAAGAAGTGCGTAAAGCGGATGAAATTATTAACGAAGGGGTGGGCGATTATTTACAAAAAATGCGCTCGCTGGATGCGGTAGACACCTTAAAAGCGTTTCGCTCGCAGTCGGAACAAATACGCGATGCTGAGTTGGCTAGAGCCTTAAAACAGTTAGAAAAAGGCGCCCAGCCCGAACGAGTGCTGGAACAAATGGCCCGCAGCCTAACCAATAAATTAATCCACAGCCCCAGCATAGAAATGAAAAAAGCCAGCGCCCATGGCCGCAAAGATTTAATTAGTTTGACCCAACAATTATTTGGTTTAAAAAGTAAAGCCTCAACGGCGGCTTCAGACAACGACTAGCCATTGCTAACTTAGCCAGCCAATCACACCCTTATTAAAAGATATGATATGAAACAGTCCCTAGTAAATAAGTTAGAAAACTTGATCGACAGGCACGAAGAATTAGGTGCCTTATTAAGTGATAGTGAAGTTATTTCTAATCAAGATAAGTTTCGCGCACTGTCTAAAGAATATGCCGAAGTAGAGCCGGTAGTGAAATGTTACGAGCAATACCGGGTGGCCTTAGACAATATAGAAGAGGCGCAAGTATTGCTGGACGATAGCGACCCCGATATGCGCGAAATGGGCAAGGAAGAATTAAAAAGCAGCCAAGCGCAAAGAGATGAGCTAGAACAAGAGCTACAAAAATTATTGCTGCCCCGCGACCCCAACGACTCCAATAATGTGTTTTTAGAAGTTCGCGCTGGCACCGGCGGTGATGAAGCAGCGATTTTTGCCGGTGACCTATACCGCATGTATTCGCGCTATGCCGAAAACCAAGGCTGGAAGTTATCGGTGGTCAGCGAGCGAGAAGGTGAACACGGCGGCTATAAAGAAATTATTGCCAGCATTAGCGGCCAAGACGTATACGCTCATTTAAAATTTGAATCGGGCGCTCACCGAGTGCAGCGCGTACCCGAAACCGAATCGCAGGGGCGCGTGCATACCTCAGCTTGCACCGTAGCGGTGATGCCTGAAATCGATGAGGTTGATGCCATAGACATTAACAAAGCCGATATACGAGTGGATACCTTTAGAGCTTCGGGCGCAGGTGGCCAGCACGTTAACAAAACCGACTCGGCTATACGTATTACCCATATACCCACCGGCATAGTGGTGGAGTGTCAGGACGAGCGCTCGCAGCATAAAAACAAAGCCCGCGCTATGTCGCTATTGCAGTCGCGTATATTAACTGGCATGCAAGAGAAACAGCAGCAAGAGCAGGCCAGTGAGCGCCGTAACTTGGTGGGCAGTGGCGATCGCTCTGAGCGCATACGCACCTATAATTATCCGCAGGGCCGCGTGAGTGACCACCGCATAAACTTAACTTTATATAAGTTAAACGAAATTATGGAAGGGTCTTTACACGAAGTCATAGAGCCGCTGCGCAATGAATATCAGGCAGACCTATTGGCCTCTATGGGCGACGAATGAGTAGTATCGCTGAGCTGTTAGCTAGCCGCAGCAGCTTGGCGGCGGTGAGTGATACACCAGGTTTAGATGTTGAGCTGCTATTAGCACACTCCCTGGAACAAAACCGTACTTATTTAAAAACCTGGCCAGAGCGTGAAGTGAGTGCAGCGCAACAGCAGCAATTTCAAACGCTGTTGCAGCGCAGGCAGGCCGGTGAGCCCATAGCCCATTTGCTAGGCAGCCGCGGTTTTTGGACCTTGGATTTACAGGTCAATCCCTCTACGTTAATCCCTCGCCCTGAAACTGAGTTACTGGTTGAAATAGCCCTAGAGAAACTAGCAGCTAAACCGAACGCGCTAGTGCTGGACTTGGGCACTGGCACCGGTGCTATAGCCTTAGCTATTGCTTCAGAAAATAGTCTATGGCAGGTGCTGGGCTGTGATCTACAACGTGAGGCTGTGGCGTTAGCTGAGCGCAATGGCCGGCTTAATAAAATTAACAACGCTAAATTTTTACAGTCTGATTGGTTTACAGATATTCCTAAGCAACAGTTTGATCTTATAGTTAGCAACCCGCCTTATATAGATGCCAATGATCCACACTTATCCGAGGGTGATGTACGCTTTGAACCGCGCAGTGCGCTGGTAGCAGGCAAACAAGGTTTGGCTGATATAGAGCATATCAGTGTGCAGGCGCCTGCGTATTTAAAACCCGGCGCTTGGCTGCTGTTTGAGCATGGCTATGAGCAGGCTGAGGCAGTACGTGCCTTGCTCAAAGCGCATGGCTATGTGGCTGTTGCTACACTAAAAGATATAGCCGGCATGGATAGGGTGACGCTAGGGCAATACGCTGCAGCCAATGAGGTATAAGTGATGAACGACCAGCAGTTACTGCGATATAGCCGCCATATAATGATGCCCGACTTTGATGTGGCCGGGCAGCAGGCCTTGCTTAGTGCCAAGGTGCTGATTGTGGGCATGGGCGGCTTAGGCTGCCCAGTAGCACTGTACTTGGCGGCTGCCGGAGTGGGCGAGTTATGGTTGGCGGATTTTGATGAGGTAGAGCTGAGCAATCTGCAGCGCCAAATTGGCCATGAACAAGCCGATGTGGGTCGTCCTAAAGTGATTTCCGTGGCCGAGCGTATAGCGGCTATGAATAGCGATGTGCGGGTAGAAACAATCAATGAGCACTTAGATGGCCAGTTATTAGATGATGCCCTAAAGCATGTCGATGTGGTGGTGGATGCCAGCGATAACTTTGCCACCCGATTTGAAATTAACCGCGCCTGTGTGGCGGCAAAAAAGCCCTTGGTATCAGGAGCGGCTATACGCAGCGAAGGCCAGGTGGCGGTGTTTGATAACCGCGCTAAAACCAGCCCCTGCTACCGCTGTCTGTATGATGATAATGCCCAAGATAGCCAGCTCAGCTGTTCTGAAAGTGGCGTGCTGGCTCCCTTAGTGGGGGTGATAGGTGCTATGCAGGCCATGGAGGCCATAAAAGTGATCAGTGGTTTTGGCCAGACCTTAAGTGGCCAGCTAATGATTTTTGATGCCAAGGTCATGGAGTGGCGCAAGCTTAGCTTACCTAAGAATAAACATTGTCCCGTATGCACGAGTTAACAGCTTAAGGCTGCGAGTCCGCTGTGCAAAAATAACTAGTTCAGCGCAGTGGGCATAGTAATAACCGCTGTACTTTGCGGCCCTAAGCTGGGGATGAACTAAAATAATAATCTTTAGTCTCAATTTGGCTGTTTACGCTATCAACGTGGAATCCCTGTATGAATAACTTAATCGGTAAGTATTATTATTTGCAAAATCACCTATTGGATAAAACCGCCTGCCTTAGTGGTTTGGCTCCGTTGTTATTACGGCTGTATTTAATCCCTGTATTTTGGATGGCTGGTGCCAGTAAAATCGACTTCACCACGTTGATGCCCTACGAGGGTACCGTGCAGTGGTTTGGTGGCTATTTAGGCATGCCGCTGCCTACCTTAATGGCTTTTTTAGCAGGCTGGACCGAGGTGTTAGGTGCAATCTTTTTAGCTGCGGGTTTTGCCGTGCGCTGGATTAGTGTGCCATTAATGGTGACTATGTTAGTCGCTGCATTTGTGGTGCATTGGCCTAATGGTTGGCAGGCTATTGCTGATGTGAGTGCCCCCTTTGCCAATGAACGGGTGGCCGAAGCTGCGATACGCTTAGAGCGAGCAAAAGAAATACTCACCGAGCACGGTAATTATGAGTGGCTTACCGGCAGGGGCTCGCTAGTAATACTCAATAACGGTATAGAGTTTGCCATTACTTATTTTGTGATGTTGTTATCTTTGTTTTTTACTGGTGGTGGCCGCTATGTAAGTATGGATTATTGGTTGAGTCGTTGCTTTCCAAAGCCATAAACAGCCCTGTGTTTTAGGCCTTATTAATATAAGGTCTAGCCAAAAAACTGTTGCAAAAATGCCGAATTGACTTCGGCATTTTTTTTAGCTGCCAAGCTAAGCATATATACCTACTGCACAGCCTTTAATTCTAGTCTAGTCTGATCTGCAATTAGCGTGATGGGATGGGTGATAAGTATATGGAGGTAGCGGTGTGAGGGACTTAATAGCGTGTTCTATTGAGGATGTAGATAAAGAAATTTTAGTCGATCTACAAGAATCTATTGGTAATGAGTTTTCCGGCGTGGAAATGAGTTTGATGGCACTGCATCAAGATCAGGACCCCCAGGCTAGCCTTAGCCAGGTATTACAATTTTTAAAAAGTATAGAGGCTGCCGTTCAGCAAACCTTTATTGAGCCCTATGTAGCCTATATACATACCGTTGAAGATTTACTAACGACTGTTAGCCTAGGTCGGCTGCCCATTACTGAGCATTTGTCAGAATTGCTATTGCTGGCCCTTGATCAAGTAAGAGTGGCCTGCGATAGCCTGCTTTACCAAGATCATTTTGATCATCAGATCATGCAGCAGCTCAGCAATCAGCTCAACAAGCTTACAGCGGTGAGCAAAAGTAAAGCGCCGCAATTAATTGTGGAGTCTATGCAGCTTTTTGCCAGCAAAGTCCATCCTGACTTAACCTATTGTGTTTCAGAGCTGCCAGTTAGTACTACTGTTACCGAAAAAGGTGATGATCAGCCTCGCCAGATTAGCCGTGAAATCCTACAGTTTTTAGAAAAGGGTGAGTCAGTCAATATGGATGACGCTATGCGTGACATCACTGATGAGCAGCGGCAAGCATTAGCTGTATTTGAAGGCTTAGCCGGGGCGGTAGAGCTGCGCTCAGAGTTGTGGCGGGGGCGTACCGCCAAGGTGCTTTACGGTTGTTTGTTAATCAATAGGCAGCTACCTGCGGCCCTGCAAGTAGACGAGCTGCAATTAAGAGCCGCCAGCTATATGCACGATGTGTATATGTCTTTATTGCCGGACAATATCTTATTTAAACAAGATCGCTACGGGCCTACAGATATTATGCTGTTGCAGCAGCACCCCATACAGGCTTATGAAATGCTGCGCCTAATGCCCGGCTGGCAACAGGCTGCTGACATGGCGCACCAGCATCACGAGCGCTATGACGGCAGGGGTTACCCCCTAGGGATAAAAGGGGATGAAATACATATAGGTGCGCAAATCATAGCGTTGTCTGACGCTTTTTTTGCTATTACCCATCAGCGTGCTGATCGGCAGTACCATAAGTCCATAGTGCGTGCGACTTTGGAACTGAATAAAGGCCGAGGCAGCCAGTTTAGCCCCTTAGTGTTAGATGCCTTAAATAAAGTGGCGGCACTGTTATGGCCTGCCAGCATGGACGCCGAACGGGCAGATGTTGAAAGGCTTAGCTTGGCTGAGTAGCTTGAAGCTAAAAGCCGTGGCTTTGCCGATAATAAGTGGGCGTAAAATAACCATATAAGTGCTAGAATGCGCCGCAATGATATGGTTAAAAAAGAGAGTTGCCCTTGTTAGGTAAGTTATTTGGTAAAAAAAATAAAGCTGAGGCGCCTGCTTCAGCTCCCCAGGCTAAAAAAACCGAGAAAAAGCCCCGCGGTCGCGGTAAGCACCAACAGCAAAAGCCCAAAGCTACGCAGCCAGCGTGGACAGTTGAGCAGTTCCAGGTTCCCGCACAGGAGGGCAAAACCCGCTTTCACGATCTGGGCATAGATGATCGCTTAATGCGCGGTATTGCCGACCTGGGCTTTCAATATGCTTCGCCCATACAGGCGGCGGCTTTACCCCACACCTTGCAGGGCCATGATGTTATTGGCAAGGCCCAAACCGGCACCGGTAAAACAGCTGCTTTTTTAATTACTATTATTAATGACCTGCTTAATAATCCTATAGAGGGTGAACGCTTTGCGGGTGAGCCCAGGGCGGTGATCATAGCGCCTACCCGCGAGTTGGTTGTGCAAATTGCCGATGATGCCAGAGGCTTGCTTAAACACACCGATGTTAAGGTGGTTACTTTGATTGGCGGTGCGGATTATCAAAAGCAGCAACAGCGTCTGCACAGCGACCTGGTTGATATAGTTGTAGCCTCGCCAGGCCGCTTAATAGACTTTATGCAGCGCGGCGACCTGTATTTAGATCAGGTAGAAGTATTAGTCATAGATGAAGCCGACCGCATGTTGGATATGGGTTTTATTCCACAAGTACGTCGTATTGTGCGCTCTACCCCGCGCAAAGAAGATAGGCAGACCCTATTATTTAGCGCCACCTTTACCCCTGACATACTCAACCTCACCGAGCAGTGGACGTATAATCCCATCACCGTAGAGATAGAGCCCGAGAGTGTTGCCACCGATAGCGTGGATCAAAAAGTCTATATCGTGGCGGCCGATAGTAAATATAAATTGTTAAAAAACATTGTTACCGATGAACAAGTTGAAAGCGTAATAGTGTTCGCCAACCGCCGCGACCAAGTGCGCAAATTGACTGAGCGCTTAACCAGAGCCGGGGTGGAATGCGGTATGTTGTCGGGTGAGGTACCACAAAATAAACGCACTTCTACCTTACAGCGTTTTAAAGATGGCAAGTTGAAAGTGTTAATAGCTACCGATGTGGCTGGCCGTGGCATACATGTTAAAGGCATTAGTCATGTGGTGAACTACACCTTGCCGGAAGACCCAGAAGATTATGTGCATCGTATAGGCCGCACTGGCAGGGCCGGAGCTAAAGGTACCTCTATTAGCTTTGCCTGTGAAGACGACGCTTTTTTATTGCCCACCATAGAAGAATTATTGGGTGATAAGCTAAGTTGTGAGCAGCCGCCTGAAGAACTGCTACGCTAACAATAAAACGCCTCCCAAGAGGCGTTTTTTTTAGTAGCTATATAGTGGCAATAATAGTGCTTATCGTTAGCGGTTTTAATAAATAAGTTCCAGCTTAAGCAATGTTTTAGTGAGCGCGCTCTCGCTTATGGGCTTAACAGCCTCTTCAATAACACTAACACCCGACATGCGGCCGATCTTATCAGCGACATGCATAATTTCTGGGTTTATGCCGGTGGTTAATAACACCGGTATATGAATGTTCTCTTTAGCCATATGGTTAATAAATTCTATACCGTCCATTTCTGGCATATGAATATCCAGTATTAGCAAGGCGATATCATTTTTTACTTTTATATCACGCATAGCCTGTTCGGATGAGTTGTACAGTAATACAGTAAAGGCTATAGCAGGGTGCTTAGCCGCTATGGTTTTTATTTTTCTATCTATATCTTCTAGGTCAACTAAATCGTCATCAATGACTGCGATGGTGAGATTTTTTAGCATGATATGGGTTCCTGATTGGGAAAGCTAACAACTGAAAAATAGGCGTTTAGCATAGTGATAACGTCAGCGAATCCATTCTCTAACTGGTCCTTGTTAATATAGCCTGCTACATGATGTTGGTAGGCTAGTACGATATCTTGCTCTCTGCTGGATGTGGATAAAATAAAAACTACGGCCTTACTTAGTCTTTCATCGGCCCTTAGGGCCTGTAAAAATTCAAAGCCATTCATTTGCGGCAAGTTGATGTCTAGAAAAATAAAGTGCGGCGGCGTGATTTGGCTGCGCAGCATGGTTAAGGCCTCGGCCCCGTTTTTAGCATGGTAAATCTCACAGGGGACCTGTATTTTTTCTGCAGCCCTGTCCATCTCCATGGTGTCTATAAGATCATCTTCTATTTGTAATATTGATATCTTTTTATTAGGCATTATTGTTCTCGTGGCGGTTAAGTTAAGCTTAGCGTACTTTGTTGGTTATAAATAATTCCTTAGGCCAAAAAAAGCTAAAGGTGGAACCATTGCTGCCATCGGATGCCACCTTGATCTCACCACCGTAGGTGGCTAATATTTTCTTTACCATGGCTAGCCCCATGCCGCTACCTTCAACTTCATCTCGGGGTTTGAGTGTTTTAAACATAGAAAAAATAATTTCTTGGTTTTTGGCTGAAATACCGGGGCCATTGTCAGTGATATGAAACCAGTAGCCATGCTCAGTTTCTTCATGGGATACATGGATCTTGGCTGTTGCTTGCTCGCAGTGTTTGATGGCATTGGAGAACAGATTCCTAAAAATAAGCTCTAATGGCGTTTTGGCGGTATTAATTACCGGGTACTCACCCGGTGATAATTGTAATTGGGCAGCGTCAGAGGCGTATAGTTCAAAGCAACTGCTAATAAGTTGGCGGCTGTCGACCAGGCTTATAGTTTCGGTGTTTTTTGTGGCTTGCGAGTAATCAAGTAAGTCATTTTGCAGGTTTTGCATACGGCTTACACGGGCTTCTAACAGGTTGAAATAATTTTCAGTTTTGTCGCTGAGCTTGCCTTGCAAGTCCTCTCTAATCCAACCCGCTAGTTGCTTTATGCCGCGCAAAGGTGACTTTAAGTCGTGGGAGGCTATGTAGGCAAATTCGTTTAGCTCTTCATTGCTGCGCTCTAAGGCGTGCATATAGGCCGATAGTTCTTGTTCTTTCTCGTTTTTCTCGCTGATGTCAATGAGGGAGGCTATCATCATGTTGCCGCTGGCTGTTTTTACTGGGTTTAAGCCGATTTCTAAGGGGACTTTACTACCGTCTTTTCTCAGCCCGTAAATTTCTACATCCTCCCCCATGCGTCTTTTGCTGGCCTGCTTGGAAAAATCATTGCGCAACTTTATGTGATGCTCTCTTTTTTCATGGGGGATTAGGTTTTCTATGGTTTGGCCCAGTATTTCATGGCTGGCATAGTTGAATATGGCTAGGGTTTCCTGGTTGACGGCGCGAATAACGCCCTGTTCGTTAGTCATTAGCATGCCTACTGGTGAACCATCAAAGATAGACTTCACTTCATTGGCAAGAATCTGGTTTTTTATGGCTTCATTTTTAAAAGCGGTTTCTCTAATGCGTGATTTTTGCAAAAAGTAAAAGCAAGCCATTAACAAAACACCCAATAAGCAGCTTTCTAAAAAAGTAACATAGGGCAGGCGAGTTCTGTGGCTGTCTACTAATTCCTTGCTGGGTTGTAATGTTAGGGTGTAGGTGTTGCCTGCATAGTGGTGCTGGAATTGTAGTGCTGGGAAACTATGATCTAGATGGTTAACCTCAGATTGATAAAGCGTACCCTGGCTATTAGCTAGGTTTATAGCAATTTCGTTATCTAAAGTTTTATTCTTTAGGTGTTGTAACGATAGAGCTGTAATAGGAAGGTCTGTTAACGGAGTTAGCTGTTTACTGTGTTCATGTTCAGCTTCCAGTAACGAGAAAATAAGAGTGGCGGTGTTTGTTAATTGCCAGTTGATACTTTGCGTTTCATTTTTATACGTGGATACGGCGAGTACGATAGCAAACACTAATAGCATAACCGATATCGGCAATCCCAGTTGTACTAAGCCCCAGCGACCTTCAAAGGTTTGCTGGTTAAAATAAGGTGTGAGCAGCGCAATAGCACAAAGCATAAAGCCTATAGCGGTATGCGCTGCCATTGCGGTGAGGTTGGTCCATACAATAGAGGTGTTTAGATCGCCCAAATAGCCCATTAGCGCGGAGCTGCTCATGCCTAGCAGTAAGGCACCACCTAAAGGATGAATAAAGCGGCGTATTTTCTTATTTTTAATAAACAGTGTGTAGCTAAAGGCTAGGCCCATAATAACAAAGCCTATGGCGGTATTCGGTGCCATGCGGCCTGGGTGGCTGCTTAAGGTGGTGATGCTATGGGTGATGAAAAACTCATCTATACCCAAGTTTACATTAAATGAATATTGGTAAAGTGTGGCCAGACCTAGTGCGATTAAAAACAGGCCTATAGTATTTTTTATAATTTTGTTTGCTTGTTTAAACGGTAATAGTCCCAAGCCGCATAATAGTAGGCCCAATGCAGTATTAAATTGCATGGGTACCCAGTTGGGGTTGATTTGAATTAAGGCTGGAATATGTAACAGCCAGCCTATGATTACCGTGCTGCCTAACAAACAATTGCCCATACTCATACACAGTAAAAGCTTATTGTTTGTGAAGGCTTTCAGCATAGGCAGGCCTTTATTTGCTGAATTGGCGCTATGCTCCGCATAGCTAACAGATTCATCCTTAAGATTTTCTAACACTCATCCAGCCACCTAGTAACGTTAATATTACCAGTAAGCTTAGGCCAATAATCTCAAAAAACCTATTGAGTATTTCACTATTGGTCCATTGCAAATAATGTAGCTTGTAAAGGCTGGCGATGAGTTCGGTATCTTGGCCGCGTTGCTTTAGCGCAAGGCTACCCCAATCTAAGCTAATGCTAACGCCAGTGCTGGTGCTGGCCTGATCGCCGTTAATGCTAGCTATATTGCCGTAGCGTTTTGGGTCACTGCGTATGGCGTCCGCTATAAGCAGGCGTATTTGTTCGGGTTGGGCTATAGGGCGTGTTTGGTAGTTATGGGGGTGCAGTTGCTGCCATGTATTGTTGGTTTTTACTAATAGGTGCTCGCCCAGTATGGTTTTTAGCTGTCTTACCTCTTGCCATTCTGGCTGAGTAACTAGGTTTAAGGATGTTGCCAAGGGGTAAGTTTTTACAAAGAGTTTTTGGTAAGCCTCTTGGTAGCCAGGCTTAATGCTGAAAAATATGCCGGTGGCCGCCCATAGACATAGGGGGATGAGCATAATTAAGCCTATCAGGCGATGGTATTTTTTAAACATGTTGATTCCGTTGTGGGCCCTCAAGGCGACAGACTTAGGGGTTAAAAAAGAGAGGGATTAAAAAAGAGAGGGCTTAAAAGCTAGAGCCGGGCTGTGCCAAAAATTCAATTTCTGCTGCGGTGGACTGCCGCCCTAATATTTTATTGCGATGTGGGTAGCGGCCAAAGCGGTCGATAATCGCTTTGTGTTTGAGTTCAAAGGCATAATTATCCTCTAGCCCCGGCGCTTGATACAAAGTCACTGCGGTTTTATGTATGGCGGCCGACTCGCTGTGCATATAGGGCAGGTATAAAAAGCTGCGCTGTGTGGGGTTAAGCTCTAGATCGTAGCCCAGCGCTACAGCCTCTTGCGCTAAGGCTAAGGCTAATGGGTCGCTGGCAAAAGCTTGGGGTTTATCGCGATAAATATTGCGGGAGAATTGATCCAATACGATGATTTCTGCTAAACGACCCTGGGCACTATTGCGCCAGCCAAATAACTCGCACTGGCTGGCCTGTTGTAGACAGGGTAAAAAGCGCTGGCTTATCATATGATCTAGTTTTTCATCTTTTAGCCACCATTGCTGTGGCTGTAATTCATGAAACCAAAAATCAATAATATCTGCTGCGGTGGTCATGGCTATAACACCTTGTTAGCGTTGTTGAATTAAGCCTGCCAAATGTTTTTGTAGCGCCAGTGGTGAGCGCGCTGGCGGTGCACGTTTAACCACGCGGCCTTTTTTATCCACGATAAATTTTTCAAAGTTCCAGCGTATATTGCTGTGGCCACTGGCTGTGGGGATTGCCTGTTTTAAATGACGGTATAGCGGGCTGGCCTGCGGGCCGTTAACTTCTATCTTGCTAAACAGCGGAAAGCTTACGCCGTAGCGGCTTTGGCAAAACTGTAGTATCTCACTATCGCTGCCGGGTTCTTGTTGCCCAAACTGGTCACAGGGGAAAGCCAATACTGAAAATTTATTAGGGCCAAAGCGCTGTTGCAGTTGCTGCTGTAGTAACTCCAGCTCTTGATACTGTGGCGTGTAATCACATTCGCTAGCGCTGTTAACGATTAATAACACTTGGCCGCGGTAATCGGCCAGCGTCACGGGCTTGCCTTGTATATCGCTTACGCTTAGGTCATAGAGGGGGCTGGTTTTCATTATAGTTCCTAAACTTTTAGTTCCTAAACTTTGTTAGTGTTGTTGTAAGCTGGGGGATTGTTTTAGTTTTTCTACCCAGTAAACCGTTGCGCCACATACCGCAGCGGGCATGATCACAAAGTTTACCAGCGGTATCATAGTGCCTGCCATGACTATCATGCCAAAGCCACTGGAAGTAAGCCTATGCTGCCCTAATACGGTTTTCATTGCTTTAAAGGAGTGTTGGTTATTATCCATGGGCAGGTCGCAATACTGTATGCTCATCATCCAGCTGCCTAATAAAAACCATAGTACTGGCGAGATAATATTGACCACCGGGATAAAAGTAATCACCAAGGCCAATAAGGCCCAAGGTAAGTAATAAAGTATTTTTTGCAGCTCGCGGGCAAAACTTTTAGGCACCATTATTAGCAACTGGGCCAAGGTTTCCGGCCCGTTAACAGGTTCACCGGTTAAGCGCTCTTCTACTTTTTCTGCCAGCAGGCCATTAAAAGGCGAGGCGATTAAGTTGGCGATAGTGCTAAATAAATAACTGCTAATAGCCAATACAAAAATTACCGTTAGGGGCCATACCACCCAGCGTAAAAACTCTAGCCAGCTGGGCAGCCAAGCCATTAAGTCATCTATCCATTGGGCAAATTGCTGAAAGGTGAGGGTGAGCAACAGAGCAAAAATAGCTATGTTAATTAATAAGGGGATAATGACAAAGAGCCGTAAACCGGGCTGGGTAATAAGTTGAAAGCCTTTGGCGAGATATTCTGCGCCGTGTATAAGATTGCCTCTCATGCTGTTCCTTAGTGGTGTTTGCGTTTACTGGGCGGGTTTACTGAGCTGGTCAACGCGGCTGGCGCATTGCTGGCAGATGCAGCGCTGGCCCTGGTCGTCGGCACTGACAGCGGCCAAGGCTGCGGGGTTAATAGTGGCCTTGCTGCACCAGCACTGCGTTATGCTGCCGCCTTGGTTAACGGCGCAAAGATTGGCATTGCCACACAGCGGGCAGCGGTCTTTATCCATTTATATAATCTCTTGTGCCTGTAACTGGGCGATGGCCTCGGCATCCAGCCCTAGCTGGCCTAACACCTCTTCGGTGTGGCTGCCCAAGCGGGGCCCTGGCCAATCGGTTTTGCCAGGGGTTTTATTAAGCTTGGGGATAATAGCGGGTATCTTCAAGGCTTTGCCATTGATTTCTACCTGTTCGAATAAACCACGCGCTTGAAAGTGGGGGTCGGCCATCATATCGGCAACATTATAAATAGGGCCTACTGGTACTCTAGCTTCTTCCAAGGTTGCAATAATAAAGCTGGCAGGGTGGCGCACACACCACGCGGCTAGGGCGGCGTCTATTTCTACCTCGTGGGCGACGCGGCCTTCGTTATTGGCCATGGCGGGGTTATTGGCCATTTCGGGGTGGCCAGCGGCTAGCATTAGGCGTTTAAAAATAGAGTCGCCATTGCCGCCTATAACCACATACTTTTTATCTCGGCAGCGGTAGGTGTTGGTGGGTACTATGCCGGTAACGGTGCTGCCACTAGGCTCGCGTATGACCCCCGCGCCATCGTATTCGGGCACTACTGCTTCCATAAGGTTAAACATGGCTTCATACAAGGCTACGTCCACCACTTGCCCGCTGCCGCTGTTGTGGCGCTCTAATAAGGCCATGGTAATGCCTAGGGCGGTGTGCAGCCCCGCTATGCTATCGCCTATGCTCAAATTGGGGCGTACCGGTGCCTGACCGGGGTGGCCGTTAACATAGCGAAAGCCGCTAATGCCTTCGGTGACTGAGGCATAGCCCGCTTTTTGGGCATAGGGGCCGGTTTGACCAAAGCCAGAGATGCGGGCGTAGACTAATTGCGGGTTAGCATCGCTAAATTGTTCTGGCCCCAAGCCCCACTTTTCCATGGTGCCAGGCCTGAAGTTTTCTATTAGTACATCAGCGCTGTTGATCAATTGTTTGGCTATATCGCGGCCTTTTTGCTCTTTTAGGTTTAAGGTGACAGATTTTTTATTGCGCCCTAGCGAGTGCCACCACAGCGAGGTGCCGTCTTCTACCACCCGCCAACCTCTAATCGGGTCGCCGCCAGCGGGAGGCTCAATTTTAATTATCTCGGCACCAAAGTAGCCTAAGATGCAGCCAGTAAAGGGGCCTGCGAGCAATTGCCCCATTTCTATTACCCTGAGTCCGTGCAGTGGTCGTGGTGCTGTGGGCTGGTTCATGCTGTTTCCTGTAGTCGATAGTGGCAAAGCCTAGCGGTAGGCCTGTTTTATTATTCGCTGCTGTATGTTGACGCTTCACCAAAATGGCATATAATTTCAACAGCTTGTAAATGATAGCGTGTTTTTATGTTCAACCTTTAAGACGTTCTTTTTTGTTGTACCGTCCTGAGTTCCATAATTCAATGCTGATTTTAAAGCGTCATTATAAATAAAGTAACATTGATAAATTTAGGATTAGATCATGGCAACAACAGGTACAGTAAAGTGGTTCAACGAAAGCAAAGGTTTTGGTTTTATTGAGCAAGAGAACGGCCCAGACGTATTCGCACACTTCAGCGCGATTCAAGGCGATGGTTTCAAAACTTTGGCCGAAGGCCAAAAAGTTCAGTTTGATGTAACTCAAGGCCAAAAAGGCCCACAAGCTGAAAACATCGTTGCTATCTAAATAGTAACGTTGTTAAAAAAGGCTGCCGCAAGGTGGCCTTTTTTTATGCCTGCGATTTTTGGTCTAGCTGGCGGCTAAGGTTTACAGGCAAAAAAAAGCCCTGCGCAGGCAGGGCTTTAGTATTAGCAGGGCTTAGCCTAAGGCGTCGGTAGCCACGTGGTAGTCGGGATCTTCCATTACGTTGACTTCACACATATTGCCCGCGTTTTTTAGCAGCTGGCGGCACTCGGGGCTAAGATGGCGCAGGTGTAATTTTTTACCGGCGGCTTTGTATTTTAGCGCTAAGCCGTCCAGGGCCTCTATACCGGAGTGATCGCTTACTCTGGAGCGTTTAAACTCTATCACTACATGCTCGGGGTCGTTTTCTATATCAAACAACTCTTTGAAATAGCTAATAGAGCCAAAAAATACGGGGCCGCGCAGGTCGTAAACTTTTTGGCCTTGCTCGTCTATGTAAGTATCGGCTTGTATGTGCTTGGCGTGTTTCCAAGCAAAAATAAGCGCCGAGACAATAACACCCACAATAACCGCTATGGCCAGATCATAGGCCACGGTAACACCCGAAACTAAAATAATAATAAAGGCATCTGACCTTGGGATCTTTTTGATAATGCGGAAGGACGACCATTCAAAAGTGCCCAGTACCACCATAAACATTACCCCTACCAGTGCTGCCAGCGGAATGATTTCTATGATCTTGGCACCGAACAAAATAAAGCCCAGTAATACCAGTGCTGCGGTAATGCCCGATAAACGGCCGCGGCCGCCGGAGTTAATATTAATCATGCTCTGGCCTATCATGGCGCAACCGCCCATGCCGCCAAAGAAACCATTAACGGTGTTACCTATGCCTTGGCCTACACACTCTCTGTTGCCGTGGCCGCGGGTGTTAGTGATTTCATCAATCAGGGTTAAGGTCAGTAGCGACTCTATCAAGCCTATGGCGGCGATTATCAATGCGTAAGGGAAAATAATGCGCAGTGTTTCTAAGTTAAAGGGCACCATGGGGATAGCAAAGCTGGGTAGCTCACCTTTTAAGGTGGCGGTGGCTGCTTGCTCGGCCGGTAGCATGTCGCGCACATAGTCGATAACCGTGCGGGCTTCTAAATCCAAGCCAATTACCGCTAAAGTCACCACCAATATGGCGACTAGGCCGCTGGGCACTGCCGAAGTGAATTTAGGCAGAAAATGCATAATCAGCATGGTAATAGCGATAAGTGCGCCCATGGTGTATAGCATTTCGCCCTGCATGGCGACCAGCGCACCGGACTCGTCCTTAACCATAAACTGGCCCAGCTGAGCCAAAAAGATCACTATCGCCAAGCCGTTAACAAAACCCAGCATTACCGGGTGAGGCACTAGGCGGATAAACTTGCCCAGCTTTAAAATACCGGCGGTGATTTGCAATACCCCCGCTAAGGCTACTGCGGCGAATAAGTATTGCACGCCGTGTACCGCCACCAGCGAGACCATGACCACCGCGGTGGCACCTGTAGCACCGGAAATCATTCCCGGGCGGCCGCCAAAAACCGCGGTGAGTAAACCCATCATAAAGGCTGCGTATAAACCCACCATGGGTTCTAGGCCCGCTACAAAGGCAAAGGCCACTGCTTCAGGCACCAAAGCCAAGGCTACGGTAAAGCCCGATAGCAAGTCATTTTTGACATTGCTGGTATTCGAGGTGATTAAGTTAAACATGCATGCCCCATGTGCAGAGTGAGTTGCTTAGCTAGCACTATAGCAGTGCCCTACCTAAGCCTGACCTTAGCTGCCGAGTTAGGAGAGAGTGGCCTGCCACTAGCCATCAAAAAGGGCGCGATAGTAGCAGATATCAGGTCTGGCTCCAAGTTGGTGGCTTATAGCAGGGGTTAAAAAAGCAATAGATTAAAGCTTCATATTGAATACTTGTGGTATGCGTTAATACGCTAAAAAAACCATAAATACCGTATTTAAAGCGGTTTTAAGCAGTAAGCCTTATAAGCGCATAAGCTGATATGTCATGTGTGTATTTCAATAACATAATCCCTAATGTCATCATGTTTTCAAAAAGCTTGCCCTAATGATCGGCTGCTATACTGATTTTAAATTTCATATACACAGGTGGCGTCAGTATTTTTCATTAAAACCATCAAGACTCGTTGATTAGCGGCTGTAACGTAGATGCAGTGCAATAAAAAGTCGGTCAGTATTTTGTAGCCTGTATTTAAGCTCCAGCACGTTAAAAACAACCTTCGTCTGATAAGAATAAAAGGATTATTCCGCTTATGTTATTAGCGATTGTTTTAGTATTACTGGTGGTCGGCTCTTTAGTGTTTCATTTTATGAGCCCGTGGTGGTTTACCCCGCTAGCCTCTAATTGGGGCTCTATAGATAGCACCATTAATATTACCTTTTGGGTCACCGGCGCCGTTTTTATAGCGGTGAATATTTTTTTGGCCTATTGCGTGTACCGTTATAGGCACCAGCATCATCGTCGCTCCCACTACGAACCTGAAAATAAAAAACTAGAGACTTGGCTAATGGCTATTACCACCGTTGGGGTGGCTGCCATGTTAGCCCCTGGCCTGATTGTATGGGCCAAGTTTGTTGAGGTTCCCGCCGAGGCCCATGTAATTGAGGCGGTGGGGCAGCAGTGGCAGTGGAGTTTTAGGCTGCCGGGTAAGGATGGCAAATTAGGCACAGTAGATACGCGGCATATTAGCGCCAGCAACCCCTTTGGTATTAACCCCAACGACAGCGCAGGCCTAGATGATGTGCTGGTGTTTGATAGCGAGCTACACCTGCCTATAGATAAGCCAGTAAAAATTGAGCTGCGCTCTAAGGATGTGCTGCATAATTTTGCGGTGTCTGAATTTAGAGTAAAAATGGATTTAGTCCCCGGCCTAGTCAGCTACTTATGGCTAACACCCACCAAGCTGGGTCGCTACGATATTTTATGTATGGAGTTGTGCGGTTTGGCTCATTACGCCATGCGCGGCAATGTAGTAGTAGAGAGCGAAGCCGATTATCAACGCTGGGTAAACAGCCAAGCTACCTTTGCCAGTAGCCAGCAGCGGGTAGTGGGTGATGCGCAATTAGGTAAAGCATTATATGCCACTTGTGGCGGCTGCCATGGCCAGCAGGGTGAGGGCAATAGGGCTATGAATGCCCCCGCGCTTAGCGGCCAAAGTGCTAGCTATATGGCGCGCCAGCTAGTTAATTTTAAACAGGGCATTAGAGGCCAGCACCCCAAAGACAGCTACGGCCAGCAAATGGCTGCGATGGCGAATTTGCTCGCCGACCAAAGTGCCATTGATCATGTGGTGGCCTATATACAAAGTCTTCCTAAACCACAGCTAACAGCCACTATTAGCAATGGCGATAGACAAAGTGGCCACGGCTATTTTGTTAACTGTGGTGCCTGTCACGGCAGCCAGGGTGAAGGTAATAGCGCGTTGAATGCCCCAGCCTTAGTGGGCCTAGATGATTGGTATATCAAACGCCAGCTGCTCAATTTTAAACAGGGCATACGCGGCACTCATAACAAAGATACCCATGGCCGCCAGATGATGTTAATGGCGCGCTTATTAAATGATGAACAGGCCATAGATGACCTCTTAACTTATATTAATAGTCTCTAGTTTTTACTGCTGGGCCGGTGAAGAAATTTGCTAAAAATTTTAGGGAAATCGATTAAAAATCATTAGTAAGACATAGATCAAATATAGATAACATATAGAGAGAAACTGCATGGCACATATAGCAATTGCCGATCAAGTCAGCGACTTACACGACCCCGATACGTTTATTACCAAATATATCTGGAGCCAGGATCACAAAGTGATTGCCATACAATATGGTTGCACGGCAATTTTTGTGGGGCTGGTGGCCTTGGTGTTATCGGGCATGATGCGTTTGCAATTGGGCTTTCCCGATGCCTTTGATTTTATTAACCCCAGCGCCTATCTGCAGTTTGTCACCATGCACGGCATGATTATGGTGATTTATTTATTGACCGCTTTATTACTGGGCGGTTTTGGTAATTACTTAATTCCCCTGATGATAGGCGCCAGAGACATGGTATTTCCCTATCTCAATATGCTCAGCTATTGGACGTATTTATTGGCGGTATTGGTGTTGTTGGCCAGTTTTTTTGTGCCCGGTGGTAGTACCGGTGCCGGCTGGACGCTATACCCACCGCAGGCAATACTGCAGGGCACCCCCGGCTATGACTGGGGCATAATTTTAATGTTGGTGTCGCTGGCCATATTTATCGTCGCTTTTACTATGGGCGGGTTAAATTACGTGACCACGGTATTGCAGGCGCGTACCCATGGCATGACCTTGATGCGTATGCCGCTAACCATATGGGGTATTTTTACCGCAACTGTGCTGGGCTTGTTGGCCTTTCCCGCTTTATTGGTTAGCGCCATTATGATGTTGTTAGATAAAACCATAGGCACCAGTTTTTTTATGCCCGCCATACTATCTATGGGCGAGCAATTAGATTACAGCGGTGGCAGCCCAATTTTATTTCAACATTTATTTTGGTTTTTTGGTCACCCCGAAGTCTATATCGTAGCCTTGCCTGCCTTTGGCATGGTGTCTGATGTGTTGGCGGTACATGCGAGAAAAAATATTTTTGGTTATCGCATGATGGTGTGGGCCATAGTGGCCATAGGGGGGCTAAGCTTTATTGTATGGGCGCACCATATGTATGTAAGCGGCATGAACCCCGCCTTTGGTTTTTTCTTTGCTACCACCACTTTAATTATTGCTGTGCCTACGGCGATTAAAGTTTACAACTGGGTGCTTACGCTATGGCGCGGCAATATACATCTAACGGTGCCCATGTTATTTGCTATAGGTTTTATTTTTACCTTTACCCACGGCGGTTTGACCGGCTTGTTTTTGGGGAATGTGGTGGTAGACCTACCCTTATCGGATACGTATTTTGTGGTGGCGCATTTTCATATGGTAATGGGGGTGTCGCCAGTGATGGTGTTGTTTGCCGCCATCTATCATTGGTACCCCTTAATGACTGGCCGCATGTTTAATAAAACCTTGGGGCAATGGCATTTTTGGTTAACGTTTTTAGGCACCTATGCCATTTATTTACCTATGCACTACCTAGGGTTTTTAGGCGTGCCTAGGCGTTACTATGCCATGTCGGGCACCGACTTTATCCCCGATTCGGCACAGGCGTTAAATGCCAGTATTACGGTGTCGGCTATTATCGTGGGAGTGGTGCAAATTTTATTTATTATCAATGTGATTTGGAGCCTGCGCTATGGCCGCAAAGCCCATAAAAACCCTTGGTGTGCCACTTCCTTAGAATGGCAAACACCGGATTTGCCGCCCAAACACGGCAACTGGGGGGCGCAGCTGCCGCGCGTTTATCGCTGGGCTTATGACTTTAGTGTGCCCAATGCCAAGCATGATTTTATTCCCCAAAATTTTAGCCAGGATGAGGTTGAATGGCTGGACGAAAGCGGCAGGCATAAAGGTATAGGCGAATGAAAATACTACAGAGCTTATTTGAAAAACCTTGGCTGGCACAGGCTGGCGAGGCTGTTATGCCACAAACTTCTGGCCTTATGCCGCAGCGCATAGCCTTACGGTTTTTTTTAGCTGCGGTGAGTGTATTGTTTTTTTTATTTATTATTACTTTTTTATCGCGATCGCAGTACCCCGATTTTGTTCCCTTAGCGGGGCAGCCTTGGCAGCCCTTTACCGACAGCGGTCAGCTTTGGATCAATAGCGCTATTTTATTATTGGCCAGTTTGGCAATGCAGTGGGGTGTATATAGCAGTGCGCGTGGCCAGCTTAACGCGAGTCTAGTGGCATTGATATTGGCCTTGCTATTTACTGTGGCTTTTATGTTGGCTCAGTTTATGGTCTGGCAACAGTTAATGGCCTTGGGCTATTACGTGGGTAGCAACCCCGCCAATAGTTTTTACTATTTATTAACAGCCATACATGCCCTGCACCTATTCGGTGGTTTGCTGGTGTTGCTGGCTGTAATTTATCGTTTTTTTCGCAGCGCAGCATTGCCGCGATTGCATAATAGCTTAGCTTTGTGTGCCAGCTATTGGCATTACCTATTAGTGTTGTGGATGATACTTTTTTTATTGTTAACCAGCCGCTCAGAAACCTATGCGGCAATAGCCGCCCTGTGCGGTTTTTAAACCTTGTATTAAAACGCTTTAGTAACAGCAGCAGGTGAGCCTATGGCCAACAGCGGTGAAGAAAAAGCAGAATATGTAGAGCCAGGTATGCCTGGCCTGGTGAGTGATTGGAGCGCCGATAAGCAGACCTTTGATGTGCCTTGGGGCAAGTTAATGATGTGGCTGTTTTTATTAAGCGACACCTTTGTATTCAGTATTTTTTTAACGGGTTATATGAACGTGCGCATGAGCACCACCGTCGCCTGGCCCAATCCCAGTGAAGTATTTGCCCTAGAGGTGGCGGGTACCCATTTCCCCTTGCTATTAATAGCCATTATGACCTTTGTGTTAATCACCAGTAGCGGCACTATGGCGATGGCGGTTAATGCCGGTTACAACGGCAATAGGCAGTTAGCCTTTAAGCTAATGCTGGCCACGGCTTTATTGGGGGCTAGCTTTGTGGGTATGCAGGCTTTTGAGTGGACCAAGCTTATTGTTGATGAAGGGGTAAGGCCCTGGGCTAACCCCATGGGGGCGGCGCAATTTGGCTCATCCTTTTTTATGATTACGGGTTTTCACGGCCTGCATGTTAGTGCTGGGGTTATTTATTTGCTGGTGGTGGCAAACAAAGTACGGCGTGGTGATTACGAGGGCAAGGGTTACGATATTGTAGAAATTGCCGGTCTGTATTGGCACTTTGTTGATTTAGTTTGGGTTTTTATTTTTGCATTTTTCTATTTATGGTGAGGTGATTTATGAGTACTGCCGCAACGCAACAGCATGCCGTAGGCCAGCAGCACCCCATAGGCATTTACTTAAAAGTTTGGCTGCTATTGTTTGTGCTAAGCACCTTCTCTTATATGGTTGATTATTACCATCTGGAGGGCTATTTGCGCTGGTCATTAATCTTAATTTTTATGTTGTTAAAAGCCGGTTTTATCATGAGCATATTTATGCACTTGGCCTGGGAGCGTTTGGCTATGATATTGCTGATACTGCTACCGCCCGGTGCCATATTGGTGCTGATTGCACTGATGGCCTCGGAAGCTAATTATGTGTTTTTATCGCGCATCACTTTTTTTAACTAATCAAGGCCAGCGTTATGAAATTACAGGCCAGTTCTAAGCACCTTATTAATGCTACTTTAATCGCCCAGTATGTTGAACTGTGTAAACCTAAGGTGGTGTTGCTGCTATTGCTTACCGCAGTAGTGGGTATGCATTTAGCCAGCCCTGGCTTGCTTAACCCTATTATTTTTATTGCCGCTACCACGGGGATAGGGTTGGCGGCTTGCTCGGCTGCCATTGTTAACCATGTGGTAGATCAAAATATTGATGCCCTAATGCGCAGAACGCAGCGGCGGCCTATGCCCAGTGGTGCGATTAATAATCGCCAGGCGTTGTTGTTTTCCCTAGTGTTGGCTGTGCTGTCCATGGCCATTTTATTATATTGGGTGAATGCGCTAACCGCGCTGTTAACTCTGGCTGGGCTTATCGGTTACGCTTTTATTTATACCCTGTATTTAAAACATGCCACGCCACAAAATATTGTAATAGGCGGTTTGTCGGGGGCTTTGCCGCCTTTATTGGGTTGGGTGAGTGTGAGCAATAGCATAGATAGAGAGGCGCTGTTGTTAGTGCTGATTATTTTTGTGTGGACGCCCGCTCATTTTTGGGCCCTAGCCATAGATAGGGTAGAGGATTATAAACGTGCCAATATACCCATGCTGCCGGTGACCCATGGCATAGAGTTTACTAAATCGAATGTAGTGTTTTACACCCTCGCTTTAGTCTTAGTGAGTTTAATCCCTTATTTTATTGCTATGAGCGGCCTGCTGTATGTGTTGGCGGCTTTGGGTTTGGGGTCGTGGTTTTTATATTATGCTTTAGAGCTGAAGTTTTTTGCTAAGCCGGGGTCTGCCTTAAAAACCTTTTATGTTTCCATAGCCTATCTTTTTTATTTGTTTATCGCTTTGTTAGTGGATCACTACTTGCCGCTTAATTGGCAGTGGTAGCTTATGTTAGCCCGCAATAGGCTTAAAATTAAACTGGCTATAGGTTTGCTAATAACACTGGTGCTGAGCCTATTGTTGGCTTTTGGCCTGTTGTTAAAACCTAGTGCAGCGCCTGAATTGCAATCGGCGGTGTACTTGCCTCAGCCTAAAAAGTTGGCCAATTTTAATTTAGTGGATGAGCAGGGGGCGGCGTTTACCCCCGCGCAACTAAAGGGAGGCTGGTTAATGCTGTCAGTAGGTTATACCTATTGCCCCGATATATGCCCCACCACCCTGGCCAGCCTGGTAAAGTTTGAGCAGCAATTAGCCCAAGACAGTGAGCCTGAAGAACTGAACTTCGCGTTTTATACCCTAGACCCCCAGCGCGATACGCCACAGCAATTGCAGCAATACTTAGCTTACTTCCCCTTGGCTATTAAAGGCCTGGCACCTAGGCCCGATGAAGCAGCTCAGGCTTTTGAACAAAGCTTAGGCATAGCTAAAGAAATTAAATCGCAAGCTGTGGCTAACCCCAAAGCCTATAGCGTCAGCCATAGTGTGTATATGTATTTAATAAACCCCCAGGGCAGGCTGCAAGCTATATTTAAACCGCAACAAAGCCGCAGCGGGGTGCAGAATTTTGATAGCGAAATACTGTATCAGGACTATAAAAAAATAAGAGCGTTTTTGGCGGGCAGTCGCTAGTTCATAGTTTCTAGCGACTGCTTACTAACGACTGATTAACCATGACATTTTTTAAATTTTTTGCCACTGCCACACCAGCAGGGATCGTTGCGCCCCAGTTTGGCCGCGTGAGCCTGGTGGCTATTAGAAATAATACCGTCTAAGTAATACCAGCGGCCATCTTCTTTAATAAAGCTGGATTTTTCGCAGAGCTGAAAAAGTTGCTTATTCTCTTCGTATACGGCAATAAACTCTACCGTGCCGCTATCATCATCGGCTTGGCCTTGCAGTGCTTGCACTATTTTTAATTGTAGCCAGCGGCAGCTGGCTAGGGTTTGCCTGAGTTGCTCTTTGTCATCGTGCTCATGTTTAGAGGGGTGATGGGTGGCAATCAGGTAGTCTACATCGTGCTGGCAAAAAGCACTGTAGCGCGAGCGCATCAGCTGCTCGGCGGTTTCGGCTTGTTGTTCGCCGGCGAGTAAAGGCTGGCAGCAGTCGGCAAAGTTTTTGTTGCTGCCGCAAGGGCATAAGGCTGTGGCTGTAGTCATTACATGCTAGCTCTTAGCTGAGTTGCTTGATAGCTTAGTTCAACCTGTGTCATTTAGCGCTGGCCCTTATTCATAGGTACATAGGTAGGCGGTTTCTACCATCACT
This sequence comes from Dasania sp. GY-MA-18, assembly GCF_024734385.1. Lineage (GTDB taxonomy): Bacteria > Pseudomonadota > Gammaproteobacteria > Pseudomonadales > Dasaniaceae > Dasania > Dasania phycosphaerae. The sequence goes on along the minus strand of NZ_JANHAP010000001.1, from coordinate 387,510 downwards.
TTGACTTCAAAGGATGAGTTGGCGGTAATGGTAAAGCTTTCACCAGCTTGGTAGTTAACCCACTCACTATCGCCCTCTAACTTTACGGTTAAGTCGCCGCTCACTACCGTCATCACTTCTTTTTGGGTAGTGCCAAACTTATAGCTGCCTATAGCCATAACGCCCACAGTTGCAGGCAGGTTAGAGGTTTGAAAGGCTATAGAGGCAACTTTGCCTTCAAAGTATTCGTTAATTTTAAACATGAGCTTAGTTAACTCCAGTAGAGGTTATTTTTGGGCTTTGCTTAACAGCCTGTCTAAGCTGTTGGCAAAGCTTTGCTTGTCGCGGTTATCTAGTGGCGGCGGCCCGCCGCTGGCTTGGCCAGTGCTGCGCATTTCCTCCATAAAATTACGCATAGTTAGCCGCTGTTGTATATTTTGCTCGGTGTATAGCTCACCCCGCGGGTTTATGCCGTAGGCTCCCTTGGCCACCACATCGGCGGCCAGCGGTATGTCGGCGGTAATCACTATGTCGCCCGGCTGCGCCTGTTGCGCTATATAATTGTCGGCTACATCAAAACCCGAGGCCACCTGTATGCTCTTTATATAAGGCGAGGGCGGTGTGCTCAGGGCGTGATTAGCCACTAGGGTTAGTGCTAGCTGGCTGCGGTTGGCGGCTTTATAGAGTATCTCTTTAATGGCCTTGGGGCAGGCATCGGCATCAACCCAAATATGCATCTCAGTTCCAATTACTTAGTGCTTTTTAAGGGCCGCTATTTTTTAGCAAAAGCTGAAATAAAGCAATTTATAGTGTGGCTTTGTGTTATCTTTTTTTGCCTATCCCAACTCACCCTTTAATGGTAACTCTTACTACAGTAAGCAGGCTTGAATGGCTATAGTGCACAACCCCCTAATCATCCCTATTTTGCATTTTATAAAACAGCAGCGCGCCGCGGTGACTGAGCATGAGCTGCTGACTGCTTTACAGCAGCAGGGCGAGTTTGATGGGCTGCAGGTGGCGGGGCTAGGGGCTACAGCGGCTTCTAACGACTTGGCTTTGTTTCGCCGCCATTTTTTGATTATGAACGCTTTATACCAGCTGCAGCAGCAGTTACTAGCCGATGGCCTGCATCTGCAGATATCCCCTTTGTGTATACAGTTAGCCCCCTTGGCCGCCAGCCATGGCAGCAGCTTAGCGGATGTGTTGGAGTCACCGGCGCTGGCGGAGTACTACGGGGATTTGTCTAATTTGGCTGATACCGATGAGGGCGATGTGCAGCAATTGCTTACCGGCTTTTGGCAGCGCTATTTGGCAGAGGATAAACAGGTGGAGGCTTACCAGCAGTTGGGTTTACCGGTAGACGCCAGCTGGCAAGAGGTAAAGCTAGCGTACAGGCGTTTGGCCAAGCAATATCACCCCGATCATGGCGGCGACCATGAGCAGTTTATTGCCCTTAGGTCCGCCTTTGAAGTGTTGGCGCAAGTGCTTAATTAACTGCACACTAATAGGGCTAAGGCTGTAGCTGTAAAGCCATGGTAGCTATCTTTGGCGCGCTATATTTTAGTTTATCGAATCCTTATACCCACTAGCCTTTGCTTGCTTGTTTTACCGTCGCCGCTAATCCTTTCCGTTATTGACGCTGGTATATTAATTAGGCTAAATGCCACTTGTTGTTTGCTCGGCAGCTAACTAATGCCGGGTAATGTTGTGCTCACTGAAGCAGCGCAGTGTCAGGTTCTATAGGCTCGATAGTCATAGGGCTACCGAGAATGGTTTCAATGACGAATTTACAGGGAGAAGGTCATGGACTTTCATAGTGGTATAACAATAAAACGGCTGGGGGGCTTATGTTTTGCCTTGCTAGCCATGCTGGTGCTGCTAGGCTCCAGTACTCTTTTTGCCGCTGATAGTATTACGGCAACTAAATCTAAAAATCCAGACAATACCTACTCGGTGGGTGGCACCGATACTTTTACCATAGCCACTAATCAAACAATACGGTGGACGGCAAACTACAACCCCTCTATGCCCACCGAGGGCAATGATTTTTACTTGCACCAATCGGGGCAGTCGCTTAATCAAATTGCACTTTCAACAAGTTTAAACAGTGGTTTTAACTCGGGTGAAATGTTTTTGAATGCGGGTACTTATATTATTAGTACCACCTATTTTGGTATGGGGGTAGGCAGCTATACCATAGAGTACAACCGCACGGCTTCGATTAGTCTTAGCCCTGGCAGCCATAATTTTGGTACCGTGCTGGCAGGTAATAACTCAGCTAATCAACTGTTTAGCATAGTCTCTACCGGCGATTTGCCGGTGACCATTACTGGTGTGACATTTTCTGACCCCGCGCATTTTTCTATAGTTGGCGCGGCCCCCAGTGGCACTGCGCCAGCTAGTTTTAACGTGCGTTGTAATGCGGGGCCAGCCGCAGGTGTATTTGGCTCTACTATTACCGTGACTGGTAGTAATCCTTCCGTTGCGGTGGCTTCGCCTACGGCAACCGTCAATTGCACCGTAGAGTTGCCGGTGCCTAATATTAGCTGTACCGGTAATCCCAATTTAGGCACCGCTGATTGGACGACTTCGGAAACGATTAATATCAGCCGTAGCTATTCCAATACTGGCACCGCGCCGTTGGTGATTAGCAACGTGCAGGTGGTTAACCTCTCTCCCCTAGCACCTTTTGCGCTTAACGGTGCGCCCAGTTTAGCGCCTTTAAACAGTGGCTCGCGCAGTGTGGCGATGACCTTTACCGCGCCCAATGCCGGTGGCGAAGCAACTTATAGCGGCCAGCTGCGCATAGACTCCAACGACCCCGACGAGCCAGTTAAACTATGCCCCTTTACCGCAGTGGCACACCATCCCGAACCTCGTATGTTATTGGATGACACGGTGTTGGATTACCATCAGGTGGAACTGGGTTTTGCCTTTACCAAGGCCATTATTGTGCGCAACGCCGGTGATGCTAACCTCAACCTAACAGTGGCTGATATCTTACCCTTGGCTGCCGATGCGCCGCAGTGGTCCAACCGCGAAGTGGGTGCCACTGTAGTCGCCCCCGGTGGCGAGGCAGTATTTAGGCAGGTGTTTGAGCCTTTGGCCACAGGCAACTACAACATGCAAATGCGGGTGAGTGGTGACGACCCCACCAACCCCGAAGATATAGTCACCTTGATGGGCGAGGGCATACCGCCCATACCCATAGATGCCGTGCCGGTGTTAGACCGCAGTGGCAGCATGAATGATGCCGCCGGTACTGCCGGCACTAAACTCTCGGCTATGAAGCGTGCAGCTAATTTGTTTACCGATTTAATTGCCCAGCGCTCTGATGGTTTGCCCGCAGCCGATGCCGATAAATTAGGCTTGGTGGAATACAACGAAAACAATAGCCAATTGCTAGCCTTGGATACCCTGCAAGGGATGCAAGTCACCGATGCACATAACGCTATTGATGGTCTCACCGCAGGAGGCAACACCGGCATAGGTGGTGCCATACAGCGCGCCGGTACCATGCTGGCAGGCTCACCCAGTAGTCGTAAGCATGTAATGGTGGTGATGACCGACGGCAAAGAAAACGTCGACCCACGCATAGTGCCTTCGGTGGAAATCGTTAAAACCAATGACCCCGATATTAAAATGTACAGCATAGGTTTGGGCAGCAATATAGAGCCCGACAAATTGCAGGCCATTACCAATATCACCAACGGCTACCATCAAGTGGCGGATGATTTAAGCGGCACCAGTATTTTTGATTTAGAAGCTTTCTACTTCAAAATTTTTGCCAACGCCACCGGCATGGAATTAGTGGTAGACCCCACCGTGCCAGTTAACCTTAACAACACCGCGCCCATAGTGGTGCAACAGGCGGCGATTACCAGCTCTGATAAAAGCGCCACATTCTTAGTGTTAGATGTGCCTGCGTTGCGGCCCTACTATGCCTTGGAGTTGATTAGCCCCACCGGCCAAATCATCACCCCGGGAGTATCCATAGGCGGCGTAGCCGTGCATGAGCTAACTAGAGATACCTATAGGTTAGTGCGAGTGGTATTCCCCAGCTTGGCTCAAGCCAGCGACTATGTAGGCGTGTGGCAGCTGCGCTTAACCGCCAAAGGCCTACCTAAAAAAGTACCGGGTACAACTAGCCATGGTTATTCGCAAGGCACTAGCGATGGCGTGTACAACCCCGGTGCGGGCATAGTGCCCATAGGTTTTGCTGCAGCGGTATCATCCGACTATCGCATGGCCGTTAGCGCGGTAGCCTCTAGCAGCCAACCCGGTGCCACTCTTAACTTAAGCGCTAGCTTTAGCGATAGAGCTTGGCCGGCCCCCAATGCGCAAGCTAGGGTTACCATCACCTCACCTTCAGGTACAGTGTATGGCCCGTTAAATCTTTATGATGATGGCACTCACACTGATAGCGAAGCCGGTGATGCCACCTTCACCACCAGCTTTACTCAAACCGCCGAGGCCGGTAGTTATAAGATTTTTTATAAAGGCCAGGGTTATAACGAGCGCGGTGAACTTGCCCCCAGGGAGGCAACCCGCTATGTGAGTTTGTTGCCACCTAAACCACCAGAGCGCGAAGAAGATTGCATACCCTGCCATATTTTAAAATGGTTATGGGCAGTGGTGATTGCTTTGTTGCTGTTGGGTTTGTGGTGTTGTTATCGCAAGCGGGGGTAGTTTGATGGTTTGATTATTTTGGTGTTTGTAACGGCTCCTGATTTGGGGCCGTTTTTGTATGTGGGGAGTGTATTTTGTCATGCCGGCACACGCCGGCATCCATGTTTTAGGTTTTAGGTTTGAGGTTTGATTGTTGTTATGCGCTGCCGTTCCGCCTCGCTGGGCGGGTTCATTTTCTTTGTTTGCCCAAAGAAAACAGAACCAAAAGAAAGGGCACCCTAGTCCGTCGTCGGCTACGCCGATTCCCTGTGCTACTCAATTTTTAACGGTCGTTCCGGAACTCGCATTTTTTGATACTTAATCAAAAAATACTCAGACATCCGTCACTACTTCGTCCCGTTAAAAATCTCCGTTGCTCGGCGACTCCCAAGGGGAATTCGGGGGCTTCGTAGTTGATTTGTGGTGGGATAGTGTGGAGGTGTTATTGCTGTTGGGTGTTTTTCAACGACTCTGAGCCCTTGGTCTTAAGCGTGCCTCGTTTTCCGCACTAAGTATCGGACTTGAATTGGTGCATTTTCTTCCATCGGAGCGATCACGTGAATGAGATCTTGTGATTCCGCAAGTTCCACCAAATGCTCTGACAATAGGGTTTCAATCCTATCTAAATATTCAGGTACTTTTTTATGGAAGGCTAATGAACTTTTCCCTTTTGAAAAGGGATTTTGAGAGTGAAGCATTGCCCCACATTTATCATATAACCGTTCGAACTGCTTTCTAGTGAGGTACCCGCTTTGTACTTTAGTCCAGCTTTGCTTATTGAAGCCATCTACTGGAACTGGATAGAATTCAGGGTTGATGTCCTCAATCTTGCGTAAGATCCTTGCTGCGTGCCAATCCTTCGCAATATCGCTTCTCACAGTGCGGTAGGCATTTTGGTATGACACAAGCGATGAGAACGCAATTAGCTCAAGCAATTTTCGCAATTGAAGAGCTTCCGATTCAATCGTTGTTTGTAGATAGGTGCAATGCGTTTTTCCGGACGTGAAGTCACGCAGTGTTTCGACCCGATAGCGACACTCCCGCATCATCGAAGCATATTCTCTGCGAGCTCTGATTTCCATGCTTTACCGTTTAACAATTGTATTAATTAGAATGTCCATGCCTAGATCTTATGCCTCAATATACACACTTTTAAACGTTTAGAACTAGTCATTATTCTGTAAATTATTCACGATTGCAGCCTTTAATCTCTATGCCCAGCCAATCTCGCTACGAAGCACCCAGATTCCCCTTGGGAGTCGCCGAGCAACGGAGGAAAATAACGGCGCGAAGCAGCGAGCACTGTCCGAGCAAAAAACGATTGAGTATCGTTTTTTGTGAGTTGCGCAGCGGCCGTTAGTTTTTCGAGTAGCGCAGGGCATCGGCGCAGCCGACGACGGACTAGGGGTGCCCTTTGGGGTTAAGGGGCCTTTGGGCATGCAAAGGCCCCTTATCGCCCGGCAAGGCGAAACAAATGGCAAGTATCAAATAATTACTAATAAAAAAACAAAATCATAGATACCGGCCCGTCCCAGGGTGCCCTCTCTTGCTGCGCAATTCACCTTGTACGCAGGCATGACGAATAAATTCAAAGATAATAGATGCAGGGTCTCAGCCCGGCATGACTGATGGCGAGGTTAAGCAAGTACCATAGTCCGCAGCCTTAACAATAAACTACCCCCACACCCCACATACAAAAATGCCCGCATCAGCGGGCATTGTTTAACAAACCAAACTCAACTAAAAGCTAATCCTTTTTAGCTTTTCTAGGCTTCTTACGCGGTGCTTTATTATGCGCCCCCGGCGCACTCTTACGCTTACCCGGTTGGCGTTGCTCGCGCTTGGCGGGGCCTACTTCGCTGATGTTAATCGGCAGGTTGCGCACGGTTAGGGTTTTTAGCTTGCTGATAAGTTCTTTAGGTAGGTTTAAAGGCAAATCTACTGTGCTGTGGTCACCGTGTAATTTGATATGGCCTATGTCGTTTTTGTGTAGGTCGGTTTCATTCATGATGGCGCCTACGATGTCGCCGGGGCCTACTTGTTGATCGCGGCCCAGCTCTATGCGGTAGCGCATCATTTGGTCGCTATCGCCTGAGCGTGACTGGCGGTTTTCTTCAACTACGGTAAAGCCTTTTTCTTTACGGCCTTTGGGTGAGTCTTTTACTTCTAGAGGGCGTTCTAGCTGGTGTAGGTAAGCCAGGGCGCAGGCGATATCTTCGGCTGAGCGGTCGTGCTCGGCGCTGTATTCGCTGAGTATTTCAAAAAAGTAATCTAGGTTAGGTTGCGACTCTAGGGTGTCGGTTAGCAATTGTTTAAATTGCTCTACGCGGCGGCTGGATACTTCTTTGCCGCTGGGTAGTTCCATAGGCTCGATTTTTTGGCGGGTGTTTTTTTCTATAGAAAATAACAAACGCTTTTCTCTGGGCGCTACAAATAAAATCGCGCTGCCATCACGGCCAGCGCGGCCGGTGCGGCCTATGCGGTGTACGTAGGCTTCGCTGTCGTAGGGTATGTCGAAGTTGAGTACGTGGCTGACGCGTTCAACGTCTATGCCGCGTGCGGCCACGTCGGTAGCGACGACTATATCAAGCTGCTTGTTTTTAAGGCGGTTGATGGTGCGCTCGCGCAGTTGTTGGTTCATGTCGCCGTTTAGGGCCGAGGCTGAGTAGCCGCGGGCTTCTAGTTTTTCGGCCAACTCTGCAGTGGCGGTTTTGGTGCGCACAAAAATAATCATGGCATCAAAGTCTTGTGCTTCTAGGATGCGGGTGATGGCATCCAGTTTGCGCTCAAAGCCGTTAACAATTAAGTAGCTTTGTTTGATATGCGAGCCAGTTTGGGTGGCGCTGGCTATGCGTACTTCTTTGGGGTTACGCAAATAGGTGTCGGCCACTTTTTTGATGGGGCCGGGCATGGTGGCGGAAAATAGCGCTACTTGGCGTTGCTCGGGGGTGTGCTCTAGTATCCACTCCACGTCGTCTATAAAGCCCATGCGTAACATTTCGTCGGCTTCGTCCAACACTACGCATTTCAAGGCGTCTAGTTTTAGGCTGCCGCGACGCAGGTGGTCCATTACGCGCCCTGGGGTGCCAACGACTACTTGTGGGCCGCGCTCTAACTGTTTTAGTTGGCCGCGCATATCTTGGCCGCCGTATATGGGCAATACTTGGAAACCTTTCATTTGGCTGGCGTAGCTTTTGAAAGCCTCGGCTACCTGTATGGCTAGTTCACGGGTGGGGGCTAATACTAAAACCTGTGGTGCTTTGGTTTTGACATCGATGTTGCTTAATAGCGGTAAGGCAAAAGCGGCGGTTTTGCCGGTGCCGGTTTGTGCCACGCCTAATAGGTCTTCACCGTTTAATAGATGGGGGATGCTGGCGGCTTGTATAGGGGAGGGTTGTTCATAGCCTACGCTTTGTATGGCTTTTAACACGGGCGCAGAAAGCGCCAGGTCAGAAAAACTGGTTGTTTCAGGGGATGACATTCAATAATCTCTAATAGGGACGGTAAAGCAGTTGGCGCAAGGCCAAGGGATAACCGCCTATTATAGGCGCTATACTGCTTGGGCGCTATCGGATTATCCCCATTGATGGGGTACACTGGTCGAATAAGCGTATAAAACCACTAATATTTTCTTAAAATCGGCTTGGCGTATCGTCGTTTTTGTCTATGAGCAATTTATTCACCTTATTTCAGCGAGGCTTTCCCGCCGACCAACAGGCCTTTATCCATAGCCCTGATGGCACTGTGCTTAGCTATGGCGATGTGCGTAGCCTCAGCGGCCAGCTGGCGCAGTATTTTACCAGCCTAGGTTTGCAGCCCGGTGACCGCATTGCGGTACAGGTGGCCAAATCCCCTATGGCCTTGATGCTATACCTGGCCGCGCTGCGGGCGGGTTTGATCTATTTACCGCTAAATACCGCCTATACCGATGCTGAAATGGCTTATTTTATGGCCGATGCCCAGCCTAGCTTATTAGTGTGTGAGCCTCAGCGGCAGGCGGCCTTGCAAAACCTATTAGCCAAGCTGGATGGCGAGGCGGCTGCTGCGCCGTTGGTCAGAGTATTAGATGAGCATGGGCAGGCCGATTGGTTGGCGCAATTGTCAAAATATGCAGCCGAGTTTGAGGATGTCAGCCGTGAGAGTGATGATATTGCCGCCATACTCTACACCTCTGGCACCACTGGCCAGCCCAAGGGCGCTATGCTCAGCCATGGCAATTTGGCGGCCAATGCCTATACCCTAACAAGCCTGTGGGGCTTTACAGGCGATGATGTGTTGCTGCATGCCCTACCTATATTTCATGTGCATGGCTTATTTGTGGCCTGCCATTGCGTATTAGCCGCCGGGGCGAGTATGCAATTTTTGCCCAGTTTTGAGCTGCCCGCCGTTATGGCGGCCTTGCCCCAGGCTACGGTGATGATGGGAGTGCCTACTTTTTATACGCGTTTATTAGCTGCGCCACAGTTCAGTGCCCAGCATTGCGCTAATATGCGCTTATTTATTTCAGGCTCGGCCCCTTTATTGGCCAGTACTCACCAGCAGTTTGCCACACTTACCGGCCATAAAATTTTAGAACGTTACGGCATGACTGAAACAGGTATGCTAGTCTCTAACCCCTTGCAGGGTGAGCGCCGTGCCGGCACAGTGGGCCAGCCCTTACCGCAGGTGTTAGTGCGTATAGTGAACGAGCAAAACCAGCCCTTGGCCCTCGGCGAGATAGGCAGCATTCAAGTGCAGGGCCCTAATGTATTTAAGGGCTATTGGCGCAAGCCTGAAAAAACCGCACAGGATTTTACTGCCGACGGTTTTTTTATTACCGGCGATCAGGGCAGCATCACTGACGATGGCTATATCAGCATAGTGGGCCGCGCTAAGGATATGGTGATTAGCGGTGGCTACAATGTTTACCCCAAAGAGGTAGAGCTGGTCTTAGATGCCATCGCAGGGGTGAAAGAGAGTGCGGTAATAGGCCTGCCTCATAGCGACTTAGGTGAGGCGGTTACCGCTATAGTGGTGGCCGAAACCGAGCTTAGTGAGGCGGCATTAATAGCCCAAGCCAAGCAGAAGTTGGCGGCTTATAAAGTGCCTAAACAAATATTTTTTGTTGCCGCTTTGCCTAGAAACACCATGGCTAAAGTGCAAAAAAATCAATTGCGCGCGCAGTATGCTAAAGCTGTGTAGCGCAACAAGTTAACAATAAAAACTACGTTATCGATAAGATTGAGGTTGTTATGACTGAGCAAGTTAAAGATATAGAAATTAATTTTTTTCAGGTGTTAGATGTAATGGGCGGTGTGATGGGCCGCATATTAGTGTCAGCCCCTAAAGAAAAAGCCAAGGCAGCTTTTAAAGATTTAAAATCGGGTAAGGTGTTAAGTGTAGGTGCGATTAACCAAGGTGATCAGCTTAAACTAGATTGCAAACTTAAATTAGATCACAGCGAATTTAAAGGCCCCGGCTTTAACTACGATATATTTCGCGTGGCCTTAGGTGGTTTACTTAATCGCATAGCCGTAGACATGAAGGCGAAAAAAGATATACGCATTATGCACAGCGAAGAGGGTTTACAGCTGGTAGGTATACCCGGTGTAGTGCGCGCCCATGAGCAAGATAATGTATTAATGATAGCCCTAGAGTTTGCCAAAGACGCCTCTATTATTGCCCATATGATGTTTATGGACCCCGAGCAATTTAAAGCGGCTGCTGAGCAAACTGCCGAGCATACCGAAGAGCGCGACGACTAACACGATGGCTGAATTAATCCCTGCCGCTACTGCTATAGTATTGCGCGATGGTAAGCAGGGGTTAGAGGTTTTATTGCTACGCCGCTCGCAAGCTTTGGCTTTTGCTGCTGGCTATTGGGTGTTTCCCGGTGGCCGCATAGACGCGGGTGATTATGGTAAACGAGCAGCCAGCGAGCAGCCTGATATGACCTTGGTCGCTAAACAGGCGGCAGTGCGTGAAAGCTATGAGGAGGCACAGCTTAAACTGTGCCCACAGCAGCTTATTCCCGTCTCACAGTGGTTGGCCCCCAAGGAAACCAGCAAGCGTTTTAATACCTGGTTTTTTGTGACGCGCTATCAAGGCGAGGCCAGCGTGCAGGTTGATCAGCAAGAGATAGATCACCACCGTTGGTGCAGCCCGCAACAGGCGCTGGCGTATTTTGATAATAAGCAAATGGCAATGATGCCGCCTACCTATGTCAGCCTGTTAGAGTTGGCGCAGCATCAAAGCAGCGAGCAGGCCATAGCGTTTTACCAAGCCCGCGGGCCCTTGCGCTATGCTGCCAAAAACTGGCTTAGCACCGAGCAGGATCGTTGCATGCTATACGCTGGTGACGCGGGCTATGAAGAGAATAATGCCTACGCTCGCGGCCCCAGGCACCGTTTGTGGGAAAACAACGGGGCCTGGATTTACGAATGCGATTTATAGCCTTGGTTTAGAGTTTTAGTTTAAAACTTTGATTTACAGCTTAGCGCGCTGGCTAAACATTGGCAGGCTTTGCTTACGGCCCCTTGCTTTCCTGCAGGCAATTGCCACCATCGACTACCATCATCTGCCCCGTGACATAGCTGGAGCCCGGTGATGCCAAATAAGCAATCATGGTGGCCATTTCCATGGCGCTGCCGCCACGCCCTACTGGCGTATACTTTGCCGCTATGGCTTCTTCTTCGGTTTGCGAGGCGGTGGCTACCCAGCCCGGCGCTACGTTATTAATTGTAATATTATGCTTGGCTACATCTATAGCTATGCTGCGGCTCATGCCTATCATGGCCGCTTTGGCGGCGCTGTAGGCGGCCTCGCCCTCGTTGCTCACCAAGGGGCCGGTTACCGATGATACGTTGACTATGCGGCCGTACTGCCTCTCCACCATGCCGGGTAATACCGCGCGGGTGACGTTGTAACAGGTGGTGAGGTTGCGCTCTATGCCCATATCCCAATCTTCATCGCGGCACTGGTGAAACAGCTCGTACACTTCACTGGAGCCCACCATAGTCATGCCCGCGTTATTCACCAGCACATCTATTTTGCCAAAGTCCTGCTCTATGGTTTTAATCATGGCGCGGGTAGCGGGGCGATCGGTTAAATCGCAAATATAACTTTTTACCTTAGGGCTAATCGCGGATAACTCTTGAGCGCGTTGGTGTATGCGTTCAGAGGTAGCGGTAATGGCAATCTCTGCACCTAGCTCTGCCAAAATTTTTGCCGCGGCAAAGCCTATGCCGCTATCGCTGCCCGCGCCGGTAATAAAAGCCACTTGGCCCTGCAGAGAAAATAGTGGATGCATCATGTTAGCCCTTGGTCAGTTAATTATTATAAGTGCAAGCATAGTAGCCCCGGCCTATGGCTAAGGCTATACCTTTTAGGTGTTAGTTAGCTGTTGCCGGGGTTGCTTTGCTGCCACTCGCTAATGACTTCCTGCGCTGCTCTAAAGGCTTCTTGTGCTGCTGGTGCACCGCAGTAAACAATAGAGTGCAGTAGCACTTCCTGTATTTCGGCTACGCTGCAGCCATTATTTAACGCGCCGCGCACATGGCCTTTTAATTCGGTGGGGGTTTTAAGTGCCGCCAGCATGGCTATGGTGATTAGTGATCGCGTTTGCCGTGGCAAAGTATCGCGCTGCCAAGTGGAACCCCAAGCGTGCTCGTTAATCCAATCCTGCAGCGGGGCCGTGAGTTCGGTGGTGTTGTCTATGGCCCGCTGCACAAAGGCCGCGCCCATGACTTCGGCTCTTACTTTTAGGCCGTTTTGTTTATCTTGTTCTGACATCTTGCGTTACCTAGGCAGTTATTTGGCCCGCCAATATAGCAGTTTTTATAAACGCTGCGCAGGGGCATATATAGCAAAGTTATAAGTGTATGAGCTTTGATAAAAACGAATATTAGAAGTTCGTGCCAGAACTGCTAGGCTAGGGTGATAGTAAACACTATAGGGTTGAGGTGAACTAATGGGCCTGACTATAGGCGAAATCGCCAGCAACGAGAGTTTATTAAATCAGTTGCAAAAAAACGCCAAACAAGAGAGAGAAGGCTTGCAGCCCTTAAGCTCGGGTAAAAAAATTAACAGCGCTAAAGATGATGCGGCAGGGTTAATTATTTCTCAGCAATTGCTAACTGAATTAAATGCCCTGGATCAAACGGCACGCAATGCCAGCGACGGCATTTCATTGGTGCAGGTGGCCGATGGCGGCTTGTCTTCGATTAACGACAATCTCAGCCGCATACGGGAGTTATCCCTGCAGGCTAGCAACGGCACTTTAGGGAACAGCCAGCGGGATGCTATACAGGCTGAGGTAGGCCAGTTGCAAGAACAAATCAGTACGGTGTTAGATACTACCCAGTTTAATGATCTTAAGCTGTTGCAAAGTAATGCGACTATAGAGCTGCAAGTGGGTGGCCTAGCGAGCGACAAACTAAGCCTGCAGCTACCCGATCTAGGCGCTAGCCTAACGCCGGCCCAAGCCATAGATGTTTCTACTGGGGTGGGCGCCAGTAATGCGCTAGCGGTGATAGATACGGCTATCGATGCAGTCAATAGTTTTCGTGGTGATTTAGGCGCGGTGAGTAAGCGTATAGAGTCTGTGATTAGTAATAATCGCAACAGCGCCGAAAATACCGCAGCCGCCCGCAGCCGCATTAACGATACCGACTTTGCCTTGGCCACCAGCGAGCAGCTGAAACAAAGCCTATTAAAAAATAGTGGCAATGCGCTGCAGGCCCAGGCCAATGCCAGTTCGCAGCTGGTGCTGAGTTTGTTATCGTAATCAGTTAAATAATTTAAAATAGCCACTATAAGCGCCACTTTATAGAAGCTGGCGCTGCCCCGCTGTTAGAATACGACCTCAATTTTTTAGTTTGAGGTAGTTATGCAAATCCGCCCCCGCCGCAGCGTGTTATACATGCCTGGCTCCAATCCCAGAGCCTTAGCAAAAGCCCAGCAATTAGCCGCCGACTGCCTTATTTTTGATATGGAAGACGCCGTTGCCCCTGCGGCAAAGGCGCAAGCCAGGGAGATTATTAAAACCGCGATACAGCAAGGTGATTATGGTCGGCGCGAAATTGTAGTGCGGGTTAATGCCTTGGATACTGAATGGGGCGAAGCCGATCTAAAAGCTATGGCGCATAGTGGTGCTCATGCTATTTGCTTACCTAAAGTCGAAAGCGCAGCAGAAGTGGCTGAGGCACTGGCTATTTTGGATAGGGCGCAGGCTCCCGCCAGTCTGTATTTATGGGTGATGGCAGAAACCCCTAGGGGCGTGCTAAATATTGAAGAGGTGTGTAGCGCCAGTGAGCGCGTAACGGTGTTGATGATGGGCACCAGTGATTTATCTAAAGAGTTACGACTGCGTAACCGCGATGATCGCCAGGGCTTATTGGCCTCGTTGAATCTTTGTGTGTTGGCGGCGCGGGCCAATAACTTAGATATTATTGATGGCGTACAGCTGGATTTAAACAATGAGCAAGCCTACCAACATAGCTGTGAGCAGGGCCGCGATTTGGGTTTTGATGGTAAGAGTGTGATACATCCAAAACAACTGGCCTATGCCAACCAGATGTTTGCGCCTAGCGCCACAGATGTGGAGTGGGCCCATAAAGTGATTGCCGCCTGGCAGCAGGCAGAACAGGCAGGTGAGGCATTGGTGTTGTTAGATGGTCGCCTGATAGAAAATCTACATGTGGAAGAAGCGCGGCGCACCCTGTCTATTGCTGCAGCTATAGAGCACTAAGCCCTAGGGCGATAATCGGTTTCTCATTCCCTAGCCTAGTAGAGCTATAGGTATTTATACGGAGCATAAATTTAGAGGCTTTTGCCTATAAGAGTCTACAATTAAAGCCAATGTGTGTTGCGGAAAAGGAATGATCCTGCAGTTTTGTAGCAAGGGGGGGGTATGACTACCAGTAATAATAACAAGACTAGTGTCAATAATGAGTCCAGTAACAATAAGCTCAGTAACAATAAATCCAGAAACAATAAGCCCAGTAACATAGATGAGCCGGTTAATCTGAGCAAACGCCAGAGTCTAAAAACCTTGGCTAGCTTAGGTGTTACCGCTTGGGGAGCGGGCAAGGCGCCTTTTGTATTCGCCCGCAACAAAACCACCCTGCGGGTGTTGGGCACGCATGTTACCTTGCAGGAAGAGTTGCGCCAGCGCGCCATGGCGGATTTGGGCATAGATATACAGTTTGAACCCGGCGGCAGTGCGGCGGTACTACAAAAGGCCTTTATGGCGCCGCAGTCTTTTGATTTATATGAGCAGTGGTCTAATAGCATCAATGTGTTATGGCGCTCGGGGTCTATACAGGCAATAGATAAAAAGCGGCTGCGCTATTGGGATGAAATTAACAACCTCAGTAAAACCGGTAAATTAACACCGCAGGCAAAATTAGGTGCGGGCGATGCTCCTTATAAGCTATTACATGTGCAGCCCGATGGTAAGCTAGGTGTAGCCCATACCGATGAGATTAGTTTTTTGCCCTATGTACATAATGTTGATTCTTTTGGCTACAACACCCAAGTAGTGGCTAAGGGCATACCCTATGAAACCGAGAGCTGGGGCTGGTTATTGGACGAAGCCTACGCCGGTAAGGTGGGCATTGTTAATGAACCCACCATAGGTTTGTTTGATTTGGCGCTGGCGGCTCAAGCTAAGGGCTTAATACAGTTTAAGGATATAGGTGCGCTAACGCGCGCGGAGCTAGACGAGTTATTTAAGCTGCTTATCGCGAAGAAAAAAGCGGGCCACTTTAGTGGCTTTTGGACTTCAGTGCCTGAGTCGGTGGACTTTATGGCCAGTAAACGAGTCGTTATAGAGAGTATGTTTTCTCCAGCGGTGTCCACCCTCAATGGTATGGGGGTGCCGGTTACTTATGCTGCCCCAAAAGAGGGGTATAGAGGTTGGCATGGGGTGATGTGCCTGTCAGCCGCCACTGAAGGCAAAAGAAAGGATGCCGCTTATGACTATATGAACTGGTGGTTATCTGGCTGGCCGGGCGCTTTTATTGCTAAGCAGGGCTATTACATCTCAAACCCGCAGCGATCCAAATCACTGTTGAGTAAGGCGGAGTGGGATTACTGGTATCAAGGCAAGGCAGCGGCTGAAGAGCTGCGCGGCACCGATGGCAAGATTTCAGTGCGGCGTGGCGAGTTGCGCACTGGCGGCAGTTATGAAAAACGTTTTAGCAATGTGGCAGTATGGAATACGGTGATGGAAACCTATGACTATAGCTTGCAGAAATGGTATGAGTTTATCAGTTCATGAATTTTGTTAAAAAAATGTTTCGGTCCTTGCAGGTACAAATACTGCTGGTAGTCACTTGCCTAATATTGATTTTAATTGTTCAAGCTTTTCAGTATAAAGTTTCGCAGGATCGCTTGATTGAAAATCAAGCTTTAACCTTGCAGGCTATGACGAATGTTGGTTTGGTTAATCAACTTGAACGTGATGTGGTAGATTTGCAGCGCAATGTTCTTATTTATAAAGACACTGCTAGTGAATCAGCTATATCGCGGTTTAATGACCTAATAGCCAGTGTTAATGCTAATCTGGCTAGTTTTGAGAATAATATTGCCGCTACCGATAACGAGAAATATAAAGACTTAATTAAACGTATGCGCTCTCATTTAAAAGATTATGAGAGCAATTTCTCTAGTGTTATTAGTGGCAGGGAAAGACGTGAGAATATATACCACAATAACATAGTGCTTGGTTTTGAGCGCTTGAATTATTTACTAGATCAACATGAAGAGGATGATAGTAATTATAAAGTTCGCTATGCACTGCTGTCTGCAAACCGGTATTTACTTGCATATATGCTGTCTCCAGATTATCAGCTGATAGAGAGTTTTAATGAAAATATAAATTCTGTTGGGGATAGTCTTAACAATAGTTACCTTAACAAGAGTGACATTGAAGCTAACCTCAATAAGGTGCGTGATGACTTTACCCAGCTTACTTATGTGACTCGTGGCTACATATTTTTGGTTAATGTGGTTATGGCTGGGTCAGCTAATGAGTTTTTATTTTTAACTCGCGAGATTGCTCAAAGCTTTAGTGATGAACAGTTGCTAAACAATAAAAATATATTGCAAGTAACCGCCGCTACCCAGCGTAATAATACTGTGGTGCTTGTTTTTTCTCTGGTTTTGTTTGTGTTGGTTGCTCTATATCTAATACTAAGAATTATTGTGCCTGTGCGAAAAATAACCGATGTGTTTCGCGTTTTGTCAGTAGGTGGCGAGGTTGACGAAATACCCTGTGTGCGGCGCGGCGATGAAATTGGGGATTTGGCCAAGGCGGCCAATGTGTTTCACGAGAAGAATAAAGAGTCGGTTGAGTTATTAGAACGAACTCAAAAGTTGAATGTTGAGCAAGAGCTATTAAATTTAGAGCTGGCCATAGAAAAAGAAAGAGCGGAAAAAGCGGCCGAGTCTAAGGGGATGTTCTTGGCTAATATGAGCCATGAAATACGCACGCCCATGAACGGTATTATCGGTTTAGTTCAGTTGGCATTAAAGACTAATTTAGATAAAAAACAACGCAGTTATTTGGATAAAATTGCCTATTCCTGCCGTATTATGATGGGCGTTATTAATGATGTATTAGATTTTTCTAAAATCGAGGCTGGCAAGCTTGATATAGAACATCTTGAGTTTTCACTGAATGCGGTAATCGAGAATCTAATTGCTATTGTTGGTGTTGGTGCTAAGGAAAAAAATCTAAAATTTAGGGTTAATGTTAATTCAGCTATTCCCGAGAAATTAAAGGGTGATGCACTAAGATTGAGCCAGGTCTTATTAAATCTATGTAGTAATGCTATTAAATTTACCGATAGTGGTAGCGTAGTCATAGATATAGATTTCCACCCGTCTAACCAAGATGAGCCTGCCAAGATTATTGCCAGAGTATCCGATACTGGCATAGGTATGAGCCCAGAACAGTTGGCGGTTGTGTTTGATTCTTTTACTCAGGCTGATGGCAGTACCAGCCGAAAATTTGGTGGCACAGGCTTAGGTTTAACCATAGTAAAACAATTAACAGAGCTTATGGGAGGGGAGGTTGCTGTTAGCTCTATAGAGGGGCGCGGCAGTCGTTTTACGGTTAGTTGCCAAGTGGAGGAGCTACCCTGTGAAATGCTATTAACTGAGCTGGCTGGCAAACAGCTTACGGTTTATTATCCGCTGCTGGCTGATGCGCCTTTAATAAACGATGCTTATTTTGACAGTGCAGGAATTAGCAAGCGGATTTTGTTACACGATCAAATAGATAATTTGGCTAGCACAGCAGAGCCCAATAAAAGTTTTGTTCTCATTGATGTGGTTAGCTCAATCTTTGCTGATACCCAGCAGGGCTTTATTCAACAGCTGTTAGCTATAGGTTTGCCGGTGGGCTTTGTTGTTGATGCTGAGTTGGATGAGCGGCAGTCTGAGATTTTAACGGCTTTTGGCCATCCAATTTTGACCCACCCCTTTGCCCCTACGGACTTTAAGCAATTTATTATTGAGGTGGTGGAAGAGCCTGCCGAGTTAGAGCAGCTAGAGCTTGATGAGCGTGGTAGCCAGCAGTTTAAAGGCCATGTGTTGGTAGTGGAAGATAACCGCATTAACCAAATAGTGGTGGGTGACATGTTAGCCGATATGGGGTTGAGCTTTGACTTGGCTGAAAATGGCCAAAAAGCGCTTGAAAAAGTGGTGGCAGGTGAAGACTACGACATGGTGTTTATGGATATACAGATGCCAGTTATGGATGGCTATACGGCAACCAAACAATTACGCACCGATGGTTACAAAGATTTAATCATCTGTGGCCTTTCTGCCAATGCCATGGCGCAAGATATAGCAGAGGCCGAAAAGTCGGGTATGAATGACTATCTCACCAAGCCCATAGAGTGGGATGCAGTGCTGGCTATAGCCAATAAATATTTGGAAAAAAGTAACTAATTAGCCAGCAGTTTTTGCTTACTGTTTTATAGTTCCTAGTTCCTAACTCCGACCGAGCTAATGCTGATGCGCCACTTGAGCACCGCTGGGTATGCGGCAGTCGTCTATCATATCTTGTACTTGCTGCGGTGGTGCAGCGCCTAATCGGCTAACTAATAATGTGGTGAGTATATTTAGCAAACAACCTACTGCACCTATACCCAAGGGAGAGATGCCCAGCAACCAGTTGTCAGCATGGCTGTTTTCTGGCGCGATAAAGGTAAAGTAAACAATATAGCCTGCCGTAAACAGCAACCCCACTAACATGCCTGCTATGGCGCCAATATTGTTACTGCGTTTACTAAAAATGCCTAGGAAAATAGCGGGGAATAAAGTCGCCGCCGCCAAGCCAAACGCCAGGGCTACGGTCTGCACCACAAAAGAGGGTGGGTGTATGCCAAAGTAACCCGCTACGCATATAGCTGCCGCTGCAGAACAGCGGGCGACCAACAGCTCCTGCTTATCACTGATGTCGGGTTTAAGTGTGCGTTTTAATAAGTCGTGCGAGATGGAGCTGGAGATCACCAGTAATAAACCTGCCGCTGTAGATAAGGCGGCGGCTACTGCACCGGCGGCCATTAGTGCCACTACCCAGCTGGGCATATTGGCAATTTCTGGATTGGCTAGCACCATGATATCGCGGTCTACATAAATTTCATTTTGATGTTCGCTAGGGGCATTGTTTAATAGGCGCTGGCCATGTACACCGCGCTGCTCATTAAAGTCTGGCTTGCCTACAAAGGGGGCACCGGCGCCGTATTGAATAACGCCGTCGTTGTTTTTATCTTGCCAGGCAAAAAGGCCGGTGTTCTCCCATGTGCTTACCCAGCTAGGTGCTGCGCTGTAAGCTACCTCATTAACACTTTGCGATAAGTTTAAACGCGAGAAGGCCGCCACCGCTGGCACGGTGGTGTATAGCACACAGATAAACATCAGGGCATAGCCCGCCGATTTACGCGCGTCAGTGACTTTAGGCACGGTAAAAAACCGCACGATGACATGGGGCAGGCCAGCGGTGCCTATCATTAAGGCGGCGGTAATAGCCAGGGCATCTAAAGATGAGCGGGTGCTGGCGGTGTAGGCGCTAAAGCCCAGCTCTACGGTGACTTGATCGAGTTTTTCTAATACCGATAGGCCCGAGCCATCGGCTAATTGGCTGCCCAGGCCCAGCTGCGGTATGGGGTTGTTAGTCCACAATATGGATAAAAAAACCGCCGGTACTAAAAAAGCAAAAATCAGTACGCAGTATTGTGCCACTTGGGTGTAGGTAATACCTTTCATGCCGCCTAATACCGCATAGCAAAAAACTATGGCCATGCCCACGTACACACCGGTGTTGATATCCACTTCTAAAAAACGTGAAAACACTATGCCTACGCCGCGCATTTGGCCAGCGATGTAGGTGAAGGAAATAAAAATTAAACACAGTATGGCAACAACGCGGGCAAAGTCAGAATAATAGCGGTCACCAATAAACTCGGGCACGGTAAAACGGCCAAACTTTCTTAAATAGGGGGCCAGTAATAAGGCCAGCAACACATAGCCGCCGGTCCAGCCTAAAATAAAAACGCTGGCATCACGGCCAGAAAAAGCCACTATACCTGCCAGTGATAAAAACGAGGCCGCGCTCATCCAGTCGGCGGCGGTGGCCATGCCATTCAGTAACGGGGGTACGCCACCACCGGCTACATAAAACTCTTTAGTCGATCCTGCCCGCGACCATACGGCTATGCCTATGTAGAGCATAAAGGTGCAAGCAACAAAAACCAGGCTTAGTGTTTGGGTATCCATTACTTGCCCCCCTTGTTTAAGCCTGGGGCATCGTCATCCACGCCGTGGGCGCGTTCTATGCGCAGCATCCAACAATGATAAATAAAAATCAGTGCCACATAGGCCAGTATGGCACCCTGCTGTGAAAACCAAAAGCCCAGTGGAAAACCGCCTAAGTGAAATTGATCCAGCCAGGGCCCCAGCAAAGTGGCAAAGCCAAAAGTAATGATGGCCCACACACTGAGCAGGGTGGCTAACACGATGCGATTGGCGCGCCAGTAACTGGCTAGGTTTTTTTCTGAAAGTACGTCGCTATCGTGGCTGGAAGGCCTAGTGGGATTTTCTACAGGCGTGGGTGGGCTAACTGCCTCATCGGATAGGCTCATGCTGGTATCCTGTTGTTATTATTATGAGTTGCTAGCCTCTAGTGTAGAGTCGCCAGCAAGAAGATGCTAGCCCTAGAGGCTACAAGGGTGCTTGCGGCTTTCGGCTTGGGGCTAGCAACTGCCCGCAGGGCTTGTTCTAACCTTCAGCCTTGCGCAGTCTTGCCGCCATTAGCGATAGTCGCTCGGAGGCGGTGAGCTCTTTGGGTTCTTCGTTGGCGGCGGGCTGGTCTTGCTCTGCAGCTGCTGTTGTTTCACCGTCTTGATCTTCTG
This sequence comes from Dasania sp. GY-MA-18, assembly GCF_024734385.1. Classification (GTDB taxonomy): domain Bacteria; phylum Pseudomonadota; class Gammaproteobacteria; order Pseudomonadales; family Dasaniaceae; genus Dasania; species Dasania phycosphaerae. The sequence goes on along the minus strand of NZ_JANHAP010000001.1, from coordinate 366,460 downwards.
TTAACAATTCGGCTTGTGGGCTAGGTTCTGCCACTAAAGGCACGGTGACTTCGACTATGGGCAGGCCCTTTTCGTTGAGCTCTACTAATAAGGTGGAGGCACGCACCTTGATGTCCTTGGCGCTGAGTTCAAATACCATATTAATGGCTTCGTCTTTATGGGGGCTGCGAAACAGTTGCTTGGGCTCGCGGCCGTCCAGCCACTCTTTGTGTTTGCTGGCGAAATAACCGTCTTGGTTGGTCACTACATAAACTTCACTCATGCGGGGCTCTCACTACTATTTCATCACTGTGTTGCGCAGTTAATCTGCGGGTGGTTAAGCGGGCTATTTTAACGTGATTTAGCAGGGCTAACCATGCTCTAGCCTAGGTGTTTTAGCAGCACTTCTTTGGCTTGATTGATTTGTGCGGCCAGGTAGTCGTTGCCGCCACGGTCGGGGTGCATTTTTTGTATGAGCTTGCGGTGGGCGGCAATCACTGCCTCTTGGTCGGCGCCGGGCTGCAAGCCCAGCACTTGGTAGGCCTCGTCGACACTGACATTAACCTGTGCCTGAGGTTTTTGCTGCTGTTGCTGTTCGCTGTTTTTTGCTTGCAAAAAGGGCAGGTAGCGCAACGCATAGGGCAGGGCGGCTCTAAACAGTGGCACACAGGCCGCTATCAGACCGCCTATCCAGTGTATGCGGCCGGTTAGTGCCAGCAATAATACCACCGCCGCGGTTATGCCCACCGCTAGTTTTATATAGAGTTTTTTGCGTTGGGCAGGCGGAGTGTTTTTAACTTGCTTTAGGGCTATCACCACCGCCAAAACGATGGCGACAATGAGGATGATTCGTATCATGCGGCGCTTAACCTTATTTTTTCTTAAGTAAGCGCTGGATTCTATAGCTTATGGCTGGGGCTGCCTAGTGTATTAATGCAGCGAGCCCGCGCCTTGTTGTAATTGATCTAGCTCTTGTTCATAGTGACGGCGCAGGCGCAGAGTCACTTTTAATTGCCGCTTATCCTTAGGGCTGAGTTGTGGTTCATTGTTTAGCAGCTCCCATAATTTGCGGCTGCTTAAGTTGTTTACATCTAAAATGTCGTCTTTGTTTTTATCTATAGCTCTCATAGTATCGCTCTCACTCTCCTTATTTATCCTTTCGTGAGTCATAATGCCTATAGTAGATGTCAGTTTGATGACAAAAGTTCCCTGTGGCAAAGCTGTGATGAGGAGGGTGTTATGTCTATACATACCGTATTAGGAAGCAATATTCGGCCGCCGTTTCCCGAGCACTGCGAGCAAGTGTTATTAGCCATGGGCTGTTTTTGGGGGGCGGAACGTAAATGCTGGCAATTGCCGGGGGTGTATACCACTGCCGTAGGTTATGCTGGCGGTACTACTGAAAACCCTAGCTATCAAGAAGTGTGCAGCGGCCTAAGCGGCCATGCCGAAGTGGTGTTAGTGGTGTATGATCCGCGGCAGCTGAGTTTTGATAACCTGTTGAAATGTTTTTGGGAAGGCCATAACCCCACCCAAGGCATGCGCCAGGGTAACGATATAGGCTCACAGTATCGCTCGGGCATTTATGTAAATAATGCCAGCTTATTGGCCCAGGCCGAGGCTTCAAAACAGCGCTACCAGCAGCAGCTCAACAAACAGGGGTTGCCGGCTATTACCACCGAGGTTTTACTGATGCCCAGCTTTTATTATGCTGAGGACTATCACCAGCAATACCTGGATAAAAACCCCGACGGTTATTGCGGCTTGGGTGGCGTGGGGGTGGAATACTGTTGAGTTACAAGTTACAAGCGTTAAGAAAAAGATGATGCTTGTGGTTGCATGTATGAGTCAATAAACGAAATAACAAATAAATAATGGGGCATGCAGTGCTCTCTTAGGAATAACCGTTAATCAATGAATTATCTTGCTTGGTTAGATTTACAGTGTCGCATGTTACCCAAGGTGCAGCGTGCCATTTTGGCGGTGACGACTGAGCCCAGCCAGGAATTGAGTATCGTGGCCAGTTGGCCGCCGCAGAGCAGCGCCACAGAGCAGCTGTTAAGCACGGCCACCTTGGCCGCCAGTAGGCAGGCCCCCGTTGTCAATGTGATGGATCAAGGCGGTGAGGCTAGCGTGATGGTGTTAGCCAAACCTTTGGCCTGCACTCCTCCAGCCGTGGTCGTCGTGGAGCTACCGGCCCAGCACCAGCAGCAGCAATTGTTATTGCAATTGCTGGCCTGGGGCGAGTCCTGGCTGCAGCTATTGGCGCAGCAAACGCCGGCGGCGCAAGCGCAAACAGATACCGTCGCAGAGCTGTCAGAGCAGGATTACAGTGTCTTGTCGGCGGCCTGTGGCGCGCCACAATTACAGGATTCGGTAGAGGCCGCTGCCACTAGTCTGGCGCAGCTGTTTGGCTGTGAGCGCGTGGCCATAGGTTTGCAGCAAGGGGATGATGTGTTGTTACAGGGCTTGTCCCATAACACGCCCTTTGATGTTAAAACCAATATGGCCAGAGCCCTAGAAGAGCTGATGGCCGAAAGCCTGGAGCATGATCAGGCGATACAGGCGCCGCTGGCTACCGGCCAAACCTACCCCATGCATCAGCACTATGCCCAGCTGCATAACACTCATGTTTGCAGCATTCCTATGCAGCTGCAGGAGCAGCGCTTTGGGGTGTTATTGCTGCAGTGTAAAGCGACCGTATTCAGTGCTGCTGAGCTACAGCGCTTAGCGGCCTTGGCGAGTTTCTTGGGCGCATTATTTCAGGCTAAAAGGCAAGGTGAGCGCTCGCTAATCGCCCGTGCTGGCGACGCTATGCGCGGTACTTGGGGGGCGGCGGTGAGCAGTTATGAGGGGCGAGGGCGCTACCTGGTTGCAGCGGCTATCGTAGCGTTAGCGGTCTTGTTATTAGGGTCTGGCAATTATCGGGTAGCAGCGCCGGCAAAATTAGAGGGCTTGATACAGCGCGCAGTGGTGGCCCCCATTGATGGCTATGTTGCCAAGGCCCACGCTAGGGCGGGCGAAACTGTGAGCCTGGGTCAGATTATCGCCGAGCTGGATGACAATGAGTTAAAGCTGGAATATCGCCGCCTGCAAAATCAGCACGATGAGTATCAGCAGCAATACCGTAAAGAACTGGCCGATCGCAACCTGGCGCAATCACAAATCGTCCAGGCGCAAATGGCGCAAGCCGCCGCAGAGCTGCGCCTGTTGGAGCAGCAACTAAAGCGCACCCAGCTAAGCGTACCCTTCGATGGAGTGATTATTGAAGGTGACCTGAGTCGCTCCTTAGGGGCACCTGTAAGCAAGGGGCAGGTGTTATTTGAGATTGCCCCTCTCAATGAATACCGCTTGGTGTTGCAGGTGGATGAGCGCGATGTTCCCCATGTGCAAAGCGGCCAGCGGGGGCGTTTATATCTCAACGCCTACCCCGATAATGCCATAGCGTTTGAAGTGAAAGATGTGGCTACGGTTTATCAGCTTGATGGCGCGTTAATCAGCTATCGCACCGAGGCCCGGCTATTAGCCAATGACCTGTTTTTGCGCCCTGGCATGCAAGGCCTGGCCAAGATAGAGGTGGGCAAGCGCCGCTATAGCTGGATGCTGACCCACCGTTTATGGGATTGGCTAAGCTTGAAGTTATGGGCTTGGTTACCATGACCGAGCCCGTCGCGCATCCGCCCGATTTGCCCCCCGAGAGTTGGGCCCAGCTCGCCGCCTTAAAACCACAATTGCGGCCACATTTGCAGTTTTATTTGCACCATTATCGAGGCCAGGCCTGGTATGTGTTAGCCGATGAATTATCGGGTAACTACTTTCGCTTGCCTGCCCCAGCCTATCAACTATTAAGCTTGTTGGACGGTAGCCGCTCGGTAGCGCAAGCCTACCAGCAGCTAGCGCAATTGCAGCGGCCACCCAGCCAATACGAGGTGGCGGTGTTGCTGGGTAAATTGCATAGTGCCCAGTTGCTGCAGGGCGATGTGCCCGCCACGGCGACCGAGGCCGCCCAGCAGCAGGCCAAATCGGATGTTTGGCGGCGCCTGCGTCAGCCCTTGGTACAGCGCTTTGCCTTATTAGATCCCGACCGTTTTCTGGCGCGCGGCCTGCCTTGGGTGCAGCCGCTGTTTAGTTCGCTGGGCTTTATGCTGTGGCTGGTGGTGGTGTTCTGGGCCCTATTGCAAGCGGGCCAGCACAGTGCGGATATTGCGCAGCACTGGTCTATGCGTTTTAGCGACCCTCTAAATTTGATGTTGTTAGCCCTGGCCTACCCCTTTATTAAAGCCTTGCACGAGCTGGCCCATGGCTTTGCGACTAAGGTCTGGGGGGGAGAAGTGCATGAAATGGGTATTATGCTGGTGGTATTTATGCCACTGCCCTATGTAGATGCCACGGCCAGTAATGGTTTTTACAGCAAGCGTCGCCGCATTCTGGTAGCTAGTGCCGGTATCATGATGGAGTTGTGGTTGGCCGGGCTGGCTTTTTTGCTGTGGTCACAGCTGGGCGCGGGTTGGTTAAAGGATCTTTGCTTTAATATTGCGCTGATAGGCAGTGTCTCCACCTTGATGTTTAACGGCAATCCGCTGCTGCGCTTTGATGGCTATTACATATTGATGGATATGCTGGAGATTCCCAACCTGGGTAGCCGCGCCAATCAATACTTGGGTTATTTGTGTAAGCGTTACTTGTATGGCTTTAGGGATGCCACCTCGCCGGTAAGGGCTGAGGGTGAGCGCGGCTGGTTGCTGGCTTATGGCTTGGCCGCGGGTATTTATCGGCTGTTTATTAGCTTGGTGATAGCCCTGTATGTAGCCAGCGAGTTTTTCTTTATAGGGGTGATCTTGGCGTTGTGGGCATTGATCAGCCAGTGGCTGCTGCCCATAGTCAAAATAGCCCGCTCACTGTGGCAGCAGGCTCAACAAGCCCAGCTGCAGCGGCGCCTATATGCCGTGAGTGGTGGCTTGGGGCTGGTGCTGGTATTGCTGCTATTTGTGATGCCAGTCAGCGATAGCAGTTATGCCCAGGGCGTGGTTAGCCTGCCGGAGCAGGCCATAGTACGGGCGGGAGCCGATGGTTTTGTTGAGCAGGTACACCTAGCCGATGGCAGTCAGGTAGAGGCCGGGCAGCTATTGTTTACGCTGTCTAATCCCAGCTTGCGCCAGCGCCAGCAGCTGTTACTGGCGCAACGTGATGAGCTGGCGGCCCGTTATCAGCAAGCCTTGGTGCGCGACCCCTCTGAGGCGCAAAAGTACGCAGCTGATCTGCGTTTCAATCAACAGGCGGTTGCGGATATACAGCAGCAATTAGCTTCTTTGCAGGCTAGTAGCCGGGTAAGCGGTAGCCTAGCTATTGTGGTTGCCAGTGATTTACCCGGCCGCTATGTGCAGCAGGGCGATGCCTTGGCCTATGTTATTGATAAGAGTACGGTTTCTGCCCGGGTAGTGGTACGGCAAAGCGATGTCGATAAGGTCAGGCGTCACACCCAGGCGGTAGAAGTAAAAATACACAATCAGCCTCAGCAAACCTGGCCGGCGGCCATACTGCGGGAAGTGCCGCAGGCTTCTATGCGTTTGCCTAGTCGCTCCTTAGGTACCCAAGGCGGCGGCGATATCGTGGTGGATGCCAGAGATAAAGAGGGCCTAGCCGCTATAGATGGCCTGTTTCAATTTGAAATCAGCCTGCCAGCTGCTGCCCCTGAAAGGGCCTTGCCCCACCGTGTTAGCGTGCGCTTTATTCACCACAGCGCGCCATTGGCTCTACAGGGTTTAGCGGCTTTGCGGCAGTTTATGTTGAGCCACTTCAAAATTTAGCCAAGCTCTTGAAAATTAGACGTTTTTTTTAAGCTATGACTTTCAAAGCTGGGTATAGCTGTTATGCTTTAGGGATTGTTTTGCTTAAATGAGAGTCCCTACGTGTATTGCAGCCAAAAATTAATAATAAAAAGTGCCTTAAACCGCCCAGTGATTGCCTCCTTGATGTTAGCGATCAGCTCGCCATTGGCGTGGTCGCAACAGTCGCAGCCAGAGCTGCCGCCCTTAGACTGTGTGATTAGCCCCTACCAAACAGTAGATCTCGCCAGTTCGGTGCCGGGGGTGCTGAATAAAATCTACGTAGAAAAAAGTGATTTTATTGCCAAGGGCAAAATCGCCGCTACCCTAGATGCTGGTGTGGAGCAGGCCTCGGTGGTCTTGGCCCAGGCCCGCGCCGACATAGAGTCGGAGGTGGAGGTCAGCAAGGTGAATCACGCCTTCGATCAACGCCGCAAAGAGCGCATAGACGCCTTGTACGAGAAGAAAAGCGTGTCCTTTGATACTAAAGATCAGGCCGAGCGCGAATTTAACTTATCGGCCTGGCGTTTGCAGCAGGCCTTGGATTTAAAGCATATACGCCAATTAGAACTGCGCCGCGCGCAAGAGCAACTCAAGCAAAAAATTATACGCACGCCTATAGATGGCTACGTGCTGCAAGTGTTTAAAGAATCTGGCGAGTATGTAGAAGATCAACCCATTATGCGTATCGCCCAGTTAGACCCGCTGTATGTAGAGGCCATAGTGCCCATTGAATTCTACGGCCGTATCAGTGCTGGCATGACTGCGCAGGTATACCCCGAAACCAATGTGCAGCAGCAAAGAGAGGCGGTGGTCACCATAGTCGATAAGGTGGGTGATGCTGCCAGTGGTACTTTTGCTGTGCGCCTGAATCTGCCCAACCCTGATTACCAGCTGCCTGCCGGTTTAAAATGCTCCATGAAATTTACCCCGGCAGCGGCTACCAGCGTGTCGTCGGCCACCACAATGGCGCCGTAGCCTGCGTGTACTACGTATATTAGCCAAGGCTTAAATAGGGTATTACTGATGCATAACAGGGTCGCTAGGAGTGCAAGGCATGAAGCCTCTTGATATGATTTTTCGTCGCCGTTTTGCCGAAAAGCCACCGGCGAGTTTGCACTCGGCTATGTATAGCATAGAGTCACTAGAGCCGCGGTTACTGATGTCTGCCGACCCTTTGGGTGCCGCCGACCCCAGCGGTTTGCTCAACCCCTTAGACGATAAACTAGCCCTGGGCGACCAAGCCGCCGCCGAGCAATTATTACAAACCCTGGCCGCTAGCTACCTTGATAAACCAGTATTAGCGGCCACCACTCCCGAGCCTATTAGCCTAAGCAGCCTAAGCCAGTTATACCCCCAAGATAAGCTGCATGGCCCGCAACAAAGCACCTTTTATAGTAGCGATGAGCAAGAGTCTGGCAATACTGCATTGATTGATGAGCTGGCTGTGTTGCTACCTACGGCCGACGAGGCTATTCGGCAAGAGCTAATTTTTGTTGATACCAGCCTAGAAGATTACCAAAGCTTATTAGCCGCCATCCCCAGTAATGACCAGCAAACCCACTACAGCGTTATTGAGTGGCAGCCCGGTGAAGATGCCCTAGCTAAAATCACCAGCACCTTAGCGGCCTTGGGCGAGGTGGATGCCATACATATTATTAGCCATGGTAATGAGAATGGCTTTGCCTTGGGGGATCAGTGGCTTAGTAGTGACAAGCTCAATGAATATCAGGCCTCGCTAAACCAGTGGCGGCAGTTTTTAGATAGCGAAGCCGATTTATTAATCTACGGCTGTGAATTGGCTGCCGGTGAAGCGGGCCGCGACTTATTAACCGGCCTGGCCGCTATCACCGGCGCCGATGTTGCCGCCAGTGACGATTTAACCGGTGCCAGCGAGCAAGGCGGTGACTGGGATTTGGAATACAGCCTAGGCACCGTACAAACCAGCATCGCTTTTAACGATAGCTGGGTGCAAAACTGGCAGGGGGTATTAGCTGAACCCACCGCCGTGGATGACGCGGTGCAAACCATTATCGATACCCCAGTTAAGATCGATGTGGTGGCCAACGATACCGATCCAGAGTCTGACCCTATTGTCTTACTCGATTACACCAACCCCACTAATGGCAGCGTCACCCTCAATGGCGATAACACCCTCACCTATACTCCCGGTGCCTCTTATAGCGGTGGCGATAGTTTTGACTACCTAGTCTACGATGGCAACGAGGATGAGACCTCGCACTACTGGCGTTTAGACGGCGATGCCGTGGATGCGGTCGGTGGTGATGATGGCACCGTCGTCGGCACTACCACGGTGGCGGGCCATTACGGTGATGCGCTCAGTTTTGATGGCGTGGATGATTATGTGGTATTACCCGACGTCAACTATCCCACCGGCAATTTTACTATTTCTTTTCGTTTTCAAATTCAGTCCGGTGGCTTGGTAGGTAGTGGTGTACAGTATTTATACAATCACGGCAATTTTGGCTCCCTTGGTTCTATTAATATAGCCATAAGGGAGGATACCCACGCTTCTGCTTATAACAATCACTTGGTGACCAACATCAAGGATAATCTTGACGTGCTTGATTCCTCCTCCCTTTATGTTGATATCAGCAGTCTCAATTTGGATGACGGTGCCTGGCATAGTTATACCTTGGTGTCGACTAACGGTAGCGGTACTGAAGTATTCATCGATGGCGTATCACAAGCGACTAGTGGCAATGGTGCCGGTCCGATGAGCATAGCGTCTGATATTTATCTCGGTGCTAGCAATGAAGGCGCCAACAACTTTTATGGCGGCGCTTTAGACAGTGTGCGTATTTATAATGATTCGCTAAACAGCACACAAGTCAGTGATTTGCACAGTGGCGGTAGCCAGCAAGCTACCGTCAATGTGACGGTTAGCCCCAACCTGCTATGGCTGTCTACCAGCAACGATGTGAGCTCGCCCGGTGCCAATGGCCTAGCATCCTGGACAGACTCCGCAGTGCTGGGTTTCGACCCCGACGCTGCCGGTTTTGAACCCACTACTAGCGGTAGCTTTAATGCGGTTTTTGACCTTGCCGACCATACAGCCAACAATAATGTCGATGCCATCCACTACGTCACCACCGATATAGACGTAGGCAGCGGTACCCCTATTAGCCTATTGGCAGGGGATGTGTTGCTATCGATAGCCAGCGCCGAAACCCTGACCAACTCTGACCTGAGCACTACCGATGTCGATAAAGAGGATGTGTTTATCTTTCGCCCCGATACGGTCGGTGATTACAGCTCCGGTACCTTTATAAAGCTATTTACTAACAACACGGGTACTGATATTACCGCGCTGACTTTAGTGGAAGAGACCACTACAGTAGGTGACACCACGCTGCAGCAGGGCACCTTCTTAATTGTCGAAAATGATAACAGCATTCTTGTGCTCACCCCGGGCGATTTAACGGCTGCCCCGGCCAATGTGGGCACCGAAGTTTTAGTTGATGGCAGCGATACGCCCAACTTAAGCGATGCAATTTTTAGCAATAATATTACCGGCCTGGAGCTGATAGAAAATGACTATACCGTGGCTGGGACTACACTGACGGCCGGTACCTTACTAGTCACTACTGACGGTGATAATAGCGTGTATCTCAGCAACACCCAAGCGGGTACTCGTCATGATATTTATGCGTTGAATCTTACGCAAACCACTAAAGGGCTTGCTGGCATCACCGATGGAACCGTGAGCTTATTTTTTGATGGCTCCAAGGTAGGCCTAAACCACGGCGATGAAAATATAGATAGCTTCAGTTTTATTCAATCACAAGGCGCTAGTAATGTGTTGCCCACGGGCAATGTGGTTATTGACGGTACTGTTAGGGAAGATGAAACCTTAACGGCCAATACTAGCGGCCTGTCAGATGCCAATGGTCTTGGTTCTGGTGGTTATAGTTATCAGTGGCAGCGCGATGGTGCCAGTATCGTAGGGGCCACCAGCAGTACCTATACGCTAGGTGATGATGACGTAGACAAGGCCATCAGTGTCGTGGTGAGTTACACCGACGGTGCCGGCAATGCCGAGGTGGTTATCAGTTCTGAAACGGCGGCGGTAGAAAATGTTAACGACGAACCTACTCTAAGCGCCACCGCGACTAACCCCACATTTACCGAGGGCGGGGCGGCGGTTAATGTTTTTAGCGGGGCTGTAGCCGATGCGATAGATAACGGTGATAGCTTTACTGCAATGACCTTAACCGTTACCAATGTTAACGATGGCAGTGATGAAAAACTTAACCTTGACGGCACAGCTATTAGCTTAACCGATCCTAATACCGGTACCACTGCCACTAATGGTTTGGATTATAGTGTGTCAGTAACCGGCACCACCGCCACCATCACCCTAAGTAACGGCAGCTTAGATGCGGCTGCTACCCAAACCTTAATCAATAATATTAGTTACCAAAACGATAGCGATGAGCCAGATACCAGTAGCCGTGTGGTCAGCATTACCAGCCTGCAAGACGACGGCGGTACCGCCAATGGTGGTGACGATACTCTAGCGCCCAATTTAGCGTCCACGGTTACCGTGCTAGCCGTTAACGATGAACCGACGTTAACGGCCACGGCCAGTAACCCCACCTTTACCGAAGGAGGCGCGGCTCAGGGGCTGTTTAGTGCTGCCAGTGTCGATACCATAGAAAGTAGCCAAACGATTGCAGCAATCACCCTAACCGTTAGCAATGTTAACGATGGCAGTGATGAAAAGCTCAGTATCGACGGCACCGTCATCAGCTTAACCCATGGTAATAGCGGCACCACCGCCCCCCCCAATAGCTTGAGCTATAGCGTGTCAGTGACCGGTACTACGGCCACTATTACTTTAAGCGGCGGCAGCCTCAGCAGCGCCGCCACTCAAACCTTAGTGAATGGTATTAGCTATCAAAACGACAGCGACGAGCCCGACACCAGCAACCGCGTTGTCACTATCACCGAGCTAAAAGACAATGGTGGCGTGGCCAATGGTGGCGATAATACTTCGGCCCCCAATATCGCTTCTACTGTGACCGTGGTTAGCGTTAATGACGAGCCCACCCTCACGGTTACCGCCAGCAACCCCACCTTTACTGAAGATGGAGCGGCGCAAAGTCTATTCAGCAGTGCCAGCGCTAGTACTATAGAAAGCACCCAGACTTTTAGCGCTATGACGCTTACTGTCACGAATGTTAATAATGGCAGTGATGAAAAGCTTAACCTCGATGGCAGCACTATTAGCTTAACCAACGGTAATAGCGGCACTACCGCAAGCAGTCTGAGCTATATCGTGACGGTGTCAGGCACTACTGCCACTATCACCTTAAGTGGCGGCAGCTTAGATGCGGGCGCTATAGAAACGTTAATTGATGGCATTAGTTATCAAAACGACAGCGATGATCCCACTACCAGTAATCGGGTAGTCACCATCACCAGCTTACAAGACAATGGCGGTACTGCCGATGGTGGTGATGATACGGCGGCACTTAACCTTAGCTCCACCGTCACTATGGTGGCGGTGAATGATGAGCCCACCCTAAGCGTGACGGCCAGTAACCCTACCTTTACCGAAGGTGGGGCAGCGGTAAGCCTATATAGCGGCGCTAATGCCAGCACCATAGAGACAGGGCAAAGCTTTAGTGAGCTCACGCTTACTGTGACTAATGTTAATGACGGTGTTGCGGAAATACTTAACTTAGATGGCAGCGCCATTTTACTGGTTAACAACCCGCTGGGTGTGACCCTTACCAATGGCCTCACTTACAGTGTTAGCGTGGTGGGTAGCACCGCTACCATCAGCCTAAGCGGCGGCAGTTTAAGCGCCACAGAGTTGGAAGCCTTGGTAGACGGCATTAGCTACCGCAATCTCAGCACTGACCCCAATACCAGTGATAGGGTAGTGACCATCACCAGCCTTAAAGATAATGGCGGCACCGCCAACAGCGGTGACGATACGGCAGCGCTCACCCTGAGCAGCACCGTGACTATGCAGGGCGTGAATAACGAGCCTGGTCTCTCTGCCACGGCTACTGACCCTACCTTTACTGAAGGGGGCGCGGCCGTAAACCTCTATAGCGGCGCCAGCGCTTCAGACTTAGAGTTAGGGCAGGCCGTGACCGACCTAACCCTCACCGTAACCAATGTTAACGATGCTAGCGCTGAAGTCATTAACATAGATGGCACTGCAATTACGCTGACTAACGGCAATGCCGGCACCACGGCCGGTAATACCCTGCTCTATAGTGTCAGTGTGGTAGGCAGTACCGCCACAGTGAGTTTGGTAGGTGGCACTATGACGGGGGCGCAGTTAGAAACGCTAGTTAACAATATGAGCTATCAAAACAATAGCGATGACCCCGACACCAGCAACCGCGTTGTCACCCTGACCGGCCTCAAGGACAACGGCGGTACCGCCAATGGCGGTGACGATACCGCAGTCCTGGGCATAGCCAGCACCGTTACCGTAGTCGGGGTTAACGATGAGCCTACCTTAACGGCCACCGCCAGTAATCCTACCTTTACCGAAGGGGGCGCGGCACAAACCCTGTTTAGCGGCAGCACAGCAGACACCATAGAAACGGGCCAAGCCTTCAGCGAACTTACCCTAACAGTAAGCAATGTTAATAACGGCAGCGCCGAGGTACTCACTATAGACGGCACCGCCATAGCGCTCATTAACAGCAGCGGCACTACCGCGACTAATGGCTTGAGTTATAACGTATCGATAAGTGGCACTACCGCCACCATTACCCTTAGCGGTGGTAGCCTAAGTGCAACAAACACTGAAACCTTAGTGGACGGTATTAGCTACCAAAATACCAGCAACGACCCCACTGCTGGCAATAGAGTTGTCACCCTTACCAGCCTGCAAGACAACGGTGGTACCGCTAATGGTGGCGATGACACTGCGGCCTTAAGCATAGCCAGCACGGTGGCGGTAGTTGCCGTTAACGACGAGCCTACGTTTACCGCGACTGGCAGCAACCCTACTTTTACCGAAGGTGGCGCGGCACAGAACTTATTTAGCGGTACCTCAGTAGACGTTATAGAATCTGGGCAGGTGCTGGGCGAACTCACCCTAACAATAAGCAATGTTAATAATGGCAGCGCCGAAATACTCAATATAGACGGCACCGCCATAGCGCTCATTAACAGCAGCGGCACTACCGCTAGCAATAGTTTGAGTTATAGCGTGTCAGTAAGCGGTACTACCGCTACCGTCACCCTTAGCGGCGGTAGCTTAAGTGCAGCCGCCACCGAAACCTTAGTGGACAGCATTAGCTACCAAAATAACAGCAATGACCCCAATACCAGCAATCGCGTCGTCACTATTACTAGCTTTAAAGACAATGGTGGTACCGCTAATGGCGGTGACGATAGCATAGCCTTGAGCATAGCCAGCACGGTGACGGTAGTCACAGTTAACGACGAGCCTACCTTAACGGCCACCGCCAGCAATCCTACCTTTACCGAAGGGGGGGGCGGCACAAACCCTGTTTAGCGGCAGCGCAGCAGACACCATAGAGCCTAGCCAAACCTTCAGCGAACTTACCCTAACAGTAAGCAATGTTAATAACGGCAGCGCCGAGGTACTCACTATAGACGGCACCGCCATAGCGCTCATTAACAGCAGCGGCACTACCGCGACTAATGGCTTGAGTTATAACGTATCGATAAGTGGCACTACCGCCACCATTACCCTTAGCGGTGGTAGCCTAAGTGCAACAAACACTGAAACCTTAGTGGACGGTATTAGCTACCAAAATACCAGCAACGACCCCACTGCTGGCAATAGAGTAGTCACCCTTACCAGCCTGAAAGACAATGGCGGCACCGCTAATGGTGGCGATGACACTGCGGCCTTAAGCATAGCCAGCACGGTGGCGGTAGTTGCCGTTAACGACGAGCCTACGTTTACCGCGACTGGCAGCAACCCTACTTTTACCGAAGGTGGCGCGGCACAGAACTTATTTAGCGGTACCTCAGTAGACGTTATAGAATCTGGGCAGGTGCTGGGCGAGCTCACCCTAACTATAAGCAATGTTAATAATGGCAGCGCCGAAATACTCAATATAGACGGCACCGCCATAGCGCTCATTAACAGCAGCGGCACTACCGCCAGCAATGGCTTGAGCTATAGCGTGTCCGTAAGCGGCACCACTGTTACCGTTACTCTTAGCGGTGGTAGCTTAAGTGCAGCCGCCACCGAAACCTTAGTGGACGGCATTAGCTATCAGAACAACAGCGAAGCCCCCAACACCAGCAACCGCGTCGTCACTATTAGCAGCTTTAAAGACAACGGCGGTACTGCTAATGGCGGTGACGATACTGTGGCTTTGGGTATTCGCTCTACAGTAGCAGTGCAAGCGGTGAATGATGTGCCAACGGGTAATGTCAGTATTGCTGGCTCGGTAGTGGAGGATCAAACCCTTACTGCCAATACCTCAACCCTGGCTGATAAAGATGGTTTGGGAACTTATAGTTACCAATGGCTGCGCAACGGTGTGGCCATTAGTGGGGCTACCAGTGCTACTTATACCCTAGGTGATGCGGACGTAGGCAAAACCATACGGGTAGCAGTGAGTTATACCGATGGTAGTGGTAACGCGGAAAGCGTTAGCAGTGCCGCTACAGCAGCGGTAGCTAATATTGATGACCCCTTAGTAGGTAACGTCACTATAGACGGTACTGCCTTTGTGGGCACCACGCTAAGCGCTAACACTTCAGGTTTATCAGATGACGATGGCTTAGCCAGTTTTAGCTATCAATGGTTGCGTGATGGTGCGGTGATTGATGGTGCTACTGCTAGCAGCTACTTATTAACCAGTGATGATAGCGATAGCGATATTAGTGTGCGGGTGACCGCCACGGATAGTTATGGCGCTAGCGCTGCGAAAACCAGTGCCTCGGTAGCGGTTGAAGAAGTGTTTGTGGTGATTACCGACCCTAGCGTTGTCGAGCCAGAGCTGCCAGTGCCTGAAGCCATTGATGACGATGCCGAAGAAGACAGCGCTGAAGAAGATAACTCTACGGATGAAGATTCTGAAGCTGAGACCGATGCCGATGAAATTGCAGCATTTATCGCTCAGGAAAATGAGGATGACGATATTGATGATGGCCAATTTGATAACCTCAATACGTTAGAAATTGACAGTCTCACCGGCTTTGGCAATGAGCTAGGTGATGGTGATAGTTCCTCTACAACGGCTAATACCAGCAATATTAATGTGAGGCTGTTAAATAATAATTCGGCATTAGCTTCAGCGGTAGAGGCCAGTGTGTCCGGCAGTGTTGATACGGGATTTTCTTCTTTTGTCGATCCCTTGGTCTTAGTGAGTTCGCAAAACTTATCCGATAGTTTAGATACTATGCGGGAAACCTTTGTCAGCAATATAGAACGCAATCAATCAATATTAGGCGGCACAGTTACTGCTACAGCTAGCTTATCCGTGGGCTATGTGGTGTGGCTGATACGTAGTGGCGTGCTATTAAGTAGTGCGTTAAGCGCCTTGCCAGCATGGCGCTTTATAGATCCTTTACCCATATTGTCGCAAGGTAAAGGCGGTTTAGCGGGAGGGGATGAAGAAACCCTAGAGTCCATAGTCGCTAACGATAGTGGCGCAGCCGATGCCGAGCCCGTACCGCAAACCGATAACAATAAAAAACCGAGTCACTAACCATGCAATTTTTGAAGCAGTTTTTAAAAACTAATGGCACCACCCTGCGCTT
The DNA here is from genome assembly GCF_024734385.1 of Dasania sp. GY-MA-18. Lineage (GTDB taxonomy): Bacteria > Pseudomonadota > Gammaproteobacteria > Pseudomonadales > Dasaniaceae > Dasania > Dasania phycosphaerae. Next base: position 350,915 of record NZ_JANHAP010000001.1, on the reverse strand, counting down.
AGCTATGGGGCAGTGCAGTGTATTAATTACTCTATTATTAGTGGCCGCATTTTTTGGTTTAATCCCCAATCGTGATCAGGCAATAATAGATGGCCGAGTGGCCGTGGCAGAGGCGATAGTTTCCAACGCTTCTATTTTTATTACCCGCTCTGATATCAGCCGTATGGAAGCTAATCTGCGCTTGGTGTTGAGCCGCAATCCTGAAATCTTATCGGCAGCTATACGTAGAGGTGAATCAAAAGCGATAGTGACGGTGGGCGAACACGCGGAGCACTGGAAGCTTGAAGGCGATGCGAATAGCCAGTTAGTGGTACCTATTTGGGAAGGGGAAAGCCAATGGGGGCAAATAGAGCTGCGTTTTGAGCCGCTGCGGCCGCAAGGTTTTTTTGGCTTTATGTTGGAACCAGTGTTTTTGCTGATAGCTTTTTTATCATTCACTTGTTTTATATTGTTCTTTCTGTATTTACGCAAAATGCTCAAGGACTTGGATCCTTCGCAGGCCGTGCCCGATCGTGTGAGGTCGGCTTTGGATACCATGGCAGAGGGTTTGCTGGTATTGGATGCCAAGCAAAATATAGTATTGGCCAACGAAGCTTTTTCAGGTTTGGTTAAGCTCAGCAGTGAGCAGCTATTTGGTAAAAGTGTGGCAATGTTTGAGTGGTTAGCTGCGGATGGCGGTGCCCTGAAAAAAGACGAGCTGCCTTGGACGCTGGCTCTAAAAAACTGTGAAGCACAAAAAGGGCGAGCAATAAAATTAGTGGTGCCCGGGCAAACTAACCGAACATTTTTAACCAACTGCTCACCGGTATTAACCAGCGATGAAAAAGCGGGCGGGGTGTTAATAAGCTTTGATGATATTACCGAGCTAGAAGAAAAAGAGCAGCAGCTACGGCAGTCTAAATTAGAGGCGGATCAGGCCAACCAGGCTAAAAGTGATTTCCTGGCCAATATGAGCCATGAAATTCGCACCCCTATGAATGCCATTATGGGCTTTACCGAGGTATTAAAACGAGCCTATAAAACCCGCAGCAGTGATAGGTTGGAAAGTGAAAACCTTAAATATCTCAACACCATTGCCAGCAGCAGCAAACACCTGCTGGAGCTGATCAACGACATACTTGATTTATCAAAAGTTGAGGCCGGCCAGGTAGAGGTAGAAACCTTACCCTGTGCATTGCATAGTATTATTCAAGATGTAGTACAGGTTATGGCAGTTAAAGCACAAGAGAAAAACCTTAGCCTAGAGTTTATTCCCGAGGGGCCTTTCCCTGCTAGCATAGCCTCTGACCCTTCACGCCTGCGGCAAATACTCACCAACTTAATTGGCAATGCCATCAAGTTTACCGAGCAAGGTGGCGTTAAAGTGGTGACACGCTTAGTACCTACTGGCGCTGATGCGGTTGTTGAAATAGATGTATTAGATACCGGCATAGGCATGACGGAGCAACAGGCCAGCGCCATTTTCTCACCATTTGTACAGGCCGACACTTCTATCACCAGGCGTTTTGGCGGTACCGGCCTAGGCTTGACGATTAGTAAGCGTTTTGCAGAAGCGCTGGGCGGCGATATTGTGGTAAGCAGCGCGCCAGGAAAAGGCAGTTGTTTTACTACCCGAATCAATGCCGGTGATATTAGTGGCGTCGCCATGCTGAGTGTAGAGGAATTGTTGCAAGCAGCTGAACCTGTAGAGGCTCATGTCAATGGTCAATGGCAGTTTCCAGCCGCTAAAATTCTGGTGGTTGATGATGGTCAAGAAAATCGCGATTTACTCAGTGTGGTGTTAAGTGATTTAGGTTTAGAGGTCTACACTGGAGAGGATGGCCAGCAAGCGTTAGATCAATTAGCCAAACATAGCTTTGATTTGGTGCTAATGGATGTGCAAATGCCGGTTATGGATGGCTTTACCGCGGCCAGACGTATGCGCGAGCAAGGCCTGGCTATCCCTGTCATTGCCCTTACCGCTGATGCCATGAAAGGTGCTAAAGAAAAATGCTTAGCAGCGGGTTACTCGGACTATATGTCTAAGCCGATTAATATAGATCAGCTTACCGAATTATTGGCGCAAAAATTAAATGGTCAATGGTTGGAGCAAGAGCCCGGCCACGTGGAGGCTGGCCCTGCTGATGAGCAAGTACAAGCAGCAACAGATAACAGCCCCATTGTCAGTAGCTTGGCGGGGGGCAATCACCGCTTTCAAACAATCATTGATAAATTTATCCAGCGCTTGCAGCAACAAATGGCGACCATAGAACAAGCCTTAGAGCAGGACGATTATAAAGCCTTAAAAGATTTAGGGCATTGGCTGAAAGGGTCGGCGGGTTCGGTAGGCTTTCATCATTTTGATGAGCCCGGTGACGAGCTGGAGCAGCTGGCCAAGCAGGGCGATAAGCAAGGGCTGATAAAGGTGGTCGCCGAGATAAAGGCCTTGACCGCCAGGTTAACACTGCCTAGTGACAATGCGCCAAATGCCAGCGTTGAACAAAGCACATCCAATCAGCTAGAGCAGCCATCGCTGCCTAAGTCTGTAACATCAAGCTTAGCGGCTAATCCTAAGCTGCGGCCTATAGTAGAAAAATTTGTATTGCGCCTAGCCACGCAATTAGACGAAATGGATAGTGTAATAGAGCAACAAAATTTTGTGGCGCTGTCGGATTTGGCGCACTGGTTAAAAGGTTCAGCGGGAACTGCAGGTTTTAATGATTTTACTGATATTGCCGCCGAGTTAGAGTTGGCGGCAAAAGATCAGGATATTGAAAAAATTCGTAAAGAGATGAAGTTGATTAGGGTGTTATTTGAGCGCATAGAAATGAATACTATTAAGGATATGGTATAAGCATTATGGCTCAATCCCATTAAGGAATGTTATGAGCGAAACTGTTTCCACATTACAAGTAGATGAGCTTTTTTTGCAGCTAAAAGACTCTGTGATAATGATGGTTGATGATGAACCGTTATTGATGGAGTTGTTGCAAGCTTTTCTGGAGGATGAAGGTTATAAAAAATTTATAACCGTAGAGGATTCTCGTAAAGCATTAGATGTTTTAGATGTCGAAAGGCCTGATATTCTGTTGCTGGATTTAAATATGCCGCATGTAGATGGGTTTGAGATTTTAGCCTCTGTGCGCAAGCTTAAAATGATGCAGCAGATCCCCGTCATTGTGTTGACCTCGTCTAGTGATGCCGAAACCAAATTAAAAGCTTTAGAGCTAGGCGCAACAGACTTTCTTTCCAAGCCGGTAGATTCCAGTGAGCTGGCCTTGCGTTTGCGCAATACTTTGATGGTCAAGTCCTATCAAGATCAACTGACCTACTATGATACCTTGACGCAATTGCCAAATCGCAAGTTGTTTATGGACCGTTTAGAGTGGTCTATAAAAAAATCACGGCGCGATCAAGAGCGCATGGCTTTGCTGAATATAGGGTTAGACAAGTTTAAGCAGGTTAATGATAGCTTGGGGCCTAGGGCGGGTGATGAGATCCTAACGGAAGTGTCTAGGCGTTTAATAGACAGTGTTAGGGAAAGTGATGTTGTTTCACGTTTAGGTGTAGACGATTTGTGGCGTCAGCTAGCGCGCTTAGGTGGTGATGAGTTTTGTATCTTATTACCCCATGTGGTGCATGGTGATGGCGCTGCGTTTGTGGCAGAGCGCATACAAAAATCTTTAGCTAAAGCTTTTGTTGTTGATGGTAATGAAATTTATATCAGTGCCAGTATAGGTATTGCACTTTTCCCTAATGATGGTGAAGAGGCGGATGTGTTAGTACAAAATGCTGGTGCCGCTGCTGCTTATGCCAAACAGCAAGGTGTGAATAACTACGCATTTTATTCCAAAGAAATTAATGAGCTCTCTAAAAAACGCCTGAGTATGGAGGCTGCTTTGCGGCGAGCTTTGGATAATAATGAGTTTGTACTGCACTATCAGCCTAAAATTGATTTGCAAACCGGTAAGGTAAAAGGTTGTGAGGCCCTAATACGCTGGGACAGCCCAGAGATGGGCATGGTGCCGCCTTTTAAGTTTATTCCTATCGCTGAAGAGAGCGGTTTAATTGTACCCATAGGTACTTGGGTTATAGAAGAGGCCTGTAGGCAGCAAGTGGCGTGGCGCCAGCAGGGCTTGGGCGATTTGATAGTTGCGGTTAATGTGGCCGGCCCACAGTTTAATATGAATAATCTGCAGCAAGTTATCTGCTCCGCTATAGAGGCTGCCGGTATGAATCCTAATTTTTTGAAATTAGAGATTACTGAAGGCATGATGATGGGCGATGAAGATAGCTTAATTAAAAAGCTTAATGATATTAAATCCTATGGCCCCAGTTTTTCTATTGATGATTTTGGTACGGGTTATTCATCATTAAGCTATCTTAAACGTTTCCCGCTTGACGAATTGAAAGTTGATAGGTCTTTTATTATAGATGTGCCCAAGGCTAAGGATGACTCCGCTATAGTCAAAGCGATTATAGCCATGGCTCACAGTCTAGATTTAAATGTGGTCGCAGAAGGGGTGGAAGAGCTAGAGCAGTTAGAGTTTTTAAAAGGCTTGGGTTGTAATGTAATACAGGGCTTTTATTTTAGTAAACCTTTGCCTGCACAAGCCTTTGCTGAATTTGTTAGGGCTGGTGTTGATTTGGTGTCAGCTACTAATACTTAAAGCCGTTTAGTTAAACAGCTTGGCTGTTAATACGGTTACAGCATTTTCAACTTTTAAAATGCGCGGGCCTAAGTGTATACCGCTAAAGCCCGCAGCTAAAAATTTATCTACCTCATAAGGGGTGAAGCCACCTTCTGGGCCTATGGCCAAGGTGGTAGGGCAGTTAATTGCTAGTGGGCAGGCCTCTCCAGTGTCGGGGTGGGCAATAAGTTTTTTAGTGTCGGCGCAGAGTTTGGGTAGTTCGTCTTCTACAAAAGGTTTAAAGCGTTTATAAAAGCTGACCTTGGGTAGTACGGTATCTTTAGCTTGTTGTAGGCCGTCCAATAAATAGCCTTGTACATTGGCTTCACTAATGGCTGGGCTTTGCCAAAAACTTTTTTCAACTTTATAGCTGTTAATGATAATCAGCTCGCTAACGCCTAGCTCAGCAATGCTGCGAAAGATACGGCGTATCATTTTGGGGCGCGGTAGCGCTAAGATGATTCTTAGCGGGAGTTTTGGCGGCGGCGGCTCTGTGTTGAGCACGCAGAGTTGTACACTATGTTCATCGATGTTGATAATCGTGCCAGTGGCCATTAAGCCGTTTATCATACCTAAACGCACCGTATCACCGGGCTGTGAGCGGTGTACGTGGCGTATGTGTTGATAGCGCTCATCGCTTAGGCTTAGCTGTTGATGGCCATCGAGCTCGTGGGCAGCAAATAAGATTAAATTCATGGTGTTGAACTGCATCGTGTGTGAACATAAAGGGCAATTGTACCGCATATTAGCCATGATCATAACGCGGCTGTTTTTTAAGCCGCGCTTGGTTCCGGCTGCTGTTTTTGGTTATGTACACGGGGTGTGCAAATAGCTATAGGGTAGTTGCGGCGTTTACGTATTGAGGCTTTTAAAGATCAGCTTATGAAACAACTATCGCGTTTACAATTATTACTCATCTGCCTGCTATTGGCGGTGGCTAGCCAGCAGTTGTTTAGTTTTATGGTGCGCTTAATTGACGAAGCCCACTACGCTAGGCAGCGCATGGATGTAGTGAATCAGCTAGGGCGTTTTCGCTTAGATTTAGAGCAGCGCTTAAATTCAACTTTTTATATTACCCAAGGTATAGAGATATTAATCTCTACGTTAAAGCTTGAAGGCGCTTCGATATTAAGCCAGCAGGACAAGATAGAAGCATGGGCAAGAGAGGCCACCACTAGGCTACCCTATATTAACAATGTCGCCATCTCAGAAGCCTATACCATACGCTTTGCCTATCCCATGGAAGGGAATGCCGCAATTATTGGCCACAACTATAGAGATTTACCTGGGCAGTGGCTTGCAGTGCAGCGCGCAGTGCAGTCGCGTATGCCAGTGGTGGCAGGCCCCTTGCAATTGATACAGGGTGGTACGGGTATTATTTGTCGTATCCCTTTATTTAGTCATACCCAGAGTAAGCAGCCCGGGAAGTTTGTAGGCATAGTGAGTATGGTGGTTGATTATCAGGCTTTGCTACAGAGCGCTGGCTTGAATGAAGCTGAAAAAACCTTAAGCATAGCCATGCGCGGTAAGGATGGGCTGGGAGCCAGTGGCGATATTTTTTATGGCGAAGATGTTTTGTTTAACGCGGAAAATATTAGCCAAGGTGTTAATTTTCTCGGTGGAGAATGGTTGCTGGCGGCTAAGCCTAAGGCCGGCTGGTCGCATGAGTCGCCGTATTCTGTGAGCCTTAGTGTATTGGGCTATTTACTGTCTTTATTGATTGCAGTGCTGTGCTACTTTGCGGTGCGCGGCATGCAGCTGCGTATAGCTACAGTGCGAGACTTTAATAAAACTCTAGAACAGCGAGTGGCAGAGCGCACCGAGCAGCTTAGCCTGGCTAAAAGTGAAGCGGAAAGAGCTAATGTCGCCAAGAGTGAGTTTCTAGCGGTCATGAGCCACGAACTGCGCACACCGTTAAATTCAATTTTAGGTTTGGCTCAGTTAGTTGAAGCCATGGACCTGGGCGAATTGCAGCGTGCTTATATAGCTAAAGTGGTGACCTCGGCCAATTTATTATTAGGGCTGATTAATAATATTTTAAGTTATACCAAGGTTGAATCCGGCAATATGGTCTTGGAGCCAGAGTCCATTGCCCTTGCCGATACGCTGAAAAAAATTAGCGATGTGTTTGAAGCGCAGGCCACCGCTAAAGGCTTGTTATTTGCCATTGCGGTGGACGATAGCGTGCCGGAATTTATTGAGTGTGACAAAGGCAAACTGTTACAGCTGCTAAGCAATTTGTGTGGCAACGCCATAAAATTTACTGAGCGCGGCCAAGTTAAATTATCAGTGCACTGTGTAACTAAGCCCGAAGCGGCTGACAAACAGTGCTGCCTGCGCTTTGTTATTAGTGATACCGGTATAGGCATTAGCGAACAGGATCAGCAACAAATCTTTAAGCCCTTTGTGCAAATTGATAATAGTATTGCTCGCCAGTATCAGGGCTCGGGCCTGGGGTTGAGCATTTGCCAGCGTTTTGTGACGTTAATGAATGGCCGTATAGGTGTGAATAGCCGGCCAGGGCAGGGCAGTGAGTTTTGGTTTGAAATCCCGGTGAATGAAATAGCAGCGTTACCTCATAACGGGCATATTTCTTCTGTGCAACGTTTAGATACGGCCGTGGCCCAAAGCTTGCCATTATTACAGGGTATGAGGGTTATTTTGGCCGAAGACAATCCGTTTAATCAAACCTTGGCGGTGGCCTTATTAAATAAAGTAGGCCTAGAGGTGCACGTGGCTGAAAATGGCCTGCAGGTGTTAGAGCTGTTAGAGAATATGCCGGTGCATGGCGTGCTAATGGATATACAAATGCCACAGCTAGATGGTTTGGCGACGACTAGGCGGCTACGTGCCGACTCGCGTTTTTATGACTTGCCTATTATTGCCATGACTGCCAACGCCATGCGCGAAGATAAACAGCAAGTGTTAGCAGCCGGCATGAATGATTTTGTGGCCAAGCCCATAGACTTTGAACATTTGTATGCCGTGCTGATTAAATGTTTGCAGCGTGAGCAGCAATATCCTGAGCGGGTGTAGCGATAGTCACCTTAACCAGCAGTGTCGTCTTCATAGATGGGCTCTGCCCATAAGTCGTATTCATCTGCGCCGGTAATGGTCACTAATAGGGCATCGCCGGGGAAAGTATCGGTAAAACCGTCTAAGTAAACTTTGCCGTCGATTTCTGGAGCATCGGCATAGCAGCGGCCTACCGCTCCCTGCTCGTCTACTTCATCAATCAACACTTCCATCTCTTGGCCTATGCGGGCCTGCAGGCGTGCCGTAGAGATGCGCTGCTGGGTTTGCATAAAGCGCTCCCAGCGTTCCTGCTGTACATCTTCAGGCACATGCTCGGGTAGTTCATTGGCGGTGGCGCCGTCTACTGGTGAGTATTTAAAACAACCCACGCGGTCTAGCTGAGCTTGTTCCAGCCAATCTAACAGCATTTGGAAGTCCTCCTCAGTTTCACCGGGGAAGCCCACAATAAAGGTGGAGCGTATCACCAGCTCGGGGCAGATCTCGCGCCAGGCTTTAATCCGTTCTAACACTTTAACTTGGTTGCCGGGGCGCTTCATCAATTTAAGAATGCGCGGGCTGGCGTGTTGGAAAGGGATGTCTAGGTAGGGCAGGATTTTTCCCGCAGCCATTAAGGGGATGACTTTATCCACATGGGGGTAGGGGTAAACATAGTGCAGGCGTACCCACACACCTAACTCACCCAAGGCTACGGCTAAATCTTGCATGCGAGTTTCGTGGGCTTGGCCGTCCACAAAGTCCAGCTTGTATTTTACATCTACACCATAGGCGCTGGTGTCTTGGGAGATCACCAATAATTCGCGTACCCCAGCCGCCACCAGTTTTTTGGCTTCATCTACCACTTCGGATATGGGGCGGCTAACCAGGTCACCACGCATAGCGGGGATGATGCAAAAGGTGCAGCGGTGGTTGCAGCCTTCTGAAATTTTTAAATAGGCGTAATGTTTGGGGGTGAGCTTAATGCCTTGCGGTGGCACCAAGTCTATTAGGGGGTTGTGCTCAGCTGCGGACTTTTGCTCGATAACCGGGGGGATATACTCATGCACCGCGCCCAATACCGTGTCGTAATCAGCCGGGCCACTGACGCTAAGCACGCCGGGATTGGCGGCCTTTATGGCCTCGGCATCGCTGCCCTTGCCCATACAGCCGGTGACTATCACCTTGCCGTTTTCTTTCATGGCCTCGCTAATGGCGTCCATAGACTCTTGCTTGGCGCTGTCTATAAAACCACAGGTATTCACCACCACCACATCGGCATCGTCGTAGCTGGGGCTAATATCATAGCCCTCTAACTTGAGCTGGGTGAGTATGCGCTCGGAGTCGACTAGAGCTTTGGGGCAGCCTAGGCTAACAAAACCGACTTTTTGCTTGGAATCACTGCTGTTGGTGGGTGTAGATGACATAGAGACTACCGATTTACGGGGCTGGCTAAAGGAGGCGCATTGTACAGAAATGGGGCGCTGTAGGCTATTGGGTAGATATGCCTACTGCCGCCTAGCGGTTTGCGGGAGCTGGGGCATGCCAGGCTAGCTCTGGCCTGGCTGAACCTAGGTTCTCGACAGCGAAACCTAGATATTAAGCCTGCGCCCTATAATGCTGGCCTTCGATATAGCTAGTTTTAGCCGTATCTTCGTCAGTTACCCATAGGGCTAATAAATGGACAGTGTTGTTCACCATATAAAATCACTGAGGTTGCGAGACCTTACCCTTTTCACCGTATCCGCGATTTTACTGCTAGATACCTTAGCTGCCGCTGCCGCCGTGGGTGCGTCCAGTATTTTTTGGTGGCTATTTCTAGGCGTTATCTTCTTTATACCTTTTGGCTTGATCAGTGCCGAGATGGGCACCACCTACCCTGAGCAGGGCGGCATATACGCATGGCTGCGTGATAGCTTTGGTGGCCGTTGGGCCTCTAGGGCAACCTGGGGCTATTGGGTGAATACGGCGCTATGGAACCCCGCTATTTTTATTTTGTTTGCCGCGGTGTTTAGCCAATTATTTATCCCCGATTTAGCACTTAAATGGCAAATAGGCTTGGGTATAGCCCTGTCGTGGATTGCGGTGGCCATTAATATTATTACCTTAGAGGTGGGTAAGTGGATTCCCAACGTGGGTGCCATTTTAAAAGTAGTGATTTTTATAGCGGTGATAGTGGGGGGGCTTGCCTATAGCCAGGATCACGGCATGGCTAATCAAATAAGCTTTGAAACTTTAAAGCCTAACTGGGGAGAGGGTATGCAATATATCCCCGTGATTATATACGGCATGTTAGGTTTTGAGTTGATGTGTGCGGGCAGTGACGAAATACACGAACCCGCCAAAAATGTGCCAAAAGCGGTTTTGTTTTCCGGCTTAATTATCATCGGCCTTTATACATTGGGCACAGCTGCCATTTTGGTGGCTATACCCGCGCAGGAAATTAATCTCGTAGAAGGTTTGATGAATACCCTGTATTTATTTTTTGGTGGTTCTGTATGGGGTGATGCTTTCGCTTTGAGCTTAGGTGTTGCGGCGCTATTTACCTTTTTCTCTAACGGTGTGACCTGGTCGCTGGGCTGCAACCGTGCCATAGCCGAGGCCGCTAATGAAGGTGAGTTCCCCGCTTTCTTGGGGTATGAGCATAAGTCTTTAGGCACACCCATAGGTGCGGCTATTACTATGGGCTGTGTCAGTACCTGCGTATTAGTTCTTTACGGCTTAATGGCGGGTAACAGTGAGGATTTATTTTGGTCGCTGTTTTCTTTTAGTGCCGTAATCGCGCTATTGCCTTATATAGGCATGATGCTCGCTTTTTTAAAAATGCGCGTGAGTGACGGTGAGACTCCCAGGCCTTTTAAACTTGCTGGCGGTATGGCAATCGCAGGCCTTTGTGCGGGTTCCTGTATTAGCGTGTTGTGCCTATCCATAGTGCTGTTTATTTATAACCCCAACCACGGCATGCAGTGGCCGGTATTTGTGGGCGCTATTGCGGTGCTTATTGTCGGTGAGATTGTTATACGCAGTGCCGAAATCCGCAAAGACAATTCCTTGCGTCAAAGTTAAAGAATATTACTTTCAAAAATTGAACTAAGACCATCGCCCAGCTACTGGGCTTGCTGTAAATAGAGGTAACAGTAATGAATCAATTGAATCGCGATGTAGTGAAAGGTGATAACACTATATTAAAGCGTAGTAGACCAAACTTTTCTATGGCTGAAGTGCAAGCCATCGCCAAAAAACACTTTGCCTTGAATGGCATTTTTAAAGAAGTACCTAGCGAGCGAGATCAAGGTTTTATAGTCACCTCAGAGCGTGATGAAAAATATATATTAAAGATTTCAAATTCGCAGGATGATGTTGGCGTTATAGACTTTCAAACACAGGTGTTAAGGCATGTAGAGCAGCAGGACCCTAATTTACCCATTCCCCGGGTAATACTTAGCCAAGGCGGAGCTTGCGAAGAAATAATAAAAGGTAAGAGTGGCGAAAAACACGTAGTGCGTTTACTAACTTTTTTGCCCGGCGTTATGGTAAGAGACCGTCCCGAGCTTAATAGTAAGGAATTACGCCGTGATGTAGGGGCTACCGTTGCCAAGCTTGATAAGGCCTTGCGCGGTTTTTTTCACCCCCATGCTAAAAACGTACATCCCTGGGATGTGATGAATTTTATGGTGCATCGCCCACATACCGACAGTATTAGCAATGCCGATATTAGAGCAAAGGTAGAAACCGTATTTGATTATGTGAATGAGCATGTATCACCAAAATTAACACAGCTACGTCATCAAGTGGTGCACCAAGACGCCCATGGCGGTAATGTGCTGTTAAATCCTGACAAGCCTAATTGCGTCGCCGGCTTAATTGATTTTGGTGATATGTTGTACTCGCCATTAATCATGGAATTGGTTGTCGCCTGCAGCATGATGATGGAACAGGTCGACGACCCTGTTAGCAATATGTGTGACGTTATAGTGGGCTACGATAGGGAACTGGCGCTAGAAGAGGAAGAAATAGACTTACTCTACGACCTTATTTTAGTGCGTGTATGTATTTATATTACCCTCTGCGCCTGGCGCTCTGCGGAGCATCCTGAGCAAGAGCCCTATGTTAAAAATATAGAGTTGTACTGGGCATTGTTAGATAAATTATTAAATCAAGGGCGGCACGCGGTTACTTCACGTTTTAGAGCCGCCTGTCGTTTCCCCGCCTATAGCCCTGCTATTGGTGAGCAAGAGCGCGTCAGCGAAAGCGATGAGCGGGAACTGCTAGAGCAACGCCATCAGTTGCTAGGCGAGCAAACCTGGCATTTTTACCAGCGCCCTTTGCACGTTGAGCGGGCGCTGGGGCCATGGCTATATGGCGTAGACGGTAAAGCCTATTTAGATTTATATAATAACGTGCCGCAGGTGGGTCATTGCCATCCGCATGTCGTTAGGGCGATTAGTCGGCAGGCAAAAGTGCTTAATACCAATACCCGTTATCTGTACCGCAGCGTGTTGGATTATGCCGAACGCTTAACCAGCTTAATGCCTGAGCATTTAAATGCCTGTATCTTTTTTAACTCTGGCAGCGAAGCCAATGACATAGCCTTGCAAATGTCACGTTTGATTAGCGGTAACCATGGCGCGATTGTGGTTGAAGATGCCTATCACGGCATTAGCGAAACCATTCGAGATTTATCGCCTAAAAGCCGCCCGCAAACCGCTAACCATATCGCCACCTTAGGTGTGCCATGCAGCTATCGTGGCCCTCACGCCGGTAAAGAAAATAGCGCCGAGTTGTATGCACAAGATGCTGATGCTGCCATCGCAGAGTTGCAAGATAAAGGCATCAAGCCCGCCTGCTTTATGGTGGACACCGCCTATTGCTCTAGCGGAGTGATCGATGTGCCTGAAGGCTATTTAGCTTTAGTAGAACAAAAAGTACGCGCCGCAGGCGGCTTGATAGTTGCCGATGAGGTGCAGGCAGGCTTTGGCCGTTTAGGGCAAATGTGGGGGCACGAGGCGCGCGGTTTAAAAGCCGATATTGTGACCATGGGTAAGCCGGTGGGCAATGGCCACCCCTTGGGCGTGTTGGTCACCAGCAAAGCGATTTTAAATCGCTTTATTGAAGCAACCGCGATGTTTAGTACCTTTGGTGGCAACCCCGTATCCTGTGCGGCGGGCATGGCGGTGTTGGATGTTATTGAAGACGAAGATCTTATTAACAATGCCAACCAAACCGGTGATTACCTGCGAGAGCAATTGCGGCAGCTGGCCACAACCCAGCCGTTAATAGGCGATGTGCGCGGCCAGGGCATGCTGGCATCGGTAGAGTTTGTGACTGATCGTGTCACTAAGGCACCAGCTAGTGAGCAAACTTTTGCGCTACTAGAATTGATGCGAGAGCAGGGGGTGTTGATTGGCAGCTCTGGTCCTTTGCGTAATAGCTTAAAGTTGCGGCCGTCGTTGGTGTTTAGCAGGCCGCAGGTGGATATTTTTATACAGGCCTTGGATAAATGTTTAAGCCAGCTTGCTGCTAATCACTAAACTTGTTTATAAGCCGGCACCTTAACAAACTTAGTGAGTAAAGGTGCTGTTTAAGCAAATACGCTAAGTATGTTTATTTAACACTTTGTTGACCGCAGCAATAAACCTATCCCTTGCCGGGTTACAGGTTTGGCTTTTATTCGTGATGGCATAAACGTCATTGCAAGTACTCATGGTCTCAGGCATTAGCGCGCGCATTTTTTGTGTTTGGGTCCAATGCTTAGCCATATGGCTGGGTAAGAATCCTAGATATTGGCCGCTGAGAATCATGGCTGCGCGCATGTCTAGGTTACTGGCCGAGGCTGTCATGCGGCAATCGGCTAATAGTGCTTCTAGCTTTGGATCGCGCAAGGTCACTATGCGTATAAATTCGTAATGCTTTAATGTTGCTAGCGTTAGCTCTTCGCAATCGGCAGAAAATAGTGGATGCTTTTCGCCGCAATATAAAAACAAATCTTCTTTATAAAGTGGTAGGCAGTTCAACGCTGCAGACTGACGCGGTAACACATCTATGCCTAAGTCAGCTTGGCCGCTAAGCACTGCTTGGGCAACTTCATTGGGGCCGCTGCCAACGATATTAATATAAATATTGGGTTCAGCTTGATGAAAGTTGGCAATCACTTCGGATATATCTAATTGGTGATCCCATACCGCATTATCGGCAAGCTGAAGGTTAAGCTTGCCGGTGAGTTGTGATTGCGCCTCGTGGGTCTGCTGCCGAAACAGCTCTATATTGGCTAGCAGTTGCTTGGCCGCCGCATAAATAGACTTACCCTGCTCGGTCAGTGAAAAGCCGCTGGGCCCGCGCTGGCATAGTGTCATGCCTAGCCGCTGCTCTAAGGACGATAAATCCATACTAATAGCGGACTTGCCTTTGTTTAGCTTTAATTCGGCTGCGGTGATACCACCACATTCAACCACGGTTTTAAAAACGGTGATTTGCCGTAGCTCTACATCAGAAATATTTTTTGTATTCATGGGGGGCTTAGTCATGGTTCTATTTTAGCAGCAAGCCCAGTAAGGTTTATACGTTTTGTTTAAGGCTTATTTAACTAGTTAATCGCTATGTATTTATAGTGCCAGGGTTGGTTGCCCTATAGCTGTATACAGGGCGTGTTTATGAGTGAGGGTTTGAGATTTTGCGCAGGGCTATTATGTGTCGCTACTATCTTTAGCGTCGTTAGCTGCTTTGCCATGGCTTAGCAAAAAATCCCCCGCATTTTGCACCGGTAGTGGCCGGCTTAATAAAAAGCCCTGCACATCGTCGCATTGCTGCAGCTTAAGAAAGTCTAGCTGCCCTTTGGTTTCTACCCCTTCGGCTGTAACAGACATATCCAGGCTGTCGGCCATGGCGATAATGGCGGTGACTATGGCTTGATTCTCTTTGTTGGCTTGCTCTGCTGAAATAAAGGCGCGGTCAATTTTTAACTTGTCTATAGGAAAGCGTTTTAAATAGGCGAGGTTGGAGTAGCCGGTGCCAAAGTCATCTATGGCCAGCTGTACTCCTAAGGCTTTGAGGGCGTTTAAGGTGGTAAAGGCTTGGTCACCGTCTTTCATCAGTACGCTTTCGGTAATTTCCAGTTCTAGGACTTCGGGTTCCAGGCCGCTCTCTTCTAATACTTGCTGCACCAAAGCCACAAAGCCTACGTGAGAAAATTGTTTAACCGATACATTCACCGCTATTTTCGGTAAGTACATGCCGGTATCGCGCCAGCTTTTTACTTGTGTACAAGCTGTGCGCAGTACCCATTCGCCTATGCTGTAAATCAGGCCGGTTTCTTCGGCGACGGCGATAAACTCCACCGGTGATACGCTGCCCAGTTCGCTGCTTTGCCAGCGCAGCAAGGCTTCGGCACCGGAGACTTTGTCACTGCGTATATCTAATTGGGGTTGATAGTGTATAGAGAGTTCGTTGCGGGCGATGGCATTGCGCAGGCCTTTTTCTAACGCCATATGCCGTAGGGCGGTGACTTTCATTTCGGCACTGTAAAAGTTAAAGGTGTTGCGGCTCTCTCGCTTAGAGGCATACATGGCTAAGTCGGCGCATTTAAGCAGGGTGTCGGCATCGTCGCCATCATTGGGGTATACCGCAATACCTATGCTGGAGGTGATGATAAGCTCATGGCCATCCAAGCTTATGGGCTGTTCCAAGGCGCTGAGTACGCGTTTAGCTACTATGGCGGCATGGGTGCCGTCGGCAATTTCACTGAGTAATAAGGAGAATTCATCACCGCCCATACGAGCTAAGTGTTTGTTGTTATTACTGGCAGCAGGCGTTGCTTTATTAATATGCCCTGAAGTAATGGCATCGGTATCGCGTATCGCCAGTAATAACCGCTTGGACACTTCATTGAGCATAATGTCGCCTACGGCATGGCCCAGGGTGTCGTTGACGCGTTTAAAATTATCCAAGTCTAAATATAAAATGGCCAGGCTGCGCTGATTGCGTGCAGCATTTTTGAGGGCAATAGTTAAGCGCTCTTTAAAAGAAATACGATTGTGTAAGCCGGTAATATCATCGAAGTAGGCGAGTTGGCGTATGCGATCTTCCGCTTGCCGACGGCGGCTTAGCGCATTGGCCAGTTGGCGTATCTCATGCACGTGAAAAGGTTTTTGCACATAAAAAAGGTTATCGGCGGGTGGTACTTGGGCTGAGATCTCTTCGGGGTCTACATCGGAGTAGGCGGTGACGATAACAATATCTAAGTTGGGGTCTAGCTCGCGTATGCGTACCGCTGCCCATGCGCCGTCGGGGCCTGGGGGCATGCGCATATCAAGAAATACCAAGGAAAAGGGCTGGCCTGTTTCTATGGACTCGCGTACTGCCAGCACGGCATCTTCGGCGCCGTTGCAAAAGCTTAAATCAAAACTCTGCTTGGGCTTTGCAGTTTTATTATTAAACAAGCGTGCGCGCATTGCCTGCAGGTCGTTACCGGCTTCGGGCTGTTGGGGTTGGAGAATATTTTTATAGCTTTCACGAATACTGGCTTCATCATCAGCGATTAAAATACGGATTTTATCCTCATTGCTCATATAGGATTCTCTTATTATGGTTTATTTGCACGCGGTAGTAGTAAGTGTAAGCAAGCGCCATGGCCCAAACCATCGCTGCTGGCGTATATGCGCCCACCCATGCCTAGTAGGGTATTGGCACACCAGTGCAGGCCTACGCCTGAGCCTCTAAGTTTAGTTGAAAATCCGCTATCGAACAGCTGTTTAATATTGTCGGGGGCAATACCTAGGCCATTATCGCAAATACATAGCTGTAGCAACTGTTGGTCATCGTCGGCTTGCCCGGCAACAAAAATACGTATCAGCCCGGTATCGGCTTTTTGGCGGCTCTCTTTGATGGATTCGGCGGCGTTAATCAGCAGATTGTTAAACACTTGCTGCAGTGCGATACGACCGGCCAGTATGGGCTGTTGCTGGGCTAGCGCTGGGTCTAGCTCTATTTGGGTGTGGGCGAGCAGTGATTCGGGTAAGAGTTTTATGCTGTCGCGTAACAGGCTGTCTAGGTCCAGCGGCTCTAGCATACGTTCAGCGCGGCTGTAGCGCTGTTGGTCGGCCAGTACTGATTGCACATGGTCTACCTGAGTGCGCATGGCATCTATCTCGGGGCTAATGCGACTTATCAGTTTAATGAGCTCTTGGTTGGCCAATACTTTAAAGGCCTGTAAGTCTGCTCGTCTGTCTTCGGGGGTAGAGGGATCGGCCAGCTCGCTATCGGCCATTTCCAGTTCGGCCAGTGGTGCCTCTTTTAAGCTCTGTTTCAGCATGCTGAGTTTTACTCCCAGCGGGGTAACGGCGTTGCCTATATTGTGTAATACCCCGCTGGCCATTTCGGCCACGCCAGCCTGGTAGGATAGGTCCGAAACTTGCCGCTGGGCTTGGTTGAGCCGCTCTACCATAAGGTCAAACTCATCGGCTAAGACGCCAATTTCATCATTGCGGTTTAGATTTAAAGCTGAGCTGAGTTTATTTTTACGACCCAAATTAATAGCGTGTTGGGTGAGTTGGGTAACCGGTGTAAATACGGTGATGCGCAGCAACACCAAAATAAAAAACAAAATACTTAAGGCGGCTACCGCCATAGAGATATTGGCTATCATCATGGCTTTGTGGCCGCGTGCGGTAATAGTACGCGGCGTGGAAACCATCAGCTTAAGTGCAGGTTTACCCTCTATATCTAATAGGGTTGTGGAGCCAGTTAACAGTGTTTCACCAGTGGCTATATGGATGTTGCTATGGGCTAGTTCGTTGTCGGACTTTGCTACTGCGCTTACTGCCGCTGTGGCATCGGCGGCTTGGGCGTAGAGCGTAATACGCGATTGTTCGGCAATACGGGCTATGGCCTTACTGTTAAGCAGCCGTCCAAAAATGACATTGCCTCTAGCGGGGCCCTCACCGTTATCATTCAGTATAGGGTGGGAGACAAAAAGCATAGCCCCGCTGGGAGTGTTAATAATGCCTTGTATGGGGGCGGTGGCAGAGGGCGGGCTTAATAAGGGGTGCTTGGGGGGCAATGTTTTGGGTAAAAAGGTTTGGTAATTCACGACCTCTTTGGTGCTTAGGTCTAGCCCCATGCCCCACACTAACTGGCCTTCAAGATTGTAAAACGCCTCTAGGTTGACGCCTATAGAGAGCACGGCACCGGCATATAAATTGGCGTCTATATAGGCCTGATTTTGGTCGGCGATAAATTGATAGCTGTCATCCCACTTGGCCCAGTCCGCTGCCTGCGGGCGCAGGGCATCGAGCTCACGGCGTATGGCCAGTAAGGCGCGCTGGACATTATTTTGGGCTACCTCTTGTTCCAATGCTTCAAAGCTAGGGTATACCACATAGCGCTGGCTGAGATAATTAACGCTGGCGAATATTGCAAAAAGTATCAGCAGTAGTGAAACCACTTTGCTGCTAAGCGATATGCTGACGCCTTTTTTTGTTGTTGGGTGGGGCGTATTCGAATTGTTCACAACCAGCTCTCAAATTTCAGGGTGTTGGGTGTTTTATTGTGCGCAACCTTAGTGGTGTTACTAACGAGGCTGATGTTAGCAATATAACAGCTGCAAGTTTATTGATTATTAGCGTGAGCCTAGTCGAGATTGCAGCCAGCTACAATAAGCGTTGCCACTGAGTGCTGTCAATGTTGCTGCTAATGGCTATAGCTACAAAGGCATGATAATTGCTCTGTATCGTTGATAGACAAAATTATGGCATAGGATAAACCATGAGCAGCTTAGATGGGCTTGGCAAAGCCACCCTCAATAGCAACACGGCTAGCAGCAATAGCAGTGCTAGCAATAGTAACTCGCCAGCGGCGGCCGTCGATACTGTGGCCAAGGCGGCCAGTGCCGCGCTTAGCGATGTGGCGGCTGCGGGTGAAGAGCAAACCGAAACCGTACAAATTTCTAGCCGTGCACAAAAAATACAAAAACTTAATGAAGAGTTTTTTGCCGAAGGCCCCCGCGCCATCAAAATAACTAAGGCCTTAATCGAGCGCTTGGCTGAGTACGGTTTGATTAGCCAGCAAGAGGCTGAAAGCTTAGGGGCGGGAGTGCTAAATAAAGATCAGGATGAGAGCTCTGCTGTGGCACAGCTCTCAAATTTTATTGATAGCTATGCGGCCAGCCTGGAGCAGCAAGGCGCTGAGCAGGGTATTATCGACAGCCTGCGGCAGGCGCAAACGGTGTTAGACCATTTTAATATGCCCACCGCCAGCAGCCGCAATATAGAGATTGCCCAAGTGCTAGAACAGTTACAAAGCCATATGGATGAGGTTGGCGCAACACTGCCGCAAAAAGATCAGCAATCCTTTAGCCAGCTGTTATTAGCACTGGGGGTGGCCAATGTATTAACTCCGGGAGTTAATTCTACGGCGCAAATTGATAAATATTTAGCCGTTGCCGTGCTGTAGTTTAGCCCGCCTTGGCGGCGGGCAGTTTAAGCCTTAGCCCCATATAGGCGAAGCCGGCAAAGGTTAGTAGAAATATTACGATGATAGCATCGCGGCCTTCCCTGCCTACCCAAGGCACTAAAAAATTCCATTTATGCAATAGCGAAAAAGACAGCCGCTCCAGTTTTTGCGAGTGTTGTAAATGTTCTACCAATATGCCGGTAGCAGGGTCTATAAAAACGCTATCCGCTTGTGCATTGTTAATATCAACTCGCCATACCGGCAGGCGCTTGTTTCTAAAATCATAGCCATTGCCAAAGTGCTTAACTAGTTGCAGCTTGGTTTCGGTATTAGCTGCCAAGCCTAAATATTGCAAGGCTTTTTGGTTGACGATTTGGGCTTCGCTAATAGCATGCTCACTATTATTTGCTGCTATCAGTATTGCACCTTGCTCTTTGTTATTGCCATCAAAATTTTGTTGGCGTTTGCTGCTGTGTTGGTGGGGTTGATGATTATCACTGTCGTGATTGCGGGCCAAGCTGGCGCGATAAAAAATAGTACCCTGATGCTCAATAATACTCAGCCCGTTTAGTGCTTTGCCCGTAACTGCGGCGGTGGATAAAGACTGCTTAGGGTCTAGTTGTTTAATATTTATAGCCTGGCTTAGGCGCATACCGCTATTTTGTTCGCCGTATTCGGCCTGCCATAAATGATAAAGTGCGCTAAGGCATAGGGCGAGAAAGGGCAGCATCAGCCAGCCCGCAATAGCTCTGTGGTATTGCTGTGCCAGGCTGTTAAATTTTTTACGTTTGATAAAAAGCATCATCACTAAACCGGCTGCCGCCATGCTGAGTAAGCTGGCTAATAACAGGCTAATAATTAACACACGTAATAGCGGGTAGCCGTCCAGCCACGACCAAGTGTGCAGCATTTGAAATAGGCTTTGTAAATTCGTTTTCCATTGGTTGTTAATGGCGGCCAAGGCATTGGTTTCGGTATGCACGTACACAGTTAAATTATCGCTGCGTTCAAACTCTACCTGGTATACCGGCAGCAAGCGGTTAACCCAAGGGTAGTGGTGATTGAATTCATTAATAAAATGTACGGCTTTAATTGGCCCTTGTTCGCCGCTGTAATAGCGTGCCAGCCAAATGGCCTGGCTGCGGTCGTAATCCTGTAGTTGCGGTGGTGATAGGCCGTGTTGCGGGTTTAGTGGCAGGTATTGCCTAGGGCTTTTTTCATCGTGAGTGATTTGCAGCATGGGGCCGTGTGGGCTGGGCACGGCTTTGTAGATACGAGCATGTAAATCGTTGCCTGCTAGCAGCTGTTGTATACGGGGTAGTTCTTCGCCCTTTAATATCATGCTGGGTGGCATAAACTGCTGCGGCTGCGGGCCTGTCCATACCATGAGTGGATGGCTGAGTGCGGATAGTAAAAATAGTAGCAATGCCGCTAGCGCTAGCCAGGCTAAGTTTTGATGAATTTTGCGGGCGCTAAGTATGGCGATTTTTTTCATTTTTTGTCGCTAGTAATGGCTGGGTTAAAAAACAAGTTTTATACCGGTATAAACGCTGCGGGGTTGCCCGGTTCTATAACTAATATCCGCATCGCCCACTTGGCTATTGGTGTAGCTGGAATACAAAACATCGGTGATATTTTGTAGGCGGGCGTAGATTTCCACAGCTTCATTAATTTGATAGTTAATGCGCAGGTTATAAAGATCATGGCCATCGTAGCGGCCGTTGTTGGTTTCATCGGTATAGTAGCCACCCATATGTGACCACTCTGCTTCCAATCGCAGGCCGGGTAGGGTGTGAGGGCTATAACTTAAGGTCATGTTGGCAATGGTTTTGGGGGCCTTGCCCACTTCGTTGCCGCTAACATCAATATTTTGCGAGGGAAAACAGCAGGTATAGCTAAAGCTATCATAGCGCTGGCTAGTGCGGGTATAAGCCAGGGAATAGTGCCACGCTGCATTGATCTGGCCTTGTAACGAGAGCTCCACACCTTGGTGAGTGGTTTTACCGGCGTTATAAACATTGCGGGTAAAACCATCGATTACCGTTACCAAGTCATCTTTGATTTGCATGCGGTAAGCGGCCAGTTCGTAATACAGCCAGTCTGTGGCCTGGCCGCGCAGGCCCAACTCTGTGCTATTGGCCTTAATGGGCTGTAAGTCATCACTGTTGGCCGTGGAGCCAGAGCGAAACAGGGTGCCCGCCGAGGGTATGCTAAAAGCGTGGCGATAATTAAAGTAGCTGTTGTGCTGGTCGTTGAGTTGATAAACCACGCCCAGTTTGGGGCTCCATTCTTCAAAGCGCGCAGTTTGATTGTCGGGGCGCAAGTGGTTGACGGGCCGGTTTAGTTGCGGGATAAAAACACTATAGGGGTTATTGCTGGGCAGTTGGTCGCGGTAGGCAATAGTAAAATAATCGTAGCGCAGCCCCAGTGAGATTTTTAATTGTTCGCTGGCCTCGGCATCGATTTGCAAATAGGGCGATACTGATGTTTGAGTGGCTTTGAAATCATAATTTTTATGATCCAGTACAACATAGCCAGTATAAATATCGCCGTTTAAGCTGTGGCTAATGGCCGTTTCTTGGTAGCTGGCGGGGGTGTAGTCCAAGTCTAAGCCGCTAATAACGGTGACCTTGTCATTAAGACTATGGCGAAATTTATTGAGCAGGCCGTAGGATTGAAACTCACTGGCCAGTACGTTGGGGTCGTAACTCACCATCCAGCTGGGAGCCATGTCCATGCTGTTGTCGCGGTAATAAGGGGTAAGGGTGAGTAGGCTTTGTTCACTCAGGGTGAGCGCAAACTCTGAGGATAAGCGCAGTGATTCAACTTCACGAAAGGCGGTGCCACCTTGGTATAGATTTTTATCGCCATGATGGCGGTAGTCGTAGGCTTCCAAGCTGGAGACGCTGTTTTGATCGATATTGCTATAGGAGAGTAGTGTTTTAAGTTGCAGCTTATCGCTGGCGCTAATATCCCAGCGCCCGCTTAAAGAGCCGCGGCTGTAATCGGCGGCATCGCTATAGCCCTCATTTTCAGTCCAGTTAATGCTGACTAAAAAGCCTTGCTCATCGTTGCTATTACCGGCAGATAATAAGCCGCGGCGCCAACCATCAGAGCCCGCCTCTAGATTAACGGTATAGCGAGCCTCGCTAGGAGGCGCTTTGCTAATGGCATTAATCATGCCGCCTATAGCGTCGCTGCCGTACAGTGCCGTACCCGGGCCTTTGACCACTTCCAACATACCGGACTGCGGAATATTAACTTCGTATAAGGCATTGTGATTAAAAAAGCCCGAAGGGCGAGTGGGCACACCATCTTCTAAATATAAGTACACGCCGCGAGTGGTAATGGGTTGACGTATGGCGGTCATATGGCCTTCGCCGCCCAAATTATTAATATGCACACCGGCGGCGCGGTTTAACACTTCGCTGGGGTGAGAGGGTGAAATGGCGCTAATAGTGGCGGCATCAAACACCTGCACCGACTCGGCCAAGTCACCGCGCTGTTGCGCTTCTTTAGTGGCGGTGACCACTACGGTTTCTAAAGGGGTGAGAGCTAAGGCTACATTGGGCAGTGCCGCGTAGCAAAAGCTGGCGGCAAATAAAGTTTTTTTATGCATGTGGGTAAAAGTCTTAAAGCTATTGTAATCAGCGGCCATGGTATAGCGTTAAGAAAAAGGGGGGAATGTGGCATATTGCCGCAGCCGCTATTAAGCTCGGCGGCGGCGCTCACGCAGCAGGTGTTTGACACCGCTAAGGCTAAGGGTGATGAGTGCCAGCAGTATCAATATGTATGTAAGGTATTCGCCGGGCTGTATGCTTTCATTTAAAAAGCATAAACCTACCAGCATGATTAGTGGCGGCTCTAAATAACCTAGCAAGCCAAACAATGCCACTGGTAGTAGGCGGCTGGCGTATAGCATGCACAACATGCCCAGCGAACCTAAAACCCCCAGCCCTAAAAATACCGCCAGCTCTGGCCAGCTGTAAGCAAAGGGATGTGTGACCTGGCCATAGTGTTGGCTGGCCCACCAAGCGATGGGTAGCAATAATAAGTTTTCTATAAAAAAGGCACTCATTACTGGCAGGGATTGTTTGCGGCGCAAAATAAAATACAGCGGATAACCCAAGGCTATGACTAAGGCCACCCAGGAAAAACTGCCGGTATACCAAAGGTTATAGGCTATCGCCAAGCTGGCTAATACCGTGGCCAAACTTTGCGCCAGGTTTAGCTTTTCGCCGTAGAGCAAGCGGCCAACCAACACTAAAGTGAGTGGCAGTAAAAAATAACCTAGAGAAACGCCTAAGGTTTCATTATTTAGCGGCGCCCAGGAAAATATAAACCACTGCATACCTACCAACAGCGAGCCGCAGATTAGCCCAGGCCAATTGCTGAGTCGGCTAAGGGGTTTAAGGCTGTTGAGCAACTGCTTATTAAATAGCAGTACGCAGGCAATAAATAGGCTGGTCCAAATAATGCGCTGGCCAGCGGCTACGTAACCGGAGCTGGAAGGCAGCCACTGCAAGTACAGCGGCATCATGGCAAATAACAGTGATGCGCCTATGGAGCTGGCCAGCCCTTTGGAGGAAACGACTTGAGTCATAGCTATCTTTGCTGTGGCGACAGGCACCAGTTTAGTTGAGCTGATGCATTATATGAGTGGTGATGGGGGGAGTTTAACTGCCCGCTTTTAGCTCTTTAATAAAACTATTGGACTCTTGTATGGCTAGTTCCATCGTTTTAATTAGGGCGGTGACATCGCGGTTGACTGAGCCCAGTTCGCCCTTCAGTGAACTAATCGCACGGGCATTGAGGTTGTGTTTAAGATATAGGCTGTTATCACGCAAGGTGTTAAGCACGGGGGCGATGGCGCTTTCAGCTTTGCGCATGGCTTTTAGCAGGCGGCTATAGCGTTGTTGAGTGCTTTTAAGTTGCGCTGCGCTGCTGCGCCTAAGGTTGCTGTTAGTGTATTGCTCCAGCTCATCTTGCCACTCATCAAACAGGGCATTGGCTACGGAGTCAACTTTGTCTATGCGTTTACTGATGTTGTTGGCGGCGTCTACACTGTCTTCGTAGGCGCTGTTGAGGCGGTTATACATTTCTTCTAGTTCGCCGCCGTCAAAGTTAACCACCTCTTTAAATTGCTCTAGGGCAGTTTTGAACTGCTCCTGCCCTTCTTGTTGTGCGTCTTGGGCATCTTCTATGCGGTCTACCAAAATATCGCGCTTGTGTATGCCCAGTTCTTCCATGGCATTGAAATAAGTGCTTTCACAAGCGGTGAGAGTAAACAGAATACTGATTAACAAGACGCGCAGTAGCATGGGCTTAACCTTTGTTGTTTATGGCATCAACAATTTTTTGAGTTTGCTTTTCGTTGAGGTGGCTGTGTACCACAAATAGTGCATGTACCACGCCAGGTACCCAAAAACATAGGGTGAGTATGATATTTAAAATGCCAACCATAGGCTTGCCACAAAGAAAAACCGCCACTGGGGGTAGGAGTATAGCGAGTAAATAGCGCATGAGTTTGCCTCTTGTTAAGTTAAAAAGCTTATTAGCCAGAGTTACTTAAGCTGAATATGCCACGACCATACTATATAAGCTTAAGCCCATCAATCTAAACGATTAGTGCTAGGCCCACAAATAAGTAGTACTGCAGCTGGGGCCGTTTTCTGCTGGCTCTAGGCGCTAACTAATTAGTTTCCTTAAAACGGAGTTAAAGGGGCTTGTGATGATGACGATGGAATCCCCTTTGCCTAAGCTAATATGTTTATTGAGTTGAATTGGCTGCGTTGTAGGCTGTTAGCCTGCCTTGAATATGTGCGTGTGTCGCTGTAGTTATAGGCAGAGGTTGCTACACATGCAGTTTCGGCCTTGTTCTTTGGCCGTATATAAGGCCTTGTCGGCACAGTCTATAAGGTCGATTTGGCTGTGTTGCAGGCAATTATTCATAGTGGTTACCCCCACGCTTACGGTAACGCAATCACCTATTTTTGAGCCTTGATGAGGGATGTTTTTATCTTTAACCGCGGCTAGCATTTTGGCGGCTAGTTGCTCTGCTAGCAGCTGGTCAGTATTGGGCAGGATTATGGCGAACTCTTCCCCGCCGTAGCGGGCGACTATATCAGTGACACGATTAAAGCACTGGTGTATGGCTTCGGCCACCTGTTGTAAACATTGGTCGCCACTGATATGACCATAGTTATCATTGTAGTTTTTAAAGAAGTCTACATCGCACATAATTAAAGATAGCGGCTCTTTATTACGCATACTACGCCTAAATTCATGGTTGAGGCTTTCATTAAATTTGCGACGATTATAAATATTAGTGAGTGCGTCTTTGGTGGCTAATCGCTCTAGCTCTTGTTGTTTTTCATGTAGTAGGTGTTCGCGCTCTTTGAGCTCACTAATATCGGAAAGGGTGATGGCGTAGCTGTTATCCGCTAGCGTTTCTTTATGCAGGCTGAGCCAGCTATAGTTGTCGTAATATTCAAAGGCTTTTTCAGAGTTGCTAATAAACCATTGTTGAAAGTCTTGTTGTTTCTGTTCTTTATTATTTTTGTAGTCGTCAGTTTGGATAATGCTTTTTATAGCTTCATGGAAATTAAGTCCCGGCTGGTACAGATCTATATCAAATTCATTAAAATAGCTATTGAGGTAGTTATTGGATTTTATGAGTTTGTTGTTGCTGTCGAATAAGCCTATGCCTACTGTGAGTGCGTTAATGGCCCCCATAAACTGTTCTTTTAATTGGTTAATTTTTTGCTTGGCGGATTCCAGTTGTTGCTGTTTAAAAACCTCGGTGCTGATATCTTGAATAATGCCGTGGTGAGAATAGGTCTTGCCATCTTGATTTGCTAATATTTGCCCTATTTCATGTATGTATTTTAATTTTCCTTTGGGGGTGATGACTCGGTAATCTATGCTGTAATCCTGCAGGTGGGTGTCAGCTTTTTTGAAGGTGTTAAGAACTTTTGGCAAATCTTCAGGGTGTATTATTTTGTTAATGTCGCTTTGGGTGATGGCGTCTTGGCTTTCTAATTCCATCAATTGCAAGTACTGGCCTGAATATTGAATTTTGGCATTTTCGCTTAAGCCCACATTCCAATAGCCTATTTTGGCTATAGCTGCTGCCATTTCTAAGTGGCGTACTTGTTCGTCGACTATGCGCTCGTGTTGTAGGGTTTGTGATATTTCCTGCGAGATGCAAATAACCCGCCGCCAGTCGTGGCGATAGTCTTCCGGTATGCAGTAGGTGTCGCGAAAAATTAACTTTTTACCAAAGCGCCCGGTTTCTTCGCTCACACTAGTACTGACATATTCCCCCTGAGAAAATCTAATTAGGTCGGGAAGAAAATCGGCTATGTAAACATCGTACTCCTGTAAAAATAAGTCGTGTTCATCTTCGCAGTAGCCATATTGGTGTAGGGCGGCAGGGTTTACCGATATGACTTGGGTAGTGTGTTTAAAGGCCTCCACCCGCGCAGGGTCTTGCTTTAGGTATTGCTCAAAGTTTTTTTGCTGCTGCGGTGTTAAAGAGTCGAATAGCGCCTTGGTTTTGCTCCAGTCTTCTTCCCATATACCTATAGGGGCATAGTGGTAGAGGAAGCGTGTTTTCGCCTCTAGCTTATCCATAGAACTGCCTGATTGTGCGCCGCTATCACTGTAGAGGGGCCTAGTAAAATCGTCCATGTTTATATTACTTGATAAAAAGGTATTGCTTAGCATAGCCTATATCACCCGCTGGGCAATTTGCTTTGCGCGGCCAGCGCCAAGCTAAGCATTAAAAAGCTAAGTAATAAAAAGGTAAGTAATTAAAGAGTAGTGTTATGCCAAAATATTTGATTTCACCGGCGGAGTTAGCGGCTAAACCCCGCGAGCAGTTATTGATTATAGACTGCCGTTTTTCACTGGCAGATGTGCAGGCCGGTCGCCGCAGCTACCAGCAAAGCCATATTAGTGGTGCCCATTATTTGCATTTGGATGAAGATTTGTCCGGCCCCAAGGGGCGGCATGGTGGCCGTCACCCTTTGCCTGATAGTGGGCGATTACAGCAGCGTTTGCAGGCTCTGGGTATGACTAATAAGACCTTGGTGGTGGCCTATGATGATCAGCGCATGGCCTTTGCTGCCAGGTTGTGGTGGCTGCTGCGCTACTTGGGCCATGAGCAGGTAAAAGTGTTAGACGGGGGTTTTAAGGCCTGGCAGGGGCAGGGTTTACCTTGTGATGCTGCTATCCCCAGCAGCATAGCGGGGGACTTTATCGCTGCGCCGCGCCCCGAATTATTGGTAAATCGCGAGGCGGTCATACAGCGCGGTGCGAATTGTGCACTCATAGACTCCCGTGAAGCGCCGCGTTACCGCGGCGAAGAGGAGCCTATAGATCCTATCGCTGGGCATATAGAGGGGGCTGTTAATTACCCTTGGCAGAGTGTCACCGGCGAGCAGGGGCAGTTACTGACTGAGCAACAGCAACCGCGTTGGCAGGAGCTGCTTAATCAGGATGAGTTAATGGTGTACTGCGGTTCGGGGGTCACGGCCTGCGTTAATTTATTGTCGCTGGCCGAGGCGGGCAGGGAGGACGCCAAGCTGTATGCGGGCAGCTGGAGTGACTGGTGCTCGTACCTATAGCCTTGTTAAAGAACTGGCCGCATTAAAAGGGGCAGGGGCTGTAGCCTTTAATGACTTCATCGCTAACAGGGTGGTGAAAATGCAGGGTTTCAGCGTGCAGCAATAGCCGCGGTGATAGGGCTCTAGCCTGCTGGTGGGCATAAAAATCACAGCCTAAAATAGGGTGGCCTATTTCCGCTAGGTGTATGCGCAGCTGGTGCGAGCGCCCAGTGATGGGGGTGAGCAATACTCGGCTGCTATTGCGCGTGGGGTTTCTACTCAGCACTTGGTAGTGGGTTAAGGCGGCTTTACCCTGCTCGTGGTCAATTTTTTGTAAGGGCCTATTAGGCCAGTCGGTGATGATGGGCAGCTCTATACTGCCTTTATCTTTTGCTACTAGGCCAAACACTTCAGCGATATAACATTTGTGGGTGAGCCTTTGTTCAAACTGTCGGCTGAGCTGCCTATGGCTATCGGCGTTTAGCGCCAGCACCATAATCCCCGAGGTATCCATGTCTAGGCGGTGTACGATTCTGGCGCTGGGGTATTGCTCTTGCACTCGGCTGATAAGACAGTCGCGGTTGGCGGGGTGGCGGCCGGGCACCGAGAGTAAACCAGCGGGTTTGTTAACCAGTAAACACTGATCGTCCTGCCAGAGTATATGTATATCTTCGGTGCAAGGGGGGGCAATAAAATCTCTGCCAGTCATAGCGCATAGGTCGTTGCTGTTACTAGGCGGCGCAGTGTAGCACGAAAGCCTAGCCCAGTTGATCCATTAACCTATCGGCTATTAAACCAAAGAAAAAACGCTGGCTATGGCTGCTACGGCAGTACTGATAATACCAGCCCAAATGCTCGCCGCACTCTGTACACAGGGCCAGTTGCCATTGGTAGCCGGCAAACCAGCTGTATTCTTCGCTGGCGGGGCCGGTAATGCTGCAGCCGTGGGCATTGTTAAAACAGCGCAAATGGTAGTTGACGCCGGCGGGGTTGGTGAAACGGTGGTGGCTGTTATTGCCTATGATGGCCTGTTCGTGCTGGCTGGTAATAGGCGTGTGACAGCAGCGGCAAAATACCAGTGGGCTGGCGCCATCATCTATGCCCTGTAATAGGCTATCAAAGTCCATCTCATCTACGGTCTTCATAATGGGCCAGTATAGTACACAGGCTGAATTTGGCTTGCTTGATCCATCGTGTTTAGAGCTGTGGCTTTGAACGAATGTCTAACGAGCTGAAAAAAATTTAAATGTAGGGGGACAACGGTCTGAAACTCAAGGAGAAGGTAGCTGCTGGTAAGCCAGGCGCTGATACACTAGTGTCCGGTTAAAATCGTAATGGTATGTATTTGACACTAAAATAGTAAATAGAATTCACCTCGTTTAGATTTATGACTCACTTTCAGGTTGTCGTTCCGGCCTTGAGCCGGTATCCATAGGCTTACGAAGTTCGTAGCATGCATTTAATACAGGTTTTTAAAAAATGACTATTTTGATAGCGTATTCTAATCACACGCTGAGGATTGCTAGCATATTTCAGTTTTCGTGGATGCCGTGTCGGAGCCCGGCATGACTGGAATAGTGCTTTAACCGGACACTAGAGAGGCGCTGGTATGGATGCCAGCGCCTAGCCTAATGCCTACCCCATACAGGGGGGCAGCTATATTTTTATGCGCGCGGGCTGCGCATAGTCACAAACTCTTCCGCCGCGGTGGGGTGTATGCCTATGGTGCTATCAAACTGGGCCTTGGTGGCACCGGCTTTCATGGCTATGGCTATGCCCTGAATAATCTCACCGGCTTCGTCACCCACCATGTGTACGCCCACCACTTTGTCGCTGGCGGTGTCGACGATAAGCTTCATATAGGTGCGTTCTTCACGGCCGCCTATGGTGTGCTTCATAGCGCGGAAGTTGGATTCATAAACGGTAATATCACCGTATTTTTCTTTAGCTTGTTGCTCCGATAAACCACAAGTGCCTATGGTGGGCTGGCAAAAAACGGCGGTGGCGATATTGTCGTAGTCCACCGTGCTAGGCTCGTTGTTATACAGGGTTTTGGCCAGTGCCATACCTTCGGCTAGGGCGACAGGTGTGAGCTCCATGCCGCCGGTAACATCACCCAGCGCATATATATGCGGGGTGCTGGTTTGGTATTGCTGGTTCACTTTGATAGTGCCGTTGTCGTTAAGGGCGATATCGACGTGTTCTAAGCCTAAGTCTTGCAAATGGGGCTTGCGGCCGGTGGCGTAGAGTATGGCATCACAGGCTAGGCTGCTGCCGTCTTCTAGTTGTGCCAGCAGCGACCCGTCGGCTTGTTTTTCTATGGCTTGGATATTGTTGTTGAACTGTAAGTTAACCCCGGACTTGGCAATTTCTTGGGCGGCAAATTGGCGTACGTCTTCGTCAAAGCCGCGCAAAAATAAGGGGCCGCGATACAGCTGGGTGGTTTGTGCGCCTAGGCCATTAAAAATACCGGCAAATTCCACCGCGATGTAACCGCCGCCTACGACGATAATACGTTGCGGAAAGTTTTCTAAATCAAATACTTCGTTAGAGCTAACGGCGTGCTCGCGGCCGGGAATATCGGGTATATAGGGCCAGCCACCGGTGGCGATAACAATGCGCTCGGCGCTGTGCTGTTGGCCGTTAACCTCTACGGTGTGGGCATCCACAAAGCGGGCGCGGCCGTTATATACGGTAACCCCGGCATTGCCTAATAGGCCGTCGTATACGCCGTTTAAGCGGCTGATTTCGGCTTTTTTATTGTCCCGTAAGGTGGCCCAATTAAAGTTGGGGCGCTTGCTATCCCAGCCAAAGCCGCGGGCGTCTTCAAAGGCGTGGCTGAACTGTGAGGCGTAAACATAGAGTTTTTTGGGCACACAGCCCACATTAACACAGGTGCCGCCCATGTAGCGGTCTTCGGCTACCGCTACTTTGGCACCGTAGCCTGCGGCCATGCGGCCAGCTCTAACACCGCCGGAACCGGCGCCTATAACAAATAAATCGTAATCGTAGCTATGTTTACTCACATCTATTCCCGTTGTTGCTTTGCTGGCCAGTGCGATTGGCCTAGTGAATGTTAGTCTATGGCTTTGACTAAATTCGCCCCCAGCGATTGGCTGAGCTGCTGGGCGAGTTTTTCCAGCGCCTTATCTTTGGCTAGCCCGGCATCGCTGGAGATGCCCTTAGCCTTTTCTATAAAAGTGGATAGGGTTTTGCCCTGCTCATCTTGCAGGCTAACGGTGGCATTGGCCAGTTGATAGTGTTGGCTATCCCTGTGTATATGGCGCCAGTTTACCTTGTAACTCAGTACTATATCGGCGGCACCTTGCTGGCTTACCCGCATACCTTGGTCGGTTAGCGTTTTGATTAAGCTGTCGCGCAAAATCGCATCGCCGTTTTGGACTATACGAAACTGTAATGTATCCAGCAGCGCGTAAATAATATTTTGAAATTCGATGAGCTCAGGGCTAAGGGCGAAACTCTGCTGGCCATTGGATATATCCAGCGCTTGTTGGTTGAGCTGTTCGCGCTGGGCTAATAATTTAAGGCTGGGTAGCGCTTTGCGTAACCTATTGAGTGTGCTGCCTTGGGCGCTGGCCTGGCTGGCGGCTAGTAGCTGTTGATCCAGCTGGGCGATTTGTTGCTGCAGGTTGGACAGGGCGCTGGCCTTGTGCAGGGCGGCTAAGGCGTAAACGGTGGCGTTAGCTTTATCGATATAGCGCTCAATAATACTAAGGCCGCTATAGCTGGTTGGTGCCACGGTATTACGTACTTCACTGTTAAAGGATTGGCTGACCACACCTTGTTGCAGCCGCTCTTGCGCATTGTTAACGGCGCTCACCGATACCCGCAGCTTGGCGGCTAAGTTGACCTTGGCCTGCTCGTCGGCTATTTGGCTGGCGGTAGCGCTGGTAGAGTTAATACCCGCTGAGCCTACTCCGAAAACATACTCGGGGTTACTGGGGGGCGTCATCACCCAATCGGGTTGGCGTTGGTGGGTTTTTACCATCGGGTCGCTGGCACTTGGTTTTTGTAGTGCCGGGCTAGTCTGCGGGGGAGTGAGGGGGCGTTTTTTCGCTTTGCCCTCTAGCTCGGCAAAGGCATCGTCGGCCTGGGCGTGCAGTTCGGCTTCGCGCTGGGCTTGCTCATCGCCAGTGTGGTGTTGCACTTGCGAGCTAACGGTTTTGCAGCCGGTTAAGGCTGCCATTACTA
Organism: Dasania sp. GY-MA-18; assembly: GCF_024734385.1. GTDB lineage: Bacteria > Pseudomonadota > Gammaproteobacteria > Pseudomonadales > Dasaniaceae > Dasania > Dasania phycosphaerae. The sequence goes on along the minus strand of NZ_JANHAP010000001.1, from coordinate 318,970 downwards.
GGCAGCCCGCGAGTAGAGTGTTGCAACGGGGGGGGAGGTTAGAAGCCAAACTTTGAGCGCTCCTGTAGTTTTTTAATTTTTTTCTGGCCATTCCAGGCTTCGCGGTTAGTGCTCATATCAATAAGGCGTAAATCAATTTGATAGGCGGTAACGCGCTTGCCGTCCAGCTCGTCCAAGGTGGAGTTAATGGTGCCAGACAGTGCGTAGTCGGCACCGGTCTCTTCGCCCATTTGCGCTTGGGTATCACTGCTGGCGTTTAGCTCTTGGTCGGCCCGTTCGGCGCGTATGTCTTTGCGTATTTCACTGTCGGCTACAAAGTCTACTTTACCGCTGCGCAATAGGGCGCGTTTTAAATCATTGGTAAAGGTGTCGGTGGCGATATGTTCGTGGGATTTATTGCGTACCCGTTGAATAATAACGGTGGGGCGGCGATCTTTTTTGCGCATATGCTCGGCTATCCAAGGGAAGGTGAGCATATCTTCTATCATGGCCTCGGCGGTGAGTTGGGAGTCTTTATCATTCCACTTATCGGTGAGGGCGATTTCCTGGCTGCTGTCTACTCGCGATACCGAAACCGTGCTACAGGCGGATAGGCCAGCAAACAATAACGCGAGTAAGCCTAGGCGTGGCAGTAGAGTCGTCAAGGTGGTCATCATATTATTCCTTTATCGTATGGTTGGTTTTTTAACGCTAAATATTTCACAGGGGCTTGCTGGCTATGCCCACCGGTTGATAAGTATGGGTATGCCACAGTGTAGGGCGGCCCGCCACCACATTCAACGTCTGCTTTTGCCGTACCACAAAGCCATTGTTTAAAGTGGTTTTTAATTCTATCTGGTGTTGACCGGGGGCTAGGTTAAGGCGGCTGAGCTGTATGCTATTGGGCAGAGTTAGCCAGTTGCGGGTATCTGCAGAGGCAGTTAGTAAGTTAACAATTTTTAATAGCCCGCCTAACGCTGCCGCCCCCGACTCGTCGGCGGTATGCTGGGCGGCTATGGCTTTGGTGAGCTCGCGGGTAAGCGCCAGTTGTATATCGGTATTGGAGCGGCGAATTTGCTCTTGCAAGGCGATGCGCATAATGGATTCGGCGGGCAGCAGCTGGCTGGCTTTGCTGCCATTGATAAAGAGTTCGCTGTGATTGACGCTATTTTGCAGCGGCGGGTAATAGGGCACGGCTACGCGAGCGCCAAACTCCAAGGCTTTTACTAAGTTCAGTTTTTCTACATTGCGCCACAGCATGCCTATGGGTATGCGCTTGCTAATCGCCCCTTGTACGACGGTGCCTACATCACCCACCGCATAGTTTTGCAAAATATCAAACAGGCTGGTATCTGAATAAAGCATTAAAAACCAGGCTAATTGGGCTCTTTGTTGCTCGCGGCTGCCGGTAGGCATGGGCCATAGCACCAGTGAGCGGGAGTAGCTGTCCAGGGTAAGCCGCAGGTTTAGCTCTTCGCGGCGCGGCATGGTGCCGCTGTGTTGAATAATTACCAGGTCGCTGGTTTGAGCATCTAAGTTTTGTAATTGTTGGCGTTGCTGGCTGCTTAAATGACGCTGGGCTATGTCTTGCCAGCCGGGGTCATTATCCAGTTTCATCACGCGGGCCACATCGTACCAGGCTTGCTGAGCGGGTCTGTCGCCCAGTCGGTATTGTTGTGCAAAACCATTTTGGTAGCTTTGTGCGGCGCGCTGATAGGAGATGCGGGCGTTGTCTGCATTGCCTGCTAATTCAAATAATAAGCCTGCAATATAATGGCCATAGGCATCGTCACGGTAAACCAGCTTATCGCTGTGGGCGGGTTCGCCCAAGGCTTGTTTGAATAAGTCTAATAGTTGTGTGGCGGTGCGCTCTTCGTCATTGCCTGGGGCGGGGCGAGCTGGGTAGCCGCCGGTTTGGAAGCGCTGTTGCTCTAAGCGATGGCTGAGTTTGCGTATTTCTACTAGGGCGGAGTCTAGATAGTCGTTGTCTATATGATCGCTGTTTTGTGCCAGCTTGAGATAGTTTAGCGCCTTATAGTAATGCACAAAGCTGTTTTCAAACTGTTGGCTTTGATAGGGCGTTAGGCTGGGGCCGGTAAGTAATTTGGCAACTTCATTGCTGAGGCTGATGGTGTAGTTGTTGTCTATTAATTGCTCAGCTTCATCAAAGTAATAGGTGCTGCGCTGGTAGTCGCCTTTTAGGTGGTTGATCATGCCCAGCTCTAGGCGATGCAGTAGTCGGTTTTTGCCCTGCTCGGCGATGGCGCTATTGAGTGCTAGTTCAGCCTGTTCAAACTGGCCATTTCTGGTGAGCTTAAGCGCTGCATCCATAGGCGGGGCGCTGGCGCAGCCTATGATGGTTAGGCCGGTGCTGATAAGCAGCGTGCGTATGTGGCAGCGTAAAAAGGGGGGCAGCATCACAGTCCTTGGTGGTTTTATCTTAATCAACGTAGTCCGGCATTATTGACCGTTATCCACGGCTTAATCAAGTCAGCCCGGCTAGGGCGTAATTCTGCTAAAGAGTGGTGATAAAAAAAGATAAGGGCTGCAGATTAGCCAGCGGCTGCTTTGGCCTATGAGCTAGGCTGGGATAGATAAGGCAGCTGAAAAGTCTAATAAAAATAGGCTGCAAAAGTTTAGTTTTGACTGTTTTTTGAGCGATTATGAATTAAAAAACTTGTAACTGAATGATTTTGTTCAGCTTAGGTTAAGTTTCAAAAGTGCATAATCTGTAACACATTGAGAGAAACTAGTTTTACATTTAATAAAATTATTATTGTAGAAGAGAGAATGACTATGAAATTAAGAACCGTACTCCTCACAGCCGCTGTTGCCATTACTGCAACTCAAGCCTTTGCTGCTCGCCCAGTGAGCATCAAATACAACGAAGATATCGTTGTTGAAGGCGACCAAATCTACTCACACTACGTTGTTAGCTGCTCTAATGGCGAAAGCAAAGACATTTCTGCCTGGGATAAGCGCAAGACCTGGTGTGTAGGTAAGGGCTTAAAAGACGATTGCAGCAAGAAGCAAATCAAAACTGCTAAGCAGGTTTGCCGCTAAGGTTTAAATCCTAAGCGAAAAAAAAACGACGTGTAATGGGGATTGCACGTCGTTTTTTTTTGCCTGCTCTTTTAATATGGCTATTTGAATAATAGCTCTTTGGATACTGGCCCGATGAAAATAATGATGAGGCAGCATATATGCGTTTACTGGTGATAGAGGACGAGGCGCATTTGCGCACAGCCTTGCAAGAGTCCCTAGGGCGCGCTGGCTATGCGGTAGATAGTGCCGATAATGGCAAGGATGGCTTATACATGGGGTTAGAAAATCCCTATGATTTGGCGATTATAGACCTGGGCCTGCCACAGCTGTCGGGGCTGGATGTGATACGGCAGTTGCGACAGCGCCAATGCCGCTTTCCTATACTTATTTTAACCGCCCGCAGTGACTGGCAGGATAAGGTTGAGGGTTTGGAGGCGGGAGCCGATGACTATGTGGTCAAGCCCTTTCACTTTGAAGAGATTAATGCCCGAGTAAATGCCTTGTTACGGCGCAGCATGGGTAGGGCCAAAGCTACCTTAAACTTTGGGCCGTTGTGCATAGATACTACCGCCAAAACCGCCTCTCTTAATCAGCAGCTAATGACACTCACCAGCTATGAATACAATACCTTGGAGTATTTGGCGTTAAAGGCGGGTGATATCGTTTCTAAAACCGAACTGACCGAGCACCTCTACGACCAGGACTTTGATCGCGATAGTAATGTAATAGAGGTATTTATAGGCCGTTTGCGTAAAAAAATAGACCCCGATAACAGCTTAAAGCCTATAGCCACGGTGCGTGGCCAAGGCTATCGTTTTACTCTGCAAGAGAGCGACGACCATGCCTAACTCCTTATTTGGCCGCTTAATTTTTGCCAGTGTTTTACTGCTGACATTTTTCTTTAGTTTTATCGCTTATATGACGGTAGAGGTTTTTACTCATAATATTGAGCAGTCCATTAAAAAAAGCCTGGCTTTAGAAACCCATGTTTTACTCTCGGTGGCGCAGGTGGATGATGACACTATCTCCATTCCTGACAGTTTGCACGACCCACGATTTAATAAGCATGAGTCGGGTTTATATGGTTTTATTAGCGATAGTGCGGGGCAGGCATTTTGGGGATCTTATTCAGCGCATTCACTGACGCTTAGCGCTGAATTATTGACGGCTAATAGCTTAGGCGTAGGCAAAAGTCACTTTCTAAAAAGTGAACAGTATTATATTTACCAGCACGCGGTTATGTGGGAAGTGGTGAATGATGATCCTCAGCTGATTATCTTTTCTGTTTTAGAAGATAGAGCCGACACCAATCAAAAAATTGCCGACTTTAGAAAACAAATTGGCCGCTGGTTAGCTGTTACGGCACTGTTACTGGTGCTGGCATTGGTTTTGATTTTGCTGTGGGGTACTTTGCCGCTGCGGGAGCTGGCGCGGCGCTTAAAATTAATAGAGAAGGGGGTGGCTACCCATATAGAGGGTGAATACCCCGTAGAGTTAAGGCGGCTGACAAAAAACCTGAATCAATTAATTACCACCGAACGCAAACAGCGAGAGCGCTACCACGCCACACTGGCCGATCTGGCGCATAGTTTAAAAACGCCACTGGCAGTGATACAGGCGGAACTGGAGTTAGATGCTAAAAATAATCAAACTAATACTACCTTAATACAACAAGCCAGCCGTATAGACGATATTATTAAGCATCAATTGCAACGGGCGGTAGTTTCTAGCCCTAACACCTTAAGTGAGTCGGTGCCGGTAGCGGCCAGCGTAGAAAAAATAAAGGGCGCTTTCGAAAAAATTTACCACGACAAGGGCGTGCAATTCAGTAGCGAAATTAGCTCTGATGCCGTGTTTAAAGGCGATCAGCGCGATTTGATGGAAGTGTTAGGTAACGTATTAGATAACGCCTTTAAAGCCTGTAATAACGCCGTTATGCTAAAAGCCTATGTGGAAAGTCGCTACTTATATATAGAAGTACACGATGATGGTAAGGGCGTGGCACCAGAAAATCGCAACGCCATACTCAAGCGTGGCTTGCGCGCCGATGTTAGCGGTGCGGGCCAAGGCATAGGTCTGGATGTGGTGCGAGATATTGTAGGCAGCTATCAAGGTAAAGTTGAAATTAACGATTCGCCATTAGGTGGCGCGGTGTTTATTTTAAGTTTTAAATTTATGGCTTAAAAAGAAGTTGCTAGTAACAAGTCTCTAGTCGCTGGTAAAAAGATTAAAAAATCTAGAGACTGATTTAAGGAATAATATGCATCATTTATTAAACGGCGTGGTACATCCCTGGTTATGTGACATGATGGGGCATTTTACTACCCGTCATTATATGGCCATGTTTGACGATGCCAGTTATCAGTTGATGGCTGAGGCCGTGGGTTGGGATAGAAATGATCCGCAGTGGCAGGGCCGGGGCTGGGCCGACGTGCGCCACGAAATAGAGTATGTGGGTGAGCTGCGCGCCGGTGATTTACTGACAGTGAGTGGCGGCATAAAAACCATAGGGAATAGTTCGCTCACTATAAGTTTTGTAATGACAAATAAATTAACCGGCCAGCTCGCCGCCACAATGACGTCTAAAAGCGTATATTTTGATTTGGATGCCAGAAGGGCAACGCCGATTACGGAGCTGATGCGTGAGCGTATGCAAGGCTATTTGATAGATTAAAAAAGTCGCTAGTTTGTAGTCTCTAGTTGCTAGATTTTTTGTCTAGAGACTAGAGACTAGAGACTGTAAGAAATCCCATTGAGGGATTTTCATCCCCTGCGGGCTACACCACTGCGTTGCTCGTAGCCAAATGCTGTTCGCATTTGGTCGAACGTTTTAACTCAAAACCTGTAGACTGAACGATATAAACAAAAAAGCCCCACCTAAAATACCCGGTGGGGCCTTTTTGTTTGTATGGTCCGCCCTGCAGGAGTCGAACCTGCGACCTGCCCCTTAGGAGGGGGCCGCTCTATCCAGCTGAGCTAAGGGCGGTGGTTTAAAAAACTAAGCATACTGAATATCGCAGAATATTTTAAGTGTTAATTAGTACTGCGGGTTTAAGTTTGTGATATTTTTTTACTAAATAGCTGGGTAATACCAGCATCACAGGTGTGACTATTAGTGTTAGCAGGGTTGAAAATAATAAACCGTAAACAATAGCGGTGGCTAAAGGTATCCAAGTGGATGAAATTTCACCACCGGTGATAACGGTGCGTGAAATTAAATCAACGCTGGTGTTAAGTGCTATAGGCAGCATACCCATAATGGTAGTGGCGGTGGTTAAAAAAACCGGCCTTAGGCGTTGGGCGCCGGCGGCAATGACGGCATCTATGGGGCTTAAGGCCTGCGCTTTGCGTAGGTGGTTATAGGTGTCGATTAAAATAATATTATTGTTAACCACTATACCCGCTAGGGCCACTATGCCTATGCCGGTGAGTATGACACTAAAGGTTGCCTGGGTTACTAATAGGCCCAATAACACGCCGGCAGTAGACATGACTACGGCTGATAAAATTAACAGCCCCTGGTAGAAACTATTAAACTGGGTGACCAACAAGATAAACATTAAAAATAAGGCCAGTGAAAAAGCCACGCTTAAAAATGCTTTGGATTTATCTTGCTCTTCATTAGCGCCGCGAAAAACCACGCTAACCTCAGGGTCTATGGTTTGTTGCGCCAGCCATTGCTGAATTTCTTTGACTTTATCATCGGCCAGCACGCCCAAGTCTACATCGGCTTTAACCGTCACAACTTCTATGCCATTAATACGTTTAATGGTGTCTACCTTGGGCTTGGCTACGCGTTGTACAAAATCACTGATGGGAATAACACCATCGTTGGTGTTAATACGTAATTGGTCCAGCACATTAATACCACGATTGCTTAAGGGGTAGCGCACACGTATATCCACTTCTTCATCGGCATCATCGGGGCGGTATTCGCCCACTTTAACGCCATTGGTCACTAACTGTACGGCGCGGCCTACTTCTAGTACGTTGACGCCTAACTGTGCGGCTAAGCTGCGGTTAACCTGCATCTCCCACTCTATGCCGGGCAGTGGGGTGGTGTCGGTGATGTCGCGCAGCCCTGCTACAGTACTAAGGTGTTGGCGGATAAACTGAGCGGTGCTTAATAGTTTGTCGCGATTAAGGCCCTGCAATTGTATTTGTATGGGCTTGCCTACCGGTGGGCCATCTTCAAAGCCTTTGGCATTAACAATAATGCCGGGCATGTCGGCAGTGTGCTGGCGGATCTCGGCGTAAACTTCATGGGTAGAGCGTGCCAGTGTGGCGGGGTCGTTAAGTTCTATCCATATGCTGCCGATTTGGTCTTTGGCTTTGCTGCTGTCGCTGCTGTCGCTGCCGCTGGCGGTGTAGAGTGTGTTAACGCCTTTTACTTCCAAAATACGCTGCTCTACCTCGCGTACTAAGTCGCGAATTTCCTGTGCGGATAAATTACCCTGCGCGCGCACGGTAGCTGAGCCGTACTTGGTTTCCGATTCGGTAAAAAACTCTACCCCGGCATTGTATTTACCGTAGAGTAAAAAGATGGCAATTAATATGGCCAAGGTAGCGAGGATTACCTGTAACGGCCGTTGCACTAACCAAGCTAATATACGGGCATAGTTGCCAGTAATACCTGCCAAGCTGGTGGGTGGATCGCTTTCTAAATGCTGTAAATAATTGCGCACACTAGGGCTCATATTATTTTTACCAAAATGTGCACCTATCACCGGGGCAAACAGCAGGGCATAAAACAGCGAGCCAAAGAGCACGGCAAAAACTGTTACCGGCAAGTAGCGCATAAACTCGCCGGATACACCGGGCCAAAACATCACTGGTAAAAACGCCGCTAGAGTGGTGGCGGTAGATGCAATAACCGGCCAAAACATCCGCTTAACAGATTCCATATAGGCATCGCGGCTGCTTAGGCCTTCGGCCATTTTGCGGTCGGCAAATTCGGTAATCACTATGGCGCCGTCTATTAACATGCCTAGGGCCAGCAACATGCCAAACATCACCATAAAGTTAAAGGTGTAGCCTATGCTGTAGGTGATAATAATGGCAAACAATAATGAAAAGGGTATGCCAAGGCCGACTAATATACCCGAGCGTATACCTAAGGCCGCCACCACCACTATCATGACCAAGGCCATAGCGGTGAGTATGTTGCCTTGCATTTCGTTGACCATTTTTTTGGTGTAGTCAGATTGATCTAATACATAACCCACTTCTATACCCTGCGGTAAATATTTGAGGTTGGCATTAACCTGCTCACGTACTGCTGCTGAAATTTCTATAGAGCCTGCACCTAAGCGCTTTTGTACTTCTATAGTAATGGCGGGTTTACCATTAACGCTGGTATAGCGTTTGGGGTCTTTAAAGGTACGGCGTATATCAGCTATGTCGCCCAAAAGAACATGGCCATTGCTGGTGGATTTTAAAGGTAATTGATAAACGTCTTGATAGTTTTCTATTAGCCCGGGCACTTTGATAGAGAATCGCCCTTTGCCATTATCAACTTCACCGGCTGGCACCAGCAAATTATTATTGAGTACAGCATTGGTCATGTCGGCGCTGGTGATTTGGTAAATCTCTAATAAAGCGGGGTCTACTATGGCTTCTACTACTTCTTCGCGGTGGCCTACCATGTTGGCATTGAGTACGCCGGGCAGGTTTTCAAATTGTCGTTTTAGTTTTTGTGCTGCTTGAAATAATTGACGCTCGCCTACCTGGTCGCCAGTTAGGGTTACGACTATGGCGGCAAAAGCATCGGCCGACATTTCATTAATTACCGGCTCTTCGGCATCTCTGGGCAACTCGGCTTTGGCTCTGTCTATGGCTTCGCGCACATTGACTAAGGCTTGGTCTATGTCTTCTTCGGCATTAAAACGAATAATCATTACCGCATTAGATTCGTAAGCGTTGGCAATGAGTTCGTCTACCCCTTCGAGGTTGCGCAACTCTTTTTCCATGGGCCGCACTAATAAGCGCGCTGAATCTTCAGGTGATACGCCATCTAAATAAACCTGTACCCAAATAATCGGTATGGTCACATCGGGCGATGACTCTATAGTGGTACTGGAACGGGCGTAGAGGCCAGCTAATAAAATTAACAGCAGCATGCAAAACATGCTGCGGTGGTGGCTAATCGCGGTATTTAAATACTTCATAGTTTCAAGCCTACAGTTGGGTGGCTTGCTGGGTGTTAAGATTTTTTTGCTGCGCTATGGGTTTGTTATGGCCGAGGCTGGTTTCCATCACCGCACTAACCTGTTGGCCTGGGCTGACATATTCTTGCCCTACGGTAATGACTGTGGTTTGTGGGGGTAAGCCGGTAACCCACACACCTTGGCTGTCATCACCAATAATATTGACGTTAATAAACTGCACCTGTGATTGTTGATCAATTATGCGCAGCCCTATATTGCCGGCATCATCTAAAGACAATAGCGAGGGGGAAACTACATGTGCCATAACCGCGGGGGCGGCCACTAAAATATCAGCGGTAATGCCGCTGTGTAATAAATTTTGCGGGTTATTGACTGCCGCCTCTACCCGAAAGGTGCGGGTGAGCTTGTCGGATTGGCTGGCAACAAAGCGCACTTGCCCTTGCACTTGCTCCCCGGTTAATAGCCGGGCCGTTACCTGATCTCCTTTTTTAATTTGCTTAATATTGGCGCCGGCGACTTGGCCAGCCACTATCAAAGGGTCAAAATCTAACACCGTGGCGCAGCTATCACCGCGTTGCATTAAATCGCCAATTTCTACCGGGCGGCTATCAATAACCCCGGCAAAAGGCGCGCGTATATTAATTTTTTCTAAGTCTATGCGGCGACGTTGCAGGTTGGCTCTAGCGGTTTCTAATTCAGATTTTTTTGTTGCTATCACTGTTTTGGCTTGAAAGCCGCTGTTTTCGAGTTGCAGCGAGGCATCGTATTCCAGGGCAGATTTATCTACTAAGGCTAGTGCTTGCTCTACTTGTAGTTGCCGGTCCTCTATGGCTAGTTGGCATATGATGTCTCCAGCATTGACGATGGAACCTTTGCTGATAGGTAGGGCAGTGATTTGGCCGCTGACTTCAGCGCGCACATTCACACTGCGGTTAGCTTCGGTTTGGGCGGCGATGCGTAACAGTGGCGTATAGGCCTGTGCTGAAATTTGTTGGGCTCTGACGCTGTAAGGTGCTTTGGCGCTAGCTTGTTCATGGCTGGCGGCTTTAGCTTTGTCTTTAAATAAGCCGCTGGCCATCCATAGTAGTAACAGCACTAAAATAATGGCGGCGCTGTGGTAGTTTTTATTTTCTTTAATTTGTTGCAGTGATGACATGTAGCTAAGTACCCGTAACCGCTAGGCCAGTGTTAGTAGCTAAGCATTATGAATTGAAACGCTGAGGCTGGCCACCGGCTATGTGTCAATTAGTGTAAAAAACAGCCGCTGGTTTATGGCTGGGTGATAAAGACTTTGAACAATAGCAGGCTGCTATGGTCGAAGCTGGGCAATAGGAATACACTAATAGCACTTTTTAGGCGTGGGTAGATATCATGTTAGATAGCAGGCCACTATTAATTGCCACCGACTTCCCTCCTATACGGCGTAATAAGCTAGAGATATTGCAGGTTAACCTGGGTTATAAGTGCAACCTCAGCTGTGTGCACTGTCATGTTAATGCGGGGCCTACTCGCACCGAGATGATGAGCCTAGAGACCGTAGAGCTGTTACTGCAATTTATTAAAGCGCAGCAGATTAAAGTATTGGATCTTACTGGCGGCGCTCCAGAGTTGAATCCCCATTTTCGCTATTTAGTAGCTCAGGCACGAGCCTTGGGTGTGGAGGTGATAGACCGCTGTAATTTAACGGTGTTGCTGGAGCCCGGGCAGGAGGGTTTAGCGGAGTTTTTAGCGCAACAACAGGTCGTGATTACAGCCTCGTTACCTTGTTATAGCGCAGAGAATGTTGAAAAACAGCGCGGTAAAGGCGTGTATGCCGATAGCATTAAGGCTTTGCAACAGCTAAACCAGCTAGGTTACGGCAGCGACCCTAAGCTAGCACTGCACTTGGTGTATAACCCCACCGGCCCAGTATTGCCGCCGCCGCAACAAGCGCTAGAGGCAGCCTATAAAAAAGAGCTGCAGCAGCGTCATCAAATTGTTTTTAACCAGTTGTATACCATTACCAATATGCCTATTAGTCGCTTTGGTGCGGTGCTGCTGTCACAGGGGCAGTTTGAGGCATATATGGATTTGCTAAAGGCCAATTTTAGCGACAGCAATTTGGCAACGGTAATGTGTAAAAACCTATTGAGTGTCGATTGGCAGGGCTATTTGTACGATTGTGATTTTAATCAAATGTTGGCCTTGCCTATGGGCGCTACCGCGGCGCAGGGCCGTAGGCACCTATCCTCAGTTATGCGGCAGGATTTTGCCGGGCTAGAGATACACATAGCCGACCACTGCTTTGGCTGCACCGCGGGCCAGGGCAGCAGTTGCGGTGGAGCCTTGCATGACTGAACCTGCGGTGCCTGCGCTGAGCATTATTATACCGGTATTGAATGAGTCGGAGTGTTTGCAGGCTAGCCTGCGTGCCCTGCAGCCCCTGCGGCAGCAGGGCTGTGAGGTCATTGTGGTGGATGGTGGCAGTAGGGATGACAGTGTTGCCATCGCCCAAGCTTGGGCGGATGTGACTTTGCCAAGTCCGGCGGGCCGCGCCTTGCAGATGAATGCTGGCGCGAAAGTGGCACAGGGCGATTATCTGTTGTTTTTACATGCCGATACCCAGCTGCCCGCTGCGCTATCGCTCACACAGTTACTGCATTCACAGCCCAGCTGGGGTTTTTTTAAGCTGCGGCTGAACAGCCGTAAAAGCCTGTTGCCGATGGTACAAGCGTTAATGAATCTGCGCTCTAGCCTCACTGCGGTCGCTACGGGAGATCAAGCTATTTTTGTGCGGCGCCAAGTCTTTATAGCGCAGGGTGGCTACCCTGCCATACCCTTAATGGAGGACGTAGCGCTGTGTAAGCAGCTGCGTCGCTTAGCTAGGCCCTTGGTTGTGGCCGACCCAGTGCTCAGCTCCAGCCGTCGCTGGTTACAGCATGGGGTGCTTAAAACCATTATGTTGATGTGGCTACTGCGGCTGGGCTACTTTTTAAAAGTTAGCCCGCAGCGTTTGCACAGCTTGTACTATGGCTGAGTTTAGCCATCCGCGTTGTAAAATCTTGGTTATGGCGAAAGCTCCTGTCGCAGGCCAGGTTAAAACCCGACTGCAGCCACAGCTCAGCCCGCAGCAGTCGGCGCAGCTGCACGAGGCGTTATTGGCGCATTGCTTGGCTATGTTACAGCGCGCGAGTTTGGCGCCCGTGCAACTATGCTATGCCGGTGAGCATTCATGCTGGCAGCAGTTACAACAACGCTATCAATTGGCGCTGGACCTAGAGTTAGTGCCCCAAGGGGGCGGCGATTTGGGGCAACGTATGGCCGGCATGGCGCAGCATGCCTTAGCGGCCGGTGCTGAAACGGTGGTAATACTGGGGGCTGATTGCCCCTTTATTGCAGGGGGCTATATAGAGCAGGCTTTACAGCGTTTGCAGCAGGGGGCTGAGGTGGTATTTGGCCCCGCCCAGGATGGCGGCTATGTGCTATTGGCTTTTAGGCAGCTGTGGCCACAACTGTTTGCTGATATCAGTTGGGGCAGTGAGCGGGTGCTGGCACAAAGTTGCCGGGCTTTAAGTTGCCGCTATCACTGCTTGCCGCCTTTGGCGGATATAGACCGGCCCGAGGATTTACCGCTATTAGCGGCGCTGCCAGCCTTAAAGCACTGGGCGGTTTAGGCTGGCTTTTGCTCATTAAGCGCTGGTAATACTGCGGCCGCTGCTATTGTTGTTAGCCATGCCCTTGGGGTCGTAGAGGCGGTTTTGCTGATTGGCACCGCGCAATAGATCTAAAGTTTGGGTGACCACTAGGCGGGTGCGTTGCAAGATGCGCTCGTTGACGGCGTTTAGGTGCTGGCACTCGTCCCACTGCTGGGCCAGTTGGCGCCAGGCTTTGGCTACTATGGGCGCCTCTTGTTCGGCAGCTTTTAAGGTGCTGGCTTCATCCTGTAGGCCAGCTGCCTGCAGGGCATGCATGCGGGTGTTGGCCTGTTGTTTAAGGCTGTTGACCAAGCTGTTTTTAGTGGCCAGCAGGGCTTTAATATTGTCGTAGTCACGGCTTTCTAAGGCGCTGCGCTCCTGCAATAACAGGGTATGCAATTGGCTGGTGAGGGGTAGGTCTTTATGAAATGTGGCTTGTAGCTCAGACCACAGCTGCGGTGTAGTTGCCATACGATTAACCTTTTGAATGTTTTATATTTGCCTGTGCTCGCTAAGCGAGCGGGTGCTCAAAGAGCTGTTCAGTGCGCGCTATTTGCCGAAGAGCGCATCTGAAGCGAGTAATTTCTCTGCAATTTTGTCGTTGTTAATGCTGTATTCGCCATTGGCTATAGCCGCTTTAATAGTGGCTACACGCTCTTCGTCGACTTCGGGTAAGTCGGCCAGCTTGCTCTCTAAGCTTTTTAGCGTTTGCGCTTGGTTGCTGAGGTTGACCTGATCGCTGACGGCGGCTTTGCTGGCACTGTTATCCACAGCTGAGCTATTACTTTTGTCAGTTTTCGGGCTGTTGTCATCCTTGCGCTCAGTGCGCAGCTCGTTGCGGTTTGGGCTTCCTAAGCCACTGATATCTCTAACCATTTTCTAAAATCCTAATTGGCAAATTAAGGCAAATATAAAACGTTCATAGTATTTATCGGCAGTGATGCTGCGAACTTTAACATATTTAGCCTTTTTATTACGGGTTTCTGCTTAGTGAGTTTATAGGGTTGCTTGCACCGCTCCAGGGCCCATAACTCGGGCATCGATGACGCGTTTGGATTGTCGATTTTGCACCCGTATTTGCTGCCCGGTACGGCCATCGCTAAGGGCTATGGCGGGCGCTTTGACGGTCAGCGAGCCGGTTTCGGCACTCAGTACTACGGCATCGCCTTTTTCTATTACTAAGGGGGCTTGTAAATAGCCGCTGGCAATAACCGCGCCGGGCTTAAGCGGGCGCTTGGTTTCCATATCGATAACGTCATGTTTATCAAAGTAGTAGCTGCCGCGTATATTGCCTAAATCGACTTCGCGCAGGTCTAGGTCGGCGGCGGTAAGCTGGGTGTGTTTGTTAATAGGGCCTGCGGCTACGACTATAGGGTGAAATAGCGCTATATCGGTGGGCACGTACAGTGACCAATTGCTAGGCTGCGAGCAGCTGACTTTGAGGTTTACTCGCCCAATCGCGCTGTTATCGCGGCGCTCTACAGTCAGCTGGCTACAATCAGCCATCACCAAGCGCGAGTCCAGGGCATTGATTTGGTGGCTGATGCGGCTGGCGTTGGGGTAGCGTTGTTGCAGCTCTTGGCGGTAGTTATCCATAAATTGTTGAATGCTGAGCTCTATGTCCGCCACCGTGGTACCCGCCTGTGCTAGCGCTGTGCTGAGCAGGGTGGTGACACTTAAGGGTATTAAAAAACTACGTGCTTTCATTAACTTAGCCTATGCTTTATATCTTAGAGCGCTAAATATTGGCGCTGTGCTGCCGATGATATGTTTAGGTCGAAAAAATGACGCTCAACAGCTATTTATTAATGCTGTGCAAGTAGTATGCCGTTAATGCTGAAGGGCGGCGGGCAGTTTTGCTGCATAGGGCTATGCTGCGATCCTTGGTATTGCGGCTGGCTGGTAGCATAATGAGCAAATAGCAGCAATCATGGCGAGTGCTGGCAGCTGAGTAGCAGTTGTTTAGTAACGTTGAACTATAGGTTTTGGAGAAGGGTATGGCGGGTGTACTAGATACGGTCAATCAACGCACGCAGTTGGTTGGGCAAAATCGCCTTGAGTTATTGCTGTTTCGCTTAGGTGGCGAGCAGGTATACGGCATTAATGTTTTTAAGGTTAAAGAGGTGCTGCAGTGCCCTAAGCTGACCATGATCCCCCAGCGTAACCCTGTGGTGAGAGGAGTCTCTCATATACGCGGTGGAACTATTCCGATTATGGATTTGAGCTTAGCGACAGGCCAGGGTGAGTTGGATGATATAGAAAGTTGTTTTGTCATTATCACCGAGTACAACACCGCGACCCAGGGCTTTTTGGTACGTGGGGTAGAGCGCATAGTCAATATGAACTGGGGTGATATCCATCCACCACCCAAGGGCTCGGGGCGTGAGCATTATTTAACCGCGGTGACTAATATTGATGGCCGCTTAGTTGAAATTATTGATGTGGAAAAAATCCTCTCTGAAGTTTCACCCATGGTGGAGGAAATTTCTGAAGGCGTAGTGGATGACAGTATTAATGAAGTCGCCGCTAGCAAGCATGTGCTTATTGTTGATGATAGCGCTATAGCGCGTAAGCAAATTAAGCGCTGTGTAGAGAGTATAGGGGTAGAAACCACGGTGTTGAATGATGGCCGTCAAGCCTATGAGCACCTAATGAATCTGGCCGATGCGGGTGAGGATGTTTCGAAAAAGTACTTGGTGATGATATCCGATATAGAGATGCCAGAAATGGATGGCTATACCCTAACCTCGGAGGTGCGTTCTGACCCTCGCTTGGCTAAACTGCACGTGGTGCTACATACCTCGCTAAGTGGTGTGTTTAACCAAGCCATGGTGAAAAAGGTAGGTGCAGATAACTTTTTGGCTAAATTTAACCCAGATCAATTAGCCACCATGGTAACTGACAGGATTAAAGCGGCTAATCTCGAGCTCTAGCCTTAGGCCTATGAAGTGTAGTAAGGGGGAAATTTTAATCGGCCCCTGACTGAAAAGGCTGTATGCTTAACAATTTTCCCTGTTTTTAAAAAGGTTAGCAGTAACTATGAGCCAACAGACCTATGGTTCGCCTTCTCATGCTAGTGCGCAAGTATCATCGGTAGATTATCAAAACTTCCGGAAATTTTTAGAGAAGGCTTGTGGTATTTTACTGGGCGAGAACAAGCAGTATTTGGTGGCCAGTCGCCTGAGTAAGATTATGGCCAGCCATAAGATTGCCTGCCTTAGTGAGTTGATAGAAAAAATGAGTATGGCCAATCACCGCGCCTTAAAGGAAGCGGTGATCGATGCCATGACCACCAACGAAACCCTGTGGTTTCGCGATACCCACCCCTTTGAAGTGTTTAAAAATACCATTTTGCCGGCCTGCATAGCCCGCGGTGAAAGCAATATACGTATTTGGTCTGCGGCTTGCTCATCGGGGCAGGAGCCTTACTCCCTGAGCATGGTCTATGACGAGTACCTGTTGGCGAATCGCTCACTGAAGTTGCCGCCGCTGAGTATAGTGGCAACTGATTTGTCAAAAACCATGATAGAGGCTTGTAGGGCTGCCGAGTATGATGGCTTATCCTTAGGGCGCGGCCTCTCCAATCAGCGGCTGCGCCAGTTTTTTGAACCCACTGAATCTGAGCGCTGGCGTGTTAAGCCGCAAGCTCGCGATAGGGTGCGGTTTCAGCTATTAAACTTAATGGATAGTTTTGTAAGCTTGGGCAAATTTGACGCGGTTTTTTGCCGCAATGTCTTAATCTACTTTTCGCTGGATTTGAAGAAAGATATTTTACGTCGCATACATGCCACCCTAAAGCCGGGCGGTTATTTGGTGTTGGGCGCCTCTGAGGGCTTAGCCGATTTGAGTGAGCTCTACGAGATGGTACATTGCCACCCCGGCATTATTTACAAGGCCTTGTAGTTGCCATGCTGTAATACAGCGATAGCTCGATAGTACTGTAGTTAATTAAAAGCCCCGCTGCGTAAGTTGCGGGGCTTTTTGTTTTTAGGCTTGTATTACACGCTTGGCCTTAGCTGATGATTCCCCAAATATTGCCACTTCACTATTGCCGCTTGCCGCCCTGGCCAGCAAGACTTTGCCGCTCTTATAACGCTAGCCATCGCTTAAGTAGCCTCTAGCCCCTGTTTATAGTGCTTTTATAAAACTGGCACAGGCTTTGCTTTTACCCTAGTCACCAGTATTAAGGTTAGCGGTTTTACTCACTAGTACTGCTAACGGTAAAGGGTAATAGGTAAGGCATTATGGCAATTAGTTTTTCAAATGCATTAGGTGTACACGAAGCGGCTTTGCAATTGCGTACTAAGCGTGCCGAAGTGATTGCTAGTAACTTGGCAAATGTGGATACACCTAACTATAAAGCGCGAGATATCGATTTTAAGAGTGCTTTGAAAAACCAATTGGCGATGAGCGGTAATGCGGGCAGCATGAAGGCAACTAATAGCCGGCATTTTGGTGCCGCCCAAGGCGTAGTCAGTGCCGCAGATTTAAAATACCGCACGCCATTACAGCCTTCCGTAGACGGTAATACCGTTGATGAGCAATCTGAGATGAGTCGATTTGCAAAAAATACTATGGACTTTCAGGCTAGCTTTCAGTTTTTAAACGGCAAATTTAAAGGTCTTAGTAAGGCCATTAAAGGAGAAATATAATGTCAATTAGCAGTATTTTTGACATAGCCGGTTCAGGTATGGCGGCGCAGAGCCTGCGGTTAAATACCACGGCCAGTAACTTGGCTAATGCGCAGTCAGCCAGTAGTAGTGTTGATGAAGTTTATCGCGCTAGGCATCCAGTGTTTCGCGCGGTACAGCAAGCGGCTATGCAAGGTAATGCATTTATTGACCCTATGCAGAGCGAGTCCAGTGTGGGTGTAAAAGTCGATGGCATCGTTGAAAGCGATGCGCCTTTACAACAACGTTATGAGCCACAGCACCCTAAAGCGGACAAAGATGGTTATGTGTATTACCCCAATGTCAATGTGGTAGAAGAAATGGCCGATATGATTTCTTCGTCGCGCTCATTTCAAATGAATGTGGAAATGATGAACTCAGCAAAAACAATGATGCGTGGTTTATTAAGCATAGGTCAGTAAGCTAGCTTGATAGGGTAGTAGCTGGTAAACGCAGCATGAGTAATCGTAAGACTTAGGAAGCAAGGCAATGACTGACAGCGTAGTTTCAACAGGTTTGTTAGCAGACTTATCGATACAAGATAAGATGCAAGCACAGGGGCGCACCAAAAGTAATGAGTTGGGGCAAGATGCTTTCTTGAAATTAATGATTACTCAAATGAATAATCAAAACCCGCTGGACCCGCAAACTAATAGTGAGTTTGTGGCACAGTTGGCGCAATTTAGTTCGGTTGAGGGTTTAGATAAATTAAATACTACCGTGACTGATATGAACCAAGGGTTTCAGTCTAGCCAAGCCTTACAGGCATCATCGTTAGTTGGCCGCAGTGTTAAAGTGCCCGCCGAGCAGGCCTATCTTGCTACCGGCAGTTATATAGCAGGCACAATTAATCTGCCGTATAGCACCGCTGATTTAAGTATGAATATTTATAATTCAGCCAATCAATTGGTAGGTAGAGAGTTATTAGGTGCCCACGAAGGCGGCGATGTGACCTTTGTGTGGGATGCTAAAGATAACGATGGCAACACCTTGGCAGCAGGGCAGTACCGTTTTGAAGCCATAGCTACAACCAGTGAAGGCCCGCAGCAATTGACCACCGATTTAAGTGCCAATGTTGATAGTGTCACTGTGGGGGGCAATGGCACCCTAACATTAAATGTCGCCGGCGTAGGGCCTATGTCCTTATCCAGTGTTTCAGAAATTTTGTAGGCAATAGATACAGCATTACCTAGTAAGGTAGAGGAGTGAGTTATGTCGTTTAATACCGCTTTAAGTGGCTTGCGAGCCGCGAATCAAGATTTATCGGTTACCGGTAATAATATTGCCAACGCAAGCACCGCGGGTTTTAAAGAGTCGCGGGCAGAGTTTGGTGATGTTTATGCCAATAGTTTGATAGGCAGCGGGTCTACTGCCGGTAGCGGTGTATTGGTTACCGATGTGGCGCAGCAGTTTGACCAAGGTAATATTTCGTTTACCGATAACAGCTTGGACTTGGCGATTAACGGCACAGGTATGTTTGTGCTTAGCGATGCCGGTGCGACTACCTACAGCCGCGCAGGTTATTTTGGCCTAGATAAAGACGGTTATATCGTCGCTAATAACAGTGCCCGCTTGCAGGGTTATCAAATCGATTCATCGGGGGCAATATCTACAGGTGTTACCGGTGACTTGCAAATACAAACTCAAAATATTGCACCGGCTTCAACCAGTGCGGTAGATATAGAGTTTAACTTAGATTCGCGGGCCTCAGCACCGGCGGTTACGCCATTCGATTACACGGATCCAGATAGCTACAATACCTCAACCTCGTTGACGGTATATGACAGCTTGGGTAATCCCCATGTGCAAACCAACTATTTTGTTAAAGACCCGGCTCCGGCAGTTAATCAATGGCAAATGTATGTAAAAATCGATGACCAAAATGTTATCGCGCCTACGGCTGCTGATACACCCATCACCTTAACTTTTGCCAGCGATGGTACTTTGGCATCGCCTTTAACACCTACCAATATAACGGCTTGGGATCCTATAGATGCTAATGGTAACTCTACCGGTGCTATCACCCCCTCGCCCTTTACCATTAGTGTGGGCAGCTCTACCCAGTTTGGTAGTGAGTTCTCGGTTACCGCGGTAGGTCAGGATGGTTTTTCACCAGGTCGCTTATCGAGTGTTGAGGTGGATAAAACCGGGGTTATTTTCGCGCGTTATACCAATGGTGAGGCGCAGGTGCTGGGGCAATTGGCACTGGCCACTTTTGGTAATCAACAGGGCTTAACGCCCCTAGGTAATACCAGCTGGGGCGAGTCTTTTGAATCGGGCCAGCCGATTATTGGTGCGCCGTTAACGGGGTCCTTAGGGGCAATACAATCGGGGGCTTTGGAAGACTCTAACGTGGATTTATCGGAAGAGTTGGTGCGTTTGATTATTGCGCAACGTAACTTCCAGGCTAATGCTAAAACCATAGAGACTTCGGATACGGTTACCCAGGCTATTATTAATATACGTTAACGTGTGAATTTAATTACTTAGGAGTTTTGCTAGGGGGTCTATAAAAGTTGTTGCGCTTGCCTTGCTACGCTTAAAATCAGTCTAAAATGCTTGTCAACTCTCTCTCGTACACGCATTTTTCGTAATCTAACTGTGCCCGTACAGCATGGTGGATTACACACGGCTCAGCTGGTTTTTTGGTGGCAGGCAAGTGCGACATCTTTTATAGCTCCCCTAGTAGCGCTCACATATTTCTTACCCGGCTCTGTGCCGGGTTTTTTGTTTTTCGCAATGCTCTGCATTTCTCTGACGCTATGGCATCAGTATTTATCCTCATAAAAAACTTGTTGGCACCCTAATTGCATTTTTCATGATTAGTGTTAATAAACAGGCGCTTTTTATCATGGATAAAGCAATCTATATCGCGATGACTGCAGGGCAAAATATTATGTCTGCGCAGGCGATACATTCAAATAACCTTGCCAACGCCAATACCTCGGGGTTTCAGGCGGATTTCGCTCAGGCTCGCTCTATGGGGGTGTATTACGGTGATGGCCACAGCACCCGCGCCTATGCCATGACAGAGAGCCCTGGTACTAATTTTAACCATGGCGCCCTGATAGAAACCGGCAGAGATTTGGATGTAGCTATAGATTCCGACGGTTGGTTGGCGGTGCAGGCGCAAGATGGCCGCGAGGCCTTTGTGCGCGGTGGTTCTTTACGGGTAAGCCCCACCGGCCAATTGCTAACCGGCAATAATTTGCCGGTTATGGGCGAGGGCGGCCCTATTGCTATTCCTCCTTTCGATAAGCTCACATTAGGTGCTGACGGCACTATCACCATACAGCCTGAAGGGCAGGCCGCCGGGGTATTGGCGGTGGTAGACAGAATGAAATTAGTACGCCCTGATTATAAAGATTTGCAAAAAGGCCCGGACGGTTTAGTTAGCCGTAAAGATGGCCAAGAGCAAGAGCCCGAGCCCAGAGTGCGAGTGCAGTCAGGTTTTTTAGAAGGCAGTAATGTCGATACCGTGGGCGAGCTGACTCAAATTATGGCCTTGGCAAGACAATACGAAGTGAATATTAAGCTGATGAAAACAGTCGATGAAAATAGTCAGGCGGCCACCAGTTTATTAAAAAGCAGTTAAATAATTTAAATTTTAGTGTTAGCGCTAGAGCAAAGTGATCAGCGTTAAATTGTTAAGAGGTGCAGTATGATTCAGGCATTATGGATTAGTAAAACCGGCCTAAGTGCGCAAGATACGCGCTTATCAACAATTTCAAATAACTTGGCTAACGCCGCGACCGTGGGTTACAAACGTGACTCGGTAGTGTTTGAAGATTTGTTGTATCAAATTCGCAGGCAGCCGGGTGCGCAATCATCTGAGAGCACACAGCTACCTTCGGGTGTGCAAATAGGTACCGGTGTGCGAGTCATCGGTACCACCAAAGAATTTACCAGCGGCAGTGTAGAAATTACCGAACAACCTTTGGATTTAGCCATAGTTGGGCGGGGTTTTTTTGAGGTACTGTTGCCGGATGGTAGCCAAGCCTATACCCGCAACGGCCAGTTTCAGGTAAATGCCACCGGTGAAATTGTTAATGCGCGCGGTTATCCCTTACAGCCGGGTATTACGATTCCTGATAATGCGCAAAGTATCACCATTAGTAGTGACGGCATAGTAGAGGCCACTGTGTTTGGCCAAGCTGGCGCGCAGGGGCTAGGCACTTTAACGGTGACTAATTTTATTAACCCAGCGGGTTTGCAGGCCATAGGCACTAACTTGTTTTTAGAGACTACCGCCAGTGGTGCCCCCATAGCCGGTACGCCCGGTGAAGATGGTATAGGCAGCATAGAGCAGGGCTCTTTAGAAAACTCCAATGTTGATACGGTGGAAGAGTTGGTCAATATGATTACCACCCAGCGTACCTATGAAATGAACTCAAAAGTTATTTCTACCGCTGATCAAATGTTGCAATTTGTTTCACAAAACTTGTAATCGGCGTTTAGTGCATAAGGTGTTAGCTATGTTGAAGTACGGTTTAATCATAAAAGCGCTTAGTTATTGTTTGTTGGCGTTGAGCTTAACAGCTTGCATAGCGGCCGACCCTAAGCCGGATGACCCTGCCTATGCACCAGTGATGGGTAATTATCAACATGCACAAATAGCGACTTCCAGTGGCAGCCTCTATCAGGCTGGTTACAGAGGGTCTTTATTCACCGATAAGCGCGCAGCCAGAGTAGGGGATGTGCTGACAATTTTGTTGGATGAGCGCACATCGTCATCAAAGAAAAGCGAAACAGAAATTAAAAAAGAAACGGAGTTAGCCATTAACGCCGGTACTTTGTTTGGCCGCAATATTACCTATAACGGTGATGAAATTATGTCTGCGGGTATTACCCAGGATAGAGATTTTAAAGGTGATGCCGAGAGTGATCAGAGCAACCGCCTGCAAGGCAGTATCACGGTAACAGTATCAGAAGTTATGCCTAATGGTTTGCTGGCGGTGCGCGGTGAAAAGTGGATGACGCTAACCAATGGCGAAGAATTTATACGGGTGAAAGGCTTGGTTAGACAGGAAGATATCAGCCCCAATAATACCGTGTCATCTACCAAGTTGGCTGATGCACGCATTACTTATAGTGGTACCGGTGATTTTGCTGATGCCAGCAAACAGGGCTGGGGTAGTAGCTTTTTTAACTCCAAGTGGTGGCCTTTTTAAAGCCTGATGAACGCACACTATTCTATAAAGAGAGCAGTAATGAATACGATAAACAAGCTAATCAGCGCGGTTATATTTCTAGCTGTGTTAACGCCTGTTAGCTATGCAGAGCGTTTAAAAGATATTACTACCCTGGCAGGTGTTAGAGATAACCCTTTGGTGGGCTATGGCTTGGTAGTAGGTTTAGATGGCACTGGTGATAAAACTAGCCAAGCACCGTTTACGGCGCAGTCCTTTAAATCCATGCTTAATAAATTCGGTATTACTATTCCTGAAGGCAGTAATTTTCAATTAAAAAATGTGGCGGCGGTTACCATACACGCCAATTTGCCGGCGTTTGTAAAACCCGGTCAAAAGATTGATGTATCGGTGGCCTCTATAGCCAATTCAAAAAGCTTACGCGGCGGCAGTTTATTAATGGCACCCTTGAAAGGTGCTGATGGCAATATTTATGCGATTGCCCAAGGTGAGCTAGTAGTAGGCGGCTTTGGCACTGAGGGCAGGGATGGCTCTAAAGTCACCGTTAATATTCCCAGCGCTGGCCGCATTCCCAATGGCGCGATAGTGGAGCGAGCGGTAAGCAACGCTTTTACCAGTAGCGATCATTTAATTTTTAATTTAAATCGTGCCGATTTTACTACCGCGAGACGCATAGCAGAAAACATCAATGAATTATTAGGGCCTAATATTGCCAGAGCTATGGATGCTTCCTCGGTGCGGGTAACGGCTCCTATGGATATGGATCAGCGCGTTTCATATATGTCGCTGTTAGAGAATGTAACCGTGCAGCCTGGCGAAGCTCCGGCCCGAGTAGTGATTAATTCACGCACGGGCACTATCGTAGTCGGCAAGCATGTGACTGTGGCACCCAGTGCAGTCACTCACGGTAGCCTGACGGTAACAGTGACGGAGGGGAATAACGTTAGTCAGCCCAACCCCTTTGGTGAAGGCGAAACCGTGGTGGTGCCAGAAACCGGTGAGGTTACCGTGACGCAAGCTAACAATAAAATGTTTGAGCTAAAAGGCTCTACCACGCTGGATCAAATTGTGCGTGCCGTTAATGAGGTAGGTGCTGCTCCGGGTGACTTAATGGCTATCTTAGAAGCGCTAAAGCAAGCTGGCGCGCTAGAAGCCGATTTGATAGTGATTTAAGGGGCGCTAACTATGATGCAGTCATCAGCCTTAACGCGCAGTGTTAGCAGCGATGCCTATACTGACCTCAATAGCCTTAATGCGATACGCAGCCTAGGCCGCAGCGATAAAAATGCTGCTCTGGAAGAGGTTGCCAAGCAGTTTGAGTCCATGCTGGTACGCATGATGATGAAGAGCATGCGCGATGCCAATGAGGTTTTTGCCAAAGGTAATATGTTATCCAGCCCCACTACCAGCATGTACCAGCAAATGTACGATGATCAGTTGGCGGTTTCACTCACCAAGGGCCGAGGCATGGGCATAGGTGATTTAATGGTGAAACAGCTACAGCGACGCTTTGGCATAGAGCAGCAAGATAATACCAGCGCCAAGCAGCAGGAATTGATTAGGCCTGAACAATCCACCCCAGCACAATCCACCCCTGCACCGCTGCCTAGCGCAGCAGCTGTGCAAGCTACTGAGGCAGTAAAGGAGACGGTTAGTTTTGATGGCACGGTTAGCGATTTTGTCAACAAGCTATACGCTATGGCAAAAACGGCCGCAGATAAATTAGCCATAGAGCCTAAAGCCTTACTGGCGCAAGCGGCATTAGAAACCGGCTGGGGTAAAAAAATGACCCAGGCTAGCAATGGTGAAAGCTCACTTAACTTATTTAATATTAAAGCAAGCAGCGATTGGCAGGGTGATACGGTTAGTGTAGCTACCCTGGAGTTTAAAAATAATTTACCGGTGCAAGAACAGGCAAATTTTCGCTCTTATAACAATATTCAACAAAGCTTTGATGACTATGTAGATTTTATTATGGGCCGTGGTCGTTACGATAAAGCCTTACAAGCCAAAGATGGCGAACAGTATATTCAAGAGTTAGCTAAGGCCGGTTATGCCACTGACCCCAAATATGCTGAAAAGATTATGCGCATTGCAAATAGTAGCGCCATGAATAACGCTATTGCCAGTGTAGAGGTTAATTAGTTATGTCTTCATTATTGAGCATAGGGGTTAGCGGTTTAAGTACTAATCAAACCTCTTTACAGGTTACTGGTAATAATATTGCCAACGCCGATGTGGAGGGCTATAGCCGGCAGCGTGCAGAGGTAGAAACGCGCCCTGAGTTTTTTCAAGGGGTAGGTTTTATAGGTTCTGGCGCTGGGGTTAGTGATATATCCAGAATTGTAGAGAACTTTTTAATTACTCAGCTGCAATCCGATACTGCCAGTTTTAATAACTTAGCCGCCTATGTGAGCAGCATTGAAGAAATGGATGTTTTACTGGCTGATAGCTTTAGTGGTTTAAGCCCAGCTTTAGACAGTGTTTTTTCCGATATAGAGGCGGGTGCGCAAGACCCTACCTCTATGCCTGCACGACAGTTAGTGCTCAGTGACCTGGAAGGGTTGGTAGAGCGTTTTAATACTCTGTATCAACGTATACAGCGGCAACAAGAGAGTATTAATCAGCAAACCAAAGCTTTTACCTCGCAGGTAAGCTCTTTGGCTGAAGGCATAGCCAATTTAAATGTTTCCATAACTGAGGAGATGGCTAGGGGCAAAGGCCAACCCAATCAGCTATTAGATGAGCGTGATCGATTAATTACTCAATTGTCAGAGTTAGTAACTGTGCGAACGGCTGCTGAAGATAATGGGGCCTTATCGGTATTTATCGGCAGTGGCCAAGCACTAGTCTTGGGCGGCAATCATAATGAATTGGTAACGGCTAATAGTGTTAGAAATCCGGGCCAGCTAGAAATCAATATCAGTGGCCTGGGCGGCACCCAGCAGATTACCCGGTTAATCAATGGTGGCAAGTTAGGTGGTTTGGTCGCTTACCAGCAGGATGCACTACCTAGTATATATAATTCTCTAGGGCGTATATCCCTAGGTATCGCTGAAACCATGAACCAGCAAAATAAACTGGGCATAGATTTAGAGGGTAATTTTGGTGATGATATTTTTAGGGATATCAACAGCTCAGCATTAACTCTTAGCCGAGTGATCGCTGATGTGGGTAATACTGGTGCGGCTACTTTAAGTGTGTCTATTAGTGACGTTAACCAGCTGACTACTAGCGATTATTTTGTTGACTTTAGTGGTACGGGTTCAACTTATCAAATTGTTAGAGAGTCTGATAATGCCGTAGTCAGCTCGGGCACTATAGGGGCATTTCCCGCGACTATTAATGTTGATGGTTTCGACCTTGATATTAGCAGCAGCCCTAATGCCGGCGATAAGTTTTATCTCAACCCAACCAAAACGGCGGCTCAAGATATAGCCCTGGAAATAACCCGGCCACAAGAATTTGCTTATGCATCTCCTATAGTAACGGGTTCTAGCTTGGGTAATACCGGTACTGGAATAATCTCGGGTGGTACTGTGTTGTCGGTTGCCGGCGCAGCCATGACAGATATCACCACGCCGGTTAAATTCGTGTTCACTTCAGCGACTAGTTACGATGTTATTAATAGCTCTACTAATGCAGTAATTAGTGCTGGTAATGCTTTTGTACCTAATACCGTCAATATTTATACCTCACCCAATGCCGCTTACAGCATTGAGCTTACAGGTGCGCCAGCTACAGGGGATGAATTTACTGTAGATTATAATGTTGATGGCATCTCCGATAATAGAAACGGAGTGGCCTTGGGTAATT
The DNA here is from genome assembly GCF_024734385.1 of Dasania sp. GY-MA-18. Classification (GTDB taxonomy): domain Bacteria; phylum Pseudomonadota; class Gammaproteobacteria; order Pseudomonadales; family Dasaniaceae; genus Dasania; species Dasania phycosphaerae. The sequence goes on along the minus strand of NZ_JANHAP010000001.1, from coordinate 292,469 downwards.
TGCGTTTGGCCAGCAGTTTAGATAATGGTACTTTAAACTTTGAAGATGCCTATGGGCGTTTATTGGAGGAGCTGGGGGCAAAAACAGCGCAGCTTAGAATTAGCCGTGATGCTTCTGAGTCCTTGTTGATACAGTCGCAAAAAAGCCGTGACAGCGTTTCAGGGGTTAACCTCGATGAAGAGGCCGCCAATTTAATTAAATTTGAACAGGCCTATAATGCATCGGCACGCATCATTACTGTTGCGCAGCAAATATTTGATACGCTGCTAGCAGCCTTTCGATAGCCCAGGAGTCAGATTATGAGGCTTTCATTTTTACAGGGTTTTAATCAAAGCTTAAGCAGTATGCTGCGCATACAGGAACAAAGCTTTAATACTCAAAACCAAATCTCAACAGGTAAACGCATAGGTACGCCTGCAGACGACCCTGTAGGTGCGGCTAAGTTGATACAGTTGGATCAAGAGCAATCTCAGTTAGAGCAGTTTGAAAAAAACATTAGCTTTGTTGAAAGCCGGCTAGAGATAGAAGAGGTACGGCTGTCCAGCGTTAATGACTTGCTGATTCGGGTAAAAGAGTTAACCTTGCAGGCTGCTAATGGTACCAATGCTTTTAGCGAGCGCAAATCCATTGCGGCTGAGCTTGGCACTCGCTTGGAAGAACTTGTCTCTATAGCCAATAGCACTGATGCAAACGGTGAATATATCTTTGCCGGCTTTAAGGGTGGGACTCAGCCTTTTGTACAAAACTCCGCCGGTGATTATGTTTATCAAGGTGACGAGGGGCAGCGTAAGGTGACCGTTGCTAATGGTACAGCTATAGCAATTAGCGATAGTGGTCGTCGCATCTTTGAAGATATACCTTCTGCGCAAAATACTTTTTATACCACGACTAATAGCGCGGCTGCCGTGGTTTCCAGCCAGCGGGTAGTCAATCAGGCTAGCTACGATGCTAGTTATCCTTTGGATTATGAGATTACCTTTACCGGCCCTGCTACTTTTGATGTTAATGATGAAAATGGTGTGCCTATATTGGTCGCTCAGCCATACACCTCAGGCAACCCCATCACTTTTAATGGCGTAGAAGTCACAATTTCTGGAACGCCTGTGGCAGGTGATGATTTTTATGTGGAGTCTTCTGGCAAGCAGAGCATGATCACTTCCCTGCAAAATTTAGTAGAGGGCTTGAATACCTTAACTGATACCCCAGCTGATAAAGTGGTTTTGGATCAATTAATTGACGACTCATTGACCAATTTCGCTGCAGCTGAGTCCAGTTTGGGCCAGGTTTGGGCTGAGGTTGGTGCGCGCTTAAATACTGCTGAGAGCGTAAAGGCTTTGCATGAAGGAGTGGGCTTGCTTAATCAGGAGTTGATATCCGATATTAGGGATTTAGACTACGCCGAAGCGATTAGTCGTTTGAGTCAGGAGACCTTTGTGCTGGAAGCTGCCCAGCAGACCTTTAGCCGCGTAAGTTCGTTGTCTTTGTTTAACTTCTTGCGATAGTGCTACTTACTTTACAAGTTGTAATATTTGTTTAGTGGCCTTTCTTCGTATCTGCTCAATGATTTTTTCATTGCGTAGATGTTCGCTTAAATTATGTTGATAAAAATAAGCGGTTTCTGGGCCTATAGGGTATTTTTTAAAGTGCAGTAGTAGCTGCATTGTTCTTGTTTGACAATTGCTAAGTACATCAGTCCATTTGTTTTGATTTGATGAGCTGATAATCATGCGCTCTAGCTGTTTACTTTTCTCCCAGCTATGATAAATATCGTTTTCGCATGTTTCAAAGTCGTTAGTATTTAATTTTCTGTGGTTCATAAGAGTATATTAACGATTAGAAACAATGACAGTAAATTTTCTTTGCTTGTCAGGGAGTATAAAGTTAATTGTGCGTTTTATGTGCTGGAAATGATTGGTAAAACTCGAACTATGGCTATTTATCTTTAGCGGGCTCTTATCGTACAGGTTTATGGGGTAAGGACCATTACTAATGGCTATATATGCTTTGGAGATATTGTTGCCAGTTTTAATTTTAAGCTTTTTTTCTAGCTTGGAGTTTTTCATTAGTTATATCAACCTTGAGAAGGGGAGCGCTTGCCCTTTACATTGATATCGGCCGATTTTGTAAAAACTTTATGCTTGTTTTAATCGTTGTTTTTGCTGTTTTCGTCAAGGAACTCAATGAGTTCGTACTCCAAGTAATCAGCTAGGCACAACCAGTCTGAACGCTCTTGGGCAGCCAATAAGTCAATTAATATAGGATGCAGGTCGTTTAGCTGCTTAGGAGTAAGCGATGTGGCAAGTTCACCTAGCAGCTGTGTAAGTGATACTATTTTTTCGCTGACCTCAATGTTTCTACCTAGTCTCAGGCTGTTAGCAATAGATAAGGATTCATTTCGTATTGTGGTGAGTTCAGCTTTCATAGCTTAGCCTCAATATACTCTGTTCCTGCAATTAGGGCTCCATACCGACAGGAATTGTAAAATGTGATGTGCGGGTGCAATTTGATATAGTTTTCTAAATTGCACAAATAGCTGCGAAAATTTGGCACGGTAGCAATCATCTCACCGTAGCCATTCTTAACCTGGCCTTGATTATTCGTATAATCTAGCCCTAGCTCGCCTTCTTTCCATTCGGCGTGGGTTTTATTGCTATGGAATCCGAAATCACAGCCAAATAGTGTGATAGAGTTTGCGCCCATTTTTACCGCAAGATCAACTGCTGGGTGTATGACACTACCCCCAGAATACAGTCGCCCCTTTGGGTGTGTTTCTGAAATGCGGTTATACGCTGGGCTGGTAGAATAGCTGGTATACCTTTTTCCTCGCCACGCGCTAAGCACGTTTATGTTTGTTCTTGGGAAGTAAACTAATGAAATCCCTTCAGAGTGCTGAGGACTTAGCTCATTAGTGTTGGTTTCTTCATCGACGGTAACAACAATGTCGGGTTTTATGCTGTTAGCTGTTAATGCTTTGAATGCAGTGTCTACAGCTATAATTAAAATATTCTCATTTTTGCATGCTGACTTTATATAGGTATAGCAGCGCTCTAGTGAAGGCCCTGTTCCTATAACGAAAGCCTTTGAATGCCTGCGGCTATTAAAGAGTGACTGCACATCATTATCTGATTTGATGAGGTCTATATTTTTGTTTATCTGCTCATTAATTGAGGCGCTGTTATTTATATGGTTTTTATAAATAAAGTTAGTTTGGTTTTCATTGAGAATATGATCGCGAAGTTTTAAGTGCTGGTCTGAAGCAAGGCTAAGTTCAGGGGCTATAGATATAAATGGGTGTTTTACCTCTTCGTTAGCTAATGGAGTTTGCAATGAGACTCTTGGATCGTTTAGCCAGCTACTCTGGTCGGTATGTTTTAATACCAATGAAAATACTGCTTCGTTGAGTATGAATACTCGTAGTAGCCGTATGTTTTTACGCTGTAAAATAGCTTGTTGAAGGTCGCCTAGGGCTGTGCCGTAAAGGTTGATGACTTCTGCGTCATCAGGTATTTGGCTTACTAGTAGCTGAGCTTCTGTGGCTCGATTGTGTCGGCTGCTTAGTTGTATGCCGTCAATGCTGATCGTTTCTTCTCTGCCTTTAACTAGGCTGGCATTTAGACAAGAAATATCTTGCTGATTGAGGGTTTTTGCTAGCGACGGCCAGCGTTGAGCGATGATGCTAATATTGTGGAAGTCGTCAGCCATATAAATCGTCGGTCATTTCGTGGTATTTAGCTTTAAGGGTAAGTTATGCTGATGGACAAATCTAGTATGTGATTTTTTTGGCTGAGAGCTTTGTTTGCTATTTTATAAGGTTATTGCTTGTTAATTTCGTTATATATTTTGGCTCCAGTGAGACTTTTTTTAACTTTTTTAATTTCATCGCTGATGGCCAATTTTATGTTGTTACTTGTTTCAATGAGGCGATGATTACTTTTTTCGAATTGCTCTATGGCAAGTGGGGCTTCTTTGGGGTGTGATTGTAATAAATCGCTAAAAGAAATGCTTTGTATTAGTGATAGTCGTAACTCGGCAAGACTATTAGCCTGATTTGAATCGCCGTTTTTCAATGCGTGTAAAATTTCTTCACTAATTGCAGTGGCTTGATGAAGTTTTTTTAAAGGCTTATTAACTTTCATTAAATGTAGGGATGCTGGTTACGGGATCTATCTAAGGTTAAGAGCTTGATTTTACTACACCGGGGAGATTGGCGAGCTGTTGTGTTAAAAAGCTACCTGTAGTGTTCAGGGTGGCTAGCAGTCCATCCATTGCGATAAATTGCGCAGTTAGGCGTGCCTCCAGTTTACCAATGCGATAGTCTAATCGTGCTCTTGCGTCGTCAATGAGGCCTAAACGGGTATTGTAGGACTCATTTTTATTATCGAACAGGCCTTGGAATTTCACATACTCATCCACAGTGTTATCCAGGCGAGCAGTTATGCCGTCTGTAGCAGTAAGAACAACAGACACTGCATCAAAATCATTATCTAAAGCTTTTTTCAAATTACTGCTGTTTAGCGAAAGCTCACCATTCTCATTAGTGGTTATACCTAGTGACGATAAGGAGTTAAATGCACTGGTAGCCGAGGGTACTGTATCAGAAATTATGCTGGTAATTTGTGAGTTAAGACTTCTTACCGTGGAGTCACTGTATAAAGCCCCGGGAGAACCGTTATTATAGGAAGCTTGGATGTTAAATACACCGCGCATTGTGTTATAGGCTTCGATAAATTCTTCAACACTTTCAATGATGGCATCTTGATCAGTAGCAACGCTGATAGTGGTAGTGCCTAGTGTTTTTGCTTCAATACTAATGCCATCAATGGCGCCGGTTATGGTATTTGATTGGCTGTTGTATACATTACTGCTGCCGTCAATTTCAACAATGGCATTGGCGGCGGGGGTGACGGTGCTCATTCCCAGCCCAGGGTCGGAGGTAAACGTTAAGCTGTTATCCGTGCCTGTCTCATTCGCGGTGATGACTAGTTTGCTGCCACTTCCCCCCATACCATCGTCAATATTGATAACTGTCGCAGTTACGCCGAAATTATCTGAGGCGTCATTTATGGCGTCCCGCATAGCATTGAGGGTGTTATCGCCGCCGCCTGCAAACGTCAGTGTGAAACTGTCGCCATTGGCGTTTTCTATAGTGAGGTCGCCGGTACCAACTTCAAATGCGTTTGCATTGGCCATTAAAGTCGAGCTGGATTTGTGGGCTTTAGCTATTTGTGTGACATTGATGTTAAAAGTGCCGGGTTGTGCGCTGTCGTCAGTAGATAGGGTGGCAACGCTTTCATTGCTGGAGCTGCCGCTATAGATAATAAATGCGGCGGGGTCAGTAAGGGTAGCTAAGCTTTTTTGAAAAGTAGAAATAGAGCTTTTTAGTTGGCCAAGGGCGGATATTTGGCTATTAAGTGTGCTGGCTCTATCGTCAAGCAATTGCTCTGGGCGCGCGCGTTCTGAATCCACTAACTGGGCTACTAGTCCGTGTATGTCTATACCGGAGCCTATGCCTGACGCAGTAATTGCCACGTTGTTACTCCTTGCTGCTTCCGTTAGAGATAGAGGCCAATAAGAAGGTACTTAGAGGCCGTATGTGCGATTATACTTTAATATCATCAAATAAGAGACTGTTAACTTCTTCAAGACGCTCATAGATTCTTAGCATTTCTTCGGAAGGGATTTGTCTAATAGTTTCTTTAGTTGCCTGATCGATAACCTTGATGATAACACCGTCGTGGCTTTCATCAATTCTGAAGTTTAAGCCTCTCTGGATGTTTTCTACCGCAAGATTAAGTTTTTCCAGAACGGCCTCAATTTCGGCTTGGCTGGTAGGTTCCGAAACATTCTTAAGGTTAGTGCTGGGGTCTGGGATGTTTTTTTGTTCGGCAGCTATTGCCCGCTTCCGCACAGCGTCCTGTTGCGAGGCGGATTCCGATTTTTGTGTTACTTGAGTGGTATCGGAGAACCTATCTGACAAGTTTGTGATGCTGGTTGTCATGGTGTTTCTCACTTCATTAAGTCTCGCTAGGCGTTAGCCTAGCGAGGAGCTGATCCATTGCGTTACTGTAGCAGAGAGAGTACTCCCTGTGGAATAGCATTAGCTTGCGACAACACAGATGTGCCGGCTTGTTGCAAGATCTGGGCACGGGTTAGATTGGCTGTTTCTACCGCAAAGTCGGCATCACGTATACGTGAGCGAGCGGCTGACGCGTTTTCAATAATGCTATTGGTGTTAGCAATAGTGGATTCTAAGCGGTTTTGAATAGCACCTAGTTTACCGCGTTGAGCATCAATAGCCTGTATAGCAGCTGTTAGTGAGGTCATAGCCGTTGCAGCAGCAGCTGAAGTGCCTAGGCTACCACCAACATTAGCAATAGCTGCAATACTTAGGGCTATAGTTTCGCCTGCTTTGTCACCTACTTGCAGGGTGGTGTCTAAGCTGCCGGTGAGTAGGTTGGTGTTACCAAAGCGTGTTGTGCTGGCGATACGGTCGACCTCTGAGGCCAAGGCAGCGTATTCGGCATTCAAGGCTGTGCGCTCATTGGTGCTATTGGTGCCGTTAGCAGCCTGTACTGCTAATTCACGCATACGCTGAAAAATGTTGGTTACCTCATCCATGGCGCCTTCAGCAACCTGGGCTAGTGAGATACCGTCATTGGAGTTGCGTGCAGCTACTGTCATACCACGAATTTGCGAGGTTAGCTGGTTTGATATTTGTAGGCCGGCGGCATCATCTTTGGCACTGTTAATACGTAGGCCTGATGATAGGCGCTGTAACGAGGTCGCTAGACTGTTACCGCTTTTTGTTAAGTTGCGCTGAGCATTAAGTGATGCAACATTGGTTGCTACAACTTGTGCCATGAGTACTCTCCTTTAGCCTGTCCTGCGATTGTTGCAGCAGGTACAGGTATATAACTACGAATGATTATAATACTTAGTTCTATTACTGCAGCAGAGATAGCACACCTTGCGGTATGGCATTGGCCTGCGACAATACCGAAGTACCGGCTTGCTGTAGTATTTGTGCTCTAGTTAGGTTTGCTGTTTCTACGGCAAAGTCGGCATCACGTATACGTGAACGCGCGGCTGATGCGTTTTCAATAATGCTGTTAGTGTTAGCAATAGTAGATTCTAAGCGGTTTTGAATAGCACCTAGCTTACCGCGCTGGCCGTCAACGGTTTGTATTGCGGTAGTAAGCGCGTCCATCGCAGTACTGGCTGCTGCAGAGGTTAAAAGATCGCCACCTACAGTTGAAACTATCGATATGGTAATAGCTATGGTTTCGCCCGCTTTATCGCCTACTTGTAGGGTGGTGTTTAAGCCGCCACTCAGTAGATTGGTATTACCAAAGCGGGTAGTGTTAGCAATTCGCGTTACTTCCGAAGCTAGAGCCTGAAATTCTGCATCGAGTGCGGTACGTTCGTTGGTGCTATTGGTACCGTTGGCAGATTGCACGGCGAGTTCACGCATGCGCTGAAAGATATTGGTTACCTCATCCATGGCACCTTCAGCCACTTGGGCTAATGAAATACCATCATTCGAGTTACGAGCTGCTACAGTCATACCACGAATTTGTGAGGTTAGCTGGTTGGATATTTGTAGGCCCGCCGCATCATCCTTGGCACTATTAATGCGCAAGCCAGATGAGAGGCGTTGCAAGGAAGTAGCTAAGCTGTTGCCACTTTTTGTTAAATTACGTTGTGCATTTAGCGATGCTACGTTGGTTGCTACGACTTGTGCCATGACGGTCACTCCTAAATTAGCTTGTCTATTTCACTGGCTAAGTGAAAATAATCTCTCTCGTACACCCTTAATATCGGCAGAATTTAGTCTTGCTTTAGTATTTTTTCTGAATCCTTTCTTGTTGTGGTTGTTTTTTGCCCTAAAGGGCTGTTTTTAAAAGAGTTTTAATTTTGCATTACGGCTAAGTATGCGGCCATTAATTCACTTTATGGTGAGGAAAATCCCCTCTGGGTTACTTATTCGCTGTTGCTGTGGGTGGCGGCGCAGGAGAATCTGCGCCTTTCTTTGCCCTCTGCCTTCTTTTATTGCAGTAGTGACAATACTCCCTGCGGTATGGCATTGGCCTGAGATAGTACTGAGGTGCCAGCTTGCTGCAAGATTTGCGCTCTGGTGAGGTTGGCGGTCTCTACAGCAAAGTCCGCATCTCGTATTCTGGAGCGAGCGGCGGAGGCGTTTTCAATAATGCTATTGGAGTTCGCAATCGTTGATTCAAGTCGGTTTTGTATGGCGCCTAGCTTACCGCGCTGTCCGTCGACCGTTTGAATGGCGATAGTGAGTACTGACATCGCTGTAGCGGCATTAGCTGAAGAGAGTATATCGCCACCTACGGTGCTAACTTGGGATATAGTTATGGCTATATTTTCACCGGCTTTGTCGCCTACCTGTAGGGTTGTATTTAGGCTGCCTGTTAATAAGGTGGTGTTACCGAAGCGTGTGCCAGAGGCTATACGGGTTACTTCTGAAGCCAGCGCTTGGAATTCGGCATCTAGGGCGGTGCGCTCATTTGTGCTGTTGGTGCCGTTGGCAGACTGTACGGCGAGTTCTCGCATGCGTTGAAATATATTAGTCACTTCGTCCATTGCACCTTCGGCAACCTGGGCCAAAGATATACCGTCACTTGCATTTCGTGCAGCCACTGTCATGCCGCGGATTTGTGAAGTTAATTGGTTGGAAATTTGTAAGCCGGCAGCATCATCTTTGGCGCTATTAATGCGCAAGCCAGAAGATAGACGTTGTAGTGATGTGGCTAAGCTGTTCCCACTTTTTGTTAGGTTTCTTTGGGCGTTTATCGACGCGATGTTGGTTGCTACAACTTGTGACATGATAGGTCACTCCTACAAATTATTTATGGGTCTCACATGCTTTTCTGTGTTTGCTATGCGAGATGTTTAACGGCTCGAGATGTTTAACGGCGTTGCATTTGGATACTTGAGCTTTTTTAATAAAAAAAATCATATTGGCAGCGTTTTGTTTCTTAAGTTGTTGTTTTGTGAGGCTTTTATTTTATTTGAGTGGTTTTTGTGTATGGCTTAAAAAATGAAAATGGATTTTTTTCATAGATAAATAAAGTTTAACTAATGCTTTTCTATTCTCTGCCGCTATAGTTTTTAAGGCGTAAAGCTGGTTTAAGGTATTTGCTTGTGTGGCAATTAAAAGTCAGCAAATAAGGGGGATAAGATGTCTTTAAAAAAAGGGCTTAATCAATACCAAAAAGTGAGCAATCAGGAGGCCGTTTCTGGGGTTTCTCCGCATCGTTTGATTCAGCTTTTAATGGAGGGTGGGCTTCAGCGTATGGCAGAGGGTAAGGGAGCTATGTTACGCGGTGATATTGCTCAAAAAGGGGTGTCATTGGGTAAGGCTATCTCTATTATTGGTGGTTTAAGTGACAGCTTGAATATGGATGTAGAAGGGGGCTTGCCAGAGAATTTGGCGAGTTTATATGACTATATGGTGCAGTGTTTGATGCGTGGTAATGCTGATAATGATGAGCGTAAGATAGACGAGGCCATAAAGCTGTTAAGAACAATCAAGTCTGGCTGGGATGGAATTGCGGCTGAGGTTGCTTAAAAGTCACTCATTGTTGTTATCTAGCTGAGCCGCCTTAATATGGGCGGCTTTTTATTGCCCGTATTTTAGCGTTGCCACTGCTTTTTATGGCGTGATTCCTGCATATATACTATATAGTTGATGTTTTTAGCCAATCTATTGGCGGGTAGCTGTTTGTGGGAATGAATAATGTTTAATGATAAGTCTATATTGATTACCGGTGGTACGGGCTCTTTCGGTAAGCGCTATGTCAAAACTATTCTTGAAAATTACAAGCCTAGCCGATTAATTATTTATTCGCGTGATGAGCTTAAGCAGTATGAGATGGAGCAGACATACAATGATACTTGTATGCGTTATTTTATAGGTGATGTTCGTGATAAAGAGCGTATTACCCAGGCTTGTAATGGGGTTGACTATATTATTCACGCTGCCGCACTAAAGCAGGTGCCTGCTGCGGAATATAACCCTACGGAGTGTATACGCACCAATATTAATGGTGCTGAAAATGTGATACATGCCGCCATTTATAACAAGGTTAAAAAGGTCATTGCACTATCTACTGATAAGGCGGCTAGCCCTATTAATCTCTATGGTGCTACAAAGTTGGCATCCGACAAGTTGTTTGTTGCAGCTAATAATATGGTGGGGGCAAAGTTCCCCCGTTTTTCGGTCGTTCGTTACGGTAATGTGGTGGGTTCTCGCGGTTCAGTAGTTCCTTTTTTTAAGCAGTTAGTCGCTGATGATGTGGCTGCCTTGCCTATAACCGATATACGCATGACTCGCTTTTGGATTACCCTTCAGCAGGGGGTGGATCTGGTTTTAAAGTCCTTTGAAAGGATGTATGGGGGCGAGATATTTGTGCCAAAAATACCCTCAATCAACGTGGTGGACTTAGCAAAAGCCATTGCGCCTGAATTGCCGCATGAAATTATAGGTATACGCCCAGGTGAAAAGCTGCATGAAAAAATGGTGCCCAAGGATGATTCGTATAGGACAATAGAGTTTGATGATCATTATGTGATCACTCCCAGTATTAAATTTGCTGATAGCGAGGTCGATTATTGTTTTAATAATGCTGGTGAGGTAGGTAGTAAAGTAGAAGAGGGCTTTTCTTACGATTCTGGTCAAAACCCCGTGTTTTTGTCGGTCAGCGAAATCTCAGAAATGCATAAGCATGCAGAAGTATAACGCTCTGTTTATAGGGCTGTGAGGCTGCCTGATGAAGTTGATGTTAGGTAGTGTGCAATTTGGCTTAGATTACGGCGTTTCAAATACTTCGGGTCAGACGTCCGCTGATGAGGTTTCCTGCATTCTGAAATTAGCTAAAAAAAACCATATTTCATTTATAGATACAGCCAGTGTGTATGGGGATAGTGAAAGAATATTAGGTGATAATAATCTCACGGCTTTTAAAGTGACTACCAAAGTACCTTGCATGAAAAGTTATAAAGGGACTGTGGCTGAGTCGGTGGCATCATCGTTAAAAAAATTGCGATGTAGATCAATAGAAGGCTTATTGTTTCATTCTGGCGAAGATTTACTTGGTGCACAAGGTGACAATTTATATGCTCAGGCCTTAGCTGCAAAGTTAGAAGGTAAAGCCGCTAAAATAGGTGTCTCTGTATACTCTCCTGCCGAGGCTAAAAGCATCGCTGAACGCTATGACATAGACCTTATTCAATTGCCTTTAAATATTCTGGATCAGCGTTTTGTTGAGTCTGGAGTGCTCTCTAGTTTAAGCGGCAAGGGGATAGAGGTGCATGCTCGATCAGCATTTTTGCAAGGCTTGTTGCTTATGCCAATACAAAATTTAGAGCATTATTTTTTTCCTATTAAAAATATTTTAGAGAAATTTCATCAGTGGCATCAAACCTTGAATGTTTCCCCCTTGGCTTTAGCACTGGCCTTTGTCCGCTCACAAAAGATGGTTGATAGGGTGGTAGTAGGAGTTAATAGTGCTGCTCAGTTAGAAGAAATTATTCACAACTGGCAGGTGGCAAAGGCACTGATAGAGGAGCCGTTAATAAATTCTAAATTTAAGGCGTATTCAGTGCAGGATGAATCTATGGTCAATCCTGCGTTGTGGAATAGTCCGCGATGAAAAATATAGCAATTATTCAAGCTAGGATGTCATCCAGGCGTTTACCGGGAAAGGTTTTAGCAGATCTGTGCGGTAGACCGATGTTGTTACAGCAAATTGAACGGGTAAGAAGAAGTCAGAAAATTGATCATTTGATGGTTGCGACTAGTGATCATGTGAGCGATGACCCGATAGAGTCAGTATGCGCTAATGAAAATATAGATGTATATAGAGGTAGTCTAGATGATGTATTAGCTAGATATATCAGTGCTGCGGATGATTATCTGTTGAAAGCTAAGCAGCCTAGTAATCAGCGACTAAACATTATTAGGCTAACCGCTGACTGCCCGCTAATTGATAGTGAGCTTATCGATCATATCCTAAAAGTTCATGATGAAAATAATAATGATTACACCTCTAATAATATAGTCCCCAGTTTTCCTGATGGCCTTGATGTCGAAGTTGTTAGCTATGAGATTCTTAGTAAAATAAATAAATCAGCTAGTATAAAATCGCATAGAGAGCATGTGACTCTTTATATAAAAGATAATCAGCATTTATTTAAAGTGGGTAATGTTGTTAATGATGTAGATTTGTCTATGTGCCGATGGACCGTGGATGAGCCGGAAGATTTAGAATTTGTCCGTCATATTTATGAGCATTTCGGAAACTGCGATTTTTCAATGAAAGATATTGAAGCTTACATAATAAATAACCCTGAGTTGCAAAAAATTAATCATCATATAGGTCGTGATGAAGGTTTGTTAAAGTCACGTTATATTGATACTTTACTTGCTTCTAAGCATTGCTCGCTTTCACACCAAGCACAAGCCACCGCTAAATTACTTATTGCTGGTGAATCTCAGCTGCTTTCAAAGCGTCCAGATCAGTTCTGCGACTCTGTATGGCCTAGTTATTTTTCTCGTGCCAAGGGGGCAAGTGTCTGGGATCTAGATGGAAATCAATATATAGACATGAGTATAGGCGGCATAGGCGCTACCGTGTTAGGTTATGCCGATGATGATGTTGATAATGCTGTTATTGCCTCAATAAAAAGTGGTGTTGCTAGTTCGTTGAACTGTACTGAAGAAATTGAATTAGCAGAAAAGTTGTGTCGTTTACATCCTTGGGCAGATAAGGCGAGATTTGCTCGAACAGGTGGCGAGGCTATGGCTATAGCTGTTCGAATTGCGCGAGCAGCAAGCGGTAAAGATAAGGTGGCGTTCTGCGGATACCATGGCTGGCACGATTGGTATTTGGCAGCAAACTTATCGCATGGTGATAATTTAAATGGGCACCTATTGCCTGGTCTTTCCCCAATAGGGGTTCCCAAAGCGTTAGCTGGAACTGCCTTGCCTTTTAAATACAATGACCTGCTTTCACTGGAAACTATTCTGAAAGATAATCAAGGAGAAATCGCTGCCATTGTTATGGAGCCTATACGTAATATTGTCCCCAAAGATGACTTTTTGCTAGGGGTTAGGCGTTTGGCTGATCAATATGAAGTGGTATTAGTGATAGATGAAATATCGGCGGGTTTTAGAATGGCAAATGGAGGTGCTCATTTGAGTCTGGGGCTGGAACCTGATATCGCTGTGTTTTCAAAGGCTTTGGCTAATGGCTATGCCATGGCGGCAGTAATTGGCAAAGCTAAATACATGAATGCGGTTAATGAAACTTTTATTAGTAGCACCAATTGGACTGAAAGGGTTGGGCCTACTGCTGCATTAGCGACACTAAATAAAATTGAAGCGAACAATGTTCCGCAACGATTGATGGATAATGGTAAAAAAATACAGGATATATGGCGTTCTTTGGCGGATAAGCATGATATTAATATTACCGTTTATGGCCTTTATCCTATTTCCGGATTTAGCTTCGATTATAGCGATTCGCAAGCGATAAAGTCACTTTTTGTTCAGCTAATGCTTGGGCAAAATATTTTGGCGACTACAGCCTATTACGCAATGTATAGCCATGATGAACAAATGATTGAAAAATATCAGTCCGCAGCCGACTTGGCTTTTGGCGCCATAGCTTATTGTATAAAGAATAATAACGTGTACGACTATTTGCAGGGTTCGCCAGCCGCAAATGGTTTTAAGCGGATGACATAATGAAGATATTAGTGGCAGGTGCTAGTGGTTTACTGGGCTCTTATTTGCTGCCATTTTTGCGGCGTCAGATTGGCGATAACAAAACAATTACTTCTGATTGTGAGGTTATAGGGCAAGCTTATAAAAACCTAAAGGATGCTGGCTTTATCCAAGCAGATTTCACAAAAAAAAATGACGTAAAGCGTGTTTTGGATCAAATAAAGCCGGATTTAATTATTAACCTGATTTGTCTTTCCGATGTCGATTTATGTGAGCGTGATATCAATCTTTCTTATGCGCTTAATGTTTCGGTTGTTGAGTCTATAGTTGATTGGCTTGTTAAAAATGATAGTAGTCATTTGATTCAAATATCCACAGATCATGTTTATGACTCACCTGGATTGAACAAAGAGGGTGAGGTGATTATTCGCAACCAATATGCATTCAGTAAATATGCTGGCGAGCTTAGTGCGTTAATGGCTGGAGCAACTGTCTTGCGAACCAACTTTTTTGGTAATAGTCTGTGTGATAGGCGAAAAAGCTTTAGTGATTGGGTTATAAGTTCTTGTAAATCGAAGCTAGATATAGAGTTATTTTCGGATGTGATGTTTAACCCTTTATCTATGCAGACATTATCGGAGATGATTTGTAAAGTTGTCGAGAGTCCTGTGGCGGGTGTTTTTAATTTGGGTTCCAATAAAGGTATGAGCAAGAGTGATTTTTCCTTTTTTTTGGCGGACTCCCTGCAGTTGAATTCTGACTGTTTAAGGGAGGCAAGCTTTGAGCAAGTAAAAACTAGGCTAGGATTAACTGCCAGGCCTAAAGATATGCTAATGAATGTTGAGAAATTTGAGCGCGCATTCAATGTTTCACTTCCAACTTTGGAAGATGAAATATTAACTTTGTCAATATAATTGAGTCCTATTAATTATTATGAGTGATCAAACAGTGAAACCTAAGCATAGTGAGAGTAGCTCTAATTATTACTCTTGCGCATATGATTTTAAATCAGACTTTCTGGTGGCTAATAGTCCTATTGGGGAACGTCGCCCTAGTTATTTTATCGCTGATGTGGCTGCCAATCATGATGGCAGTTTGGATAAGGCCATAGAGTTAATTAACCTATGTGCAGAATCTGGCGCTGATGCCGTTAAATTCCAGCATTTCACAGCTTCGACTATTGTTAGTGATTATGGTTTCAAGGCATTAGGCAGCCAGCAATCTCATCAGTCTTCATGGAAAAAAAGTGTTTATGAAGTGTATGATGCCGCTGCTTTAGATATGGATTGGACTCCTATATTAAAAAAAGAGTGCGATAAAGTGGGAGTTGATTTTTTTACGAGTCCTTATTCAATTGAGCTGGTGGATAAGGTAGATCCATATGTTCCAGCCTATAAAATTGGGTCAGGTGATATTACTTGGCTAGAAAATATAGAACATATTAGTTTAAAAGGTAAGCCTGTGATGTTGGCTACAGGCGCTTCCACGTTGGACGATGTGGAAAGAGCTATGGCTATGATAGCTAAGCATTGCCAAGAGGTTGTGTTGATGCAGTGCAATACCAACTACACAGTCAATCCAGAAAACTTTAATCACATCCATCTTAATGTACTAAAAACTTATGCAGCAATGTACCCCAACGTGGTTTTGGGTCTTAGTGACCATACTCCAGGGCATGCAACAGTCTTAGGGGCAATAGCCTTGGGGGCACGTGTCATAGAAAAGCATTTTACTGTTGATAATTCTTTGGAGGGACCTGATCACACTTTTTCTATGAATCCTATTACTTGGAAAGAGATGGTAGATCGTTCTCGAGAGCTGGAGATGGCTTTGGGTTGCGGTGTGAAAAAGGTTGAAAGTAATGAGCTTGAGACTGTTGTTTTACAGCGTAGAGGTGTTTGTTATAAGGGCGATTTTCCTGCCGGCCATGTGCTGAAAAAAGACGATTTGGAAGTGTTAAGACCATGTCCTGAAGAGGCGGTAAGACCTTACGATATAGATAAGATTTTAGGTAGGTCTTTGCTTTTGGATGTAAACAAAGGGGAGTCGGCTAGGTGGATAGACATAAGGTAGCCATTGTAATTCCCGCTGTTAATGAGGAACGATGTATTAAGTCTACAGTGCGGTCAGTCAGTGAGTATGGTGTACCTATAGTCGTTGATGATGGTTCTTGCGATAACACAGTGAGTTATGCTGTGTCGGAAGGTGCATTAATTATCAGACATGATGTTAACCGAGGTTATGATGAGGCTTTAAATAGTGGGTTTTCCTATGCTGCGATTAATGGTTTTGATGTGGTTGTTACATTTGATGCCGATGGGCAGCATCCTGAGGGTAAAATCCCTGTGTTCCTGGAGGCCTTGAATAGAGGGGCCGATGTAGTGGTTGGGCGACGCCATATTTTTGCTCGTTTTTCCGAGTATATATTTTCATATTACACACGGTGGCGTTATGGGATTTTTGACCCTCTATGTGGTATGAAGGCTTATAAGATAGACGTATATAATGAACAGGGGTTTTTTGATAGTTGCTCGTCGATTGGTACTGAGTTAGCAATTTTTGCCTGTCAGTCCGGAAAAAAAGTTATAAACCTACCTATAATTGTAGGGGAGCGCGAGGATGACTCCCGGTTTGGTCGTGCATGGCGAGTTAATATTAAAATTATAAAAGTGATGTTTGGTTTTATGATGAGATAGAAGATCTTCAAGGTTAAAGGTCTTTTTTGTCTGGGGATAGGGGATGATAATATGAATAAGAAAGTGAAAGAGATAATTAATTTTTGTGAAGAGGTGGTAGATTCGGGCAGAGATTTTACTGAGTTGCATGCGGTAAGCAAAGGGCACTCTGAACGAGTCATCGAGACGCCTTGGGTTGCCAGTGTTTTATCTAAATATCCTAACTCAGATTTGTTAGACATAGGTTTCACTATGGCAAGCCTTGATTATCTAGGTTTGTTATTTATGTTAAATGATAAGCTGGGGATCAATATTGATGCTCTTGATATTGTTAAGCCAGAGCGTGTAATGGGGCGGTATCCAGAAGAATGGCAGGAGAGGGTTAAACAGCAAAATATCACGATTGCAGATGTGAGGGAGTATCGGTGCACTAAGCAGTATGATTTTATTACTTGTATATCAACAATAGAGCATGTTGGTTTTGATTCTGCCACATATGATGACCCGGAAACTGCTTTTGCCAGGTGCAAAAACTCTAAAGATGTGAAAATGCTACGGGAAGAGAGTGTGGATGAAAACGTTCTGGATACCTTTTCGTCATTGTTGCGGTCTGGCGGTAGTGCTTTAATTTCTGTTCCCGTTGGCAAGGGCGAGCCTGTGCTATTAAAAGATTCGTTGGGTTTTTACTGTGCTCAGTGGGAGTATGATGGCGAAAGCTTTAAGAAGTTGATTTCGCATAGTGATTTTTCTGTAGCGCAGGAAAGATTTTTTCAGGAATGTGATGGTTTGTGGGAAGAGGTTCCGTCGTTAAGTCATATTAACAATAAAACCGGTGAGTTAAAGGAGCATGCCGAGGCCTGTGCACTTCTACTCTTGGTTAAGAAGTGAACGATCATGCATAATATCTCAGTGGTTGTTTGCACTAAAAACGAAGGCGCACGAATCGACGATTGCTTGCAAAGTGTTTTAATGAATAATCCTAGCGAGATAATAGTAGTTGATGGTATGTCTGCAGATGATACTGCCGAAAGAGCAAGGAAATACGCCGATAAGGTAATAGTTTCTAAGGCAGGAAGTTTATGTGCAGATAGGCAGGTGGGTATTGATAATGCATCATGTGAGTTTATTGCTATGATTGATGCTGATCATAGGTTAGAGAAAGGCTCTTTGTTAGCTTTAGTAAATGATTTGCATGAGCTTGACTTAGATATGGTTCAAAGTCAGCTTAGAATGTATCAAGTTAAAGGGTTTTGGGATAAGGCTGAAGATGAAATGTGGCAGCTCAATCATAACCATGTTGGCGAAAAAGAAATGATTGGTACTGCGCCAGCTATTTATAAAAAAGAGATATTTCAACAGGTTAGATTTGAGCCGGAAACTACACCAACTATTGATGATACTGATTTTATATACCGCTTAAAGCGAGACACTAATTTTAAAATAGGTGTAGGGCGCGCAACGGTTATGCAGCATCACTTTTCAAGTTTTCATGATTATTATAAAAAATTTATGTGGTATGGCTATGGTGATGGTGAATTTTGTCGTAAGCATCCATCGCGAGCCTTAAGCATGATTTACCATCTTGCTATTCGTTATTCCTTTATTTATCCAATAAAAGCTTTGGTAAAGGGGAAATTTAATGCCTCGCTATTCTGTTGCATACAAGGGCTGGTTAGAATAGCTGGCTTATTAAAATATTTTTTATTTTCTGGGCGGTCTGCAACGTGACGTACACAATAATAGATGGCTGTAGAGTTTGTGGCACTAAAGATTTGGAGGAGATACTGGTTCTTCCTGATCAAATGCTGACAGGTGTGTTTCCATCAGAAAAAAATTCGGCTATTAGTTCTGGACCTATGACTTTGGTAAAGTGTACTAATTCTGCCTGCTCGCTACTTCAGTTAAAAGAAAGTTATTCACTTGATGAAATGTATGGCGACAATTATGGATATAGATCTGGCTTGAATGCTAGCATGGTTGGCCATTTAAAAAATAAAATTACGACGCTGTCATCTCTTGTTGAGTTGCGAGATGGAGATTTGGTGATAGATATCGGGAGTAACGATGGTACTAGTTTAGGTTTTTATCCTTCGAACTTACGTAGAGTAGGGGTGGATCCTTGTGCAGAAAAGTTTAGGGAATACTATGGAGAGGGTATAGAAATTGTTGATGACTTTTTTGATCAGGCGGTGATTACCCCTGTCGTAGGAGATCAAAAGGCAAAAATAATAACGTCGTTTTCAATGTTTTATGACCTTGAGGATCCAGTTTCATTTGCTGCTACCGTTGCAGCTTTGATAGCTGATGATGGTATTTGGGGGTTTGAGCAAAGCTATATGCCCTCTATGTTGAAGAGCGTTTCTTACGATACGATTTGTCAAGAGCATTTAGAGTATTATGGGCTTTTGCAAATAGAATATATTTTGCAAAAAGCGGGGTTGATTGTACTTGATGTAGAGTTTAATGATGTTAATGGCGGTAGCTTTTCAGTTGTAGCAGGAAAACCTTCTAATATCTTTAAGGTTGATAAAGAAAAGCTGGATGGCTATAGGCGTAATGAAACTAAGTTGCTTGGTGAAGGTGGTGGTGCCTTTAATAAATTCAAACAAGAGGTTGTTCGATCTAAGTCTGAAGTACTTAGCTTTGTAAGAGCTGCGATGGCGCGAGGCGAGAGGATAGCAGCCTTAGGTGCGTCGACTAAAGGTAATGTTTTATTGCAGTATTGTGGGCTTACTGAACAAGAAATCGAATGCGTAGGGGAGGTGAATGAAGATAAATTTGGTAAATATACCCCCGGAAGTTTCATTCCTATAGTGAGTGAGGACGAGGCTTTAGCGCAGGATTATGACTACTATCTAATATTACCATGGCATTTTAGAGAGTTTTTTATTAATAATAAAAAGTTTCAAGGCAGAACGCTGGTTTTTCCTCTGCCATCACTTGAGCTAGTTAAGCTGTAATGTCAGTAGCCGTTATTATAGGTAGCGCTGGTCAGGATGGTAAGCTGTTGTCGAAGTTATTGCTTAGCAAAGGCTATCGCGTTATAGGTTTTGAAAGGGAGGGTGTTGAAGGTCAGCCTATAGAGAAAGATTTCTGCCTTATCACGCGTTTAACGCAGATATTAGTCGCTGAAAATGTGTCATGTTTATATTATTTTGCCGCTTACCATAATTCATCATCGGATGTACTTGATACACCTTTAGATTTGATTCAGTCTAGTTTTAAGGTCAATACTTTATTGTTTTCACAGGTTTTAGAGGCTGTCAGGGTCCATGCAGCTAGCACTAAGGTTTTTTATGCCGGGTCTTCCCATATGTATGGCGATGTGCCGCAGGCTAAGCTTTCTGAGTCAGATCCTTTTCGGCCAAAAAATGTTTATGCAATATCGAAGGTGGCCGCCTCTGAGATAGCTGAATATTATAGAGATCACTTTAGCTTGTTTGTTACCGTAGGCATTATGTTTAATCATGAGTCGCATTATCGAGATGATAGGTTTTTAACGAAAAGTATTATTAAGTCGGCTATTAATTTGCAGAAAGCCTCAGGGTCAGAAAAAATTAAAATAGCAAATCCCATGGCTAAGGTGGACTGGGGCTACGCACCGGATTATATGGAGGCTGTCTATGAAGTGATGCAGCTTTCTTCCTCTGGCAACTTTAATATTGCTAGCGGTGAAGCGCATAGTGTAGAGGAATTCACTCGTATAGTGCTTGAATGTTTTAATCTTGACTATGAGTTATGTGTGGAAATTTCTGGGTCTCTCAATACGGAGCATCCTATATATATTGGTGAGACTAAGAAGATATATGAGTGCACAGGGTGGCGATACACTCGTAGTTTCGAAAGCTTTGTTAAGCAACTGGTTAAGGATGTTGTTGATAATAATGACGAAAAAAGGTCTACATAAATGAATAAGGTTGCATTGATAACAGGTATAACGGGTCAAGATGGAGCTTATTTGGCGGAATTTTTGTTGGAAAAGGGATACCAGGTTCATGGTCTTAGGCGCCGTGTATCGCTATTTAATACGGCGAGGATTGATGACTTAATCGAGGATCGGTCTGGATTGGGTAAAAATCTTTTTTTACACTATGGGGATATGACGGATTCAACAAGTATTATTGGTCTTATCAATAAAATTAAGCCAGATGAGATTTATAATCTGGCAGCTATGAGTCATGTGCATGTTAGTTTTGATACACCTGAGTATACTGCCAACGCGGATGGCCTGGGTACTTTAAGATTGCTGGAAGCTGTCAAGCTGCTTAACATGGAAGATAAAACCCGTGTTTATCAGGCAAGCACTAGCGAGCTGTATGGGAAGGTACTTGAAACTCCTCAAACAGAGACTACACCTTTTTACCCACGTAGCCCTTATGGCGTGGCTAAAATTTATGCTTATTGGATAACGGTTAACTATCGTGAAGCTTATGGTATTTTTGCTAGCAATGGCATTTTGTTTAATCACGAGAGTCCTTTGCGTGGTGAAATATTTTTAACACGAAAGGTTACCAGAGCTGTTAGTAAAATGGCTCATGGCCTACAGAAAACCTTGGTGTTAGGTAACCTCAATGCGATTCGAGATTGGGGGCATGCAAAAGATTATGTGGACGCCATGTGGCGTATTCTCCAGCATAATGAGCCAGATGATTTTGTTATTGCGACAGGTGTGCCAGCTTCGGTTAGAGATTTTGTGGTATTGGCTTTTCGTTATATTGGTATTGAGTTAGCTTTTGAAGGTGCTGGTGTTGACGAAGTCGCTAAAATTTCATCTATGGAGCATCCGCTACAAGGCTTTGCTGTAGGCGATGTTGTGGTCACTGTCGATAAGCGTTATTACCGGCCTACTGAGGTGGATGCCTTGGTAGGTGATGCAAGCAAGGCAAAATCCTTATTAGGTTGGGAGCCTAAATATGATTTGCAATCATTGGTAAACGACATGATGGCTGCGGATATGGAGTCTGAAAAGCCTTAAGTTGTTTGGGGCTGAGAATTTATTCTGTTTTTGTGGGGGTGGTGAAATACTCTTCAGGATATGTCTCAAGATAAGCGTATTGCTTTTCAAATATAACCATTTTTCTAGCATAGTAATTTAAAGGGTTGTGCTTAAATGTGTTGATGTCCTGTTCGGATATCGCAGTCTTAACACCAGTTTTTGGGTCCACCCACCAACATGAGGAGCCTATTTTATTGGCTATGCCAGAGGCCATTATTATAGGCTCAAAGTCCATTTTATAGGTGTATAGCCTTTCGTCGTGTGAGTATAGAGTTCTGTAATCTTTTTTGGCAATAAAGTCCATGATGATTAAATGCTTTTTGCATACCCTTAGCAGTTCCCCTAGGGTTTGTAGGTATTCATTTCTCCCTACCCAATGCAATGCTGACCACATGACGACAAGGTCGAAGGAGTCTGTATCAAAGGGAAGTTGATGGCTGCTGGCCTGTGTAAAGTTTAAATGCTCAGTGGATGCGTATTTTTTATTTAATAAAGCAACGGCTTCTTTTGACGGTTCTACCCCTGTTCCTGTGCAAGTGTAACGCTGGCACAGCGAAGATAATGCTTTGCCATTACCGCAGCCAACATCCAATATTGATGTTGGAGAGAAGTTGTCTGGTAGCGGCTCTTCGGTAAAAGAATAATCCTCGGTGTTTATATTTAGATAACTCTCAACGTATCTTTTGGATTCTTTTATGAATTCATTTGTTTGGTCTACCAATGGGGTCACCTTTAATTACCTTGGTTCAAGAGCTGCGATAAATTACAGTTAGGAAATTGTTGACTGCCTGATTTTTTCAACGTAACTTTGAGCGGCTTCATTGCTTGGGTCATGTTCTATGATATGGTCAAACACCATGCTTGCTAATTCTATTTCATTTATTTCATGGTAAAGTTTGCCTAGTGAGAACCAAACAGGTATGTCATCGGGGTAGTCTTTTAAATATTCTGTATATGTAAATATTGACTTTTCATATTTGTTTTGTAGTTTTAAAAATTCCGCGTAATGTGGCGTGAACATTTGTGATTTTTCGGATAGTCTTTCTAGGGCTGTTTCTGCTTTATCTTTTTCTAGTAAATCTATGCTTAGTGTTAACATTACCTTAAGTGCTTGTTCTTGGGTTTCTTCTTCGAGTACTTTTTCAAGTTCATCGAGCGAGGCTTGGCTTTTACCTTCAATGGCTAATATGTAGCCTGAACATAAGTGTTGTAAAGAAACCGCTTGCTCATTTTGATTTTTGAGCTGACTTAAAGCTTCTCGCATATTTATTAAGCCTTCTTTGTTCTTTTGTAGCATCATTTTATCAAGTTTAGCTCTGACGCCGTCTAAAGAGGTGGATTTTTTACACTCATTTCGCCACTCCATGTTCTCTGTAACCAGTATCTTTTCAAAGTCCTCGACCATGTCTTGTAGTTGTTTTTTTGTATCCTCGTCAAGATTTTTGTACTCTTCTTGATGTCTCGTAATCCATAATTTGGATCTGCCAGGCTGTCCGTCCTCTTGCCATTGTTTTATTGAATGGCTTAAGTCTACAGGTGATTTTTCTTCGGCAACTCTGGATTGGGTTCTTTTGAGTGTTTTCTTTAACAGCTTTCTGAATTCTGTAATGGATTCTATTATTGCGTTGTAATAAAGATTTCTGCTTAATTCTAATTCTTTTTCTTTCCAATCTTCTGTTACTGCTGGTTTAATGAATTCTCTAAAAAAAATAGATCCGTAAGATTGAAGTAGAGCGGTTTCTGATGGGTATTTTTCGCTGAGTTTTTTATGTATTTTTGCTAATTTTATATTTGTTTTTTTGTTGAATTCATTGTCTTTGTTCTTTTTGAAAAGCTGTTGGTTTTCTTTAAGTGCGTCTTTTGCTAAGGATTCAATTTCACCAATTATGTTAATGTGTTTTTCTATTTCTCGAATAACAGTTAAATTGTCAGATTTGTTTGTTGTGGGGCAATAGCTAGGTATGTGTTTGTCAATAATGTCCCATATGCTATCTTCAACTGCTTCAAATTCAATGTTTTCAGGCTTTATGTGGGCTATGTTTTTAATTTTTACTGCGGTTTCTGACAGATTTATAAGTTCTGTGCCGTTCTCTTTGGCATATTCAGCCTGTCCTTTTAGTAGCTTTGTTGCATAAACAAATTGCATGTCAGTGAATGCTTTCTCCCCTTCATAGGTTTCTACCCACTGCCCCTCATTACTTAGGAATGGGCCGGCATCAGCTTCTTCGCTTCCTTTTGTATGAGTAACGCCATTTTTTGAATAACATAAATCTACACCAGCTAATAACACTCTTTTAAAGCCTATGTTGACGGCGGCCATAAGCGCTGTGTTTGTTACTGTTGGTCCATGGGGCATGATATTTTCTTTTTCATTCTTGCTTTCCCAAGGGTATCTTGGCCCCAAATAGGCGCATTTGCCATGCCATTGTGAAATGAGTTCTGCGTTAGCATGATTTGAATAGACAAATAAAACCTTTTCTGGAAGGGTGAAAAGTTTTTTGGCTAGGTCAAAACTCACAATGTCGGGATCGACTGAAAATACCATGTGAGGGATTATCCCTGCATTGAGTATTTCTTTAGCTATTCTGGATACGGCTATAATTACCAAGTTTTCTTTATTGTCCCTAATCCAGGGTAGGTGATTGTCTAAAGAGGGGCCGCCACCAAGAATGATACAGGTTTTATTTTTGAATTTACCATTAAGTAAATAAAACGGGTTGTAATTTTCTGAAATAAGCTTTAATTGGTGAGAAATAAAGCGAGCGCTGGTGTCAGTGATTTTGATCGCGTAAACGGTAGATTCTAATTTGTTATTAATTTCTATATTTAATCGCTCGTATTCTTCTAGCGTGGGGTCAAAAGCGGCAATGGACTTAGTGAGTCGCAAGGTGTTGTCTAGTATGTAGGGGTCAATGTCTAGATCAACAGTTTTTTCCTCCCATTCATCTGGGGTGCATAGTATTAGTTGATTACTGTATTGTTCTAAATCAGGAACAAGGGTTTTGATGGTGTCTATTAGGCTATTGGGCTCAATAAATAAGAACCTGGAATCTTCAGGGATGCCGTGTTCGATAATGTATTTTATTAATAACCCTGAGTCAGTTCCTACAATAATGTGGAAGGTTCCTGTTTCCCAAAGCTCATTTTTAAATTGCTTCTGAAAAGCATGTTTTGAGCCATGGCTAGTGAAAACGTTTTTATTGATAGAGGGTAAATATTGTTCACCAAACTGATTGGTAGTAATTGCTAATGGAAGGCTGGGTTCTTGGTGGCTCATATAATCACTCTTTTGACGTTTTAGCGCTATTTTGCAAGATGCTTTTTCTTATTAAGCAATTACTATACCTGTTTTTCCGAAGGGAAGGTCATTTGCTTCATGAGGAATTATCGGTAAGATGCAAGTGCTGGTAATTACCATGATGTAAGCACCGTTGTTTTCTAATTATGCAAGCTGTTCTAGAGGGCGGCAAGTTGTTGATTTTTGATATAAACCGGCTTAACTGTATATATGGATAATAAACTAGGGGCATTACTTTGGTAGATACCACTCATCCGCCTACCAGCGAACAAGATCGTCCCATTATTCTCGTTGTAGAAGATAACCCTGTTGAACGCCAATTAGTCAGCAAAATACTGCGTAATGCTGATTTTGATGTTGTGGCAGTGGACTGTGGTGGTGTGGTGCTGGAGTCGGTAGAGACCTATCAGCCTGATTTAGTGCTATTGGATGCCTTGCTGCCCGATACCGATGGCTTTGATGTCTGCCGTGAGCTGCGCTCACATCCTAGAGGCTACTACCTGCCAGTGCTAATGCTAACTGGCCTTGATGATGTGGATTCTATTAACCGCGCCTATGAGGTGGGGTCCACCGACTTTTTCACCAAGCCCATCAATCACAGTATGTTAATACACCGCATACGCTACCACCTACGCTCTAGGGCGATGATGGATCAGCTGCGGGTAAGCACGCAATCGCTAGAAAACGCTCAGCTTATTGCCAGGCTAGGTTATTGGGAATATGACTTCGATAGAGAGCGTTTTAGCATTTCCAATGAAATGTTCAGCCTCTATGAGTTGGGGGCATCCTGTAGTCCCGACGATAAAGCCTTACTAGATAAACACTGCCACCCCGACGACAGGGAGTGGGTAGAGGCCGCGGTAGCCAGAGCGATTAAGCAGCGCAAAGAGGCCCGCATAGAGCATCGCTTTGTCACGCCAAAGGGGCAGGTGCATTACATAGAGCTGCATTTAAAGCTGATGCGCGATGAGCGCCACAACGAAAGTCATATGCTGGGCTTGGGTATAGACATTACCGCCCGTAAAGAATACGAAAAAGAGATACTGCGGCTGGCTTATTTTGACAGGCTTACCAGCCTGCCTAACCGTTCGCTATTAGAGCCCATGCTAGATCAGGCCATACCCCGCGCCCATGTTAACGGCAAATGCGTAGCGGTGATGACCTTAGATCTAGACTTGTTTAGCCGTATCAATAACTCCATGGGGCATGGCGCAGGCGATGAGGTGCTATTGCAGCTAACCGAACGCCTCAAGATGATGTTTAAGGTCGCCTCACCTGAAGTGGTATTAGAAAATCTTTCCACCACCAAAGAAACCATTAATGCTGCAGACAGCGATATTGTGGGGCGCATCGCCTCCGATACCTTTATCGCCATATTGCCCTTGGTGGACAGGCAGAGTCATCACGTCGCGGACTTTGCTGCCAAAGTTAAAGCCAGCTTTCAGCAGGCCTTTATTTACCGTGGCCAAGAGCTTTTTGTTACCGCTAGCATAGGCTATGCGTTTTCAGAATCGGGCAGCAGCCCCGCCGAAACGGTGATCCAGCAGGCTGATTTAGCCCTGCATGAGGCCAAGGCCGAAGGGCGCAACGAAATACGCCAGTACAGCGGTGAATTGGTGGCGAAAGTCTCCAGCCATTTATCCATCCAAGGGGACTTGCGTAGGGCCTTAGATAACAACGAATTTCAGCTGTATTACCAGCCTAAAATATCAACTCATGATCAAAGCGTCTGTGGCTTTGAGGCCTTGGTACGTTGGTTTCACCCCGTTAAAGGCATGGTACCCCCCGACCAATTTATTTCCGTGGCCGAGGATACTGGGCAAATTGTAGAGCTGGGCACTTGGGTACTGGAAACCGCCTGTGAACAGGCCAAGCTGTGGTTGGATGAGGGCCTGGTAACAGCCAAAATGGCGGTTAATGTTGCCGCTAGGCAGTTTAAAGAAAAAAATATTATCGATTTAGTACGCAAAGTCTTAAAACGCACCGGCCTGCCAGCCAGCAGCTTAGAGCTGGAAATGACAGAAGGGGTGTTAATGGCCGACCCCAATATCAGCAATATCGTGGCGGTGCTGCGTAGTGAGGGGGTTTCTATAGCGCTGGATGACTTTGGTACCGGCTATTCGTCCTTGAGTTACATTACGCGCTTCCCCATAGACACCATAAAAATCGATCGCTGTTTTGTGCAAGACATTACCCTAGGCTCCGATAAAGCCGCCATCGTATCAGCGGTGACTAACCTATCGCATACCCTAAACTTTAATGTGGTTGCTGAAGGGGTAGAGAGCGAAGAGGAGCTGGAGGTCATTAAAGCCCTAGAGTGTGACGAAGTTCAGGGCTATTACTACTGCAGGCCTATGTCGGCGGATGATGTTACCGAGTGGCTAAAGAACCGCCAAGCCCAGCCCGTGTCAGTCATTAGTGCCAATTAATTTACTAATCAGCACCGAAATTTCCAAAAATAGTGTGTCATTAAATTGACTGGCATGGCGTATTACGCTTTACTGCCCGTCATAAACACAGGTTGCCACCGATAAATGATAATGGGTTAAAAACCCGGCAGCCCGTGTTCAGTAATAGCCCATCGCTTCAAGTTTAGTATAGGTCTTAGTGCGCGTACTCTGCGGGCACTGGGGCTACTCATTAATAAGGTTAATAACCCATGTGGGAAGAAAATAGCGTTATTGTTGTTGATGACAATGAGCAGCGTAGGCATGACGCCACCGTCATATTAGATTTTTTGGGTGATAACCCGTTTAGCTACACCGGCGAGCAATGGCAGGCCTTAATCGCCAAAGACCAAGCCGATAGCGGTAAAATCAAAGCCCTAATACTGGGTGACAATAGCCGTGAGCCTTTGGCGCAGCGCCTGGCTGAGGCTAGGCAATGGGATATATCCTGCCCCGTTATTTTACTAGGCGAGCACAAGCTCGATAGCGTAGAGGATGAAGAGCTAAAGCATATCGTTATTGCCCAGCTTAGCTTTCCGCCTAGCTATAACAGCTTTATGGACTCCTTGCATCGCGCGCAAGTCTATCGCGAGCAATACGATATACGCGCCGGCCGGGTACGCCAGCGCGATGTGCAATTATTTCGCAGCCTAGTAGGCAATAGCCGCGAGCTACAGCGGGTGCGCGAAATGATTACCCAAGTGGCCGATAAAGAGGTCACCGTATTAGTAACGGGGGAATCCGGTACTGGTAAAGAGGTAGTAGCAAGAACCTTACACTACAACTCCAGCCGCAGAGATAAGCCCTTTGTGCCGGTTAACTGCGGCGCCATCCCGCGCGAATTATTAGAGAGTGAATTATTCGGCCACGAAAAAGGCGCTTTTACCGGTGCCGTTACTTCACGGGCCGGGCGATTTGAAATGGCCCAAGGCGGCACCCTGTTTTTAGATGAAATTGGCGATATGCCGCTGGATATGCAGGTCAAAATCTTACGTGCCCTGCAAGAGCGCAGCTACGAGCGGGTAGGGGGTAATAAAACCATTAAGGCAGATGTGCGTGTTATCGCCGCCACCCATCGCGACCTGGAAAAAATGATAGACGAGGGCGGCTTTAGGGAAGATTTGTATTACCGCCTCAACGTTTTCCCCATAGAGATGCCTGCCCTGCGCGAACGGGTAGAAGATATACCGATATTGCTTAACGAGCTCATCACCCGCATGGAAAACGAAAAGCGCGGCTCTATACGCTTTAACTCTGCGGCCATAATGTCGCTATGCCACCACGAGTGGTCGGGCAATGTGCGCGAGCTGGCCAACTTGGTGGAGCGCATGGCCATACTGTTCCCTTACGGTGTGGTGGGGGTGCAAGAGCTACCTAAAAAATTCCGCCATGTAGACCCGGGTAATGAAGACCTAGTCGTGCCAAAAGGTGAGAGCAGCGGCATGCCCACCATAGTCGACACCGACGCTACCGCCTTACTACCCGTTAATGGCATAGACCTAAAAGAGTACCTCACCCACCTAGAAAAAAGCCTAATCCAGCAAGCCATAGACGACAGCTGCGGCGTCGTCGCCCGCGCCGCCGAGCGCCTTAAAATACGCCGCACCACGCTGGTGGAAAAAATGCGTAAGTATGAATTACAGCGGAAGTAATCAGTCGCTAGTGAGTAGTCTCTAGTCGCTAGAATACTCGTGACTTCCCTCTAGAGACTAGCGACTGTCATCGCGCCAACTCCTTGACGAAGCCGCTCTTTAGCGGCTTTTTTGTTTTCTAACTCCTTGTTTTTATTGGGTTTTTAAAATGGGCATGGCCTTTGCAGTAGTACTGTCAACGCAGTAGCTGGAGCCAGATATTTGGCTTTGGTGTATTCACTGACATGATAGCTCTGGAGCGATAATGCCCGTAACCGCACTGACGACCCCACCCGTGGCCGACCTTTCAGCAAAGGGGGCCGCCGCCAATAATATTAGCGATGCCTTAGCGCTGTTTAATAGCGCTTCTACGCAATTGGCCGACAACTACCATGAGATGGAGCAGCGGGTAGACTCCCTTAGCGAGGAGCTACACCAGGTGGCCGAGCAGCGCTTGCAAGAGCTGCAAGAGAAGGAGCGGCTGTCCGATCACCTAGAGAGCCTGCTCAACGTATTACCTTCAGGGGTTATCGTTATTGATAACCGCGGCCGCATACGCGACTGTAACCCCGCTGCGATTACCTTTTTGGGCGAGCCGTTAATTGGCGAGTTATGGCGCGATGTGATTAGTAAAAACTTTTCCCCGCGCGGTGACGATGGCCACGAAATCTCCCTTAAGGACGGCCGTCGCGTCAGCTTAGCGACGCGCTCGCTGGAGAAGGACGGCGGCCAGCTTATCGTGCTCACCGATATGACCGAAACCCGCGAGCTGCAGCGCAATCTCAGCCGCCACAAACGGCTCTCGGATATGGGCCGCATGATGTCATCACTGGCGCATCAAATACGCACGCCGCTATCTGCTGCCATGCTGTATGCCGGTCATCTTTGTGACTCAGAGCTAAGCAAAGAGCAAAGCCAACGTTTCTCCGCCAAGATACTGTCGCGTTTAAATCACCTGGAGCAGCAGGTTAAAGATATGCTGATTTTTGTGCGTGGCGACGTCAAACTCACCGACGCCACCAGCATGCAGCAATTAATGGCCGACTTAGAAACCTCCATAGAGGTGGTCATGGATAGCGCACAAGCCAGCTACGAATTGCATAACCACTGCCCTGAGCTACAAGTGCAATGCAACCGTGAAAGCATGCTGGGGGCCTTGGTTAACCTAGTTAATAATGGCGTACAGGCGGTAGAGAGGCAGCCTGCCCATTTACTGATAGAGGTCACTCAAGCCAGTGCCGACAGCATTAGCATAGCCATAATCGATAACGGCCCTGGCATTAGTGAGCAGGCACTCGCTAACCTGGAGGAGCCCTTTTACACCACTAAGCCGCAAGGCACAGGCCTAGGTTTAGCGGTGGTGCGCGCGGTGGCACAAGCCCATCACGGCCAATTTAGTTTACGTTCAGAGCCCAATGGCGGTTGCCGCGCCACAGTGACGTTACCGTTGCTGGCCAGCCCCGCCGCAGGAGTCGCGCTATGAGTAAACCCCCAATGCTAAGTGCCAGTATTTTAGTGGTGGAAGACGATCGCGATTTACGTGAAGCTTTGGCCGATACCCTAGAAATTGCCGGCTGCAAAGTTACCCAGGCCGACAGCGCCGAGCAGGCGCTAACAATCCTGCCCAGGCAGGTATTTGATATGGTGGTATCGGATATCAATATGGGAGCAATGGATGGCATGGCCTTGTTAAAAGCCGTGCGCCAAGATTATCCCCAGCTGCCCATGCTGCTAATCACGGCCTACGGTAGCGTCAGTGCCTCGGTAGAGGCCATACGCAACGGCGCAGTGGACTACCTGGTCAAACCCTTTAAACCTCAGCTATTGGTAGATACTGTCAGCCGCTATGTAGGCGTGGCCAGCCCCAGCGATGATGAGGGACCGGTGGCGGTAGAGGCCTCCAGCCTACAGCTACTGCAATTGGCTAAGCGGGTGGCCGCTACGGATTCCACCGTATTGATCTGCGGCGAGTCAGGTACCGGTAAAGAGGTATTGGCCCGTTATATACACCAGCAATCCAGCCGTGCTCAGCAACCCTTTATTGCCATTAATTGCGCTGCCATACCCGAAAATATGTTGGAAGGCATGTTGTTTGGCCACGAAAAGGGCGCGTTTACCGGCGCTTACTCCAGCATGCCGGGCAAGTTTGAGCAGGCCAACGGCGGCACCTTGCTGCTAGATGAAATCTCAGAGATGGACATTAGCCTGCAAGCCAAATTGCTGCGGGTGATACAAGAGCGCGAAGTTGAGCGCTTAGGCGGCCGCAAAACCATTAGCCTGGATGTGCGCATTTTAGCTACGACTAACCGCCACTTAGCGGAAGAGGTGAGCAATGGCCGCTTTCGAGAAGATTTATACTACCGCCTTAGCGTATTCCCTTTAAACTGGCTGCCGTTGCGTGAACGCAGGCAAGATATACTGGCCATAGCCCAGCGGCTATTGAACAACCACACCCTAAAAATGGGTAGGGTCAACGCCAGCTTTGACCAGCAGGCCCAGCAAGCCTTAATTAACCACCCCTGGCCGGGCAATGTGCGTGAGCTAGATAACGTGGTGCAGCGCGCGCTGATTATGCAACCGGGTAATATCATTACTAGCGCCGACCTACGCATAGACCCCTTTGCACCGGCGGGCTTAGCCGCCAGCACCGTGAGTGCTGTAGCAGCCACCAGCGAGCAGCCAGCAGCAGACGATAGCAATGCGCTAGGCAGCGACCTACAGCGGCGGGAGTTTGAAATTATTTTAAATACCCTGCGCTCAGAAAACGGCTCACGCAAAAACACCGCCGAAAAACTGGGTATTAGCCCAAGAACACTGCGTTATAAAATTGCGCGTATGCGCGATTCGGGGTTTGATGTCGCCGGGGGCGACAGTGGTAAGCTGCAAGCGGCAAGCTATAAGTAAAATACAGTACGCTAGTTGATAGTCGCTAGATGCTAGCAAAAAATTCTAGGAGCTTTACAGTTAGGAACTGTGCAGCTAGGGGCTCTACAACTAGGAACTAGGTACTAGCCTAAACCGCTTTCGCCAATACGGCTTCTTCTTCAACCGCTATCTCTTCATGGTAAAGCTTATGCCAATAAGGGTTTAGTGGTTCAGTTTGTAACTTCTTTGCGTCGGCCTCGCTTTGTAAAAATATCATTAAAGCTATGGCGGTGCTGTAGCGCAGGTTGGTGATGAGTTCGCTATCGGGGTCTTTTAAAAACTGGTGTTGGCTGGCTAGGCCGCGCACTCGGCTGGCGAGGTCGGGCTGAAAGGCCAGGTAGTTGTCCCATACGCTGCGATGTTGGGCTGAGCTTATTTGGTATAAGCCTAAGCCTTGGTGGTCTACACAAAAGGGGTTGCCGGCGGATTCCTGCTTGGCCACGCCCAACAGCATATGTAAGGCCGCGGGTGAGTACATCTCTAAATAGTGAAGGGTGGGTGCTATCACGTGTTGGCATAGATGGGTGTTATCAATATTCATGTTAAGCCAGCCCTGTTGCTGTGCTGATGCCTTGCTATGGCTTTAACTAGTGCTTAGCCATAGTTATCGGCCGTTTTCTTATTCAAAGCATAAAATGTTCCGTTTTTTTATTGATTTCGCTAAGCGCAGCGGCGCTGGCTTTGCTTACTAACATTTTTGCTTTGTTATCTTTAGGTTTAGTCTGTATTGCTCACTAGTGCCAGTTTTTTTCTAAAAATTTTAAGGGCTTACACCATATACCTCGATTAATTCTTTTTATGGCCGCTAAGCTGCTGGTTTTAAAAGCTTAAGTTTTAACCGCGTGCTGCCAAAGACATTTTTGTCAGCAAAGCGTTGCCTAGTTCACGGCATGGGCAAATGTCAACGTATTCAATAGTCGGTGTTTCCACTAAAATGCAGTTTATTAGAGACGATTATAGGAGCTAGGCATGAACTACACGGACTCGCCGTTGTTGTTTTCCATAGCTGTAGGGCTGGCCGCGCTAGTCATCATGTATTTGTTCCGCATTCAGGCGCAGCGCCTAATAGAACAATTCTTTCGCGTATTACAAAAACAATTCCGTTTATTATCAAAGATTTGCATACGCTCCGAGCAGCGCGTCAGGC
Source organism: Dasania sp. GY-MA-18 (assembly GCF_024734385.1). Taxonomy (GTDB): domain Bacteria; phylum Pseudomonadota; class Gammaproteobacteria; order Pseudomonadales; family Dasaniaceae; genus Dasania; species Dasania phycosphaerae. Next base: position 259,600 of record NZ_JANHAP010000001.1, on the reverse strand, counting down.
TGCGCCATTACGAAGTGACCAAGGCGCTGGTAGAGGTATTATCGCAGCGCCGGGTGCAGCGCCGCTATGGCGACATAGAGGCTAGGGTGGCAAAAGAGCTGGCCTACTATAAAGGCAAGTCCAAGGTGGTAAGCCAGCATCTACAAACCCTGCAAAAAGATTATGAAGACAGCGCCCATATACCGCCGCCTTCACCTGATTGGGTGGCCGCGGTAGAGTCTATCGCCCAAATTGAAGGTGATGAGCGCAATAGCGAAGTTATGGCCAAGATTTTGGCGGATATGCACAATACTGTGCAGTTACACCAGCAAGATGCCATGCGCGAACACCGCTGGAGTGTGAGCAACCGCCATAAGTTATTAGCCGAACTAGAGCCGCAGTGGCGCCGCCTGGGGCAATTACTGGCCGCCACTGAGAATAAAAGTGCCACCCTGCAACGAGATATACGCCGCCTAGACCAAGAGATGTGCCGCTATGAACTGTTAACCGCCGGCAATGGCCAGGGTTTTATGGCCTCGGTATTAGCGCGCTTTTTTCTAGCCAGCTTGTTAATGTTTATCGCCGCTTTGGTGGGGTTTTATAACAGCCAGTTGTTGCTACTGCCTTTTGCCCAACAGCTGGGCAGCAGCTTATCGCTGAGCTTGCCGGTGCTTACCATGCACAGCGCTATGTTGATTCTGGCGGCAGTCCTATTGTGCGAAACCACCGGTGCGACTCATATGTTGCCGCTACTGGCTCCACTTAGGCGCTGGCTTAAAAATAGCTTGGCGGCCATGGCCGGGTTAATGATTTTGGCGCTATCGCTGTTATCGGCCAGTTGGGCCGGCGGCATGGAAACTATGGCTGGGGTAATGCAGGCCGACCTGCAGCAGTGGTCCTTGGCCATCATGAGCTTTTTTGCCTGCTGGTTATTTGCCGCCGTGGTGATACCGCTGGAATACGCAGTACAAACCTTTAGGCCGGTGCTTAGCAGCAGCTTACAGCTGCTTTTATACTGCGCCAGCGTATTGTTTAGGGTGTTGGCCTCGCTTAGCGTTGAATTAGGGCGTTTAGTGATGCGGCTGTATGATGCCGTGATTTTTATCCCCCTACAGCTGGATGCAAAAATCAGCGCCCGCCTGCAGCAAAGCAAGCCTGGTGATAAAGCTGCGCTGGGTAGCGCGATCAGCGGTTTAGAGCCCACCAGTATGACTTTTAACGAGGAGCAGGTAGATTGCGGTAACGTCACCCAAATCGATTTTGCTGGCTATGCTAAAAAAGGTGAAGGGCAGTAGGCTGCTGCCTTATAAAACCCGCAAAATCAAAGGTTAGCTACGCTTTTACTCGTTGACTTAATTATTAAGCGCTATATAATCTACCTAGCTTGAAAGTACGTTTTTTACAATATGCACACCATTTCGATATTCGTTTAGATTCTCGTCCTGATTTCATAAGTAATAGCAACACTTCCAGCCCAACGGCCATTATTGGCTTTATTTACTTTTGAAAATTTAGGATATTATTATGTCTACTACTACTGGTACTGTTAAGTGGTTCAACGAATCTAAAGGTTTCGGTTTTATCGAGCAAGAAAACGGCCCAGACGTTTTCGCTCACTTCTCTGCTATCTCTGGTTCTGGCTTTAAAACTTTGGCTGAAGGCCAACGTGTTGAGTTCACTGTAACTCAAGGTCAAAAAGGCCCACAAGCTGAGAACATCGTAGCTATCTAATTAGGTCTCCTAATTTAGCTATAAGCAAACTCGCAAGGGTTTGGGAAAAGGGTAAGACTTCGGTCTTGCCCTTTTTTATTGTCTGGAGGTTTTGCTCTTTATAATTGTGGTGCTAGTGCTGGGCCGCTATTCTCGATCTAGTCATACCGGCCGCCGAGCCGGTATCTACTGTTTTTTCTTTTTTTGTTTGGCGTCGGGTTTTTGTTTCGCCCTGTTGGGCGAGTTACTTTGATTCTTTGGTTCGGGTCTATGATTAGAGTTGTTCAGCATAGTGGGGGGGTGTCGTGCCGGGCTTGACCCGGTACCCAATGTTTTAGTTTTCTTTATTGTTTTTTAATTGTGATCGTTACTGCCGTTCCGCCTTGCTGGGCGGGTTACTTTCATTTGATTCAAAAATGCTCTTCGCATTTTTTCACCCTGCGGGCGCCTTTTGACTACAGGCGTCCAAATTGCGATGCAATTTGTGCCTGCCCAAATGAAAGTAACCAAAGTAAAAGGCACCCCCTACTTCATTCGGCACATCCATGTGCCTCACCTAAAGGCAACACTGCGTGCTGTGCAAATTAGCTATCCTGCCAATTTGTCGTCGTCGGCTACGCCCCTATATATTTATAAATAAGCCTGTGCTACTCACACAAATTGCGCGCAATTTGGACGACCTTTAGGTCGCCCGCAGGGTGAAAAAACACCTCAGTGTTTTTGAATCAAAATAACGGCCGCTGCGGAACTCGCATTTTGAAGATACTCAATCTTCAAAACACTCAAACAGTCCTCGCTGCTTCGCGCCGTTATTTTCCTCCGTTGCTCGGCGACTCCCAAGGGGATCTTGGGTGCTTCGTAGTTGGTTTTTTTGTGGTGGTTTATTTTTATCGACTTTGATTCTTTGGTTCGGGTCTATGATTAGAGTTGTTCAGCATAAGGAGTAATGTTTGTCGTGCCGGGCTCCGACCCGGCATCTAGGCAACAGCTTTACACTCGCTGTGTTATTTTTTATTTTGATGATTGCTGCTTTTTCGCCCCGCTGGGCGGGTTACTTTCTTTTGATTCAAAAATGCTCTTCGCATTTTTTCACCCTGCGGGCGCCTTTTTACTACAGGCGTTCAAATTGCGGTGCAATTTGTGCTTGCCCAAATGAAAGTAACCAAAGCAAAGGGCACCCCTAGTACGTCGTCGGCTATGCCGATGCCCTGTGCTACTCACAAAATAACGGCCGCTGCGGAACTCGCATTTTGAAGATATTTAATCTTCAAAACACTCAAACAGTCCTCGCTACTTCGTGCCGCTATTTTCCTCCGTTGCTCGGCGACTCCCAAGGGGAATTGGGTGCTTCGTAGCAGGTTTTGGTGGAATGCTTGAGTTTTCAAGCTGGGGTTGTGAATAGTTTACATAAAAATGTCTAGATATAGGTGCCCGAAGCTGTGTATATTTAGGCGAAAATGGGTGGATATAGGTCAATTAGTTCAAATGTAGGCATAATGTCTAAATATAGCCATTCGAGTTAATAAAGCTGTTAGGTGAATAAAATCGTGCAACTATTAAATGGCATTTTATTAATCACTCTCGCAATCATGCTTAACGGTTGCGCAATCTCCATGGCAGGCAAAGATGAATTCATTGAGCTAGAGTCACAAGCTAATGAACTAAGTCATCAAGCCTTGTCTGCCAGCATGTCATGCCCCGGAAAAATGTATTCTATGATGGCGTTCATCTTAGTACCTCTACCGCCAATCATTCCTACTTATTGGGGTAATGAAGAATTATCTTACCTTTACATTACGGCCCCCAAAGACCATGAGCCAAACATAAGCATTACTAACTCTTCGGGGGTATCTATTTTAGCAATAACAAGCATTCTCAATAAAAGTGAAAATCACAAAAATAACACCAATATTGACTATTACTTTCATATTAACAAAGATTGCAGCGAGCTAGACGGCCACATAATAAACATTGCCATTGGCAATCAAACTTCAACTTATTATATTAAGTACTCCGATGGCAAAGTTAAATTTGAGTGGGCTTATCTAAGTGCGTAAACCACCTAACAATCATGGGCATGCACGCCCGCAAGCGGGCTGGACAACGGCTGCGCCGCTGCCCATGCCATAAGCGTTATATTTCATCAAATCAGAGACAGGAGTCTTAAGTGAAAGTTTTTACTATTATTTTTATAAGCCTTTTATCATCTTTAGTTACTGCAGAGCCAGCAAAATTCGAGCAATATGGATTTAGCATTGATTTACTTGATGATAAGCCTAGCCCTGCAGGCTCACAACCCTTACAAATGTTTTTACCTCCATCCAATGGCTTCGCTGCAAATGTGAACGTTCAAATACAAGCCTATCCTGGTTCAATTGATGACTACATAAAATTATCAGAAGCTCAATTTAAACAAATGGGTTTAACTATTGTTAGCTCAAGTAAAAATGATGACACTTTGCATTTCGAGTATTCAGGAAACATGAATGGGCAAAACCTTCATTTTTATGCCAAAGCAGTTAAACGTGGTAGTTATTTTTACCTAGCGACTGCAACTGACTCAAAAATCAATTGGCCAATGAATAAGTCCAAGCTAATTCAATCAGTAAACAGTTTTAAAGTCCCTTAATAATATAACAAGCTGCAGCACGTACAGCCCAGCAAGCTGGGCTCGGACCTCCACTGCGCGGTTTCACCGCTACGTTTCGGCCCGTGTGCAAGGCGTTAGCTCCAAAGGAACATCATGGCACATTTAAATGAACAAGAAGGATCTATCGTCAGCCATTGCCCTGGTTGTCGTGGAGGTAGAAGCACTTTCGAATGGAAAGTAGATGGCCGATCAATTGGGGCTCACGAAAGAAGAGAAGAAGACCGGCATTGGCGGGACTGCATCATCTCTTATAGATTGTTTAAATGCGCAGGCTGCGGAATGGGAGCGTTTGGAGTTATAAAATTTGGCGGAGGAGGAAACTATCCTGGATCTTATAATCGCCTTTTAAAATTCTTCCCAGAAAGTAAGCAGAGGTTATCCATACCTCGCTCAGTTCCGCAGGGTATCATAACTGAATTTCGCGAAGCCGAAACCTGCTTGGAAAGCCAGTGCATAAGGGCCGCAGCGGGGCTAATTCGATCGGTACTTGATAAAACACTACGTGCAAATGGGTATAAAACCAAACAAGAACCTAATTTGTACAAACAAATTGAAGCTGCCGCTGAAGATGGTGTAATAACCCAAGCGCGGAAGCGTAGGGCTCATGATGAAATTAGAGTTCTAGGCAATGACGTTTTGCACGACGATTGGCATGAAATACCAGAGGAAGATGTCGAGGCAGCGAGGCATTATTGTCAGAGAATACTTGAAGATTTTTATGATGATCGAGAATCTGTTCTAACCCTCTTGAGAGAAGCCGGAAGGATTCCCGAAGAAGATCGTGAGGTAGATGCTGAGGGGTAGAGCTAACAAGCGCGTGTTGTCGGACTGGTTTTCCGCTGCGCTCCAAACCAGCCGCTAATGCGGGCGTTACACGTTTTCTGAGATCGGAGCAAGATGCATAATTCACTAAGAAACAATGGCTGGTGGCTGACAAAATAGATATTGGAGATCTAGCTTGCATTTTGAATCAAAATAATGAACCCGCTCAGCAGGGCGAAACACATGCTAAGTTAAAAGCAAATTACTAAAAATAAAAAATAACACAGCGAGTGTAAAGCTGTTGCCTAGATGCCGGGTCGGAGCCCGGCATGACAGGGCAGTGCGGAAGGGTTTATCGATTACCGCTAACACTACCACCAGCCCCACTACGCTGCGGCCTACCACTATTAGGATTCGCCTTACGCGGACGATTAGCATTCTGCGGAGCCTGGCTACCGTTACCACCACCAGCCGGTTTATTGCTAGGCTTGCGGCGGCGATTATTATTGGGCTTGGCGGCGTTGTTGCCATCGCTATTGGCGTTTGCTCTACTGCGTTGGCCGGGGGCTTGGTGGCCTTGGGCCATTTCGCCCGAGCGTTGGCCATCGCGGTGGCCGCTGTGTGGTTTTTTGGGTTTTTTGGCTTTAAATGGTTTGGTGTTTAAACGCGACTCGGGCAGGGGGTGTACCGGTTCAAAACCCGCCATGCTTTTGCGAGGGATTAGGGCTTGTATTAGGCGCTCTATATCGGCTAGTAATTTAAATTCGTCGGCGCAGACTAAGGATACCGCTTCACCTTCGGCACCGGCGCGGCCGGTGCGGCCTATGCGGTGTACATAGTCTTCGGATACGTGGGGCAGTTCGTAGTTTACTACGTGGGGCAGCTGGTCTATGTCTATGCCGCGGGCGGCGATATCGGTGGCGACCAGCACTTGTACGCTACCGTCTTTAAAGTTGGCCAGGGCTTTAGTGCGTGCGCCTTGGCTTTTGTTGCCGTGTATGGCAGCGGCGGCAATACCGGCTGCATCTAACTGTTTGGTTAAGCGGTTGGCACCGTGTTTGGTTTTGCTAAACACTAACACCTGACGCCAATTGTTTTCTTTAATTAATTGAATCAATAAACTGGTTTTGCGGGTTTTATCTACGGGGTATACCGCTTGGGTCACGGTTTTGGCAGCGGCATTGCGCGGCGTTACCGAAATTTCTACCGGGTTGTGTACCAGGCCCTTGGCTAGCTCGCGTATCTCATTAGAGAAGGTGGCTGAGAATAAAAGGTTTTGCCTTTGCTTGGGTAATATCGCCAGGATTTTTTTAATGTCGCGAATAAAGCCCATGTCTAACATGCGGTCGGCTTCGTCCAGTACTAATACTTCTAGCTGCTTAAAGTTAACCGCGTTTTGATTGTATAAGTCCATTAGGCGGCCGGGGGTGGCGACTAAAATATCTACCCCTTTGCGCAGCTTCATCATTTGCGGGTTGATTTTTACGCCGCCAAAAACAACTGCAGATTTTAGCGGTAAGTTTTTGCCGTATAGGGCAACACTTTCGCCTACTTGGGCGGCTAGTTCGCGGGTGGGGGTAAGCACTAGGGCGCGGGCTTGGTTGCCTTGCGCTTTGGGGCCTTTGGAAAGTAGCTCTAACAGGGGCAGGGTAAAGCCTGCGGTTTTGCCGGTGCCGGTTTGGGCGGCGGCCATAATGTCTTTGCCTTCTAACACGGCGGGTATGGCTTGGGCTTGTATGGGTGAGGGGGTTTCATAGCCCTGCTCGGCTACAGCCTGGAGTATAGGGGCTGATAAGCCTAGTTCGGTAAACTTCATTAAGGTATCTCTGGTGGCGTCCGCGGCGATATAAGGTATGCCGGGTATTCGCATAGTGTGGCGCATGGGATTCGTGGCTGCGGCTATTAATGTTTGGCTAATAGCTACAGTTACCAAGACCGCCATGCTGGGGGCGTGCAGCTTACAGCAAGGTGGCCGCTAGCGCCATGTTTTACTGAGTTAGTGGTTACTTTGTGGTTTGCTAAGGGGAGGGGCAAAAAAGGGGCTGGTTAAGCCCCTTTGGTGATAGCTGTTTACTGGCTGGCGCTTTTTAGGCGGCTGCCCCAGCTTCTAAACTCGCGGTATACATCCTGCCAGTAGGTCACGCTGTTCATGCGGCTTAAGTTGTTGCTGTTGGTGCCTATATCGCCGGTTTTAAGCTTGTCGGTGGCGCGCAGCAGTACCTGTTGGCTATTGGCGTCTACCAGTTCGGTGGTAATCACCATGCGGCTGCTCTCTTGCACAAAGCTTTTGTCGGGTTGAATAATGCTGTTTTTAATGGGAGCCGTTAGGTAAAGCTCGCTAATGCTGCTGCGCACGATAAGCTGGCCTTGGGCATCATTGGTTTTGTCAAAACCAGCGCTAAAACCTTTGCGGGCGCGCTCTTGAAAATAGCCCATCTCCTTGTCGCTAAACTGAAAGTCTTTATCGCTTAGGTTGGGGAGCTTGTGTGGCCGGCGTTCGTCGCTATAGCTTAGCGGCATAGTCTCAAACTGTAGCGTGCTGTAGCGGCTAAAATCGGTGCCGGGGCGCAGGTATAAGGTATCAAAGTTAGATGGGCTGACTAGCTGTAAGCCATCGTCGGATTGTTGTGGCGCTGTACTGTGGGTCATGCAGCCGCTGAGTAGTAGCGCAGAGATGAGTGCTAAGCAGAGAGTTTTCATGGTCTTGGTCCTGCTGATAAGTGGGTGAGCTTATAGGGCTAGTATATGGACAGCTTCAGCGCTGCCAGGTTCACTGTTTGTGGCGGCGGTGCGCATTAATTACCTTGGAATTCAGGGCTGGTTTTGTCTAAAAAGCTGTTTACTGCACGCTGGTGATCACCGCTGTGGTGGCAGCTGGCTTGATAGCTGGAGCACAGGTCTAAAAAGTCGGCCAGCTCTAGGCGCTGGGCGCTTTTCATCAGTCGTTTGGTCATGCGCAAAGCCTGTGGTGGCTTGCTGGCAAAATTGGCGGCCAGCTCTTGGGCGCGGGGCAGCAATTCGTCGGCGCTGACTAACTCTAATAAAATGCCCAGCTCTTTGGCTTCCTCGGCTTTAATAAGCCTGCCGCTAAAGGTGAGTTCGGCAGCGCGTTGGTAGCCTACTAAACGTTGTAAAAACCAGGCGCCGCCATCACCGGGGATAATACCTAAGTTGATAAAGGTTTCGCCTAGCAGGGTGTGCTCTGAGCCTAGGCGTATATCGCACATGCAGCTAAGGTCAAAGCCTGCGCCTATGGCGGCACCATTTATGGCGGCGATGGTGGGGATTTCTATGCTGTGCATGGCCAAGCTAATACGCTGTATGCCGCGGCGGTAGTTTTCGGCAATCTCGGCGGGGGTGCCACCAAAGATGCCTTCGCCATCGCGCATTTCTTTAACATTGCCGCCCGAGCTAAAGGCTTTGCCGTTGCCGGTAATAATTAAACAGCTGACGCTATTATCGCGGTTAATCCATTCGACGGTATTGCAAATATCATCGATGAGAGTGGTGCCCGTTAGCGCATTGCGCACATCATCGCGGTTAAAGCTTAGGGTGGCGACAGCTTGGTTTAGCGTTAAAGTGGCATCGGTCAGTGTTGGCGCGGTGGACATAATAAAAGCCTATATACAAAGTTATTGTTGATAGTGGTAAGTAATCGCTGCTAATACTAGCAATTAATCGTTAGGCTGTTTAACGGCTTTTGGCGTTGGCGACTTTAGAGCCGCTGGGGCGTTGCAAAAACTCACTAATATAGTGGCCAGCGGTTAACAGTTTATCCAGCTTTACGCCGCTAGCGATGTTTAAACCGTTGAGCATATACAGCACATCTTCAGTGGCAATATTACCGCTGGCACCTTTGGCGTAGGGGCAGCCCCCTAAGCCCGCAATAGAGCTATCGACTACGTTAACGCCAGCTAATAAGGCGGCATAAATATTGGCTAAAGCCTGGCCGTAGGTGTCGTGAAAATGTACCGCCAGTTTGCTTACCGGCAGGCGTTGTTTGCAGCGGGCGATGAGTTCGGTAATTTGACCCGGCGTGCCTACGCCTATGGTGTCGCCCAGTGATATTTCGTAACAGCCCAGGGTAAAGAGCTGCTCGGCTATATCGGCTACGGCGGTGGCGCTGACCGCGCCCTCATAGGGGCAGCCTGCCACGCAGGAGATATAACCGCGCACCGGGATTTGCGCTTGTTGGGCAGCAGCTAATATGGGGGCGAAGCGGTTTAAGCTTTCTTGTATAGAGCAGTTAATATTTTTTTGGCTAAAGCTTTCTGAGGCGGCGGCAAAAATCGCCACCTCGTTGGCACCGGCGGCCATGGCGCGCTGGTAGCCCTGCATATTGGGGGTGAGGGCGGCGTAGGTGGTATTAGGGCGGCGGTTGATGCCTTGAAAAACCTGATCGCTGTCGGCCATTTGTGGCACCCACTTGGGGTTTACAAAGCTGCCCGCCTCTATGTAATTGAGGCCGGCATCGGTCAGTAGCTCTATCAGTTTAATTTTGACGGCGGTGGGTATGGTTTGTGATTCGTTTTGTAGGCCATCGCGGGGGCCTACTTCTACAATTTTTACGGTGCTGGGCAGGGTGCTCATGGAGTTTCTCTATATATTATTTACGCGCCAGTTGGCTTTTATTGATCTTTATACCACTGCGGTTTTCGTTTTTCCAAAAAGGCGCTTAGGCCTTCTTGCCCTTCAGGGCCAGCGCGGCGCTGGGCTATAGCTTGGCAGCTGGTTTCTATAATGGCTGCATCTATAGGCTGGTGAGCAAGCTCAAAAATTAATTGCTTGGCGGCGCTCATGGCGCTGGGGCCGTTGCTAAGCAGCTGCTTGCAGATATTGGCTATGCAGTTGTCTAGCTCGTTGCTGGCCACCACCTCTGAGGCTATGCCTAATTGCAACGCTTTTTGCGCATCGATTAGCTCGGCGCTAAGGCAGTAGCGGCGGCTGGCGCGTTCACCTATAGCGGCTATTACATAGGGGGCGATAGTCGCAGGGATTAGGCCTATTTTAACTTCGCTTAAACAAAACTTGGCGTCGCTACTGGCAACAACTATATCGCAGCAGCAGGCTAAACCTACTGCGCCACCATAGGCGGCCCCTTGTATGCGGGCGATAGTTGGCTTACTCATAAAATTAAGCGTTTTTAACATTTGCGCTAAACCGTGGGCATCTTGCAGGTTTTGCTCATAGCTGTAACTGGCCATGCGTTTCATCCAGGCTAAATCACCACCAGCGGAGAAGTTTTTGCCGCTAGCGGCTAAAATCATGGCGCGTATATTGGGGTCGTTATCGATGGCTTGAAAGTGGCCGATTAGTTGGGCAATCATGCTGTCATCAAAGGCGTTATTTTTTTCTGGCCGGTTGAGGGTAACGGTGGCTATGCCATTGGCGCTGATGGTGGTGCTTACTGTATTCGCTGTGCTGTCAGTCATGGTATGGCCTATTAGTCTACTAGCTGGGACGGTATAGGGCTGTTGCTGCTTTTTTTTATATTTTAGCTGCTGTTTAATCGCTGTATAGCGAGTAGGGGCGGGCAGAGGGCATAGCTAGGCTTATGGCTTATGCGCACTCTGCGGGCTTATGGTTTTAGCTGTGGCCTAGTTTTGTGGTGTTGGCTCAGTCGGTTCGGCAGGTTTAGGCTTGGGTTTGGGGGGCGCCATGCTTTGCTGGCCGCTAACACCCGAGCCCACTTGCTCTATTGTGCCGCCTGCTTTGAGAAAGGCCTGCACTTTGTCTTCTATAGATTCGGAAGTTTCTACGGCGGCTGGCTGTTTCTTTTTACCTACGGTTTTTAACGGTTTAGTTGCCATGTTGGGCCTCTAATAGATGGGGGTTAGGCCATTGTATACAAAAGTGAGGGGATACTCTCGCGTAAAACTTAACAATTATGGCTAATTGACGCGAATAGTTAGCATTTATAGCTATCTATAGCGCATATATGGCTACATTCTAAAGAGCCCAAATTGAGTGCTGGCTATAGGTGCATTCAGGCTGGCCTCTAAGGCGCTGCCTAGCACTGCTCGAGTATCTTTAGGGTCTATAACTCCATCGTCCCATAACCGTGCTGAGGCGTAATAGGGATGGCCCTGTTGCTCGTATTTTTCTTTAATCGGTTGTTTAAAGTCATTTTCTTCTTGCTCGCTCCAGCTTTCACCGTTTTTTTGTTTTTGCTCGCGCTTAACCTGCGCTAATACGCCAGAGGCTTGTTCACCCCCCATCACCGAGATACGGGCATTGGGCCACATAAACAAAAAACGGGGGTCGTAGGCGCGGCCGCACATGCCGTAGTTACCTGCGCCAAAAGAACCGCCTATTAATACGGTGAGTTTAGGCACTTGTGCGGTGGCTACGGCGGTAACCATTTTGGCACCGTGTTTGGCTATGCCGCCTTGCTCGTATTGTTTACCCACCATAAAGCCGACGATATTTTGTAAAAAAATCAGCGGGATTTTTCGCTGCGCGCACAGCTCGATAAAGTGCGCGCCTTTTTGTGCAGACTCGCTAAATAAAATCCCATTACTGGCTACTATGCCCACAGGTTTACCGTATAAATGCGCAAAGCCACAGATTAGGGTTTTACCGTAGAGTGCTTTAAATTCGTGAAACTCAGAGCCGTCCACTATGCGAGCAATAATTTCATGCATGCTATAAACCTGGCGGCTATCGGTAGGAATAACGCCGTACAGTTCTTCGGCGGGGTATAAGGGCTCAGTAATGGCTTGGCTTGCTAGGCTGTTATTTTTTTTGCGATTGAGGTGGGCAACGGCTTGCCGCACTAATTGTATGGCGTGCAAATCATCCTCGGCGTAGTGATCGGCGACACCGGATTTTCGGCAGTGTACTTCGGCGCCGCCTAGTTCTTCGGCGCTTACCTCCTCACCCGTGGCTGCTTTAACTAGGGGCGGGCCGGCTAAAAAGATTGTGCCCTGGTTTTTAACGATAATTGATTCATCGGCCATGGCGGGTACATAGGCGCCACCGGCTGTGCAAGAGCCCATTACACAGGCAATTTGGGGGATGTTTTTAGCTGACATATTAGCTTGATTAAAAAAAATACGGCCAAAGTGTTCGCGGTCGGGAAATACTTCATCTTGGTGGGGGAGGTTGGCACCGCCGGAATCGACTAAGTAAATACAAGGCAGTTGATTTTGCTCGGCTATGGTTTGGGCGCGTAAATGTTTTTTTACGGTCAGTGGATAATAGGTACCGCCTTTTACCGTGGCATCGTTGGCAATAATCATGCATTGCTGGCCATGGATAACAGCTATGCCAGTAATAATACCGGCGGCGGGCACGGTCTCTTCATAGACTTGGTAAGCGGCCAGCGCTGATAACTCAAAAAAATGGCTGTCTTTATCGATAAGTAATTGGATTCTGTCGCGTACTAATAATTTTCCGCGATCTTGATGACGGCGTTGATTTTTTTCGCCGCCCCCTAATTTAATCGTTGCTAACAAGGCCTGTAAGTCATCAACCTGAGCTTGCATATGAGCGGCATTTTTTGCAAAGGCGGTACTTTGCTTATCGATAGCTGTTTTGATAATACTCATAGGATAAATCTCTTGGTGGACTTTAGTTATGAGTCTCTAGTTTTCTAGAGACTAGAGACTAGAAACTGCCATCTATCGACTCTGTTCAAACAATTCTCGGCCTATTAACATGCGGCGTATTTCGGAAGTGCCCGCACCTATTTCATAGAGTTTGGCATCGCGCAGTAGGCGGCCAGTTGTAAACTCGTTGATATAACCATTGCCGCCTAAAGCTTGTATGGCTTGCAGTGCCATTTGGGTGGCTTTTTCGGCGCTGTATAAAATAACCCCGGCGGCATCTTTACGTGAGCTTTCGCCTAAGTCGCAGGCGCGGGCTACGGCATATAAATAGGCGCGGCTGGCGGCTAGCTCGGTATACATGTCGGCTATTTTACCTTGCATAAGTTGAAACTCGCCTATGCTTTGGCCAAATTGTTTGCGGTCGTGTAAGTAGGGTAGTACTACGTCTAAGCAGGCTTGCATAATACCTACGGGGCCACCGGCTAGTACGGTGCGCTCATAGTCTAGGCCGCTCATTAATACTTTTACCCCTTGCCCTACGCTACCTAAAATATTGGCGGCGGGTACGGCGCAATCTTGAAACACTAGCTCGCAAGTGTTGGAGCCGCGCATGCCTAGCTTGTCTAATTTTTGGTGGCGGCTAAAACCATCACTATCGCGTTCGACAATAAAGGCGGTGATGCCTTTGCTGCCAGCGCTGTTATCGGTTTTGGCATAGATGACATAGGTGTGGGCATCGGGGCCGTTGGTGATCCACATTTTGTTGCCGTTTAAAATATAGTGGTCGCCCTTTTTTTCGGCTTTAAGTGCCATGCTGACCACATCGGAACCGGCATTAGGCTCCGACATGGCTAGCGCCCCTATATGCTCACCGCTGCAAAGCTTGGGTAGGTATTTTTGCTTTTGTTGCTCGCTGCCATTTTTAAAAATTTGATTAACACACAGATTGGAGTGAGCGCCGTAAGAAAGCGCTACAGAGGCCGAGGCGCGGCTGATTTCTTCCATGGCTACCACATGGGCTAAATAACCCATAGCGCTACCACCGTAAGTTTCGCTAACGGTAATGCCCAACAAACCCATGTCGCCAAACTTTTGCCACATATCCATGGGGAACTCATTACTGCTATCAATTTGTTGGGCGCGAGGGGCTAGCTCTTTTTGGCAAAATTGATAAACGCTGTCGCGCAACATATCTATCTCTTCGCCTAGGTGGTAGTTGAGGGTTGGATAGCTGCTGTTCATGATAGGCGCCTGCTGTAGGTCTAGCTGGAATATGATAAAACCTTAGGCGCTATTTGATTTATTGGCTAGGTAGGCCAGGCATTGTTGCTCGGAATTTTTTAATTCTTGCAGCATGATCTCTATATCATGTTGCTGCTGGATTAGTTGCTGGCGTTTTTGTTGTATCTTGTTAAGAAATACTTGCAGCTGTTTCTCATTGCCCTGCTGTGGGTTGTAAAGGGCAATAATTTCGCAGCTTTCTTGCAGGCTAAACCCTAAGCGCTTACCACGTAAAATTAGCTTGAGTATGACTCTGTCGCTATCGCTGTATAGACGGCTATTAGCTTGCCGACTTGGCGTTAATAGGCCTTTTTCTTCATAAAAACGTATGGTTCTAGTTGTGATGCCAAATTCACTTGCCAACTCGGAGATGCGGTAGGGTTTACTCATGGTAAGGCCTATAGAAAAGGGCTATAAAGAAGGTGTTAACCAACCTAGTACTTAAGCTAGCTGCCGTTTACGTTAACGTCAACTAAGGCTTCGCTATAACTATTGGTGCTATAGCGCGGCTTTTAATTGGCGCTATAATTATTAATCATGTTATGGGCTTAATGGAGGGAGTTGCTTAACAGTTTTTACCTAAGGAATTAGTCCTATGTTAAGGCGTTATTTTTGCAGATTTACCTTGGCTGTGCTGCTTAGCTCTCCTAGCTTAGCTGGGGAGGTCACGATCGCTATGGGTAACTTCGAGCCCTATTATGTGAAACAGGGTGATTCGGGGGTGTTTGCTGAGATTATTAACGCCACTTTTCAACTGATACCAGAATATCAGCCTAAGTATGTTTTTGGTCACAGCAATGAAGGCCTGTGGGCGGGGTTTAAATCCGGCCATGTTGACGCTGCTAGCAATGTATTTGATTCAGTCGCTGTTGATGGTTGTTTGTCTGCGCCTATATTCCGGTTTCGAGATGTGGCTGTGAGCAAGGCCAACAGTCACTTAGTCATTAACCAGATTGATGATTTTAAAGAAAAAAGCATTGTCACTTTTCAAGGGGCTAGAGGTTTTTTGGGTGAGGAATTTAGCCTAGCGATTACCGGTGCATATTTAGAGGTTGCAAAGCCTGAGCTGCAATTGCGTATGTTGCTGGCTGATCGCTACCAGGTAAGCGTGGGCGATATGTTTATTTTTTTGCAGGCGATTAAAAATTTAAACGATAAAAATATCCGGCCGCAAGATTTTACTTTCCACACAGTTTTCAAACCTGTCTATAGTCGTATGGCGTTTCATGATAAATCGCTATGTAAAAAGTTTAATCTGGCCTTTGAGCAGATTAAACAGAGCGGCCAGTATGAAGAAATATATCAGTCGTATTTGCAGCGTTTAGATTATCGTTAAAGCACTTCCAGGGCTATAGCTGTGGCTTCACCGCCACCTATGCAAAGGCTGGCCACCCCTTTTTTTAGCCCCATACGCTTTAAAGCGTAAATTAGTGTTACCACTATACGAGCACCAGAAGCTCCCAGCGGATGCCCCAAAGCGCAGGCACCGCCGTGTATATTAACTTTGCGGTGATCTAAGCCCAGTTGTTGCATAGCCAGCAGGGTAACGACGGCAAAGGCTTCGTTAATCTCCCATAGATCCACGTCATGACTTGACCACCCCGCCTGGTCTAACACTTGATTGATGGCGCCTATGGGCGCTAGGCAAAACTCGCTGGGGGCTTGCGCATGAGTCGCTTGTGCTATGAGGCGCGCCAAAGGTTTATGGCCTTGCTCTAGGGCATGGCTTTCACGCATTAAAATTAATGCGGCGGCACCATCGGAGATAGAGCTGGCATTGGCGGCGGTAATGCTGCCGCCTTTTTTAAAAGCGGGTTTTAGCTGGGGGATTTTTTCGGGCTGCGCTTTGCCGGGTTGTTCATCTAGAGCAATGATGTGTTCGCCGTTGCGGGTAGCTAGGCTAACAGGGGCAATTTCGTCTTGCATTAGTTGTTGTTGCGCGGCCGCCTGCGCTCGCTTTAGCGACTCTACGGCATAAGCATCCATGGCTGTGCGGCTGATGTTATAGTTGTCGGCGGTGCTTTGGCCAAAGTGGCCCATTAAGCCGCCGGTTTCGGCATCTTCTAAACCGTCTAATAATAAACTGTCTAGCACCTCGCCGTGGCCCAGTCGTAAACCTTGTCGGGCTTTGGGCAGTAAGTAGGGGGTGGCGCTCATATTTTCCATGCCGCCGGCAACTATCACCTCGGCATTGCTCGCAGCTATTTGGTCACGGCCTATCATGATGGCTTTCATACCCGAGCCACAAACCTTGCTAATAGTGGTGCAGGGTATGGATGTGTCCAGCCCAGCCTTAAGTGAGGCTTGCCTAGCCGGAGCCTGCTTTAAACCCGCTGATACCACATTGCCCATATACACTTCGTCTATGTGGCTTACTGCTGCTTGTACCAGTGCAGCTTTAATTGCCACCGCGCCCAGCTCGGTGGCAGGGATGTTGGCTAGCTCACCTTGCAGGCCGCCCATGGGGGTGCGTTTGGCTGCGACGATGACGATGTTGTGTTTGTTGCTCATAGTTTTCTATATAGTGCTTATGGGTGGGTGAAATATAATTTTAGCGGCTAAAGTTTTTTACTTTTAGGGTTTCCATACCGGCTGACGTTTTTCTAAAAACGCACTCACCCCTTCTTGTTGATTTTGATCATCCCATAATTGCACAAATAATTCTCTTTCTTGTTGTAGGGCCTCGGCCATGCTGTTGTTGCGTGCTTGCATAATGAGATTTTTACAGTGACGCAGAGCGGTGGGGGATTGTTTGGCAGCTAGCTGTGCTAGCTCTAAGGCTTTGGTTAAAACTTTGCCGGTGGCAACTAGCTCTTGTACCAGGCCTATGTTTACTGCTTGTTTAGCATTAATATGCTCGCCCAATAAAATCATACGTTTAGCCCAGCCTTCGCCAATCAACCAAGGCAGTTGTTGGGTGCCTAGGCCACAGGGTAGTAAACCCACAGAAGCTTCAGGCAGAGCCATTTTGGCTTGTTGTTCGCACAGGCGTATATCGCAGCACAATGCGGCTTCTAAACCGCCGCCCATGGCGTAACCGGTAATGGCGGCGATGGAAACACCTTGGTAATCGCTAAGGGCTTGAAAAGCATCGCCAAAGGCTTGAGCAAATTCTAAAGCTAGGCTCTTATCACGATGATTAACGGTATTGAGATCGGCACCGGCGCTAAAAAACTTTTCACTGTTGCTGTGTATGATGAGGGCGCAGTTGCGCTTGTTGTTATTGAGTTCGGTTATTATATTTTCTAGCTGTTTTAGGCTGGCTATGGTCCAGGTGTTAGCGGGTGGATTATTTAAGGTGATAATCGCAATATGTTCTTGCTGTTGGACTAATAATGTTTCGCTCATGGCTGTCGTCCCTAATTTCAGTCTCTAGTTCTCTGTCTCTAGCTGAGTGTTATAAGATTTCTTTTAGTAAATCCCTAGCAATAATCAGCCGCTGAATTTCGCTGGTGCCTTCGTAAATAGTGGTGAGCCTTACATCGCGGCTCATGCGCTCTAATGGATGATCTTGTAAATAACCGGCGCCGCCTAATAATTGCAAAGCGGTATAGCAGGCGTGGTTGGCTTTTTCGGAGGCGTATAACTTGGCCATGGCGGCTTGGGTGGCAAAAGGCTGGCCCTGCTGTTTTAAGCTGGCGGCCTGCATAAGAAGTAGGCGAGCGGCTTCTAACTCGGTATAGCTATCAGCCAACATCCATTGCAGGCCTTGGAAGTGGCCTATCTTTTGGCCAAATTGTTCGCGCTCAGTCATAAAGTGTTTGGCATAATCCATGGCCGCCAAGCCTATACCCAAGGCCAGTGAGCCTATGCCTATGCGGCCGCCAGCCAACTCGGCTACGGCTATACGGTAGCCGCTGTTTTCGCTGCCGAGTAAAGCGCTGTGGGGGATATGACAATCGTTAAAGCTAACCACGCTGGTGTAAGAGCCATGCTGACCCATCTTTTTTTCGGGAGGGGCTATATCCAAGCCTTTGCTGCCCGCCTCGACTAAAAAACAGCTGATGCCCTTGCCCTTGGGGGCGTTGGGGTCGGTAACGGCCCACACTACAAATACACCGGCATAGAGGGCGCTGGTGATATACAGCTTGCTGCCGTTTAGCCGCCAGCCCTTGCCTTGTTTAACGGCCTTGGTTTGCATGGCGGCTGGGTCTGAGCCTGCCTGTGGTTCGGTGAGGCAAAAGCTGGCGGCGGCGTATTCGCCACTGCATATTTTGGGGAGGTAGCGCTGTTTTTGGGCCTCATTGCCTATGGCTTGTATTACCTCAGCCACCATATTGGTCACCGAGGTGGTAGTGGCGGTAGCGGCACAGGCTTTAGCTAGCTCGGTAATGGCTAAACTAAAAGCAACGGTACCGGCCTCGCTGCCGCCGTATTGGCTGTTAACCCCCAGCCCCATAAAGCCCAGCTCGGCTAGTTGTTTAAGGTTATCTAAAAACCTATTGTGCTGGCGGTGTTGGTCTATGTCGGCGGCTATGGGGGCCAGCTCTTGCTGGGCAAAGTGCTGGGCGGTTTGTTGGATGAGGATTTGTTCTTCGCTGAGGCTAAAGTCCACAGTGGTCACCTTAGAAAGTGCGAGTCTTACTATTGACGATAGTTGCTTTTGCTAAATTTGCTTAGTGTTAGTCACATAAAAGATCTTTATTCACCTAAATGATAGGGCTATTATGTGGGCTAATCATGCACTGCGGGAGTTATAACCTTGGCCACTACCTCTGCCTTTTATGCCAAAACCTCATACTTGGGGGCTAAGCTCAAAGGGGTTGATACCGATAAACTATTAGCCGAGGTGGGCCTAGATGCTGAAAAAATCCAGCAACCGGGGGCGCGGGTCAACGTGATACAAATGACTCAGCTGATACAGCTGATCTGGGCAGAGCTGCAAGATGAGTTTATGGGCTTTACCCAGCACCGCTGCAAGCCTGGCACCTATGCCATGAAATGCCAAATGGTAAGCCACTGTGAAAACCTTAACTCGCTATTTGAGCAGGGGGTTAAATTTTATAGCCTGGTGACTGACGATATAGTCATGGGCTACGAGCAAACCGACGAGGGCATGGAATTTAGCATACGCATGGCTGACCCCGATTTAGATCCTAATCATTTTTATTTAGAGTTTTGGTTAATGTTGTGGCACCGCTTTGCCAGTTGGATGATAGGTAAAAAAATCAAACTGAAAAAAGTCTATTTCAATTACCCCGCACCTGAGCATGTGGCCGACTTTGATATACAGTTTTCCTGTGAGTGTATTTTTAACGCAGATATCACAAAATGCGTGTTCCCCAGCCACTACGGTACTATGCCGCTGGTGCGCACCCAGCGCGAAATCGCTCATTTTTTAAAAGATGCTCCGGCCGGCATTATGGTGATGCCCGGTGAAGACGACAGCACCGGCCTAAAAGTTAAAACTTTTTTATTGGATAGTTTTGAAAAAAATCATGTGTTCCCCGCCTTTGAAGCCGTAGCCAGCTATTTAAATAACAGCCCGCAAGCGTTACGCCGACATTTAAAAGAAGAGGGCAGCAGCTATCAAAAAATAAAAGACGTAATACGCCGCGACCTAGCTATAGAGCGCATCTGCGTGCAAAACATGGCGGTGCATAAAGTGGCCAGCTACTTAGGCTTTACCGAACCGCGCTCCTTTACCCGCGCATTTAAGCAGTGGACGGGGTTGTCGCCTAAGCGTTATAAGCATAGGAATAAATAGCTGCTTAGGCGCTGTTGCCTTCGTAGTAAACTGTGTTTATTCGCCTATCAAAAAAACAGCATATATTGTGTTGTGTATCTTTTGTTTGTTAATAATAAAAAGGCTATTCGACTTGCCCATTGGACTATCCAGTGACATGGCTAGGTGTTGCCGCTCTCTATGATTCTGTTGCTCGGATATTTTTTGGATAGTGCTAATGCTTTTATTAAATTGCTTGGCAATTACTTTTGCCTTTTCTTGTATGTTTTGAATAGCTATTTCTAGGGCGTCTTTGCGCAGCTGGGTAATATTGCTGAATTTATAGTCTATATGTTCAAGTTCGCTAATACGGTTCTTAAGTAGGCTGTTAATTAGAGGGGAGTAGTAGTTTAAATCGCGCAGGGTTATGGTGATATTTCTACCGACTTGTTCGCCTAGATAGATTTGTTCTCCTTCATGCCACTTATATTTAGGTGCGGCATAAATCGTCGATGCGTTTATGTCCTCATGGCTAATGTTAAATTGTGAGAGCGAATTTAAAACAGCTAAGCTGACTTCATCGACGTGTTGTTTTGACGCCTGTAGGCTTTTAGATAACTTAGAGATGCTAATGCTTATTTCTGCATAGTCAGGATAGGCCTCTACATATCCCGAACCCGATAGGCTGATATAAGGCTTATCAATTTCAAAATTGCTATAGCTGAATGAACTGATGCACAGGCCAATAGTTAGGATTAGTGTTTTCATAATATGTCCTATTTAATTTCGTCGTTGTTGTTTAAACTAACGCCTAGTATGCCTGCAGCCCTAGCTGCATCTGCGACAGCAGTTAATGTTGCCGTGGTAGATTGGTTGTGGGCTTGAATAATAACGTTGGCTTCAGGATTTTTAGCACTATGACGCTCAAAATAGGCACGTAATGCCCGTTTATCGATAAAGCGTTTATCAATAGATATCTGATTATCTGGGTGTATTGTGGCGGTGATGTTTTGATTTTTTTCGGGCTTAACTAGGGCTGATGAATCTGGCCTATCTAGGGTAATACTGGCTTCTTTTATAAACGAGGCGGTGACTATAAAAAATATCAACATGATAAAAACAACATCTAACATGGGTGTCAGGTCGATACTCGCTGCAGTGTTTTCTTTTGTGCGTAGCTTTTTCATAATAAGCTCCTTATTGATCTAGGCTGTAGCTAATACGAGTGGTCATATTGCTTATAGCGATGGCTACGCCATCTTCCATTGCCGGTTTGTATTTCCATTTCTTTAAGGCGCGAATTGAAGCCTGTTCAAAATAACCCCGGGGTTGAGCATCGAGTATGCGAATATTTAATGTTTGCCCTGTTGCGCTAAGGTCAAAAACTAAATCTACATAACCTTCTATGCCTTTTCTTCTGGCCCTTTCTGGGTAGTTTGGCGCGACTTGCATCATGGATATAGCGTTGCCTGACATCGCGTTAGAGCTTGGGTCTATATCTATACCTCCCTCATAATCAGTAGGTATTGTGGTGCCATCTATGGGGGCATTAATAGGCATAGTCTCGAGCATGGCGAGTGGTGGGTCGACTGGATCAATAGGTGGTTTAGGTTTTTCAGGTGTTTTTACTTCTATCTCTTTATCGGGCTCCATAATGGGCGCGCGAATGGCCGTATGGCTTACGCTGCTTATTGGGGTGTCCATTTCTATTAATGCTTGCATGAATAACAGTAAGGCTATGGTGATAAATGAAGCTGATACCATGGCAGAACTAATACGTGCTGAGTGCTGGTAGAGTTGATGCAATATCATGTTGAGCTCCTTTTCAGGGTGAGTTTGGCCCCTGATTAGTTATCAGTGAAAAAATGAAGGGTTTATTTAGGTAAGTGTTACTTATACGTAACCGGATGGGTTAGTTCGGACTAGCTCTAGGGTTGCTGGTTAATGCATCTGACTTTGAAGATGAAAGTTTAAAAACAAATTTTTCCTGTATGCCCAATACCTCAGTGGCGACATCATTAACCTGTACCGGTGTGTAAAGGTATTGGCTGATAGCACTTAGTGCGGCTTTATTAAACACTCTGTGGCTGCTGCGTATGACTCTGCCATTGATAGCTTGCCCTTGAGTATTGATATCATATTCGACTAAGGCATAGCCTTCTAAATTTTTAGCTAGCGCTCTGGGTGGATATTTCGCTAAGCCATTTTTTAGCAAGGTGAGTTTATTGCTATTGAGGGGGCGTTTAGTCAATGTCGTGTCGCTGTTTATTTTTGCGGGATTAACGGTATTAACTGCGATATCTATATTAGTGCTAACACTGTGATCAATAAATTCGGGAGGCGTGCCGATAACGATAGGGCGTATAGGTTTTTTGTTTATAACATCATCAGCGAAACCAGTTGAGTGTGATGGCGGTATAATTTTTGTGATTTGTAGCGGCCTATAGTGCCAGTTGTCCTCGTGTATTTTGGCAGTGACTTTAATAGCCGCTAAAGGCATAAGGCTTAGCCAGCATAAAGCAATAATGATTTTCCTTAGGGTGTTTACATGGCTACGGTCTATATAGCGGCTGATAATATGGTTAACGCGTAAATTAAGTTCACTAGGTTTACCTAATGCAACGCTAGCTTGTAGTTGGGTAATGCGAGCTTGTTTAACTAAAAGGCCTGCATAATCAGGTGCTGCTGTGCCTATTCTTAATACTTCATCATCTGCTGAACGCTCAGCTTCTAATGACATTCTAGTTAATACACTTTGTATACCTGGTATAGGCCAATATAAAATACCGACTAACTGACCTAATAATTGC
The DNA here is from genome assembly GCF_024734385.1 of Dasania sp. GY-MA-18. Lineage (GTDB taxonomy): Bacteria > Pseudomonadota > Gammaproteobacteria > Pseudomonadales > Dasaniaceae > Dasania > Dasania phycosphaerae. The sequence continues at coordinate 237,193 of NZ_JANHAP010000001.1, read as the reverse complement.
GATAACCAATCGCGTCTAGTGATATGAGCTAACTCATGCATGAGCACCATAGTGATTTCTTGTTGGTTCCAATGCATAGCGCGCTCGGGTAATAAAATTACAGGCTTAATACAGCCCCAGGTTAACGGTGAGTCAATTTCTGCGCTGGTTTTTATTGTTACTTTTTTTGAGCTGAACTGCGTTGTGTATGGCTGATAATGAGCACTAACATCGACCCCGCGTGAGGAAACCATAGCTATGCGTAATACCTCATAGCTTAAGCGCAGCAATTTAACGGCTAGAACTAGTAAATAAAGGCCTATGAGGTTTTGTGCTGAAAAAAGCGATATTTTACTGGCCTCACTAACAACTGGAGGGTTATTTATAGAGAGTATTGGCCATTCAATCGCGGGTAGCAGGGAGGACAACAAAGGTAATAAGGCTAAACTGATCAATGAATATAGCCATATATTATGCCTAGTGTACGCAGGGCTGAGTTCGAATTGTTCATAAAACGAATAGCTGATTATTAAGATAATCCCCGCTTTGATAAGCAAGGTTGTGAGCCCGTAGACGCTTATTAATTCGTAGGCCATTCCTTATACCCCTATGACTGTTTTTCTCGTGCTTGCTCGATAATTTTACTCAGCTCATCCAGCTCATCTTTGTTTAGACCCTTGGCATTCAGACCAAGTAGGGCATTAGCGGCTTTGGCCGTAGAACCGCCAAAAAATATTTTTACTAAACGTTGTAAGGCGCTTTGTCGTGCTGAACCCAATTTTTGTTTGGGGAAGTAGATGTATTTGGCCCCTTCCTGCCGGTGATCGATTTGATCCTTTTCTAATAGTTTGGCAAGTAATGCGCGTACGGTTGAATAGCTAGGAGCGTCTGGCATATTGTCGCGTACCTCATGGGCAGAGCAGTGCTCTTTCTCATAGAGTATATCCATGATTTGTCGCTCTCTGCGGCTAAGATCTTTATCTTTGTTCATGTCTGTTTCGCTTTATTCATGTCTAGGATAAGTGCTAATTTTTTAGCATCATGCTATAAAATTAGCACCTTGGGGCTTGCTGTCAATAAGTTAGTGCTATTTTTTTAGCATGTCGGTAGTTTGAATCACGGATGCAGAAATAACTTATTGAAAAATAAAGGTTAATATCTATCAGTGTGGGTGGTTTGCTCACTTCACGCACAGCGCTGAAGATATTACATCGCGACTATTCAGCCCTTGAAATACAGGAGGGTAACCCTATCTAGGGAAATAGGGCGTTTTACTTAAGGAACTTTTTACCCATAAATTTGTTTATTCATAGCGTGCTGCTGCCAAGGGTGGGCGCGATAACCTGTCAACAATAAGGTATGGTGGATGAAATTAACAATACGGTATTGCTTAGCATTTTTTCTTATAGCCAGCTCGGCATTTAGCCAGGCGGCTCTTCCCGCCTTTGATAGCAGCGGCAAACAGCTACCCACGCTGGCGCCTATGCTGAAAGAGGTAAACCCAGCGGTAGTGAATATCTCTACCTATGCTACCCAGCAGGTGAATAACCCCCTGCTTAACGACCCTTTCTTTAGGCGTTTTTTTAATGTGCCTGATCAACAGCGGCCGCAGCGCCAGCAGCGCCGTCAGCAAAGCGCAGGCTCGGGGGTAATTATTGATAAAGACCAAGGCATAGTGGTGACCAATCACCATGTTATAGGCAAGGCCGATGAGGTGCATGTGGCCTTGGAAGATGGCCGTAGCTTTAAGGCCGAAGTGCTGGGCTCAGACCCAGAGTTAGATGTAGCGGTGTTAAAAATTGAGGCGGATAATTTGGCCGAGGTAAAACTTGCCGACTCAAATTTTTTAGATGTGGGTGATTTTGTGGTGGCCATAGGCAATCCCTTTGGGCTGGGGCAAACCGTTACCACCGGCATAGTCAGTGCCTTGGGGCGCACCGGCTTAGGTATAGAAGGCTATGAAAATTTTATTCAAACCGATGCCTCTATTAACCCCGGTAACTCTGGTGGCGCGCTAGTGAATTTGCGTGGTGAATTAGTGGGTATTAATACCGCTATCTTGTCACCTGCTGGTGGCAATGTAGGAATAGGTTTTGCCATTCCCATTAATATGGTGAAAAGTAGTATTGACCAATTAGTCGAGCACGGCGAAGTTAGGCGCGGCCAGATAGGTGTTAGCATTCAAGATATTACCCCTGAGTTACGCAAACATTTTAATTTAGAAAATGGCCAGCAAGGTGTGTTTATTACCGGTGTTAGCGAAGGTTCGCCAGCCGACAAAGCTGGCTTAAAAGACGGCGATGTGATTATTGCCATAGACGATGAAAAAACCACTTCGGCAGGGCATTTGCGCAGCCAAATTGGTATGCGTGCTATAGGCGATAAAGTGGCAGTAACCCTGATCCGCGATGGCCGCGAGAAGACTATCAAGGTCAAAGTTGGCGAAAGCCAAAGCCTAAGTCAGCTTAACAAGCGCTTACATCAATTATTAGATGGTAGCCGGTTTGAAGATAATCCCGATGGAGGTGTGTTGGTGGCCGGCTTGGCACCTAGTTCGCCAGCGGCTTATAGCGGTTTGCGAGTAGGCGATGTCATCATAGGCGCTAATCGTGAAAGTGTTAGCAATGTCAAAGAGCTAGAAAAGGCGCTCAAGAAAAGTGATGACTCTATATTGCTGCACGTTAGCCGCAGGGGCAGGGCGTTTTACCTAGTATTGCGTTAAGCACGTTAAGATAGTTTATTGAAAGCCCATTATTGATTGATAGTGATGGGCTTTTTCTAGAAAAAGATAAATTGCCTATACCCACTTAGCATAGTCGACGCTTTTGTAAGCTTTTTCTATTATTTGTGCGGTCGCAAACTTCACGACTTTAAACTTTGAATTCCGCTATGGGCTGCTAGCTAGCTAGTGCCGAGAATCCCACAGCGAGAGCACTCTGTGCATTTCTCGATGCCAATGTTGGCATAATCGATAAATGAAATAGGAGACGCTCATGTCTAATACTAATGAAACACTGTTCGGCCAAGGTGCCAATACCTACGCCAATATTTTTACCTATATGGGCCTGCCCCTAAGCCGCGATTTGAACGACGAGGTTGATGCGGTGGTGATGGGAGTGCCCTACGACCTTGCCACCACAGGTCGCTCGGGTGCTCGCTTTGGTCCCACCGGCATACGCCAGGCTTCATCACAATTACGTTGGGAAGAAAAGCGCTGGCCCTGGCGTTTTAGTTTGGCTGATAAACTCAAGGTCATTGATTATGGTGATATTACTTTTGAGGATGCCTACCACGAATCCATGATAGAAGAGGTGGTGGCAGCGGCAAGCCATATTCTCACCGCAGGTAAAACCTTATTAACCCTAGGGGGCGATCACTTTATTACGCTGCCATTACTGCGTGCCGTGCATAAAGTATATGGCAAAGTGGCTTTGGTTCATTTCGATGCGCATACCGATAATGAACAGCGCGAAGAAGTTATTAATCACGGCTCTATGTTTCATCACGCCCCTATAGAAGGCCTGATCGATAGTGATAAAAGTGTGCAGGTGGGTATACGCACTGAATACGATTATGACAATCACCCCTTTACAGTTTTGGATGCCGCCTGGGCTAATACCCATAGTGCTGAAGAAATCGTCGCTGAAATAAAAAAGGTAGTCGGTGATAGCCCGGTGTATTTAAGCTTTGATATAGACTGTTTAGATCCAGCCTACGCCCCGGGTACCGGTACGCCAGTGGCCGGTGGTATTAGCTCTGATAAGGCCATGCAAATTATTCGTGCGCTGGGTGATGTCAATATAGTAGCCATGGATTTAATGGAGGTGGCCCCCGCCTATGATCATGCTGATATTACCGCGTTGGCGGGTGCAACGCTGGCCTTAGAGATGTTGTATATGATGGCGGCAAAACGCTAATAGCGTGATTAAGCGCTGCGGGTTTAACTACTAGCAGCGCTTTTTCATCTTCGGCTTAATGGCCTTCAAATTGGGGCAGGCTATGGTCGTTGCTCAGCTCAGGAAAATAATAGTAGTAACTACCTATAGGCCTGCTGATAAAAAAGTCTTTTAATGCCCCGCTGTTAAATAAGCGTTGAATATTTTTATCGTATAGTCGAGCTAAGTTTTGCCCATGCGCGCTATTGGGAAACACCAAATAGATAGGTTTACTATCTAGTATTTTGAGGCTGACTTTATTGGGTACTAGCTCACCTTCAGTTTTAGATAATCTTTGCAATGCTGCATAGCTATCGTAAAAGGCATTAATAAAATAATCACTGCGGCCAGACAAAACCATTTTTATACCTTGGTCTATGCTACCTATTTCATTAATTTTGGCGCTAGTGTCTATATAGGCACTGTAGTCATAGCCTCTTATTATGTTAATACGGCCTTTGAGTTTGCCCTCGCTAGGCACCTGTTGTGTGCTTTTGTACAGCACAGAGGTGTATTCGGTGATTAGGCGTGTTTTAGGGAAGGTAAATCGCTGCTCTCTCTCGGGAATTTTATAAGCGGCGGCCATCACATCCACTTGCTGCTCTTCAACTAGTTTAAGCCCACGCATAAAGGGGTCTATGCGGTGTTTAATGTGTATGCCCTCGGGCTCATAAATGGCCCGTAAGATCTCAAAATATAAACCACTGCCATCCCTATTGCAGGTGCCAGGCCAGTTGTCGCAGCTCACGGTTATTTGTGTGATGTTGCCTAGAACTATCTCAGCTTGAGAGTAAGGGCTATAGGCAGTGAAAAAATTTAATACAAAAATCCCCACCATTAGGCGGCCGATGGATAGTCTATTGCTGGGTTGTGGCGCTGGCATATGTGCCCTCAGAGGTTAAGCTGGCTAGTAATGTAGCAGGCCAGTAAAGTATAGTCCAAAACACGACAGCATAATTTAGCGGCAGCCAAAGGCGATAAAATGTTAGAATGCTGGCCGTTTTGAGTAGGGGCTGCCAAGGGCACTGCCCATATATCTGTAGTTCATGTAGTAAGGACAATATGAAAGTACCTAAACGCCTGCAACCCTTGGTGGATGATGGTTTAATTGATGAAGTGCTCAGCCGCTTAATGAGTGGTAAAGAGGCCGATATTTTTATCGTGCGCTGTGGCAGCGAGATACGCTGCGCCAAGGTGTATAAGGATGCCGTTAAGCGAAGCTTTAAAAAAGCCGCGCAATATCAAGAGGGCCGTAAAGTACGCAGTGGCCGTCGTGCTAGAGCCATGGAGAAACGCTCTAATTATGGCCGCAAGCAGCAGGAAGAAGTATGGCAAAACGCCGAAGTGGACGCGCTGTCGCGTTTAGCCCGCGCGGGGGTGCGAGTGCCAGAAACCTTTGGCTGCGTCGATGGTGTGCTGCTGATGGAGTTGGTCACCAATGATGAAGGCGAGGTAGCGCCGCGCTTAGATGATGTAATGATGTCGGCTGAGCAGGCCTTAGAAGACCATGCCACCATGATGCACTACGTGAAGCTTATGTTGTGTGCAGGCTTGGTGCACGGTGACCTCTCTGAATTTAATGTATTGGTCGATGACTACGGCCCGGTGATTATAGACCTGCCGCAGGCGGTAAATGCCGCGGCCAATAATAATGCCCAAAGCATGTTAGCCCGCGATATTAATAATATGACCCGCTATTATGCCGAGTTTGCTCCCCAGCTATTAAATACTCGCTACGCCGAAGAAATCTGGGCCCTGTATGAAGAGGGGGCTTTAACCCCAGAAACACCACTGACTGGTTTGTTTGAGGACGATGGCACCAGCGCCGATGTTGACGCCGTATTAGAAGAGATCAAAGCGGTGATGCAAGAAGAGGAAGAAAGGCGTCAGCGTTTACAAGAGGCTGAAGAGGGCGATTAAGCCCTGCTCGTCTTTTTCGCCAATACAAAAGGCTAGCGCTGCAGATTGTAGCCGGGCTGGCTCGCTAATTTTAAGCTTGTCTTAAGACTATCTTAAGGTTGGTTGCGTACAGTACTTGCCATGACTACCTACGCAGCTGCCACCAGCCCCCATAATCCTTCGCCATTAGCCTTATTAAAGCCCTATGTTTTTATTATGGGCTTGGGGCTTGTCATGTTGTCAGCTTTTCGAGTTGGCTATATCGCATGGCAATGGGATAGAGTGGCTGCTTCGCAGGGTCTAGGATTTTTGTTACTACAAGGCTTGCGCTTTGATGTGCTGATGCTATCGGCCCTGCTTATAGTGCCGCTTAGCCTTAGCCCCTTGCTTAACCAGTGCAGAGCCTTGCACCGTTGCTGGTCTGGTCTATTAAAAGTGTACTTGTGTGCGGTGTTGCTGTGGCTATTATTTATGGAACTGGCCACCCCAAACTTCTTAATGCAATTTGATGCCCGCCCCAATATTTTATTTGTAGAGTATTTGAAATACCCCAAAGAAGTATTGGCCATGCTATGGGGCGGCTTTAAAGGTTCTATAACCCTTGCTGCTGTTATGCTACCTGTGGTGGCCGTCATTGTATGGCGGCTTTTACCAGCCTCTAACCCCGTTTATTTAACTTGGCCTAAGGCTTTGGCGTTGTCGTTAATATTATTATGTCTATTAGGTTTAGCTGTTCGATCCAGTCTTGGCCACAGGCCTGCCAATCCTAGTGTGGTGGCTTTTTCTAGCGACTTAATGGTTAACGACATAGCTTTAAACTCCAGCTACTCATTGTTATATGCCATCTATGAATCTACTAGGGACGAAAAAGGCGTGGTAGCCTATGGCGATATGCCGGTAGACACAATGCTGGCACTGGTAAAAGCTGAGATGCGGGTGCCTGCCAGTCATTTTATCACCAGCGATATTCCTACCTTACATAAGCAAGTCGCCTTGCATACGCAGACCAAAGCAAAAAATATCGTGATTATTTTAGAAGAGAGCCTAGGGGCAGAGTTTGTCGGTAGCCTGGGCGGTAAACCCCTAACACCTAATTTAGATGTACTAGCCGAACAAGGACTATGGTTTGAAAAACTGTATGCCACGGGCACGCGCTCGGTGCGAGGTATAGAGGCGCTAATTACCGGATTTACGCCCACGGCTGCCCGTTCGGTAGTGAAGTTAAGCAAATCGCAGCGCGGCTTTTTTAGTTTTGCCGAAGTGCTGAGGCGCAAGGGTTACGATACCAGTTTTATTTATGGTGGTGAGGCTCACTTCGATAATATGCAGCGCTTTTTTATTAATAATGGGTTTAATAAAATTATCGAGCAAAAAGATTATAGTAATCCTCAGTTTGTCGGATCTTGGGGGGTGTCGGACGAGGACTTGTTTAGTAAGGCTGATGAGCTTTTTCAAAGTTACGGCGATCAACCTTTTTTTAGTTTAGTGTTTAGCTCCTCTAACCATAATCCCTTCGACTTTCCCGATGATCGTATAGTTTTATATGATCAGGAAAAAGCCACCGAAAATAATGCGGTTAAATACGCCGACTACAGTTTGGGTCAATTTTTTAAGCAGGCTAAGCAGTCCCGTTATTGGCATAACACCCTGTTCTTGGTGGTAGCCGACCACAACTCTCGCGTGCGTGGCGCCAACTTAGTGCCTATAGAGTATTTTCATATACCGGGCTTGATTATCGGCGGCGGCGTGCAACCAGCGGTATATAGCAAAGTCAGTAGCCAAATTGATTTGCTGCCTACGCTACTTTCTATGGCCGGTATAGACGCTGAAACACCCGCTATAGGTCGTGATTTAACGGATCCTAAATATGCCGCCAATCCGGGTAGGGCGATTATGCAATATAATAAAACACAGGCTTACCGCGAGGGCGATCAGGTAGTGGTATTTGAGCGTAATAAGCCCGCTGTGCAATATGTCTATAAAGAGGGGCAATACACTAAGTCTGTCGTGCAAAGTAAAGCTTTATTGGACAAGGCTCTGGCGCATGCCATGTTTGGGCCCTACGCCTATCAGCGGGGTAATTATCGCCTGCCAGATGAAAGCCTGTTATAAACCACGCTGCCACTCCTCCCTAAGTGGTATTAATCCCGGCTTATTAATAGCGGTATCTAATATGTCTAAGAGTTTGGCTTTATCTTTACCTAAGGTGCCTTTTAAGGCCAAGTAATTTGAGGCGTGATCACTGCGGAATATAGTTTTATCTAGTTCTAGTTGGCTAATAAAACTATGCATTTCTTCAAACAATTCCATTTTATTAAGCTTGCGCCATTGCCCTTTAAAATTTTTAGCAAAGCGCTGGTCGCCGTTGGGAAGCTCTAGTACCAGCATACTTAAAAAATTAGGCTGTGCTTCGTTCATTAGCCGGGCAGAGTTTTTAGCATGTTGGGCGCTGTAGTTCGGCCCGCCTATGCCATTTAATATCATCACTGAGCTGGTCATGCCTGCTTGCTTTATTTTTTGCAGGGCCGAGAGTGAGCTTTGATAGTTTTCGCCTTTTTCTATTAGCGTTAGCAATTCATCGTCACCGGTTTCGCAGCCTACATACATATAGTCCAGGCCCAGCTCTCGCAGGGCGGTTAATTCGGCTACGCTTTTGTTTTTTAAGTTGCGGGGTAGGCAGTAGGCCGATACCCGTCGTACCTTGGGGTAGTACTGTTTAATGGTGCTGAGTATTTCGGTTAAGCGCCGCACCGATAAGGTCATGGCATCGCCATCGGCTAAAAATACCCGGTCTACCGGGTAGCCGGCGTTGGCTAGGGCGAGTAGTTCTTGTTCTAGCTCTGCTATAGGTTTAACGGTGAATTTTTTTTGCGGCGCGGTATACATATCGCAAAAGGTGCAGTTATTCCATGAGCAGCCGTTGGTGACTTGCAATATCAGCGAGCGCGCTTCACTGGGCGGGCGAAAAACGGGTTGTATATAGTCAAGTGGGTACATGGGTCTATGTCGGTTGTGTAAATCTGGCTGATTTAATGGCCATGCCTAGGCAGTGCCAGTGATATTAAGGCGGTGCAAATAATAAGCGCGCAGGAGGCCAGTAAGCAAGCGATAAACCCCTGCTGCATATAGAGGTAGCCCGAGGCTAAAGTACCCAATAGTCGCCCCAAGGCATTAGCCATATAATAAAATCCCACATCTAAGGATGCGCCATCGGCCTTGGCGTAATGCACAATTAAAAAGCTGTGCACTGATGAGTTAATGGCAAATAAAAATCCAAAGAGCATTAGGCCGATAATGGTTAACGTTTGCGGGGCTATCTGGCTAGTCAGCGCTAGCGCTAATAAGCTAGGGGCTAACAGTAATAAGCTAGCCCATGTGAGTGCGGCTTTGCCGTCGGGGGCAGCGGCGTTTTTTTTATGGCCGGTAAGCCTAGGGGCAAGCCCCTGAATGATACCGTAGGCGATAATCCAGCTAGCGATAAAAGCACCGGCTTGCCAGTGATTCCAAGCCAGTTCGCTAGCTAGGTATACCGGTAGTGCTACAGCAAACCAAACATCCCGCGAGGCAAATAAACATAAGCGCGCTGCCGATAAAATATTAACAGCCCTACTGGTAGAGAATATCTCGCGAAACTTGGGTTTGTAACTGGCCCGGCCTAAGTCCTTGCGCAACAAAAACCAGCTGGTTAGGCATACCAGTATTAAACCGCACACCATGATTAAAATGGCCTGATGAAAGCCAAAGGCTGCTAGTAGGCCGGCCCCTAGAAAAAAACCCACACCTTTTAAACTATTTTTAGAACCGGTTAATAGTGCCACCCATTGGTAGAGTTTAGCTTCGGCGTTGCTGGGTATTAGTTGTTTTATTGCGCTTTTAGCGCTCATTTTGTTAAGGTCTTTGGCTATGCCTGATAGCGCCTGCGCCGCCATTACCCAAGCCACGCTTAATAGCCCATTGGGCACTAATAACATGCTTAGTGCGACTATTTGCAATACTAAACCTGCTTGCATGGTTTTGTTTAAACCAAAACGCGCGCCTAGCCAGCCCCCTAATAAATTTGTTACTACGCCAAAAAATTCATAAAACAAAAATAAAAAGGCAATAGCTAGGGCGTCATAACCCAGTTGATGAAAGTGCAGCACAATCAGCATGCGCAAAGCACCATCAGTAAGGGTAAAGGCCCAGTAGTTAGCGGTAATTATTAAATATTGCTGCAGGGCGGGGTTGCTTTGTTTGAGTGCTGTTAAGTTTTTAAACATAAGGGGTTTAAAAGAAGTCGCTAGTTATAAGTTCCTAGATGCTAGAAAAAACGGAAGATAATAGTTGACAGAAAGTGGAGTGACGTCGATTTTTGACTAGCGACTAGCGACTAGCGACTAGCGACTAGCGACTAGCGACTAGCGACTAGCGACTAGCGACTAGCGACTAGCGACTAGCGACTAGCGACTAGCGACTAGCGACTAGCATCTATGGCTCCCACTTTGTATACCAGTTCCGCGCAGCGATTGGCGTATCCCCATTCGTTGTCATACCACAAAAATAATTTTAACTGGCTGCCGTTTACTACTAAGGTGTGGTCGGCATCGACTATGCAAGAGCGTGAGTCGGTTTTGTAATCTATAGATACCAGCGGCCGCTCTTCAAAACCTAAAATACCTTTTAACTCGCCTTGTGCAGTGGTTTTAAACAGCTGGTTAATTTCTTCGCGGCTTACTGCGCGTGGCATTTCAAATACGCAGTCGGTGAGCGAGGCGTTGGTGAGTGGCACCCGCACAGCATGGCCATCGAGTTTGCCTTTTAGTTCGGGGAATATATGGCTAATCGCCGTGGCTGAGCCGGTGGTGGTGGGGATGAGGCTGCTGCCGCAGGCACGAGCACGGCGCAGGTCGCTATGTGGTGCATCCAAAATGGTTTGGGTATTGGTAATGGAGTGTATGGTGGTGATGGAGCCGTGCTTAATGCCTATGTTATCCATCAACACTTTTACCGCCGGTGCCAGGCAGTTAGTGGTGCAGGAGGCGGCGGTGACTATGGGATGCAGGGCGGGGTCGTATAAATGGTCGTTCACGCCCATCACAATATTAAGTACGCCTTCTTCTTTTACCGGAGCGCTAACCACTACTCGTTTTACTCCTTGCTCTAAATAGGCTTGTAGCAGTGTTTGTTTTTTCATAAGCCCAGATGACTCTATCACCACGTCGCACTGTGACCAGTCGGTATCGGCGATGGCTTTATTATGGCTAACAGTCAAGCGGCGCTTGCCTATGTGTATCTCCTCGGCAATCGCTTTGGCCTCATGCTGCCAGCGGCCGTGTACCGAATCAAAGTTGAGCAAGTGGGCGAGGGTGGCGGCGTCACCGGCGGGGTCGTTAATCTGTACAAACTCTAACTGGGGGTTATCCCAGCCAGCTCTTAGGCTTAGACGGCCCATGCGGCCAAAGCCGTTGATACCTACTTTAATAGTCATGTTGCTACTCCTTATCTATTAACAACAGTTCAGCTTGCGCTGGGGTCTGCTGCCCATGGCTTGTAGTTGCTGGCTGTGCTGGGCAATAAAGCTGGGATTGGCCAGGCGGGTTTGTTGGATCACGGTTAAGGCCCAATCCGGTAATTGTGGATTGAGCTGGTAAAACACCCACTGCCCTTGGCGTTTATCGCTAAGCACACCTGCAGCACGTAATTGTGCGAGGTGGCGGGAAATTTTGGGTTGGCTTTCGGCCAGTGCCGCGACCAGTTCGCACACACACAGCTCATGCTCTTGCTCAATAAGCATTAGACAGCGCAGCCGAGTTTCCTCGGCGAGGCATTTGTAAAAAATAACGGGGTCCATGGCAGTTTGCTCGAGGCTATTAGGCTATATTCGAAAAACCATATATATGGTATTCCATATATTGGCCGTTGCAAACAGTAAATAAGCAGAAAATAGTTGATGCTTATCAAGTACAGGCTGAACTGTGCAAAAAATATCAGCTATTTGCGCTAATCTCCCTTGCTCTTAATCGCCTTTACATTAATAATAATGAGAATGATTGTTAATTAGATTTGAGCGTTCTGCTCTTCGGGAATACGAGCTGCCTAAATGATGACTTTAAACCAACTCCATATTGGCCAATTAGCCACTATTTTGAACGTGAATAGTGATAATGCCCTGGTTCGTCTATGTGATGCCATGGGGCTAATTCCCGGCGCGCCGGTTACCGTTTTGCGCCGCGCCCGCGGCAAAGGACCTATGCAAATTAAAAGCATGGGCACCCTTTACGCCATACGCAGCGATGATGCTGAATTGATTCAAGTCGTTGCTGCATAACCGCCGTGAAAGAACTCGCTATTATAGGTAGCCCAAACTGCGGCAAAACCACTATATTTAATCGCCTTACCGGCACTCGTCAACGCACTGGCAACTGGCCCGGGGTTACCGTTGAGCGCAAAGATGGCCGCCTCAATTTAGCGGATCAGCAGCTCAATGTGGTGGATTTACCCGGGGTGTATTCCCTGCATGATGATATACAGGGCATAGAGGCCCGCGTTGCTCACCAATACCTCAGTGAGCAAAACCCCGAATTAGTGTTAATGGCCTTAGATGCCACCCGCCTGCCCAGGCAGCTGGCGCTACTGCCGGAGTTGTTGGCCATGGGCAAACCGGTGTTGCTGGTGGTGAATATGTTAGATACCGCCGCAGCCGAAGGTATTAAGGTCGATCTAGCCGAGTTGCGCAAGCAAACGGGCTTGCCAGTCGTTGGGGTCACCGCCTCTACCGGCGAGGGCTTTGATCAGCTTAAGTCGGCTATCGCCAGCTTGTTAGTAGCTTATCCTGCGTTGCCTAAAACGGTGGATGTTAAGGCGGTAGCCGCCGCTTGTTATGTAGAAAACTACGGGGTAACCCGCACTGAGCGTATTGATCACTGGATGCTGCATCCGCTGCTAGCATTGCCCATCTTTTTGCTGGTGATGTATATGCTGTTTACCATCTCGGTCAACTTGGGGGCGGTATTTATAGATTTTTTCGATATCGTCTTGGGCAGCCTTTTTGTAGAGACTCCGCGCTGGTTATTGCTTAGCCTAGGTGCGCCAGAGTGGTTGCAAGCTTTTGTGGCCGATGGCGTGGGCGGCGGTGTGCAGCTAGTGGGGACGTTTATCCCCACTATAGGTTGTTTGTATTTGTGTATGTCGGTATTGGAAGATTCCGGCTACTTATCCCGTGCCGCCTTTGTTATCGACCGTATGATGGCCAAAATAGGGCTGCCCGGGCAGGCCTTTATCCCCCTGATTATAGGCTTTGGCTGTAATGTGCCTGCGGTAATGGCCTCAAGGGCTTTGGGGCAAGTAAGTGCTCGCTTAACGACTATTTTTATTGCTCCTTTTATGTCCTGCGGTGCGCGTTTGTCAGTGTATGTTTTTGTGGGTACGGCGTTTTTCCCCAGTCAGGCGCAAAACGCCATATTTGCTTTGTATTTACTGGGCATACTGGTGGCTATCGCTTCGGCCTGGATTTTGCGCCGCTCATTATTTGCCAATGTAGAGGCGGCTAATGTCACCGAAATGCCCGCCTATCATAAGCCTTTGTTGCGCAATATATTGACCCAAACTTGGCACCGCTTATCGTCTTTTATATGGCGCGCGGGTAAGCGTATTGTGGCCGTGGTTATTGTGATTAACGTGGTGTCCTCATTGGGCTCTGACGGCAGCTGGGGTAATCAAAATACCGAGAAGTCAGCATTGTCGGTGGTGGGCAAAACACTAACCCCAATGTTTACGCCTATGGGTATAGGGGAGCAGAACTGGCCAGCCACGGTGGGCTTGTTTACCGGACTATTCGCTAAAGAAGTGGTGGTGGGTACCTTAGATACCTTATATGCGCCGCCGCTGGTGCAGGCCTCGGATGAGGTGAGCTTGCCTAGCTACGGGGCGGACCTAGCCGAAGCCCTAGCCAGCATCGCTGAAAATGCGGTGGGTTTGGTGACAGCCTTTACCGACCCGTTAAAAATTACAGCTACCCAAGAAGAGATCACCGCTCAGCAGCCCGGTAGTTACCAGGCCATGCAAAACCTGTTTCCCTCGGCTTGGGGGGCGTTTTGCTACTTAGTATTTATTCTGCTTTATGCGCCCTGTGTTGCCACTATAGGTGTGATGCAAAAAGAGGCTGGGCAGGTTTGGCTGAGCTTTTCGGTAGTGTGGAGCTTGCTGCTTTCTTATTGGCTGGCGACTAACCTGTGGCATATTGCCCTGCTGTTTTCAGCACCGCTGGCGGCTGGTAGCTGGATAGTGGGTTCTACAGTTTTGCTGTACGTAGCTTATCGCTTAATCATGGCGCAAATGCGGCGCGGTATGCGCGATCAAATCCCGGTGGTTAATCTATAGCTGTTTAATTAATGGCTACGGGCTAAAAAATTTTCTCAAGGTAAGTTTTTTTCTTTTTAGCTATTGATAATCATTCTCACTAGCATTACTATTCTTGCAACATTAAAAACGAGACTCATAGGGGAGTTCACCATTCATGTTTAAGCAAACCATCTTAGCGGCGACTATTAGCGCTGCAGCTATTACTGCGCAAGCGGCCGAGCCTTTACCTAGCACGGCAGATATGTGGAAAGTGATACAAGAGCAACAACAAGAAATTAAAAACCTTAAAGGTCAACTACAGCAAACTGAAACTAAAGTTGCTGCTACCGCCGATGCAGTTGAGCAATCAGCTACTGGCAAATTGTCAAAAATGGCCGAGTGGGTAGAAAAAACTAAAATCGGCGGTTACGGCGAGCACCACTTTAACCGTTTTGAAGACAAAGATGACAAAGTGGACGCCCACCGCTTTGTGATGTTTTTGTCACACCAGTTCTCTGACACTGTGCGTTTCTTCTCTGAAATTGAGTTAGAGCACAGCCTAGCCGGTGACGGCAAGCCCGGTGAAGTAGAGCTGGAGCAGGCTTATATAGAGTGGGATTACACTCAGGGTCACAGCGTACAAATGGGTCAGTTCTTAATTCCTGTGGGCATTATGAACGAAACTCACGAACCCGATACCTTTTACGGTACTGAGCGCAACGTGGTAGAAGCTAAGATCATTCCTGCGACTTGGTGGGAAACCGGTATTATGTTTAACGGCGAAATCGCCCCCGGTTTAAGCTATAGCGCTGCAGTGCACAGCGGTTTGGAAACTGACGAAGCTAACATCCGCAGCGGTCGTCAAAAATCAGCGAATGCCGTAGCCAACGACTTGGCCTATACCGCGCGTATTAAGTACACCGGCGTACAAGGTTTAGAGCTAGCTGCTACCGTGCAATATCAAGAGGATATTTCTCAAGGTGCTTTAGCCACAGCTGACGCCATGCTAACCGAAGTACACGCTATCTACAGCATAGACGCATTCTCTGTACGTGCCTTATGGGCCGAGTGGGATGTAGACGGTGACGTTTTTGAAGCCGCTGGTACTGACTCACAAGAGGGCTGGTACATAGAGCCTTCCTACAAGGTAACCGATAGGTTAGGTGTATTTGCCCGTTACAGTGAGTACAACAACAAAGCCGGTTTAAGCAGCTCTGTGGATTATGAAATCTGGGATTACGGTGTTAACTACTGGTTGACTCCTAACGTGGTCTTAAAAGCCGATTACACCGACTATGTTAACGACAGCACAGGCACCGATGACGATGCCTTTAACCTAGGTATAGGTTGGTCATTCTAAGTCTTAATGACGAATATCTTGGGGCGCATTGCGCCCCTTTTGAGTTTTTATGAAAGCATTTATTGCCGTCTTGCTACTGTTGATGAGCGGCGCTAGCTGGGCGCAAAAAGGACAATTTATCAGCGTGGCTGAGTATCAGTCGCGTTTTTTTGCTAATGATGCCCCATGGCAAACCCTGTGGGTGGATAAAACCCTGCGCGCCGAAATAGAAGCTATTTTAGGACGGCGCTTTAGCACCTTGCGGCTGCGCTATTGGGGCGATAAGCAGCGCACCGGCTGGGTATTGGAAGAAATAGGCAAAGAGCTACCCATCACCGTCGGCGTGGTGGTAGAGGCGGGGAAAATCTTCGACCTCAGCATTTTAGAATACAGAGAAAGCCGTGGCGGTGAGGTGCGTTATCCCTTTTTTACTCGCCAGTTTCAGCAAGTGGCCTTGGCTCAGCAATCGCAGCCACAGTTGGATAAGTCCATAGATGGCATCACCGGTGCCACATTATCCGTGCGTGCATTGAAAAAAATCGCTACACTCGCTCTTTTTTTACATCAACGCACACCGTTTTATCAGCCCATAAACAACAGCCCCTAAGCCTATAACCCATGAAGCTAACACTGCTACAGTATAAGACCCTCAGGCCCTGGCTGTGGCGTTGGCATCGCCGGGCGGGCTTGGCGGCGCTAATAGTCGTAGTGTTGGTTACTGTGACCGGCTTAATGCTGAATCACACCTCAGAACTCTCTTTGGGTAAAACCGCGGTGAGCAACGAGCGCTTATTGGGCTATTACGGTATACAAACTCCCAAGTTAAGCTCTTTTGCCGTTAATGATGTTTGGTTTAGCGGTGATGATAAATCACAGTTGTACTTTAACGAGCAACTTATAGGCACATGCCAGCAATCGTTAATTGCGGCTGTTGCGCACCAAGGCTATTACTGGCTAGCCTGCCAACAGCAAGTGATAATGCTCAGCCCCCAAGGCGAAGTGATAGATAGCCTCAGTGCGGTATACGGCTTACCGGTGCCTATAGTCAAATTTGGCTTATGTGAACAGCAGTTATGCTTGGCCACCGCTCAGCGCAGTTTTGTGATGGATGCGGAACAATTTATTTTTACACCTGTGGATGCAATCCAGCCCCTGGTAAATGCTGAGGCTAACTTACCTCTAACAATAGAGCAGGCCATTATTCGTGCCTACAGAGGTCAGGGCTTATCTTGGGAACGGGTGTTATTAGATTTACACAGCGGTCGCCTGTTTGGTAATGCCGGAGTATGGATAGTGGATGCGGCGGCGCTATTGCTGCTGTTTTTATCTCTGTCGGGTTTTGTGTTGTGGTATCAGCAATATAGTAAAAAGAAAGTGCGCTAGTTGATTAAGGCCTGCGCCGCCATAGACCATAAAGATCATAGAGATCATTACGTTAAAGATGTTAGTTATAGAGGTAAGTGGTTTTGTTAAAAGTATTACGTTTAGTATTGGGTTATAGCATCGTTGCCATCAGTTTTATCACTAGCCCACGCAAGGCTAAACGCCCCCCTGCACAGCAGGCCCATATTAACCAGTTGGCTGAAGATTTAACCCTGTATCAATTTTATGCCTGCCCTTTTTGTGTAAAGGTTCGCCGCGCCCTGCGCCGCTTAAACATGCCTGTGGCCACTATCAATGCCCAACAGCCTGAGCACAAAGCCGAGTTGTTAGAGGGTGGTGGTCGGGTAAAAGTACCCTGCTTAAAAATAGTTGAAAACGGCTCAACCCAGTGGCTATACGAGTCTAAAGCCATTGTTGAATATTTAGAAAAACGCTGTGCCTAAGCTGCGGCGGGCTATTAATTAAATACAGTGTGTTTTTATAGCTAAATAGCATTGCCCAGTTTCTGACGGCGTCTACACTATAGGGACTAGTGTTTGCTATCAGGAGTTTGTTGAGTTGAAGGCATTAAGTCGTTTATGGATGAGCGCTGTGATCTTGCTTGTTTGGGCTAGCTGCTGCTATGCCAGTCCGGAAACACTGATCTTTTATTCCTATCACAATGCCCCCCCTTTTATTATTAACAGTGACTCTGCTAGCGGTCTTAACTATGACTTTGTTAAAGCCATGCAGCTGGCAGTCGGTGAAAAATACACTATTGAGTATCAGTTTATTGACAGGGTGGCATTGAATCAGCGTCTAGCTGAGGATAAGCCCACCATATTGATGTGGGCCAACCCCAAGTGGTTTGATGTACAGGGCTTAAACTTTTCTTGGACGCAGGCGACTTTTTTAGATTCCGATGTGGTAGTAAGCCTACGCAGCAGTTCGTTTAAATATGAAGGCCAAGAGTCTCTGCTGGGAAAAACGGTAGGGGCTAGGGCTGGACACAATTATTCAGCTGCTGTGCCATTGCTAGGCAGCGAAAAAATAAAACGTGTTGATGCCAGTAGCGATGAAGAAAATATTGAAAATTTATTAAGTGGTAAAGTTGATGCGATTTTTATCGTGCGCTCTAGTGCCTTGTATATAGCCAGGGCTAAAGGCTATGTTCCGTCGTTATATATGTCAAAAAAACCACTGTATACCTATAGACGATATCTATTACTTACTCATCACTATCAACATGTAATGGACGATGTTGACCGGGCAATTATGGATTTGTCCGATCAATTTTTTTGGCAAAAACGATTAAAGCTATACGATTTAAATAGTTTATAGCTGCCGCTTATTTTGAGCGATAGATTAGCTTAGGCTTTGTGCAAAAGTTGCCAGAATTAGTAGCGGGCATACCACTCTCACATACCAAGGCCATATTTTCCAAAACAAACTGTTTTCAATATTGCTATTGCCTTGTTTTAGCTCCTGTAATAGCGCGTTGCGATGCATTACCCAGCCAGCAAACACACAAAACATTATGCCCACTAAAGGCTCGCTGTATTTAGTGGTGAGATCGACTACAAAACCAAACAGCGGGTCAAAATTAAAAATAATCACTGAGCTAATCGCTAAACAAATGCCACCCATAATCAGGGTTGAGGCTAAGCGGCTAAGTGAGGTTTTTTCAACCGCTGTAGACACCGGCACCTCTAGCATAGAGATGGAGGAGGTAACCGCAGCTATGCTCATTAAGGCAAAAAAAGCGGTAGCCACTAGCAAGCCGGCGCTGCCCATAGAGCTAAACAGCGAGGGTAGTATTTGAAAAATTAAGCCCGGCCCGGCAATTAAATCACCGGCCTCATTAAAAATCACTGTGCCATTATGCTGCGCCACATAAACAGCCGGGATGATTAGCAGGCCTGCCGTAAAAGCAATGGCTAAGTCTACACAGGTAACAATGGCACCTAACTGCGGCAGGTTTTCATTTTTATCCACATAGGAACCGTAAATCAGCATCGTGCCTACACCTAATGACAGTGAAAAAAAGGCCTGCCCTAAGGCGCTAATTAATAAATCGGGGTTGAGTACTTGGCTGAGGTCGGGTAGTAAATAAACCTTTAACCCCTGCATTGCACCCGGCAGGGTGAAAACATAAAGTATTAGCAAAACCAATAAAATCATTAGCAAGGGCATGAGTCGTCTGGACCATTTTTCTATACCGCCTTCTATGCCGCAGGCAATAATGCTCATGGTTAAGCCAGCAAAAATCACGCTGCTGCTGAGATTGCGTGCTATAGAGTCAGTAACCAGCCATTGGGCAATGGCTTCTAGGCCCACAATATTACTGATGGCCTGCCCCAGGTGGGAGAGCATCCAACCGGCGACTATGGTGTAAAAACTCAGAATTAAACTGGCAATTAATACCCCGTAATAACCTACGCCTTGACCGATAAACCGTAGTAAGGGCTTAGTGCTGAGTGAGCCCAGCGCGGTGACTACATTGGCACGGGCGTGGCGGCCGATGATAAGTTCAGCCATCAATGCCGGGTAGGCCAGTAAAAAGGCTAGTAGCAAACACACCAATACAAATGCTGCGCCACCATTACTGGCGGTTTGGGTGGGAAAACCCCACACGTTACCTAAGCCAACCGCAGAGCCCGCAGCGGCCATAATAAAGCCAAAGCGCGATGAAAACTGACCTCGAACTGTACTCATAGTGTGTTCCTGAATGTGTGGCAATAAATTATTGTTATTTAACCGAGTAGTGCGGCGCCAAAGAATTTTTGCGCTACGGTGTTGGCAAAAATAATGAGTAGGATTAAGGGAATAAACGTGGCTAGCGAAAAGTTAATATAGCGCTCAGTTAATGAGCCTTTAAAGTTGTTATCGCCTTTTTCGACTTCAGCGTTAAAACCTCGCTTCCAGCGGTAGCGCACAAATAGGCATACCAATAAGCCATTTAGCGGCAAAATGGTGTCATAAAACACGTCGACGACAACATCAAAAAAAGATTTGCTAGCGCCTGCATAGCTCACAAAATCAGTAAGCCAGCCCACCATGCCAAAGGAAACGGCGCAGGCTATGGTGAATAAGGCCATGGCGCTATTCAAGCGTATTAGGGCTTTTTTACGTGGCAGGTGCAGGCTATCAATTAGGCTGGAGTTAGGCACTTCGGTAATCGACACCATAGAGGTGATGGCGGCAAAAAAGACTAATAGAAAAAATATAGCTGCCACAGCGCTGGCACCGGTATAGCCAATTAATGTTTGCAGCTCTAAAAATATTTGCGGCAGGAAAGAAAAAATCATTGCTACCGAGGAGTTGCTCAATTGCGATGTGTCGGTGTTGGGGTGTAGGGCAAAAATAGCGGGTAAGACTAATAAACCAGCACAAAAGGCTACCGCGGTATCGGTAAGGGCAATAAGCTTGGCGCTGCTGGTAATGCTTTCTTTTTGATTAACATAGGAACCGTAGGTAATTAAAATCCCCATACCCAGTGATAGCGAGAAAAAAGCTTGCGATAATGCGCCGTTAATAACTTGTGCGTTGATCTTGCTAAAGTCAGGGATTAAGTAATAACTGACACCCGCCCAAGCATTATCCAGAGTTAACACAAAAGCCACCAAGCCTATGAGCATAATAAATAAGGCGGGCATCATAATTTTAGCTGCCCGCTCTATGCCATTTTTGACCCCGCTTAATAAAATAACGTTAAGTAGGCCAGCCACTACCAGCAAATAAATAAAAATCTTTTTATGATTGATAAATTGGCCAAAGGTATTGGCCTGGGCTAATGCATCTAAGTTACCGCTAATAATTTCTACAAAGTAACCAAAAATCCATACCGTTATCACCATATAAAACACGGCAATCATAAAAGGGGTGAAAAAGGAGAGCAGCCCAGCGATTTGCCACAGCGAGCGGTTGCCCGCTTGTTTGCGATAGGCGCCTATGGGGTCTTTTTGGGTGTTTCTGCCCAGGCTAAGTTCAGCCACCATTACCGGTAGGCAGATAAATGCAACAAACAGTGCATAGATTAATAAAAAGGCACCGCCGCCGTTTTTAGTCGCAGCCACGGGAAACCCCACTAAATTGCCTATGCCCACGGCAGAGCCGGCAGCGGCCAAAATAAACCCTAAACGGGAGCCAAATTGTTCACGGGAGCTAGTCATGCATTCTCTCTTTTTATTTCAGTAGTGAGGTCTTTAGGCGTTAGCCGCCGATAATAACAAGCTTTGTTAGTGCTTACCTTAAAAAAGCGATGCCAGTGCTTTTGTTAGCAAGCTAAAAAGTTGTTTAAAAAGTAGGCGGTCGTATGCGCAGCGCTGGGCTTTTATAAAGCATAGCCTTGATACAGATCAATGCATATTTATGGCTGCCACTTAGTTAGGTAAATATACGGATGTAACTGTTAATAAAATCAATAAAAATAAGCACTTACTAAAAATCAGAGCGTTTGCCAATTATGAGAAGTAATCTGCCTATCAGCGATCATGAAGTTGTTCTACAAGAGCATGACGTATTGATCTCCACCACCAACACTAAGGGGGTGATTAGCAGTGTCAATGAAGACTTTGTTCGGGTATCGGGTTTTAGTGAGCAGGAGCTTCTAGGGCAGGCCCATAATATTGTGCGCCACCCCGATATGCCGCAGGCGGCCTTTAAAGACTTATGGGCAGTAATAGCGGGCGATCAGCCGTGGATGGGCTTAGTGAAAAATCGCTGTAAAAATGGCGACCATTACTATGTCGATGCCTATGTCACCCCTATATACCAGCAGGGCAAGGTCAGTGGTTATCAATCGGTACGGGTTAAAGCCGACCCCGCAGTGATAGCCAGAGCTAAAAAACTATATAAAGATTTGGCTAACCGTAAACACTCGTGGCTGCGCTTGCTTAAGCCGCAAAATTTATCGTTTCGCCTCAAGGCCGGCTTGGCTGCTGTATTCGTGGCCAGCCCCAGCTTGCTGGCTGCCAGCGTGGGGGGCAGCGTAGGGCTGGCGCTGTTAACTCTAGGGCTAGCACTGGGGGTGAGCCTATGCTTGGTGCAGCCATTAATCACTATGGCTACAGGCTCCAAAAGTATTTTCAGTAATGCTTTAAGCCAAGCGGTATACAGTGGCCGAGCAGATGAGTTAGGGCAGTTAGATTTAGTGATTAAAGCTCAGTGCGCGCAAAACCGCACCATCTTGGGCCGGGTTAGCCATGCCTCACAAGGCTTGTTAGCCGTGAGTGATGCTGCGCGGGCGGTAGTCAAAAAAACCTCTGCTGGGGTAGATAGGCAGCAACAGGAGATAGAGCTAGTCGCCACCGCCATGCATGAGATGACGGCTACCGTCAGTGAAGTTGCCCACCATGCCGAGACTACCTCGCAGGCCTCGCAACAGGTGCTGGCGCAAACTCAGCAAGGTGAAAAGTTAGTAGCCGCTGCCATTAGTGATATCGACAGCCTTGCGCAATCAGTAGAGCAGGCTACTCAAGTTATAGAGGCCTTAAAGGCCGACAGTGAAAAAATAGGCTCGGTGGTGGATGTGATTAGTAATATCGCCAGCGAAACCAATTTGCTAGCCCTTAATGCCGCTATAGAAGCAGCCCGCGCGGGCGAGCAAGGCCGAGGTTTTGCGGTGGTGGCAGATGAGGTACGTAACTTGGCCAGCAACACGCAAAACTCTACCGATGAAATACAGCAAATGATTAAGCGCATACAGCAAACTGCAGTAGAGGCGGTAGTAGCCATGGATAACGGTAAACAGCTAGCCTATAAGAGTGTGCAGCAAATCGAATCCGTAGGCGGGGCCTTTGAGGGTATTAGTGCAGGGGTCAGCCAAATCAGCGATATGAACTATCAAGTGGCTGCCGCCTCAGAGCAGCAGAGCATGGTGAGTGAAGAGATTAATCGCAATATGGCAAATATTATGACCTTAGCCAATGAAACCCATAGCCATGCTCAAGAAACCGATAGCGCCAGCCAGCAGGTGAGCAGCCTGGCCCACGATATGGCGTTGATGGTGCAGCAGTTTGGTAAAGTTTAGTGGTGTTAAGCTGTAAGCAAACGGCGGCTAAACAATATTAAAAGCAGTAGCGAGTTTAAATAAACCCAAGCCCGATACCGTTAGCACTACTATAGCGCCTAAAATATTGGCCAGCGGGCTATTGGTATACTTGCCTAGTAAATTCTTTTGATTCATGACTATCAGCAAAAACACCGCCACTACAGGCAGCAAAAAGCCATTAGCGGCTTGGGCAAAAATAATGGCACTAATGGGGCTGGTACCTAGAGCTGCGGCAACAGTACCAGAGAGTAACACCAAGGCCCAGATGCACTTGAAGCGTTTATTATTTAATTCTACCGGCCAGCCCATGGCACCACTAACAGCATAGGCCGCAGCTAATGGTGAAGCTATGGCGCTGGTTAAGCCCGCGGCTAACAAACCTATAGCAAAAAAATATTTAGCGTAGCTGCCTAGTAGCGGCTCTAATTGCTGTGAAATTGTGCTGGCGGAAAATTGGCTATCACTGCCATAAAAGGCCGAGGCTGCAGTAGTGACTATAGCGATAGTAATTAAACCACCCAAACCTATGGCATAGGCATTGTCCTGGCGCGACTCTTTTAAGGCGCAGGCTACATCCATATCGGCTGGCCATTTCTCTTGCACAGTGCTGGAGTGTAAAAATAAATTATAAGGCACTACCGTGGTGCCTATTAATGCGATTACTGTGAGTGTAGAGCCCGTGGGCATGCTGGGCTGGCTAAGGCCGCGCCATAGGCTGCTGAAATCAGGCTGTACCATCACGGCGGTGGCTATAAATACAATGCTCATGATTAGCACTAACAACATCAGGCCTTTTTCTATTAAGGCATATTTGCCTATAGCCAATAATGAAAAAGCACTGAGCCCCACCACCAACGCCCAGACGTTATTCGGTAAAGGTGAAATGGCTGCCAAACCCATAGCGGCACCGGCTATATTGCCCGACTCATAGGCGGCGTTGCCAAAGCCTATGGCTAATACCACCATAATACTGGCGGCAATATTAAAAAAAGGCAGGTTAAAACTGCTGCGCAGTGCCTGCGCAAGGTTCTTCCTAGAGACTAAGCCCAGCCTTGATGACATTTCTTGTAACACCAAGGTGGCGATAATCGAAAATAACAGCGCCCACATTAAGGTATAGCCATAGTGGGCACCGGCTTTACTGGCGGTGGTGACGGTGCCTGGGCCTACAAAGGCTGCCATAACCAATAAACCGGGACCAAATCGTTTCATGCTATAACCTTGTGTAAAACTGTAATGCTATCGGTGATTTAAAAATATTAACTAAGCTGCTTGCTTTGTGATGCTAACAGTTGCAGCAAATCGGCTTCGATTAAGGGTTTGCTAAGATAATAACCCTGCAGGTAGTCACAACCCAGCTCTATTAAATAATCTAACTGCTGCTGTGTTTCTACCCCTTCGGCAACGGTTTTTAAACCGTAGATGCTAGACATGCTAATAATGATTTCCAGCATAGAGTGATTTTTCTCATCTTCGGTATTGAGCGCAGCAACAAAACTTCGGTCAATTTTCAAATGATCAACAGGGTAATGTATTAATTGATTAAAGGCGGTGTAACCGGTGCCAAAATCATCTAGGGATAAACTCAAACCCAGCGCTTTAAGTTCATTGAGTACTTGTATACTGTTTTTGTCGTAGGTGGTAAGTGATGTTTCAGTAACCTCTAAATCCAGTTGCTTAGGGTTAATGTGATATTTTTGAATGAGCTCGCCAACTTTTAGTGGGAACTCTTTGTTATGCAGCTCCACCGATGACATATTAATGCTAAAGGTGTTTTGATAATTAATGGTTTGATTGAATTCATGGAGTTTTTTAAGGGCCTGCTCAACAACCCATAAGTCAATTTTTTTAATCAGCCCGGTGGATTCAGCAACTGGAATAAATTTCTCAGGCCCCACTTTGTTGAGTAGGGGGTTGGTAGAACGCAGTAGTACTTCCAAGCTTTCTATAGCTAATGTTTGGCTGCTGTATATAGGCATAAACATTAAATAAAACTCTTGGTTTTCTAAAGCTTTGGCTATTTGGTCTTGTATATCCAGCTTTTCTTTCATGGCATCAGCAATTTTTTGAGTAAAAAATTGGTAGCAATTTCTACCGGCTGATTTTGCTTGGTACATGGCGGCATCGGCATGCAGCATAAGGTCAGAAACGTCCTCGCCATCATTGGGGGCTATGGCTATACCTATACTGGCTTTTACATTGTGTTTTTGCTGGCCTACAGTAAAGCCGCCTTTAAATAGGTCTAAAATACGTTGTGCTACTAAAGCGGCGGTGTCGGGGTTGGCGTCAGCCAGTACTATGGCAAATTCGTCACCCGCTAAACGGGCTACGGCATCGTCTTGTGGTACACGCGAGCAAGCATCGGTGCTGCGTATGGAGTCAAGCAGGCGTGAGCTAAACTCAACCAGCAGTTGGTCGCCCACATCGTGGCCGTAATGATCGTTAACCTGTTTGAAGTTGTCTAAGTCTATATACAGTATGGCCAAAGGCTCATTTTGATAGAGTGAGCGGGTTAAGACTCTGGCAAAGGCACTCTTAAAACTGGCTCTGTTGGCCAGGTTGGTTAGTGGGTCGAATTGCGCCAGCTTTTCTACTTCTTCTAATAACTTGGTATAACTGTTATGTAGTTCAGAAACTTCATCATTACCCGCTTGCAAGTGGCTGTTCATGCTTTTGCCACTGCGTACTTGGTTAGTGAGCTTTAATACCGGGTTAATAATTTGCCGGTGTATTAAAGAGAGCAAGGTTGAATAAGAGAACAATATTAGCGCTATGGTTAAAAACCATTGTTTGCTTTTTTGCTCTTGCAGTTGTTGGCTGATAAATTGCTCTGATATTTTTACTTCGCGAAGAAATAATGGGTGGGTAAAAGTTACAGACATAAACTTTTTGTTTTTACCTAAGGCAATGCTGGGGCTTACGTTTTGCTGATGGCTATTATTGTTGATTCGTAAATCTATACTGTAGTGGCCTTCAAACTCTTTTTGTAAGTTGGGGGTGCCTAGGCGCAAAAAATCCATATTAATGACGATTAAAAAATAAATGGTTTTATTGTCGTCTTTATACCTGCGGGTAGCGGTGGATAAAAATTCTGAGTTAAAGGTATGTAGCCTGCCTAGATGTATCTCGCCGTTTGCAGTTTCAAATAAGAAGGATTCCTGAGTGGCTGCTATGCCTTGCGTTGGGTTTAGCCAGTGTTGGTGCTGGCTGGGTATGGGCGGCAGGCTGGCTTCGGTAAATAATTCTCGGTCATCTGCCGAAAATAAAATGCCGCCCTGGGAATTTAATATCTGTATGCTGACCAAACCAGGCATAAAGCTGCGCACTTGCTCTCGTTGGCGGTTGAGTAAAATGTCTAGCGCGTCGTATAGCACGTGCACAGAGGGGTCGGCTATGTAATTGGCATATTCATGGCTGTTCACAATCTGTGAAAAAATAGAATCGGCTAAATTAGTTTCGTAATTGATGCGGTATAGGCTGTTGTTAACAGTTTGTTCTAGCTGTTCTTCATACACTAGGCGTGTTTGATCTTCCATGGTGGAATTGAGTATCCAACTGGTAACAACAAATACACCGGCAATAACCGGTAGCAAAATAACATTGATACGTTGTGTTAATTTCATTATAGGTTTATTCGCTTTGGTTTAACTTTTGTAGCATACGACTGCGCAATTTTAATTGCTCATTGGGGAGACTTTGCGCGTAGTGGCTATTTGCTAACACTTGCGGGCTGGGAAATAGCTCGTCATCTTTACTATAACTATCATCAGCTAATGCTAATGCACCGAGGTTGGGTGTGGCCAGCCCTGAAGTTTGGGCATTTAACAGGGCGATATCCGGGCGGTTAATAAAATTTAAAAAAGCCAGAGTAGCCTTTTTAATAGCACCAGTGCGATGGGGGATGGCTAGGCAGTCGGTCCAAATAATGGTGCCTTCTTTAGGAATGCTGTAGCGCCAGTCCTGTTGGCCGCTGGCGCTAATAAAATGTTTAATATCACCTGAGTAAGTGACGGCCATGGTGATGTCGCTAGCCGCTTGCTTATCAATAACATAGCTAAGGCCATAGCCATAGGAATGCAAATAGGCCTTTTGTTGCTGCAATAGTGCGTAGGCTTGTTTTAAGTGATTCTTATCGACGCTATAAGGGGGCAGCCCCAAGGCAATTAGGCTGAGTGCAGTGCTATCCACAGAGTCTGAGAGCATAACCGTTTTGTATTGGTTGGCTGGCTCAATTGCAAATACGCTGGCCCAAGAGTCAATGCCCTGAGGATTGGCTGAGGCTCTATAGGCCACTCCTATGGTGCCCCAGGAATAGGCTAGGCCTTTATTACCGCAGGCTTGTTGCAACGCCGGG
The DNA here is from genome assembly GCF_024734385.1 of Dasania sp. GY-MA-18. Classification (GTDB taxonomy): domain Bacteria; phylum Pseudomonadota; class Gammaproteobacteria; order Pseudomonadales; family Dasaniaceae; genus Dasania; species Dasania phycosphaerae. The sequence continues at coordinate 209,954 of NZ_JANHAP010000001.1, read as the reverse complement.
GATAGGTGCTGGCTATTGGGGATTTGGGCCATGGGCAGGGTGGCAAAATAGGCTTTTTTGCCTTCGGTTTTTAGTGACTGGCTATCGATAATCACTAAGTCAAAATTAGCACCGCGGCCGCTCAGGATTAGAGCGTCGCGCTGCTCTTCGTTATCTAGGTAAAACTGCTCCAGCTTATGGCCACTTTCACGCTCAAAAGCGGCTATCACATCGGGAGCGAGGTACTCTTCCCAGTTAAAAATGCGTACGGTCTCGGCCATGGCGTTAGCCTGTAAAACTAGGCCGCAGAGCATGGCGATGCATGTATGAAAGTTAGGCATGGGGTTTACGTCGTCATGATTTGGCAGTGAACGCTTAGCTACAACTTAACTACTAACTGGATAGGCTAATAGGGCTAAAGGGTGGCTGCTCGCTTTGTTCATTATTGTTATGGTTAAAAAAGCGTTGATAATCAATATCATAAAGCGCAAAGAGTATAGCGGATTTTTGCAGCTTTGCCTGCTTTTCCTAGCAGATAGCTACATTTGGGGGATTCTAGCCCATGGCTGACGGCGTTAGTCCAATCCATAACCCTAAAATGTCATTGGGAGGGAATAGTTATTCGTTCTCAGGGTTAACGCAGTGTCTTTTTCAGGCAACAATGTCGGATTGGCTTGTTAAATTATTGATATAGCAGAATTTTTTTATATTTGCTGGCCGTTGTTATGCGACTTTCAGTTAGCCTTGCCAGCGGTGCTAGAAGTTTATAGCTGACAGCGTCATCGTCTGTGTGTAGCCTGTTTGTTCTTAATGTACGCTTGTTCAATACTGAAGTGGTCGAGCAAGTTCAGCTTTACCATGCCAAATAAAATAAATAAGGGAGTTACCGCATGAGTGTTACGGCTAAAAAAAGTCTTTTCTATGATTTTGTATCGCGCTACGAGCAGGCTGATTTTGATACTTATATGGCTAATGCGGTAGAGGATGAGGATTATTTTAGCTGGCACGGCTACTGTTTACCCAACGTCTATGGTGATGAAGAGCAAGAGTACAATGCCGTACGCAATGGCTGTGCCTTGTTTGATGCCACGCCGGTAAAAAAATACCGCATACGCGGAGCCAATGCCGGTGCCTTTATGGACTATGTGTTTACCCGCAAAATGAGCGCGTTACCTGTACCCCGCGCCACTTATGCGATCTGGTGCAACGAGGATGGCATGCTTAATGACGATGCCCTGCTGTATAAATTAGCCGAAGATGATTACCTATTGATGGTGGCCGAAGTCGATCACGATGTGCACTTTGCCAATTGCAAAGAAAAGGTCGGTGGCGACATACAAATCACTGAAGAGACCCCATCGCTAGCGGGTTTTGCCGTGCAGGGCCCAAAATCCTGTGCGGTGTTAAAGAGCTTTGGTTTTGAGGGTATAGAAAATATGAAGCCTTTTGAGGTGATTAATTATGACCTCAAGGGTGGCAATGTCATGGTTAGCCGAGTGGGCTTTACCGCTGACCTGGGTTACGAGATTTGGTTTAAGCCAGACTTGGCAAAAACGATAGAGCAGGCTTTTATTGAGGCCGAAAAAGCCGTGGATATTAAAATTGCGGGCTATGGCCTTACCGCCATACAACTGTGTCGCATGGAAGGCGGCTTGGTAGTGCCCGGCTGGGATACCTTGCAAACCTTTGAAGACCCAGAGTTTGAGCGCAGCCCGCTAGAGTTGGCCATGGGCTGGAACGTAGGCTGGGATAGAGAGGATGACTTTGTAGGCAAAGCGGCGTTATTAAAAGAAAAAGCGCAGGGCTCACGTTTTAAAATGAAAGGTTTTATTATCAAGGATGAGTGCGAGTTAGAAGATGGCGCCGAGTTGTTCGCCACCATTAATGGCGAAGATTTACAAATAGGTACACTGCCCTCAGTATCTTGGTCGTTTAGCGCCAAACACTGGCTGGGTTTGTCTTCACTGCGTAGCGCCTATGCTGAAGTTGCCGAGGGCTTTGTGCGTATTAATGGTGAGAAAGTTGCGGTGAGTATTTGTTCGCTGCCTTTTGTGAACTTTGAGCGTCGCACCCAAGTCCCTGCGCCTTTATAGTTTATTTAGGTGTTTTTTTGCAGCAGCGTCGACCTTGGGTTGGCGTTACTGCAAGTTATTTTTAGCGCTTTTAGATCGCTTAGGTATGCGCAATAGCTTGGTTGATAAAGAGCTAATCTTTTAGCTCTTTATCAAAGTGCGGATCTTTTCTTCGTCGCGATTGTGGGCCAGCATGGCTTACAGTTCCTTGTCTTTACAGGCGTCTACTCGCTGCTTATACCAGTCTACTGTCTCCAGCTCTTCCGTAAGAGAAGTAATGGCTCTATGCATATCTCGGGCTTCATTGTTTAGCTCATCACCTACCCATATGGGGAACTGAACTCTATAGTTGTCCCTGCTAGTGTGCGCCTTATTATTGCTATATCACAAAGCCGCTATAAATTAATGGTTAGGAGTTTTCAGATGTTAGATGTTGCACAATTACTAGATCGCAATGTGCCCGCGTTTTCATTAGATGAAATTAAGCGTATAGCGTTGCAGTATTTTAATGTGCAGGGTGAGTTTAAGCGCCTGCCCAGTGAGCGCGACCAGAGCTACCGTCTAACCGCCGACAATGGCAGCCAGTATATTTTCAAGGTCTCCAACGCTCAGGATGCTCCCGCCGATATAGATTTTCAAACCCAGGCATTAATGCATATTGCTGAACAAAATGCCGATTTACCGGTGCCGCGCATATTGGCCACGGTGGCAGGTGAGCCTTGTGCAATCGTGGCTGGCAAAGGCGAAGATAAGCACGTGGTGCGCCTGCTTAGTTTTTTACCGGGCATAATGATAGGCGAGCGCGCCGAGCTTAACACTACTGTGCTGCGCCGCAATGTAGGCCAAACCGTGGCCCGTTTAGGTCATGCTTTGCGCGGTTTTTTCCATCCCAATGCTCGCAATGCCCACCCCTGGGATATGATGAATTTTATGGTGTACCGCGAGCACACTCACCATATTGCCAACCCCGAGATACGCAGCTTGGTAGAGGCGGTGTTCGATAGGGCCAATAGCCTAATGCCCAAACTCAAGGCCCTGCGTCATCAAGTCGTGCATCAAGATGCCCATAGTGGCAACTTATTGATTAACCCCGAACAGCCCGACCATGTGGCCGGTATTATCGACTTTGGCGATATGCTTTACGGCCCCTTAATGATGGAGCTGGTGGTGGCCTGTGATTTAATGATGCACCGCGTGGCCGATCCAGTGAGCGATATGTGCGATATCGTGGCTGGTTTTGACAGCGAGTTTGAGCTGGAAGAGCAAGAGATAGATTTGCTGTACGACATGATCATGGTGCGCAATGCCATTACCTTGGCCGTTACCGCCTGGCGCTCGGCTATGTGCCCCGACGAGCCGCCCTATGTTAGCGATATAGATTTATACGAAGCGCTGATTACTCGTTTACACAATGTAGGTAGAGCAGAAATTACTGCAAGGTTTAGAAAGGCTTGCCGCTTCCCGGTATACAGCCCCGCCATAGGTGAGTACCAGCAGCCCGACTCGCAAGCCGAGGCCCTGCTAAAAGAAAAGCGCAAACAGTTACTGGGCGACCCCTGGCATTTTTATCAAGAGCCGCTGCATTTTGAGCGCGCCCGCGGCCCTTGGCTATACGGTGTGGATGGCAAAGCCTATTTGGATTTGTACAACAATGTGCCACAGGTAGGCCACTGCCATCCGCATGTGGCGCGCGCCATAGGGCGGCAGGCGAAGGTGTTAAACACCAACACCCGCTATATGTATCAAAGTGTATTGGATTATGCCGAGCGCTTGGTGGCGCTTACCCCTGAACATATAGATACCTGTATTTTTGTAAACTCCGGCTCCGAGGCCAACGACTTGGCGGTACAGATTTCGCGGGTGCTTACTGGCCAGCGCGGCGCCATAGTGGTGGAAGATGCTTATCACGGTGTCACCGATGCCACTATGGATTTATCACCCTGTGAGGGGCGCCGCCCCGATTATGTTAGCTATTTAGGTGTGCCTTGCCCCTATCGCGGCCCCCATGCCGGTAAGCCGGATATGGCCGAGCTATATGCGCAGGATGCCGATAAGGCTATAGTGCAGTTGGATCAGCGCGGCTTTAAGCCCAGTTATTTTATGGTGGATACAGCTTATTGCTCTAGCGGCGTAGTGGATGTGCCCGAGGGCTATTTAGCCAAGGTCGAGGCCAAGGTGCGTGCCGCCGGTGGTTTAATTATTGCCGATGAGGTGCAGGCCGGTTTTGGTAGGCTAGGGCAAATGTGGGGCCATGTCGCCCGAGGTATGAAGGCCGATATGATTACGCTAGGTAAGCCGGTAGGCAATGGCCATCCTTTAGGTGTGGTCATGCTCAATAAAAATATGCTGGCTCAGTTTATGGAAACTACCGAGTTGTTTAGTACCTTTGGCGGCAATGCGGTGTCTTGCGCGGCGGGTATGGCGGTGCTGGATGTGATAGAAAACGAAAACCTCATCGCCAATGCCAACAGTACCGGTGATTACCTGCGGGCGCAGCTGCGCCAGTTGGCCCAAACCCAGCCCTTAATCGGTGATGTGCGTGGCCAGGGCATGTTGGCCTCGGTAGAGTTTGTAACCGATCGCCTCAGCAAGGCTCCGGCCAGCGAGCAAACCGGCCAGTTGCTGGAGTTAATGCGCCAGCAGCAAGTGCTTATCGGTCGCTCTGGCCCCTTGAAAAACAGCCTTAAGTTGCGGCCTTCGTTGGTGTTTCAGCCTGAGCATGTGGATATTTTCATTGCCGCTTTGGATAAGTCGCTAAGTCAGCTAAGTGTGCAATGACCTTACTCTAAGGCCGCCGCCAAGGCATCGGCCAATACTGGGTATTTAAAGCGAAAGCCAGCTTGCTGTAGGCGGGCTGGCAATACTTTTTGGCCGCTGAGTAATAGTTGCGACATTTCCCCCAGCGCTATTTTTAGCGTCCAGGCCATCACCGGCATCATCGCGGGCCGGTGTAACAGCCTGGCGAGGGTCTTAGTAAAGGCCAGGTTGTTGACGGGGTTGGGAGCGGTGCCATTAAAGGCACCTTGCAGGTTTGTATGGCTAGATAAAAATACAATCATAGCCAGTAAATCATCCCTGTGTACCCACGACATAAATTGTTGCCCCGACCCTATGCGGCCACCTAAGCCCAGTTGAAAGGGCAGGCGCATTTTTTGCAAAAAACCGCCATCGGGGCCTATGACTAAGCCGGTACGCAATAGGCAAACCCTTACTCCCATAGCTTGCGCCTGTAATGCACAGGCCTCCCACCGGGCGCAGAGCTGGTGGCTAAACTCATCGTGAGGCGGGCTGTCTTCGGTAATTGGCTTAGGGCCTTGGTCGCCGTAATAGCCTATGGCTGAGCCGCTAATTAAGCACTCAGGTTTGTGTTGGGCGCTACTGATAAAATCGATAATTTGCTGGGTGATGTTAAGGCGGCTGTCGTAGAGCCGCTGTTTTTGCTCTAGGCTCCAGCGTTTATCCGCTATGGGTTCGCCCGCTAAGTTAATGATGAGATCTATGGGCTGCCCTAATTCTGTGAGTGTGCTCAGCCCTTGCACCGCCTCGCCACATAATTGTTTTACTTGCTCGCTGCTACGGCGGCTTAATACCCATAGTTTGGGGGTATCTTGATAGCTGTTGAGATAGTGACGGCACAACGCTCTACCTATAAAGCCGGTGCCGCCAGTTATTAAAATATTCATTGCTAAGTCTCGTGACTGGGGTCTGTGAGTATAGTGTAGCTGCATTAAATAGGCACAAAATTACCTATTTTGCGATGCTCTTAGGGGGGATATTAAATGCTCTTATAGTCCTTAGTTGGACTATTATAACTCTGGCTTTTACCGCTAACTCGGTTTATGCTAGCCTTGCTTTACTAAATGAATGTTTATTCATTTTAATGTTGTTGTGAATAAGCTAATTAAAGATCACGATATTAAAGAGAGGGTGCTATGCCTCGTTACGATGGCTTAGAGACGTTTGTTGAGGTGGTGAATAGCGGTAGCTTTTCCACGGCAGCCGATAAATTAAATGTCTCCAAATCACATGTCAGCAAACAGATCGCTCGCTTAGAGGATAGGCTGGGCGCGCGTTTGCTCAATCGCACCACGCGCACGGTAAAACTCACCGATGTGGGGTCGGGTTATTACAGCCGCTGCGCGCAAATACTGGCCGATTTAGAAGAGGCCGAAATGGCCATTAATAATTTGCAGCAAACCCCGCGCGGCAGTTTAAAAATTACCGCCGCCGGTACCTTTGCCGAAAAATACATAGGCCCAGCTGTTGCTGATTTTTTAGCGAAATACCCCGAGTTATCCATAGAGATAAACTTTACCAGCCGTACGCTGGATATAGTGGAAGAGGGCTACGACCTAGCCATACGCTTTGGCCGCCTGCAGGACTCCTCGCTAATCGCCCGTAAAATTGCACCGCGTCGTTTATATATGTGCGCCAGCCCCGAGTACCTTAAAAAATACGGCACCCCAGAAAAGCTGGAAGATTTAAAACAGCATAACTGCCTGCGCGGCTTTTTATCCAGCTGGCAAATAGAAGTGGATAAGGAGATTATTAATTACAAAGTGTCGGGTAACTGGCGCACTAATAATGGCAACACCTTATTAGTCGCCGCCGAAAAAGGCATAGGCATAGTGCAGTTGCCACATTTTTATGTGCAGGAAAAAATCGCCAGCGGTAAATTGGTGGAGGTGCTACCCGAATATAATGGCTTTGATACTTCTACCTGGGCAGTGTACCCTCACAACCGCCACCTTTCGACTAAGGTGCGTATGTTGGTAGATTTTTTAATTGAATATTTTCAAAGCGATAACGTGGTATAAAGCGGCTGATTAATTAATCATTTAAGTTTGCTCTATAAGCTGATCGCTAGACTTACGGGGCATCAATCATTATGAAGTTTGTTAGCTTAGCGCAGGGCCAGTTAGCGGCATTGGTGGGTGAGCAAGTAGTAGATATCGCTGCTGCCGCTGAGTATTTACAGCGGCAATTACCTGCCAGCACATTAAGCCAATTAGTAGCTTTAGATGATGAACACGCAGCAGCTGTTTGGGATATCGCCACGGCTGCTGCTGCAGAAAATATCGCCTGCCAGCCTTATGAATCGGCAACCCTTATTGCACCTATAGCCAACCCCGCCCGTAATATTATGTGTTTGGGGAAAAACTATTTGGGCCACCTGCAAGAGGTGGCGCAAAAAATGAAAACTTCGGCAGCCGTGCCTGAATCCCCCATTATTTTTACCAAGGCCCCCAGCTGTGTTATTGGCCCTGGAGATACCATCCCCGCCAGTGAGCAGTACACCCAAAAATTAGACTACGAGGCCGAGTTGGCCATTATCATAGGCCGTGGCGGCCGCGATATTAAAGCACAAGATGCCTGGCAGCATGTGTTTGGTTACACCGCGTTTAATGATGTAACAGCCAGAGATTTACAAAAAAATCATAAGCAATTTTTTAAAGCTAAAAGTTTAGATGGCTTTGGCCCCATGGGACCGGTGGTAGTACACCGCAGTGCTATGCCCAGCGCCGAGCAGTTAGCAGTGAAGTGCACAATTAATGGTGAGCTGCGCCAGCAGGCGACCCTGGATCATTTGATCTTTGATATACCCGCTATTATCGAGTGCCTATCGGCAGGCATGACTTTACAGCCCGGTGACATTATTGCTACGGGCACGCCCGAAGGTGTGGGTATGGGCTTTACACCGCCGCGCTATTTAAAAGCGGGTGACGAGGTGGTGGTAGAGGTGACAGGGGTTAAGCCTTTGGTAAATAGGGTTGCTTGAGGGCTAAATCTTTAAGTTGTTAGTTTTGTTTTTGGTTTTTTACTAATGCTAAGCAAGGTGGCGGTTGTGAAACCAACCGCTTTGTTTACAGGGAGACTACGCATAATATCTGCTTGTCATGCCGGGCAACGACCCCACTAGTGTCCGGTTAAAATCGTAATGGTATGTATTTGATACTATAAATAGGGAATAGAATGCACGTCGATTAGATTTATGACTCACTTTCAGGCTGTCGTGCCGGCCTTGAGCCGGTACCCATAGGATTACAAAGTTCGTGGCATGTATTTAATACAGATTTTAAAAAAATGACTATTTTGATAGCGCATTCTAATCACACGCTAAAGACTGCTAGGATATTTCAGTTTCCGTGGATGCCGGGTCGAAGCCCGGCATGACCGAAATAGTAATTTAACCGGACACTAGTGGGGCAACGAGCCAGCATCTAATTCAGTTGAAATATCCGAATATTTAAATTAACGCATTGTAATTAGACTCCGGCTTTCGCCGGAGTGACACCTTTTTAAAGTGATGGTGATATGATTTTCTGAAACTAGAAACTAGAAACTAGAAACTAGAAACTAGAAACTAGAAACTAGAAACTAGAAACTAGAAATTCAAATCGCCCCCATCGCTTTCAGTTCGCTAATCTGCCCCTCGTTGTAACCCAATAACTCTTTATAAACCGTGTCATTAGCCGAGCCATGAGGTAGGCCGGGAAAACGTATACGGGTAGGTTGGCCGGTTAGGCGAAACGGTACATTGGGGAATTTTAATGCTATACCGGTAGCGGGATCTTCTAGGGTAATAAAAGATTCACGCTGTTGCATATGCTCATCCACATCTATATCCCTCATTGCCATAATAGGGCCGGCGGTAATATTTTCGCGGCGGCATATTTCTAGGGCTTCGGCTTTGGTGTGGTTTTTTAGCCAGTCTTGAATAATGCCATTAAGTGCTTTGCGGTTGGCGGGCTCTATGCGCTCGTTATTGGTGAGGAAACGCGGGTCTTTAATTAAATTGTCATGGCCCATAACCTGGGCTAATTTCTCCCAAGGTTTTTGTGAGGAACAGGATAGCGCTATCCACTTGCCATCTTTGGTTTGGTAGTTATTGCGTGGCGAGGCGGCACGTAACTCGTTGCCTATGGGTTCAGGGTTTTCGCCAGTTAGTTTGTAATGTAAAAACTCGCCGCCCAAATAGCCCAGCAAGGGTTCGTACAAGGAAATATCAATCAACTGCCCGCCTTTAACACCACGCTCTTGATTGGCCAATGCCAAGCTCACAGCAAAGGCTAAATGTACGCCGGTGGTTAAATCCGCTAGCGCATTAGGTGGGCTAGTGGGGCCGCTTTCGGCGTGGCCGTTTAAATAGGTAAAGCCGCTATAGGCTTCGGCTAAGGTGCCAAAGCCGGGTTGTTCGGCGTTGGGGCCGCTGGTTCCGTAGCCAGATACTTTAGCGATGATTAGCCCAGGATTTACTGCTAACAATTCCTGCTGGGTTAAGCCTAGGCGCTCCATTACCCCTACACGCATATTTTCTATGAGCACGTCGGATTGCTTAACCAAATCTAAAAATAGCGCCTTGCCGTGTTCGTTTTTTAAGTTCACGGTTACCGGCAATTTGTTGCGTCCGATTACGGCGTAATAGGGCTCTATGCCGTTTTCTTTAATGGTGCCCCAACTGCGTAGGCCATCGGGGGCTTTGGGGTTTTCAATTTTTAATACTTCGGCACCGGCATCGCCTAACAGTGCGGCAGCGTAGGGGGCTGCAATCACGGTAGACATATCCAGTACCCGTTTGCCTTGTAGGGGTAAGCCTTCAAAGCAATTCGATAAGCGCTGGGAGGCGATAAAGGCATCCAGCTCTGTTTTGGAACGACACATGGTGTATCTCCCTTTGTTGTGTGTGACAAAGTGCGGGGGGCAAGCTTTGTCACTTATTATTTGGGCGAGTACGCTACTGCGTGTTAGCGATTAGCTATTTGCTGGTGCTGTGCCACCACCACTTCGGCCTGGCGTATGGAGGCGGCATCGATTAAGCGACCATCCAGGGTGACGGCACCTTTGCCCTCACGAGCGGCTTCTTCCATCATTTCTAAAATGCGGGTGGCGCGGGTTAGCTCGGCGTCGCTGGGGGTATAGATTTCGTTAGCTAATTCGATTTGTGAGGGGTGTATAGCCCATTTGCCTTCTACCCCTAGGGCGGCTGCGGCATGGGCGGCGGCTCTAAAGGCATCGGGGTCGTCTATAGCGCCAAAGGGGCCATCTATGGGGCGCAAGCCATTGGCACGGCAGGCCACTACCATGCGTGAAATAGCGTAGTGCCAAGGATCGCCCCAAAAGTATTGGCGGTTGGGGTCGTTGGGCTCGCCCGAGAGCACTTGGTAGTTAGCATTGGCACCGCCTATTTGGGTGGTGCGGGCGCGTATAGAAGCGGCGTAATCGGCTACGCCAAATACCATGGCTTCCATGCGCTGTGGGCAGGCGGCGGCGATTTCGTCCACGTTGTACATGCCTTGGGCGGTTTCTATTAGCACATGGATGTTGACCTGTTGGTAGCCCATGGCGGCTTCTATTTGTTCCATCAGGGTGGCTACTAGGTGCACATCGGCGGCTGAGCCTACCTTGGGGATTAAAATGGTATCTAGCTTGTCACCGGCCTGTTCCATTACGTCTACTAGGTCGCGGTACATGTAGTGAGTGTCCAGGCCGTTTATGCGTACCGATACGGCGCATTTTGACCAGTCGTAATTATTGAGGGCGTTAATGACGTTAATGCGAGCCTGCTCTTTGTCGTCGGGGGCCACGGCATCCTCTAAATCGAGAAATACCACATCGGCACCGGAGCTAGGTGCTTTTTCCAGCATGCGTAGGTTACTACCCGGTACGGCAAGTTCACTGCGGTGTAATCTATTTTTAACAGCCATGTAGTTGTCCTTAATTCTTTTTTAATTGTTATGGATGGCCCAGCCAGAGTTTGGTGGGCTGATCTTTTTTTATACTGCCTGATTTAAGCTGAACCGACTCTAGCAGAAAAAAGCAGGGCTATTGTCCCCAGCAAAAAACAACGGGTTTATATTGCGTTTTATTGATTCCCCGAAAATACAGTGCAGCAGATATTACACAGCATTATAATTTATGCAAATGTTCGTTATTTATTATATGAATAGTGATTGTTGCCATGCTTTGGTTGAAAATTAACCGAAAAATACAACAAAAGGGCTATTGCGACCTAGGTGCAGGGAGTTTTTTGTGGGCGTAAGCAGTAAAAAGTCACACTATTAATAGCTGTTTGGAAACAGTAGGGCTGAAATCATGATAAAAAAAGACTGCAAAAATGGTTGTTTTTGTGACTTTTTAAGGGAAACGTGCAGTTTCCCATGTTTAGGTTTGCTTGTTTTTTGAGCAGAAAAGGGGGGGCTTAAAGCTGGCTTTAGGGCAGGGCTTTTAGGCTAGCCAAGGCTCTTTCGCGGGAAAGCTTTAAATCGACTATAGGTTGAGGGTAATTTTCACCGAGTTTTACCCCGGCCTGTTGTTGTATCTCTAAGGGAGCCTGCCAGGGTTTGTGCAGGTATTTATTGGGTAGCGCGGCTAGTTCGGGTACAAAGCGGCGGGTGTAGCTGCCGTCGCCATCAAATTTTTCACCCTGTGTCACCGGGTTAAAAATACGAAAGTAGGGGGCCGCATCGGCACCGCAGCCTGCTACCCATTGCCAACTGGCACTGTTATTGGCTAGGTCGGCATCCACCAAGGTTTGCCAAAACCATTGTTCGCCATGACGCCAGTCTATCAGCAGATTTTTAACCAAAAATGAGCCCACCAGCATGCGCACGCGGTTGTGCATATAGCCGGTTTGCCATAGCTCGCGCATGCCGGCATCAATAATGGGGTAGCCGGTTTGGCCCTGTTGCCAAGCTTTAAGTAATTGGCTGTCATGCTGCCAGGCAAAATGGTCAAATTTGCTTTGCCAGTTGCGCTGCGGTAATTCGGGGAAGTGATAAAGCAGGCCATAGGAAAAATCGCGCCAGGCCAGCTCATTGTGAAAATGGGCTATGTCTTCGTTGTCCCCCGCTAATTGGCTGTAATGCCAGGCTTGTTGTGGCGAGATTTCGCCCCAGTGCAAATGCGGCGATAGCCGTGACACATGCGCTTGGGCGGGGAAGTTTCTACCCTCTTTATAGCCGTCCAAACCCTGAGTAATAAATTGCTGCAGAGTTTTTTGTGCGGCGGCCTCACCTATATGCCAATGTTTGAGCAGCTCTTGATGCCAGCTGTGGGCGGGCAATAAATTGAGTTGCTGAATGCTGATGGCGTTGTATTTACCTTTAGCCAGCTTGAGTGCTTTGGGCGCTGCTAGGGGCTGACGTATAGTGGGGCCGTTTAGGCGGGCATTTTTGTAAAAGGGCGTAAACACTTTGTAGGGGGTGGCATCGGCTTTTAGCACCTGCCATGGCTCCCATAATAATGAGCCGTTAAAACTGTGGCAGGCTATGTCCGCAGCTTGTAACGATTGTTTAATGGCTTGGTCGCGGCCTATGCGCCAGGGTTCGTAGCAGCGGTTCCAACATACGGCTGTTACCTTATGTTGATCACAGAGTTGCTTGAGAATGGTTTTGGCATCACCGCGATATACCCGCAACTGCCCTTGCAGGCTGTGGTTGAGTGCGTTGAGGCTGTGGTGCAGCCAGCAGCGGCCAGCCCCTGCTATGCGCTGGGCAGCTGCGTTTTCATCATCGAGTATGTATATAGGCAGCACCTGGCCAAGTTGCGCGGCGTGAACAAGTGCAGGGTTGTCGGCTAGGCGTAAATCCTGCCTGAACCAATGGATGATTAGAGCTTGTGGCATTGAATATCCAGTATTTTTTTATAAGTGGTTGGCCAGGCACAGGGCCTCGGGGTAGGGCTCAAAGTAGCGCTGGCTTTTTATATAGTCAGTACCATATTGCTCTATGTAATGTTTGAGCAGGGTAATGGGGGTGCTAAGCGGCAGCTGATTTTGGCGGTACTTGTGTATGACTTCAGCAATATTTTGCCTGGCCTCTGAGGGAACCGTCTTTTTTAAATAACCCAGTATATGTAATAAGGTGTTGCTGTGATTTTTGTGGCTGGCCGGCTTGCTGAGTGCCTGCATAAACAGCTTAAGGTATTGCTGGCTGAGCGCGTTGATTTCGCTTTCTTGAGCGTTGGATAGTATGCGTCCTAACTCTCGGTATAGCTCTTGGTTGTGGGCCATGAGTATATATTTGTAGCGGCTGTGAAACTGGATTAGGGCGTGATGGTCGGGGGCTGACAGTACCTCTTGCTTAAAATAATGATGGGCGTATACCCGTAAAATAAAATTTTCTTTTAAGTGGGGGTCATGCAAGCGGCCCTCTTCTTCTACCGGTAGTAGGGGGTAGCGTTTGATCAGGGCGGCAGTAAACAGGCCTTGGCCACGCTGCTTATGAGGGTAGCCATTTGCTTGATAGATTTTGATGCGCTCTAGGCCGCAACTGGGGGAGTTCTTCATCAAGATATAGCCATCAAAATCTTTAAATTGCGCTAACTTATCGCTAAACCCCTGGTTGAGCTGCTGGGTGAGGTCTTGCTGACTATCGTCACTAAATTGCAGCCGTGGATTGGCTGGGTCACCGGTGAGCCGCATGGTGGGTCTGGGCGTACCAAAGCCCGCTGCGACTTCGGGGCAAAAAGTTTTGAATTCAAAATACTGAGCCAGGGTGTGCAAACATAATTTAGATTGGCTGTGGCCGCCGTTATAGCGCACCTCTTGCCCGGCTAGGCATGCGCTTAGGCCGACCTGAATAGTGGTACTGATATCGCTCATGGTTTGCACCCGGTTGATGTTTAAGCGGTTAACAAAGCTTGCCTTGCCACAGTGTTTATTGCAATCAGAGTTTGAGGCTACTGCAGTAGCCACAGGCTAAGGCTAGTCAATAGCGCTATAGGCGGCGAGTTGTGGTCGCTATGAGATATTTTAATAACATACTTGAGTATTTTGACGCGTTTATATTCCGATTCTTTGCGGGTTAGGGGCTGCAGGGTGGTTTTATACTGCTACACTGAGAATTATCCCGTACGGGAAAGTAGCCCTTAGCGCCACATTGTTTAGTTTTAGAGTCGCCATTTTATGAAAGTATCTAGCTCCGTCATTGTAGAGAGTGATCAATTTTTTAGTGAGTTTGGAGCCAAAATTCAAGCTTTTCGCAAAGCTAAAAAACTGACCCAGGCCGAAGTGTCGCAGCTTTGTGGTGTGGGGACGCGATTTTTATCTGAGCTGGAAAACGGTAAGTCCACCGTAGAGATGGGCAAGGTGTTACAAGTCATACATGCCCTAGACCTAGAGTTTAATCTTTCTGATAGCCCCAAGCGCAAGCAGCAGCAACGAGAAAAGCAGCAATCCGAAGTGCTCAAACGCTTAAGCCAACACCCTGATATTAAATCTGGCAATACTCAGCAAGGTATACCTTTAATCACCGAAGCTTTAGCAGAAGTGTTAGCTACTGAGCACAATGGTGTGTGGTTTTTTAACCAAGAAAAGGATCTGTTGATTGCACAAGATGAATATAACTTGAGTAAGAATAAGCACGATCTTGAAGATAACTATCGCAAGCAAGATTATCCCGATTTTTTTGATGAATTATTAAGATCCAGGGTATTAGTTGAACAAGGTGATACCAATATTCAGTTAGATAAACACGAGTTTGCGGAGGAAATAAGGCGTTATGGTATTACCTCCACCCTAGACAGCCCTATTACTTTAGATGGCGAGATCATTGGTTTGGTAAGTAGCGAGCACTGCAAGGTTTCCCATACCTGGTCTAGCGATGAAATCACTTTTCATAGCCATGTTGCTGGCATTATTACAGAGCTGCTAAGAAATGAGCGCTATAGACAGTTAACCGAAGATTTTGAACTACAAAAACAAAGAGATAAGCAGCAGCAAAGCTTGATTATGCAGTTGGTGAATCAAGCGTCATTTAGGCAGGGCTATTATGCTGAAGCCTTGCAGCATTTAATGGCTGCTGTGGCTGACTATTTTAATGTCGATACAGTTAGCTATTGGGTTAAAGAGCAGGGTGACAATAATTTTTCTCTTTATTCACATTACGCCATTAAAGAACAGCGTTATATAGCTGTTGATCAAGTTGATGTAAATAGCGTATTGGCCTTAAGGCATGCTAGTGAATTGATTACTAGGCATTCAGGATCAGGTTCTGAAAACCCTAAGCATGTATGCCAAAGTATTTTTAAAAATAGCAAAGATAATACTATTTGTTCGGTGCTAGAGACCGGTGTATACGTGGCTGGAGATATCGTGGCAGTTATTGCCTTAGCCAAGCAAGACAGTGCATATTGTTGGCACCCTTATGAAGAGAGCTTTATAACCGAAATTTCTAACCAACTGTCACAGCTTATTATCAATGTAAAACTTAAAGAGAACGAGCGTAGAGCTAATGAAAAACTCATTTACGCAAGTAATTTACAAAGGGTTGTTAGTGATCTTTCTATAGATTCAAGAATAGTCGATGCATCAAAATTTGATGAGGCTGTTCGCTATATCAATGAGGTGGTGGCTACAGCATTGTCACTAGAGGGCTGTGGGGTTTGGTTGATAGGCGATAAGTCCGAAATTCTACACAATGTTGATTATTATCAGCGTAGCGAAAATAGGCACTATATTGATGATAGTTATAGTCGTGAACAATACCCTTGCTTTTTTGAGGCTATAGAAAAAGAAAAAACTGTAGCGGCTGATGATGCCAGAAATGATAAAAGAACCTTTGAGTTTTTAGAAAAAGAGCAGCTGGTTTATGGTATTAGCTCTTCTATGGATAGCGCTATAAGGCTACAGGGTAAAACCGCTGGCATTTTAAACGTTGAGCATTATGGCGAAATTAGACACTGGACAGTTGATGAAATCGCCTTTCATGGGGCGGTGGCAGATATTATCGGTTTTATGCTGGTCAATAGGGATTATAGGCAGCGAGAGTTAGAAGAACGGCAACGGCTAGAGCAAGAGGCTAAGCGTATTAGTCGATTGCAAATGCAAAATACGATTATTACTGATATTGCTGTTAGTAAAACATTGGCAGATGGAGACGTTAGTGAAGTGATAAAGGCCGTTTGTGAAAAAGCTGTGTCGGTGCTGCAGTGTCAAAGGTCTGAGATTTGGTGGCTTGCTGAAAATGACGATGACGTCATAAATATTGCACAGGGTTATGATGTTGAAAGACAATATTATGATACTGATAGAAGTTATTGCCTAAAGGATTCGCAAGGTTATTATGATCTTCTCACTTCTGGCAGACAGATAGTATTTGATAATTCAGATAGACATGCGAAAGACAAAAAATACTTTTCCGAAATACTAGAGGATAAATCTGTATTGGCGGGAATAGATGTGGCTATAAGGGTGAGGGGGGAGACGGTAGGCTTGTTATCAGTAGAGCACTGTAAAACTGATCGTATATGGCAAGAGGATGAAATAGCCTTCGTGTTTAGTTTAAGTGATCAAATAACCCAAGCTTTAATGAATAAAGAAAGTATAGAAGAAGATGCAAAAATACAGCAGAGTAGGGAAAGGTTAAGTAAAAACCAGGAGGTTATTGTTAAGCTGGCAACTCACGAAGATGTTATCAATGGTAATTTACAAAATGTTGCGGATTTGATTACTAGGCAGGCTGCAATACAGCTCAATATTTACAATACCGGGATCTGGATGTTCGATTATGAGGCGAAAAGAGCATGGCTGTTGAGCTCGTATGTTTTAGAAGGCGACTACTACGAAGAAGATTTACAGCAGTTTTCTCACGGTGCTGATTTTAATGATGAGTTTTATACAGAGTTAAGGCGCAGGCGTACAGTGGCAATTGAGGATACGCTTAATGATCCACTGGCTAAATCATTTTCAGAACTTTTTTATATACCAGAGAATATATCCTCTAGTCTGGAAAGCGCAATACGTGTGCAGGGTAAAATGGTAGGGGCGATTAATTTGGACCATCGAGGTGATACTAGGCAATGGACCAATGAAGAAATAGCTATGTGTGGCGGTTTAGCCGATGTTATGGCTCATGCCATAATGAATAACGAAAGAAAAAACAGTCAGCAACGTTATAAGGAACTGGCAGAAAAAAGAGAGGAGATGGATGCGATTATCAATGGCAGCCGCTTTGTGGTTGTTGAGTGGGGGGAGGGGGATAATTCGCCAATAGATTTTGTATCCGATAATATTTGTCAGTTTGGCTACCTGCCTGAAGATTTTTATGAAGATAAGAATCTCTATCGTAAAATAATTAACCCTGAAGATTATCAGTATAACCTTGATATTATTAATAGTGTTGAAGAGCTGCGCGGTGATGATGAGTATACGATTGAGTATCGCATTATCACTAAAACTGGGGAGTGGCGCTGGATAGAGGAGCGTACCAAAATATACCGCGATACGCAGGGTGAGGTTAGCCACTATCATGGGGTGTTATGTGATATTACTGAGCGCAAAGAAAGCGCTCATAAACTATTGATGCTATCCAATGCAGTAGAGCATAGCGCTAGTGGTGTTTTTATAGTCGATAATAAAATGTTGGTGGAGTATGTAAATCCTACCCTAACCAATATGACTGGCTATGCAGAGCAGGAGTTATTAGGCACAGAGATATATAAAATAAAAGTCACGGATAGAACGCTAGCTAATTTAAGCCTGATGTTTGAGGCCGTTGAACAGCAGCAAAGCTGGCATGGTGAATTAGAAATCTGCTCTAAGAGTGGTGATAAAGTATGGGGGCTTATCTCTATGTCGCCTATACGCGATGATATGGGTAAGCTAACTCATTATGTGGCCGTGTGTGAGGATATTACCGAACATAAAAATCACCAGTCACAAATGGAACAACTAGCTTACTATGATACCTTAACCGGGCTGGAAAATAGGCGATTGTTTAAAGACAATCTTACCCATCTATTAGTCAGCTCTATAGAAAATAACAATAGCTTTGCATTATTATTTTTGGATTTGGATCGTTTTAAAATGATTAATGATACTTTGGGTCATGATGCTGGCGATCAATTATTGGTGAACGTATCAGAGCGCTTATTATCCTGTATAGGGGCTGATGATAGTGTGGCTAGGCTGGGTGGCGATGAATTCACCATTATATTAGGAAATACTCAAGCTAAAGAAGAGGGCAGTGTGGCTGCTGTAGCTACTCGCATCATCGAGCAGCTATCTAAACCTATGGTACTAAGCGGCGAAGAGGTGGCCGTTACTGTGAGCATAGGTATTACTCAGTATCCTGGCGGTGGCAAGG
The DNA here is from genome assembly GCF_024734385.1 of Dasania sp. GY-MA-18. Taxonomy (GTDB): domain Bacteria; phylum Pseudomonadota; class Gammaproteobacteria; order Pseudomonadales; family Dasaniaceae; genus Dasania; species Dasania phycosphaerae. The sequence goes on along the minus strand of NZ_JANHAP010000001.1, from coordinate 191,818 downwards.
ATGTATCCGAGTTGATGAAAAACGCTGATATCGCCATGTATAAAGCCAAAAGCCTAGGCCGTAATACTTTTCAATTTTATAATCCCGATTTAAAGCCGCAGGCCTAATTGTATTAAGGTAAAGCGTTGGGGATGCTGATATGCGTCAGCTGCTGCCCGCTAGGGGATTTTTCAACCCATATCTCTACCCTAGAGTTTTTTAACTTGGCTGCCTGGCTATCTGCCGAGGCCACTGGCATAAATGAGCCTAGGCTCAAGCTTTTGCTTATGGCTATTTGTTGCTTAATAAGCTTGGCCTGCACAGCTAGGGCTCGGAAGTGGGCAATAAGTAGGTCGTGTTTTTTCTTCTTGTGGCTGTCACTAAAACCCACTAAATATACATTGCGGCCAGTATATTCTGGCTTGCTTAAAAATTGGCTGACTCGCTCTATATCTTTTAAGGCCTTGTTGTCTAGTTTGCTGCTGCCATTATTAAATCGAAAGTTGATAGACAGGCGCAGCGCTTTATCAGCCAGCTGCATATAGCTGCTAGGCGCATTTTGGTACTGGGGTTGCTGCACAGCAATAATGTTTTGAGTGATAAAGCCTACTTGTTCCACTAAATTTTGCCCTGCCTCAGCCAGGCAGAAATCGACATAGCCTTGTACCCAGACTTTACTGTTCAAATCTTTGCTTTTTAAACTGTTCTGAGGTTGATAGAAGTACAGCCGACGAGATAGCGGGTAATCTTCTGTGGCTACAGTCAGGCGTTGTGGCAGCAATGCAAGGGTATTTTTATCGGAAATAGCGACTAATTTACTGTTGCGCACCGAGGCCAAGCCGGTAAAACCTATAGCGCCAGGATCATTGGCGACTTGATCCGATAGCTCATCGTTGGACTCGAAACGTAGCGCTGATGTTGCTAACTTATGTTGCTTGCCTAGCACTAAATTTTTAAAAGTGTCCCAAGTGCCAGACTGTTCATCTCTGGCATAGAGTGAAATCGCTAGATTGGCCCCGCCCAACTCTTGCCAGTTGCTGATAACACCAGAAAAAATATCAGCCACCTGCTGCACTGACAGTTTAGCTATAGGGTTATTGGGGTTAACCAGTATAGCTAAGCCATCGATGGCAACAGTATGCTCAGCCTGCGCTGCACGCAAGTCACCCAATGCCGCTAAGTCTAATAGCTCCTTAGCTTTGATGGGGCGAGATGACATGGCTAAATCGGCGCTAGCTGTTTGCAGCGCCTTAAAGCCGGTGCTAGAACCATGAGCGGCAATAAAAATTCCCTGTTGTTGCCCCGCGGGGTTATAGCCCATTACGACTTTTTCATTTTCTACTGGGGTATTGTTAATGTTTACTTGTTTAAAGCCTTTTGTTTTTAAATATTCTGCAGCACACAGAGGGGCCAGGTGTGCGCCTAGCGTATTTGAACCTGAAATTTTAAATAAGTAATCGCCGTTGGCCAGGCTGTAGGGGGCTAATACTATGGCTGTTGCCAATAAAACAGCTTTAAACATGGTTGGCTCCTGCAAAATCACAGCATAAGCCTATAGCCAATAGATGACATAAAGATGACAGCTTTGTCATTAAACGCTATGCAGTAGTGAGTAATTAACATGGTCGGCTCAAAAATATGAAGCTATAGTTTATAGGTAGTAAGATTTTTTCTGCGCTTCTTTCACCGCTATAGAATCGTTATTGCCATAATGACTTCGAGGACTAAATTGTGGACCTGCATGCTTTGCTAGCTATTGAACCCTTAAGTTGGAACAAGGTTGCAACGGCATTATTTTGTGGCTCATTAATTGGTTTAGAGCGGCAATTACGGGGCAAGCCCGTGGGTATGCGCACCTCCTCATTGATTGTATTGGGCACTTACTTATTTGTTGCGCTATCTATGCTGGTAGTTAATGACGTGGCTGATCCAGCCAGGGTGATAGGGCAGGTTGTTACCGGCATAGGTTTTTTGGGGGCGGGTGTGATGCTGGCCAAGGAGGGCTTGGTAGTGGGAGTGACTTCGGCGGCAACAATATGGGTATTAGCTGCTATAGGCGTATGTATTACGGTGGCGGGCGAATATATTGCCATCAAAATGTCTGTAGTTGTGGTGATTATCCTCTATGGCATTGATACTTTTGAGGACATGTCGTCTTCTTTTAGTAGTAGTTTGCTCAAAAAGTATCGTAACTGGCGGCTTAAGGGCCGCGAAAAACGTTGGGATGAAGCTGATTAATTATCATCAGCTGCTGGCTAAAAGTTGATCTAAAGCAAGTTCTATTCGATTTACCACACTAGTCTATTGTAATCAGCTGTTATGCAATCAATAGTGTTATTACTACTGTTGGGCGGCTATGAAATAGAGGGAGTTATCATGAGATATTTATATTTAATGTTGGTTTTGTTGGCAGTGCAGCTGCTACAAGGCTGTGGCGACCCCACCAAATCGGGTAGAGGTTTTACCTTGCCTGAAGGGGATGTGGAAAAAGGACAGGCGGCTTTTTTAGAATTGCACTGCAATAGCTGCCATGCCGTTGTTGGCAGAGCAGATATCCCGCATGTCGAAGATGCTGCCATCACGGTTAAGCTGGGTGGCAAGGTGCGTATTATTCAAAACTATGGCCAGTTGGTAACGTCCATCATCAACCCCTCCCACCGCTTGGCCAAAGGTTACCCGCAAGCGATGGTGCAAACCGAGGGGCAGTCGTTAATGCCAAATTATAATAGCGTAATGACGGTACAGCAGTTAACGGATTTGGTGGCTTTTTTACAGGCCCAATATGAAATGGACCCGGTAATACAAACCCGCTACCCGCGTTATCACTACCCTAAATAACTTACTATAGGCGAGTGCGCCGCGGTTCTACAGAGCTTAGCGGCGCTTAGCTGGGCCAGCAGCGCGGGCATCTAGCCTAGCCATTATGGCTTTCATCTCCTCAGCCTCGGCAGCAATTTTTCTATATTGCTGCTCTTGTCTGTCGGCTTTTTCTTTTTCTATGGCTTCGCGTATTTTTTTCTCTTTACTGCTAGAGCCGGTGCGACCATTGGCGATTTTAGGCTTGGCGGTAATTGAGCTGCTTGCACTGCGGCTGGTCTTAGGCTTGGGCTTGCTAGCGCTGTTGCTTGTTTTACTGCTAACGGCTTTTACTATGGCGGCTGATGTTTTCATACCTTGCAGGTTGATAGCATCTAGCTCGGCCATAGTCTCGCTGAGTAACTCCCTAGCCTCTTCCATATCATAGGCAAAGCCGCATTCATTAATACTAAAGTTTTCTACGCCATGCTCGCGCATATCGCGGTACAGTGGTGCATCTATCGCTTTGTTGTGGGCGGCTACGTATTGCTTCCAGCGTTCATAGGCGCACTCCTTAGTTGTGCCTACATAAACTTGCTGAGTGATGTTGTTAGTAATAGTAAAAATAATCAATGCAAACCCCGAATGACTATTGAGAGACTTTATAAAGGGCGCGCATTATAGGGAAAATATGACTAAAGGTAAGAGTTGAAATTCATTATTTTTTAGCTTAGCCGGTTAGGCTTTCTAAGCGAGTGCCAGCGCTTGCCGGCAAACAATTGCAGTGATGCGGTTGTGCGTGTGCTTATTGCACAAACTGGCTACTGACTAGACAGTTGTTGATTTAAGCGCTGACATAATTGTTGAAAACCAAGCTGATAGCTGTTGCTCAAGGCCACTGATATGCTATGGGTATTCATGCTCGTGAGTGCTACCTGCTCGTTAACAGCAATGCTGTGCTGCGATTTTTTTTCGGGCTGGTATAGATTACATGACAAGGCAAAGACCGCATTATTGGCTTGCTCTTGGCTTAATAAATTTAATGAGCGCAGTTCACAGTATAACTGGGGGGTACTAGCTAGCTGTTGATGGCTGGTGATAATGCTAAAGCCGGCACTTTCTAGATCCTGTGCTAAGCGCTGCTCTAATAGTGCTTGCGTATTATTAGGCCAGCGCATATTACTAAGGTAGCGTAGCTCACCGTTGTGCTTAGAAATTTGGATCAGCCTGTCGCTATCCAAACCACTGGCCACGCGAGTTACAGCCAGCTTAATCGTAGCGCGAGTGTTGGCCTGGCAGTCACCTTGTGCCGCCAGCAAGCTGTAATGCTGGGGAGGAGCATCATTTTGTGCAGGTAGGTTAATGCAGCCTGCTAAGGTACTGGCCAAGGCTAAAGTAAGTAGTTTTTTATTGTTATTGGCGCGCAATGTCGACCTCCAATTGGGGTAGCGATTTACCGTAAATAAGCTGCTGTGGCTGGTTGCTCAAGCCGCTGGCTAGCTCGTTAATACGCTGTAAAGAAAAGGATAGCTGATCACTAATGCCAACTAACTTAGGAATTTGTTGTTCAAATAGCCGGTTAATATTGGCTTCACTGTTGCCTAAAATATGTTGTGCTGAGTCAGTTGCTGCTTGCAGGCTAGGCAATAGGGCTTGGTCTAGTTTTGCGCCAACTTGCTGATAACTGCTTAAGGTTTTTTGCAGTTGGCGGCTATTGTTGTTGAGGTTGCCTAGCAACTCGGCCATATCTTTAGAGGCGTAGGCTAAGTTAGCGGTAGCTAAATCTAACTGCTGTATGCTATTGCTGAGGTGAGCAATATTATCCGGTTTAAATAACTGATTGATATTGCTAAGCAGCTCTTTGGCGTTATTGCCGGTAGCGCTAGCGGAGTTGCCTAGTTGAGTAAATAGTGAAGGGTAGCCGGGTATGCTATCACCTATGTTGGCAAAGCTGGCATCAGTGGTGGTTTTTAAACGCAACTCTACCACTGCCAGGCCGGTAATGCCTTTGGGCTCTAATTGCGCCAATAGTTGCCGGTGGGGTAGTTGTTGCTCGCTATTAAAGCTTACATCAACATGACCCAATTGTTGTTTATTAATGGCTATACTGTTGACTCGGCCTATAGCGACACCTAAGTATCGCACCTCACTACCAACTGATAAACCACTCACGGAGCCGCGAAACACTATGTGATAAACCGCGAGCTTGTCATTTTTATCAGCAGGGCTAATCCATAGTTTAAACAGCGTCAGGCCGGCCAGTGATAGCAGTATAAAACCGCCGACTAAAATAAATTTTGCATGTCTTTCCATTGTTTAACTCTCTTACAAAAACTATCGGCTTGCTAGGCTGAGGCCAGCGCTGCGCGGCCGCGTACACCGCCAAAATATTGCTGTATCCAAGGGTGCGGATGTTTAATGATATCGTCGCGTTTACCGCTGATGGCTTTTTTGTCGACGATAACGGCAAAGCGGTCGCAGATGGTCAATAGTGAATCCATATCATGAGATATCATCACCACGGTTAAATTTAAATGTGCGCGTAAGTATAAAATTAGTGCATCAAACTCGGCTGCGCTAATGGGGTCTAGCCCGGCAGTGGGCTCATCTAAAAAAATAATTTTAGGCTCCATGGCCAAGGCTCTGGCCAGCGCGGCGCGTTTAATCATACCGCCGGATAATTCTGAAGGGTATTTATCAAAGGCCTCTTGTTTTAGCCCCACCATGCGCAATTTTAAACAGGCTATTTCCTTGATTAGCTGTTGGCTGGCGTTGCTGTGTTCTTGTATGGGGGTCATTACGTTTTCTAATACTGTCAAGCCAGAAAACAAAGCGCCAGTTTGAAACAAAACCCCCCAGCGGCTTTGGCAAAAACTGAGTTTGCCGTCTTCATCTTGGCAAATATTTTTGCCAAATAATCGCACCTCACCGGCAGTGGGGATGCGCAACCCTAGCATGCAGTTAAGCAGTACCGACTTGCCTGTGCCAGAGCCGCCCACTATGCCCAGCACCTCGTGCTCATAAACGCTGAGGTCTATGCCATCGTGTACCAGGTGGTCGCCAAAGCGATTGACTAAGCCGCTAATGCGTATCATTTCTTTAGGCTGGGTATCAGTCATAGGCTGTTACCAATTGAGTTGAGCAAAGATGACAGAAAATACCGCATCGACCATGATAATTAAAAAAATGGATTCCACCACTGCACGGGTAGTGTTGCGGCCAACGGCATCGGCTGATTTGCTAACATAAAACCCCCTATAGCAAGCGGTTAAAGCAATCACTAGGGCAAAAAAGGGCGCTTTAATCATGCCCACTAAAAAATGAGTGCTGATTTGTAAACTTAAAAAACGTTCTATTACCAGGTTAAAAGGGATATCTAACAAGCTAGTAGCTACTGCCAAGGTGCCTAGCAGGCCGGCTATGTCAGCAATAAAGCTTAGTAAGGGTACGCTAATTAGCAATGCCAGTAGCCGCGGTATTACCAGCACTTCGAAAGGGCGTATGCCCATGGTGGTCATAGCATCGACTTCTTCATTGAGCTGCATGACACCTATCTCAGCGGCAAAGGCGCTGCCTGATCGGCCCGCAATCATGATGGCGGTAAGTAATACGCCCATCTCCCGCAATACCGAAATGGCGACTAAGTCTATGGTAAAAATTTGTGCGCCAAAGCGCGAGAGCTGGTTTTGCCCTTGAAAGGCTAATACCACCGCAATTAAAAAAGCCATCATAATAACTACCGGCAAAGCATTAACGCCGGCTTCTTCTATATGCCGGGTTGTTGCTATCCAGCGCAGGCGGCTGGGCTGTTTTAGGGTGGCAAAGGATTCTGCACACAGCGTGCTAATAAATTGCAGGCGCTGGTTAAAGCTGTTGTTTAGCTTGAGTAGCAGTCGCTCAGTTTTTTTGACTAAGCGTTGGTAAAAGGAGTCACCGCTGGTGGGCAAGGCGGGCTGGGACTCTATATGCAGCACTTGTTTAATAAATTTAAAATGCTCGGCCTTAAAACCAGAGAAATCGGCAGCCATACCTTGGGCTTTTAAATTTTCTGCGGTGCGGTATAGCAGCATGGCACCACTTAAATCCAAATTGCGTAAGCCACCGCAAAAAAACGCAACGCTGTTGAGTGAGCGTTGGCTGATATTGAGTTGTGCTAGCTCTTGCTCTAGGCGGCCTACTTCGCTTAATACCCAGTCGCGCTTAAGCCCTATGTTGAGATTTTCACCATCTTGCCAGCAGCGGAAAAAATCTGTATCGCAAATCATGCGCAGCTGTTCGGGTACATCCACCATAATGACTTAGGGCTATCTTTAGTGAGGGGTATACAGATTATAGTGAATTTCCCGCAGGCTGCTGTGTTTACTTGTTGGCTTTAGGAGCATAAACAGTCTTGAACTTTCTGCATATTATGCTGCCAGTTAGCCACCATTTTATTGTGCATATGCATGCGCAGCCATTGCAGGCCTGCGTCTTTATCTTGGCGCTTATGCCAGAGCATGGAAATCGCGTGGCGGGGGATTTCTAGAGGGGCTTTGGTCACCGACAGCTCGCCGTTATCTATGTAGTTGTAGTTAAGGCCGGTAGGTAGCATGGCAATTAAATCGCTACCTATCAGTATGGGGGCGGCAGAGGCAAAATGATTAACGGTAAAGGCTACGCGACGTTTTAGCCCATACTGCTGTAGGGCTTGGTCGGTGGGGCTGTCGGTGTTGCCCGATAGCGATACCAGCAAGTGATCGGCGGCGGCAAATTCTTCTATGCTGAGGTCGGGTTTGGCTAGCGGGTGGTCTTTGCGCATGCAGCAAACCAGGCAGGAGTCGAACAGATGGCTAGAGCGTATGTTTTCCTGCATGGGGTTTTTAGCAGCCACCACCAAGTCTACTTCGGCATCATCTAATACCTGTTGGGTATTCACTATGGTGTAAGGTACCGCGTGCAGGTTGATACCTGGTGCCTGCTCTTCAAACAGGCGGCGCATTTCCAGCCAGATGGTATCTACCACTATGTCGCTTACCGCTACTCTGAAGGTGCGCTTGGCGGTTTTGGGGTCAAAGTGGCCGGGGTTAACCGCCTGATTAAGTTCGTGTAAAGGGTCTTTAATTTGCTCCCAGAGGTTTTTGGCGTAAATCGTGGGTTGAATATTACGGCCATCTTTAACAAAGAGCTCCTCTTTCCAGGCATCACGCATACGGGCTACCGCATTGGAAACAGCGGGCTGGGTCATGGACAGGCGATCGGCGGCACGGGTGATGGATTTTTCCGTCATGATGGTGTCGAAGATGACCATCAAATTCAGTTCTTGTGGACGCATAACATTACCTCAGCCTATCAATCATAAAGCTACATATCATTGCACTGTATGTGTTATTTGGCTAGTGCTAGTCTAATACATCACATTTATATATGTATTTTATATAAACTGATGATTATTAATGATGATTTTGCTGGCATAAAATGCGCCCCTCAAAAGCTATTTTTCATGGAGAAACAACATGTTAACCCCACAATACCTACGTTCATTGCTGTTAGTTGCACTTGCATCGACTGCATTGGCGGCCTGCCAATCGTCGGAGCAGCCCCATGCCGCTGCCAAGTCGGGCCCTGAGGTGAATGTTGCCGAGGTGATTAACCTGCGTATCACGGAGTGGGATGAATTTACTGGCCGCTTAGAAGCGCCACAAACCGTCGCGCTGCGTCCTCGGGTGTCGGGCTATATAGATGAGGTAGTCTTTAAAGAGGGGGCCTTGGTGCAAGAGGGTGACGTGCTGTTTTTAATCGACGACCAGCCCCTACAAGCCCAGGTAGCACGCCTAAAGGCTGATGTTGCCCACGCCGAGAGCGAGCTGGCCTTGGCCAAGCGTGAGCTGCAGCGTGCCCAGCGTTTGAAAAAGCAAAACGCCATTGCCCAAGAGGCGGTGGATAATCGTTTGGCTCACAAGCAGCAAGCCGCAGCGACCTTACAGGCCAAGCAAGCCGCCTTGGCAGAAATGCAGCTGGACTTGGATTACACCCAAGTGAAAGCGCCGATTACGGGGCGGGTATCGCGGGCCTTAATCACTAAAGGCAACTATGTTACCGAGGGGCAAAGCCTACTGACTACGGTAGTGTCTACCGAAAAAATCTACGCCTACTTTGATGCCGATGAGCAAACCTATCTCAAGTACAGCCAGCTGGCTAAAGAGGGTAGCCGCCCTAGCTCAAGGGATAGTCAATCACCGGTGTTTATGGGTTTGGTGGCCGACGAGGGCTACCCACATGCGGGTTATATAGATTTTGTTGATAACCAGGTTAATCAACAAACCGGCACCATACGTGGCCGCGCCGTATTTGAAAACCGCGATGGTGGTTTAACCCCGGGTTTATTTGCCCGCATTAAGGTGGCAGGCAGCGCCAGTTATGAAGGCATATTAATAGACGATAAAGCGGTTGCTACCGACCTTAGTCATAAGTTTGTTTGGGTGGTGAGCGACGACAACAAAGTTGAGCGCCGCGCCGTAGTACTGGGTAAAAGCCACAATGGCCTGCGTATTATTAAACAGGGCTTGGCAGCCCACGAGCGCATTATTGTCAATGGTGTACAGCGAGTGCGCCCCGGCGCCGTGGTACAGCCGCAAGCCGTTGAGATGGCCGATCAGCAATTACTCGCACAGCTGCAACAGCAGCAGCAGCGAGTTGATACGCTGCAGGCGCAAACGGCGGTTGCCGCTAGTGAATTACCCTCAGACCCAAGAAGTTAAGGAATAAGTAGCGTGAAGTTCTCTCAATTCTTTATTTCCAGGCCCATATTTGCCGGGGTTATCTCTTTGATGATAACTATTGCCGGCGCAATTGCAGTGTTTCAATTACCGATTTCCGAATACCCTGAAGTCACCCCACCTACGGTGGTGGTGACTGCCAGTTATCCCGGCGCTAACCCCACAGTTATAGGTGATACCGTGGCCACGCCTATAGAGCAGGCGATTAATGGCACCGAGGGCATGTTGTATATGTCATCGCAGGCCACCTCTGATGGTAATTTATCAATAACCGTGACCTTTGAGTTGGGTACCGATGTAGATGCAGCGCAGGTATTGGTGCAAAACCGGGTCACTCGTGCTTTGCCGCGCCTGCCTGAAGAGGTGCAGCGTTTAGGGGTGATTGTAGAAAAGTCCTCGCCAGATTTAACCATGGTGGTGCATATCACCTCGCCAGACGATAGCTACGACACTTTATATTTAGCCAACTATGCCAATCTTAAAGTGAAGGATGAATTGTCGCGCTTAAACGGTGTGGGTAGCGTGCGCGTATTCGGCTCGGATGAATACTCCATGCGTATATGGTTAGACCCGCAAAAAATTGCCGCCTTGAATATGACGGCTATGGATGTGGTGCAAGCTATACGCGAGCAAAACCTGCAAGCTGCTGCCGGTAGTTTAGGGGCGCAGCCCAGTGAGCAAAATGATTTTCAATTATTGATTAACCTAAAAGGCCGTTTAAGCACGGAGCAAGAGTTTAACGAGATTGTTATTAAGGTGGGCGAGCAGGGCCAAATCGTCCGTTTGGCAGATGTAGCAACGGTGGAGCTGGGCGCCAAAAGCTATGCCTTGCGCTCTTTGCTAAACAATAAAGCGGCAGTAGCCTTGCCCGTTTTTCAAAGCGCCGGTGCTAACGCTATAGCGGTTTCCGATGCGGTGCGGGCCAAAATGGCCGAGCTAAAAGCTAACTTCCCGCAGGGTGTGGACTATCAAATTGTTTACGACCCAACGGTGTTTGTGCGCGGCTCTATAGACGCAGTAGTGGCAACCTTGTTTGAGGCTTTGTTGCTGGTTGTAGTTGTGGTGGTGCTGTTTTTGCAAAACTGGCGCGCGGCCATTATCCCCTTGGCGGCGGTGCCGGTTTCCTTAATTGGTACCTTTGCGGTGATGCACGGCTTGGGTTTTTCACTGAATGCGCTGTCCTTATTTGGCTTGGTGTTGGCCATAGGTATAGTGGTGGATGACGCCATCGTGGTGGTGGAAAATGTAGAGCGCAATATAGAAAAAGGCTTGTCGCCGGTAGCGGCTTCACAGCAGGCCATGAAAGAAGTCACCGGCCCTATTATTGCGACCACTTTGGTGCTGGCGGCGGTGTTTATCCCTACTGCATTTATGTCGGGTTTAACCGGCCAGTTCTATAAGCAGTTTGCTTTGACCATTGCTATATCTACATTTATCTCGGCCTTAAACTCACTGACCTTAAGCCCGGCTTTATCGGCCTTATTATTGCGCAGTAAAGATGCCCCTAAAGATGCGGTCAGCCGTGTGTTAGATAAATTATTACAGGGCTGGTTGTTTAACCCCTTTAATCGCTTTTTTAATTGGGGTAGCCAGGGGTATGCGCGGGTGGTTAAAAAAGTCATACGCAGTGCTGGCATAGTGATGTTGTTATATGTGGGCTTGCTGGCATTAACCGCGCAGCAGTTTACCAGCACGCCTACCGGCTATGTGCCTTCGCAAGATAAACAGTATTTGGTGGCTTTTACGCAACTGCCTGATGCCGCCTCACTAAGTCGCACCGAGGCTGTGGTGCGTGAAATGTCGGCGCTGGCTTTGGCCCACCCTGGGGTGGAGTCTACGGTGGCTTTTCCCGGCCTCAATATTAACGGCTTTAGTAAAAGCTCTAGCTCGGGGGTGATATTTGTTACCTTAAAACCCTTTGAGCAAAGGCGGGCAGCTAATCTTAGCGCTCATGCCATAGCGGGCCAGCTTAATGGCCAGTTTGCCGGTATCAAAGAGGCTTATATTGCCATCTTCCCACCGCCACCGGTGCCTGGTATGGGTAATATAGGGGGCTTTCGTTTGCAGCTGCAAGACAAGGGTAGCTTGGGTTACGAATCTTTATATCAAACCACTATGGACATAATTAATAAGTCCAGACAGGTACCTGAATTAGCCGGTGCATTTACCAGCTTTCAAGTTAACACCCCGCAAATTGATGTGGATGTAGATAGAGAAAAAGCCAAAATGCAGGGCGTGGCAGTGGATGATATTTTTGCCACCATGCAGGTTTACTTAGGCTCTATGTATGTGAATGACTTTAATAAGTTTGGCCGCAACTATCAGGTGAATGTGCAGTCGGTTGAAAGTTTTAGGCAGCAGCCTGAGCAAATAGGCCAGTTAAAAGTGCGCAATAAGCAGGGCGATATGATTCCTTTAGCCTCGTTTATTAAAGTGAAGCACTCGGCTGGCCCTGATAGAGTTATGCACTACAACGGTTTTATTACCGCTGAAATCAATGCCTCGCCAGCACCGGGTTACAGCTCGGGGCAGGCGCAGGCGGCGATGGAAAAACTATTGGCCGACAACCTGCCCGCAGGCATAGAGTACGAGTGGACCGACCTCACTTACCAGCAGCAACTGGCGGGTAACACTGCGGTGTTTGTTTTCCCCTTAGTGGTGTTGTTAGTGTTTTTGGTGTTGGCAGCACAGTACGAAAGTTTGAGCTTGCCTTTGGCCATTATTTTAATCGTGCCTATGACCTTGCTATCCGCCATAGTAGGCGTGGTGATTTATGGTGGTGATAATAATATTTTCACTCAAATAGGTTTTATCGTGTTGGTGGGCTTGGCGACTAAAAATGCGATTTTGATTGTTGAGTTTGCTAGAGAGCAAGAGCTGGCGGGCAAGTCAGTAGTCGATGCCATATTGGAGGCCAGCCACCAGCGTTTGCGCCCTATATTGATGACATCCATCGCCTTTATTATGGGGGTGTTGCCTTTGGTGATTTCTACCGGCGCGGGTGCCGAAATGCGTCAGGCCATGGGGGTGGCGGTGTTCTCGGGCATGATAGGGGTAACCTTGTTTGGTTTGCTATTAACGCCGGTGTTTTATGTATTGGTGCGTAAATATATAGGGCGCGGTGCTTTGCATAATCATCATGCTGCCAGTGAGCCAGCGTTAGTGCCATCGCAAGCTAGACCCGAACTAATTACGGAAGAGCGTTAAATGAAAACTCAATTTTCTTTTTTGCTAGCTAGTGCGATGCTGTTAACTGCTTGCGCTAGCGTAGGCCCGGATTATCAGCAACCAGAGGCCTTAACGGTAGATATGCGCATTAGTCCCGATGTAAAAACCATCGCCTATGAGCAGCAGTGGTGGCAGCGTTTTGACGATCCACTATTAAGTACCTTGGTACAGCAAACGCTAGAGCATAATTATTCGCTAGCGGCGGCGCGCGCCAATGTTGAGCGTGCCATGGCGCAATTTGATGATGCCGATAATGATGGCTGGATCAAGGGGGATATTAGTGCCCAGGTGGAAAACAGCAAAAGCCAGCAGCCTGCTGTTAGCACGGAGCGGGTGTATAGCCATCGCTATCAAACCGGTGCCAATTTGCATTGGGCCTTAGATGTAGCGGGCAAATTGCGCCGTGCCAGTGAGTCGGCCTATGCCCGTGCCGAGAGTGCCGAAGCTGATTTTCAGGCACTGCGAGTTAGCATAGTTAGCAGCTTGGCCAGTCGTTATGCGGATTATCGCGGTATCCAAAATAAGTTGTTAGTAGCGCAGCGCAATGACCTGATATTGGCTGAAACCTTGCAGCTGATAGAGCTGCGTTTGCAGGAGGGCTTGGCCTCCGAGTTTGAGTCTAGCCGAATTAAAGCGCAGCAAAGTGCGGTGAAGGCGGCCATTGTGTTGTTGCAAAGCCAACTGCAAAAAGCGCAATACGACTTGGCTTTGCTCAGTGGTTTTCAGGCTAATGAGCTGCCGGTGGATTTGTCAGAGCTGGTCGATTATCAAAGTATGCCGGCTTTGCAAGGCCCGGTTGCGATTGGGGATGCCAGTCAGCTATTGCTGCGTCGCCCCGATGTGCGTGCCGCTGAACGCCGCTTGGCAATGACTACCGCGCAGATAGGGGTGGCCAAGGCAGATCTTTATCCGGCGATTAATGTTAGTGGCTTTTTGGGTTTTGTTACCGGTCAGTCCAGTCAGTTAAACCACGATGCCAGGGCTTGGTCGGTGGTGCCCAGTGTCAGTTGGCAGGGCTTGGATTGGGGCTCGGTGCAGGCTCGTATACGTGCGGCCAGTGCCAGCCAGCGCGAGGCTTTAGCGCAATACCAGCAGCAAATGTTGGTGGCGATTAATGAGGCTCAGTCTTCTTTATCGGCATACAGCTTTAGTCAGCAGCGTTTGCAGCACTTGGCTGATCAACAGGCTGCGGCGCAGCGCTCTATGGTGTTGGCCGACGCAGAATACCGCGCCGGTTTATCGGACTTGCTGGACTTGCTGGATGCCGAGCGCAGCCTGTTGGAGGCGCAAAGTGATTATATAGATGGCCAAATGCAGGTGATGAAAGATCTGGTGGCTGTTTATCAGGCCTTTGGTGGCGCTTTGGGCGAGCAGCCACAGCCTGCTACGGCGAGGCTGGCCTTTTAACTAGCGCTATGTTGCCAAACGGCTAGGCCATTATTTATCTGTATAAGCATCATGCTTATCTATGGTGGTGCTTTGTCTATCTAGGGTGCCTATATCTAATACCGGTGAGGCATCGATATGTTGGGCGTCCATCATCTGGGCGACCCGTTGCAGTGAGGAGATGATCATGGTCTGCTCCCATTCCTGCAAATCATTAAATTGGCGTGCAAACTGATCCTGCAGCGGGATGGGGGCTTCCTGCAAAGTGTTGTGGGCATCTTCAGTCAGGTGGGCGTGAACTTTGCGTTTATCGGTTTTTGAGCGCTCCCTATACACCAGCCCGCGTTTTTCTAATCTATCAATAATCGTGGTTACCGTTGCTTGGCTAAGGCTCATGTCCTTGGCAATTTCACCTATGGTGACATCGCCCTTATCCCTAATAGTTTGCAGTAGCAAAATTTGCGGTGCAGTGAGGCCCGTGGTTTTGGCTAGGTGCTTGGAGTGCAGGTCGGTTGCTCTAATAACGCGTCTTAAGGCAACTAGTACTTCTTCTATTTGGTTCACGGGCTGCTCGCTGTTGGCTGCTGGCTTGGGGTTGTTGGGCGGATTATATAGGTAATCTCGGCCTGTGCCTAAGTTGTGGGTATTGACCGCTGTGGGGGTGCTGTTGCTGCTCATAAATAGGCTCATTATCGGGCTGTTGAGTTGGGCCCGGCTGGTTGTTGCCAGGGCTTTATGCGGCTTGCGGCTGCCCTTGCGCAGCTTAGCTAATAGGCGAAATTGGTTGCTGTGTTTACCGGTTTCCTGAGAGTTGGCTGATTTTACGCCAACAATTATTTAGTGTACTATATTTAGATCACTAAACATATTGGCGAAAAATTAAGCCTAAATCGGCACTAATTCACATATTTGGCTAATTTGTTTGGTGTTTTTTATTAAAAAATACTTAGTATTGTAAATAAATAACCTTTGGAGGCACTTTGTCTGATAAAGCAAGTTCTGAGAGTAGCCCTATTGAATTACGCATGCCGTCACTGGCTGATGGGGTTGCCGTTAACAACCTAGTTGAGCGTTGCCAGCCCTTAGATACCAACTCCACCTACTGCAATTTGTTGCAGTGCGGCCATTTTGCGAGCACTTCGGTGGCTGCAGAAAAAGATGGCGAGATAGTCGGATTTGTATCCGGTTATTTGTTGCCCAATCGCCCTAACACTTTATTTATTTGGCAAGTGGCCGTATCCGAAGAGGTGCGTGGCCGAGGCTTGGGTAAAAAAATGCTGCAGCATATTGTTAATCGCCAGCGCGGTAGTGGCGTCAAGTATATAGAAACCACCATTACCGAGGATAACGACGCCTCTTGGGGATTGTTTAAAGTTTTTGCCAAGCAAGTTAATGCTGATCTGCAGGCGGTGGATTGGCTAGATGCTTTAGAGCATTTCGATGGCCAGCACGATTCCGAAACGCTGGTGAAAATAGGGCCCTTACACTAAGGCCCTATGCGTATCCCCACGCGCTAACTGATATGCCTTAGCGCGCATACTAGCCGCGCATATCGCACATAGGGCTAGCCATCACAAATTGAAATATGAAAAAAATGGAGTGAAGCACATGAGAATTTTTGAAGAAATAGAATCGGAAGTACAAAGTTATGCCAGGTCTTTCCCGCGGGTATTTAATCGCGCCCAAGGTGAATTTATGTGGGATGAAGACGGCAATCAATACTTGGATTTTTTAGCCGGTGCCGGCACCTTAAATTACGGACACAACAACCCAATATTTAAACCTCTGCTAATAGATTATATTCAAAACGACGGTATTACCCACGGCTTAGATATGCACACTAAAGCCAAAGGTGAATTTTTACAGGCCTTTAATGACACTATTTTAAAGCCGCGTGGTATGGAATACATGGTGCAGTTTACTGGCCCTACCGGCACCAACGCAGTAGAGGCGGCAATGAAAGTTGCCCGCAATGTTACCGGCCAGCAAAACATCGTTACCTTTACTAATGGCTTTCATGGCGTAAGTTTGGGCTCGTTGGCGGCTACAGGTAACTCACACCACCGCAATGCCGCTGGCGTAAGCCTAAACGGTGTACACCGTATGCCATACGATGGCTATCTGGGTGATGGTATCGATACCACAGAATACTTGGATAAAGTGTTATCAGATTCTAGCAGTGGCATTAATTCCCCTGCAGCTGTTTTAGTTGAGGTTGTACAAGGTGAGGGTGGTATTAACGCGGCCAGTGCTCAGTGGCTAAGAAATTTACAAACAGTTTGTAGAAAACACGGCATTTTATTAATTGTTGATGATATACAAGCCGGTTGTGGCCGCACCGGTGATTTCTTTAGTTTTGAAGAGGCTGGTATAGAGCCCGATATTATTACCTTATCTAAATCTTTAGGCGGCTACGGTTTGCCCTTTGCAGTAGTGCTAATGAAGCCTGAGTTTGACCAGTGGAAGCCCGGCGAGCACAACGGTACCTTTAGGGGCAATAATCTGGCCTTTGTTACCGCCAAGGCGGCGTTAGAGAACTATTGGGCCGATGATACTTTTTCTAAGGCCATTAAGCGTAAGGGCCGCTATGTGTCACAGCGTTTAAATGAAATTGTGGAAAACTATGGCGAAGGTAATTTCACCACCAAAGGTCGCGGCATGTTTCAGGGTATTAACTGTGTGAACGGTGAGCTAGCTGGCAAAATTACCCGGGCTGCTTTTAAGCAAGGTTTATTAATAGAAACCAGTGGTGCTGATGATCAGGTAGTGAAATTTTTATGCCCCTTAGTAATTAGTGATGAAAATCTTAAAAAGGGCATAGATATTGTGGAAGCAGCGATTAAGGAAGTTTGTGCAAAAGCTGACGAAATTCCCGAAGAGAAAATTTATTTCGCGGAGGCGGTTTAAGTTATGTATACCCCCATGGTGCACACGCCAGAAAAAACCAAACAACAACATATTAATATATGGCCTGGTGAAAGGTGTTTGCTTCCTGTTGGTGAGGCTCCCAACTTATATAAAGTGGAGTGCACATCGGGCGAGGGGTATCTACGCATTATGTCAGATACGCATAGAGAGTCTTTGCGCAGTGGTGATCACCTGATTATCGATGGCGGTGAAATTGCCACTATTACCGGCAGGCAGACTATGACTATAGAAATTAAAGAGATAACGGAAGAAGAGTATTTATGATAGTTAGACAATTACAAGACGCGAAAGAATCGGCACGTAGAATTGTATCACCCGATGGCAACTGGGAAAGCACCCGTATGCTATTAAAAGATGATGGTATGGGTTTTTCTTTTCATATCACCACTATTTACAAAGATGCCGACTTTCAAATGCATTATCAAAATCACTTAGAATCTGTGTATTGTGTGTCGGGATGCGGCGAAGTGGAAACCTTGGCCGATGGTAAACGCTATCCAATAAGCCCCGGTACTTTGTACGTGCTCAATAAAAACGATAAGCATGTACTGCGCGCGTTTGAAGAAATGGAAATGGCCTGTGTATTTAACCCGCCGCTAAATGGTAAGGAAGTACACAATGCAGAGGGCGCCTACGAGTTAGAAGCAGAGACAGTATAAAAGGTGTAAACAATGGTTGATGTAATGATGGACTGTGCCATTGCTAACCCTGATGACGCGGCACTGCATGACGCAGGCCGTGATGACTATGCTTCTAGAGATGGCCGTAGCGCACAGCTAATCGCAAGAAAAGATCCCGTTGTCTATAACCGTGACTGGTCGCAAGCGCCCATAGCGCAGCATCATATACAGCATTATCAGCAACACGGTTATATGGTGTTGGATGATGTATTTAGCTCACAGGAAATCGAAAGATTTAACGCTGAATTATTGCAGTTACGCAGCAGCGATTCAGTAAAAAGAGCGCGAGAGACCATTACTGAATATAGCAGTGGTGATGTGCGCTCTATATTTGCTGTGCATAAAATGAGCGCGATTTTCCAGCAGCTTGCTGAAGATGCAAGGCTGGTGGATTTGGCGCGTTTTATTTTAAATGATGAGGTGTACATTCATCAGTCGCGGCTAAATTATAAGCCTGGCTTTAGAGGTAAAGATTTTTATTGGCACTCAGATTTTGAAACCTGGCATGTAGAGGATGGTATGCCTCGTATGCGGGCCTTGAGCATGTCTATAAGCTTAACCGAAAATAACAACCTCAATGGGCCGTTAATGCTGGTTCCGGGTTCGCATCAGCAATATGCGGTATGCGAGGGCTACACGCCTGATAATCACTACCAAACTTCCTTAAAAAAACAGGAGTATGGTGTGCCATCAGATGCTTGTTTAAGCACCTTGATTGATCAAAAAGGGGTAAAGGCGGCGGTATGTAAGCCGGGTAGTGTGATTATTTTTGATTGCAATACTATGCATGGCTCTAACAGTAATATCACCCCCTATCCACGTTCTAATGCTTTTTTTGTCTATAACGCTATTAGCAATCAAGTGCAGCAGCCTTTCTGCGGCAGGCCAGCCAGGCCAGAATATATTTGTAGCAGAGAGGCTATAAGCGCTCTAAAACCCCTTAAAGTGAATGCGCATACATGATGAACACGCAAGATAAAAACAAGTTGATAAAACAAATCGAGCAAAGAGTTATTTTTTTAAAACAAGAGCTATTAGCTAACGACTCTTTATCGGTTAAAAAGCAAATACAGTCGGATGACAGTAGTGCCAACCTGGATTTAACCATAGGGGCACCAGTAGATGAAACCGTATACGCAGGCCATCGAAAGGAACTGGCTGAGCTAGTAAAAAGTTTCGAGTGGTTAAACAGCGAAGATGCGGGTTACTGTGAATTGTGCGGCAATACTATTCCTGTTGCCAGGTTAGAGGTAGTGCCACACAGCCGATCGTGTATTGAATGCGCAGCTAAACAACATTAACTAAGACGAATTTTTATGCACACTATTGAAAAGATAGGCGGTACCTCTATGAGCGATTATTGCTCAGTGAGGGATAATATTATTTTAAACAACGATAACGGACCCTATGGCCGGGTGTTTGTGGTTTCTGCTTATGGCGGCGTGACCGACCAGTTATTAGAAAACAAAAAAACCGGCGAGCCAGGTATTTACGCTTTATTTGCCGGAGGTATGAGTGGCGATAATTGGTTACAGCGTTTTGAAAAGCTTAGCCAGGAATTGCAGGGGATTAACTTGCAGCTTTTCGGTGAGGGCGAGTTACTGCATGAGGCCAATAGCTTTTTGCAGGCCCGCTTAGAAGATGCTAAAAAATGCTTGCTGGACTTGCAGAGCCTTTGCCAGCATGGCCATTTTTCCTTAGATTCCCATCTGCATACCGTTAGAGAAATGCTAGCCAGCATAGGTGAAGCACATAGCGCTTGGAATACCTCTCGCTTACTGCAGCGCGATGGCGTTAATGCCTGCTTTGTGGATTTAACCGGCTGGCGTGCCAATAACCATATTTCTTTGGATGAGCGTATTAATTTGGCTTTTAAAGAAATAGATGTCAATAAACAGCTGCCCATAGTCACCGGTTATGCCCACAGTGAAGATGGATTGATGTCATCTTTTAATCGCGGCTACAGCGAAATGACTTTTAGCCGTCTGGCCGTGCTTACCGATGCTTGCGAAGCGGTGATTCATAAAGAGTTTCACCTTAGCAGTGCCGACCCGCGTTTAGTGGGGGAAGCTAATGCTGTACCTATAGGTCGAACTAACTACGATGTGGCAGACCAATTGGCAAACCTAGGGATGGAGGCCATACACCCAAAGGCGGCAAAAGGTTTGCGACAAAATAATATTCCATTGCGGGTAAAAAATACCTTTGAACCAGAACATACAGGTACCTTAATCACTAGTGAATATGTCAGTGATTCCC
This sequence comes from Dasania sp. GY-MA-18, assembly GCF_024734385.1. Lineage (GTDB taxonomy): Bacteria > Pseudomonadota > Gammaproteobacteria > Pseudomonadales > Dasaniaceae > Dasania > Dasania phycosphaerae. The sequence goes on along the minus strand of NZ_JANHAP010000001.1, from coordinate 171,807 downwards.
CCTGTGTAGAAATTATTGCCGGTTGCAAAGGGGTGTATGCCTTAGAGGTATTTGATCAAGATATGGCGGGCAATGTGCAGCGTTATGATATTGCCATTTTAGAGATTATTCAGCGCTTTAATGCCCAAATTGTTTCTAAGGATATCAATGCCAATACTATTACCCATTATCTATCCACTAATTTAAAAACGGTAGAGCGGATAATTGCTGCAATTAAAAAAGCATTTAGCGAAGCTGATATTAATCAGCAAACGGTTGCCATAGTGTCGGTGATTGGTAGTGATATGCAAATTCCAGGTATCTTAGCCAAGTCCGTACAGGCGGTGGCCAGTGCCAATATTAATGTTTTATCTATACACCAAGCGATGCGGCAAGTAGACATGCAATTTATTGTTAATGAAAGTGATTACGATGCTGCAGTTAAAAGCCTACACGCCTCTTTAGTAGAGATACACGATCACGGATTGGCTATATGCATCGCTTCATAATTATTATTGCTTTATTTTTATCCACGCTGACTTTTGCGCAAGAGCATAGCGAGCAGCAGCTGGCTAAAGCCCAAGCCGAGATAGAGGCCTTAAAGCAGCCTTTATATAATCCTTTTGTAGAGCGCTATATACTCGATGAAGTCAAGGCACTTAGGGTAGACCAGGCAAATATCAAGCATGAGCTCATGCAAAAAATATTAGATAGGGAGCATAACTCAGTGGACAGGGCGGTGAGTTATGCCACGGATACCGTTACCTATTTCTTTTATTTAATTGCAGCCGCTACTTCGGTTTTGGTGCTGGTGGGCTGGACCTCTATACGTGATATGAAAGAGCGGGTACATTCATTGGCCGATGAAGAGATCTCTAAACTGGTTGTGGAATATGAAAACCGCTTGGCAGGTATAGAAAAACAACTGCATCAAAAAACCAAGCACATAGAAGAAAACCGCGATGAGATAGGGCTCACCCAAGAGCTGCAATCCTTGTGGTTAAGAGCCCAGCAAGAAAGCTCTATAGCCAATAAAATTACCATCTACGATGATATTTTAAAGCTGCGCCCCAGTGACTGTGAAGCCCTAACCTATAAGGCTGATGCCGTGTTAGAGCTGCACGAGCCGCAGTGGGCTGCCAACCTCTGTTTACAAGCGTTAAAAATAGACCCCGAAAACAGCCATGCTTTCTATCAATTAGCCTGCGCCTATACGGCTATGCAACAGTTTGAAGAGGCGGTGCGGTATTTAAATGAGGCAATTAAACGCACCGAAAGTTATCGTGAAGACATAGAACAAGACCCAGCCTTGGCCCCGCTAGTCGTGCATGATTTATTTAAAAAAACCTTTGCACTCAATACCACAATTAAAAAGGCTGCGGGCTAATGTTGATTTCTTTTATTGTTTGCTTACTGGCCTTTGTTTTTATAGGTGCAGCTTCGGCTTGGAAAAGCCGCTCCACCAAACAGGATTATTATTTGGCCAGTGCTAGCGTAAAACCTTGGCTGGTAGGCCTGTCGGCGGTGGCAACCAATAATAGCGGTTATATGTTTATAGGCGTGATTGGCTATACCTACAGCCAAGGCTTGTCGGCTATATGGCTAATGCTGGGGTGGATATGCGGTGACTTTCTCGCTTCGCTCTATGTGCATAAACGTATGCGCGCGGCTGCCGAACGCAGCGGTGAAGTGAGTTATGCCGGGGTATTGAGTCACTGGCACGGGCAAAACTTTGTAAGCTTGCAGCGTTTAATCGGCATAGTCTCCTTATTATTTTTACTGACCTATGCGGCCGCGCAATTAATGGCTGGTGGCAAGGCCTTGCATGTACTGCTGGGCTGGCCCTTATGGTCGGGAGCGGCCATGGGCGCTTTATTTGTTTGCATTTATTGTTACTCAGGGGGAATACGAGCATCCATATGGACTGATGCGGCGCAATCCATAGTGATGATAGTAGCCATGGCGGTGCTTTTAGTTGCAGCCGTTAGTCACTTGGGTGGTATGCAGCCCGCCATAGAGCAATTACATGGCGTACCCGGTTATATGGATTGGATGCCTAAAGATTTACTATTGCCCGGTGCAGCGGGGGCCGTGCTATTTGTAGTTGGTTGGCTGTTTGCTGGTTTTTCAGTTATCGGCCAGCCCCATGTGATGGTGCGTTTTATGACCCTAAACAGCACCGGCAATATGCAGCAAGCAAAAATTTGGTATTACCTGTGGTTCACCGCTTTTTACTGCATGGCTACAGGGGTGGGGCTATTAGCAAAAATTTACCTCAGCGATACCGCGGGCTTTGATGCCGAACTGGCCTTGCCAACTATGGCGCAAGAGCTTTTACCGGCGGCCTTGGTTGGTTTGATCTTGGCGGGTATTTTTGCTGCCACTATGTCTACCGCAGACTCTTTAGTCTTGAGCTGCTCGGCGGCACTAACCCATGATATTTTGCCGGGTAATATAGAAAAGGTGGGTTTATTAAAGCTGTCTTCAGTGTTGGTAACAGCCCTGGCTTTAGTGTTAGCAATTTTTAATAAGCAATCCGTATTTGGCATGGTAGTAATGGCTTGGTCGGGTTTGGCTAGCGCCTTTGCACCTTTGCTGTTAATGCATTGCCTGGGCTATAAATTTTCCGAGAGGCAAGCCATAGCCGCTGTGTTTACCGGTTTTTCCGTAGCCTTGTTATGGCGGCTATTGGATTGGCATAACTATGTTTACGAAGGCTTTCCCGGCATAGTCATAGGGGTATTGTTTTTATGGGTCGCTAAGGCCATCAACGATTTGGCTACGGGCAAATTGGCTGCTACGTCCTCTGGTGCCAGCCGCTAGCCTAGTGCTGGCCTAGCTTGCACTGAGCTAAGGTCGGTTTTTGGTTTATACTGCTAGTCGATCACATCGTTTACCTAGCTGGAGATAGCCTTTGAAGCTCTATTTTAATTTAGAAGATGTGAGCCAAGTATTTGTTGGCTCTTTTGTATTAGCGGTGCCCATTTCTTTTTCGGAAGAGGCTTGGTCGCTAAGTAAAACCCTGCCTATGGCTAATATTGCGCTGCTGTTTATCTTATCTATTGTGTTTTTAGCTTTTTTTGCCTACGAGGGTGTGTTTCAAAGCGATGTTCAATACCGTATGCCTGTGTATATCGCCCGTATAGTGATAGCGTATTTAATTTCCATGCTGGTAGTCGCCCTGGTATTGCTGGCCTTGGATAAACTTCCGGTATTAAGCGATCCTGTGATTGCTTTTAAACGCCTCATTATTATTGCCATGCCAGCCTCCATGGGGGCCATAGTGGTAGATGGTTTTGATAAAGAATAAGGGGATATTGTGGCCGATTGTGAAGATGAATATTTTGAAGATTTAATACAATTAGGCGAAGAGAAACTATCAGTTAATTTAATTCAAAATATTGCCGATAAAAAGTCGGCAGCAAATAAATTAGAGGCCAAATACGGTACAGATTTATACGTTAGTATATTGCTGTCACTTACCCATGAAACATTCCAGCCCGAGCAGGCCAAAAAACTGTGGCAGGCTATCAACGAGCATTATCAACAGTTAAATAAGCTGCTGGCCAGGGATGTGCATATAGCTGTTGCCGCCATGGATTATTTATCCAATATTAACCCGCAGCTTGAATCCCCAATTATTATTAGCCAGCAAAAAAGTACTTTTATAACCAATACCAGTACCACTGACGAATTAACTGGCTTATATACCCGTGAGGTCTTTGATGTAAACCTCGCTAAAGAGCTAGAGTTAGCTAAGCGCACGCCCCATACCGTCTGTTTGTTAATGATAGATATTGATGACTTTAAACAGGTTAACGATAACCACGGTCATCAAGCAGGGGACCAGGTGTTGGCAACAGTGGGGCAGCTAATACTCGCTTCGGTGAGAAGCATGGATATTGCCGCCCGCTATGGCGGTGAAGAAATCGTCATTATTATGCCAGCCATAGAACCTAGTGCAGCCAACCTGGCGGCCAATCGCATACGCGCTAATATTGCGAATACGCAAATACAGGGCATAAATGTGACAGTCAGTATAGGTGTGGCAGCGCTTAATAAAACCATAACAAGCTCCAGTGCTATGATTAAAGCAGCAGACCTAGCCTTATATAAAGCCAAACACAGTGGTAAAAATTGCGTAGTCAGTAGCTAAACAAGGTGCAGCAATGACCGAGAGCAGCAATCAAACGGCGTTAGAACAAGCTTTTAGCAAAGTGTTATCGCCTTTTCAAAATTTTATAGAAGAGCAAAAATCTAGCAGCATTATTTTAATTTCGGCTACGGTATTGGCGTTAATGCTGGCTAACAGCGAGTGGGCGCAACACTATAGCGACTATTTGCACTATCAAATCGGCTTGCTAGTAGGGCAGCAGCCCTATGCTATGAGTTTTAAGCACTGGGTCAATGATGGCCTAATGGCTATATTTTTCTTTGTTATAGGCGTAGAAATCAAGCGCGAACTCTTAGCCGGGGAAATACGCGATATAAAAAAATCAGCACCCATTTTAGTGGCCGCCCTGGGTGGGATGCTGGTACCGGCGCTGTTTTACTTTGCTTTAACATTCGATACCGCCTATGCCAGTGGCTGGGGTATACCCATGGCTACTGATACGGCTTTTGCCATAGGGGTGTTGGCTTTGCTGGGCGCACGTATACCCATCTCTGCTTTTGCCTTTATTACCGCCTTAGCCATAGTGGATGATTTGGGCGCTATCGTGGTTATTGCACTGTTTTATACCGAGTCTATACAGCTTGCTTATCTGTATATTGCCGCAGTGATTTTACTATTACTAATACTGGCTAACGCCGTGGGGCTGCGTAGGCCCAGTGTTTATATTTTGGGCGGGGTTGCTATGTGGCTAGCCATGCTGGTGTCAGGTATACATGCCACGGTAGCGGGTATTTTAGTCGCCGCAACTATACCGGCGCGCTCTTCGAAAGAGCCGGATTGGTTTATTAAGCGTATAAAAAAATTACTGCATCGCTTTGAGCGTATAGAGTCAGGCAAGCAAGCAGAGGTAAAAATATTAGAGCAAAAAGAGCAGCATCAGGTTGTAGAAAACGTACTGGATGCAGCTCATCAAGCGTCAACACCTCTAAAACGTTGGGAAAACGCACTGCGTCACCCGGTGGCTTTATTGGTAATGCCTATCTTTGCCTTCACTAACGCGGGGGTCTCTTTGGATGACTTATCGTTGGCTGGGATAGTGGCACAGCCCTTATCACTGGCCATTATGTTGGGCTTAGTGCTGGGTAAATGTTTAGGTATCAGTTTATTTGCCTGGCTGGCGATTAAATTGGGCATGGGTGAGTTGCCAGAGGGCTTAACGATACGCCATATTATAGGGCTGAGTTTTCTCTGTGGCATAGGCTTTACTATGTCTATATTTATTGCCGGCATGAGCTTTGGCGGTAATGAAGAGCTGTTAGCTATGGCCAAGATTGCCATATTAATCGCTTCCACCGTTTCCGGTGTGCTGGCTTATGCCTGGCTATATGTCGTCAGCTTAGGCCAAGACAGCTAAGTTTTTGCCTCCCTACGGCCAATAATAAATGGCCTTTATATTTCAGTTAATTTTTATGATTAATTTATCTAACCAAGCTATTGAAATAGCTCCCGCCGCCCATAGGTATTGATTGCCATGTCTAGGCTCTAAAGGAGCTAGCTGTGGCAGTAGCTTACCGTAAAGCTGTTTATTTTATTTTGCTTCTTAGGGAGGATTTATGATGAACACATTAGACCTAACTCCACTTTATCGCAGCAGCATAGGCTTCGATAGGCTTGCGGGTTTATTGGATAGCGCTTTAAGCAGTGATGCCGTTAGCCCTAATTACCCACCCTATAATATCGAGGCTCTGGAAGATAACCACTACGCTATTACCTTAGCAGTAGCGGGTTTTACTGATCAAGAGCTGGATATTAAAGTGGAAAAAGGGGTGCTAAGCATACGCGGTGAAAAAGCCAGTAATGAGCAGCATAACTATCTGCATCAAGGTATTGCTAACCGCAGCTTTGAACGCAAATTTAACCTTGATGACCATGTCGAGGTGGTTGATGCCAGCTTAGACAATGGCCTGCTCACTATAAGCCTAGTCAAGGAAATTCCTGAGGCCATGAAGCCTAAAACCATAGCCATTAACAAAGCTAGCAAGGTTATAGAGCATCAATCGGCAAGCAAGTCCGAGGCTAAAGGCGATAAAGCGGCTTAGCAGCAACTAGCGCTGCCGGCAGCAAACTAGCCCTGCCGGCAGCCTGGGTTTTCTTAGTAAGGCTTAATTGGCTTAGTGCATGAGGAGTTAATAATGACTACTGAAAAGCATTCAACCTGGGAAAAACTCAATCCCTGGAACTGGTTTAAACACGAAAATGATGAGGATAAACAACAGCACGTACCGGTAACCCGTCGCGATATTAGCGTTGCTAATACAGCCGCGCAGGCAGACCCATTGCTACGTTTGCACCGTGAAATGGATAGGCTATTCGACGATGTGTTTAGTAGTGTTGGGCTACCCAGTTTACGCAGCCCATTTTTTAATAATGGCTGGCAAAATGAGCTTACCGAGCAAAATCCACAGCTACGTTATAGGCCACAGATAGATGTCACCGGTGATGATAAGCAATACGAAATTAACTTAGACGTACCCGGTTTATCGCAACAGGACTTGTCGGTAGAGGTGAGTGGCGATGTATTAGTGGTGAAAGGTCATAAAGAGGAGAAAAACGAATCTGACAATAAGCAATTTTACCGAGTAGAGCGCAGCTACGGTGCGTTCCAGCGTACCTTGTCGCTGCCACAGGACGCAATAAGTGAGGATATACAAGCCAGCCTAAAAGATGGCGTGCTTAACCTGCGTATCCCGCGCCGAGATACACCGGCCAGTCAGGTGAAGCACATACCCATATCTTAATCGTGTTATGCCGGTAGGTTGTAGTTAGCCTACCGGATTGTTAATCAATATTTGTTGGCAATATAACCGTAAGGAGCGCTATGAAAACGAAGCAAAAACAACAGTATCTATTGGCTCTTTTGTTGCTGTGTTTATTAACCATAGCCGTGTTGCTGTATAACAACTGGCGTTTACAGCAACAGTTAAATAGCTTAGCCCCTTGGGGCAATATTGAAATGCCCATGATGCAAAATCTGGCCGACCCTTGGCCAAAAAACTGGGATCCATGGGCTGCGCCCTGGGATAAAGATAATCACTTCTCCCGCCTGCAAAAGCACATGGACGAAATGATGAGCCAGCTAATACCCGGCCAATCTATTTTTAGCCACAGAGGTTTTGGTTACTCACCTTCGGGTCCCAAAATTACCATGGCTGATGAGGCTGAGCACTATCAAATCACCATAACCGTACCCAAAGGCCAACAAGTAGAGCTCAATACCGAGTTGAGCGGCAATGTTTTTAGCCTGTCGGGTAAGGTAAGCAATAGCCATAGCAACCGTGATGATAATACGGTGCAGCAAGCTGTAAGCAGCAGCCAGTTTTCACAAACCATTACCTTGGCGCAAGCTGTGGATGAGTCCGGTATGCGTATAGAAGAGCAAGACCAGCAGATTGTTATTACCATCCCAAAAAAATAGCAAAGTGAATGTACTTTTAAGCTTGCCGAACAGTAATTTACTGCCATTATTAATAAACGCTTATTGCCACTGAGAACAAGGTATGGAATTTAAAGATTACTATAAGATCCTTGGAGTTAAAGACGATGCCGACGAAAAAACCATAAAAACAGCCTATAGAAAATTGGCACGTCAGTATCACCCTGACATGAACCCTGATAAGGGCGCAGAAGAAAAATTTAAAGAAGTGGCGGAAGCCTACGAAGTATTAAAAGACGATCAGCGCCGTGCCGAATTTGATGAGCTAAAAAAATACGGCGGCAGGCCTGGCGGCGGATTTGAACCACCGCCGGGGTGGCAGGGTTCCCAGCGCAATTATAGCCAAGGTGGCGCTCACTTCGATGGCGACTTTTCAGACTTTTTTAATTCTATGTTTGGCGGCAGCCAAGGCTTCCAACAAGGTCGCCAGCAGGCATTTAGAGGGCAGGATGTAGAAATAGAAATGCCTATATTTTTAGAGGATACGCTACAGAAAACGGTTAAAACCGTAGCCTATCATCTGCAAGGCGAGGCCAACAAAAAACATCTAAAAGTAACCATCCCGCAGGGCGTTAGTGATGGTGAGCGTATACGTGTTAAAGGCCAGGGTGGGGCAGGGCACGGTCAAGGCGGTGCCGCGGGGGATTTATACCTGCATATACGCCTGGTGCCGCACCCATGGTTTGATGTGCAAGGCCATAACTTAATCATTACTTTGCCCTTAGCGCCTTGGGAGGCAGCCTTAGGGACTAAAGTCAAAGTACCTACCCTGCAAGGCTCGGTTAATGTCACCATCTCGCCCAATACGCCAGCCGGTAAAAAGCTACGTATTAAAGGCAAGGGCTTAAAGGATAGAAAAGGCGTGGCTGGCGATTTATATGCCGTGGTGAAAATCGTAATGCCCAGCAGTAGTAATGAAAAAACTAAGGCGCTATGGCAGCAACTCGATGCCGCTGCCAATTTTGACCCCAGAGCCGAATGGAGTAAATAGCATGGCTGAAATTACTTTAAGCTTATCCATTAACGAGCTCTGCCAGTTGGAAAGTATAGAGCGCGAAATAATTATTAATATTGTCGAATACGGCATAGCCGAGCCAGTGGCTGGCCAGGGCAGTAACGACTGGGTATTTGATACCAGCAGCGTACACTGGATAAAAAAAGCAGCCCGCCTGCAAAGAGACTTAGAAATAGACTGGGTAGCAGTGGCGCTGGTCATCGATCTTATGCAGCAAAAAGAGACCCTGCAACAAGAAAACCTTCGCTACCGACACCAGCTAAAACGGTTTATAGAAAAATAAAAACTACTTAATCCCGCGCGCTGCGCGGCTAATGTTGCCAGCTTGGGTCTATAGGGATAATGCCCACAGCGCGTAGCTGTTGTTCGGCTAACTGGTCTTTGTTGTTTAGCCAGCGTTGGTGCAGCAATAAAATATCCTGGGCATCAAAAAAATGCTCCTTAGAGCAAGCTTGGCTAACTAAGCTTAATAAGCGAGCAAAGCCGGTGGCTAACTCCGAAAATATATGGGCTTGTTGCTTACTGGCTTCGGCGACATAGTAATAAGCCGCACCGCCCATGCCCACCATATAATCCTTGCGTATACCGCGGCGTGCAAAATACTCAGGGAATAAAGCCGCTAAAAACAAAGACTGGTCCCCCAGCTTACGTAACAGGGCCAGCTTTTCTCTTTTGTTATTGGTGGCTAGTGCATCAAAATAAAGTAGGGCCAAAGGCTGCAGGCTTAGCCCTTGCTGCTGTTCAAATAGCTCACGGCTTTGGCCGTAGCGTTCTAGCATATGGCTTAAATACCACAGGGTGTCGTCGTGCGGGGGGGAGGCCTGGCTAAAACGCTGCAGGCGTTTTTTAAAGTAGGCGGCTAAAGAGCCTTCGCGGCTAATAGTGCTTTTCACGGGCATAAATAAACTCCTCAGGGCTTATAACAGGGGTTTATATCTACCTGTTCAGTATAGTAAAAAATTTTTTATTTAAAATACTTGAAATCAATTTTTACTGCCCCTACATAATTTTGGCGCGGTGGGCCCATGCTTGCCGCTGCGAGTTAATTTGGTATTCAATCATAGTAGGAGAAACGTTCATGGGAATTAAACCTCTTTATGATCGTGTGGTTGTACGCCGCCTAGAGGCAGAAACCACGACTGATAGTGGCATTATTATCCCCGATTCTGCCGCCGAAAAACCCAGCCAAGGGGAGGTTATAGCCGTAGGTGACGGCATAGCACTAGACAATGGTAAGTTGCGGGCTTTGGCGATTAAGCCCGGTGACCGAGTTTTGTTTGGTAAATATTCAGGCTCAGAAGTAAAGGTTGATGGCCAAGAGTTATTGGTAATGAAAGAGTCAGATATTTTAGCTGTAATTGAGCATAGCCAAATAGAGGAGAAAGCCGCATGAGTGCTAAAGCTATAAAATTTTCTGATGATGCGCGCGAGCGTATGCTTAGCGGGGTTAATATCCTCGCTGACGCCGTAAAAGCTACCCTAGGACCCAAAGGCCGTAACGTTGTGCTAGACAAAAGCTTTGGCGCACCACGGGTGACTAAAGACGGCGTGTCGGTCGCTAAAGAAATAGAGCTAAAAGATAAGTTTGAAAACATGGGCGCACAAATGGTGAAAGAAGTGGCTGCCAAAACCGCTGAGGTTGCTGGCGACGGCACCACCACTGCCACCGTGTTGGCGCAAGGTTTTTTAAGCGAAGGCTTAAAATCTATAGCCGCTGGCATGAACCCTATGGATATTAAACGGGGGATAGATGCTGCGGTTAAAGTGGCCATAGACGAGCTGGGCAAATTAGCCAAACCCTGTAGCGATAACAAATCCATAGGCCAGGTTGCCACCGTGTCGGCTAACTGGAACCAAGACATAGGTGACATACTGGCCGAGGCCATGGAAAAAGTCGGCCGCGATGGTGTAATCACCGTAGAGGAAGGTAAGTCACTGGCCAACGAGTTAGAAGTAGTAGAGGGTATGCAGTTTGATAGGGGCTACCTGTCACCTTATTTTGTCACCAACCAAGACAAAATGACTGCTGAGCTAGAAAACCCCTACTTACTATTGTTTGATAAAAAAATCAGCAATATACGCGACCTGCTGCCCACCCTAGAAAAAGTTGCCAAAGAGTCACGGCCATTATTATTAATCGCCGAAGATGTTGAGGGTGAAGCCCTAGCTACCCTGGTGGTTAATAATCTGCGTGGCATTTTAAAAGTCGCCGCGGTTAAAGCCCCAGGCTTTGGCGACAGGCGCAAAGCCATGCTGCAAGACATAGCCGTGCTCACCGGTGCTACCGTTATTGCCGAAGAGGTAGGGCTAAGTTTAGAAGATGTAGAGCTAGAGCACCTAGGCAGCGCCAAACGCGTAGTTATCAGCAAAGACGCCACCACCGTGGTAGACGGGGAGGGTGAAAAGCAGGCTATAGACGAACGGGTTGCGCAAATACGCAATGAAATCGCCAATGCCAGTTCCGACTACGACAAGGAGAAACTACAAGAGCGCGTTGCCAAACTCGCCGGTGGTGTAGCGGTAATTAAAGTAGGTGCTGCCACCGAAGTGGAAATGAAAGAGAAAAAAGATCTGGTAGACGATGCCCTGCATGCCACCCGCGCGGCGGTGGAAGAAGGCATAGTACCTGGCGGTGGTATTACCCTGGTGCGCCTGGCTGACGCCGTGAGCAAGGCGCAATTAGCGTCTGCCAACGAAGACCACAAGCAAGGCATAAAAATTGCCCTGCGTGCCATGGAAGAACCCTTTAGGCAAATTGTGCGCAACGCTGGCGTAGAGCCCAGCGTAGTACTAGAAAAAGTACGCGCAGGCAGCGACAGCTACGGCTACAACGCCCAAACCGAAGCCTACGGCGACATGTTGGAAATGGGGATTATCGACCCCGCCAAAGTCACCCGCTCAGCCTTGCAAAACGCAGCTTCCATCGCCGGCTTAATGCTAACCACCGAAGTCATGGTTAGCGAACAGCCCAAAGAGGAAAAGCCCGCTGCGCCAGCACCGGGTATGGGCGATTGGGGCTAAACCCTTCTAGCCACAATCGTGTTTAGGGGAGCGGTAGGGCTCCCCTTTTTTATTGATTGTTTATTTTTTTGTTAATGCCACTGGCGGGAATTCACTCGGCACATCCATGTGCCTCGCCCTGTGGGCAGCCTGCGGCTGTGCAAATGCATTTTTGTGAACCCGGTACGCGGGTTCGCACCCACACCACAAATAAAAAACTCTATGATGCGTATTAACAGCTTGGCGGGAATTGATTCGCGCCATCCTTGGCGCTCATCCCGTTGGGGCGACCTGCGGTCGTCAAAAATGGCTATCCTGCATTTTTGTGAACCCGGGCTTTTAACTCAATACCTGCAGTTACTACCATTAATACAAAACCCCGCCTTCTTGCAAAGGCGGGGTTTTGTATTAATGGTGAGACGGGGCGCCGGTTTGGTTCCCACAATAGGAACTGAATTAGTCCCTCAATCGCTTTAGTAAGCCAATGCGGGTCTATGCTTACGCAGGAGCTTGGGAACCCTATTCGTCAGAAGCTAGCAGAAACTCGGTTGACAATTGGCCTTGTTCGGGCGCTTCACCATTGAACGAAATTTGATATCCCATTGCCTTATAGCTTTTCTCCCGTTTGTTGAACATTCGTTGCAACATAGGGAGCGAGCAATCGACATAATCGTATATGGTGACACGCTCTTTGCCATCTGATTCTCGGTGAATGCGCCCGGCATACTGAGCCAGAGAGCCTTTCCATGCAATGGGCATGGCTAAGAACAGCGTGTCTAGTCTTGGCAGATCAAAACCTTCACCTACATATTTGCCAGTGGCAACGACAACTTGTGCGGTAGGTAGTTGCTCTTCAACAGCCTTCCGCTCAGACGCGCGCATTGCGCCTTTTAAAACGACCGAGTCGACCTCTTTGTCGAGCAGCAAAGCATTGATCGTCTCTGCATGTCCCCTGCGTTCTGTTAACACTATTGGGTGTTTAGATTGCTGAATACAGGCGAGAACATCGATGATGATTCTCTGTGTTCGTTCATCATTTTCCATGATCCAGCGATAAGCGTCAGAGATTTTTGGTCGCTCTTCTGAATGGATTAACTGCTTTGGAGGAGAGTCATAGAGCTGATGAACAACGACCTGCTGTTCAAATTTTTCTTCTGTGGTGTTTTTAACCTTGTGACGAATAGGCCCTGTCGCCATAAAGATGATTTTCTGGTGGCCATCCTGCCTTTCGGGTGTGGCGGTCAAGCCGAGTAAATATTTAGCTCTAACTTCGTTTAACACCATTTCAAAGCGCGGCGCAGAAACGTGATGGCACTCATCAACGATCACATGCCCATAATCTTGGACGATCTCCGATACAGTGTTTTCTTTTTTATTGATGAGGCTTTGGTAGGTTGCGATGTCGATGACACCCGTTGGCTTTTTCTTGCCACCACCAATGATGCCAACATCCATATCAGGCAAAAACGATTTTAACCGTTCTCTCCATTGGTCGAGCAATTGTCTACTGTGAACTAAAATTAGCGTATTGGCTTTGCGCTTGGTAATCATGCCAATAGCGGTAACTGTTTTACCAAAGGCTGTTGGAGCGTGAAGAATTCCAGCATCGTGCTTTCTCATGGCTCGCACTGCAACTTGTTGATTCTTTCTGAGTTTGACGAGCGACTTAGTGGTTTTAAGTTTAGTACCACTTTCACGTTGATCGTCTAATTGAACTTCGATCTGATTCTCGGCTAATAACTCTAACGCTTCGTCTAAGCAACCACGGGGTATCGCCAAGTAACCTTGCTCTATTCGAGCGCAGGAAATGAAACGTGGAATACCATGGGTTGAAAACCGTAGTGCCTGTGTTTTGAAGAATACAGGGTTTGAAAAGCTCGCGAGCCGCCTTAACCTTGCTGCTAAGGCGTTTGGTAGCTCACTTAATTCAAAATAAATATGATTTGCGAGAGTGACGTTTATCTTTTTTGGTGGGTTTTCTAATAAATGAGGTTTTGCCTTGGCGGTCATTTCCCAAGGTGGGCAATTCTCTATAACCTCTTGTTCTTTAAATAACGCTGAGTTTGGTGAAATCTGTGTCAGTAGCTTTGTCAGTCTGCTGTGTGAAATAGACTCCATATTAGCTAGGTGTTGCCATTGGTCCTGGATGACATTCAATTCGTTATTGACAAAGGAGCTATTGCCAGACAATCGCGCTTCCTTTTGGAGTGGTAGAGCGATTAAATTTCCAAATCCGCCTTCGGGTAAAATATCCTGATTGGGGAAAAGGCGATCATAGGAATCAAACGATAAGTTGGGATAAAACTCCATCGCTTTGTCGAGTAGTCCAAATCCTAATAATCTAGCTTCTTTGGCAGGGACTTTCTCGTTGAAGAAAATCCAAAGGTGCGCTCCTTTGCCAGAGCGTGAAATTTCAATGGTATGCGGTATTTCGAAGTTATGGCAAGCCCTCGACATTGCGTTCACTTCTTCTTGCCATTGGCCTTTATCAAAATCGGCCGCAAGAAAGTAGCAGGTGTTATCGTGCATTAAAGGGTAGAGGCCAGCCACTTGTTGCCCTGCTAAGTGGCGATAAATGATCTGGTCATTTAACTCTGTGAACTGACGGTGATTGCAATCCTGACATTTGATGCGAGGCTTATGACAGATCCCTTGTACCCACTCGTTGTTGCAGGCAACAGAGTAACCACTGCGACCTTTTTTATTTTGCCAGCGGTTAGCAAAAATATCGGTTCGGCCCCGAAACAATCCTCTGAATATGGCAATCTTTTGGTCTGGCGAATATAGGGGCGAGTCTGATGTATTCGGTGAAGGTTGCTGGAGTTGATCTCTAAGAGCTAGAAGTTGCATTTTCTCCTGCTCAAGCTCTGCGAGCCGAGCGTCAATCTCCGCTGTGCTTTGAAATCTATCACTCTTAAGCATGCGCTTGAGGTGGTTTGATCAAGGATTCAGCCGGAATACCCAAACCTTCATGCAGCTTCCAGATCATTTTTAGTGTGAGCGAGCGCTTGTGATTGAGAATCTCATAAACTCGGTTGCTTTTACCGATCATTGGCTCGAGATCTTTCACTGTTAACCCTTTGCGCTCCATCTCGAACTTGATGGCTTCAACAGGATCAGGCAGTTCCATAGGGAAATGCTTGGCCTCATAAGCTTCGATAAGCGTGACCATGACGTCTAGCTTTTCACCTTCGGGAGTGTCAGGGCCAGCCATCATCAGGCTTTCAATTTCTTTTAATGCCGCTCGGTAGTCGGTATCAGTTTTGATCGGTTTGATGTCCATAGTGTTTACCTCTCGTTTCTACCTTTGGGTCAGTTAAATAGTTTGTACGTCAATTTTGTCGTATTGTGCATGGGTGCCGATGAATCGGATGTACACCACGCGATAGGCGTAGTTGATCCACACGACTAGTCGGTACTTGTTGCCCGCAATATTGAAAACCGCACGCCCATCTTTAAGGATGCTGGCATTTCTGAAGTCCTGCTTAACATCAGCAGGTGCGCTCCAGTCAGCTGCTAAGGCGTGTCGATACCAAGCAAGCGTAGGCTCTTTAGCATCCATGTACTCTGGGCGCTCTTCCCAGAAAGCTTTTAGTGTCGACAAGGCAATGATTCTCATAAAGTTAATAATAGTCCCGAAATGGGACTTGATCAACTAGAATATACTGGAGAATCAATATGAATGAATATCAATCACTTATTACGTAAAGAGAGCTGTGTAATCGTTGGCAAGTGAGTGAGGCTACGCTGGAGCGCTGGCGTTCAGGGGGGATAGGCCCGATTTATGTGAAACTTGGTGGTCAAGTTAGGTACCGGCGAGAAGATGTACTGGAGTATGAGGACAGTTGCTTAAGAAAGAGTACTTTTGAAGCTGTTTGAGTGTGGGTTAGTACGCAAATAACCGCATCAGCCCTAATTTCCTGAGAGTAAAATTGCGGGTTAATAAATAGCCCTAATGGCTGGTGAGGGCTCATTAGGGCTATTTACAAGATGGTGGAGCCGGCGGGAATTCACTCGGCACATCCATGTTCCTCGCCCTGCGGGCAGCCTGCGGCTGTGCAAATGCATTTTTGTGAACCCGGTGCGCGGGTTCGCATCCACACCTGCACCGCAAATAAAAAACTTTATGATGCGTATTAATAGCTTGGCGGGAATTGATTCGCGCCATCCTTGGCGCTCACCCCGCTGGGGCGACCTACGGTCGTCAAAAATGGCTGTCCTGCCATTTTTTGAACCCGGGCTTATAACTCAATACCTGCAGTTACTACCAATAAAAAACCCCGCCTTCTTGCGAAGGCGGGGTTTTTTATTGGTGGAGCCGGCGGGAATTCACTCGGCACATCCATGTGCCTCGCCCTGCGGGCAGCCTGCGGCTGTGCAAAAATGCTATCCTGCATTTTGTGAACCCGGTACGCGGGTTCGCATCCACACCCGCACCACAAATAAAAAAGCCCCACCCAAAAATGGGTGAGGCTTTTTATTTGGTGGAGCCGGCGGGAATTCACTCGGCACATCCATGTGCCTCGCCCTGTGGGCAGCCTGCGGCTGTGCAAAAATGCTGTCCTGCATTTTTGTGAACCCGGGCTTATAACTCAATACCTGCAGTTACTACCAATAAAAAACCCCACCTTCTTGCGAAGGCAGGGTTTTGTATTGGTGGAGCCGGCGGGAATTGAACCCGCGTCCGTCAGTCCGCTGCTTAGTGCTCTACATGTTTAGATTCCGTCAATTGTTTTAACCGCTTACAGCCCGACGGGCAGGACGTAGTTGGCGATCCCGATTAATATTTAGCAGATCCACCCCGGGCGAGGCTTCACAGCGATCCAGTTCTGAATGACAGTCAGTAGCGCGATACTGGCACCTTGCTAAAGACCGCTAGGGGGCTAGCCCCTAGATGGTGTAACAAAAAGCTACTTACGCAGCTAGTTGAGCACCGTAGTTGTCGTCGTTGGCAACTAATAGTTTGCAGCTTTGGATTTACGTGATTGGCTACCATCACGACATGCACACTTAAGTTTTGTAACCGTCGTCGAATCCAAATCGGCCCCGAAACTGTTGTTGATTTACAGTGCGGCTGTAAATCACTTAAGTACCGCCATTATAGTGCTAGTGTTTGGCTGCGGCTACTACTTCATTTAAATAAAGCGTATTTAGCACTGTTAGGTGTTAAATAGTGGGCTTGTTGGGGGTTAGGGATATGAAAAGTAGAACAGGGATGGGGCGACCCGTAGGTTATGCGCCCGCACCCCAGTTGATGCTCCCTGAGGGAGATCTGTCTTGGCATCAAAGTGCCTTAGTTAATATGGGCTCTATAAGGCCTAAATGCAATGCCGTGGTTAGAGTGTTTACGTCTAAAAAAACCTCTTTAAAATTCGCAGGGCATTTAAAAAAGCCTATAAAAATAGAGCTAAGCGTTGTTACTGGCGGGTGTTGTCGCGCACTATGCGTTGTTTCTCTCGGCCCCAGTCTCGGTCCTTTTCGGTGGCGCGTTTATCGTGTTTTTGCTTGCCCTTAGCTATGCAAATTTCTGCTTTGACCAGGTGATTTTTCCAGTACAAGGCGGTGCACACGCAGGTGCGGCCATCTTGCTGGGTAGCTTCGGCAAGTTTGGCTAGCTCACGCTTATTAAGCAGCAATTTGCGGGTGCGAGTGGGCTCGGCCACAAAATGGGTGGACACGGTATTGAGCGGCGTGATGTTGGCGCCTATCAGCAGGGCCTCACCGTTTTGCATATGCACATAAGTATCGACAATTTGAACTTTGCCTTCCCTTAAACTTTTTACTTCCCAGCCCAACAGCGAGATGCCCGCCTCAAATTTAGTTTCGAGATGGTAATCGTGCTTGGCCTTTTTATTAAGGGCAATGGTGTTACTGGTGTGTTTGGGTTTCTTTTTGTTCATGGGGCGGCATTATAGGTATTTCATGGAGCAATGAATATAGGGGGGATCAATAATAGGGGCTGGAATTATAGCCTGCCTAAAAATGCTGCTTGTTTATCGCCATAGTTAAGGGCTTTACGGTAAGCTGTGTTCAATTTGTCAGTGTGCTTAGCGAAAAGGTGTGTAGCCAGTGTCTTTATTAAGGGAATCTAGCCAGGGGGTATGGGGCAGTCGTTGGACCTTTGTGGCAGCCACCGCTGGTGCCGCCGTGGGCATGGGTAACTTGTGGAAGTTTTCTGCCTTGGCTGGTGCCAATGGTGGCGCGGCCTTTGTGGTGGTGTATTTGTTTTTTATGGTGCTGGTGTCGTTGCCGGTGCTGATTGCCGAGGTGGTGATAGGCAGCCGCGGCCGCGCTAACCCGATTACGGCCAGCCAAAACCTGGCGCGTGAGGCCGCTGTCTCTAGTTGGTGGCAGTTGATGGGCTGGCTGGGTTGTTTGGCGGGGCTGTGCATACTGTCCTATTACAGTGTGATGGCCGGGCTGGGCATTGCTCATATAGATAGTATCTTTACTGGCCAGTTTAAGGGCTTAACGGCGGCTAAGGTGGGTGAAGCTTTTAACCAGTTACTGGCCGACCCTTGGCAGTTGGCCTTATGGCACTCAATCTTTTTGGCCTTGGTAGTTTTAGTGGTGTCCACTGGTGTGGAGCGCGGCATGGCGAGAATGGCGCGTATTATTTTGCCAGTGTTTGTGCTGCTGTTAGTGATAGTGGTGCTGTATAGCAACCGTATGGGGGATATGGCAGCTGCCCAGCAGTTTTTATTTAGTTTTCAATGGCAGGCCATCACCCCAGAGATAGTGCTGGCGGCCTTGGGTCAGGCCTTTTTTACCTTGAGCATAGGCCTGGGGGCCATGATGGCCTTTGGCGCCTATATGCCCGATGGCCGCTCGGTGGCGGGCTTATTATCGGCGGTGGTGTTAATTGATACGGCCGTAGCGCTATTGGCAGGCTTGGCGATATTCCCCTTGGTGTTTAGTTTGAATATAGCGCCCAGCACTGGCCCCGGTTTAATGTTTGTGGCTTTGCCTTATGCCTTTGGCCATATAGAGCACGGCGAGCTATTTGGCGGTGCCTTTTTTACAGTGGTGGCCTTGGTGGGGCTGAGCTCGGGGGTGGCGCTAATGGAGCCGGCGGTGGCTTGGTTGGTAGAGCGCTGCAAGTTTAAGCGCCTGTTTGCGGCATTAACCGTGGGGCTGTTGGCCTGGGGGCTAGGTATAGTGGCGCTGTTATCGCTTAATGAATGGAGCGATGTGCGCTGGTTAGATAGGAGCATTTTTAACTGGCTGGACTATATCAGTGCCAATATTCTCCTGCCGTTAGGTGGCTTGTTAATTGCCATTTTTGTAGGCTGGCGTATGCGCCTAGAGGTGGTGCGCGATGAGTTTTACAAGCATAGCGGGGTTGTTTTTGTTCTTTGGTATTGGCTTTTACGTTATATTGCCGCCCCTGCTGTGTTGTTGATTTTGCTGCTGCCGCTTTATCGCTGGCTAGTAGCGACGGCCTAGCTTAGTTTCTAGCGATTAAGATAAATAAGGTTAAAATGACTTCCATTGAGCGCAGTGCGCTGCTGCCCTATAGCGTTGATAAAATCTATCAACTGATTAACGATGTAACGGCTTACCCCCAGTTTATGGATGGCTGTGTTGGCGCTGAGCTTATCTCGCAAAGTGACAGCCATATGCAGGCGCGTTTGGATTTAGCCAAGCTAGGGTTTAGCTACAGTTTTACCACTCGCAATGAGCTGCATTACCCCCATAAAATTGTGATGCACTTAGTGGATGGGCCGTTCTCCCATTTTCAGGGCGAGTGGCTGTTGCAGCCTTTAAGTGATGAAGCCTGTAAGGTGAGTTTACGCATGAGCTTTCAATTAAAGGGAGCGGTGTTATCGCTGGCCGCTAAAAAAATGTTTGAGCCTATGGCGAATAACTTAGTGGATGCCATCGTCAAACGTGCCCAGCAGTTGTATGGTTAAGCCGCAATATTTATTACTAAGCAATTAAGAGAGCCCTATGTCAGTAACGCCCACCATCACCATAGAAGTCGCCTATGCCTTACCCAATAAGCAAAAAATTATTGCCTTAGAGGTTGCTGAGGGTACGACGGTGTATGAGGGGGCTATGGCCTCGGGCATGGAGCAGTTTTTCCCGGGGCTGTCTATAGCTGATGCCAAGCTGGGCATTTTTGGCAAGGCGGTGGCCAAGCCGCAGCAGCAGACCTTGCGCGATGGCGATAGGGTAGAGATCTACCGGCCGCTGTTAATCGACCCCAAAGAGGTGCGCAAAGCGCGTGCTGAAAAAGTGAAGGCGGAAAAGGCCGAGCAAAAAAATGCCCGGCAATAGTACTAGTAAGCTGCGGGCTTAGTCGTCGCGGCTAAGTGTTTCGGCGTCGGGGTTGTCTTCGGGCTCATCCTCGGTGAGTAACTTCAGTGCCGAGCCGCTCATGCTGGCTAAATGCTCACCTTTAAAGATCAGCACTAGGTTTTTCTTGCGTACAGGCAGCTTGTGGGGGCGCATAATATACACATAGTCCCAGCGGTCGTTATTAAAGCTATCTTTAATAACTGGAGTGCCTAAAATAAACTCAACCTGGCTTTTAGACATGCCAATTTCCAACTGCCTTAGCATATCAGCCTTTAAAATATTGCCTTGCTCTATGGCGATTTTATGGGGTGTACAAGCTGCTAAACTTAGCCATAGGCAGCATAGAGGTAAAAGATATTTAGTCATGGGTGGTTCCACTGTTGCTTGAGGTTGTGGATAATACCCGAAACTCGCAATTAACGCTAAGGCAGCTACATCATGGCCACCCAGAATCAGGAACTACGTAATGCAGGGTTAAAAGTGACCTTGCCTAGAGTAAAAATTTTGCAGCTATTGGAGGCTGCAGAACAAGACAGCCACCACCTCAGTGCAGAAGATGTATACAAATCATTATTAGACAGCGGTGAAGACGTAGGCCTGGCCACGGTTTACCGCGTGCTCACCCAATTTGAGTCGGCAGGCTTGGTGGTAAGGCATAACTTTGAAGGCGGCCATTCGGTATTTGAGATGGCTAAGGGTGACCACCACGACCACATGGTGTGCCTAGACAGCGGCCAAGTACTGGAATTTTGTGACCCTACAATAGAAAAGCGCCAGCACGAAATAGCCGACGAAATGGGCTATGAGATTGTTGATCATAGTCTTGTTTTGTATGTAAAACCGAAGGAAAAATAGTCGCTAGTTTATAGCCACTAGTTCCTAGTCTTTAAGCTAGCGACTTCGCACTAGAGGCTAGGAACTGCAGTCTAAAGACTGTTAATGCACCGCCAACATCTGTTTGGCATGCGCAATGGATTGCTCGGTAATATCTATGCCCCCTAACATGCGGGCAATTTCTTCTATCTTATCTTCTGGCGCCAGCTGTTTTAGCTGGGTGGTGACGGATTTTTTCGAGCTTTGTTTGCTCACGTATAAATGCTGGTGGCCCTTGGAGGCAACTTGCGGTTGGTGGGTAACGCACAGTACCTGACCTTTTTCGCCCAGCTGCTGTAGCAGGTTGCCTACTACTTCGGCCGTGGCGCCGCCTATGCCTACGTCTACCTCGTCAAAGACCATGGTGGGTATGGCGCTGGTTTGCGCGGTCACCACTTGTATGGCCAGGCTAATGCGTGAAAGCTCGCCTCCCGAGGCGGTGCGTGCCAGTGGTTGGGCAGGCTGGCCGGGGTTGGTGCTAATTAAAAAATGTATGTCTTCCAAGCCTTGTGGGTGTGGCTCTTCGCCCTGTCTGGCGGCTAGCTCTATGCTAAAGCGGCAGTTGCTCATGGCTAGGGTTTTAAGTTGTGCCTCTACCTGTTTCTCTAATTTTTGGGCGGCGCTGCGGCGCTTTTTGCTGAGCTTACTTGCCAGCTGTTGGTAGCGCTGGCGCAGCTCTGTGGTTTGCTGGTGTAGCTGGTCTATTTCTTCATCGCTGCCGGCTATACTGTTGAGCTCGCTTTGTAACTGCTGGTGTAGCTCGCTGAGTTGGCTGGCATCTATGCGATGTTTGCGAGCAATTTCAAACACCAGGTTGAGGCGTTGCTCTACATATAACAGGCGTTCGGGGTCTACCTCAAAATTGTCTATATGGGCGGCAATTTCATGGCTGGCTTCTTCGGCCTGTATCAGGGCGCTGTTTAACAGTTGCTCGGCCTCTTCCAGACCTTTGGTTTTGGCGGGGATATTGGCCAGCGAGCGTATGGCTTGGTTGAGTATATTGCTGACGTTAAGTTCGCCTTCTTGGCATAGGGCTAGGGCGTGATGGCAGGACTGTAAGATGGACTCGGCATTGGCTCTTTGTTT
This sequence comes from Dasania sp. GY-MA-18, assembly GCF_024734385.1. GTDB lineage: Bacteria > Pseudomonadota > Gammaproteobacteria > Pseudomonadales > Dasaniaceae > Dasania > Dasania phycosphaerae. The sequence continues at coordinate 149,946 of NZ_JANHAP010000001.1, read as the reverse complement.
TTGTTCGGCTTCTAGCTGCTCTAGTTCACCTTCAGCCAAGGCCAGTTGGTCTAGCTCTTCGACTTGGTAGCCCAACAGTTGTGCTCTGGCGGTTTGCTCACTGTGGTTGGCCTCTAGGGTGGCTAGGCGCTGTGCCAGCTGGCTGTAGTCGGCGACTGTGTTTTTGATGTCGTCTACTAGGCTTTGAGTGTTGGCAAACTCATCTAATAAGCGGCGTTGCTGCTCTTTTTTTAGCAGGGATTGATGGGCGTGCTGGCTGTGTATGTCGATCAGCATATTGCCCAGGGTTTTTAAGTCGTTGAGGGTGGCGGGGCTGCCATTAATAAAGCCTCGCGAGCGGCCCTCTTTGGTGACAACGCGGCGCAGCATGCATTCGTGGCCAGCGCTAAGTTCACGGCTGGCCAGCCATTGCTGGGCCTCAGGGATGTTGCTTATATCAAAGGTGGCATGTATATCGGTGCGGTCAGCGCCGTGCCTGACTATGGCGGCATCGGCGCGGTCGCCCAAGGCCAGCCCTAGCGCCCCCAGCATAATGGATTTACCGGCGCCGGTTTCGCCGGTGATCACGGTCATACCGCCGTGAAACTCCATGTCTAAATGAGAGGCAATAGCAAAGTTATCAATATTCAAATGGCTGAGCATGCTGGTTATCTCTTATTGGTTGGGTTTGCGAATACTGTTGTTATGCACAGTATTATGGTTATTTATACAGTGTTTTGTCTAGTTTTAATTTGCAACGGCTTTGCCGCCTAGTTTGTGAATCTGGGGTCTTGTGCTAACTGCCTGATAAATAAGCATTTATTTTTTATGGCCTAGGCCTTGATATGGCTGTGGCAGCCCCCATATCTGAGCACAATAGGTAAAAAGGCGGTGCTGAAGCTGCTTTTTTGTAGCCATAATAGAAGCGGTAATTGGAGAGAGTACGCAGTGTCAAAAGACGATCAAACAAACCCCGAAGTAGACTCAGCTAACCCAGAGCCCGAAGCGGTGGTGGATGCTGTTGAGCCAGAGGCCACAGAGCCTGCGGCTGAATTGAGCGAAGTTGATAGCCTGAAGGCGCAGCTGGAAGCCGCCCAACAAGAGTTGGCCGATACCAAAGAGCAGGCCCTGCGCACTGTGGCTGATGCCCAAAACACCCAGCGTCGCGCCGAAGCCGAGGTGGATAAGGCCCGCAAATTTGCGCTAGAGAAATTTGCCAGTGAGCTATTGGTAGTTAGCGACAACCTAGAGCGTGCTATCGATGCCGCCGACCAAGAAAACGAAGCCTTAAAGCCCTTATTGGAAGGGGTGGAGCTTACTCAGAAGTCACTGATTGCTGCCCTAGAGAAATTCAAGGTTGAGCAGGTAGACCCTAGTGGTGAGCCTTTTGATCCACAATTACACCAAGCTATGTCCATGGTTGAAAACCCCGATGTAGAGCCCAATACCGTCATCCATGTGATGCAAAAAGGCTATACCCTAAACGGCCGCTTGTTGCGCCCGGCTATGGTTATGGTGTCTAAAGCCGCCAGCACCTCGGTGGACGAGCAGGCCTAATAGCGCAATAAGTAACAGAAAATAAATGGCCGCGGCCCTTGAAAAGCCTATAAACGCGCCAATATAGGTAACAACTGAATAGTAAAGGCTTACCCTTCTGGGCAGGCTGACATGAATTGAACGATGGAGTATGACAATGGGTAAGATAATTGGTATTGACTTGGGTACAACCAACTCTTGTGTTTCTATACTAGAGAATGGTAAAGCCAAAGTAATTGAAAACGCTGAAGGCGATCGCACTACGCCTTCCATCGTGGCCTATACAGCTGACGGTGAAATTTTAGTCGGCCAAAGCGCTAAGCGTCAGGCTGTCACCAACCCCAACAACACTTTATTTGCGGTTAAGCGTTTAATCGGCCGCAAGTTTAAAGACGACGTAGTACAAAAAGACATTTCCATGGTGCCTTACAAAATCTCAGCTGCCGACAATGGCGATGCTTGGGTAGAAGTTAATGGCGAAAAAATGGCTCCCCCTCAGGTGTCTGCTGAAGTCTTGAAAAAGATGAAAAAGACCGCTGAAGAATATTTAGGCGAAGCAGTGACCGAAGCGGTAGTTACTGTACCGGCTTACTTTAACGACTCACAACGTCAAGCGACTAAAGACGCGGGTAAAATCGCTGGCCTAGAAGTTAAGCGTATTATCAACGAGCCTACTGCTGCGGCACTCGCTTATGGTATGGACCAAACTAAGGGCGACCACACAATTGCGGTATACGACTTGGGTGGTGGTACCTTCGATATTTCTATTATCGAAATTGCTGAAGTAGACGGCGAGCACCAGTTTGAAGTGCTTTCTACCAACGGTGACACTTTCCTAGGTGGTGAAGATTTCGACTTACGTTTAATTGAATATTTGGCTGCTGAGTTTAAGAAAGAGCAAGGCATAGATTTACACAACGATCCGCTAGCGCTACAGCGTTTAAAAGAAGCTGCTGAAAAAGCGAAAATCGAGTTGTCTTCTAGCCAACAAACTGAAGTGAACTTGCCTTATATTACTGCTGATGCCACTGGCCCTAAACACTTAGTGGTTAAGCTAACTCGCGCTAAGTTAGAGTCACTGGTTGAAGACTTGGTAGTTAACTCGCTGAAGCCTGTTAAGCAAGCCTTAGCCGATGCTGATTTATCAACCTCTGAAATTGACGACATCATTTTAGTGGGCGGTCAAACCCGTATGCCTTTAGTACAAGCTAAAGTGGCAGAGTTTTTCGGCAAGGCACCACGTAAAGATGTAAACCCTGATGAAGCGGTAGCCATGGGTGCTGCGATTCAAGGTGCGGTATTAAGCGGTGATGTTAAAGACGTATTGTTGCTAGACGTAACCCCATTAAGTCTAGGTATAGAAACCATGGGCGGCGTGGCCACTACTTTGATAGAGAAGAACACCACGATTCCTACTAAGAAGTCGCAGACTTTCTCTACTGCCGAAGATAACCAGTCAGCGGTAACCATACACGTAGTGCAAGGTGAGCGTAAGCAAGCGGCACAAAACAAATCATTGGGTCGTTTTGACTTGGCCGATATCCCACCTGCACCACGGGGTATGCCACAAATCGAAGTAACCTTCGACATAGATGCCAACGGTATTTTACACGTAGGCGCTAAAGACAAGGCTACCGGCAAAGAGCAATCTATACGCATTACCGCGTCTAGTGGCTTGTCGGATGACGAAATCGAAAACATGGTACGCGACGCGGAAGCTAATGCCGAAGCCGATAAAAAGTTTGAGGAAGTAGTAACTGCTCGCAACACCTTGGAAGGTTTAATCCACGCCACTAAGAAAACCTTAGAAGAAGCGGGTGATAAAGCAGATGCCGCTGAAAAGTCAGCCATAGAAGAGGCCATCAAAGGTGCTGAAGAAGTGGTCAGCGGCGATGACAAAGAAGCGATGGAAGCTGCAACACAAAAGCTAACCGAAGCTTCTAGCTCATTAGCTCAAAAGCTATACGCCGAAGAGCAAGCCAAAGCACAAGCCGCTGGCGGTGACGCCGGTGCCGGTGCTGAGCAAGCCGAGCCTGCTGATGACGTAATGGATGCCGAGTTTGAGGAAGTGAAAGACGATAAATAAGTCGTCAGTCACTAGTGCGCTAGTTCTTAGTCTCTAGAGGCTAGGTACTAGCAACTACTTCCTATCTAATTATTAACGCGGATCCTGTATCCGCGTTTGCTGTATCTAAAGAACACAGAAGTTGAGCAACCATGTCAAAACGCGATTATTATGAAATTTTAGGGGTTAGCAAGGATGTTTCCGAGAAGGATCTAAAAAAAGCTTATCGCCGGGTAGCTATGAAGCACCATCCCGACCGTAACCCCGATGACAAAGCCTCTGAAGAAAAATTCAAAGAAGCCAGCGAGGCTTATGAGATTCTTTCTGATAGCCAAAAACGTGCGGCTTACGATCAGTACGGCCATGCTGGTGTTGATGGTAGCGCCGGTGGTGGTTTTGGTGGCGGCGGTGCCGGTAATTTCAGCGATATTTTTGGCGATGTGTTTGGTGATATCTTTGGTGGCGGCGGAGGCGGTGGCAGGCATCGTGGACCGCAGCCGGGCTCTGATTTACGCTACAACCTAGAGATAGATTTAGAGGAGGCCGTTAAAGGTACTACCACTAAAATTCGTATTCCTACTCTAGTTGCTTGTAAGCCCTGTGATGGTAGCGGTGCCAAAAAAGGCAGTACGCCAGTAAGTTGTACCACCTGTGGCGGTGCTGGCCAGGTGCGCATGCAACAGGGCTTTTTCTCGGTGCAGCAAACCTGCCCCAACTGCCGTGGTAAGGGCAAAATGATTTCTGACCCCTGTAGCAGCTGCTATGGCCAGGGCAGGGTTGAAGAAACCAAAACCCTATCGGTTAAAGTTCCGCCCGGTGTAGATACCGGTGACCGTATACGTTTATCAGGCGAAGGTGAGGCCAGCCCCGATGGTGGCCCCAGTGGCGATTTATATGTGCAAATGAATGTACGCCCGCACAAAATTTTTGAGCGCGATGGCAAGCATTTATATTGTGAAGTGCCTATTTCCATAGTCGATGCCGCTTTAGGTGGCGAGTTAGAAGTGCCTACTTTGGATGGCCGCGTTAAATTAAAAATTCCATCCGAAACACAAACGGGCAAACTATTTCGCCTGCGTGGTAAGGGTGTAACCCCAGTACGCGGCGGCTCTACCGGTGATTTGTTGTGTAGGGTATCGGTAGAAACACCGGTAAACCTAACCAAAAAACAAAAAGAGCTGTTGAAAGAACTACAGCAAACCTTTGAGGACGGCAATGGCGATCAGTCGCCTTTGAAAAAGTCTTGGTTTGAAGGTGTTAAAAACTTTTTTGACGATATGAAAATATAGTTCCTAGTCGCTAGTTTCTAGAAGCTAGCGACTAGCGACTGATTTCACGAGTAAACAATAATGACAGTAAGAATCGCAGTAACCGGTGCCGCTGGGCGTATGGGTAAGGCCTTGATAGAGGCTGCGCACTTAGCCGAGGGCGCCAAACTAAGCGCTGCCATAGTTCGTCCCGATAGCTCTTTGGTAGGGGCAGATGCTGGCGAGATAGCGGGCTTGGGTAAGCTGGATGTGGCCATAGCCGGCGATATTAACGCCGTGCTAGATGACTTTGATGTGCTGATAGATTTCACCACGCCGGCGGCCACTGTGGCCAACGCGCAGGCCTGTGCGGCAGCGGGTAAGCAGCTGGTTATAGGCACCACAGGCTGCACTGAGCAGGAGCTGACGGCTATTCAGCAGGCCGCTGGGCAGACTGCGATTTGCATGGCCTCTAATTTCAGTACTGGCGTTAACGTGACCTTTAAGCTGCTGAATATGGCGGCACAAATCTTGGGTCACGATTACGATGTAGAAATTGTTGAAGCCCATCACCGCCACAAAGTCGACGCTCCTTCAGGCACGGCGCTGAGCATGGGTGAGGCAGTAGCCACTGGCTTGGGGCAAAAGCTTAAAGATGTGGCCGTGTACGCCCGCGAAGGGCAGGTAGGGCCGCGCAGTAAAGATGAAATCGCTTTTGCTACTGTGCGCGGCGGCGATGTGGTAGGTGATCACACGGTGATGTTTTTAGCCGACGGTGAGCGAGTAGAAATCACCCACAAGGCTAGCTCGCGTATGAGCTTTGCCCGCGGTGCAGCCCGTGCTGCGGTGTGGTTGGCTGCGCAACCGGCCGGTTTATACGATATGCAAGATGTACTGGGCTTAAAATAGCTGGGCGACTGTGTCGGCTCTTGTTTGGGGCCTGCTGTTATTAGACCGATTCACCATAAATAAATTTTTTTAATATTTTTTCTCTGTAAAAACTACCTATAGCCGTGCTGTTTCAGTACGGCTTTTTTCGATAATTCTCCTCTGTAAAAGAAGTGGCCACTAACCGTTGGCGATTGCCGTCGGCATTGTGTTGATTTATAAAACGCTGCGGTCTAATTCCTTGTATATACTCTAAGTAAGTCAGGTTTTTATTAGCGGCTATTGTTAATAGCTTTTTGCAAAGCATCTTTTGGTATAACAATAACAATCCCCTAGGTTAGCAAGGCCTATGTGCTGTAGTGGTATGTCTACGAGGTGATTGATAATGAAAAAGTTACTTAAATATTGCGCCGTTTTATTTACCGGACTTTTTTTATTATCTTTGGGGGCGGTTTTGTACGTGTTGGCGCAGGTTAGGCCTATGCCCGAACAAACCAAACAATATGTTGTGGGCATGCCGGCCATGGCGGATGAGCTTTCTACTCCTGCAGCTTATAGCGGGCTGCACCCCAGGTATAGCAGCCGCCCCAACGAAACTTTTTCATTCCCTATTAGCTTAGGTAGCACTGGCCCCGTGCAGCCCTTATTTGCCGGTGCTAACCGCTACCCTTTTTTATGTGGCCGCAATAAAGTCCATAGCCTGCAGCCTATGATAGATAATCAGCATAGGCTGGGGGTGCCGGTGTATGGCGGTGATGGTGATAAAGGACTGAGTGAAGAAATAATTGGTTACAGCAAAGATTGTTCCCACCTTACTCAGGCCAGTTATTTTTATAATCGACTAGGCACAGCGAAATTTTATCCGCTAGCTGAGGCAAATAATGATATTGCCAAAATTACAGTTAACGGCCGCGAGATAGATTTTATAGTGCGCTTAGAAACCGGCACGATTAACCGTTATTTTTATGGCCTAGCGGTATTAAAAGGTGCTGGTAGCCTGGCTGAGCCCAGTGTGGAAAATTGGAATCAGCGCCTGATTTATCAGTTTCGCGGCGGCGTGGGTATAGGCAAACGGCAGGGCAATATTAAATCCGCAGATTTGCTGGAACGCCGCTACGAGGCCATTAAGCAGGGCTATGCAGTGGTTTATTCCACTGCTAATCAAACCAGTAATCACTACAATATTTGGTTGGCAGAAGATACCGCGCTGCGGGTCAAAAAACAGTTTCAAAGCTTATATGGCGAGCCTCTGTATACCGTGGGTATAGGTGGTTCCGGTGGTGCTATACAGCAGTATTTATTTGCGCAAAATAATCCCGAACTATTAGATGCCGCTATTGCTTTGTACTCCTACCCCGACATGGTAACGCAAACTACTTATGTGATGGATTGCGAGCCCTTGGAGTATTATTTTGATGTTACCGACGCCGCCAACCCACTGTGGCGCAGTTGGAAAAAACGCAGCTTAATAGAAGGTGTTAATGCCCAGGAAGAGGCGGACAATGAGTTTGCCTTTCTTTCCTATGCGGCAGCATTATTAAATGGTGAGCTGCCTAAGATTAGTAAAGGCTCCAGCGAATGTGTGCAGGGTTGGCGCGGTTTAACCCCGGTAGTACACAACCCCAACTTTATTCATTTTTCTAAAAAATACCGCCGCCGTATTGCCGATAACGAACACTGGACCCATTGGGATGATCTCAAGCAGTTTTATGGTGTGGATGAGCACGGCTATGCCAATAGCACCTGGGATAATGTGGGGGTGCAGTATGGTTTACAGGCTTTGCGTAACGGTGATATTAGCCCTGAGTTATTTTTAAACATAAACAGCCATGTAGGCGGTTGGAAACCCTTTCATGAAATGGAGCAAGAGAAGTATTGGTTAATGCTGGGTAAGGTTTTGCCCGTCGATTTTTCCCAGTGGAGCCACCACAATATGCTGCTCAGTGAGGGAGCCAAACCTGCTGCTAGAACGCGAGGCAGCTTAGCCGCTATGCACGGAGCTTATCGCTCTGGCCATGTGTTTTTGGGCTATGCCGATATCCCCATTATTGATTTACGCCACTATTTGGAAGATGAGTTAGACATGCATCACAGCACGGCCTCGTTTGCCAGCCGTGTGCGTATGCTGAAAGGCCAGGGTCATGCGGATAACCAGTTGATATGGATGACGGAAAAGCCGCATATTCCTATAGTCGAGGCTTTAAGCTTGCTGGATCAGTGGTTGCAAAATCAGCGTCTACACCCCGACAAAACCATCGCAGCGAATAAGCCAGCGGCGGCACAGGATGCCTGTTTTAATGCTGCCGGGCAGTTGTTGGCAGAGGGTGAAGATGTGTGGAATGGCGATTGGAATCAGCAGCCGGATGGTGCTTGCAGCCAAGTATACCCGCGCTATAAAACCTCGCGCGAGGTGGCGGGCGATAGCATCGCTGGGGATGTGTTTAAGTGCCAGTTGCAACCCGTGGCACAGGCCATGGCGGCAGGTGTTTATGGCCGAATTAATATGCAGCCCTTACAGGCGCAATTAGAGCGCGTATTCCCCGAGGGGGTTTGCGATTATAGCCAAAAGGATGCGGGCTTACCGGTGAGTGTGTGGCTGGGTGAGCCCAGTCAGCAGCTGGTTGCTAGCCCCACAGGTCTGGGTGAGAGAGTGGCTGCTGTTGAAGAGGTTGAACTGAATAATGCCGCGTTGAACAATACCGCGTTGAACAAGCCAGTTTTAGACGACGCCACTTTACACAGCACCTCTGTAGACAAGGCAGCGGGTCATCCTGTTGGGCGTAGCCATGGCCAAGGCACAGCAGCGATTAGCGTGGCTCCCATGGCGCTGTCTTTATTGCAGCCCTAAAAAAATGCCCTGCCTAAATGTTTTAGGCAGGGCATGGTGTTTGCTAATTGTGCTTAAGTGTTGGCGGCAGCTTTTAGCGCCAAACGCTTAGCGTGTAATACCGGCTCGGTATAGCCGCTGGGTTGTTCGCAGCCTTTAAACACTAAATCGCAGGCCGCTTGAAAGGCGATGCCGTCAAAGTTGGGGGCCATATTAATATAGGCTGGGTCGCCAGCATTTTGGCTGTCTACTATGGCGGCCATACGTTTTAGCGTTGCCATCACTTGCTCTTGGCTGCATATGCCATGGTGTAACCAGTTGGCGATATGCTGGCTGGAAATACGCAGAGTGGCGCGGTCTTCCATTAAGCCTACGTTGTTTATATCAGGTACTTTTGAACAGCCTACCCCTTGGTCTACCCAGCGCACTACATAGCCTAAAATGCCTTGGGCGTTGTTATCCAGCTCTCTTTGTATTTCGGCGTCGCTAAGTTTGCGATCACCTAATAAAGGAATTGTTAAAATATCGTCTACGTTGGCAGCAGTGCGTTGTTTGATTTGTTGCTGCTGGCTTTGTACATCTACTTGGTGGTAGTGCATGGCGTGCAGGGTGGCGGCGGTGGGTGAGGGTACCCAAGCTGTGTTGGCTCCTGACATGGGGTGGGCAATTTTGGCCTGCATCATTTTGGCCATGCTGTCGGGCTCGGCCCACATGCCTTTGCCAATTTGTGATTTGCCTTGTAGGCCACAGGCTAGGCCTATATCCACATTGGAGTCTTCGTAGGCGCTAATCCATTTTTGCGCTTTCATATCGGCCTTGGGCACCATGGGGCCGGCCTCCATGCTGGTGTGTATTTCGTCACCGGTGCGATCTAAAAAGCCGGTGTTGATAAATACCACCCGCTCTTTAGCAGCGCGTATGCATTCTTTAAGGTTAACTGAAGTGCGGCGCTCTTCATCCATAATGCCCACTTTAATGGTGTTGCGCGTTAGCCCAAGGGCGTCTTCTATGCGGGCAAATAATTCGTTAGTAAAAGCCACTTCTTCTGGGCCGTGCATTTTGGGTTTAACAATATTAATACTGTTGGCGCGGCTGTTTTGTAGGGGGCCGTTGCCTTTTAAATCGTGTATGGCAATCAGTGAGGTGACCATGCCATCCATTATGCCTTCGGGTATTTCATGGCCCTGGCTATCTAAAATTGCGGGGGTAGTCATTAGGTGGCCAACATTGCGTATAAACAGCAGGCTGCGACCTTTTAATTTAAGCTTTTTGCCCTTAGGGCTGGTGTAGCTGCGGTCGGGGTTAAGGCGGCGCACGGACTCCTGCTGGCCTTTTTTAATGGTAACGGCTAAGTCGCCTTTCATTAGACCCAGCCAGTTGCTATAGGCTAGCGCTTTATCTTCACCATCTACTGCGGCAACGGAGTCTTCGCAATCCATAATGGTGGAAAGAGCAGCTTCTAAATTGACGTCTATAACACCGGCGGCATCAACACTGCGAGACAGCTTTTGGTCTATTTCTATCTCAAAGTGCAGGTTATTGTGTTTGAGTAGCACGATGTCGGGCTTGTTGGCTTCGCCTTGATAGCCCTGCAGCTGTGAGTTGTCGACTAGGGTGACGGTTTCGCCATCTTTAAGTCGCACATTGAGCTTGCCGTTATTGATGCTGTAATCGGCGGCATCTTTGTGCGAGGCACCGTTTAAGGGCGCCGCGCTGTCCAAAAACTCTTTTGCTAGGCGGCGTACTTCATCGGCACGCAGGGCATTGAAGCTGCTGGTCTTAGCTAATTCGCCTTCGTCGGGGATAACGTCAGTGCCATAGAGTGCATCGTATAGGCTGCCCCATCTAGCGTTGGCGGCGTTGAGGGCAAAGCGCGCATTCATAATAGGCACTACTAGTTGTGGCCCCGCTTGCTCGGCAATTTCTGGCTCTATATTTTGAGTGCTAATGCTAAAGTCTTCGCCTACGGGGACTAGGTAGCCTATCTCTGCTAAAAAGCTTTTGTATTCGGCGAAATTGAGTGTTTGCCCTAGCCTGGCTTTATGCCATTGGTTGATTTGCTGTTGCAGCTGGGCGCGTTTTTCTAACAGGGCTTTATTTTTGGGGGTTAGGTCGTTGAGTATGGCTTCAAAACTTTGCCAAAAATGATCGGCGTCTACGCCGGTGCCGGGAATAATTTGCTGATTGATTAGCGTGTGTAGTGTGCTGTCGACTTGTAAGCCGCCCTGTTGAATGCGCGTTGCCATGGTAAAGCCCTAAACATCTAAGCGAATGGAGTGAGGAAATAGTCTGTTTCCTCATTCTATGTAGGGCACCATGATAAATCTAATTAATAGTTGTTATGTTCGCTATAAGGCTTGTGAATAAGCCGGTTTAGTTACCGCTTTCTATCTCTTCGGCCACGCTCTTAATCAAGCGGCGCATCCACTGGTGGCCGGGGTTGCTTTGTAGCAAGGGGCTCCAAGCCATTTTTAGCTCTAGGGGCTGGATGGGGAAGGGGGCGGGTTTGATCAGCAGCTTGGGGTTATCTCGTTGTGAGAGTGCGGCCTTGCTGGGTACGGTAACGATCAGGTCTTTTTGTTCGGCCATTTGCATGGCGGACAAATAGTGGCGGGTAAAAACCGTGATGTTGCGGGTTTTACCCAGCTTGCCCAGCTCGTTATCTACCCAGCCCAGGCGCTGCACATCGCTGGGGTTTACCCCTACCCCTGTGCCCATGCCGGTTTTGCTAACCCACACATGCTGTGACTCTAAGTAGCTGTCCAGGTTGAAGTTTTGCGCTACGGGGTTGTCGCGGCTAAACAGGCAGGAGAAGCCATCATGCCATACGGTGGTTTGGTGAAAGGATTGCGGGATGTCGTCAAAACGGTTGATGACCATGTCCACTTTGCCCTGCTCTACATCCTCATAGGTCACATCACTGGGCGTCATAATATCCAGGCGTATATTGGGGGCCTGCGCGCGCAGGTGTTTGAGTAGGGGGATGGTTAAAGTGGATTCGGTATAGTCGCTGGCCATAATGCGAAACACGCGGTCGCTGTTTTTGGCATCAAATTCGGCGGTGGGCTGTACTGCTTTTTCTACGCTGGCCAGCATATTGCGCACCACGGGTTGTAGCTCCTGCGCGCGTTCGGTGGGCATCATACCCTCGCTGGTGCGCACTAATAGAGGGTCGCCAAATAAATCCCGTAACCGCCTCAGGCCGTTACTCATGGCTGGTTGGCTAATGCCTAATTGGTTGGCAGCCTTGGTGACATTGCGCTGGCGCAGTAGCACATCTAGGTAAACGAGTAGGTTGAGGTCTATGCGAGATATATTCATTGAAAAAATACCGGATATAAAAACTATAAATTAGCTAAATCATCTCATGCTCAGATAGACTTTGTCTACGCTTTAGCTAAGGTCTCTTTTGGATGACCTAATCTACCAATCAGTCAGTAATCAGTAAGGAAGTCACATGTCAGCTATTAATCAAGACATCCAAGCCATAGCCGCTCTTAAAGAGGCCGCCGGCAGCCCATGGGATGCCATTAACCCTGAATCAGCCGCTCGCATGCGTGCGCAAAACAAATTTAAAACGGGTCTAGATGTTGCTCGTTATACCGCGGGTGTTATGCGTCGCGATATGGCTGAGTTTGACAAAGACAAGACTAAGTACACTCAGTCGCTAGGTTGCTGGCACGGTTTTATCGGCCAACAAAAACTGATTTCTATTAAGAAGCATTTTGGTAGCACCGAGCGCCGCTACTTGTACCTTTCTGGTTGGATGGTTGCTGCTTTGCGTTCTGAGTTTGGTCCATTACCTGACCAGTCTATGCACGAGAAAACAGCGGTAGCCTCTTTGGTTGAAGAGCTATACACCTTTTTGCGTCAAGCTGATGCTCGTGAATTAGGTGGCTTGTTCCGCGAGTTGGACGCGGCGCGTGAAGCGGGTGACAAAACTAAAGAAGCTGAAATACAAGATAAAATCGACAACCACGAAACCCATGTAGTACCTATTGTTGCTGATATAGACGCCGGTTTTGGTAACGCCGAAGCGACCTACCTAATGGCTAAGCAAATGATTGAAGCCGGTGCTTGCTGTTTACAAATTGAAAACCAAGTAGCTGACGAAAAGCAGTGTGGCCACCAAGACGGTAAAGTGACAGTGCCTCACGCAGACTTCCACGCCAAAATCCGCGCATTGCGTTACGCCTTCCTAGAGTTAGGTGTAGATGACGGTGTTATTGTTGCACGTACCGACTCTGAAGGTGCTGGCCTAACCAAAGAAATCGCGGTAGTTAAAGAGCCGGGCGACCAAGGTGATGTCTACAACTCTTTCCTAGACGTTGAAGTCGTTGCCCCTGAAGATACTGCCGAGGGCGACGTATTAATCAGCCGCAATGGCAAGCTGGTACGTCCTAAGCGTTTACCTTCTGGTTTATACCAATTCCGTCAAGGTACTGGCCACGAGCGTTGCGTATTCGATTGTATAGAAGCAATCAATGCCGGTGCCGACATGTTGTGGATAGAAACAGCGGTGCCTACTGTGCACGAAATCAAAGGCATGATGGATGAGGTGCGTAAAGTACACCCTGATGCCAAGTTGGTTTACAACAACTCACCATCGTTTAACTGGACGTTGAACTTCCGCCAGCAAACTTACGATGCATGGGTAGCTGAAGGTAAAGACGTTTCTGCTTACGATCGCGCTAACTTGATGTCGGCTGAATACGATGACTCTGAGTTGTCAGCAGCCGCTGATGCTCGTATCAGAACCTTCCAGGCGGATACCGCCCGTGAAGCGAACGTATTCCACCACTTGATTACCTTACCGACTTACCACACGGCTGCATTGTCTACTGACAACTTGGCTAAAGAGTACTTCGGTGAGCAAGGCATGTTAGGCTATGTAGCTGGCGTACAGCGTAAAGAAATTCGCCAAGGCATAGCCTGTGTTAAGCACCAAAACATGTCGGGTTCTGACATTGGTGACGATCACAAAGAATACTTTGCCGGTGAAAACGCGCTTAAAGCTGCTGGTGAAAAGAACACCTCTAACCAGTTTGGTTAAGGGGTGGTGAGTCGCTAGTGGCTAGTTTTTAGTCGCTGGCAAAGAAAGGCGGCCCTAGGGTCGCCTTTTTTGTTGCTGATACACTATTATGCTTTTAACAGGCTTAGAGCCTGTATTCGTTTGTCATTCTCGCGAAGGCGGGAATCTATATATTTTTGCTCTCACAATAGTGGGAGCCCATAGGGATTTATTTCATGCCAGCCCCCGAATCTTTACAAGACGCCAAAAAACTCTTAACCGAAAACGGTTTTGCCGTTGCTGATACCTGGTACCACGGCACCTCGTCGGCCTTGCTTGAATCTATTTTAAGCAAGGGCCTAAATCGCTCTGGCGATAAGGCGATTAAACAGGCAGCTAAGCAAACCATGGCAACAATAGGTAACGCTTATACCGAAACCATAGAGCCGGTATTTTTAACTCAGAGTAAAGAGCTGGCCTATTACTGGGCTGAGCAGGCGGTTAAAAACCGCGCAGTGCGCTTTGCGGGCGAAGAAACGCCGGTAGTATTGGCGGTTAAACTCCCTGCTGAACTCAACGCTGCAGTTAAACCCGATGTAGGTGCCGCTAGCTTGTTGATGACTAAAGAGGGTGAGGGCTATATGGCCTTTATTACTTCACTGTACGATTCTGCGGGTTTAGCTGTACCGGCAATAGACTTAATGAAGGCTGATCGTATGGATTACCTCAATTTATTGGGTATGGCTTATTACAATAAAGATATTGCTGCTGAGTTTGTGACGGAACTGCAATAACAGAGCAGCGTGCTTTGAGCTTATTGTCTTTAATTATGTATAACCCTATTCATCTAGCTCAGAGCCTCACTTGGCTCAAGTAGCTTAATATGCTTAACTGAGCGGCGTTAAAAATAATAACTGGTTTCTTTGTTAGCAGGTTTGTAAGGTTCTGATACGACTGTATTTGATGGGGGGCTTTCCCCCTGCCTTGCTATACCACTACCAGGAAGCTCGCGTAATTGATAAGGATAGTTAGTGTTCGCGAGTCAAAATAATCAACATACATGCTGCTCTAATAGTGTTGACCCAAAACGGCTTAAGCCGATTAGAATAAGCGCGATTGTAACTATCTCTGCGTCTAGGGAGGGCTGCAATAACAGCCAGCTTGGCTGCGCTAATGATACTACCCACTACAGCTACGATTTACGCAACCTACAACTCTCAGAAACCAAAGCACTGGACGTGGGCACTAATCGCAAACACCGCTATCAATACGATGCGGCCGGTAACTTAAGCCGTTACCTTAATGCCAAAGGTGAGGTGGCTGATTACCGTTATGACGATGCCAACCGTTTAGTGGCAGTCGATTACTTTAACAACGTCACCGCTGCCGACGCGGCAAGCCCAGCGCCGGTTAAACAGGTGGCGTACCACTACAACAATAACAACCAAATGGTGGGCTACACCGATAGCACCAGCTCCGAAACCCGCACCTTTACTGCTAGGGGTAAACTGGCCTCGGTAACCACCCATTTTGGCAGCTTTAGTAAAACCTATAGCTACACCTACACCGCCAATGGCTTAATCAAAACCTATACCAACCCCGAAAACATCACCGTAAGCTATGGCTACAACGCCAATAAGCAAATTAGCAGTGTGTCTATACCCGGCCAGGGCATCATCAGTTGGGGCGATTTTAACTGGTTATCACCCGGCAGCATGCATTATCCCGGTGGTAGCAAAACCCTGTGGACGCAAGACGGTTTACTGCGCCAAAGCCATAGGCAGCTGCAAGACCCAGCCAGCAATTCACTGGCCACTGCGGCCTACAGCTACGATGCCGAATCCAATATCACCGCCATTAGCACCGAGCAAGGCGATTACAATTTTGGCTACGATAATCTCTACCGCTTAAGCCATAGCGATACCCCGGTGGAGTCTGTGCACTATGACTACGATGGCGTGGGCAACCGTACCAAAGCGCTTAATGGCGGCAGCACCCTTGCTGCATATAATGCCAATAACCAACTGCAAAGCTACGGCGGCCTTAGCTACCAATACGACGCCAACGGCCACACCATCCAAAAAACCGGCGGCAGCTTACACCCCGTTATTAATTACCACTACGATGTCAGCCAACGTTTGCAGCAGGTTGATAATGGCAATAGCACTTTAGCCACGTATAGCTATAACCCCTATGGCCAGCGTATAAGCAAAACCACCGCGGCGGGCACCACCTATTATTTGTATACCGTGCAGGGCTTGGCGGGGGAATACGATAGTGCGGGTAACTTAATTGTTGAGTATCAATTTAAACCGCAGTCCACGTGGATGACCAATCCCCTGTATCAACGCCGTGCCAGTGGTGAGTACTTTTATTATCACAATGATCATTTAGGCACGCCGCAGAAGATGGTAAAGGCTAATGGCCAGGTGGTTTGGCAGGCGCAGTATGGGGCGTTTGGTGAGGCGTTTGTTGCGGTTGAGGTTGTTGAGAATAATTTGCGGTTTCCGGGGCAGTATTTTGATGGGGAGTCGGGGCTGAGTTATAACTATTTTCGGGATTATGATGCGGAGGTGGGGAGGTATTTGCAGAGTGATCCGATTGGGATGAATGGGGGGCTGAATTATTATCTTTATGCGGCTGGTGGGCCGTTGGTTAATGTGGATCCTACTGGGGAGATAGTTACTGTAGGGTCGGCAGCCATTGGCGCAGTACTTGGAGGGATTTGTGCCGGTCTGCAAGGGCAAAGTGTTTTAGGGGGAATGCTTACTGGTGCAATAGGCGGTTTGATTCCAGGCCCATTAGGCATAGCGATAGGGGCAGCTATAACTCAAGTTGCTAATCCGTCAAGCTGCCCTGTCGGCACTATACTAGGCACGGTGGCAAATAATAAAGTGGGAAATGCTGCGTCATCTAATGCGAATAATAAAAGCAATAATTATAAAAATAAAGCAAATAAATACCCTAGTAGTCGAGGAGGATATAATAAATTAGCCGAAAAATATGCTCGCTCTGCTGCAAGGAAAAGTGGTGTTTTTGGTTGTGTTGCTAGCTACGCTGTAGGGAGATTTTTTTAGGCATGAGTATGTTAGGGAGTAAATCATTCAATTTTTTTGTAATTATTATTTTTTCTGTTTTTTTGTCAATGACAGAATTTTACACCAAAAGTTTAACTGTTATTTATAGGCTTGTTTTTTATGATTTTGACGGGGTCGCTGGCGGCGTTATAGTCTCTTCTGAAAATATACAAAAGTGTGGTGGGTATGGATGTTCCGATACGTATAATATTGTTTATGAATATAAAGTTTTAGGGAAGGCATATAGGTCCTCTTATGTCAGAAATGATTTAATGTCAAATGATGTTAATGATATTTTAAATAAATACACCGTTAACAAGAAAGTTGATGTTTATTATAGTCTAAAGGATCATTCGGTTTCGGTTCTGGATCCATCTGGAGTTGGAGGTGCTGCATTTCTTCAAGTTTTTTATGTTTTAATTGCAACCGGTTTTGGATATAGCATATTGAAGGAGTATAGAAAATGAGTGGCAAATATGGTTGAAATAAACGGGGTCAGAGTGACTTTAACGGAAAAAGGAATAAACGGGGTCAGAGTGACTTTTAGTCAACCATTAAGTACTTTGAAGTTTACAAATACACTAATCCAGAAAAGGTCTTTTCATAAACGATGAAGAATTTAGTTATTATGATATTGGCCGTGGCAGCGGTGTATAAAGGCTACGGGTATTTCAATAAGGCTGAGCCATTGGCCTCTATGACCGATGCTGATGTTATGTTGTTTACCAGTGAAGTGTGCCATCAGCCTTGCATTGATGCCCGAGCGGTTTTAAGAGAAACCTCGGTAAAAGTTGAAGAGATTTTAGTGGGCGACAGTAACCCGGGGAGTTGGGAGCGGCTTAAAAAAGTGAAGCGCAGTGCGGTTGCGCCGCTATTGATCACCAAAACGGGGCGGGTAGAGGGCTTCAACCGTGTGGAATATTTATCAGCTATTGGCGATAGTGAAGGCGTTGATGTTTTACCCTGGGATGCCAAAGAGGTACTGGCCAGTCATTTTTATAATGGCTCCCCTAAATTGGTTATGTACGGCACTCAATGGCGCCCTTACTGCCAAAAAGCCAAAAAGTATTTTGCAGAAAATAATATTTCATATGAAGAACGTGATGTAGAAGCTAATAATGATTACAAAAGAAAGTATACCTGGTTGCAGTCTTCAGGTTACCCGCTGTTTTATTACGGTGCGAAGCGCTTACAGGGTTTTGATGAGAAAGCTGTTGCGCGGCTAGTGGAATAAAAACGGAGGGGGGTAACTCTGGCAGCTAGGGTATTTATTTAAGCTAAAAGTGTGAGTTACGCCCAAAACGCTCGCCATGTTCATTGGGCTGGTACTTCCGGCCTGTTAGTTGAAATGCAGCTGCTAGCTGTGGATACCGGCTTTTGCCCACAGCTGTCCGGGATAAATTATAGGAAAATGCGTTTCGGCCTACACTATAAAGCACGAAACGCATTAAATCAGAATGGATACTCAATTTTTAATGCGTCACCCTCGCGAAAGCGGGGGTCCAGAACAACGGAATAGATCAATCCAGGAAAATTACTTTGAGTTTAATAACAGCCTGTATTTAGAGTCGTTAATGGTAAATTTGAATGTTGATGTGTGTAGGCCTTTTATCGTAACTGGATACCCGCTTTCGCGGGTATGACGATTAGGAGATTATTCCGGACAGTAGTGGGCTTTTGCCGGTATGACACTGTAATGAGAGGGTGTGGTTTAAGTAAATGTTGCTCAAAAAAACGCACTATCCTGATTTGGCGCGCTGCCTGGCGGGGGTGATGTCCCTAGTAAGGTGAAAGTGGTCAGAAACCAGGCAGGTATTTAGAGTTGAGTTTGAATACGAAGTTACAAGATTGATGGGCAAGTTGAAGTCTACGGTTAAGGGCGTATTTTTATTCTGCTCTTGTTTCAATAATGTAGGTTTATACTGGTTATACTAATTGCTTTATAGGGTGGCAGCTGGATTTTTGTTAGGCTTTAATCTTACTGGACAGAGCAAATTTTCTAAGAAGGCGAAGCTAATATGCATATATCCACCCCCGATTTATGTGACGAATACGGCGATGCCGTACAAGTAGTAGAACCAATATTTACCCATTACGGCCCCATACGCCGCTTTGGTGGTGAAGTGGTTACCGTTAAATGCTTTGAAGATAACTCCAAAGTGGCCGAGCTAGTTGCCACCGAAGGCAAGGGTAGGGTGTTGGTGGTCGATGGTGGTGGCTCTCCTAGGCGCTCATTGCTAGGCGATATGCTGGTGGCCAAGGCCGTTAGCAATGCTTGGGCGGGTATAGTGATTTACGGCTATATACGCGACGTAGAGGACATAGCCGAAATGGATATGGGGGTGATGGCTTTAGGCACCATCCCTAGAAAAACCGAAAAGCGCGGTGAAGGCCAAATCAATATCCCCCTGCAGTTTGCTGGGGTAACAATCAACCCCGGCGATTACCTCTACGCCGACGGCACTGGCGTTATTGTTGCTAAAGAGTCGCTAGTGGCTAGTTCCTAGTCGTTAGAAAAAGCTAGAGACTGTAGACTAATAACTAGAGACTAAAAACATGGGTATGACCCGCTCGCTGCGTTTAGCCAAGGCCATTTTAAATGGTTTTGATTCTTTTTTTGGTGATTTTCAAAACGTCACCTTGGGTGCGCAGGCGCGCTTTGAAAAGGCAGACTGGAATCTAGTGCAGGCGGAAATGAGTAATCGCCTGTCTATGTATAAAAAGAAGGTAGCCGAGGTGGCGGCGGTGGCCGAGACGGTGGCGGGTGATTTGCTGGGCGACCCTCAGGTTTGGGAACATGCCAAGCTTGATTATGCCGACATCGTTGAAACCCATAGCAACTATGAAATAGCGCAAACGTTTTTTAATTCAGTTTACTGTTTTATTTTTAAACACAGAAAAATCCGCGACAAGTTTTCCTTTGTTTTTGATGATGACGATTTAGATATAGACATCCCGCCCAGTAAGATTTTAGACAGTTACAAAATTAGCGATTTAAACAAGTTTGTGCGCACGGTGTTGGCGAGCACTGATTTTAATGTGCCCTTTGAAGATTTTGAGCGTGATGTAGAGCGCGTGGAAGAGGTGTTGCAGCCGTTATTGGGTGAGCGCTTGCAGCAGGGTGAGACCTTTAAGGCAGAAATACTGGAGTCATTATTTTATCGCAATAAAGCGGCCTATTTGGTGGGGCGCATTATAGATGGTGAAGACAGTATGCCTTTTGTGCTGCCCTTTATGAATAATGAGCGCGGTGGCATCTATGTGGATACTGTGCTGCATGAAACCGATGATGTCAGTATTTTATTTAGTTTTACCCGTAGCTATTTTATGGTGGATGCCTCGGTGCCCTCGCAGTTTGTGGCTTTTTTAAAAAAACTAATGCCGCAAAAAGAAGTATTTGAATTGTATAGTGCGCTGGGGTTCGCCCGCCATGCTAAAACTGTGTTTTTCCGCCGCGCCGTATGGGAGACCATGCACTCCGATGATGAGTATGTCACCGCGCCGGGGATTAAGGGCATGGTGATGCTGGTGTTTACCCGCCCCGGCTTTGATTATGTGTATAAAGTGATCAAGGATAGATTCACCCCGCCTAAAGATATGACTCGCGCCCAGGTGGAGGAAAAGTATTTTCTGGTTAAGCGCTGGGATAGGGCCGGGCGCATGGCCGACACCCAGGAGTTTAAGAACCTGGTATTTGATAGGCGCCGCTTTTCCGATGAGTTAATGGCCGAGCTAATGCGCGAGGTGCCCAGCCAAATTGAGGAGCTGGGCAATGTGCTAATACTCAAGCATGTTTATGTAGAACGCAAAATGGTGCCGCTAAACCTCTATCTCAAAGATGCCAGCGATCAGCAAATAGAAAGCGTGATGGATGAGTACGGCAATGCCATTAAGCAGCTGGCGGCGGTTAATATCTTCCCCGGTGATATGTTGTTGAAAAACTTTGGGGTGACCCGCCATGGCCGGGTGGTGTTTTACGACTACGATGAAATCTGCCCCTTGCTGGAGTGTAATTTTCGCAAAATTCCCCAGCCGCAAACCGAGGAGCAGGAAATGGCCAGCCACCCTTGGTATAACGTGGGGCCTAACGATATCTTTCCTGAAGAGTTTCGCTTGTTTTTTTCGGGCAATCAGCGCGCCAGGGCGGTGTTTGACCGCCTGCACAGCGATATTTACAAGGTGGAGTTCTGGCAGCGCCTGCAAAAGCAGATACGCAATGGTCAGATAAAGAGCGTATTCCCCTATAGGCGTAAATACAGTTTTAAGCGGCCCCGTAAAAAGGCTTTGGCGGAGCTGCAATAAGGCTGAAATTAAGCCCCAGCTCACTGGACAATAGCCCAACTTTTGCGTAGAATCGCCCGCCAAGTTAGACCAGTGGTCAACGGCGTCAAAACTCCCTTAATTTATCAGTATGAGCCTGTTTATGGGTATTAAGATAAGCGCACGGGTAAAGCATTCATAAAAAGCGAGATGAGGTATTCTTCATCTCGCTTTTTTACAGTCTGCAGCATGGGTTTTATGCCTTTATGCAGCAAGACGCCTAACACCACTGCTATCTCCCGCACTCGCGGACAACCCATTTTTTGTCCTATATATTGGAGGTTTGCTTGACGGTACCAGCCATACTCGCCCTAGAAGACGGAAGCATTTTTCGGGGTTTAGCCATCGGTGCCCAGGGGCACTCAGTCGGTGAAGTTGTGTTTAACACGGCGATGACCGGCTATCAGGAAATTTTGACTGACCCTTCCTATGCCAAGCAAATCATCACCCTGACTTACCCTCACATAGGTAATACCGGCACCACAGTAGAAGACGAAGAGGCTAGCCAAATCTGGTCTGCGGGCCTGGTGATACGTGACCTGCCCTTGCTGGCCAGTAACTTTCGCAACCAGCAAAGCCTGCAAGATTATCTAAAAGCCAAAAATATTATAGGCATAGCCGATATAGATACCCGCCGCCTTACCCGCATTTTGCGTGACAAAGGTGCGCAAAATGGCTGCATTATGGCCGGCGACGATATAGACGAAGCCAAGGCGCTAGACTTAGCTAAAGGTTTTGCTGGCTTGAAAGGCATGGACTTGGCGAAAGTGGTCAGCACCAAAGAGGCTTATAACTGGCAGCAAGGCAGCTGGACTTTACCTTCTGACCAGCTGACTGGCGAGAGCTATAAAGAGTACAGCGACGCTGAGTGCAAGTTTCACGTAGTCGCTTATGACTTTGGGGTGAAACGCAATATCCTGCGCATGCTGGCCGATCGCGGCTGCAAGTTAACGGTAGTGCCCGCCGAAACCCCAGCGGCTGAGGTCTTGGCTATGAATCCTGACGGTATATTCCTGTCCAACGGCCCCGGCGACCCAGAGCCCTGTACCTATGCTATAGAGGCGATAAAGGCCTTTTTGGAAACCGATATCCCCATCTTCGGCATCTGCCTAGGCCACCAATTGTTGGCGTTAGCCAGCGGTGCCAAAACCTTAAAGATGAAGTTTGGCCACCACGGTGCTAACCACCCAGTGCAAAACCTGGATGATGGCACAGTATTGATTACCAGCCAAAACCACGGCTTTGCCGCTGATGAGGCGACCTTGCCAGCTAATATCAGGGTGACGCACAAGTCGCTATTTGATGGCTCCTTGCAGGGTATACATCGCACCGATAAGCCAGCCTTTAGTTTTCAGGGCCATCCTGAAGCTAGCCCCGGCCCCCATGAGGCGGCCAACTTATTCGATCACTTTATTGAGTTGATGGAAGCGCACAAGGCTTAAAGGTATGCCACTCCCTACAGAGTGGCATATTTGTATATTGCACAGCACAACGACGAATTGAACACATTAAAACGCTAGGTTAATAGATAGATGCCAAAAAGAACCGACATAGAAAGCATATTAATACTGGGTGCTGGCCCGATAGTTATCGGCCAAGCCTGTGAGTTTGACTACTCGGGTGCGCAAGCCTGTAAGGCGCTACGCGAAGAGGGTTATCGGGTAATTTTGGTGAACTCTAACCCCGCCACCATTATGACCGACCCCGTTATGGCGGACGCTACCTATATAGAGCCCGTAGAGTGGCGCACGGTAGAAAAGATCATAGAGAAGGAGCGCCCCGACGTTATCCTACCCACTATGGGTGGCCAGACTGCGTTGAACTGTGCGTTGGATTTGGCTAGAGAAGGTGTGCTGGAAAAATACAATGTTGAGCTGATTGGTGCCACTAAAGAAGCCATAGATATGGCTGAAGACCGCGATCTGTTTGACCAGGCTATGAAGCGTATAGGCCTAGAAACGCCGCGCTCGGGCATAGCTCACAATATGGAAGAGGCCTTAGCGGTACTTGATGAGCTGGGCTTCCCCTCAATCATTCGCCCCTCGTTTACCATGGGTGGCACCGGCGGCGGTATTGCGTACAACAAAGAAGAGTTTATCGAAATTTGTGAGCGCGGCCTGGATTTATCCCCCACCAATGAGCTGCTAATCGATCAGTCGCTAATTGGCTGGAAAGAATACGAAATGGAAGTGGTGCGCGACAAAAACGATAACTGCATTATCGTCTGCGCCATAGAAAACTTTGATCCCATGGGGGTGCATACCGGCGACTCGATTACTGTGGCGCCCGCGCAAACCTTGACTGATAAAGAATACCAAATCATGCGTAACGCCTCCTTGGCGGTATTGCGTGAGATAGGTGTAGAAACCGGCGGCTCTAACGTGCAGTTTGGCCAGTGCCCCAACACCGGTCGCCTAGTGATTATAGAAATGAACCCGCGGGTATCGCGCTCATCGGCCTTGGCCTCTAAGGCTACTGGTTTCCCCATAGCCAAAGTGGCGGCGAAATTGGCGGTGGGTTATACCCTGGATGAACTGCAAAACGATATTACCGGTGGCGCAACCCCGGCATCTTTTGAGCCCGCTATCGATTACGTCGTGACTAAGATTCCACGCTTCACCTTTGAAAAATTCCCCGCCGCCGATGACCGTTTGCACACGCAGATGAAGTCTGTAGGTGAGGTGATGGCTATAGGTCGCACCTTCCAAGAGTCGGTGCAAAAAGCACTGCGCGGTTTAGAGGTGGGTTCGTCAGGTTTTGAGCATCAAATTGATGTTGATAGACCCGATGCCAAAACTAAAATCATTCGTGAATTGCGTACCCCGGGTGCGGAGCGTATTTGGTATGTGGCCGATGCCTTCCGCTTTGGTATGAGTGTGGATGAGGTCTTTGACTACTGCGCTATAGACCGCTGGTTCCTGGTGCAAATTGAAGATTTAGTGAAATCTGAAAACGCCCTTAAGTCAGTTAACCTAGACGATATTACCGCCGAGCAAATGTTCCGCTTAAAGCGTAAAGGCTTTTCGGATAAGCGCTTATCAGTATTGCTAAACGAAGAGGAGTCAGCGGTTAGGGCGCATCGTAAAGCCTTAAAAGTTAACCCCGTGTATAAGCGTGTTGATACCTGTGCCGCGGAGTTTTCTACCAGCACGGCCTATATGTACTCCACCTACGAGGAAGAGTGCGAGGCCGATGTTAGCGATAGAGATAAAATCCTAGTATTAGGTGGCGGCCCTAACCGTATAGGCCAGGGTATAGAGTTTGATTACTGCTGTGTGCATGCGGCTTTGGCCATGCGCGAAGACGGTTACGAAACCATTATGGTGAACTGTAACCCCGAAACCGTTTCTACGGATTACGACACCTCTGATCGCCTGTACTTTGAGCCGGTAACCTTGGAAGACGTATTAGAAATCGTCGAAAAAGAAAAGCCCAAAGGTGTGAT
This sequence comes from Dasania sp. GY-MA-18, assembly GCF_024734385.1. Taxonomy (GTDB): domain Bacteria; phylum Pseudomonadota; class Gammaproteobacteria; order Pseudomonadales; family Dasaniaceae; genus Dasania; species Dasania phycosphaerae. Next base: position 125,551 of record NZ_JANHAP010000001.1, on the reverse strand, counting down.
TGTACAGTTTGGTGGCCAGACCCCCTTGAAGCTAGCCCGTGACCTAGAGGCAGCGGGTGTACCCATTATCGGTACCACGCCTGATGCTATAGACCGCGCCGAAGACCGCGAGCGCTTCCAGCACATGATACAAAAGCTGGGCCTAAAACAGCCGCCTAATACTACTGTGCGCTCTACTGAGGCAGCGGTAGAGGCTGCGGCTAATATCGGTTACCCATTAGTGGTGCGCCCCTCTTATGTATTGGGTGGCCGCGCTATGGAAATCGTTTATAACGAAGACGAATTGCTGCGTTATATGACTGACGCCGTGCAGGTATCTAACGAGTCACCAGTATTGTTGGATCACTTCCTTAATGCCGCTGTAGAGATGGATGTGGATGCCGTTAGCGATGGCAAAGAGGTGGTTATAGGCGCGATTATGCAGCATATAGAGCAGGCCGGTGTGCACTCGGGTGACTCTGCGTGCTCGTTGCCGCCTTACTCGCTAAGCAAAGCAAGCCAAGACAAAATGCGCGACATGGTAAAAGCCATGGCTATAGAGTTGGGTGTATGCGGCTTGATGAATGTGCAGCTGGCTGAGCAGGACGGCGAGATTTACGTGATTGAGGTTAACCCCCGTGCCTCGCGTACCGTCCCCTTTGTTTCTAAATGCATAGGCACTTCTTTGGCTAAGATAGCTGCGCGTTGTATGGCGGGCACCAGCTTGGCAGAGCAGGGCTTTACGGAAGAGATTATTCCCAAGTTCTTTAGTGTTAAAGAAGCGGTGTTCCCCTTTAATAAGTTCCAAGGTGTGGACCCCATCTTAGGCCCAGAAATGAAATCCACCGGTGAGGTGATGGGCCTAGGTGAGAGCTTCCCCGAAGCCTTCCGCAAAGCGGTATTGGGCGGCGGTAGCGTAATTCCTACCTCCGGCAAGGCTTTCCTAAGTGTGCGCGAAGCTGATAAGGCGGGCATAGTAGGGGTGGCAAAATCCCTGGTGGATGCTGGCTTTACGCTGGTGGCAACCAGAGGTACGGCAAAAGTGATTAAAGAAGCGGGCATCACCACCGAAGTCGTTAACAAGGTTAACGAAGGCAGGCCTCATGCGGTTGATATGTTGAAAAACGGTGATATAGACCTCATTGTTAATACTACCGAGGGTAGACAGGCTATTGCCGACTCTGCTTCAATCCGTCGTACGGCATTGCAATATAAAGTGTATTACACCACAACCTTGGCAGGTGGCGAGGCTATCTGTGAATCGTTTAAAGCGGGCGATGAAATAAAAGTTCGCCGCTTACAAGACGTACATCAGGGTTTGATATAAAAGGTTTGGTTTAAAAATATGAGTTTAACACCGATGACAGTGGCTGGTGAAAAGGCCCTGAGAGAAGAATTAAATCGCCTAAAAACCGAAGATAGACCGCGTATTATCCAGGCTATCGCTGAGGCCCGCGAACATGGCGACCTAAAAGAAAATGCTGAGTATCACGCCGCGCGTGAGCAACAGGGTTTTTGTGAAGGGCGTATACAGGAAATAGAGGGCAAGCTGGGTGAGTCGCGAGTGATAGACGTCACCACGATTCCCTACTCGGGCAAAGTTATATTTGGGGTGACCGTTACTATTATTAATATAGAAACTGACGAGCCGGTAAAGTACCAAATCGTGGGTGAGGATGAGGCCGACGTTAAGTTGGGCAAGATCTCCATTACCTCGCCTATAGCCAGGGGATTGATTGGCAAGTCCGAAGGCGATGATGTGATTATTCGCACGCCCGGTGGCGATGTTGAGTATGAAATCGAAAAGGTCGAGCACCTGTAACAGTTTGTTGCGAGTTGAAAAAGAGGCGTCAGCCTCTTTTTTTTGCCTATAAAAAATGTTCTGGCAATTACAAAAGCTAATGAGCGCGCTAGTTGCAAGTGCTGCTGGCGAAGTGAGCAATAATAAAAATAAAGGCCTGGCTCAAAAATGGTAATAGTTGGCGTTAATAATTGTTTTAAAAATCCTACATATTGCTATGTTTCACTTATGTTTTTTCTTGTGTGGTCTGTTGAGGCTGCCTGATGTTTGGGGATAACTAAGGTTGTAGTTGCTATGGTATATGCGCTGTCATGGTCTAAAGATGTGCTTAGTGTAAAGCTGGCGGGGGTAATTAATGCCGACACGCTTATGGCTATGGCCGATGAAGTTGCTAGGGATTATCGCTACGATGATTTGCGCAAGCGTATTTACGATTGTACGGCAGTGACCTGTTTTAATTTAAGCCTGCACGATTTAAAAAGCTTTGTGCATATAGATAGTGCGGCTTTTGCTACCAACCCCAATGCGCATATTGCCATAGTGACGGCCAGTGACTCTGTGGCCAAGACTATTGCCCTTTATCAGCAGCGCTTCGTGCAAACCCCTTGGCGGCTAAAGGTCTTTAAAAGCTTGCCCGAGGCGCAGGCTTGGGAGTGTGTGGATTCAGCGCTGGGGTTGGTGGCTGAGCCCAGCCCTAATAAGTCCAGCGAGTAAGTGTTGCTGCGCTTAAAGTGGGCGCAGCAAGTTAGAGAGCTTGGGGTTGGGTTTGGCAGCAGCGCGGTAAATCAGCGCCATTTTACCTATAGATTGCACCAAGGTGGCCCGGTGTTGCTCGCACAGCTGCTGTGCCAGCTGCTTGCGTATGGCGGGGTCATTAACATTGAGTTTAATTTTTATAAGCTCGTGGTCGTTGAGCGCGCGCTCTAATTCTTTTTCCACCCCTGCGGTAATCCCTTTGTCGGCTATCATCACGACGGGCTTTAAGTTGTGGCCTAGGGCGCGGTATTGTTTTTTCTGATCAGGTGTTAATGGCATAATGGCTGGCTTTTGAGGCTGTCTGTTGGGCTGTGGTTTGTGGGATAATAGGCGGCTTTAGTAAATGGCCTAAATCTGCTGCGCTATTGTATAGAAAAGCACAGGTTGGCGATAGAAATAGATGCGCTGGTGTGGCTCTATAAGCAAGGTAATTGGCGGTAATGGCAAAAAAAGCAAGTACGAGTAAAGGTTGGCTAAAAGAGCATTTTGACGACGAATATGTGATGCGGGCCAAGCGCGAAGGCTATCGCTCTAGAGCTTGTTATAAGCTTTTGGAGATACAGCAAAAAGATAAGCTGATACGGCCAGGTATGACGGTGGTGGACTTAGGCTCGGCCCCAGGGGGCTGGTCGCAGGTGGCGGCTGATCTGGTGGGTCACCATGGTAGGGTGATAGCCTCAGACATATTGCCTATGGATGGCCTGGCTGGAGTGGACTTTATACAGGGTGATTTTACCGAAGAGGCAGTCTTCGATGAGATTATGGCGGTAATCAATGATTCCCCGGTAGACCTTGTAATTTCCGATATGGCCCCCAATATGAGTGGTATGAGCGATATAGATCAGCCGCGCTCTATGTATTTAGTGGAATTGGCCATAGATATGGCCAGGCAGGTGCTCAAGCCCAAGGGGATGTTTTTAGCCAAGGTTTTTCAGGGTGAGGGCTTTGAGCCATTAATGGCCGAACTCAAGGCCAGCTTCCAAACCGTTATTACCCGCAAGCCAGCTGCCTCACGCGCTCGTTCCCGTGAGGTATATTTATTGGCTAGAGGATTTAAAGGCTAGTTGCTGTGGTCTTAACGGCGGCGGTAATCGCCTAGATATGCGCTATGTTGGTGCAGACTGTAGCCCTAATAGCGAATGGAGCCACAGGGCAATGTGTAGTAAAGTGGCAGAATTGATGTAATGAGTGCGGGGTGATAAAGCCTTAGATGCTCTATAGAGGATAGACTTTTGAACGATATGGTAAAAAATTTATTGCTGTGGTTGGTGATTGCTACGGTTTTGTTGTCAGTGTTTAACAACTTCAACGTACGCCCCACTGCAGAGGTGCTGGATTACTCGCAGTTTATCCAAGAAGTACAAAACGATAGAGTGCGGCGCGTAGTGATAGAGGGCCAGACCATACGCGGCCAGCGCAATGACGATAGCCGTTTTGAGAGCGTTAGGCCGCTGATTGAAGATCCGGGCCTGATTAACGATTTAGTAGATCACCGCGTAGAGATTGAAGGCCGCAAGCCTGAGCAGCAAAGCATCTGGACTCAGCTGCTGGTTGCTAGCTTCCCCATCCTAGTCATTATCGCCGTGTTTATGTTCTTTATGCGCCAAATGCAGGGTGGCGGCGGTGGCAAAGGCGGCCCCATGTCCTTTGGTAAGAGCAAGGCGCGTTTGCTGGGTGAAGACCAAATTAAAACCACCTTTGCCGATGTGGCGGGTGTTGATGAAGCCAAAGAAGATGTAAAAGAGTTGGTGGATTTTTTAAGCGACCCCGGTAAGTTCCAAAAGCTGGGCGGTCGTATTCCTCGCGGCGTACTCATGGTAGGTCAGCCTGGTACCGGTAAAACCCTATTGGCTAAGGCCATAGCGGGCGAGGCGAAAGTGCCTTTCTTTACCATCTCAGGTTCTGACTTCGTAGAGATGTTTGTGGGTGTAGGTGCCTCTCGGGTGCGCGATATGTTTGAGCAAGCCAAAAAACAAGCGCCCTGTATTATCTTTATCGATGAGATAGATGCCGTAGGTAGGCACCGTGGTGCTGGCATGGGCGGCGGTCACGATGAACGTGAGCAAACCCTTAACCAATTATTGGTAGAGATGGACGGCTTTGATGTTAACGATGGCGTTATTGTTATTGCTGCGACTAACCGCCCCGATGTATTAGACCCTGCCTTACTGCGCCCCGGTCGTTTTGACCGCCAGGTGGTGGTGGGCTTGCCCGATATACGCGGCCGCGAACAAATTTTAAAAGTGCATATGCGCAAAGTGCCTTTAGCTGACAAAGTTGATGCTTCAGTTATTGCGCGCGGTACGCCGGGCTTTTCCGGTGCTGACCTAGCTAACTTGGTTAACGAGGCGGCGCTATTTGCTGCGCGTACTGGCGTGCGAGTAGTGGGTATGGAGCAGTTTGAACTGGCCAAAGATAAAATCATGATGGGCGCTGAGCGCAAGTCCATGGTGATGTCGGAAAAAGAAAAACTCAATACGGCCTATCACGAAGCGGGGCACGCCATTGTTGGGCGCTTGGTACCTGAGCATGACCCCGTCTACAAGGTTTCTATTATCCCCCGTGGCCGCGCCTTGGGTGTGACTATGTTCTTGCCGGAAGAAGATCGCTATAGCTTGAGTCGTCGCCATATTATTGGTCAGATTTGCTCTTTGTTTGGTGGCCGTATCGCCGAAGAAATGACCTTAGGTAAAGATGGTGTTACCACGGGTGCCTCTAACGATATAGAGCGTGCTACCAGCATTGCTCGCAATATGGTGACCAAATGGGGGCTGTCGGAAAAGCTGGGCCCACTAATGTATGAGGATGCGCAAGAGGAAGTGTTCTTGGGTAAATCAGCCGGTGGTCCTTCTTCTCATGTGTCAGGTAATACCCGCAATGAAATAGATGCCGAGGTGCGCCGCATAGTGGATGAGTGCTATGCCAAAGCCGAGCAGATCTTGGCCGAAAACCGCGATAAGTTGGATATGATGGCTGAGGCACTAATGCACTATGAAACCATAGATGCAGGCCAAATCGATGCCATCATGGAGGGTCGCAAGCCCGGACCACCTTCGGATTGGGATAATAATGACAGTGATGCGGGTGGTGATGCAGACCAGCCTGTTGCTGAAGACGCACAAGGCGAAGATGAAGGCAAAGGCGAACAGGCAGATAAGCCGGTTGGTGGCCCCGCTAGCGATCACTAATTGCCGCCCTCTATGTCTACAGCAGCACACTCTACTAAGCGCCGCCGCAATTCTTTAATGGATTGCGGCGGTCGTGTTTTGGACTTGTCGCAGCCGCAAGTGATGGCGGTGTTAAATGTGACACCCGATTCTTTCTCTGATGGCGGTAGCCTTAGCAGCGCGGGCCAATTAAACCAGCAAAAAGTTTTACAGCGCGTAGAGCGCATCTTGGCCGAAGGTGCCAGCATTATTGATGTGGGTGGTGAATCCACTCGGCCGGGGGCCACGCCTGTGCCTCTAGCGGAAGAGATGGACAGGGTGTTGCCGGTAGTAGAGGCGATTAGCCAGCGCTTTGACGCAGTGATTTCTGTGGATACCAGTAGCCCCGAGCTAATGCTGGCCGCGGCTGACTGTGGTGCGGGCCTGCTTAATGATGTGCGTGCCTTGGAGCGCCCCGGGGCGGTTACCGCCGCGGTACAAACTGGCCTGCCCGTATGCCTTATGCATATGCAGGGCAGCCCGGCTATGATGCAGAATAATCCCAATTATCAGAGCGTGGTAACCGAGGTGGCGCAGTATTTGTCGGGTAGAGCCGAAAGCTGTATGGCCGCAGGGGTGGAGCCAGGGCGCATCATCATAGACCCGGGTTTTGGTTTTGGTAAAACCGCTGAGCATAATTTACAGCTGCTCAAACAATTGCCACAGTTGCAGGATTTGGGGTTTCCTATTTTGGTGGGGCTGTCGCGTAAATCGCTGATCGGTCAGGTGTTGGGGCGTGAAGTTAATGAGCGTTTGGCTGGCAGTTTAGCTTTGGCGCTAATGTCGGTAATGCATGGCGCGGCCATAGTGCGCGTGCATGATGTTGCCGAAACTGTGGATGCGATACGTTTATATAATGCTATGCAGCAATCCTGTTAGCAAAAAACAATAATTAGGATAGAGCAAGAATGACAAGAAAATATTTCGGTACCGATGGCATACGTGGTCTCGTGGGCACTGGCGCAATAACGCCTGAATTTGTCTTAAAGTTGGGCTGGGCTGTGGGTAAGGTCTTTGCTCGCAAAGGCCGCTGTAAGATTATTATTGGTAAAGACACCCGTATATCAGGTTATATGTTTGAATCGGCTTTAGAGGCGGGGCTAGTGGCGGCCGGCGCAGATGTGTGTATGTTGGGGCCCATGCCTACCCCGGCGGTGGCCTATTTAACGCGTACCTTTCATGCCCAGGCGGGCATAGTGATTAGTGCATCCCATAACCCCTATCACGATAATGGCATCAAGTTTTTCTCGGCCGAGGGTACCAAACTGCCGGATGAGGTGGAGTTGGAAATAGAGCGTCAGCTAGACGAGCCCATGACAACGGTAGACTCAGCCAAATTAGGTAAAGTCACCCGTATCAATGACGCGGCGGGCCGTTATATAGAATTTTGTAAAAGTACCGTGCCCAGTGGCTTTAGTCTTCAGGGTTTAAAAATGGTGGTGGATTGCGCTCATGGCGCTACTTACCAAGTAGCTCCGGCGGTGTTTGAGGAGTTGGGTGCAGAGGTAATTATTATTGCCGACAAGCCCAATGGCTTAAATATTAATGAGCAAGTAGGTTCTACCAAGCCGCAGGCTTTACAGCAGCGGGTACTAATGGAAAAAGCCGATTTAGGCGTGGCCTTTGATGGCGATGGCGATAGATTGGTGTTTGTGGATCGCAATGGCCGCTTAATTGATGGCGACGAATTGTTGTTTGTGATTGTGCAGGATGCAATACGCACCACGGGCGCCTGTGCTGGCGTGGTGGGTACGTTAATGTCTAACTTGGGTTTTGAGTTAGCGCTGCAAAAATTACAAGTTCCCTTTGCGCGTGCCAAAGTGGGTGACCGTTATGTTAATGAGCTGATGCAAGCCGAAGGCTGGAGCCTAGGTGGTGAAAACTCTGGCCATATTATTTGTGCTGATGTAACTACCACTGGCGATGGTTTGGTTGCTGCATTAAAGGTGCTGTTTGCAGTGGTGGATAGCGGTATGCCCTTGCATGACTTAGTGGCGGGTATGAGTAAATTTCCGCAGGTCATGATTAATGTGGGGGTGAGTGATAGTAGCAAGCTCAGTAATAACAGTGTTATTGATCAGGCGGTGAGCACTGCGGAAGCCACCCTAGATGGCCGCGGTAGAGTTTTACTGCGGCCCTCGGGTACCGAGCCGGTAGTGCGGGTGATGGTAGAAGGTGAAGACGGTGAGCTGGTCGGCCGTTTGGCCAAAGATATTGCCGCAGTAGTTGAGGCTCAGGTGGCTTAGCCCTAGGTGCTTGTGGTGCAAGGAATTTATCCATTAAGCGCGGCTGCTTTCTTGTATGTTGAAAGTTCTTTGGGTAAGATTGCCGCCTTTTTTAGCTAAGAGAAAACTATGCGTCGTAAACTGGTCGTAGGTAATTGGAAAATGCATGGCTCGCAAGAGTTACTGCGTACCTTGTTGACGGGTTTGCAGGCAAATGCGGCGCAGGGTGATTTTGCTGATGCTGCGGTTTGTCCTCCCGCTGTTTACTTAGCTGAGGCAGCCACGCTGCTAGCCGATAGTGCAATTAGTTTGGGTGCGCAAAACCTAAGCCAACATGAGCAGGGTGCCTACACCGGTGAGGTGTCAGGATCTATGTTAGCCGAGCTGGGTTGTCGCTACGTAATCGTGGGGCATTCAGAGCGTAGAGAATTATTTGCCGAAACTGATGAGCTGGTGGCTGATAAGTTTATCGCTGCTCAGCGTGCCGGGCTTACGCCCATACTTTGTGTAGGCGAAAGCTTGGCCCAGCGTGAAGCGGGTCAAACCTTGGATTTTGTGGCGCAGCAATTAAATGCTGTGATAGCTAAAGCCGGAATAGAGGCTTTTAGTGGCGCAGTATTAGCCTATGAGCCTATTTGGGCTATAGGTACCGGCATGACTGCCAGCCCCGAGCAGGCACAAGAGGTGCATCAGCATTTGCGTCAGGTGGTGGCGCAGCACAGCGCGGCAGTGGCGGCAGAATTACAAATGTTATATGGCGGTAGCGTCAATGCGGCGAATGCGGCACAATTGTTCGCGCAACAGGATATAGACGGAGCTTTAGTCGGTGGAGCCTCGTTAAAGCTAGACGATTTTTCTGTGATTTGTCGTGCGGCTCAGTCATCGATTTAAAATAGAGTTATTACTATGGAACAACTAATACTGATTTTTCATGTGCTTGCAGCCTTAGGTATTATCGGTTTAATACTGATACAGCAGGGTAAGGGCGCCAGCATGGGGGCCTCTTTTGGTTCTGGTGCTTCGCAAACCATTATGGGTAGTCAGGGTGGCGGTAACTTGCTAACCAAAGGCACTTCAATACTGGCGACCTTGTTTTTTGTTACCAGCTTTGCGTTGGCTGTGGTTGCTAAAGATAAGGCAATGTCTGTAGGCATCGCTGATATGCCAGTGCCTGCGGTGGTTGAGTCTAGCGAAGCAGAAATGCCAGTGGCGGAAGATTCTGATATTCCTGCTATGGGTGCCTCAGATACGTCTAGTGATATGCCAGCGGCGGCGGAGGATATTCCGGCCGGTAATTAAGTTTTAGCCGAAGTGGTGGAATTGGTAGACACGCCATCTTGAGGGGGTGGTGGGCGTATGCTCGTGCGGGTTCAAGTCCCGCCTTCGGCACCAAAAATAAAAAAGCGTCTATGGTAGGCGCTTTTTTTATGCCTCTTATTTGTGCTTATGGTCTTGGCCTAGCCTTTAATACGGGAACTTTGCCCTTGACCCAAAACCATCAAATCTCTATAATTCGCGCACTTATTTAAAGCTCGGTGGTTTTGAACTGGTTCTTTAAAAAAGTGCATGCCAAAGGGGCATGGTGCTAGGGTATAGGTGATTTTTGCTATATGTGCCCAGCCAAAGTAGATGCGGGGTGGAGCAGCCTGGTAGCTCGTCGGGCTCATAACCCGAAGGTCGTCGGTTCAAATCCGGCCCCCGCTACCAATTCATGCGTTCGATAAGCGCGTGACATTTAATAAGCCCCTTTTTGGGGTTTTTTGCTATTTGAGGTTTAGCTTTTGCAAATAGGCAGGAGCTGAGCATATGAAGTGGGCCTAGGAGCCCATTTTTTATTGCTGCAAGTTTTAGCGTTTATGGCTAAAAACAGCAGTGGTTATATGACAGTTTATTGAGGTTTCATGCATGGCTGGCAAAGACGCGCTATTGCTAGAGTTGATCAAGCCAGTAGTAGAGGCTTTAGAGTTACAGTTGTGGGGTGTTGAGTACTTAGCTCATGCCAAGCAAACAGTAGTGAGGATATACATCGACAGCCCCAAGGGTATAGATGTTGATGACTGTGCTGCAGTAAGCAGGCAGGTGAGCAGTGTGTTTGATGTTGAAGATCCCATCGCGGGTGAATATACCCTAGAGGTATCTTCGCCGGGTATGGCTAGGCCGTTGTTTAGCCTGGAGCAGTATCAAATCCATAAAGGTGACATGGTAAAGATAAAGTTGCGTGTGGCTTACGAAGGACGCAGAAATTTTACTGGTCAGCTAGTGGGTGTAGAAGACGAAGATGTGGTGATTGTCGTTGATGATCACGAATATTTATTACCCTTTGAGATGATCGATAAGGCAAATATTGTTCCGCAATTTTAATTGCGAATAACATGTTTCACTAGCTTAGTGAGTAAGCGCATGTGAATGGATTTTAACGAGGCGAGCAATGAGTAAAGAAATACTTTTAGTAGCTGAAGCAGTTTCTAACGAAAAAGGCGTAGACCGGGAAATTATTTTCCAGGCGATTGAGCAGGCGTTAGCCATGGCTACTAAAAAACGCTATGACGAAGATGCCGATATACACGTAGTAATAGATAGAGCTACGGGCAATTATGTGACCACTCGCCGCTGGGAAGTGATGAGTGATGACGTAATGGCATTGTTGGGCACGCAATTTACTCTTGAGGAAGCTCACGAAGTCGATAGCTCACTGCAGGTAGGTGATGTGCATGAAGAAGTCGTTGAAAATATAGGCTTTGGTCGCATAGCTGCGCAAACAGCTAAGCAGGTAATCGTGCAAAAAGTTCGCGAAGCCGAGCGTGCGCAAGTAGTAGAGGAATACCAAGGTCGTGTAGGCGAATTGGTTAGCGGCACGGTTAAGAAAGTTACCCGCGATAATATTATTGTTGATCTGGGTAATAACGCCGAAGGCCTGTTGCCTAGAGAAGAGTTGGTAGGCCGTGAAGTTTTCCGCATGGGAGACAGAGCGCGTGCCATTTTACAAGAAGTGCGCCCAGAAGCCCGCGGCCCGCAATTATTCTTAAGCCGTGCTTGCCCAGAAATGATTATCGAGCTTTTCAAAATTGAAGTGCCTGAAATATCAGAAGAGGTGATAGAAATACGCTCGGCAGCTAGAGACGCCGGGTCGCGCGCCAAGATTACTGTAAAAACCAACGACGGCCGCATAGACCCAGTTGGGGCTTGTGTAGGTATGCGTGGTTCACGTGTGCAGGCGGTATCTGGTGAGCTGGGCAACGAGCGCGTCGATATTATTTTATGGGACGATAACCCTGCGCAACTGGTGATAAATGCTATGTCGCCTGCCGAGGTTGAGTCCATAGTAGTAGATGAAGATTCTGGCACCATGGATGTGGCGGTTAATGAAGAAAACCTAGCCATGGCCATAGGCCGCAGCGGTCAAAACGTACGCTTGGCCAGTGAACTAACCGGCTGGACTATCAATGTGATGAGCGTTGAAGCTGCTGCTGAAAAGCATCAGCAAGAGTCGGGTGCCATTATGGAGCAGTTTATGACTGCTTTAGATGTTGAAGAAGATGTGGCTGAAGTATTGGTGGAAGAAGGTTTTACCACCTTGGAAGAAGTCGCTTATGTTCCGTTAGAAGAAATGACTGCCATTGACGGCTTTGATGAAGATATTGCTGAAGAGTTACGCGCAAGAGCTAAAGATGCCTTATTAACCCAGGCTATTGCCAGCGAAGAACAGTTGGGCGAAGTTGAACCCGCTGAAGACTTGCTGAATATGGATGGCATGGATAAGCATTTAGCATTTGTGCTGGCCAGCAAAGGCATAGTCACAATGGAAGATCTTGCTGAGCAAGGTGTAGAAGATATAGTCGATATTGAAGGTATGGACGAGCAGCGTGCAGGTGCATTAATTATGACTGCCCGCGCCCCATGGTTTGCTGAAACTGACGATCAATAAGCGTATATCAGTAACAACAAGTAGCAATACACAGGAGAATACTGAATGGCTGAAGTAACTGTAAGCCAACTAGCTGAAGTAGTTGGCGCGCCAGTTGACCGTTTATTGGGTCAAATGAAGCAGGCGGGCCTAACGCATACACAGGCTGAACAAATTGTATCGGATGATGATAAGCAAACCCTGCTAGCTTTTTTGAAAAGCAGCCACGGTGAAACTGTAGACGCGCCTAAAAAGATTACCTTAAAACGTAAAACCTTAAGCACTTTAAAAACCAGCTCTAGCCAGGGTAAGAAAACGGTTAGCGTAGAGGTGCGTAAAAAACGTACCTACGTTAAGCGCGATCCACAAGAGTTGTTGGCCGAAGAGCAGGCTAAAAACGCTGGCTCAGAAAAGTCTGAGCAAGAGCTAGCAGCCGAAAAAGCAGCTGCTGAAGAAGCGGCAGCAAAAGCTGCGGCAGAGGCCAAGGCCGAGGCTGAAAAAGCGGCTGCGGCGGCAAAAGCTGCTGCGCCCGCCGAAGAAATATTAGATAAGTCCAAAATGGACCCCGAAGTGCTGCGCCAGATGGCCGCGGCTAAGCGTCAAGAAAAAGAAGCCAAAGATCGCGAATTACAAGCAGCGGCCTTGGCTGCTAAGCGCGCTGAGGAAGAGCGTCAGCAGGCAGGCGCGGAAACAGCTAAGAAGTCGGAAGAGAAAAAAGCTAAGCCTACTCGTTTACACGCTGAGCCTGATGCCGATAAAGATGAGCGCGTTAGCAAGAAGAAGGGCGGCCCTAAAGCGAAAGAGCTGGCTGTTAAAAAACGCGGCAAAAATCGTGGCCACAACATCCGTGATATCGATATGGATGGTGAAGGCAATATGCGCGGCCGCCGTAAACAAAAAATCTTAAAATTGCCAGAAGGTGCTAAGCAGCATGGTTTCTCGGCCCCTACCGAGAAGAAAACTATCGAAGTTGCAATCCCAGAAGCCATCTTAGTCTCTGAGCTAGCTCAGAAAATGCATGTAAAAGCCTCAGAGGTCATTAAAAAGCTGATGGGTATGGGGGTAATGGCCACCATTAACCAAAGCTTGGATCAAGATACAGCCCAGCTAGTGGTTGAAGAGCTAGGGCATATTGCCAAGCTGGTCAGCGGTGATGAAGTTGAAGAGGCGCTAGAAATAGAGCTGGGTCAGCAAGAGGGCACCATGGCGCCTCGTGCCCCAGTGGTTACTGTTATGGGTCACGTAGACCACGGTAAAACCTCGTTGCTGGATTACATACGCAAAACCGGTGTGGCCGGTGGTGAAGCTGGTGGTATTACCCAGCACATAGGTGCCTACCACGTAGAAACCGACCACGGCATGATCTCTTTCTTAGATACCCCGGGCCACGCGGCGTTTACTGCTATGCGTGCACGCGGTGCTAAGAGTACCGATATTGTTATTTTGGTCGTGGCCGCTGATGATGGTGTGATGCCGCAAACAGAAGAGGCAATCAAGCACGCTCGCGCGGCAGAAGTGCCTATTATTGTTGCAGTTAACAAAATTGATAAAGAAGCAGCCGACCTGGACCGGGTTAAAAATGAATTAGCCGCTAAAGACGTAATCCCAGAAGACTGGGGTGGCGATGTGCAGTTTGTACCTGTTTCAGCCCATACCGGTGAGGGTGTTGATGCCTTACTAGAAGCTATTTTGCTGCAGGCAGAGCTGTTAGAGCTGCAGGCGGCTACCGATATACCCGGCAGCGGTATTGTTATTGAATCGCGCTTGGATAAAGGTCGCGGTTCAGTGGCTTCGGTATTAGTGCAGGCGGGTACTTTGCGCCAGGGCGATATAGTGTTGGCGGGTCATCACTATGGTCGCGTACGTGCTATGAACGACGAAAATGGCCAGCCGATTAAAGAGGCGGGGCCTTCTATACCGGTAGAAATTTTAGGCTTAGATGGCACTCCAGATGCCGGTGATAGCTTCATGGTGCTCGAAAACGAGAAGAAGGCGCGTGAAGTGACCTTGTTCCGTCAGGCCAAAGATCGCGAAGATAAGCTTAAGCGTCAACAGGCAGCCAAACTAGAAAATATGTTTGCCAATATGGGCTCAGACGAAGTGCGCACCTTGAATATAGTTATCAAGGCTGATGTGCGGGGCTCTTTAGAGGCGATACAGGCATCTTTATTAGACTTGGGTAACGAAGAAGTTAAAGTGAATATTATTACCGGTGGTGTAGGTGGTATTACTGAAACCGACGTTACCTTAGCGTTAACTTCTAATGCCGTAGTATTTGGTTTTAATGTGCGGGCCGATAACAAAGCGCGTCAAGTGGTAGAGAATGAAGGTATAGACCTGCGCTACTACAGCATTATTTACGATTTGATAGACGACGTTAAACAGGCCCTGTCTGGCATGCTTAGCCCAGAAATGCGTGAAGAGATTAACGGTACCGCCGAAGTGCGCGACGTATTTACTTCACCTAAGTTTGGTCAAATTGCCGGCTGTATGGTTATCGAAGGTACGCTTATACGCAGCAACCCCATACGGGTATTGCGTGATGACGTTGTTATTTATGAGGGCGAACTGGAGTCACTGCGTCGCTTTAAAGATGATGTCAATGAAGTACGCAATGGCATGGAGTGTGGTATAGGTGTTAAAAATTATACCGACGTTAAGCCTGGCGATAAGATAGAAGTTTATGAAGTTAAAGAGTACGCCCGTACCCTGTAATTTCTACATGCTTATTGTTGCATTAGCGTAGCTATATTTATGATTGTCATGCCTGTTACAGGCATGGCAATTTTTTATTTTCAGGGGTGATTAATTGGCCCCGCAATTAGTTTAGGTGGTGGCTGACATGGCCAAAGAATATAGCCGTACCCAGCGGGTGGGCGATTTTATTAAGCGAGAGCTTTCGGGCCTTATCCAATTTGAGATTCGCGACCCCAGAGTGGGCATGGTAAGTGTCACCGATGTAGAGGTGAGCCGCGACATGAGTCACGCCAAGGTATTTGTGACGGTGTTGGGTAAAGAGACCGAGCAAGAGGCGGAAGAGTCTGTAGAGGCACTGAACAAGGCAGCGGGCTTTTTACGCAGCCAAATTGCCAAGGCCAACAATGCACGCACCACGCCCAAGCTGCGCTTTTATTTTGATAGCAGTGTGGTGCAGGGGCAGTATCTTTCTAATCTTATCGACAAAGCTGTGTCTGAAGATAAGCAGCATGAAGGCTATGATAAAGCCGATGACGATAGTGAGGCCTGATTTTGGCTAGGCGACGTCGTGGTAGGCCGGTAGACGGTATTTTAGTATTAGATAAACCCCTAGATAAAAGCTCTAACTGGGCGCTGCAAGTGGCTAGAGCTATCTATCAAGCCCAAAAAGCCGGTCATACCGGCAGCTTAGATCCTTTAGCTACCGGCGTACTGCCGCTGTGCTTTGGCGAGGCCACCAAATTTTCGCAATACCTGCTCGATTCCGACAAGGCCTACCGCAGTACCTTTACCCTGGGGGTGAGCACCGCTACGGGGGATGCTGAGGGCGAAGTCATTAGTACTCAGCCTGCGGCTGATATTAGTGAGCAGCAGGTATTGGCGGCGCTGGCCCAGTTTAGGGGTGAAATAGAGCAGGTGCCCTCTATGTATTCTGCGCTGAAACACCAGGGGCAGCCCCTATATAAGCTAGCCCGCAAGGGTATAGAGGTGGAGCGCAAGCGCCGCCAAGTAGAGATTTTCACTCTAGACTTAGAGGCGTATAGAGCGGGCGAGCACCCTGAAATCGATGTGTATATAGAGTGTAGCAAGGGCACCTATGTGCGCTCTATAGCTGAGGACTTGGGCGCGGCTTTGGGCTGTGGTGCCCATGTATCCATGCTGCGCCGCACGGCGGCCGGGCCTTTTGTTGAGTCCCAGGGGGTAAGCTTGGCGCAGTTGCAAGTATTGCGCGATAACGAAGCCTTTGCTGATCTGGATGCACTGCTGCAGCCGGTCGATCAGGCGCTGACTCACCTGCCTTCGGTAGCCCTCAGCGAGGCGGCGGTGGACTATATTAAGCAGGGCCAAGCGGTGATGGTGCCTAAGGCACCAAGTGATAGTGAATTTAAGCTCTATAGTGAGCAGGGGCACTTTTTGGGTATAGGTGAGCTAAATGACGATGGATTGGTAAAACCTCGTCGATTAATAGCGACAAACTGATCCCAAATAGGGTAAAATCCCGCGCTTATGTGCGCAAGCAGCCTATGGCTGTGTAAAACACACTATTAACCTGACTGTAGATATGCGCGGTCAGGCTAAATTTCAGAGGTAGCCACAGCTTAGGTGGTGGTTACGGGGCATATCATTTGATTAATTAAGGATTTAAAAATGGCATTATCTGCTAGCGAAAAAGCAGCTGTAGTAGCTGAATACCAAACAGCTGAAGGCGATACCGGTTCACCAGAAGTACAGGTAGCATTGTTAACAGCAAATATCTTAAAGTTACAAGGCCACTTTGGTGACCATAAGCAAGATCACCACTCACGTCGTGGTTTGATCCGTATGGTAAACCAACGTCGTAAATTGTTGGATTACTTAAAAGGCAAAAACGTTGAACGTTATGCCGACTTAATTAAGCGTTTAGGTCTACGTCGTTAAGACCTAATAAAAAACCCCAGCTAAACGGTTGGGGTTTTTGCATTTTAGCTTCGTTTAAAATGTTATTAAAAAATCGTAAAAGATAGTCAAACAGAACTTAAATTAGCCCCAGAAGGGAGGATTTCAATTGGTGAATCCAGTAACAAAAACATTTCAATACGGTAATCAAACCGTAACTTTAGAAACAGGCCGTATTGCCCGTCAAGCGACAGGTGCAGTATTGGCGACTATGGGCGATGTAAAAGTACTTTGTACTGTAGTGGCCGCCAAGTCTGCTAAGCCCGGTCAAGACTTTTTTCCATTAGGTGTGCATTACCAAGAGAAAGCCTATGCCGTTGGTAAAATTCCTGGTGGTTTCTTCAAGCGCGAAGCGCGCCCCTCAGAAAAAGAGACCTTAACTTCACGTTTAATCGATCGTCCTATACGTCCATTATTTCCTGAAGGCTTTAAAAACGAAGTACAAGTTATTTGTACTGTTATGTCTGCTGATACTGAAACTGATCCTGATATTATTTCTTTAATTGGTACTTCGGCAGCATTGGCGATTTCAGGTGTGCCTTTTAACGGCCCCGTAGGCGCAGCTCGTGTTGGCTTTACCGCAGAAGAGGGTTACATCTTAAACCCTAGCTATAGCAAATTAGCCGAAAGTGCTTTGGATATGGTTGTTGCCGGTACTTCTGACGCGGTATTAATGGTTGAATCGGAAGCCCAGGAATTAACTGAAGACCAAATGTTAGGTGCGGTTTTATATGCCCACCAAGAGATGCAAGCGGTAATCAAAGTGATTGCAGAGCTAGCTGCAGAAGTCGGTAAGCCGCGTTGGGAAACTGATGCTGAGCCTGAAAATACTGCATTGTTAGCGGCTGTTGCTAACGGTTTTAAACAAGGTATAGGCGATGCTTACCGCATCACCGATAAAGCTGAGCGCTATGCTGCCTTAGGTGCTTTAAAAGATCAGTTAGTTGCCCAGCTAGCCACAGGTGAAGAAGCGCAATACACAGCTGAGGAAGTTTTAGAGGTATTTAAAAAGCTTGAAAAGTCTACTGTACGTCAGCGCATACTAAACGGCGAAGCCCGTATTGATGGCCGCGATAACAGCACAGTACGTGGCATTAACGTTGAAGTAGGTGTATTACCCAAAACTCACGGTTCTGCCTTATTTACTCGCGGTGAAACCCAAGCTATTGGTGTAACCACTTTAGGTACGACTAGGGACGCACAGTTAATCGACGCCTTGGAAGGTAAGCGTGAAGATAACTTCATGTTGCACTACAACTTCCCTCCTTACTCAGTAGGTGAGTGTGGCCGTGCTGGCTTCACTAGCCGTCGTGAGATAGGCCACGGACGTTTAGCACGTCGCGGTGTTGCTGCGGTATTACCTAAGCCTGAGGATTTCCCCTACACCATACGTGTGGTTTCAGAAATCACCGAATCTAACGGTTCTAGCTCTATGGCATCTGCCTGTGTGGCCAGTTTGTCTATGATGGAAGCGGGTGTACCACTTAAGGCGCCTGTTGCTGGTATCGCCATGGGCTTGGTTAAAGAGGGCGAGCGTTTCGCTGTATTAACCGATATCTTGGGTGACGAAGATCACCTAGGTGACATGGACTTTAAAGTAGCGGGTACTGCCGATGGTATTACTGCTCTACAGATGGATATTAAAATCGAAGGTATCAACGAGCAAATCATGGAGATTGCACTACAGCAAGCCATGGATGCGCGTTTGCACATCTTGGGTCAAATGAATCAGGTGATCAGTACTGCCCGTACTGAAGTGTCTGAAAATGCGCCCTCTATGGCAACGTTGAAAATCGATTCTGACAAGATTCGTGACGTAATCGGTAAAGGCGGCGCAACTATACGTGCTATTACTGAAGAAACTGGCGCTAGCGTTGATATCGATGATGACGGCACAGTTCGCATCTACGGTACTGATGCCGCATCACGTGACGCCGCAGTCGCTAAAGTTGAAGAAATCACAGCTGAAGCGGAAGTGGGTGCTACCTATACCGGTACTGTTGCACGCATCGTTGATTTTGGTGCTTTTGTTAATATCTTGCCTGGCAAAGACGGTTTGGTTCACATCTCGCAAATCTCATCTGAGCGTGTAGAGAACGTGACTGACTACTTAAAAGAAGGCCAAGAGATCCAAGTTAAAGTATTAGACGTGGATCAGCGCGGCCGTATTAAGCTGTCTATGAAAGAGCTAGAAGAAAAAACTGAACAAGCTTCAGAAGACTAAACAGTCGCTAGTTACTAGTTTATAGTGGCTAGTAAAAAGGCCAGCTCCCTTTGGGGAGCTGGCCTTTTTTGTTTTTGTGGGATGGCGCTAAAATTCTAGAGACTAGAGACTAGAGACTAGAGACTAGAGACTAGAGACTAGAGACTAGAGACTGTAATAACACCGTCCTCTAAGTGATAATCGACGGGCTGTAAGTACTCTCCCATGCAGGGTCCGGCAACACATTGGCCATCCTCTATTAGAAATAAAGCGCCGTGGGTACTGCATTGTATTAGGGTGTTATCCATATCTAAAAACTGATCTTCCTGCCAGTTTAGCTCCACGCCTAAGTGTGGGCAGCTGTTTTTATAAACAAATAATTGGCCGTCTTTTTTAACGGCAAATATACTGCCATCTTTGAGTTCAAAACCTTTGGAGCTGTCGTCAGCTATATCGTCTATATGGCAAAGCTTGGGCATAATCAGGTGGTAGATAATCGTTTTTCAGCTTCTTCAACCAGCTGCTGTTTTAAGCTGGGAGCTAAATCGTTCCAGTGGGTGTCAGTTAAAGCGCCTTGCAGGGCGTATAAAAACACCTTGGATACTTTAATTTCTCGTTGTTTGATTTGGGTGTAGGCTTCAACAGGGCCGATATTTTTTAAATCTTCATAGCTGTTAATGCCTATGGCCTTAAGCCAGTTAATAGAGGTGTTACCTAGATTTTTTAAGTCTAGTAAATCGTTTTGCATAAGGCTTGCTCTGCTATCTTTGTTATTATGTTCTATTTTTATAATACAGATAGTCTTATATATCAATAAACACACACAAATTGCTGAAAATAGTGCAAAAGCTATGATGGATATTGCTAGTTTACTGGGCCAAAACGATCAGGATATTGATTACAGCAGTGCCGAAGCGCCGCTGCATAAAGGCGTGGTGGCGGCTTATCTAGATTTGCAGCGCAGGGCGGCAGCTGCGGGCTTTGATTTGGCAATAGCCAGCGCCTACCGCAGTTATGAGCGTCAGCTGGCGATCTGGAATGCTAAGCTCAGCGGCGCCAGGCCGGTATACGATAGTCAAAATCAACTGCTGCTCTTGCAGGGTTTGAGTGAGTGGCAGCAGCTGCAAGCGGTATTGCGCTGGTCAGCCTTGCCTGGGGCCTCTAGGCACCACTGGGGTACCGATATAGATATATATGACAGAGCTGCTGTAGCGCCAGACTATCAGTTGCAGCTATCCCTGGCTGAAGTTAGTGAGGGCGGGCCTTTTAATGCCATGCATAATTGGCTAGATGAGTTGATATTAGCAGAGCCTGAGCTAGGCTTTTTTCGCCCCTATGATAAGGACAGGGGCGGGGTGGCTCCCGAGCGTTGGCATATAAGTTATGCGCCGCTAGCTGCGCATTATCAAAAAGCTTTAACGCTTACTGCCATCCGGCAATGTTGTGAAAGCGGCGACATGCTATTAAAAGAAACGGTGCTCAATAATATAGATTTGATTAAAAATCGTTTTATTGACGTGCCCGTAGACTGTTATCCGGAAAATTTCCAGTTTATTTTGCAATAATTTTTTTGGATAAGTTTTTATATTGTGAACTTAATCGCTTGTAAAGTTGTAGCAGTTTTCTATACATTAGCCGAGCTTTAAAAACGTTGAGTTGGTACTCAGCTGAAATAATAAATACGTCACGGATGCGGCATATCTCTCTGCATTTTGCGGAGTAAAGAGGTTATTTTGAGTGTAAAACTAATAGACAACGAGGCCTTTTATGGTTTTCGTGTGCGGCGAACGATAAACGGGGAGTTATACCAAGAGTACTTTTCGCTAAAAAGCGAGGGTGTGCGTTTGGAGGGCCGGCATAAGCGGCGGGTTGAGCAAGATGCTTTTGATAGAGATAAGGAGCTTGCTGAACTGCAACAAAAAACGAAACAGCAACTAAAAGCAGATCGTTGCTTTAACCCTGATGGTACTATTAAGGGGATTAGTTATTTGCTGAAAACGGAAAAGAGCGGCACTATTACCCCTATATTTCAAGTGGGGATTTCTTCGGAAATTAAACAAAAGATAGTGTGCACCAGTTTTTCCGTAAATGCCCATGGTGAACAAGAGGCTTGGAAAAAAGCGATAGAAACTTATGCTAAGCATAAGGCGATACGCAAAAACACCAAGCTCTATCAAAAGTTGCTCAACAGTAAGCCTAAAACGGCTTAGTGGTAAATAATGAATATAAAAAAACCAGGCATTGCCTGGTTTTTTTATATTCGAATAAGCCTTAGGCGTTTTCGTAAGCGGCTTTAGCTTTAATAATTTCAGCTTTGGCGGCCTCTGCATTATCCCAGCCTTCTACCTTAACCCACTTGCCAGCTTCTAAGTCTTTGTAGTTTTCAAAGAAATGCTCGATTTGCTTGATTAGCAGTTCGGGTAGGTCGGCAATCTCTTGTACGTCTTTGTATAAAGTGGTGAGCTTGTCGTGGGGCACGGCTAACAGCTTGGCGTCTAAACCTGCTTCGTCGCTCATGTTTAATATGCCTATAGGGCGTGAGCGTATAACAGAGCCTGGGGCTACCGGGTAAGGGGTGACCACCAGCACGTCTAATGGGTCGCCATCTTCTGATAGTGTTTCAGGTATGTAGCCGTAGTTGGCAGGGTAAAACATGGGGGTAGCCATAAAACGGTCAACTAATAAGCAATCCATGTCCTTGTCAATTTCGTACTTAATAGGGTCGTGATTCGCTGGAATCTCTATAGCGACATAAATGTCATTGGGTAAGTCTTTACCTGCTGGGATTTTGTTGTAGCTCATGGTTGCTGCATTCCAATTGTGGTTAATATTTGACAGTTAGTGCCATTAGTAGGGGGTTAGCCGCTGTATTAATAACCGCTAGGCTAAAAGTAGTGGCCTAAAAAATTGATCTGCGATTATAAACTGAGCTGGGCTGAATACCAATGCTTGAATGGTCGGCTTATGCTAACCTTGCCACAGAGATGGTTTAGGACAATAACAATAACTTAGGTTTTATTATGACGGATTCAGACAAAAGGCGTGATGTGCGCACCAAGTTTCGTGCCGAGGTCAAGGTATCACACCCGGAAGTGGGCGAGCTGGCAACCCATACGGGTGATATTTCTGATACGGGTGCCTTTATACTTTCCGAGGGGCATACCATGCCTGAAATTAATGAGATCGTAGCGGTGCAGGTGCAGGGCATGGGTGATGGTGAGGCTCCCGTAGTAAAAATGCGGGTTGTGCGTCACGATAAAAATGGCATAGGTTTAGAGTATGTCGATAGCGAGGACTAAGGCTGGTCTTAGTGCTGGGTTTCAATTAGCTGCAGTGATACTATCCGCGCAATAAAAATCACTTAAGGACAGTAATGCATATCCATATCTTGGGTATCTGCGGCACTTTTATGGGCGGCTTAGCTATTTTAGCCCGCCAGTTAGGCCATACCGTTTCTGGTTCAGATGCCAATGTATACCCCCCCATGAGCACTCAGTTGCAGGAGCAAGGTATTGCACTGACTGAGGGTTATGATCCCGCCCAGCTAGACCCCGCCCCCGATTTAGTGGTGGTGGGCAATGCCATGTCTAGAGGCAACCCCGCCGTTGAATACATGCTGGAGCAGGGGCTTAAGTATACCTCTGGCCCGCAGTGGTTATCTGAGCATTTGCTGCAAGATCGCTGGGTATTAGCCTGTGCTGGCACGCACGGTAAAACCAGCACTTCTAGCATGTTGGCGTGGATACTAGAATACGCCAACATGAGCCCCGGTTATTTAATCGGCGGTGTGCCCGCCGATTTTGGCGTATCGGCGCGTCTGGGGGAATCGCCCTTTTTTGTAATTGAGGCTGATGAATACGACAGTGCCTTTTTTGATAAGCGCTCAAAATTTGTTCATTACCGCCCGCGTACTGCCGTACTTAATAATTTAGAGTTTGACCACGCCGATATCTTTGACGACCTAGCGGCGATACAAAAGCAGTTTCACCATTTAATACGCACCATACCCAGCAATGGCCAGGTTATTTTACCCGCCCAAACTGACAGCCTAGAGGCTGTGCTTAAACAGGGCCTGTGGTCTGAGAAGGTTTACACAGCTATCAACAAGCCCTTAGCGGCGGGTTGGGCGGCAACACTGCAAAAGGCCGACGGCAGCCAGTTTGAGGTACAGCTGGATGGCCAGCCCGTGGCTACGGTTAATTGGGCCCATGGTGGCCATCACAATGTCAGCAATGCGCTATCGGCGATGGCTGCAGCCAGGCATGTGGGGGTTAGCCCCGCTATAGCCGCGCAGGCCCTTAGCCAGTTTTTAGGGGTAAAGCGGCGCATGGAGCTATTAGCCGAGGTTAACGGTGTTGCGGTGTACGATGATTTTGCTCATCACCCTACGGCGATTACCACCACCCTAGCGGGCCTGCGCGCCAAAGTGGGTTCGCAAAAAATCACCGCAGTGATAGAGCCGCGCTCAAACACTATGCGCATGGGCGCGCATTTAGCTAAGTTGCCCAATGCCACTCAGCAAGCCGATCGCGTAATCTGGTATCAGCCGCCGGGGCTGGATTGGAGCTTAGAGCAAGTCGTGGCCGGCAGCGAGGGTAGGGCCAGTGTTAGCCATAGCATAGACCATATTATTGAGCAGTTAGTGGCCAGCGCTCAGCCCGGCGAACAAATTGTCATTATGAGCAACGGCGGCTTTGCCGGAATACACCAAAAACTCATTACTGCGCTCAGTAAATAAACAACCACATGGTATCGTTTAAAGGATAACTCTACGCATGCAACAGCGTTTATTTTCGTTTTATCAAAGATTAATTTTACAGCGTCCCTTAGTGACCCTATTAGCCACCTTGTTGATATTGGCTGGTTTTGCCAGTCACATCCCCAACTTTAAATTAGATGCCTCCGCCGACTCCTTGGTGTTAGAGGGCGATAAAGACTTAGAGTTTTTCCGGGAAATTAATAAGCGCTATGGTGCCGACGACTATTTGGTGGTCACCTACACCCCCGAGCAAGATTTGCTTAGCGATGCGGTATTGGCGCAACTGGATGCCCTGCAAAGCGATTTAGCCCAGCTGCCCAAAATCACCTCAGTGGTGAGTATTTTAGATGTGCCATTACTGCAGAGCCCGCCAGTCACCTTAGAGGATGTGGCCAATGACAAGGGCATAATGAATTTGCGCATGCCCGAGCTGGATAGGGAGTTAGCCCGCAAAGAACTGACCACCAGCCCTGTATATAAAAGCCTGCTAACCAGTCTGGATACAAAGACCACAGCCTTACAGGTCAACATACAGCGCGATGAACAGTATTTTAAATTGCTCAATGCCCGGGATGATTTGCGGGCGCTCTCCCACAGGCCGGGTTTTACGCAAGCGCAGCAATTGCAGTTACAGCAAGCCGAACAAGCCTTTAGAGATTACGCTGTTAGCTTCAATAAACAGCAAGCAGAAATGGTCAATAGCGTACGCCAAGTGCTGGATCGTTACCGCGGCAATGCACAGTTATTTTTAGGTGGTGTGCCTATGATAGCAGTGGATATGATTGACTTTGTTAAAAGCGATTTAGTCGTTTTTGGCAGCGGCATTATGCTGTTTATTATTTTTGTTATGGCAGTTATTTTTAAACGCCCCAGCTGGGTAATCGTGCCCTTGGCTACCTGCTTGGCCACCGTGGTATTTATGATGGGGCTAATCACATGGTTGGATTGGCGTATGACGGTAATCTCCTCCAATTTTGTGGCGCTGTTATTAATTATTACCTTGTCTATCACCATTCACTTAATTGTGCGCTACCGTGAGGTGTTACACGCCTACCCCGATGATAGCCAGGCGCAACTAGTGGCCAAGACCACTCAGTTTATGGCCAAGCCCTGTTTGTACACTACCTTAACCACCAATGTGGCCTTTGCCTCGCTGGTGGTTAGTGGCATACGGCCAGTGATCGATTTTGGTTGGATGATGACCGTAGGGGTGAGCACCGCCTTAGTGTTGTCCTTTGTGTTATTGCCTTCCATTATGTTGCTGATGAAAAAGCCCGCACTCAGCGCTGCTAAAAGCGATGAAGATACCCATGATGCTGCTATGACTTTATGGTTTGCCAAACTTACCGAGCATCATAAAAATAAAGTCTTAATTGCGGCGTTATTATTGGCTGGCTTGAGCGCTTGGGGGGTTAGCTTACTCAAAGTCGAAAATCGTTTTATCGATTACTTCAAAGAATCTACTGAAATTTATCAGGGCATGGAGCTAATAGACGAACAGCTAGGTGGCACCATACCACTAGAAATTATTATTGATGCAGAAGCAAGCGGCCCTGTATTTGCCAGTACTGAGCAACCAGCTAGCGGCGCTGATGACGCAGCTGCTGTCGATGATTTTGCCGACGATTTCGAAGATGATTTTTTTGCTGATGATGTGAGTTTTGCAGATGACGACACTGCAAATGCTGGCCCTAGCAGCATTTGGTTTACACGCACAGGTTTGGCTCGTATAGAGCAGGTACACGATTACATAGACAGCCTGCCAGAAACAGGCAAGGTCATGTCGCTGGCGACCACGGGTAAAATGCTAGAGCAATTATCACCCGGCTACGACAATATACAATTGGCTTTAATCCAAAAGAAATTGCCCGAAGATATACATAGTTTATTGTTAGCGCCTTATTTAGACGAGGAGATAGATCAAGCAAGAATTAGCATACGAGTCAAAGAAACCAGCCGCAGCCTGCAGCGCGATGAATTAATGAAACAGATTAAATCGCACTTGGTTAATGAGTTAGGCTTTGCCGAAGATAATGTGCGCCTAAGTGGCATGTTGGTGTTGTATAACAACATGCTGCAAAGCCTGTTCCGTTCGCAAATTCTCACTTTAGGTGCCGTGTTTTTAGGCATTATGCTGATGTTTGTAGTGTTGTTTCGCTCATTCAAAATGGCGCTGTTGGCTATCACACCCAATTTATTAGCTGCTACCTTAGTGTTGGGCGGTATGGGGTTAATAGGAATACCCTTAGATATTATGACGGTAACCATAGCCGCTATCACCATAGGCATAGGTGTGGATGACACCATACACTATGTGCATCGTTTTAAAGATGAGTTTGAAAAAGACCGCAACTACATAGCCACCATGTACCGCTGTCACGCCTCTACCGGGCAGGCTATGTATTACACCTCGGTGACCATTGTTTTGGGTTTTTCGATTTTGGCTTTGTCTAACTTTAAACCCAGTATTTATTTTGGCTTGCTCACTGCCTCGGCCATGTTTGCCGCGTTGATGGGGGCTTTATTATTATTGCCGCAGTTGATTATTGCGTTCAAGCCTTTGGGTAAGGAAGGGCAGTAGGTGTTGGGGCTGTCATGCCTGTGTAGGTAGGTATCTAGGGGCTTGGGGTTGTCATGGCGGGCTATGGCCCGGAATCCAGGAAGTTGATTTGGATTTTCTTTATTGATTTTTGTTTTTTTCTTAGCTTGGGTTCCGCCCTGCTGAGCGGGTTACTTTCTTTTGCTTGCCCAAAAGAAAGCTAACCAAAGAAAAAGGCACCCCTAGTCCGTCGCCCTTCGGGTTCCCTGTGCTACTCAAAAACTAGCGGCCGCTGCGGAACTCGCATTTTGAAGATACTAAATCTTCAAAATACTCAAACAGTCCTCGCTGCTTCGCGCCGCTACTTTTCTCCGTTGCTCGGCGACTCCCAAGGGGACTTCGGGTGCTTCGTAGTAGGATTTGAGAAAGCTAGAATAATGTCTTTCAAGTGCTCTGATCCTTTGAATTCGTAGTGGATTTTGCGAAAGCCTGAAATAGCAC
Organism: Dasania sp. GY-MA-18; assembly: GCF_024734385.1. Taxonomy (GTDB): domain Bacteria; phylum Pseudomonadota; class Gammaproteobacteria; order Pseudomonadales; family Dasaniaceae; genus Dasania; species Dasania phycosphaerae. Next base: position 99,046 of record NZ_JANHAP010000001.1, on the reverse strand, counting down.
CTTTCAAGCACATTGATCTTAAAGCTTATACCACTGATTTACTCGCATTCTAATTAATTCAACCAATGATTTACCACTTTCTGAAACAACATTAAAATCTGCCTGCATCCAATGCATCTTTCTTTCCTGAAGTTCATCGGGCTCAGATAAGCCAATATCCATATGGTGGATATTAATTAATTCAATGTATCTCATCGCTTCGTGAATTATTTCATCTGGAATAAAAGCCCTTACTTTGAATATGTAGTTAGTTGTTTCTTTGATCTTATCCTGTAACTCAAAAAATATTTTGTCGGATGTATTACTACCTATCACCTTTTGAGAACGGAAGTTGTTGTTTGCCAGCTCAACCTCAGATATCAGAGTAGAAATGCTTTGGAGTATTTCATGTTCTCGTTCATATAAATACTGGCTTCGTCCAATATCACCGGCTAGATCGGATTTCATCCGTTCAATATTTTCCGAAAAAATCAGCTTTTATAGACTCTACAGCCTTAGTTATATCGGCTGCCACTTGTTGATAGGCATAATCTTCAGCTCTTTTCTTGAGGTAAGCGGATAAGAAAGATGTAATAGCTATATTTACAACAAAAAAAGCTCCAAGGAATAGTGCAGCTTGCCACTCTCCTGAAAGTAGAATTTGGGGGGCAGTCAATTCAGTCATCCTTAAAAATTTTCCTACGCGAGTTTGAGTGGTGCTTTAACAGTCTTATCAAGCTGAATAGCTATATTTAGACATTACGCCTATATTTTTATGTATACCATCCCCCCCCCATCATTTAAGCTCAAATTGCCCTCCAAAACCAACTACGAAGCACCCGAAGTCCCCTTGGGAGTCGCCGAGCAACGGAGGGAAATAACGGCACAACGTAGCGAGCACTGTCCGAGTGTTTTTTGATTAAGTATCAAAAAATGCGAGTTGCGCAGCGGCCGTTATTTTCTGAGTAGCGCAGGGTATCGGCGTAGCCGACGACGGACTAGGGGGGCCTTTTTCTTTGGTTAGCTTTCTTTTGGGCAAGCAAAAGAAAGTAACCCGCCCAGCAGGGCGGAACCCAAGCTAAGCAAAAAACAAAAATCAATAAAGAAAGCCCAAATCAACTACACCTAGATACTAACTTTCACACCAACATACTAGCCAATAATGTCGCGATCCCCAAAAAAGACATAAAGCCCGCAATATCCGTAACCGTCGTTAATATAATGGAGGAAGATTGAGCGGGATCCTGCCCCAATTTTTTTAAACAAATAGGCACCAACGCCCCGGCTATACCGGCTATGGTCATGGATATTATCATTGCCATAGACAGCACTAGTGCCAGTCCCATACTCTGACTCCATAAATACACTCCCGCGCCACAGGTGATGGCTACGGCTATACCATTGATGAAACCGGCTCCGGCCTCTTTAATCATGACTCTAAACCAATGGCGAATGGTGATTTCCCGCAGGGTCAGGCCTCGCATAGTGACGGCTAGTGCTTGCGCGCCGGTATTACCCGATTGCCCAGCGGCAATGGGCATCAATATGGCCAGGGCGGTAAATTGCGCAATAGTGCTTTCAAATAAACCGACCACGGAAGCGGCTAAAAAGCCGGTTAACAAGTTGATTTGCAACCAGGGCTGGCGTTTTTTAACGGCAAATAAGCTGCTCGATAGTGCTCTTTCATCTGCGCTGGCACCAACCATGGTTTGCAAATCGGCGGAAATATTTTCTTTTAATGCCTCTATGGCATTGGCGCCGCGAATAATACCCAATATGCGATGGTGCACATCAATAACGGGTAGTATGTCTAGGGTGTTTTTCTGTAATTTTTCGGCAACGTCTTCCTTGGGGTCTAGCGCGGCCACAAATTCGGAGATTGAAGAACTTAGCTCTGCTAAGGTTTGGCTTGCTGGTGCCGCCACCAAATCCACTAGGTCTACTTGCCCGTGTAGGCGAAAGTCACTGTCTAGGGTATATAGGCGTCGTCGCATAATGGCAGGGTGTTGGGTTAGTTGTGCCATGGCTTCTGCCACCGTAATATCTTTGCTAAATGTCAGTACGCCAGTGTCCATCATATGGCCAGCACAGTCGGGTGGATAATTCAGTAATTCCCGCAGTTCTTGGGCTTGGCTTTGCCCCATTAATGACAGGTAGCGTTCGCATTGCTGTTGCTCAAGTCGGCTGATCAGGCTGGCACAGGGGCCGGCATCTAATGCCGCTAACAGTTCTAGGGCAACGGCATCGGGGGTCAGAGGTAGTATCTGGCTAGCTGCTGGCGGGGTAATGTTTATCCACACACCTTGGCGTAGCGCAGGTGGCTGCGAAGCTAATATCTGTGCTGCAGCTTTTGCTTGTAATGTCTCTAGTTTGCGCGCGGCATCGCGAGGGTAGTTACGGAAAAAAGCCCGCGTCAAAATCTCTGTAGATATTGATACCTCAGGCTCGGATATTTCAGAGGCAGCTGTTGCTTCATCACTCATCGATGCTCTCCCAGCATGGATTCTGAATCGGACTTGTTGCCTAGCAGCGCTAATAGTGCGACCAGTGAGCCTATATAGGCTTCCCCCATATTACTCAGAAAATTATTTTGGGGAATGGCTCGTGGTATTTCACCGTATTGTTCTAAGCTGCGGCGCAAATCGGCATGAGCTAATAAGCCGATTAACTCTTTATTGCGGTTAATCACAGGTAGAACATCATATTGTTGCCACTCCTCATGGTGGGCTGCCGTCGCCAGACTGGCGCGGCTAGAAAGGGGGGCGGGTGCATCTATGCAAAGGTGAGAAATGGAGGATGCTTTATTGGCGTTTAATAAGTCTCTTATTGAAACGAGGCCTACTAAATAGTTGTTGCTGTCTACAACCGGTAGTGCATCGCCCAGGGTGGCTCCATTGGTATTGGCAAATCGTTGCAGCGCTTCAGCTGCCAGGCAGTTGGGCGGTAACATGACAATATCGGCGCTCATCCAGGCACCTACAGAGTCGTCAGAATAGCTCAGCAGCAAACGGCATAATACGGCGGTTTTTTCCGGTAGCTCTATAAGAATTTGTTCTCGCTTAGTTTTGGGAATGTTTCTTAAAATAGCCGTCGCTTGATTGCTGCTAAATTCAGCAAGCAGTCCAGCTGTGATATCCAGCGAAAGATGTGCACATAGCCTAGCAGCATAAGGCGGCAGCATATGGCTAATCAGCTCGCGACCTTGGCGCAGTGGCAGAGCCTTAATAAGTTCGGCGGTTATGTCCTGTGATTGTAACTCCAGCTCACGTGCAGCGGCTTGGGGGTGCTGCTGAATAAATGATAGCACTACATCCAATTCATACTGGCTCATCATGCCCCCCTTTTTTGCTAAAGCGATTGCCAGTCAGTGGAGGCTCGGCTTCATTACTAGCGGTGTCAGTAATGATCTCGCTGATTTTTTCATGGAATAACTTAGCGGGAATTGCAGCGCGGCCTTGTGGTGTGTCTAAAATTACCAAGGTGGAGGTAATCTCTAATAAATAACCCTCAATGTCATCGATTTTAATCAGTTGCCCTAGTTGATAATGTTTGCATGCGGTTTGTACGCCAATCACATTCGCCACAAAGTGCTTGGCACCCAGGCCAAAAGCTAATGCTGCGCCGCCAAAAAATATACCAGTAATTACAATCAGGGCGGTGGTGAGGAAGGTAACATTAATGCCTAACTGCTCTGCACCAATAATCACCGCCGTTAATACTACCGATACCTGAGCTATACGTGCGAGCAGTTCGGCTTGAGCGATACCGGTGGACTCGGCGGCGCTGGCGACGGCTGAGCGTGCGATGCCACTTAAAGCAAAGCCGGCCAAAATAATCAACAAACCAGTGAGTACATTAGGGAGGTAGATTAATAAAGCGTTGCTGGCACTGGCGATAATTTTCCAGTCCATCATATTGGCGCTGGCAGCTATAAAAAACAGCAATACACTCCAGAATACTATGTTGCCCACCCAGTGGGCGTAGGAGCGGTTGGATGATTGCGCTAGTCCCCGTTTTTGAGCGGTTCGCAATAACAGTACATCCAGCCCCCGAATTAACTTGCGAGCGACTAAACGCAGCAGCCACGCCATGACCCAGCCAATAAGCAGTAAAGCCAGAGCGCCTAGTAACTGGGGGATATGTTCTATCGTTTGACGGGCGAACTCATGATAGGTTTCAGTTAGCGTATTCTGCCAATCGAAAACCGGTTTGGATTCTGCCATAGCAAGCCTCTAGCTGAGTGGTTGTATTATGCGGTGTTGATATCTTGCTGCTTAAAAATGATCTTGCTCGTGTTTTATATTAGTACAGCTAGGGAAATGTGTAGGGCTTGCGAGCACCTGAAGCAAGGTGGCCATTAACGTAATCACAGAGCAGCACTGAACAACGCTAGATACGGCATAGACTTATGCTTGCTAAATACGTTTAACCTAGGCCAGCAATATAGAGTTATAATCACTCTCGGCTGGCCTGGCCAATAACAGCGCGCGGCGGTCAACCCAAGTGAACCCATGCAAGTGAAGCAATCCAAATGAAACTCTTCCAATGAACTGCCGCTTAGGCTGCGGTGCATGCTGCATTGCCCCCTCTATAAATAGCGCTATACCTGGCATGCCCCAGGGCAAACCCTCTGGTGTGCGTTGTGTACAGTTAGACGATGACAATCTCTGCAAATTATTTGGCTTGCCTCAGCGGCCAGCCCTGTGTGCTCAGTTTCAAGCTGATATTGAGGTATGTGGTGATAACCGCGATCAGGCATTACACTTAATAACAGTGTTAGAGCTAGCAACCCAGTCTTAAATTCAGCAGCCGGGGCAGTTTATGGAGACTATTCCATTATTCCCGTTAAAAGCGGTGTTATTTCCCAAGGGGCGTATGCCCTTACAGATATTCGAACCTCGTTATTTGGATTTGGTAAAGGATTGCCTCAAAACCAATACTGGTTTTGGTGTGGCCTGGTTGCGGCAGGGCTCAGAGGTCAGCGTGGCCAGCCAACCGCAGGGTACTAAACTGGCCGATGTGGGTACCTATGCCAGCATAGTGGATTGGCACTCCTTGGAGAACGGCCTGCTAGTGGTGGTAATAGAGGGCGAAAAAAAATTTCGCATACAGCATGCCGAGCAGCGGGTTAATGAGTTGTGGCAGGCCGAGGTGGAGTGGATAGAGCCCGAGCCCAGCATCCCCATCCCTCAATATAGCGCCGAATTAAAAAACCTACTGGCGCAATTAGTCGAACACCCCCATATCGCCAGCCTAGAGATAGATAGTGACCTCAACGACGTCGATAGCTTGAGCTGCGTTTTAGCTCAGCTATTGCCCATAGACGAGTCGGTGAAGTACTCGCTGCTAACTTCTGACTCCCTTACCCGCATAGAAGGCCTGATGGATTTATTAGCTGCCATGGAATGAACGCACAAGCTGTGCCGTTCATTGCAAGATAGTGATTATTTCCTTTGGCTCATCAGGTATAATGGCGCCCATCTTTGAGTGGGGCTTTTGGGCCGCATATCTAATCGCAAGTTGATAATCGAATAACACCGCAGTAAAAAACACAGGTTGAGTAAAGAATGGACGTAAAGTCATATATGGCTGAGTTGGGTCAGCAAGCGCGGGCAGCCTCGCGCGCTATGGCCGCAGCCGATACCGGGGCAAAAAATCGCGCTCTGCTGGCTACCGCTAAAGCACTGGCCAGTGCCCGCGATAGCCTATTAGCCGCTAATGCCATTGATATGGAGAACGGCCGCAGCAATCAGCTAGATGCCGCCTTATTGGATAGATTAGAACTGACCCCCGAGCGCATAGACGCCATGATAGAGGGCTTGCAACAAGTGGCCACCCTGGCAGACCCAGTGGGTGAAATGACAGACGTGAGCTTCCGCCCCTCAGGCATACAAGTGGGTAAAATGCGCGTGCCTTTAGGTGTGATAGGCATTATTTATGAGTCGCGCCCCAATGTGACTGTAGAGGCAGCCAGCCTATGCATTAAATCGGGCAATGCCACCATTTTGCGCGGTGGCTCTGAGGCCATAGCCTCTAACCAAGCTATAGCTGCTTGCATTAAGCAGGGCTTAGCCGCAGCCGGCCTACCGGAAACCGCAGTGCAAGTCATCACTACCACCGATAGAGCCGCCGTAGGCGAGCTAATCACCATGACCGAATTTGTAGACGTGGTGGTACCCCGTGGTGGCAAAGGCTTAATCGAGCGTATATCCCGCGATGCCAAAGTGACTGTTATTAAGCACTTAGATGGTATTTGCCATGTGTATATCGATGAGCAGGCCGATTTAGATAAGGCCTATAACATCGCCATGAACTCTAAAACGCACCGCTACGGCACCTGTAACACCATGGAAACCTTATTGGTACACAGCGCTGTGGCTGAAGAAATACTGCCGCTGCTCGCTCAGGGTTATCAGCAAAAAGAGGTGGAGTTGCGTGGCTGTGAACAAACCCTAGCAATACTGCCCCAGGCCTTGGCTGCCAGCGAAGAGGACTGGCGCACAGAATATCTAGCCCCTATTTTGGCGATAAAAATAGTGGCCGATCTTGATGAGGCCATAGCGCATATCAACCGCTACAGCTCCCAGCACACCGACTCTATAGTCACCGAAAATTACAGCAAGGGCCGTCGCTTTATGCGCGAGGTAGACTCCAGCTCGGTGATGATTAATGCCTCCACGCGTTTTGCCGACGGTTTTGAGTACGGCCTAGGGGCGGAGATAGGTATCTCCACCGACAAAATTCACGCTCGTGGGCCGGTGGGCTTAGAAGGCCTCACCTCACAAAAATACGTAGTTTTTGGTGATGGCCATATACGTCAATAATGCCCTGCGAGTCCAACGTTTTGACTAAGCCGCCGGTAATCGCGTTATTGGGCGGCACCTTCGACCCCATACACAATGGCCACTTGCTTTCAGCGCAGGAGCTAAAAGCTGTATTGGCGGCCGATGAGTTTAGGTTTATCCCCTGCCATAGGCCACCACACCGTGCTACCCCCGGGGTTAGCAGCCAACAGCGCCTAGCCATGGTAGAGCTGGCTATAGCGGGTAAGCCTGGCTTGAGCGTGGATGGTCGTGAACTGCAACGCGATCAGTTGTCCTATACCATCGATACCCTAATCGAACTACGCCGCGAATATGGCGAGCATGCCGTATTGTGTTGGGTCATGGGGGTAGATGCTTTTTGTCATTTAGACACTTGGCATCGCTGGCAGGAGCTGTTGGATTACGCCCATATCATAGTGATGGCCAGGCCAGAGGCTACACTACCGACTCAGGGGCCAGTGGCAGAGCTACTCGCCGCACATCAAGTTGAGACGGTGGCCGTCTTGCTACAACAGCCCGCAGGGCAGCTATTATTACAAACACTGACCCCATACCCGATTTCTGCCACCGCGATACGGCAGGCATTTAGGGAGGGTAAACGACCCAGCCAGGCCCTGCCTGAGCCGGTATTAAATTACATAGAGCAGCATCAGCTGTACCGCAGCGAGTGAGCATTAGCCACACTGCTTAGCCTTAGCACAGGAAATGAAAAACCATGAAGTTTACCGCCGAAACCCTTAAAGACGCCGCTTTTGAAGCCTTGGACGACCTCAAGGGTAAAGACATCGTCACCCTAGACGTAAAAGGCTTAACCAGCGTTACCGACTATATGTTGGTGTGCACCGGCAGTTCTAATCGCCATGTTAAATCCCTAGCCGACAATGTTTACACCGAGTTAAAAAAACAAGGCCTGCAAGCCTTGAGTGTAGAGGGCGATAGCGGCTCCGAGTGGGTGCTGGTAGATTTTGGCGACGTGGTTGTACACGTGATGTTAGAAGAAGCGCGCAACTTTTATGAGTTGGAAAAACTCTGGTCTGTGCCCGCCTAATGCGCTTACGGGTAATCGCCGTGGGCACTAAAATGCCCGGCTGGGTAGAGCAGGGCGTGCATGAGTACCAAAAGCGCCTGCCGCCTGAGCTTAAATTAGAGTTTAAAGAGCTGCCCCTGGGCAAGCGCGGTAAGGGCGCCGATATACAGCGCGCCATACAAAGCGAAGGCCAGCAAATGCTGGCGGCTATAGGCAAAGGCGATACCGTGGTGGCGCTGGATGTTTTAGGCAAGCCCTGGAGTACCGAAAAACTGGCCGTAGAGCTAAGCGAATGGCAGCTTAGCGGCAATAATATTAGTTTATTGATAGGCGGCCCCGATGGCTTGGCACCGGAATGTTTGGCCTTGGCACAAAAAAAATGGTCTTTATCGGCCTTAACTATGCCTCACCCTTTGGTGCGTATATTATTAGCTGAGCAACTTTATAGGGCTTGGACGATCAATTGTAATCACCCCTATCATCGCTAATTGTTTTAATTCGTTCATGAACATAACAATAACAACCTTGGCTGTAGTGCATGTCACCACGCGTTAGCATTAAAGACCCTTACACCGAAAAGCGACTCTATGCCGCCAGGTTAGTGGTGGTGCTATTAGGTGTGAGCGCGCTATTGCTATTGCTGGTGTGGCGTTATTTTTCACTGCAGGTATTGGATCACGATATTTATCGCACCCAGTCCGACCGCAACCGCGTACAGCTGCAGGCCATCCCCCCTAAGCGCGGCCTAATCTATGATCGCAATGGCGTATTGCTAGCCGAAAATATTCCCAGCTACGAACTCACCGTGGTTAAAGAGCAGGTGGGGGATTTAGAACAAACCCTGGCCACGTTGCAAACCATTGTAGAGCTCAACGACGAGCATATAGAAAAGTTTAAGCAGCTACTCAGCCGCCGTCGCGCCTATCAGGCGATTACCTTAAAAACACAGCTCAGCGAGCAGGAAATTGCCGCCATAGCGGTAAATCGCTATAGGCTGCCCGGGGTAGATGTGGATGCGCGGCTAAGCCGCTACTACCCTCAAGGCGAATATTTTGCTCATGTGCTGGGTTATGTGGGGCGTATCAGTGAGCGCGAACAGGCGGTGATCGATGAGGTTAACTACAGTGGCAGCCAGTACATAGGCAAAATAGGCCTAGAAAAATACTACGAAGAGTTGCTACACGGTAAAGTGGGTTATCAAAACGTAGAAACCAATGCTCGCGGCCGGGTACTGCGGGTATTAGAGCGGCAAGACCCAGAGCCCGGCGCCGATATTTATTTACACCTGGACGCCCATGTACAAAAGGTGGCGCACGATGCTTTAGCGGGCGAGCGCGGTGCGGTAGTGGCTATAGACCCCAGTAATGGCGGTGTTATTGCCATGGTCAGTACGCCTAGTTTTGATCCCAATTTATTTGTTAACGGCATTAGTAACAAAGATTACTCGCAGCTGCGTGACTCCTTAGACCTGCCGCTATTTAACCGAGCGCTACAAGGCCAATATCCTCCGGGCTCTACGGTTAAGCCTATTTTCGGTTTGGCGGGTTTACATCACAAGGTGGTGACGCCGCAGACCAAAGTGCGCGACCCCGGCTGGTATCAGCTGCCTAATGATGATCGCCTATACCGCGACTGGACCTGGAAAACCCGTCGCCGTGGTCATGGTGAACATGTGCAATTAGAACAGGCCATCGCAGAATCCTGTGATACTTATTTTTGGGACTTGGCCTACCAGCTGGGCATAGATCGCATGCATGATTTTGCCCAACCTTTTGGCCTGGGTAGCAAAGTAGAGATAGACAACACTAACGAACGCGATGGTTTATTACCGTCCAGAACCTGGAAGCGACAAATGAAACGCCTGCCTTGGTTCCCCGGTGAAACTTTAAACGTAGGTATAGGTCAGGGTTATATGCTGGTAACCCCCCTGCAATTGGCTTCGGCTTTTTCAGCGGTGGCCAACCGTGGCGATAACTTTGTGCCGCGTTTATTGCGTCAGCAAGCAGAGCAGGCTTTGCCTCCTGTGGCCAAACCTTATATAGAGGTGCAGGCCCAACACTGGCAGTCGGTAATACAGGCCATGGCGCAGGTTATTGATAGTCGACGTGGTTCGGCACACAGCATACGCCGCGGCGCCCGTTTTAGTATGGCGGGAAAAACCGGTACCTCACAGGTAATAGGTATAGCCCAGGGGGCGGAGTATGATGCCGAGCAAATTTTAAAACGGCAGCGCGACCACGCCTTATTTGTAGGCTTTGCGCCTGTCGATAAACCCAAAATAGTCGTGGCTGTGATCATAGAAAATGGTGAAAAAAGTAGCAGAGCTGCCGCGGTGGTAAGAAAAGTATTTGATGCTTGGTTAATCGATCAAGATATGTTGAATAAAGAATCCAGCAGCCCAGTGTTTAACGTTGCGGCTACAGAGGTGGCAAATGAGTCATAGTGACTTCGTGCGGCAAATGCCCAATACCGGCTCGCAGCTGGCACGCCGCAACAGTATTTGGCAGCGTTTACATATAGATTTACCGCTGCTGTTTTTACTGATGCTGCTTACCGGCGGCGGCTTGTTTGTTTTATACAGTGCCAGCGGTCAGGATATTTCGGTTATTTATAAACAGAGCCGCTTTTTTCTCTTGGCCTATGCGGTGATGTTTTTTATTGCCCAGTTTGATGTGGAGCGTATTAAACGCTTAGCGCCGCCCGCCTATGTGGCTTGTGTGATATTACTGATTTTAGTGCCCTTTATTGGTGTGGGTGCTAAAGGTGCGCAACGCTGGTTAAGTTTGGGGGGCTTTCGCTTTCAACCCTCAGAGTTAATGAAGGTGGTACTGCCTATGGCGGTGGCCTGGTATTTTTCTAAGCGGGTATTACCGCCGAGTTTTCGCCATGTTATTGTCAGCTTAGTGATTGTTTTTGTCCCCACTTTATTGATTGCTAAACAGCCCGACTTAGGTACTTCTATATTAATTGCCGCCTCGGGTTTATTTGTGCTGTTTTTAGCGGGTATACCTTGGTCGTATATTGCCAGCGCTCTGGGCTTGGTTTTAATGGCCGCTTACCCCATGTGGCACTATGTGTTACACGGTTATCAAAAGCAGCGCATACTGACCATGCTCAATCCCGAAAGCGATAAGCTGGGGGCTGGCTGGAATATTATTCAGTCTAAAACCGCCATAGGTTCTGGCGGCTTTGAGGGCAAGGGTTGGCTGAATGGCACCCAGTCACAATTAGACTTTTTACCCGAAAGTCACACCGATTTTATTATTGCCGTATTGGCCGAAGAGTTAGGTCTAAAAGGTGTGCTGGTATTAATGGCTTTGTATTTGCTGATTATTGGTAGGGGGCTGTGGATAGGCTATAAAGCCCAGCACTGTTTTGGCCGTTTATTGGCGGGCAGTATTACCCTGACTTTTTTTGTTTATGTGTTTGTCAATATGGGTATGGTATCGGGTTTGTTGCCGGTAGTGGGGGTGCCTTTGCCCTTGGTGAGCCAGGGCGGTACTTCCATAGTGAGTCTGATGGTGGGCTTTGGTTTACTGATGGCTATTAGCACTGAAAAACGCATTATTGATCAATAAAATTTTAGTTTTTAAACGGGCTAAGCCATGTCAGCAATAAACGATGCGTTAAAGTTTAAACTAGTTCCTATTTGCGCAGGGCTGCTATGTTATGCTGGCGGCTACGGAGAGCGGCAAGCAGTAAAAAATATTTTAATGCATAGCTTGTTGATGTGTAGAGGTTAAACGTGGGTAAAAAATTGACTAACAAAACTGGGTTTAAAAGTGCAGTGGCGGCACTGGCTTTGTGCTTAAGTACGGGCTTACAAGCTAGCTACCAAAGCCATGAGCAAGCGCAAGCTTTTGTCCAGCGTATGGCTAGCGAGCACGGTTTTGATACGGCTTATGTCAGCGGTTTATTGGCCAGGGCTGAACGCAAGCAAGCCATCTTAGATGCAATCTCGCGCCCCGCCGAAAAAGTATTAACGTGGAAAGATTACCGTAAAATCTTTTTAGATGAGCGCCGCATAGCCCAGGGCCGTGAATTTTTACAACAATATAAAGTGCCGCTGGCTAGAGCCGAGCTGCAGTTTGGTGTGCCCGCCCATATTATTGCCGCTATTATCGGGGTAGAGACACGCTACGGTCAGCTTAAAGGTAGTTATAGAGTATTGGATGCACTGGCCACTTTGGCGTTTGATTACCCACCGCGCAGCAAATTTTTTACCAGTGAGCTAGAGCAATACTTATTACTGGTAAAAGAGCAGGGCTTTAAGGCCGAAGAGCTGATGGGGTCTTATGCTGGCGCTATGGGTTTTGGCCAGTTTATCTCCAGCAGCTACCGGCATTATGCGGTGGATTTTGATGGTGACGGTATTGCCGACATTATTAATAACCCCATCGATGCCATAGGCAGTGTCGCTAATTATTTTAGCAAACACGGTTGGCAAAGCGGTGAGGCCGTTACCGTTACCGCCACTATTAACGATAAAACCGATCGCGACTTGGCCAATCAATCCTTAAAACCACAACATAGTTTGCAGGATATACAGGCTGGCGGTTTTCAGCCCAGCTTTGATGTCGATATTAATAGCCCGGCCACGGCTATGATTTTACAAGGCGAGCAGGGTGATGAAGCCTGGATAGGTTTTAAAAACTTTTATGTAATTACCCGTTACAACCACAGCAAGTTGTATGCGATGGCTGTTTTTCAACTCAGTGAATCCATTAAGTAAGCGCAATCATGAAAGTCATTTTTATTGCTGTTATCGCCGTGTTGTTAACGGCTTGTAGCGTCTTTGAAGCCAAAGATAGTGCTCCGCCCATAGTGCTTACCGCTGATCAAATCAGTGATGCCGTGCCGGTGCGCGAGCCTATTACCACGGCGGGTAATCGCAGCCCTTATAAGGTGCTGGGTAAAACCTATCACCTATTGCCGGGGGTGAAAGGCTATGTGGAAGAGGGCATAGGGTCATGGTATGGCACCAAGTTTCATGGCCGCAACACCTCTAATGGCGAGTTATACAGCCTGTACAAAGCCACTGCTGCCCATAAAACTTTGCCTATACCCTGTTTTGCCAAGGTCACCAACTTGGAGAACGGCAAGCAAATTATTGTGCGCATCAATGATAGAGGACCTTTTCACGAGGATAGGATTATAGACCTGTCCTATGCCGCTGCGGTTAAGCTGGGCTACGCCCAAAAGGGCACCGCCCGATTGCGGGTAGAGGCCATAGACCCTATGAGCCTGCCCGGCGACTTAGGCCTAAAGCGTTATTATTTGCAGGCGGGCTCGTTTCAGAGCTTGGCCTCGGCACAAAACTTTCGCGATAAATTAACCCAGGAAACGGGTCAGGTGGCTAGTGTTATCACCAGCGAGGTGCCTGGCTTTTATCGCGTATTGCTGGGCCCCTTTGTCGACTATGCCAAAGTGGAGCAGCTAGACAGCGAGCTGCGCAGCAAGCAGCTGGCCACACCCAGGTTGATTAGCGAGTAGCGCAACACGTTGAGTTCCGTTACCATCCTGTTACTTCATTCACCTCACCATATATAGTGGGTTTATACACATACTTATGAGATATATTGCTTTTCTTTTTGCCAGCTTCACTCTAACCACCTTAAGTTTGGCCGCGCCAGCTATTATCCCCGCGCCGCCGCAAATTGCCGCCTCTGGCTATTTGTTAATAGACGCCAACAGTGGCAAGGTCATAGTCGAAAGCAATGCGGATGAACGTCTGCCGCCAGCCAGTTTAACCAAGCTGATGACCAGCTATGTGCTGTCCTACGATTTAAAAAATAACCCCAATATTAACAATGACGACATGGTGTTAATAAGCAAGCGCGCCTGGGCGCAAAACCCCGTGTTTGCAGGCTCCTCGCTGATGTGGATAGAAGTGGGTAAGCAGGTGCCCTTAGGTGAACTGCACAAGGGCATAGTGATTTCATCGGGCAATGATGCCAGTGTGGCGGTGGCCGAACATTTGGCGGGCAGTGAGCAGGCCTTTGCCGATGTTATGAATCAGCATGCGCAAATTTTGGGCATGGAAAACACCCATTTTGTAAACGCCCACGGCCTGCCCGACCCCGAGCATTACACCACGGCTCGTGACTTGGCTAAGCTGGCTCAGGCGATTTTAAAATTTCCTGAATCATATGCCTTGTATAGCCAACACGATTACACCTACAACAATATACGTACCACCAATCGCAATCGTCTATTGTTTAAAGACCCCAGTGTTGATGGCCTAAAAACCGGTCACACCAGCGAGGCGGGTTATTGTTTGGTGACTTCAGCTAAGCGCAATGATATGCGTTTAATCTCGGTGGTCATGGGTACTAGCAGTGAGTCGGCCCGAGAGCGTGAAACGCAAAAGTTGCTGTCTTACGGCTTTCGCTATTTTGAAACCCACCAGCTATACGATGCCGGTGCCGAGTTAACCGATAGCAAAGTCTGGGCTGGCAACAGTGATAGTTTAAAACTAGGGGTGAGCCGCGACATACATCTAACCATCCCCCGCGGCCAGCACGATAATATCAAAGCCGTGCTCAATATAGATGAAACGATTAAGGCACCGGTTACCAAGGGCAAAGTCTACGGTGAACTAGTGGTAAGTTTGGCGGGCGAAACCCTATTGCAAGAGCCGCTAGTGGCCTTAGAATCGGTGGAAGAGGGTGGCTTATTTAAGCGCCTGTGGGCCGGTATTGTATTGTTTTTTAAACAATTACTGGCGTTTTAGTAGGGGCTAGGTGATGAACTTTTCTGATATTCCCGACGATCAAAAACCCAAAATAGAGTTTCCCTGCCAGTACCCCATCAAGGTGCTGGGGGATGCCTCCGATGACTTTCAGCAATTTGTTGTTGAACTTATGAATAAACATGCTGAAGTGGATCACGACTCAGTATCGGTCAAGGCCAGCGGCAAAGGCACTTTCCAATCAGTGACTATTACCATTACCGCTGAAGGGGTAACGCAATTAGAGGCCATACACGCTGAATTGAAATTATCTAGCCGCGTCAAAATGGTTTTATAAATGGCTGCTGCGGTAACTGCTAGCCAAGCTTTAGTGGTTAAGCACTTAGGCCTAGTCGATTATGTGCCGGTGTGGCAGGCCATGAAAACCTTCACCCAAGAGCGCAGTGCTGACTGTACCGACGAAATCTGGCTGTTACAGCATTACCCCGTATTTACCCAAGGCCAGGCCGGCAAAGCTGAGCATGTGCTGGCCCCCGGCGATATACCGGTAGTACAGGTGGATAGGGGCGGTCAGGTTACCTACCACGGCCCCGGCCAGCTGGTGGTGTATTTACTCTTAGATATCAAACGCTTAGGCATAGGTGTCCGGCAGTTAGTAACCGTAATTGAGCAGGCCATAGTCAAGGTCTTGGCCAAGCAGGGTATCAGTGCTAACCCTAGAGCTGACGCGCCCGGGGTGTATGTGGATTCGGGAGCTAAAATCGCCCAGCTGGGCTTGCGGGTGAGTAAGGGCCGCAGTTTTCACGGCCTCAGCCTTAATGTTGATATGGATATGCAGCCCTTTGCCCGTATTAACCCCTGTGGCTATGCGGGCATGGCGGTTACCAGCATGGCGCAAGAGTTAAACCAGCCGGTGGCGGTAGCACCTATAGCCGAGCAGTTATTGGGCGAACTCATGGCCGATCTTGGGTATAATGCCTGACAATTTTTCTTGAGTGGTATCCGCACTCTCTCATCTAACTAGTGGTTGCAACGTGTCAGAACAAAACGAAGTCAATACCGCGGCAAGTGCTCAAAAGGCAGCGTCGCCAGCAGCGCCTAAAAAGGCCGTTAAAAAAGTTGTACAGGGTGAAAAACTACGGGGTGCCGATAAGGTTGCCCGCATCCCGGTAAAAGTCATACCCACCGAAGTGATGCCGAAAAAACCCGACTGGATACGGGCTAAAGTGCCAGCAGGCAAAGAAGTCACCCGTATTAAAAACCTGTTGCGCAAGCATAAGCTGGCTTCGGTTTGCGAAGAGGCCATGTGCCCCAACCTAGGCGAATGTTTTAGCGGTGGCACCGCCACCTTTATGATTATGGGTGAGATCTGCACCCGTCGCTGCCCCTTCTGTGATGTGGCCCATGGCCGCCCCAATGCCCTAGATGAAAACGAGCCCAAAGAGCTAGCCGCCGCCATAGGCGATTTACAGCTCAAGTATGTGGTAGTGACCTCAGTAGATCGCGACGACCTGCGCGATGGTGGTGCGCAGCATTTTGCCGACTGTATACGCGAAACCCGCGCTGCTTGCCCCGGCATACGCTTTGAGGCGCTGGTACCTGATTTTCGTGGCCGCATGGATATCGCATTGGATATTTTGGCTAATGAGCCGCCGGATGTGTTTAACCACAACCTGGAGTCGGTACCCAGCCTGTATAAAAAAATACGCCCCGGCTCTGATTACCAGTGGTCGCTGGACTTGTTGAAAAACTTCAAGGCGCGCTGCCCCGATGTGCTCACCAAGTCGGGCTTGATGCTGGGCCTGGGTGAAAGCCGCGAAGAGCTGATCCAAGTGATGAAAGATATGCGCGCCCACGATGTGGATATGATTACCATGGGCCAATACCTACAGCCCAGTAAAGATCACCTAGCGGTAGAGCGTTTTGTCACCCCCGAAGAGTTTGACGAGTTTGGTGAAATTGCCAAGCAGTTGGGCTTTAAGAGTGTGGCCAGCGGCCCTATGGTGCGATCTTCCTATCACGCCGATAAGCAGGTTGATATCAGCCAGTTTAAGTAGTTGTAAACAGAGTTTTTCCTACTATTGAATAACATCTTGTGGGTGTTGTTACTGCTATAGGGCTGTGCTAGTTTTGAGCACTTAGCAGTAACCGTATTGCATGCTTGTAGCACATGCTTCAATAATAAATTCAATAAAATAGGTAAGCTTATGAGTGATCTAACACTGGCAGATTGGCAGCAACGAGCCGCTGAACTCAGCATCGAAGGCCGCGCTTTTATTAATGGTGAATACGTAAATGCGCTTTCGGGCAAAACCACGGCCGACATCAACCCCGCCAATGGCCAAAAGCTAGCAGATATAGCCTGCTGTGGTCCCGAAGATGCCGAGCTGGCCATTGCTGGCGCACGTAAAGCTTATCAGTCTGGGGTATGGTCTAAGCTGCCCCCCGCCGAGCGCAAAAAAGTCATCGTGCGCTGGGCCAACTTGTTAGAAGAGCATCAACAAGAGCTGGCATTATTAGAAAGCTTAGATTGCGGCAAACCTATCTCCGACACCCTTTATGTAGATTCCGCTAGCGCGATAAATACCTTGCGCTGGAATGGCGAGGCCGTGGATAAGGTCTACGACGAAATTGCTCCCACCGGCCCCGGTGAATTAGGTCTAGTAACCCGTATGCCCCTAGGGGTGGTGGTGGCTATAGTGCCGTGGAATTTCCCGCTGGCCACTACCGCTTGGAAACTAGGCCCCTCGTTAGCGACCGGCAACTCGGTGATTTTAAAACCCGCTTCTAATACTCCCCTAACTGCCTTGCGTTTAGCCGGTTTAGCCAAAGAGGCTGGTCTGCCTGATGGTGTGTTGCAAGTGTTGCCTGGCCCCGGCGGCAGCTTGGGTGAGGCGCTATCTTTACATATGGATATAGATGGCCAAACTTTTACCGGCTCTACACCGGTAGGCAAAATGCTGATGGAGTATTCCGCCAAATCTAATTTAAAACGTACTTTTTTAGAGCTGGGCGGCAAGTCACCCAATATTGTGTTTGCTGACGCTGACTTGGATAAAGCCGCGAAAATGGCAGCGCTGGCGATCTTTTATAACCAAGGTGAAACCTGTACTGCCGGTTCACGCTTATTGGTAGAAGAATCCATTATAGATGAGTTTGTTGCCAAGGTAGCTGAGGCGGCCAAGGGCCATATGCCCGGCAACCCCTTGGACCCCAATACGGTAATGGGCGCTTTAATTGATAAAAAGCAATTCGATACCGTTGAATACTATGTGGATGTAGCCACCAAAGAAGGCGCTGAGTTGGTCTGTGGTGGTAAGCCCGCGCAGGTAGTAGAGGGCGGTTATTATTACGAGCCGACGATTTTTAAAGGCGTGCGCAATAATATGCAAATTGCGCAAGAAGAGGTGTTTGGCCCTGTGTTAGTTGCCATCCCCTTTAAAGACGAAGCCGATGCGGTGGCTATAGCCAATGATTCTATTTATGGTTTGGCCTGTGGTATTTGGACCAACAACTTGGGCCGTGCCCACCGTGTTGCCGCTGAAATTGAGGCGGGCTCGGTATGGGTGAATAATTATTTTGGTGGCGATATTACTGTGCCCTTCGGTGGCTTTAAGCAATCGGGTAATGGCCGTGATAAATCCTTACACGCCTTTGATGATTACACTGAGCTAAAATCCACTTGGATAGATATTAGTTAGTCTTTATAGCTAAATGCTGCGGCTGCACAAAAGCCGTATTGTTTAACGATGCTAAAGCTCTTACTTAGGTAAGGGCTTTTTTATTGCTTGAGCAACCTTTGTTAAATGTGAGCTTTACTAGCCCTGATGGCCAGCCTTCTGCCATTGCCGGGTTTAAAATATCTAACTATGCCAATAGGTAAGATTCTTTTTTGCCAAGAACAACTTAAGCCAACACAATAGTTTACTAACGCCGACGGCTGAGCCGGATGCTGTCGCTACATGGTCTGGCCCCTCCCCCCTTTATCTAAAAAGACGCCCGTGTCCGCTACTGAGCCTTAAGACGCTGCGCTGTCTCATCCGCTACCCCGGCCAGCCCTTTTATATTTCGCGACAGCACCCGCCTCAGCCCTCTGGCATCGTGCGAATGCTGATTTTTCGGTGAAGAAAACAGGCAGCTAATAGTGAAATCATATTATGGAAAGCTAAGAGCCTCGTAGCTTTCCACTAACTAAGATCATCAAATAATGTACTGCCTGTATTTGCTTTACGGTGACTTTATATGGGGCAGGTCATCTCCCCTAAACGCTCGGTTAAGGCCATATTTTCTCTGTAGTCTATGGGAATAACCACTAGGCTGGGGCCGTCTTCGGCTAGGGCTTGGGCGAGTGTGTTTTTTAAATCCGCGCTGTTATTGACTCGGTGGCCGTGCCAGTTAAAGGCAGAGGCCAGTTGCAACCAGTCGGGGTTGGTGAAGGATAGGTCGGTGTGTTTTTTAAATTCATTGCTTTGCTTCCAGGCAATTAAACCGTAGCCGCCGTCTTCCCAAACCATGACGGTGAGTTTGCAGTTGAGTCTGTGGGCGGTTTCCATTTCTTGTACATTCATCATAAAACCGCCGTCGCCGCTAATAGCTAAAATATTGCGGTCGGGGTGTACCAAGCTGGCGGCAATCGCGCCGGGTAGAGCAAAGCCCATAGAGCAAAAACCGTTGGGGATTAGGCAGGTGTTGGGTTCGTGGCATTGGTAGTGACGGGCTATCCACATTTTATGCGCGCCTACATCGGATAGCAGTATATCCTCTGGCCCCATTACCGCGCGGGCGTCGCTTAATGCTTTTTGTGGTTTGATTATGCCTTCGGTCACATCTTCGGCATAGCGGTTTAACTCTTCGGTCATATCGCGGCGTACTGCTTGCTGGCGTGCGGTGTCGAAGCTGTAGCCCTGGGCGTCAATACGCTCGTTAAGCATCCACAGGGCGTGAGCTAAATCGCCCACCACTTCGATTTGAGGGTGGTAGTTTTCATCGATTTCGGCGGGTAAAAAGTCTATGTGTATGATGTCTTTACTGCGGTCGTTATTCCATAGCTTGGGGTGGTATTCCACCATATCGTAGCCTAGGGTGATGACTAAGTCGGCCGCGTCTAGGGCGCAGGCAGGTATGTCTTTTGCGCCTAAACCTATGGTGTAAAGGCAGTAGGGGGCATCCATATCGACACAGCCTTTGGCCATAAAGGTGCTGAGTACGCCGATTTGTGTTTTTTCACACAGCAACCGTAACTGCTTGCTGGCACGGCGGCGTATGCAGCCATTGCCGGCAATAATGATGGGGTTTTTCGCTTGCTGTATACGGGCAAAGGCCTGGTCCATAATTTTATCGGCGGGTACTGGTCGGCGGAATTTTTTTACCGGTAAGGGCTGCTTGTCGCAGGGTAGCTTGGCGATGTCTTCGGGTAGTTCTATATGTACGGCGCCGGGTTTTTCGGTGCGGGCCAGGCGTACCGCCTTACGCATAATTTCGGGTATGTTTTCGGGGTGCCAAACCGTGGTGGCCCATTTGGTGACGGGCTCAAACATATGCACCACGTCCATTACTTGATGGGATTCTTTATGCAGGCGGGTAGAGGCGCCTTGGCCGGTGAGTACCAGCATGGGGGCTCTATCCATATTGGAATCGGCAACGCCGGTAATTAAGTTGGTGGCACCAGGCCCCAAAGTGCCTAGGCAGCCGGCAGGGTTGCCGGTGAGACGGCCGTATATTTCGGCCATAAAGGCAGCGCCTTGTTCATGGCGGGTGAGTATGAAGCGGATTTGGGTGGAGTGTTCCAGCGACATCATAAAGTCGGCATTTTCTTCGCCGGGTACACCAAAAATATATTCTATGCCTTCTTCTTCCAGGCATTTCACCATTAGGTCTGACGCTTTCATAGCTGCTCCTCTACGTTAGGGTAGTTTGAGCATAGACCATATTTCGCTAACGGTATAAATGATGAGCTATTTTTGTGTTTTAAAGGGTAGCTATTAAACCAGCACTACCACATTAAATCGTCGGGGATTTGATAATCGGCATAGGGGTCGTCTTCATCTATGCTGTCTTTTTTGTCATTGATTAGCACGATAACTGATTCGTCCCGTTGTTTGATTTTATCTGCCACTACAGCGGGTACTAACTCATAGCCTTCATTAAGTTTCGCGATAGCGATTAAGCCGTTACTTAATTGTGTTTGCAACAGGGCGGTAACATAGAGTTTTTTGATTTTTTTGCCGTCGGTAAATTGGTAGGCTATGTCACCGTCACCTCTATCTATGCGGTGGCGGCTAATGAGTTGAATAATTTGCGCCTGTATGGCTTTTTTCTCGGCCTGTTGTTGCTGTTGCTTATTTAAAGCTTTGGCCTTGGCGGCTTTTTCAGCTAGGGCTTGCTGGGCCAGTTGCTTAGCCTCATCGACTTGTACACTACCTTTGGGCTGTTGTTTAGCCTGTTTGCGTTGCTCTTGCTTAATTTTTTTGGCTTTTTTGGCATCGACTATGCCTGCTTTGAGTAGTTGGTCTTGTAGTGAGGCCATCTTGCCACCTTTAAAAACTTGGAGGATAGGCTGCCATTATCGGCAATGCGGCTTGGCTAGGCAATAGCAGTAGGGTTTAGCTTAGGTTATTTAAATCGCCTAAAAGCTTTTTCAAAGCGCTAATGTTGATGGGTTTGGTGAGGTAGTGATTCATGCCTGCCTCTTGGGCTTGTTGGCGAAACTCACTTAAGGCATGTGCGGTTAGGGCTGCTATATGCGGTTGTTTAGCGTTGTTGCTAAGCTGCCTGATTTTCCTGCTGGCAGTAAAGCCGTCCATGATGGGCATGTCGCAATCCATAAGAATGAGGTCATAGTGGCCATCATTGTGCTGGAACATTTCTATGGCTTCTAAGCCGTTGCTGCACAGGTCGGGCTTAATGCCACATTGTTTGAGCAGGCCTTCAATAACCAAGCGGTTAGTGGGATTATCGTCGGCGATTAAGACTTTTAGCGATGTTGCAGTTGCCTGCAGTTTGTCGGTAGTGGTGTGGGTGGCTGTGGTCAGCTGGTTGTCTGCTGCTGGCTCTAGCGGTAGCGTCACTACAATCTCAGTACCTTTGCCGGGTACGCTGCTGGCTTTAATACTGCCTTGCATAAGGTTGACGATATTTTTGCAGATGGATAGACCTAAGCCTGTGCCCTCTATGACTTCGCCGTGGTGAACAACTTGCTCAAAGGGTTCAAAAAGCTTGGGTATGGCTATGGGGTCTATGCCTATGCCGGTATCAGTTACGCTAAAAAACCATTGCTGGTCATCTATAGGCCCATAGCTAACGGTAATATTGCCCCGCTCGGTAAATTTAAGTGCGTTGGCGATTAGGTTCATAAGCACTTGTTTTAGGCGCTGTTTATCAAGGTTGAGTTGCTCTGGTAGGGGGCCTTGTTGTTTTAATATAAGCTCAACATTTTTGTTATGGGTTTGCTTGAGTAGCCAGATCACGCTGGTGAATAATTCTTTAACGGGGGTGGCAGTGGCTAGCAGTTGCAGCTTGCCAGCATTGAGTTTTGAATAGTCTAAAACATCGTTAATTATGGTGAGCAGTAAACTACCGGAGTCGCGAATAGTATCTAAATAATTTTTTTGCTCTTGGCTTAATGGAGTGGCGTATAGCAGCTCTACCATGCCTAATACCCCATTCATGGGGGTGCGTATTTCATGGCTGATGGTGGCTAACAGTTGGCTTTTAGCTTTGCTGGAGGCGTTAGCTGCAATGATTTTATTTTCGATTTCTATTTGTTTTTTATTGGCGATAAGTTGCGCGGTTAGGTCGGCGAGTTCATTGGCGTGGGCTATATCTTCTACTGCCCAGCGTCGGGCGTGGCCTACCACTTCATTGCAGATAACACCTATCACCTCTCCTGCCAACCGTATGCTCACGTCTAACATGGCGGTTACACCTGTGGCGGGGGCGTATTCTTTAAGAAACTCCTGGGTGCGCGGGTCTTGGGCGATGTCGCTAATATCCATGCCCCTGCCTGTGCGTATGGCTTTAAAATATTCGGGGTAATCTTTTTCATATAGCGTCACATTCGTGGCGTGACTGTGAGTGTTTTTTTGGTAGAGGGTGATTAAATCTATGCCATCGTTTTGTTCGTTAATTAGCCACAGGCCAACTCTGTCTACATTTAGGGTGATAGCCGATTGTTCGGAAAGTGTTTCGCAAAAGGGTATCAGCTCCCCTTGGGCAAGGTGCGGGCTGCTGGCTAAGGATAAGAGTAATTGCTGATGCTGTTGGGTTTTTTCTAGTTGTTTGGTTTTGGGGGTTAGGTCGCTAATAAAACCTACTAGCTCGGTAAGTTGCCCCTGTTGATAGATACCTACGCCGTGCTCCCATACATAATGTATTTCGCCCGATTTATTAATGATGCGGTATTCAATGTCGTATTCGTTATGATGTTTTAGTTTTTGTTGAATTTCTTGCCAGCTGGGCTCTTGATCGTCGGGGTGTATGAGGCTGTGCAGGGGCAGTTGCTGATTAATAAAACTGTCAACCTTGTAGCCGGTTAGGTTTTCTATACCGTCGGTAATTTCTATCATGCAGCGCTGCTGTGTATTTTTACAGCGATAGGCCGCCCCCGGAAGTTTGTTAAACAGCGTATTGGAAATGGGTTGGCTGGGGAGATTAGGCATAGAGTTATGTTTTGCAGATTTTTATGCGTGAATGTTTTATTAGCTAATATAGGTAGTGAAGCATAGGGAGTCCACTTATATTGTTCTTACTGGGGGATAATAACTAAAGATTATAGCTTGTGGGCGGTTTTATTTTCTCAGCACAAACAAAAATGCAGCCCTAAGGCTGCATGGTATATGGGGTTTTTACCGTATAAGGCTAAGGCTGTGAGTACACTAGCTTACCGCCTAAATAGGTTTGGCTTACCGCGACTTTGTGTATCTGGTAAGGGTCAACCTCAAAGATATTGTCAGCCAGCACTACGAAGTCCGCGAGTTTGCCCACGCTGATGGAGCCAATTTGATCTTCCATATGCATTTGGTAGGCACCGTTAATGGTGTAGCCGCGTATTAATGTGGCTATATCCAGGCGCTCATTAATATTGGGCTGGATTTTGGCATTGGGCTCGCCAGCGCTTTGGCGAGTATGGCCTATCTCTATATTAAATAAGGGTGACATGCCCAAGGTGCCTGCGCCGGTGGCGGGGTAGTCACTGCCAAAGGCCATTTTTACCCCGGCTTCTTTGAGGGTGTTAAAGCGGAAGTAGCGGTTAAATTGGTCTGCACTCACAAACTGTTCGCCAAAGTCATCGTAAGAGGCCCATAGCGGGGTGCTTTGCACAGTAACCCCTAGTTCCGCAAAGCGTTTAATTTCTTGGTCGCGTATCACTTGCACATGGCAAATCGCATGGCGGCTGCTGCTATTGGGGTGAGCTTTTTTGGCTGCTTCTATGGCGTTTAAGGCATCGGCTATGGCACGTTCGCCTAAGGCGTGTATATGCACGTCTATATCTTTGGCGGTGGCTTCGGTGACCATATGATCCATTTGTGCCTGGCTAAATACATGGGTGCCTTTATTGCCGGGCTCGCCTTGGTAGTCTTCAAACATCCCCGCAGTGCGCCCTTCTATGGTGCCGTCATCCATAATTTTTAGGGTATTGATATGGTACATGGGGCGTTTGCTAGCGTTTCGTTTGGCTACGGTTTTTTCTATTGCGGTGTTATAGGACTCTGGGGTCATGGCCGCATGCGAGCCTACCATGCGCACGGTAAATTCGCCTTGCTCATAGAGCTTGTCTAAGACTTCGATTTGTATGTCATCAATGCTTAGGGCGCCTGCATCAAATACGGCGGTAATGCCGTAGCTGTTCATAATATCGAAAACATCAGCTGTACCTAGGGCTACGCTATCGGGGTTGATAATATTGAGCGCATCGACGGCGGCCGAAGCGGCATCTTCCAGAAAGTAGCCGGTAGGGTTGCCCTGGGCATCACGTTTGTAATAGCTAAAGCCAGGGGTGATGTCGGGGGTGTTTTTATTGATGCCTAACACTTGCATGGCTTTGCTGTTAGCCCAGCCACCGTGAAAACCTTCATCCATGATAAATACTGGGCGGTCGGCAACCACGCTGTCTAATTGCGCAGCAGTGGGGCCTTCGGGCCCAAAGGCGCTGGCTAAAAAGCCATAGCCAAACAGTACGGGGGCATCGGGGTTGGCGGCTGCATAGTCGGCTACGGCTTTAACCCAGTCCTTGGGGGTGGCGTAGGTGTCTAGCGATAAGCTGCGCACATAGGCGCCACCGGCGGCGGGGTGAGCGTGAGAGTCGATAAAGCCCGGTAATAACATCTTGCCAGCTAGGTCTTGTAGTTGGGTGTTGTCACCGGCCCATTGCTGTACCTCCTGATTAGACCCTACAAAGACTATCTTGCCATCTTTTACGGCTACGGCCTCAGCCCAGGGCTGTTGCTCATCAACGGTATAGACTTTGGCGTTGTTTAAGATTAGGTCGGCTTTGGCCTGGCTGGCAGGCGGGCTGCCGGGTGAGCAGGCGGCTAGGGCTGCGCTCAGGGCGGTTAGGCCCAGTTGTTTGATAAAGCGGGAATTAAGAACTGACATAGTAGCTCCGGGGTTATTGTGATTATAGTAAGTAAAAGCTTATTTTGTGTCGCCAATATAATCACTAATCAGCGGTTTGGCTATAGCGATGGCTTAGAATTAATGGTTTGTATGTTAAATAAGCAAAAAGTCCGGCGCCGTGTGGCTGTTAAGCTGCACTATTTCTATAGCTGCATTTAATTTAAAAATCCGTAGAATTAGCCACTCTAAAAAGAAGGATAATGTATGAGTGATGTAATCCCAGCTGGCACAGCTCACGGTGGCCAATTATTAGACCTATATGCACAAGGTGAGGCTTTAGTTGCCGCCAAAGAGCAGGCTAAAACTAATCTCTCCTGGGATTTAAGCAAACGCCAAATGTGCGATATAGAGCTGTTGTTGAATGGTGCTTTTTCGCCCCTAAACGGTTTTATGAATGAAGCGGATTACAACGCCGTACTGGACAGCATGTGCTTGGCCGATGGCACTTTGTGGCCCATGCCTATTACCTTGGATGTTAGCGCCAGTTTTGCCCAGCAGTTGAGCCCGGGGCAAACCATTACTCTGCGCGATGCCGAAGGGGTGGTGATAGCCAATATGACGGTTAGCGATTGCTGGCGGCCTGACAAGGCCCGCGAAGCGCAAGCGGTATTTGGCAGTGAGAAAGACTGTCACCCAGGGGTGCATTACTTACAGGCTGAGGCTGGTGAGTACTATGTAGGGGGCAGTTTAGTGGGGGTTACACCGCCACTGTATTATGACTTTAAACAATACCGTGACAGCCCCCGCTCGCTGCGCAAAAAGTTTGCTGAGTGGGGGTGGTCTAAGGCCATAGCTTTGCAAACCCGCAACCCCATGCATCGCGCCCATGTCATTATGACTAAGCGCCTGATGGCCGAGAACAATGCTAATTTTGTTATTCATACAGCAGTAGGTATGACTAAGCCCGGTGACTTGGATCACTACTGCCGGGTGCGTTGCTACGAAAAAGTATTAAAACGTTACCCTCAGGGTTCGGCGCAATTAAGTTTATTGCCGTTGGGTATGCGCATGGCTGGCCCCCGTGAAGCGCTATGGCAGGCGATTATTCGGCAAAACTACGGCTTCACTCATTTTATAGTGGGCCATGATCATGCCGGCCCCGGTTTAAACGATGAGGGTTGTGCCTTTTATGAGCCGGAAGCCTCCCAGCAGTTAGTGCAGTCTTATCAAGCGGAACTGGGGATAAAAATATTGTCGGCACCTTTTTTACTCTATGCCCAGGGGCGTGAAGAATTTTGCGAAGAAGGCCAGCTGCTACCCGGAGAAGAGGGTTTGTATATTTCGGGGGCAGAGCTGCGAGAAATTTTAAAGCGCGGCGACCCAGTGCCGGATTGGTTTGCCTTTCCGGAAATTGTTGAAGAGTTACAGCACACCATGCCGCCACGGGCTAAGCAGGGTTTTACCGTGTTTTTTACCGGCTTGTCCGGTTCGGGTAAATCAACCTTAGCTAATGGCTTGATGGTACGTTTGCGTGAACGCGGTGGTAGGCATGTCACGTTATTAGACGGTGATGTGGTACGCAAAAACCTATCCAGCGAGCTCAGCTTTTCTAAAGAGCATCGCGAACTGAATATACAGCGTATAGGTTATGTGGCCAGTGAGATTACCAAAAACGGTGGTGTAGCCATTTGTGCACCTATAGCCCCCTATATTGCTGGGCGCCGCAGTGTGCGTAATTTAATTGAGGGGGTGGGCACATTTATAGAGATACATGTTGCCACCCCTATAGAGGTTTGCGAAGGCCGTGACCGTAAGGGCCTGTATGCCATGGCTAGAGCGGGCAAGGTAAAAGGCTTTACCGGCATAGACGACCCTTATCAAGAGCCAGAAAATCCGGAGATGCGTATAGATACCTCGCAGTATGAAATGGCCGAGGCCATTGATATAGTGGTAGCACGCTTAGAGGAAATTGGTGTGATTTAAGCTACACTGCCAAGAGGGTTTGCAGTTAGCTGTAGCAAATTAGGGCGCAACAATAACAAACATAAAAGAGCGATTATTATGAAAATTACACTATTAACTACCATGGTAAGTCTTTTAATTTCATTGCCTGCTGTTGCTGATAAGCCAGAATGGGCGGGCAAGGGTAAACCCACAGCAGAGCAGAAAGCAGCACATACTGCAGCTATGCAGGCCAAGGATGAGGGTGCCGATGAGTTAGAAGAAGAGATGGCGGAGAAGAAAGATAAACTGAAAAAAGAAAAAAAAGCCAAGAAGGATAAAGCCAAAAAAGCTAAAGCTGACAAGGCTGAAGAGGGCATGGACGACGATATAAGTGACGATATGGATGAAAATAAAGCTAAGGCCCAACAAAAAAAGAAATCCATGAGCGATAAAACAGAGCAGGTTCAAAATGAGGCCACTAAAGGCTCTGAAAAAGGGCAGGAAGAGCGTCAGGGCCGTAAAAAATGGTGGAAAATCTGGGGGGATGATGAGACTGCCCCAGCTCAAGATAGTCAGTAAATTTATCTGGATTCAGGCTTAGGCGTTTATTAATTGCTTAAGTCTGATAGTTTGGCAGTGGTTCATTGGGATCAGGTTTTAAGCATATTGTCATAGAGTTTAAGAGCTTGTTATGAGTAGCTGGTTTCTTAAAAACCTTGGTGATCCATTGCTGGCTGATGATAATTTAGAAAAAATAAAAACTTTATTTATCGCAACTTATGACGCTGCGGGCAGCCCTAGTGAGATGGCTGTGTTTAGGCGGCATGAATCGCAAAGCTTGCACTGTGAATTAGTGCTTTATTTCCCTCCCCTGGCAGCTGCCCTAGCCTCAGAACTCAATGCTCATCCCTGTACAAAACCTGAGGCCCATGATTTAAGTTTATGGCTGGGCAATGAAAGGGCTTGGCCATTATTATTTTCAGAGCACATGAATTAGCCTCTGTTGTTACGGTTTAAACGCTGAGTTCAGCTACGAGCTGTGCTTGATCTTTGTGGCAACGTATATTTTGTGTGTGCAACTTAAAGCGTAGCCATAGTGCTAGGCAGGCAACGCTCAGGCCTATTAATATTCCATACCATAAGCCTACCGGCCCCATGGGGGCTGGGCTTAAATAATTGCTATAACACAGCACTAAACCTAGCGGTAACGCAATTAGCCAGCCACAGGCGGTGAACAATAAATAAGGTATTTTTATATCGTGATAGGCACGCATAATAGCCAGCATGACATATTGAAAACTGTCGGGTAGCAATAAAAATGCGCTGATTAACATGATGCTATTGGCCAAGCTGGCGGTGTTGAGGTCATCGGTGTATAAGCCAATAATAAAGCTTGCGCCAGTGTAGAGCCCCAGCGCTAATAGCATGGCGATAGATAAGGTGCTGTATATGCCAGTGTTAATGCAGCGGCGTATTAGTTTGCTGTTATTGCTACCTATCGCTGTAGCGGTGCGTATAGTTACCGCCTGTGACAGAGCAAATATCAATACAAAAATCACCTCGTAAAATGTTCTTACCATTTGGTTAGCAGCTACAGCTTGGGTGCTGGTGGCTGCTAATATAAGCGCCACCGATACAAAAATTAAATTTTCTGACATGGCACCTATACCGGCGGGCAATCCTTTGAGTAATAGTTTTTTAATCTCTGAAAACGGTATACGGTAGTATTTTTTTAAAAGTTGATGACGGCTGTAATTAGGATTTTTTATACAAATAACAAAACAAACTAGCATTAAGATAGCTGTTAATGATGTGGCGTAGGCACAGCCCACGCCCCCCTGCGCGGGAATAAACCAAAAGCCAAAAACCAGTAAGTAGTTGGCCAGCGCATTAAAAGCTAAACCTATAATAGCAATAATCATGGGTAGTTTTACTTGCCCTATACCTTCAGCAAATAATGTTAGAGCGGTGAATAAGGTCCATAAAAATAATGCTGGCGACAACCACATAATATAACTGCTAGCCACTTGTTGAGCTTTTTCGCTAAGGGAAAAATAGGGCATTAGCCAGTGCGAGCAAAAAAGCAGGGCGCTGAGTAATAAGCCCCAACAAATAGCTAGGCGTAAACCACTTTGTAAGGATTTATCTAAGTGCTGAGTTTTGTTGGCGCCTATATGCCTGGCGGCATAAGTAGCAATAATAATTAAAGCACCAAAGCTAAATACGATTAGCGGGCTCCAAAAGGCCGCACCTAAGGATACTCCGGCCAAATCATCTATGCTGGCATGGGCTGCATAAATCGCATCACAAAAAGCCATACCCATAGCGGCGGCTTCAGCTATGGCCATGGGGATGGCTAGCGTTATGAGTTGCTTAAACTCCTGTATAAAACAGGCTAGTTTCATTGGTTTATACCTCTTGCAGGCTTATAGGCGAGGTGTTTTTAACTGCCAGGCTGGATAGTAGGTATTGGTAAAACAGCCAGTTGGCCTCTTCTAGTTTTGTTAATGGGCCTTGCGTGGCTTGTGCAGAGCTTAAGCCTTTAATCCAGGCTTGCATCAGTGCTGCGTCTTCTTGCTCTATGGTGTCAAATTGCTGCAGGATAGTGGCTACGCCGGGGTTGTTGCTTTCACCTTCAGGCACTAAAAGAAAGGCTTCGACTACATGGCTGTCTTTGCTCATAGGGTAAATAATGTTGATGTCGAAAAATCCCCCCATGCTGCCAATGAGTAAATTGGGGAATAGCGCGTAATAAACAAAGCCCTGGTAGTGTTGCTCTATGCTGGACGGGGGGAATAAATCCAATTTAACGGGGCCTAGGCTGCGATCAATGTTTTTGCAGTAGGGGTTAATTAATGCTGCATAGCGTTGGTTGCCATGGTCTACATAGGTGCTGCTGGCGCGAGATACTTTTTGAAAGGTATTAATATGTGCGCCTATATGATGATAGGACTCCATGGCAATCTCCATGGCCAGTTTCCAATTACCTTCATAATTTGTCTTTGTGGTGTTGGGATGTATGTCGTAATGGCTGATCTTAGCTTGCGATAGTTGTTGTTCTAGCACTAGTAGCTGTTTGGGGAATTCACCGGCTAGACCATTGATATTAATAAAAATAAAGCCTTGCCATAGTTGTAGTCGATACTCAGGCAGGCGGATCTCTTGCTGTGTAGTACTGAGTTGTGCATGAGGGCTTTGCTGAAGTTGGCCATTATTTATATCGTAAGCCCAGCGATGGAAGGGGCAGATTATTTTGCTGATATTACCTTTGTCTGCCGAGATGTCAGACTTGCTATTTTGATTCGCCAATGTAGGGCAGGCTGCCATGTCCATGGCGCGGTGGCGGCAAACGCGGCTATAGGCCCGCAGTTGTTTTTGTTCATCGCGTAGGAGTATAAGTTTATGGTCATAAACATCTTTTAAAACATAGTCGCCACAATTGGGTAGCTCTTTAGCTAACCCCAAGCAAAACCACTGTTCTTCAAAGCTGGCGCGTTTTTCCCAGTAAAAAAAAGACTCATCAGTATATGTGTGAGCGGGTAGCGAATAAGCTTGGCCTAATGGCAATAAGCAGCGTTGTAGTTCCCTGTTAAAATCCATTTAAATATCCTGTATAACGCCGGTTTTGTTTATGACGTTAAGGCCTATTGTTTTTTTGTTGTTAGTGTTGTTATCGGCGTTTTGAATTTTTTATTGAGTTTTTTGAACGCAACAATCTAAAGCGCTAAACAGGATTAGCTTTGGGGAGCTTAAGGGTGAAGCAGCTGCCTTCGCCTAGTTGGCTGCTAACCTCTATCTGCCCTTGGTGTTTATGGGCAACTGTGGCTACAAAGTGCAGCCCTAGGCCGCTGCCCATTTCATGCTGGTGTTGCTTGGCGCGGGTGTAGCGATCAAACAGTGTGGGCAGCTCATCAGCGTTAATGCCGCAGCCTTGGTCACAGACTTGTAATAATAGCTGCTCATCTTCAGCTATCAGTGACAAACTAACCTTGCTGTTGGCAGGGCTATATTTAATAGCGTTTGAGAGTAGGTTGATTAAGGCTCTTTCTAACAGATTGTTATCCCCTAGTACCCAGGCATCTTCATTGCTGCGTTGGGTAATAATGTTGATATTTTTACTGTGAGCTAAAGCTATTGCCTGGGTCTGGGCGCTGTCGAATACTGAATGTAGGTCACATAAATGCAGTTGCTCGTGAGTTATGGCTTCTGCACGGTTGAGTTGTAAAAAACTTTCAGCATAGGATAAGTTCTTTTGTACTAATAGCGCTATGTTGGCTAATGCCTGTTGCTGAGGGTTTGTATGTTTTTGCTGTTGTTCAATAATAGCTAGTACAGAAACCATGGGGGAGCGTAAATCATGTGATAAAAAGTTTAGTGCTTCTATACGTGATTTTTCTGCTGCTTTTAATTGACTAACATCAGTGATGCTAATAATGAAGGTGTCGTTGTGTGAGCTGTTAATTGCCGCCACATGGCCTTGGCAAAACAAATCTTTGCCGCTGTGTTTGTGTGTGCCTTGTAGGGCAAAGGCCGGGCTGTTGATTTGTAAGTCGTTAATAACAGATGGCCAATTATAGTTCTGCAGCTCAATGTTAGAGAGGGCTGCGTAAAGATCCTGTTGCTGTTGTTCTGTAGGGCTTATCATCTCTGCGAAAGCTTGGTTGCTAAGTATAATGCGGCCACTTGTGTTGCTGATAATGACGGCATCATTTAACTGTTCTAGGCTTTTTTGCATTAAGCGTTGGTTAGTTTGGGCGATATTTCTTAACTGTTTTAAGCGGTTAATGGTTTGTGAGACTAATTCACTGCCTTTAGCTTTTGTGCTTGGCTTTTTGTTAGCTGAAATTGCTAGTGCTGTAGTGATAGGGCTGGATTCCAGATCGTTCATTTCTTGGCACAGGTAGTGCAAGGCTACTTCTAGGCGTCGCCAGCTCCATAAAGGGTAAAAGGCTAACAAGGCAATAATGATGGGGCTGATGGCTAGCCATAGTTGGGCCTGTAGCTGCAGTAGAGCGCTAATAGTCACTAAGCCTATAATGCTTAACAGTGTGGCCGTTAAAAATGCGCGGGGGCTGAGCCTGCCTAATATTAATAGCAAGATAAACACGCTGATGCTGTGACAAATAATGAGCGTAGTGCGGTTTAGTTGTTGTATGAGCACGCCGTTGCGCAGCGCGTGAAAAGCCCAGGCATTAAACTCTACCCCGTTCATGGTGCCTATAGGTGTGGTTATAGTATCGCCAAGCCCGGCGGCGCTGGCACCAACAAAAACCAAGCTGTGTTTTAATAAGCTGCTATCGACTTCCGCGTTTATTACATCGCTGTACGAAACGTGGCGCAAGCCTTGTTGCGGGCCTGGCATGGGTAAGAAATTATGAAAATCTCGGATAATATATTGTTGTTGTGATGTTGTATTGGCAGCTGCTTGCTGGCTGCCAGGTAAAGGCTGGGGGCCAGCTAACATTTGCCATAAGGCTAGAGACAAATGTGGCCAGTAAGCGCTGTTAACTCCTTCTTTTAAAAATAAGCTGCGCACCACACCGTCCTCGTTGGGAGCTACATGCACATGACCTATGCTGTGGGCTGCGCGGTAAAATAGTGGGGCGGGGGGGACTTCTAAAACCTGCCCCTGCAAACTGATTTGTTTGATGTATAAGGGCAGTAGCACTTTGCCGTGGTCGGCTATAGCTTGGGCAAAGGCGAGATCAGCCTCGGGATTGTTGCTGTCACTATCAGCAAAAATAATATCAAATGCTATAGCTTTAGCCCCAGCCTGCTGTAATTGTGTAATGAGTTGAGCGTGTTTGTCTCTAGGCCAAGGCCAGCGCCCTAGGGTGGCAATACTTTTTTCATCTATGTTAACAATTACGATGTCATTGGCGGCAGGCAGCTGGCTAAACTGTTGGACTTGATCGTATAGCAACCAATCAAATTGTTTGCTTATATTATGGCTGCTTAGCCACAAGCTAAGTAAACTTAGCAGTAAGGCTAGACTAATTAGCTCTTGATGGCGCCGTAGCCGGCGCCAATTGGATTTATAAAACAGCCAGCGCATATAAAACAAAAATAATGGCGGCAGGCCAATTGTTAGCGCTGGGTTGCCAGTGTAAGGCGTTGCTGTAGGCAGTGGTTTGCCCCTGTTCACCCTGTGCTTTTATACGTATATAAAGTGGCTGCTCGCCGGATAGTGTTAGCTGGGTGTGGTTTTGCCATTGCTCATCAATAATCTGCTCAAAGTTTTTATCTAAGGCGAGTTGATAGTAATAACGTTTCGCATTGGCCAGTGCTGGCCATTCTAATGTGGCAGTTTTGTTATATGATTTTAGTTTGCTGCTATCTAATATAGGCGTCGAGATTGCAGGAGCTATGCATAATCTTTGCTGGCTGGCTAAACCTTGTAATTGTTGCTGATCAACGGCGCGCAGTTGCAAGCGATAACAATTGGCGGCTAAATCTACGAGTTGATGCTGGCTTTGGGCTACTTGCCACTGGCTGATTAGCTCTTGCTGGTCGTTATCTTCGAACAGGCTTAATAAATAATGTTGGGCATCTTGCACGGGCTGCCATTGTAGCTGTAAAGGTAGTAATTGAGCTTGCTTATTAATGCTGAACTTTGGTGCAGGTAGTAGCGGCTTGGCTGGGTTTAGGGCTTGACCCTGTTTGGCAACAATGCCAAAGCCAGCGGCGACGGGTTGCGAATTGCTGGCAGCGCTAACGTCTACTAAACCTTCGAAAACTTCGCTGCGCATTAACGCTTGCTCGCCTATAACACTGCTCACGCGATATTCGGTGCCGCGCACGGCTGCCACGGCCGTGGGCGTGGTGATTTGAAAGCGGCTGGCGGGTTGGCGTTTAATGACTCGGGTTTTAACCGCGCCTTGGTTTAAGCGCATGCGGCTATCAACAATGCCTACGCCATCAAAGTTGGATAAGCTGTCTAAGAGTAGCTCAGAGTGGGGCTCTAATTGCATTAGGCTGCCA
Organism: Dasania sp. GY-MA-18; assembly: GCF_024734385.1. GTDB lineage: Bacteria > Pseudomonadota > Gammaproteobacteria > Pseudomonadales > Dasaniaceae > Dasania > Dasania phycosphaerae. Next base: position 65,046 of record NZ_JANHAP010000001.1, on the reverse strand, counting down.
TCACCAAAGCGCAAGTTGATATGGCCTTGTTGGGTGGTGATTTTACTACCTATCGCCAATTTATCACCGATGCTAGGGGCTAAGCTTATGTCGCTGTTGGGCGCTTGAATACTGACCTCACCCAGAACAAAGCGAACCTCCACGGGGCGAGGTATGGCCTTGAGCCAGTCTACGGGAAAGCTAATAACAAAACCGGGTGGTAAACGCTTGGGATAAGTGACCTTGTTAGTTTTAGCTAAGTCCTGCCAGCAGCGTGGGTGGGTGGTGTATTGCTTACACAGGTTCCAAAGGTTATCGCCTGGCCTTACGGTATAAAGCCACTCGGCTGCTTGGCTGCTAGTGATTACTAGTAGGCTGCAAATAAACGCTAGTGCTAAGCGTAATTTATTTATCATTGCTGTTAATGCTCATAGTAGTGGCAGGGATTTTTTCTAAACGGTAGCCGTGCTGGAAAATAGTTTTAATGCAGTAACCCATATCGGGGTTAATTTTTAAGCTGCGCCTTACTCTGCTGACATGTACATCTACAGTGCGTGTATTCAGTGTGGCTTCCACGCCCCACACGGTTTTTAATAAAAACTCACGGGAGAGCACCTTGCCTATATTGCTTAGCAGTAGTAGTGCGACTTCATAATCTTTTTGGGTGACTTTAATTGCTTCACCATGCACGGTAATGCTGCGTTTACGGCTGTCGATAACTATAGGGCCTAAACTTATAACTTCACTAGGCGATTCTATGCCAGCTCTTCTGCGCATAGCCTCTAGGCGCGCCATTAGTTCAGCTTGGCGTAGGGGTTTAATGAGGTAGTCGTCAGCGCCAGCACTGAGAGCGGCGACTATGTCTTCTTCGCTGTCACGTTGGGTGGTAAATAAAACGGGCAGATTATTTTGCTCAATGTTTCTTAGTGTGTTCAATACCTCTATGCCGGTTTGATCGGGTAGCTCCCAATCTAGTATGACCATATCGAAAAGCTGGTGTTTGCAAGCCTCTAAAAAATCACTGCCGTTAGCCTTGTGGCAAATATCGTGGCCAGCAGCGCTTAGCCAGTTACAAACTAGTTCGGCTTGTTGTGGGTCATCTTCTAGTAGGCCTATGTGCAAGGGCGCTTCCTTAATCCTGATTTAATCAAGCTATCTCGGCCTTCATGACTGAGTTTAAATAGCGGTAATAATACCGCGTATTGTGCTATTGCAGTTGTAAAACCGTGTAAAACGTTCTGATATTGCATGATAGCCACAGATTTTTACATTTTACAGGGTTTTACAATTGATATTAGTAAATATTGTTATGCTTGTTTCAGTAACTTAAACAATGAATTTACTGGCATTAGTGTTTATAGGAAATATCCATGAGTAGCTATCAAAATTATTATATGGTCTTAGATGATAATGTTAGCGATGCCATGACTGGGCATCGTCATGCCTCAGTGACGACTACCTGGCAGGGCCTATTCGCAATAAGAGCTTGGGTCACCGCTGGGGTTAATTTTAGTGGCCAGTTGAGCTTACAGTTAGAGTATGAGGATGGTAGGGGTAAGCATATAGTTGATGTGGATCAATGTGCGGTGATAAATAGTGGTAATGTCTTGCTTACCAACCAATTGAGCTTGTCAGTTCATGGCCGAGTGACTATGGCTAAATTAGGTATAGTTGTACGATCAGAGCAGCAGCCAACACTGACCTTGTTAGAGAGCTTAGTCAAACCCGCCAGTATTAAGGTGGATACTTATCTACAAAGGGCGGCTGTTTAACAGCGCTGGAGGTGGGGGCATGAGGGCAAGCAAAAATCGTTTCATTCCTTTTCGCAAGCATGACCTTGTTGAGATGTGCCTTACTAATATTACGCTGCAAGCGCAAGAGGATAGCTTTCGACAGATGGTGCGCATGCTAGATAGCGTGTTTCATTATGAATTTCATCAGCGCATAGAGCGATTAAAGAATAGCTACTCTTCGGTAGATCCTGATTCAGATACCTTGCCGTACCCCTGTCTATATAAGGTAACAAAAGGTGATGATGATTTTCCGGTGTTACTAGCGGAGTTGTTGGAAAAAGCGAATTACCAGCCCTTGAATCAGGGCGATATTCATCAAGCGATGCAAGAGTCCTCGCTTTTCAAAATACGCTTGCAGGTTGATTTTGACGATTTTTCAGAACAGTTATTGTTTTGTCGGGGTGAGTCTATACGCGAAGAACGCTTGACCAGCTGCTTAGGCTTGTTTTCTAAGACTATAAGATTTACCCATTATGATCGTGTGGTGATTTACATACGCTTTAAAGATGGCTGGTCAGAAAACCCTTTGCAACCCGATCATATGGCCGGTCGCAGCATGTTAAAGTTGTTTTGCAATGTGCCGAAAGCAGACTTAGAAATGCTGTTTCCTAATACCCAGGTGCGTATGCGTATGCGAGACAAGTTGTTAATAGGTGTGCCGGCAATTATTAGCGGCGGTATAGTGTTAACAACTAAGCTTAGTGCCACTTTGCTACTGTTGGGGTCGTTGCTGGGCTTTTGGTTGGGGCTGCATGCTGAGCCGGTAAATATCAATAATACTGCTATAGTTGCCTTATTGGCCGGTGCTGCTACGCTAGCGACTTATATATGGAAGCAGTTTGCTAACTTCAAAAACAGAAAGCTGCGGTTTATGCAGGAGTTGACTAAAAACCTCTATTTTAAAAACTTGGATAATAATGCCGGGGTTCTGTTCCGCATCACTAATGATGCTGAAGAAGAGGAGGTCAAAGAGGCCCTATTGGCTTATTTTATTTTGTTTGTCGCGGATAAGCCTTTATCAAGGCAAAAAATTGATACGGCAGTAGAGGCTTGGTTAAAAGATCTATGGCAGTGTGATATTGATTTTGAAATAGATGATGCGCTAAATAAGTTGCTAAACTTAGGCGTTGTTAAACATGATAGAGGTTTTTATAGGTCCATGCCTTTATCTGAGACTATCAATGTTTTAGAGTGCCGCTGGAATAAATACTTTAGCTCAACAGCGACAATGTAAGAGCCTACATTGGCAGTTGTAAAATGCTGTAAAATAATATGCTTGTATGATGTTTTTGCCGCGTTATAGTCCGTATAATTGTTTTCGTGCTGATGTGGAAGCAATTGAAATTTAGTTTGTGTGCATATATTAATTAACGATTAACATGAAGGGGCGAAATATGGATATACAAAAAATGCTTGATAATTATCTGCCGGTAATTATTGAGTACGGCGTTAAGTTGGCCTTGGCTGTTGCTATTTTTGTAATTGGTAAAATGATTGCAAAATACATTGCTACTGCGGTTAAAAACTCTATGGTAAAAAGTGGCGTAGACGGCACCATTAGCAATTTTACGGCTAACTTAATTAATGGCCTGCTGCTAGCTTTTGTGGTGATTGCTGCCTTAGGGCAAATAGGCATACAAACGGCTTCATTTGTTGCCATTATTGGTGCGGCGGGTCTGGCGGTGGGCTTGGCCTTACAGGGCTCATTGGCTAATTTCGCCTCAGGGGTGCTGATCATATTGTTTCGCCCCATAAAACTGGGTGATTTTATAGAGGCCGGTGGCGTGATGGGCACAGTGAAAAATATCAGTATTTTTAGCACTATTCTTAAAACCGGTGATAATAAAATTATTACAGTGCCAAATTCAGGTATTATGGGTGGGGCCATCACTAATTACTCAACAGAGCCTACTAGGCGTATCGATTTAATTGTGGGTATATCTTACGATGCAGATATACGCCTAGCTAAACAAATACTTAATGAGATTGTGGCTGCCGACGAGCGTGTGTTAGCTGATCCAGAAGTGACTATTGCGGTATCTGAGTTAGCTGATTCGTCGGTTAATTTTGTAGTTCGCCCCTGGGTTAATTCAGCGGATTACTGGCCTACGCGCTTTGATCTTACCGAGAAAATTAAGTTGCGATTTGATGAAGAGGGTATAGGTATACCTTATCCACAAATGGATGTGCACTTACACAAAGAAGTGAGCTAGCATAAAGCTTATTAATATAAAATTGGAGTTTATTATGATGAAAAAAACATTAGTAACAGCCATAGCCCTGTCTATAGCTAATATTGCACTTGCTGAAGATCACAGCGGCCAGTGGTATCTTAACCCTATGGTAGGCCACCAAAAGCCTGATAGTGAAAGACGCTTAAATGAAGATGTAGTCTATGGCTTGGGCGTGGAGTATCAATATAACGAATCATGGGGTACGGAATTAAAATACCTACAAGGCTCTATGGATAGCGAAGGTGTTCCCGGTAATGATGCTGATATGAAGCATTTATTATTAGAAGGTATCTATAACCTTAATGCTTTAGGTAATAACAAGTTTACTCCTTACCTGGCTTTGGGCCTTGGCCATCAGGAATATGACTACGACCTTTCGGGTGAAAACGGTGAAACTACGGCGACCTTTGGCCCCGGCTTTCGCTATGCCTTTAGTGATAGATGGTCTACTAAGGTTGATTATCGCTTGGTACACGCATTGGACTACAGCGAGAATGATGGTCTTTTCACCATCGCTTTGAGCTATGCCTTCGGCAAAACAGCCGCCAAGCCGGTAGCTCAAAAACCTATGGTAGCCGATGCTGATAAAGATGGTGTGATAGATAGCCAGGATCAATGCCCGAATAGTGCTATGGGTGTTAGTGTAGACAGCCGCGGCTGCGAGCTGGATTCAGATGGCGACGGCGTGGTCAACTCTAAAGATCAGTGCCCCAATACGGTTGCTGGTGCCAAGGTTGATGCCAAAGGTTGTGCTGAAAAACTGACTCGCACAGAGACCATAGTATTAAATGTATCTTTTGCTAGCAGCTCAGCGCAGCTAACTGATAACTTTATGCCAGAAGTAGAAAAGGCTGCGGCCTTTATGCGTAAATATTCATCGGTAACAGCTGTAATAGAAGGCCACACCGATAGCAGTGGTGGTGCCGCCTTTAACCAGCGTTTATCACAGCGCCGTGCCGAGGCAGTGCGCGATGTGTTAATTAACCAGTTTGGCATAGCCGCTAATCGTTTAACCGCTGTAGGTTATGGCGAAGACCGCCCTGTAGCTGATAATTCAACAGTAGCTGGCCGCAAGGCTAATCGTCGAGTAGCTGCGGTATTTAAAGCGCAAGTAACAGAGTAAACGCTGTAAATTAATACTGATATGTTTCGCCTTTACGCAAAGGCGGTATGACGTAACTATGAAAAAGCTCCTGCCTTGGTAGGAGCTTTTTTTTGACTGAGAAATCTTTGCTGATTGTGAGGTTTAGTTACGCCGATGGCTGAGCCGGATGCTCTCGCTACATGGTCTGGCCCCTCCCCCCTTTATCTAAAAAGACGACCGCGTCCGCTACTGAGCCTTAAGGCGCTGCGCTGTCTCATACGCTACCCCGGCTAGCCCTTTTATATTTTACGACAGCACCTGGCTCAACCCTCGTGCTAGCGTTTACTACTGTCGGTAAAAAATATGTACTTTGATGTACTACGATAGACAGGTAATGGCAGAAGGTTATTGCGGAATATAAAAGATGAGCGCTGAGTGAGCGCATGAGACCGACTGCCTTCCCCGCAGGGGAGGCGGGCTCAGGCGGGAGTGAAGGTAGCCCGGAGGGCCGCCATCATGGAGCAATGACCTTGTGCCATTGCCGGATTTAAAACTTCTAATTATCCCAACAGGTAAGCTTTCGGTTTTGTTTTTTTTGGGAACGTTCTAGACCAGCACAGTGGTTTACTAAACCCGATGACTGAGCCGGATACCGCCGCTACATGGTCTGGCCCCTCCCTCCTTTATCTAACAAGACGCCCGTGTCCGCTACAGAGCCTTAAGGCGCTACGCTGTCTCATCCGCTACCCCGGCCAGCCCTCTTATATTTCGCGACAGCACCCGGCTCACCCCTCTGCCATCGAGCGTATTTTAATATTGCTGTGTTTCAAATGTTTTGAGGCTAGCCGATAAGTGTATGCCTATCTCTATTTTGGCTGTTATCAGATCGACTATAAAGAACAACAATAGCGCTGACTATTTGTTAAACTAATGCCCAATCACAACAATAAAGGCTGTGGCCGTGGAGGCTTAGTATGAAAACCCTATTCTTTAGTGCCCTGATGCTAGTGGCAGGCTTAGTATGGGCTGAATTTGATAGCGCGCTAATCAATGATTCGTCGATTAAAAATATACGTCAAACCGATGAGTATATATTTAGCAGTGGCCAGCCCAGCATAGTTGAGCTGCAACTGCTTAAACAGGCGGGCATCAAACATATTATTAACCTACGCCCTCATGATGAATTAATGTGGGATGAGCAGGCGGCGGTTGAGTCACTAGGTATGCAATACCACAATCTTGCTATTGGTGATGCCGGTGACATAAATGTGGCTAATGCCGAAAAATTAGCGGCCTTGCTGGCGCAGGTAGATGGCGAGGCGGTGTTATTACATTGCGCCAGTGGCAACAGAGTGGGCGCTTTGGTGGCGGTGATATCAGCTAAGTTACAAGGCAATTCTGTAGACGAGGCTATGGCCGAGGGGCAGCGTTGGGGCTTAAGTGGTATGGCACCGGTAGTACGTGAAAAACTCTATCGTTTCTAACACTTAGCTTTATTAAAGTATGCCGTTTATACAAGCCCGCGATATATCTTTGTATTACGAAATACAAGGCCATGGCCCCAAGCTGCTTTATATTAATGGCAGTGGCGCAGACCTGCGCAACAAGCCCAATATTTTTGATTCCAGCTTGGCCCAGCACTTTACCATACTGGCTTTTGACCAGCGTGGCCTGGGGCAAAGCGGTAAGCCAGATTATCCCTATACGCTACAGGACTACGCCGATGATACTGCAGCTTTATTAGCGGCGGTGGGATGGGATAGTTGCCTAGTTATGGGTGTCTCTTTTGGTGGCATGGTGGCGCAGCATTTTGCCCTGAATTACCCACAGCATGTGCAACGTTTAGTCCTGGCCTGCACCTCCAGTGGTGGAGAGGGCGGTGACTCTTTTGCTATGCATACCTTAGATGCGCTACCAGCCTACGAGCGCGCTAAACGGTTTTTAGTGTTAAGCGATACCCGCAGGGATCATGCCTGGCAGCTTAGCCATGCCGAGACGTTTCAGCGTTTAATTAATTATCAGCTAGCAGCTAAGCAAATCGGTGTTGATGAACCTAACCACGCCATAGGTCTCCAGCGTCAATTACAGGCGCGTATAGGCCACGATACTTACGCTCAGTTGCCGCAGTTGCAGATGCCGGTTTTTATTTGTGGTGGCCGCTTTGATGGTATAGCCCCGCCAGCAAATCTAGAGGCCATGCATAGCCAAATACCGCACTCCCATTTACAGCTGTTTAGTGGTGGCCATCTGTTTTATTTGCAAGACAAGCGCGCTTTTAAGCGCATCACCCAGTTTTTTATGGGTGAGTACGATCAGGCTTAGCCCATAAGTGTTTACCTAGATGACATTGGTTAGCGCCATGCGCGCTCTTAATATTGACCTCACTTATACCCGTATTGGCTTTGTTGTAGGCGCGCTAATTTTAGCTGCAGGTATAACTGTGAATATCCTGCAGGATGCTGTATTAATTTTGTTCGGGGTGGCGTTAACTACCGGGCTGGTAGTGCAAATAGTAAACGTAAAAAAGGCAAAAAAGCCTATAAAATAAGCGCTTTTTGTGGCGGGTTCATTTTTAATCATAATGCTGAAGCGCCTGCCGCCACTGCCTTAGCCAGCTTTATCACTGAGCTCTACACAGACTTATCCACAGATATTGTGGATATGTTTAAAAGCATAAAAAACGAGCTGTAAGTGGCAAGCTATAAGCGGCAAGTAAAGAAAATAAGCAGTGTTTTTGGGTGGGGAGTGGGTGAAATTTTTTGCGGCTTGCAGTTAGCTTACCGCTAGCTTCTTTCCGGTCATCATTACGATGAGTTGTTCTAATAAATCCCAGCTATTGTCTTTGCCCATGCCTTTGGCCGATTGATCTATGCGATTGGCCAGTTGTATGAGTTGCGCTATGCGCACGACGTTGAGTTTTTGCAGTGCCATTTTGGTCATGCGTTTGCGGCTGTCCCAGATGCGCTGGTTTTGCAGCACCCGGTCTACACCGTGGCCGGCGCTGATTTGTTGCGCGCAGGCGTAGAGGTTGCGCAGCTCGCGGGTAAACAGGGGCAGTATGGCAAATACCTGATTGCCTTCAGCTTTTAGGCCTTGCAGCATTTTTAGGGCGCTGCCGGTGTCGCCTTCTAGGCAGCTATCGATTAAACCAAAAATATTATAGCGGGCGCTGTCGGCAACCGCTGCCATCACGGTTTCTACGGTAATGGTTTGTTGCTCGGCGTAGAGTTGCAGTTTGTGTACTTCTTGGGCGGCAGCCAGTAAGTTACCTTCGACTCTATCGGCTAGTAGCTCTATGGCATCGGGGTTGGCTTGCATGCCTTGTGCGCGCAAGCGCTGCTCTATCCAGCGCGGCAGGTCGCGGGCGTTGATGGGCCAAACTTGCACCGAGGCGCCAGCGGCCTCTACGGTTTTAAACCATTTACTGCGTTGGCTGGCAGATTCAACTTTGCCGCAAATAATAAGCAGTACATTATCGGGGCTGGGGTTGGCTACGTAATCCAGCAGTGCTTTAGAGCCCGCGGTGCCGGGTTTACTGCTGGGCATGCGCAGTTCAATAATTTTGCGTTCGGCAAATAGCGAGATGGCTTGATTGCTGGCGTATAGTTCTTCGCCGTTAAAATTATTATCTACGTGAATAATGTCGCGGTCGCCAAAGCCTTGGGCCTTGCAGGCGCTGCGCACATGGTCGGCGCATTCCTGTATTAAAAGCGGTTCATCACCGTGCAACAGATAGACGGGCAATAATTGTTTTTTTAATTGCTGGGCTAATTGCTCGGCTTTAATTTTCATGATTAGGGCTGGCTGTTAGCAGCGGGCGCAGTGGTTTTGGCTAGCTTATCTAGCTCTTTAGCAAAATCAAAACGACTGATTTGGCGCGCTATTTTTTGCGCTAAGGCCAATAGCATTTCCTGGCGTATTAAATCGGTTTCTTCCGAGCTGCTAATCACCTTGTTGGGGTCGTTGGGCAGGGCCTTGTATTCGCTAAGGGTGACCGGCCCCAGTACGGTTTGGCCTAAGGGATTGCGCAGGTCAAAGGTTACCGTTTCTATTAGCTGGTACTCGGCTACGCTGGCACCCGCGCCCAGGGTTAAGGTGCGGCGCTCACGGTTTTGTTTCAGTAGGTGAATTTGAAAGCCCTGAGTTTGTTCTTGTTTGACTTTGTATTCACCTTGTTCGCTTAGGGTCTCGGCATTAATAATTTGTTCAGCCGCGACTGCGGCATCGTCTGCCACTTTAACCTGTTGGCTGGTGAGGCTGTTTTTAAGCGCTATGCTTAGCGGCGAATAACTATTGGCCGAGCGTATGCTAATAGGCTCGGCACCGGCGGGTAGCTCCAAGTTACCGCGTAGCTGAAAACCACAGGCGCTGACTAATAGGGCGGTAGCAAGTGCGGTGTAAAACGTCGTGGTTTTCAGCATAGCGTTTCTCTATAGGTTTATTATTTAACAGCGATAGTGACCAGTTTACCGGGTATCACTTTTTGCATTTTAATTTCTTTACCTTCGATAAACTTTTGCACACGCTCATCGGCCATGGCTAAAGCTAAAACAGCGTCTTGGCTGGCATCGGCGGCAACTTCAATTTTACCGCGTACCTTGCCATTTACCTGTACTACCATTTCTATGCTGTCACGCACTAAGGCTTTTTCGTCTACCTTGGGCCAAGGCGTGTCGATTATGGCTTTTGCATGGCCTAAGCTTTGCCATAGGCTGTGGCAAATATGCGGCGCTATGGGTGACAACAATAACACGATAGTTTCGATGGCTTCACGCTCTACCGCTAAACCTTGGCCTTCACGATCTTGAAATTTATTCAAGTCGTTGGTGAGCTCCATAATCGCGGCTATGGCGGTATTAAAGGTTAGGCGGCGGTCGCAGTCGTCGCTAACCTTGGCTATGGTTTCGTGAGTTTTGCGGCGCAGGTCTTGTTGCGCTGTGGTTAAATTATTTTTGTTTAGCTCGGGGGCTGCGCCACTGGCTAAATGTTTGTGAATAATTTTCCACAGGCGGTTAAGGTATTTAGAGGAGCCGCCCACAGCCGAGTCCGACCACTCCAGCGATTGCTCGGGAGGCGCGGCAAACATAATAAACAGGCGCACGGTATCGGCACCGTATTGCTCTATCATTTGCTGCGGGTCTACGGTGTTGCCCTTGGACTTGGACATTTTGCTGCCGTCTTTTAACACCATGCCTTGGCACAATAGGCGGTCGAAGGGTTCGTCGCAATTGACCAGGCCTTCGTCGCGCATTAGCTTGTGGAAGAAGCGCGCGTATAACAAATGTAAAATAGCGTGCTCTATACCACCCACATATTGGTCTACGGGCAGCCAGTAGTTGGCGGCGTCGCTGTCCAGCATGCCTTCTTCGTAGTTGGGGCTGGTGAAGCGGGCGTAGTACCAAGAGGATTCCATAAAGGTATCGAAGGTATCGGTTTCGCGCTCTACGGGTTTGCCATCAAGGTTGTCCTTGCGCCATTCGGGGTCGCTCTTAATCGGTGAGCTAACACCGTCCATGACCACGTCTGTGGGCAGCAGTGCGGGTAAGCGATCGGCAGGCACCGGTATTTCGCCACCTTCGGGCAGGTTAAACATGGGTATAGGTGAGCCCCAGTAACGCTGGCGGGATACACCCCAGTCGCGTAGGCGGTAGTTGGTGGTGCGCTTGCCTTTTTTTAGGGCGACTAATTTGTCGGCGATGGCGTCAAAGGCGGCTTCAAAATCTAGGCCGTCAAACTCGCCAGAGTTGATTGTCTCTCCTTTTTCCGTAACTGCAAAGCTTAAAGATTGGTAATGAGAAAGATCTTTTTCAATGGATTCAATTAGTTGTTTTTTGGCAATTAACTCAGGATCTTGGGGGGCGCTTTGAAGAGCAGTAAGCTCTTTTTCAAGAGCGATTTCTTTGTCTGATTTAATGACTTTGATTTTTGGTAAACCATAAAGAGTAGCAAAATCAAAGTCGCGCTCATCGTGGGCGGGTACGGCCATCACGGCGCCTGAGCCATAATCCATTAATACATAGTTGGCCACCCATACCGGTACCGCTTTGCCAGTGATGGGGTGTACAGCGTTAATGCCGGTGTAGACACCTTTTTTCTCCATGGTGGCCATATCAGCTTCGGCTACCGAGCTGACTTTACACTCTTGGATAAAGGCATTTAATTCGGGGTTGTTTTTGGCCAGCTCCAAGCTGATAGGGTGCTCGGCAGCTAGGCTCACATAGGTAGCCCCCATTAGGGTATCGGGGCGGGTGGTGTACACATCAAAGTTGTCTATGCCGGCAACGGCCTGCTCCAGGGCGAAGGTCATTTCTACCCCTTCTGAGCGGCCTATCCAGTTGCGCTGCATGGTTTTAACTTGCTCGGGCCAGCCGTCTAGTTGGTCTAGGTCGGCTAATAGCTGGTCGGCGTATTCGGTGATTTTAATAAACCACTGCGGGATTTCTTTTTTCACCACCTGGGTGTCACAGCGCCAGCAGCAGCCGTCTATCACTTGCTCGTTGGCCAGTACGGTTTCATCCACGGGGCACCAGTTAACGGCAGAGGTTTTTTTATAGACCAAGCCTTTTTCGTACAGGCGAGTAAAAAACCATTGCTCCCAGCGATAGTAATCGGGCTTGCAGGTGGCCAGCTCGCGGGTCCAGTCGTAGGCAAAACCTAATTGCTTTAATTGATCGCGCATATAGGCGATGTTTTCGTCTGTCCACTTAGCCGGGGCTACGTTATTTTTGGCGGCGGCATTTTCGGCGGGCAGGCCAAAGGCGTCCCAGCCCATGGGTTGTAAGACGTTTTTACCTAACATGCGCTGGTAGCGCGAGATCACATCGGCAATGGTGTAGTTGCGCACATGGCCCATGTGCAGTCTGCCGCTGGGGTAGGGGAACATGGCCAGACAGTAGTATTTGTCTTTGTTGGTGTCGACTTCAACTTCAAAGCTTTTGTTGTTGGCCCAGTACTGCTGTGCCTGTTGCTCTATCTCTTTGGGTGAATACTGTTCTTGCATGTTTGGCCTTACCGCGCAGCCGCAGGGCTTGCTTGCTGCGCATAAATATCAGTGAAAATGATTAAAAATAAGCGGCGCATTCTAACAGCTATTAGCTGGCAGCGCATGTGTTGCTGTGGCTTTAGCTGGCCTTTATGAGCGCAGGCGGGTGGTCAGTGCCAGCCCTGCTAGCAGGACAAAGCACAGGCCTATAATGGGCCAGTTGCCGCTAAGGGCAAAGGGGGTGGCACCTTGCATGGCCTTGGCCTCGCCACGGATGACGGCCTGTTGAAATTGCGGGCCTTGCACCACAATGTTGCCGCGCTGGTCGACTATGGCGCTAATGCCACTGCCGGTGCTGCGCAGCAGGTAGCGGCCGCTTTCCAGCGCGCGCATTTGCGCCATTTCTAAATGTTGCAGCGGCCCTATAGAGTCGCCAAACCAGGCGTCGTTGCTAATAGTGAGCAACATATCGGCAGCGGGCACGCTGTTGCTGACCAGCTCGCTGTACACCACTTCATAGCAGATTAAGGGGGCAAAGCTCATACCCGCCGCCTGCAGCGGCTGCTGTTCGCTGCTGCCTGCGCTAAAGGCCGACATGGGCAGGTTAAAGAATTGGATCAGGCCTCTTAAGTACTGTTCCAGCGGTACATATTCACCAAAGGGGACTAAGCGTTGTTTGTGATACATACCCTCGCCATTACCTAGCGCTACGATGCTGTTATAGGCTAGGCGCTGGCCGTTGACGTTTGCTGAGCTGGGTACGCCGGTAATCAAACTGCTGCCATGTTTGAGGGCCCGCTTGTTGATATGCTCTAAAAAGGGCTGGGCGTTGTGATACATGCCGGGTATGGCGGCCTCTGGCCAAATCACCAGGTCAGCCTGCGACCATAGAGGCTGGCTCATGCGGTTGTAGAGGTTGAGGGTGGGCCAGTATTGATCGCGATCCCATTTGACCGCTTGGGAGATATTGGCCTGCACCATGGCGACTTTTAGCGGCGCTCGCTCGGCGGGGCTTACCCAGCTGACTTGCTGCAGAGCATAGCCGCCCAACCATAATAAGGTGCTGATGATTAATAGCGGCTGCCGTGGTTTTTTTTGTTGCAGAGCAATAGCAATGGCGGCACCGCTGAGAGCGACGATAAAGCTCAGGGCGTAGACCCCGGCTACCGGTGCCCAGCCTGCCAGTGGCGTATCTAGGTAGCCATAGCCTACATACAGCCAAGGGAAGCCCGTTAAAAACCAGCTGCGAAACCACTCGCATAAAACAAAAATAGCAGCGTAGCCCAAGCTGTTGCCATAGGGCAGTGGCCGTATAAAGCGCGCATACACATAGGCAAAGATCAGCCAGGTAAGTGCTAAACCGCCGGTGAATAAAAACGTGATAAAGATGGCCAGTGGCACCGGGGCATAGCCAAACTCATGTATGCTCACATACACCCAAGAGGCACCGCTGGCGAACAGACCAAAGCCAAAGCACCAACCGCGCAAAGCGGCGGCCTTGGGGCTGAGATGGTGAAATAAAATAACGAATAAGGCGCTGCTAGCTACACCCAGTGGCCAGTAATTAAACGGGGCTAATGACAGGGTGATAAGACCACCCGCCAGCAAGGCTAGCAGGTGGCCCCGCCAGCCTTGGCTTAGTGAGGTGTAGGGCATGAGGTATAAGGCTCGGTGAGCGGCGACTCGTTATTGTATTTTAGTCTTCTTCGTCCTGACCAATAATTGCCATGCGCAGCAAATGCACTTGCCGGCTATCGGCGCTAAGGATTTTAAATTCAAAACCGTTGAGCTGGGTGGTTTCGTTGCGTCTGGGCAGGTGGCCAAATTCGCGCAGAATAATGCCGCCTATAGTGTCGAACTCTTCATCGCTAAAATCGCTGTTAAAATGCTCGTTAAAGTCTTCTATAGGGGTAAGCGCTTTAACGATAAAATCGTTAGCCCCTAGTTTTTTAATATACTCGTCGGCCTCTACATCGGTTTCATCTTCGATTTCACCGACGATTTCTTCCAGCACATCTTCTATGGTCACTAGGCCTGCCACACCGCCGTACTCGTCTATGACTATGGCCATGTGATTGCGGTTTTCACGGAATTCGCGCAACAGTACATTGAGGCGTTTGCTTTCGGGCACCACGGTGGCCGCACGCAACAGCGAGGTAATGTCGAAGTTGTCGTTGTCGTTTTCTATGACTTGAGGCAGTAAATCCTTGGCCAGCAAAATGCCTAAGACCTCGTCCACGTTTTCGCCGATAACGGGAAAGCGCGAATGCGAGCTCTTAATCATTTTGGGCAGGATTTCTTTGAGTGATTGCTCGGCCTTAATCACCACCATTTGCGAGCGCGGTACCATGATTTCGCGCACTTGCTGGTCGGCGACTTTTAGCGCCCCATCGATAATGCTGACCACATCGCTGTCTATGACTTTGTTTTGCTCAGCAACCTTGAGTATCTCGTTGAGCTCCTCACGGCTATTGGGTTCCGATGAAAAGGCGTTGGCAATTTTTTCGAGCCAGGATTTTTCTTCTGGCTCGTTGCTAGATCGATCTTCGCTCATGGCGTTTTGTTGTCTTCCTGTGGGTTGGTCTTTAATACCGTAGCGGGTTGGCAACGCTTATCAAGGCTAGCTTAGATAAGGGTTGGGGTAACCCAAGTCGGCGAGTAGTTGAGTTTCTATCGCTTCCATGGCTACGGCTTGTTGCTCTTCTATATGGTCATAGCCTAGCAAATGCAAGGTGCCGTGTATCACCATATGGGCCCAGTGGGCCGTTAAAGTCTTTTGTTGCTGCTGGGCTTCGGCAGCGACCACTGCTGGGCAGATAATAATATCGCCCAGTAGCGGTATGTCTATATGCTCGGGTAAATCGGCCGGAAACGATAAAACGTTAGTGGCTTTGTCTTTGTGCCGGTAAGTGGCGTTGAGCTGGCTGATTTCCTGTTCGTCCACTAAGCGTATGGTTAGCTCGGCCTCGTCTTTGCGGCCCGCTAAGGCGGCGGCCACCCAAAGCTCCAGCTGTGCGCTACTGGGCAGGCTGGCGGCTACCGGTGCTAGGTTATCGGCGATTTGCAGGTCTAGGTATAAGGGGGGCATTAGCTGTTTTGGCTACCGCGAGCTTGGTCTTTAATGGACTGTTCGTGGTTTTCTTGCGCCTCGTAGGCATCAACTATGCGGGCTACCAGTGGGTGCCTGACCACGTCTTTGGATTCAAAGTAGGTGAAGCTAATGCCTTCTATGCCTTCTAGTACCTTGATGACATGGGTGAGCCCCGATTGGGTGCCGCGGGGTAGGTCGATTTGGGTGGCGTCGCCGGTAATCACCGCAGTAGAGCCAAAACCTATGCGGGTAAGAAACATTTTCATTTGTTCCTTAGTGGTGTTTTGGCTTTCATCCAAAATAATATAGGAGTCGTTAAGGGTACGGCCGCGCATATAGGCTAGCGGGGCTATCTCTATAACATTGCGCTCTATCAGCTTGGTGACCGCTTCGTCACCCAGCATATCGTAAAGGGCGTCGTAGAGTGGGCGCAGATAGGGGTCGATTTTTTGGGCCAGGTCACCGGGCAAAAAGCCCAGTTTTTCACCGGCCTCTACGGCGGGGCGTACCAATAAAATACGCTGCACTTCTTCGTTAAGCAGTGCCTGTACTGCGCAGGCTACGGCTAAGTAAGTTTTACCGGTACCGGCAGGGCCTATGCCAAAGTTGATATCGTGGTTGAGTACCGAACGCACATAGCCCTGCTGGTTTTTACCGCGGGGCTTAATGGTGAGTTTTTTGGTGTGTATCAGGGTGAATGGCTCAACGCTGTTATCGGTTGCGGGCTCGGTGGGGGTATTCACGGTTAAGGGGTTATCCTCGGATGATTGTGCAAGCTCGTCTATACCTGCCTGTTGCAGATTTAGGTGTATGGATTGCGGGGTAAGCTCGATGCCATTGCGGGCTTCGCGGTAGAGTTGTGTGATAAGTCCAGCACTGGCATCGACATCGGCCTGCTGGCCAGCGATGGTAAAGTGGTTGCCGCGATTATGTATGGTCACCGCCAGGCGTTGTTCTATCTGGCGTAGGTGTTCATTTAATTGGCCGCAGAGATTGGCTAAATACCGAGCGTCGTTGGGCTCTAGATGTAGAGCTTTTGTGTAGGAGGTGTTTTTGTTCAAATGCTTACTTATAAGCCGCTAATGGCGGCAACCAACATACTGGCAGCATATACCTAAAAAGCGGCGAATTAAACCGCTTTTTTGAGGCCGGTAACAATGCTGCATTGAGGGCATGATTTAGGGGCGCGCGGCTTATTGCAGTATGCCGCGCAGGGAGTTGGGCAGTGCCTCGGTGATCAGCACGTCGGCAAAGTCGCCTATGATGCTGTGGTCGCGGGCGGCAAAGTTAACCACGCGGTTGTTTTCGGTGCGGCCCTGTAGCTCGCCGGGGTCCTTTTTGGACACGCCGGTGACTAGTACCCGCTCTATATTATCGACCATGCGGCGGCTAATTTGCTGGGTTTGCTGGTTGATGCGATCCTGCAGTATTTGTAGGCGCTGCTTGTGTACTTGAGCTGGGGTGTCGTCTTTTAGCTCCGAGGCGGGGGTGCCGGGTCTGGCGCTGTAAATAAAGCTAAAGGACAGGTCAAAGCCCACTTCGTGGATTAAATCCATGGTGTCTTGGAAGTCTTGGTCGGTTTCGCCGGGGAAACCTATGATAAAGTCAGAAGACAGGCTGATGCCGGGGCGTATAGCCTTTAAGCGATTGATTTTGTTGATGTATTCTTCACGGGTGTGGCCGCGTTTCATGGCCGCTAAGATTCTGTCAGAGCCGCTTTGCACCGGTAAGTGCAGGTGGCTGACCAGCTCGGGCACATTGGCGTAGGCTTCGATGAGGGCGTCGCTAAATTCCACTGGATGGGAGGTGGTGTAGCGTATGCGCTCTATGCCGGGGATGCTGGCCACAAAGGTGACTAGTTCGGCAAAATCCACCACTTCATCCAGGTGATTAAGGCCGCGGTAGGCGTTGACGTTTTGCCCTAGCAGGTTAACTTCACGTACGCCCTTATCGGCCAGGCCGGCGATTTCAGCGATCACATCGTCAAAGGGGCGGCTCACTTCTTCACCGCGGGTATAGGGTACTACGCAGAAGGTGCAGTATTTAGAGCAGCCTTCCATAATCGACACAAAAGCCGAGGGGCCGTCTACTGAGGGCTCGGGCAGTTTGTCGAATTTTTCTATTTCGGGGAAGGTAACATCCACTACCACTGGGCCGTCGTGCTTTTTGGCCTCTATCATATCGGGTACGCGGTGCAGGGTTTGTGGGCCGAAGATGAGGTCCACAAACGGGGAGCGATCACTAATGGCCGAGCCCTCTTGGCTGGCAACGCAGCCGCCTACGCCTATGACTAGGTTGGGGTTTTTGTCTTTGAGTTTTTTCCAGCGGCCCAGTTGGTGAAATACTTTTTCTTGGGCTTTTTCACGTATGGAGCAGGTATTAAGCAGTAATATGTCGGCTTCTTCGGGGTTATCAGTGGTTTCTACACCGTGGCTGCTGCCCAGTAAGTCCTCTATGCGTGAGGAGTCATACTCGTTCATTTGGCAGCCGTGGGTTTTAATAAACAGCTTTTTGGGCTTGCCGTCGCTGCTGGTGAGGGCCGATGGCGCCTGAGGGCTATCGTTAGTACTGATAATAATATTGTCTGACATGTTGCTATAACCTGTTTACGGGAAAGTTTTAGACGCTTCGGTAAACCGTGTGTTTAAAAAGGGCGGCGATTATACCGTAAACTTATGCTGGGGGGTATGGCGCAGTGGTGCTAATCAAAGCTTTGGGAGGCCCATATAGATAGTGGCTTAGGTGAATATTTAGCTGCCAAAAGTTGTCTAGTGGCTAAGGTAGCGCTTGTGGTAATATGCGCGCCGAAAGTGTCAACCCCCATGCAACATAGGTTTTAACATGGCAACAACCCCTATTTATAAAGTGATTTTTTATAATCAAGACAAAATCTATGAGTTATATGCTAAGGCTATCTACCAAAGCGAGATGTATGGCTTTATAGAGGTAGAGGAGTTTGTGTTTGGTGAGCGCAGCCAGATGATTGTTGACCCCGCTGAAGAAAAGTTAAAAACCGAGTTTAATGGCGTGGCCAGATCCTATATCCCCATGCACTCTATAGTACGTATCGATGAGGTGGAAAAAGAGGGCGTAGGCAAGATTGTGGAGTCCAGTGGTACGGCTAGCAATGTTTCTAAGTTCCCCACTATGGCTAGGCCGGTGATTAAAGCGCCGGATAGTACTGATTAAGCTCTTTTTGCTTTATTAATAAAGTCATTATGTATTAGCCGCTATGATTAGCGTACTTAACTCGGCAATGGCACAAGGTCATTGCTCCATGATGGCGGCCCTCCTGGCTGCCTTCGCTCGCTACTGAGCCTTAAAACGCTGCGCTGTCTCATCCGTTCACTCAGCGCTCATCTTTTATATTCCACAAGAACCTTGGGGCATTCCCTGCGACCGCAGAGGATTCAGTTTTTAATATCTTAAATACTGGCACGATGTGAGAGGGCTGAGGCGGGTGTGCTCGCGGAATATAAGAGGGCTGGCCGAAGCAGCGGATGAGACAGCGCAGCGTTTTAAGGCTCAGTAGCGTATGAGGGAACCCTAGAGGGGCCAGTCCATGGAGCGAGTGCACCCGGCTCAGGCATCGTGTAAGTAATCCAGCATTGCAGCGTGTATTGATCTAAAAAACTAAAAGTATGTATCGTTCTTTAGGCAAGGTTAAGTTTTCTAAACACGGCAATTCCCCAAGGTCCTTGCTCCATGATGGCGGCCCTCCGGGCTACCTTCGCTCGCTACTGAGCCCGCCCTTCGGGAAAGCCGGTCTCATCCGTTCACTCAGCGCTCATCTTTTATATTCCGCAAGAACCTTGGGGCATTCCCTGCGGCCGTAGAGGATTCAGCTTTTAATATCTTAAATATTGGCACGATGTGAGATGGCTGGGGCGGGATAGGTGGAAAAACAAAAAAGCTCTTACCGAGGTAAGAGCTTTACGTATTAAACAATGAATCTGGAGGTTTATTGCTGAGCCAGTGCCTGTCTGACAGTGGCCAGTTTTAAACAGGTGATAAACACTGCAGTGGCCTGCTTTAAGTCCTCTATGCTGGGGAAAGAGGGCGCGATACGGATATTGCGGTCCTCTGGGTCCTTGCCGTAGGGGAAGGTAGCACCTGCGGGGGTGAGTTTAACCCCGGCGTCAGCAGCTAGTTGTATGACCTGTTTGGCTAGACCTGGGCGTGTGTCCAAGGAGATAAAATAACCACCCTGCGGCGCTGTCCAGCTGGCTATGTCACCATCGGCTAGTTCGGCGTTAAGCTGCTCTAATACCGCATCAAAGCGAGGCTTCATAATTGCAGCGTGCTTTTGCATATGCGCTGTTAGAGTGGCCTGATCTTTTAAAAACTTCACATGGCGGTATTGGTTGACCTTGTCGGGGCCTATAGTGCTGAAACCTAGGGCATCTTTAAGCGCGTTAAGGTTATTGGCAGAGGCGGCCATAAAGCCTACCCCGGCGCCGGCAAAGGTGATTTTTGAGGTAGAGCCAAAGATTAGTACGCTATCTTCGGTGCCTGCGCTTTTGCATAGCTCAAACAGGTTAGCTAGGGCTGGGGCGTTGTCGTCTAGGCTGTGTACCGCATAGGCGTTATCCCAAAAAATTCGGAAGTGCTCACCAGCTATATGGCCTAGTTTGGCCATGCGGGCTACCACTTCATCGCTGTAGACTATGCCGGTGGGGTTGGAGAAGCGGGGTACGCACCAGATACCCTTAATGCTGGGGTCGGCTTGCACTAAGGCTTCTACTTGGTCCATGTCGGGGCCGTGCTCGTTCATGGCCACGGGGATAAGCTCTATGCCTAAGTGTTGGCAGGCGGTGAAGTGCCTGTCATAGCCGGGTACGGGGGCTAGGAATTTTACTGGGCCTTGCAGGTTCCAGGCGCTGTCTTTACCAGCTAGGCCTTGGCTGAGGGCGGTTTGTAGGCTGAAGTACATCATGGGCAGGCTGCCATTGCCGCCCACTAAAATATCCTCAGCGCTCACTCCTAACATATCGGCAAACAATTGCTTGGCTTCGGGCAGACCGTCTAGGCCACCGTAGTTGCGCAAGTCGGTGCCGCTACTGTCGCGGTAATCGCCATTTAAAATGCCATCTAGCTCATTAGATAGGCTGAGTTGCTCTGCACTGGGTTTACCGCGGGTTAAATCTAGGTTTAGTTTGGCGGTTTGAAAGGCCTGATACTGCTCGCTTAAGCTTTGCTCTAATTCGCGCAGTTGTTGGGGGGCGGCTTGGCTGAGTCGCAATGGATTACCCTCAAGATTAATCTATGTAGATGTTGAGTAATAAATAGCCACGGCCTTTTGAGCTATGGCTAATTCACGGGGGCGGAATTATAGCTGAAAAAATGGGCGGGGTAAGCTGTTGCGGGGCTTAATGCGATGAATAGTGATTATTTCTTGTAGTGATCTATCAGCTGCGCTAGTTGCGCCATAGCCTGCTCGGAGGCATCAATAATATGTAGCCCGGCCCAGTGGCGGTTGAAGTTTTCTTCGGCTTTGCACCACAGGCAATCGGCGCCCAGCTCTATGCTATCGCTGCCTAGGATAGGGCTGGGTAGCTTGAGTGAAAGTTGGTAAATGGCGTGGGTGGGGATTTCCTGGTGGGTCATAACCATCAGGCCTTCGGTGGTGACATTGATAAGCTCGCCAAACACACCACCATTGATAATGTCGTTAATGGTAATGCTTTGATTGAGTTCTACGCGCTCTTGCTTTCTAGTCATTAGTGGCTCACTTTATTACTATTATTTTTGCTTATGTTGTATCTGTTTGAGAATACGTTCAAGCGCTTTTTCAAAGAAAGGTTTATCTTCTTCCTTGCCTAGTATTTTTATCTCGCCAGCTCGCATGGCTTGGGCTAATTCCTGGCCGCTTTTTACGGCAATTTGTTGGCCCATACGGTTTACAAACATAAAGTGCAGGGTGGTGGTGTTGGACCAGGCCAGCTTAACGTGCTGGGCTTGATCGCTATTGGCGTCAAAAACAAACCAAGTGCCAAACTCGGTTTTCTTGAGTTGCTGAACTATATCATCGCCTTTGGTCTCGGCCTCTATGGACTGGTTAATGTCCACCTCATCAATATGGGCGTCTATGACTTCGGGTTGTATCTCGGCCTCAGTTGCGCTGGCGTCGGTGTTGCTGGCGGGTTCGAGGTTATGACGTTGTTGCTCATGCAGGTGTAGGAGCTTGTCGATGATTTGCTGGCCCTGGCTGGAATCATAGCCCACCGTGTCAAAACCTTGTTGCAGGGCCGAGGGCAGGGATTCTAGCAACTCGTTAAAACGCAGGTTTTTTTCCGGTTGGGTAGAGTATTGAATAATTTGCACAAACCATAAAATATCATCCACCATGGTGGCGGCGTGCTGCCATTGGCCGCTGCGTGAGCCAAAGCGCAACAGGTTAAAGGCCATGTAGTTGGACCAGGGCTCAAATAGCAGGGCGCTGACAAAGTCGGGTAGTTTGACCTGGCCAACTTTTTTTCTAATAAAGGCATCGACTTTTAAGCGTATTTCTTTGAGTTTGTTTTCGCCTTTAGCAGCCTGCATGGCTCGCTCTTCGGTGAGGCGTATACGCCGTGCGTGTTGGCGTATGTAGCGGTTAAACTCAAAAGCCAGCTCAGAAAATAAGCGTATGTCGTTGTCAAAGTCATTGAGTATGCGTTCGACCACGGTTTTAATTTGTAAAAAAACTTCACTTTTGTGCTTGCTGTTGGGCTCTACCCAGCGCTCGCCAGAGGCAACCAGGTTGTTGAGTAATTGCCTGGCCGGATGCTGGGGGTGGTTAAAAAACTCTTTATCAACCACGGCGACTTTTAAGAATGGGGTGTGTAGATAGCTTAATAAGGTTTTGACGGAGTCGGGTAGCTTTTCATCGTTGAGCATGTACTCAAATAGCAGGCCTACAATTTCTATAATATGGGTATCTATTTCAGCGGTTTTTTTGGCGTCTTGCTCGGCTTGTTGACGTAGTTGTTGTGGGTAGCCCGCTTGTAATTGCTGTGGGTTTTTAATATGGCTAAGCTCGCCAGCGGCATTGTGTTGCAGCGCTTGTATGCTGTGTATCAGCTGGTCTACGGTGATGGCCTGACCCGCTGGGATAGCGGGTATGGGAAATAGTTGCTGCAATTGCTGTATGGATTTAAATAGATCAATTTGATGATCTAAAGAGGGCTGGCTCTCTAGGCCTTTTAGCTCTTCGGGTAATAGGTCTGAGGGGGACTTATGGGTTTCGTAATTTAAATGGGGTAGTAGGCCGCGGGCCTCAAAGTGCTGGTTTAATAGCTTGTATAGCGAGTCCAGCTTGCGCATAAACAAGCTGTCAAACATTTTATAAACAATTAGCCGCGACTGGGTGTCTAGCAGTAAGTCTTTTATGGCGCTTTGCAGTGCTTCGGCAAAAACCCCAGGGGCGATGGGGTTGTCGTAGTCGCTCATTTTGCTGCCGCCTCTTAAGGCGGCAAGGCGTTGGTTGAGTGCATAAATACCCGCAGAGCAATCGCTGCTGGCTTTTAGGGTCATGGTCTTGATGGCTAGGGCTTCTTCTAAATCATCGTTATCGACCAAGCTTAAGGTTTGTTCTTGCTCTGCTGGCTGCTCGCTAATATTGATGGCGCTATTGGTGGGGCGCAGGTTTTGATAATTTTTAAAAGCCTGGCTTAGCTGCTGGCTAAAAACCTGCTCTATATGAGCCTGTTGATTGATGATCTCATCGCGCACTTGAAAGTAGCGAGTTTGGCTTTCGTTGTTATCAGACTTATCGGCGAGATTAAAAAACTTTTCGGCCAATAGCTCTAGGTAGCGGCTTAAGTGAGTACTGGACCATTTACTAATGGCGAGCCGGCTCTTTTCTATGATTCGCTCTTTGGGTAAGGCGTCTATATGCGTATTCATCTAATCCTAAAATTCCAATTTTATAGGCGGTGTTAATGAGTGGCCAGTTGTCCCTTACTTAGCGCGAACCCTAGAATTATAGTCGATAGATTAGAATACGCTGTATAGGCTATTAACTGTTTAGCTTTTATGGCGAGCTTTGCCCTCGTTATAGTTGTTTACCAACTGATCTACGGCTTGTTGATCATAGGGCTTGAGGCCGCTAAGCAGCATGCGTTTTTCACCGCGGCCTATTTCTTCGCCGCCAGCGAGCAGGGTAAAGGCCAGGCAGATTTTACCGCGTTTACCATTGCTCTCTAAATGGGTTTGCTCTTTGTTTAAGGCTAGCTCTATGTCGCTGCGGTCTAGGCGGTTGAGCTCTATGAGCATGCTTTCATAAATGACCATAGGCCGGTCGGGGTTGATCATTACCGCTTGCTCTTTGAGCAGCGGCATTAATATATGCGGGAAGGTTTGCCCCGAAAAGGCCACATAGCGTTGAGTCAGTGTGTCTATTAATTGTTGATCGCGGCAGTTGTCGCCGCTTTGTTCTATGCTCAAATACTCTTTATCGGCGCCGTCTTTAAGGCTGAGCTGAGTACTGGCGGCGGGCAGTTGTAGCGCCACGCCATCACTGACCATGCCAGAGAAGGTAAACTGCATGTGCTGGCTAATACCATATTTGGATAAAACTATGGCAAACAGTAAGTCGCCGGGTACGCAAAAGCGTTTGGCATCAGCATCGTGTAGGGGGTTAAAGTCGTCAGCGATGTTTTTGGCAAAGTCGCTGGCTTGTTGCCTGCTAAAGCTTATTTTTTGTTGGTCTTGGCTGTAATACTGATCAATTAACATAAGTAATACTTACTGAAGGTTGCTCATAATGGGGCGGCAATTCTAGCAGGCTGCGGGCTATCATAGAAGTTAGCCCTTGCCTGTTTGTGTGGCTAAGCACCCAGCTCGGCAATTTGGGTGGTGTATAGGTGTTGCCGTTGGTGAAACAGGGTGGCCACTTGCTCTAGGCTAGTAGCGGCGCCAAAGAAGAAGCCTTGCACTATGTCGCAGCCCAAGGCCTTGAGGTAATCCAGTTGCTCTTTGTTTTCTACCCCTTCGGCAATAATAGACATGCGTAAACCTTGAGCCATAGAGATAATGGCGTTGACTATGCAGGCCTCGTCTTCGCTGCTTTTAATGTTGTGGATAAAGCTGCGGTCAATTTTTAGGGTTTTTAAGGGAAATTTTTGTAGGTAGCTTAGCGATGAGTAGCCGGTACCGAAGTCATCCAGTGCCAGGTTGATGCCTTTAGACGACAGCAGTAACAGTTTGTCGATAATGTCTTTTCTATCGCCCATTAACACATTTTCGGTGATCTCCAGCTCTAGCAGGTTGGTGGGGAAACCCTCGTCTTTAAGTATGCCTAAGACGGTTTCTACAAAATCTTCGCGCTCTATCATAATGGGGGAAAGATTAACCGCCAGCCGCAGATTGGGCATGCCTTGATGATGGTAGTGGCGAATCTCACGGCAGGCTTTGCGCAGGGTGTATTTGTCTATATCAATAATCAAGCGGCTTTCTTCAGCTATGGGGATAAACTCTACTGGCGATAAGCGGCCTAGGCTGGGGTGGTTCCAGCGTATTAAGGCCTCCACCCCGCAGATGGTCTGGGTCAATGTGTCCACTTGTGGTTGATAGCAGAGATCAAATTCATTGAGCTCTATGGCGCGCCTGATATCTTGTTCTAACATCAGCCGCTCGGTGGGATTGTCGCTCATTTCTGGGTTAAAGGTTTTGACCCCGTCTTTGCCGGTATTTTTAACTTGATACATGGCTATATCAGAGTTTTTAATCAGCGCGTCCATATTGGTGCCGGCTTCGGGGTAAGTGGCTATGCCTATGCTAGCGCCCACATAAATATCATGCCCGCCTAAAATAAAAGGCTGTTTTATAGATTCTAAAATTTTATCGGCTACTTGTATGGCTGCCTGGTCGTCGGCAATTTCGGGCAGTAGTAGGGTGAACTCGTCGCCGCCAAAGCGCGACAGGGTATCACTCTTGCGTATGTGTTGTTGCAGGCGCTGACTAACTGCTTGCAGTAGTCTGTCACCCATGGTGTGGCCCAGGGAGTCGTTAATCACTTTAAAGCGATCTAGGTCTATAAACATTACCGCCAGGCGGCTGTTGTTGCGCTCAGCCTGGCTGATGGCGGTGCTAAGCCTGTCTTTAAACAGTGAGCGGTTAGGTAGCCGGGTGAGTAAATCGTGGTAGGCCTGAAAATTAATAAATGCCTCGGCCTCTTTGCGCTCGGTGATATCACGGGCGGTGCCATAGGCGTGAAAATGTTCGCTATTAGAGGGAATGCGCTCATTGGTGTCACTAATTGACCAGATGGTTATTTCAAAGTGACGTTTGTGCTCATTGTTGAAATTTTTAAGAGTGACTTCAGTGCTTTGTGGGGTTTTGTGAGGCGCTAGCGCACGTTCAAAAAAGAAGCTGACCCGCTCGTCGTTGTCATCAATTATATTGGTGATGGGCTTGCCCATAAGGTTTTTTCTAGAGAATCCTAAAATAGATTCAATTTGTGAGTTGATAAAACTCACCTTACCTTGGCTGTCGAGCACAAAAATAATATCGGGTGAGTTATTGACGATAAAGCGGTGTAACTTTTCCGACTGATTTAGTTTGGATTGTATATTTTGATGAGATTTTTCTAGCAGTTTTTTTCTTACCGCGTTGCTGACGGTTGCGGTAAGTTCTTCCGGGACATAGGGCTTTTTTAAATAATCATAGGCGCCGTGACGCAGGGCTTTGCTAATATCACTTAAAGAGGTTTCACCGCTAACGACTATGGTGGTGGTGTTAATCTGGTGCTTAGCCATAAACGCCATGACATCATGGCCGTTGATATCGGGCATTTTTAAATCTAGCAGCAGTACGTCGTAATCCTGGCTGGATAATTTGTCTATACCTTCTTGACCGCCTAGGGCGGTATCGACATTAAACTCGTAAAGCTCCAATAAGGTTTTGAGGCTTTCAAGCATACGCGGGTCGTCGTCAGTCAGTAGTATTCTGGCGTCGCTATTTTTGTACAGTTCGGTGTTGGCCATATTTTTTTGCTTTTATTATCACTATGCACAAGCCTTGTTCATAAGTGCTATTTAGGGAGTAATAGGTGGAACTCCGTTCCGCTGCTCTCCGTATCAGTTGTAGATTGACGTGAGCGACAGCTAATAATACCGCCCATTTCATCAACCAGTTTTTTCACAATGCTCAGGCCTAAGCCTGAGTGCTTGCCCCCTTTCGTCGATTGCTGGGGTAAAAAAAGTTGCTCTTTAACTGCGGCGCTCATGCCGGGGCCGTTGTCGCTAACTATTATTGCTAAATATGAGCGGCCATTGGCGTTGACATGGGCATCACTGCGCAGGGTGATTTGCTGGCCGCTGCTTAAGGCCTCGCAGGCATTTTTAACTAAGTTAGTGAGTATTTGTTTTAAATAAGCGCTGTTTACCTTGCTGGCTTTAAGGTCTTTATCCAGCTCTAGCTTGAGCTCAATGTGTTTAGAGGCACAGCTAGAGTTGATAAATATTTGGGCGGTATCACTAATTACTTTGTTGATGTCGGTGATGCTATCGTTATCGCTATTGTCGCCGGGGTCTTTTAAGCGCAGTAATATTTGCCCTACTCTATCTATCTCGTCTTTGATTAGGTCTAGATTTTCATTGGCACTGTGCTCGCTACCTAGGTTTATACGCAGCAACTCTAAGTAATTGCGAATAATACTAAGGGGGTTGCTGGCTTCATGTATAGCTTCGAGAATATTACTTTGCAATTGTTGCTGTTGTGTGTCGCTGTTATCAACCCCGCCTGCTTGATTGAGTTTTTGCATGCTGGCGGCAAGCTCGCGGCCCAGCGTGAGCAGCTGCCCAAAGCGGGGTTGCAGTGCAGGTAATTGTTTGTCGCTTAGCCCTAATACTAATACGCCTATGGCTTGTTGGCCGCTGATCAAGGGTAGGCATAATATATGCTGGCTCTGGCATAGCCGGATTAGTTGCTTATCGATAACCGAGAGTTTTTGTTCGCTAGCCATGCTGTGTTGTATGGCTAGCGTTAGCATGGCGTCACTGCTAAGGCTGCGGCCGGCCGCAACGGTGATGTTTAAGCTAGCTGCTTGGTCTTGCGTGTTAAGGCCTGTGAGCCGGTTTTGCTCGGGCTGGTATTCTAAAAGCAGGCAGTGCTCTATACCAAAAGTTAACAGCAGGGCTCGGCCTATGGTTTGTTCTAGGGCTTCATGGCTTTGTGCTAACCACAGGGTTTGGTTAACTTGCGTGATCTCACTTAATTCGCTCAGGCGCTGGCCTAAATCTTGGTGCGCTTGCTGCTCGTTTTTGGGATTGTCATCGAGATCTATATTTAAGCTGCCCGCAATGCCCTCTACATCACTTAGTATACGGCTGTGTATCTCTCTGGTAAGCGCCTCGTTAAGGCCAAATAAATCATGGCAAGCGGTGAGTGTGTTGTCGTTAATTTCTTGGCTATTGCCCAGCAGGCTGGATAAGTAAATGATTTTAACCAGGTGCTGGGCGTCTTGAATCTGTGCCAGGTCTTCATGATGGTAGCGCACGGCGTCGCCCATAAAGGTGGAAATATTCCAGCTATCAATCAGGTCGGCAGCCACATCACAGTGGTTGTAGTGGAAGTGGCTTTGTTCTTCTGCAAGTAAGCGGTGGTCGGAAGGGCTTAGGTTAACCACCTGTATATAATCTTCGTTAAACTCCGTGAGCAAAATTAATTGCCCTACATCGGTAAGCAGGCCACAGAGGTAAGCTTCTTCGGGAGCTGAAAAGCGTGTGAGTGTGGCTAGTGCTTGCGCGAAATTAGCGGTTACTAACGAGCGGCGCCAAAACTGTTTTAAAAAGTGGCTGTGCTGCTGACTAAAGTGATTGAAAAAATGCTTAATGGCGGTGGTGATGACTATGGTTTTAACGGTATCGGTGCCCAGCAGCATTAGTGCGCGCTCTATGGTAGAGCAGTTTTGTGAGCGGCCATAGTAACTTGAGCTAGCCACTTGTATGAGTTTGCTGGCCACAGCAGGATCTTGCCGAATAATATCAGCTAGTTGTTGGAAGTCTGCCGATTCACTGTGTATAGCATCAAGAATTTTGATTAATACTTGTGGCAGGCTAGGCAGTTGATCAATCGCTTTATGAGTACTCAATGGGCTTTGCTCATGGCTTTTTTGTTTTTATAGGCTTTAAAGCCGGCTATGGCAGCCAGCCCCGCGATCGTTGAGAGCGCAGTTAAGTAAAACTGTTATAGCTGAGTATAGCTAACCGCCCTAGCAGATACCACAGGATGGTTAAAATACAGGCTAATGATAAAGGGGAATAGGGGGAGATAGCTACAAAGTGTGAATATTACCGTTATTGCTGTGGCTATCGCTTTTTTCCTACAGTTTGATAATATGCGCTACGTCACAGTTTTATAAAAAAGTGTCAAATTATTGATAATAACAACTCACTAACGGAATGATCTGCCCTGTGCAATCAGTGACTCGCCAAAGCTCGCCGCAGCCTGCCATGCCTCGCGTTATTGCTATTTGCAGCGGTAAAGGCGGGGTGGGAAAGTCCAGTATTGCGGTTAATTTAGGCATCACCCTAGCCAAGCAAGGTTTCCGCGTTTGTTTGCTAGATGCCGACACCGGATTGGCCAACGTTAATATACTGCTAGGCGTGCAGCCCAAGTATAGTTTGGAGCATGTATTATACGGCGCTAAAGCCATAGACGAAGTGATGGTCGCCGCTCCGCATAATCTTAAAATTATCCCCGGTGCAAACGGTATTAGTGAATGCGCTACCCTACATCCTCGTCAGCAGCTGCGTTTAACCCGCGAGCTGGCGCGCATAGAGCATGAGTTTGACTATTTATTAATCGATAATGCGGCCGGCATCGCCGATGCCAGTTTAGATTTTATCGCGGCTGCCCAGTATTCATTGGTTGTTATTACCCCAGAGCCCACCTCGCTTACCGATGCTTTTTCATTAATTAAGTTATTAAAACGCCGCCAAGGCCGGATTTTATTTCGGGTGGTGGTGAATATGTGCGAGGGCAGTAATGAGGGCCGTGCTATTTTTAGCCGCTTTGCTGCGGCGGTAGAAAAGTACATAGGAGTAGAGTTGCAGTACTTGGGGTATTTACCTCGCGATGAGAGCGTAAGAGCAGCTGTTACCTTGCAAAACCCGGTGGCGATGTTTCCGGATACCGACCCTTCCAGCCAAAGCTTTATACGTTTGGCGCAAGCATTAACCCAGGACAGCAACAGCTTGCCAGCTGGCAAATCGTTTAGTGCCTACTGGTATAAGCAATTTAAACAATCTGAGCAGCACAAGTCCAAAGCTCAGCTGCAGTCGGCTGGGGGCAAGTCGGCAGAGAAAGATAAGCTGCTTGAAAATGACTATGTCGCCGAGCTGCACTCGCGATTATTATTGGCCATAGAAAAGGGCAGTGCGGATAGGGAGGCGGTAGAGCGTATGCTGCGCGCTGCTGTGCAGGCTTATTTTACAAGCTATCAACACAGCCCTTTAGATGGCCCCAGTTTTATAGAACAGCTGATTTTAAGCCCTGACCGTGACGATTATCAGTTGCGAGAGATGTCGGCCAAGCTTAAACCATGGGCCGAGCCCACAGTCAGTGAGCCCACTGAGCAGCCCTTGGCACTGGCAGCCACAGCAGCTACTAAGGCTAAGTCTTTGCGGTCTTGTCCAAACTCAAATCAGGCACAGCCTGTTAGCTCTGTAAGCCTCTATGATAAAAAGCGCTTTGGTTCACAAGATGAGCTATTGCGGAATATAAAACAACAACATAGCGATACAATGACATTGTTGACTATATTAGAGGCTTATACAGGCTAAGCGTTGAGCGGCTTATATTCGTTGAGGTGGCTGGGTGAGTTTTGAGCGGGTGAAAAAAAGAATGCTGGAGGCTGGTAGCGTGCTGCCGGATACCCCCCGTCATAGCCGTGCTCCGGCGGATGAAGCTACCGTGCAAGAGCTGCTGAAAAAAGCCGCCCAGAACGAGCAAATTTTAAAGCGCTATCAACGTTTTGAGCTCCGCTTACTGGATGCATCCGGTTTTTCCGAATTATTAAACTTGCTGTTAGATGATAGCCTGGCTTATTTCCAGCTGGATGCGATAGAGCTGTGGTTGTACGACCCCGAACAGACCGTCGCTGAGCATATAGAGAATCTCGACGACTATAGTAATTTACTGCTATTGCCTAAAAGCGAACCACTAAAGCAATTGTATGGCGCTAAGCCTAGTGTGCAGCTGGTTTCTCTAGGCAGGGTGCAGAGTCCGGCCATTTTTCACAACGCAGCGTTGCGCTCGGCGGCTATGCTACCTTTGGTGCGGCAGGGCGTGTTGGTGGGCAGTTTACATATGGGGGCCAGAGGGCATAAGCGTTTTGCGCTGGATAAATCCACCGACTTTATTAATCACCTGGCTTCAGTAGTGGCGGTGTGTTTTGAAAACGTGGTCAACCAGGAGCGCTTACATCGCTTGAGTATGTACGACATGCTTACCCAGGTTAAAAATCGTCGTGCTTTTAATCAGGCTTTGGAAAAAGAAGTGTCCAGGGCCTCTCGTAATAAAGAATTACTTAGCCTGCTATTTGTAGACTTGGATCATTTCAAGCGTATTAATGATAGTCACGGCCATCCTACCGGTGATAGAGCGCTAAAAATTGTAGCGCAGCATATTAACCAGATGCTGCGTAAAACCGATCATGTGTGCCGCTATGGCGGGGAGGAATTTGCTTTATTATTGCCCAACTGCAGTCCTGAGCGAGCCTTGGAAATTGCCGAGCGCATACGCATGCAGGTCAGCCAGTTACCCATTTATAACGATGCCGGTCAATCACTCAATCTCACGCTATCAATAGGGGTGAGCTGCTGGCAGCCAGGTACGACTGCCTGCGAGCAAGCACTGGTGAGCGAGCGCTTGGTTAGATGCGCTGACGAAGGGGTGTACAGCGCTAAGAGTAAGGGCCGAAACACCGTAGAGTTTGTCGCTTACCAGCAATAAATATAAAAATAAGCAATATTTTCAGTTACTTATAGTGAATATCTGGCATTATTAGCTATAGTAAACTCACCTAATAATAATGATTAACACTTATGCCTACAGTATTTGAAGCTAAGCCACTTAGCAGCCAGTTAGCCAAGCCTAAAATTTTGTTTGTAGATGACTCTAAGCTGATACGCGCTGCTGCCCTAAAAATGTTCTCCGAAAACTTTGATTTGCAATTGGCAGAAAATGGCCAAGAAGGTTGGGAGATGATA
This sequence comes from Dasania sp. GY-MA-18, assembly GCF_024734385.1. Lineage (GTDB taxonomy): Bacteria > Pseudomonadota > Gammaproteobacteria > Pseudomonadales > Dasaniaceae > Dasania > Dasania phycosphaerae. The sequence continues at coordinate 33,687 of NZ_JANHAP010000001.1, read as the reverse complement.
CAGCACGATGAACAGATACAGGTGGTTTTTACCGATCTGGTAATGCCTGAGCTAGATGGCTTCGAGCTGTTGAACTTAGTGCAAACTTCCAGTGATGAACGCATACGCCAATTGCCGGTGATAGTCGTGACTGGCGCTGACAATAGCCAGGACGCTAAAAATAAAGCCTATGAGTTGGGCGCTACAGATTTTTTAACCAAGCCCTTTGATGCCGCAGATATTAACGCCCGTGCGCAGGCACATTTACGTTACCAAGAGGCCACGCAGTCCTTGGTAGAGACGTCTATTATTGACCCACTAACCGATCTGCTTAATTACCGAGGTTTTGAAAAACAATTAGCTAAAGACGTGTCCTTCAGCACTCGCCATAATCATGAGCTGACCGTGCTTAATGTCGAGGTTGACGCGTTTAAAAACCTGTTTGTACGCATAGGGCGTAGTGGTGCTGAAACCATTATCAAGCGTATAGCCGCAGTACTTAGCCAGGCGGTACGCAAAGAAGATACCGTGGCGCGCACCGGTCTATCGAGTTTTTATGTGTCATTGCCAGGGGCTGACCCCGACGGCTCTTTATTGATAGCGCATCGCATTTGTATGGCCGTGAGTAACTTTAAAGCTACTTTGCAGGGTAAAGCCTTACCAATTACCGTGTCAGTAGGGGCTTGTATAGTGGCCCAAGGTGTACATGCTGACCCTCAGTTGCTGATTAATTGTGCCAGTGATGCGCAAAAACGTGCTGCTAGGCGTGGCTTAGGCCAAGTGCACCACATAGATTTGGATCAGTATCGCAAAAAGAATCGCCGTTCAGAGGCGGCCGGGGTTTCTATAGATGAAGCTATAGGCGAAATTCTGCAGGGCGGTGAAAAAGACGTGATGACGCAAATGGATTATCTACTGGATGAACTAGAGCCTTTGCTGAAGTTATTGAACGATGAGCAGCGGCAAAGGATTATTAATTTATAAAAGCTGTTTGCGCAGATATAAATAAAGCGGGCCTAGCCCGCTTTTTTTATATCTTGCTTAAGAGTGTATCGCTGTTTGCTAAACCCTAGAAGTTAATTGGGAACACAAACTCAAAGCTATTGCCCGATAATTCTGTGGGTATGGGTGGGAAGGGCTCTGACACTTTAAAGGCTTTCTCAGCGGCATTATTTAAGCGAGCAAACTGTGTGGGCTCTTTAAGTGTGAGATTAAGAATCTTGCCCTCGCGGTCTAGCTCTACCACTACCACTGCGCGGCCGCGTTCACCGCGTTGCTGTGAGCGCTTGGGGTATCTCACGTTTTTAGAGATAACTTGATACATGGCCGATTGATACTTATTCATAGCCTCTTGCCTAGCTTGCTCGGCTTGAGCTTTGGCTAATGCAGCTGCAGCTGCAGCGGCTTTGGCTTCGGCGGCTTCTTTAGCGGCCTTGGCTTTAGCTAGTGCCTCGGCGGCGGCTTTTTCTTCGGCAGCTTTTTTGGCGGCAGCGGCTTTTTTGGCCTTGTCCTGCTCGGGGCTAACATTTGCTGTTACAGCGCCAACACTGCCGTTAATGCCAGGCGGGGCAAAGGCGGCAGAGCTACCGGCAGTAGCTGTGCTCTGTGCTGATTTAGACCAGCCTATAATCTGGCGCTTGCGCTTATCGCTGTAGCTCAGGTTTTCATAACGGGTCAACAAAGCGACACCGTCTTCATCGCGCGGCAGTTTTAAAATATTTTGCCTAAATTCGGTAGAGGGGGGCTTAGAGCCTATCCAAGTGTTAAGCAGGGCGTAGAAGAAGTCATTGTTAATTGTTCTAAAAACGCGGTGGTTATTAAGGTAGATAGTCGTGTGGCGGCCTTCAGCCATATCTATAGTCAGGCGGTCACCGGTTACCAGGTCGTTACTGGGGATTTGGGTGAAGGATTGAATTTGCGTTGTAAGCTTTTCTAAGCTGGAGGGCTCGTTATTCAGTAGTATGGAGCCGGTCCACTCTTTAGCAAAGCGTCTAGGTGACCAAGTGTCGTCTACCACCCGTATGTCCATGCGCTTGTTGCCGGGCATGGCGATAATCTCTTCGGGGTTTTGGCTGTTGCGTTCTAGGTATAGCGCGCCTATGTAATATTCTTTGCGCAGCTTTTGAAAAGAGGCTAGGCCATTCATGGTCAGCTCATCAAAAGCGCTATCTTGCGCATGGCTGTTTGCGGTGAATATTAGCGTTAAAAAAACGAGTATCAGTGAGCTTATTTTATTCATTGTTTTGAGTATTTTCTGGCTTTTAGCCGTTTTATTGTAGTTCTGCCTGACACAGCAAGCAGGTATATCTAATACGATCGGCTTTTATTCTATGACATTGTCTATGGCAGAGCCAGTATTGACCGATGCGACTACGATTAGCTTGCTATGCCGTATATATAATACAATCATCAAGCATTGAGTGATTTTTATTCCATTTTGCTTACAGCTTTAATGTAGCGCAGTGGTTGCTAATGTAAAGAGTTAGTTGCCAGTAATTGTGATTTTTGCGGTGGCTTTAGCCGTTTTTGCGGTTTTTACCCCCAATTGCGCTATTGCTGGGATCATTTAGCTAGCGACTGTTATGGCTCTTTATAGCCATAGGCTGTATCAAGGCTTTGTTTATGCCTAGATACAGTCTATCTTGAGGGGACATTTTGAAATTTAACGCCTTACTATAAAAATATTAACGAATGAAAATTAAAGATTTAAGTGAGTTTAAGCCCGAAGATATAGCCTCCCTGCTGCGCAGAATCCCTTTTTTTAATCAGCTTCAACGTGAAGATGAGCAGCAGCTCGCCGTGTTGATGGATTTTTCCTGCATCGTGGAGCTGAACTCTGGCGAAACAATCATGCGCCGCGGCGATAGAGGCTCGTGGTTATATTTTTTGATTAAGGGCGGGCTGTCGGTATATTTAAACTCCCCGCAGCAGGAGCACCCCTTAAACCATATAACCCCGGGTGAGCTGTTTGGAGACTTGGCGCTGCTGTGTGACCACGAGCGCAAAGCGACGGTAGCGGCTGACAACAACGGCAAAACAGCCACCTTATTTGCCACTGATTTTAAGCCCTTTGGTGATATACATCACTTCGATACGGTGAGCTTGCATACCAAGCTTATTTTTTACCGCACGATGGTGCACAGCATACGCTGGCGCCTAGAGCAAAAGCGTATGGAAGACGGCCAGCATCCCCTGGCGTTGGAGTTGCGACAGGTGAAGTCTTATGCCGGTGCCAAAGAGACTCCCGAAGAGTTGTTGTCTCTCTATGAGCAGGCGCAGCAATTGGCCTCTATTTTGGATCGCTGGAATACCGAGGGTGGCGCTATTCAAGATGTGGTGGTCGCTATAGCAACGGCTAAAGAATAACTACCGGTGTAAGTGGTCAGCAGGCTTGCAGAGGCCCTGAGCCGCTAGTATTCAGGGCAGGCTTACTGCGCTGGGCTGTTGGCCAATACCAGCTCTAACAGCGCTTGGTTCAACGGTGTGGCAAGTTGCAAACTCTTGGCAATGTCACATAAATAGCCGTTTAAGGCTATGATTTCAGTGGTTTTGCCTTGGTTTATATCCTGTAAAGTGGAGTTAATATTGTTGTGAGTGAGTTGCGCAACCTTGGCTACCTCCTGATAGAGATTGTCAAACCAAGGGCCCAGCTCCAGTGCTGCTGCCACCATGCTGATTTCTTGGCACAAGTCGATGAGTTCCTGCCGTATAGCTGCATTGCTAATAAGCTCGCCATTGCGGCATTGGTATTTAACCCCTAATGCATTGATCGCGCAGTTAATTGCCAGTTTGCGCCATAGCCTTTGCTCTATATCCAAGCAGTAATGCAAGTGTAAGGCCGATGGCAGCTGTTGCATTAGAGCGTCTGCGGGTAATTGTTTGGCATAGGCGTTGATGGGGCCTAGATAGGTCTCACCCTGGCCCGCATGTACCAGGGTCTTATCATTTTTAAAGTGGGCGCCATCCGTGGTGGTGGCTGCGTAGAGGCGCTGTTGGGCGCGTGTTGGTAGGGTGTTAACAGCCATGCCATTTTGTAATACGACGATTACCGCGTCATCGCTAAGCCTATGTTGAATGCTGTTAAACGCCGCTAAGCACTGGTGGGCTTTGGTGGTAATGAGCAGCTGTTGTATCTCTTGCTCTAGGTCTACAGCGGTGAGCTGCTGCTGGCTAAAGGCAAAGCGAGACTGTGGCGCGATCAGCTCTAGCTGGCGTGGCCCTGAGTGACGGCGGCTAATAACGGTAGTGGCAAAGTGTTGTTGCTGCCAATAAGCTGACCAGAGTGAGCCTATGGCACCAGCACCTAAGATGTGCCAGTGTGGACTGTGTTGGGCAGGGGGCATGGGGGCTTTCAAACAAGAAACGCCGCTAATTAAAGCAGACTTCTACATAAAATTCACCGGCATCAGTGCTGAAGGGCATTAAGATAGTGGCGCCGGTAACAGTGTGGGCAACAGGGGTGTCTTTGCCTATAAGGGTCTTGGGGGTGGCAAGCGCAAAGTCCAAGCCACCTTCGGAGTATATTTGCTTGGCATTGCCAGTAATCATATTGGTTATTTCGCCCACTACATCGGCAATGGCTTCATCAATGGTATCAAAACTTTCCCCCAGCATATTGCTAGCTATATTGAGTATAGCCGCCTGAGAAAAGCTGATAGCAAGGGAGCCGTGATGCTTTTCACCTTTGAGGTCAATGACACTAGTGATATCACCTAGGCAGTTGGTCCCTTCTTTAAGGCTGGGTTTTCCCACTTTCACTTCAACCATGGCCATAGTCGTTAGCACATTAACGGTGGCGGTTAAAAGAGGGTTGATATACTGAGAATTCATTCGTGGAACATACATCCTTAAAAGCTGTCGACCTAAGATTAGCGTTAGCCACGCGCTTTTACAACAGGGCGCTTACTAGTGCGGGCCAATTTGCGGTTTGATAGGCTGGCGCTTGGCGAATTAGCTGGCTTCTCTTAACCAGTGCTGTATTTTTTGTGCCAGCAACTCTCGGTTAATAGGTTTTTTAATATAGTCATTCATACCCAGAGCTATGCACTGTTCATTGTCACCTGCCATGGCATTGGCAGTGACAGCAATAATAGGTACGTTGCTATAGGCACTGTTGGTTTGGCGTATTTTTTTAGTGGCTTCAAAGCCGTCCATAATAGGCATTTGGCAGTCCATTAAAATAATATCTACCGGCTGTTGTTGCAAGGTGTCTAGTGCTTGCTGGCCATTATTGGCGGTTAGCACTATGCAGTCTAGCTTTTCTAACATACCTTTCAAAACCATTTGGTTTACAGGGTTGTCTTCAGCAATTAAAACAATTTTTTCCTTATGGCTATTCGGCTCAGCACTATGGTCTTGTGGCTGGGTTATATTAGGTAGCTGCAGCGGTGCCACAAAAGTGAAGAGTGAGCCCTGTCCTAAAGTGGACTCTATGTGCAGCTCGGCATTAAGTAGTAAGCATATGCGATGGCATATAGACAGGCCTATACCCATATCATGGTGATGGCGCATATAGTCACTGTTGTTGTGCTGGAACTCTTTAATGATGGAGGATAGTTTAGTGGGGTTAATGCCCTGGCCAGTATCATGTACCGAAAAAATCAGCTGTTGTTTTTCTGTGGAAATGGTAACAGTAATAGAACCCTGCTCAGTGTATTTAATAGCATTATCGACTAGTTGCGAAAGTATTAGGCTAAGCTGGTCGCTGTCACTAACAATATAATTAGGTACATTTTTATCGATATGCCAATTGAGAGTGATGTTTTTAGTATTGCAGCGATGTCTAAAAGCGTCAGCAAGGCGATTAAAAATGGGTCTTAACTCAAAACTTTCTTTCTTTGTTTTTGCTGTGCCTGCCTGTATTTCAGAGAAGTGTAAAATGGAATTAATGAGTGTAGTGAGGTTTTGGGCTGAGTTGTAAGCGGCATTAATATAATGGCTTTGTTGTTGATCCATGGTGTTGGTATCAACCAGAGATAGTGAGCCCTCTATGCTGTTTACAGGGGTGCGTAGCTCATGGCTGATGGTGGCTAAAAAACTATCTTTTAACAGGCTTGCTCTTTGGCTGTGGTTAAGCTTGGTTTCTAATTCGGCAACTTGTTGTGCTAATTGCTGCTGTGCACTGGCTTGCAGGGCAAAGCTGTTTTTAAAGTGCTCATGACTTCGGTTATCTAGCGCCAGGCTTAGCAAAATTACCTGCAGCGCTGAACCCGCCAATATGGCCGTTTCTGTTAATAGGCCCACATCTACATAGTTGGCTGTAATAAGGCAGTAGTTGACGATGCCTGGTGCCATACACAGCCATGCCAATAAAAACAGCCTGGCAGTTTTGTCGCCTAGGCTGATACTGCTAATCGTGCAGGCAAACACGGCAGTGGAAGCACTTAGGATTAGCATTAAGGTGATTTCTAGTGCTGTTTGATAGCTGACAAAAGGCACGAGTAGAGTTAGCACTATGGCCAAGGCTATGCTGCCATTAAGAGCTATTTCAAAGCTGGATTTACTCTCTGGTAAAGCTAAAAAATGCCTGCAGGTTAGTAGACCAAAGAGGCAACTTAAACTCACAGAAAGAATAATAGAGGCTTGGTTGAACTCTGGCCGCTGAGGCCATAGATACTGAAAAGCATAGCCGCTAAGAGTGGCCTGTATAAAGGCAAAGGCAAGTATGTAGCTAAACCCGTAGAGTAAAAAGCGCTCACGAGTTTTTATAAACTTAAAAAAACAATAGATAAACGCACAAAAAATGACACCAAAGTACATACCGTAATAGTTACTGGTATAACCATACTGCTCGGCCAGCTTGATATCGTCAAACAGATATAAGGGGACTTTTAGTACGCTACTGCTAGTGATTTTTATAAATAGGTCTATATTATTGCTTTCAAAGCGTAGTGGGGTGATAAAGGATCTATGCTTAACCTGCCGTTTTTCAAAACTTAGCAGGTCACCCAATACCGTAGTTTTTGTTAATGTCTTTTGGCTGTATTGGTAAATTTCAATATGGTCCAGCAAAGGGTTATCAATACTTAAAAACCATTCTTTATTGGCTGCTTGAGATTGTGGGCGTTGTAATTGTAGGTGCAGCCATACGTTAGATTCCTTAAACCCTAAGTTAAACAGCTTTTTTTGGTTGAGTTGAAAGCGATCCAGATTTTGCGGTTGAATAATATCCGCGATAGTCATTAGCTGGCTTTTATCTTCAAACCAGTAAATGTCTTCATTTAAATTATAGTGATTGCGGCCGTCATCCAGGTCGACGGCTAAAGCTTTGGCTGGTATCAGCAAGACTAGGGCGCAGAACAACCATAGTGTTCGTATAAGGTGGCTGGTTAAAGGCATTATTGTTGGTGTCCACTTAATTCAAGATAGTGAGTGCGCTGCAATTGACTATAAACTATTGGTTATCAGCAGTGTAGATTAATCGCTGGCCAGTGTTTGGAAATGGCTGATAAATTTTCCTATACGTTTAGCATTAGTGCCCAGATCGCTCTTGCCGACACGGGAGACAGAGCGTATGTCTACACGCTGGTTATTGGTGCGTATCACTATGTCGTCTTTAAAGCCAAACCACAGGGTGCTGTCTACCGCTTCGATTATTCCCAGCTGGGCATCGTGGTGATGCACTTGCCAGCCTAATTGTTGTGCGCTAGCCAGTGCCAGCGTATAGTTTTTTTGCTTATTGAAAGGCGTGTTGATGGGGCTTAGCTCTGGATGCAGCCGCGCCTGTATTTGGGCTTTTGCGGCTGTGTATACCAGGCTGTTGGCATTATCGCCACGTAGCAGTATGGCTTTATCAAACAGTGGGGGCTGGCTGGTGTCAGTGCTGACATCGTGTAGTGGCATGCCACTGCTAGTCTCGCGCATAAAAAAGGCAATGATGATAAGCGCTGGCAGCGAAAAGAGCGCCGCTTGGCGTAGTGGCCTTGCGTATTGTGGCTGAGGCTTTTGGATTAGCCATAGCGCGCAGATAACTTGTAAGGCTAGGCCGCCTACCAGTGCTGCCGCAAATAAGGCCAGGCCCAGGCTGTAGGGCCAAATATTAAACCGGCTGCCTAGGGCGGCAATAGGTAATAGGCATAATAAAATAAGGGCTGTATTTTTTATCAAGCGTGCTAGCGATAGCTTTTTACTCATAGGGCGAGTGGTCCTAAGTAAGTAGGCAAAGTAAGTAGGTATGGATTCATAACTTACAGCTTAGTTTGTTTTTTAAAATGATCATGCCCCTTGTGCCAGCCACGCAGTTTTATGCTTGGCAGGGAGCGGTATTGGTATTTTGTACCAGCGCTTGCCATGGCTGGCAGTGATAGAGGCTTAGTCCAAGCCTAGTAGTTTTGTTATTATAGGTTTTTTGACCTCATAAACGATAGCCATCTATGACCCCAGCAAGAATTGAGCGCCTGCGCCAAGTTTTAGCGCGCCGCCAACCCGACTTAACAGTATTGACCGACTACGTACACAAGGGCCGTAATCTTTCAGCCATCATTCGCACGGCCGATGCGGTGGGTATTAGCGATGTGCACTGTGTAATAGGCGACAGTGATTATAAGCGCTTTTTAGGTACTTCCATGGGCAGCCATAGCTGGGTGGATGTGCATCGCTACCGTGAGCTTGCACCGCCGGTAGAGTTGCTAAAAACGCAGGGTTATCAAATAGTCGCCGCTCACCTTTCGCCTACGGCGGTAGATTTTCACGAGGTGGATTACACTAAACCCACTGCCCTAATGTTGGGGGCAGAGCGGGTAGGTATTAGCGAGCAGGGCGAGGCCTATGCCGATGTACATATCACCGTGCCCATGGTGGGCATGGTGGAGTCGTTTAATGTGTCGGTGGCCGCTGGTATTATTTTGACTGAAGCCCGCCATCAGCGTCAGCAAGCGGGTTTATATGATCAGCAAAGAATCGATCAGGCGACTTACGACAGATTGTTTTTTGAATGGGGCCACCCCAAGGTGCGGGATTTTTGCCTGGCTAATCAATTGGCCTATCCGCCCTTGCGAGAGGATGGTGAAATCGATAACCCTTCGGCTTGGTATGCACAGGCTAGAGAACTGTTGGCGGCAAGAGCTGCCAACGCCAGTTAAGAGGACGGTTTATGGCTACCTTGTTCAGTATATTAGCCTGCTTGTTTGTGGCTTTATTTGTGTTGGTTAAGTTAACCGAAAAGCATGCCAAGCCTATGGCACCCGAGCAGCAGCAAAAGTTGTCTAAAATTATTGTGGCTTTGGTGGCGATAAGCTTGGTGGCGGGCTTGGTGCAATTTATGTTGGCGGGCAGTTAAGGCGAGTACAGGTTTTAGGTTTCATTCACAAACCAGCGCTTGCGCCAGGCATTCATAACCCGCTCGGGGTACCAGTATTTGCCGTAGCTGCCGTTGTAACGGGCTAGGGCGTTCATCCAGTTACCTTTTTCTTTTTTTAGATAAAACTGCAAAATCCGGCAGCCATAGCTGAGGTTGGTGTCTATATCGGTGAGGTTATCTTCGGGGCGGCCGATTTCATTTTTCCAAAAAGGCATTACCTGCATTAGGCCTTGGGCACCTACCCGGGAAATAGCGTATTCATTAAAGTGGCTTTCCACCTCTATTAAGGCCAATACCAGGTCGGGTTTTAGCTCTGCCTTGGTGGCCTCTCTATGTATGGCGCGCAGCATTTTAAGGCGCTGCTTGGGTTTTTTAACAAAGCGCGCCAGCCGCCCCGACATATCTACCAGCCACACTTCGGCATCAAAGCGATCATCAAAACTGTCTGCTGAGGTAATGGTTTTTTTTAAAAACTCGCGTAACTCTGCCTGTTCTGCCTGCTCGGCCAGTGTTGCCGGGTTATTGGCTGTGGCCATTATGGGTAAGCATAATAGCCACAGGAATAGCTTGGCGATAAAGAGTTGACGCATAAGCGGCTTAGGGTTTGCTGAGGGTATTGTTTACAAAGTCCAGTATATCGGCGATGGCGATATACTGATTGTCGCTGTCGCGGCGGCCTTTGTACTCTATGTTGCCATCTTTTAAGCCACGGTCGCCTATCACTAGGCGGTGAGGTATACCCATTAATTCCATGTCGGCAAATTTTACCCCGGGGCGTTCGTTGCGATCATCCAGTATGACGTCATAGCCCAAGTCGGTTAGCTGTTGATAAAGCAGCTCGCATTGTTCGCTGACTTGCTCAGACTTTTGCATATTCATGCCGATAATTGCAATTTGGAAAGGGGCTATAGCGTCTGGCCAAATAATGCCGTTGTCGTCGTAGTTTTGCTCTATGGCAGCGGCGACTACGCGGCTAATCCCTATGCCATAACAACCCATGGTTAAGACTTGTTCGCGGCCTTCTTTGTTTAAGATGCTGGCATTTAGCGCAGCGGAATATTTATCACCCAATTGGAATATATGGCCTACCTCTATGCCGCGTTTAATTTGCACGGTGCCAGTGCCGCAGGGGCTGGGGTCGCCGCTCACAATATTGCGTATATCGGCGATGCTTACCTTATCGTTGCCGCTGATGGTGCAGTCTCTATCCCAGTTGGCACCGGTGTAGTGGTAGCCTTCTTCATTGGCGCCGCAAACAAAATCGGCCAAGTGGGCGGCAGCGCGATCAATAATCATGGCAAGGTCTAAGCCTATAGGGCCTACTGAACCGGGTGCTGAACCGGTGGCATTTTTTACCTGCTCTTCGCTGGCAAACTGTAGCGGGCTGGCCACGCCGGCCAGTTTTTCGGCCTTAAGCTCGTTGAGCTCGTGATCACCGCGCACAATTAAGGCTACTAAAGGCGCCTCTTGATCATCTTCGGCTTCGCCTAATACGATCAACGTTTTAGCAATTTGCGCGGGGGAAATATTCAGGCCTTGGCTAACGTCCTCTATGCTGTGTTGGCCAGGGGTGGCTACTTTAGTTAGCGCTTGGCTGGCCGCTGGGCGCTCGCCAGTGGGAGCTAAGGCCTCGGCCATTTCTACGTTGGCGGCGTAATCGCTGCTATCGCTAAAGGCGATATCGTCTTCACCTGAGTCGGCAAGTACATGGAACTCGTGCGAGCCGCTGCCGCCTATGGAACCGTTGTCGGCAATTACGGGGCGAAAGTCTAAGCCAAAGCGCTCAAAAATACGGCTATAGGCTTGATACATGGCGTCGTAGGTTTGCTGCAAAGACTCGGCACTATCGTGAAAGGAGTAGGCGTCCTTCATGATAAATTCCCGCGAGCGCATCACCCCAAAGCGGGGGCGTATCTCATCGCGGAATTTGGTCTGTATTTGGTAAAAATTAGCGGGCAGTTGCTTATAGCTACGCAACTCATTGCGCACCATGTCGGTAATGACTTCTTCGTGGGTGGGGCCTAAGCAAAACTCATTATTGTGGCGGTCGTTAAGGCGGCACAGCTCGGGGCCATATTGCTGCCAGCGGCCGGATTCCTGCCACAATTCGGCGGGCTGAACTACAGGCATTAAGACTTCTAGTGCGCCAGCGCGATTCATCTCTTCGCGCACTATGGCCTCAACCTTGCGCAATACCCGCAGACCCATGGGTAACCAAGTGTATAAACCTGAGGAGAGGCGGCGTATCATGCCGGCGCGCAGCATCAGCTGATGGCTGATAACCACCGCATCGGATGGAGTTTCTTTAACAGTGGCTATTAGGTACTGGCTAGCGCGCATTGTGTATACTGCCTTTTAAAAAATCGATAGAAGATAAGAGCGCCATTTTACGGGTGTAGCTCTACAGCGTACAGCCCTAAGCTATTAATAAGAGAGAACTATGTTTGAATTACACCCACAGTTGGCCAAAGATTGTGTGCACTTAGGGGATTTTCCCCTATGCCAGGTGTTATTAAACCGCGATAGCCACTACCCATGGCTGATTTTGGTGCCCAGGCGTGAGGACATAAGCGAGATTTATCAGCTTGATGGCTCAGATCAACAGCAGCTGCTAAAAGAGTCCAGCGCGCTCAGCGCCAGTTTAATGGAGCACTGCAACGCCGATAAAATGAATGTGGCCGCCTTGGGCAATATGGTGCCGCAATTGCATGTTCACCATATTGCGCGTTTTAAAACTGATATTGCTTGGCCTAACCCCGTTTGGGGTTTTGCGCCAGCGCTAGCCTATAGTGAGCAAAATTTGGCCTTAGCGGTTTCACGGCTGCGCGCAGAATTAGCAAAATTATCTATAGAATTTGTGCCCAAGTAATAAAACGGCGGTATTTTTTTGCTGTTTACAAATTTATGGCTAAAAAACCCTTGTATTGTAGGTTTAACTGATCTATAAAACCCACAGACGCTATGTATATAGGTTTAAATGCACCCTGTGTTATGCCTTTAAAACGTTAAATAGCGGCTAATACTTAAATGCTTACAAACCGAACACAAATAAAAAGGGTTGATTGTCATGGCTACCGCTAAAAAGAAAGCTGCACCAAAGAAGAAAGCCGCCGCTAAAAAACCAGTAGCAAAAAAAGCTGCTGCTAAAGCTGCGCCTGCACCAAAACGTAAAACAACAGCTATCAAAGAGAAAATGACCAAGAGTCAGATTCTTAATGAGATTGCTGAAAATACTGAGTTGAGCCGTAAACAGGTTGCTTCCGTATTTGAAGAGCTAGAAGTATTGGTTGAGCGCAGCATCAAAAAGCGTGCCCTAGGTGAATTTACTATCCCCGGTCTTATGAAAGTTACCACGGTTAAAAAACCAGCTAAAAAAGCCCGTAAAGGTATCAACCCTTTTACTGGCGAAGAGCAAATGTTCAAGGCCAAGCCTGCCAGCATCGCTGTTAAGGTTAGACCTTTGAAAAAGCTTAAAGAATTCGCAGCTTCTTAAGTTTTATCACAGCATAAAAAGGCGCATCCTCTTGGGGCTGCGCCTTTTTTGTGCCTAAGTGTTTGATTATTTAATAGTTATTTTCTGCGCTTAAAACAGCCAGGGCTCTATGTCTTTGCGGTTGCTAATAATAATTTGCTGTGCCTCGGGCTTAGGGTCTACGGTGTGTGGGTCTATATTGAGTGCCTGCAGGCTGTACTTGACCAGTGCTGCGCGGCTATCTATGCGTAACACGCCTCGGCTCATGCCGTAATCGGCAGCTATGATGGCGCGCTGTTCTGGGCTGAGCCTAGGGTCGGGCTTAAGTATTATGCTGACACTGTGCTGCCAGTGTTGATCTTGTTGCGCAGCGACTAAGGCCTTGTCTAACAGTTCGGGTTGGCCTCGAAAGCGGCTGAGTACAAAATCCCTAAAATCCCTATGTTTTTCGCAATAGGCACGCACATGCCAGCGCAGCCCTGTAAACACCAAGGTGTGTGGCTCGATGATGCGTTCTTCAATAGTTGGGTTGCTGAGTGAAATATACGCTATTTCCAGCCGTTTACCTTCACGTGCCGCTTGCACTATAGGGCGCAGCAGCTGCGGCTGTATGCTGCGTTGGGGTATGGGCATGAGTTCGGTATTGGCCAGTTGTAGATCTAAACCTTCAAAGCTGTGGCTGATATCTTGGTTGCGCGACAATATGTGTAAGTATTCATCCGCGCTGCCACTGGTAAGCTTGGGTTGGAAGTGAGGGGTGGGGACGTAGCCTTTAAGGCTGCTGTCATAGTGTAAGTTATCAGGCGCAATATCACGCAGGTATTGATTTATATCCTTAGAGGCCTGCTGCCTACCTATGCCAAAACTCTTGCATAAATGCTTGGTGGTGAGCCGTCCCTCCCATAGGGCAATAATTTCTATTAGCCGGTAACGTAATAATAAGTCCCAGCGGCAGGGCCATGCTGCGCTCATGCTTAAACTCCCCTTTAGTTATAGATGTGCTTGAAAAAGCGACACATCAAAAGCTGTGTATATTTACAGGTCGCCATTGACGACATATAGTGAGGCAGTCTAGGTCAAATAATGACGAGGGGAAAGCCGTTATGAGTTTATTTTTATCTACTATTGGGCGTTTGCGTTGGATACAGCGCTGGAGCCTAAAGCGCAACACGCTGCCTGAAAATGTGATGGAACACAGTTGGGAGGTGGGGGTGATAGCCCACTTATTAGGGGTGATTAATCGCAGTGTTTTTAAGGGCAGCCTCAAGCCTGAGCGCTTGGCTACGCTGGCGATGTATCACGACTGCGCTGAGGCGATTACCGGGGATTTACCCACTCCGGTTAAGTATTATTCCAAAGAGATACAGCAAGCCTATAGAGTCATAGAACAGGATGCCGAGCAGGCTTTGCTGGCCATGTTGCCTAGTGAAATACAGCAGGCCATGGCTGAATATATACAGGAACAGGCCAGTAATTGGCTGGAGCGTAAATATATAAAAGCAGCGGATAGTCTCTCTGCCTTATTAAAAGCCAAGGCCGAGCTGGATAATGGCAACCACGAGTATCAGCATACCTATCAGGATTTGCAGGCGCGTTTGGCGGCTTATGACTTGCCTGAGGTTAGTTATTTTCTCGAACATTTCGGCGCAGCAGCGCAGGCTTCGGAGTTATCTACTGTGGATAACGAGCGCAGCTTTTTTGCCAGACCCTCGCTGGGACGCATACGGGCCTAGGCTTTGCTAGTGGCTGAGCTGTTGTACATCACTGATAAAGCGATCAACAGTTTCTGGCTGGGTATCCCAAGAGCACATCAGCCTTGAGCCAGCACCGATAAAATCATAAAACTGCCAGCCCTTATTGTGTAAGGCTTGTTTAATGGCGCTGGGGATTTGCACAAATACCGCATTGGCGCTAACCGGAAATAACAGCTGTACTTGTTCTATGGTAGCTAGGCCTTGTGCTAAGCGGCTAGCCATGGCATTGGCATGCTGGGCATTGTGCAGCCACACATCGTTATGCAATAGCCCCTGCCACTGTGAAGACATAAAGCGCATTTTGGAGGCCAGCTGCCCCGCCTGTTTGCAACGGTAGGCAAACTCTTCGGACAACTGCTTATTAAAAAAGATCACCGCCTCGCCTATGGCTAAGCCGTTTTTAGAGCCGCCAAAACACAGTACATCCACACCGGCGCGCCAGGTAATATCCGCAGGGGCTAAGTCTAGTGAGGCTACGGCATTGGCAAAGCGAGCGCCATCCATATGGGTATAGAGATTCCATTTGGCCGCCACCTTTTGAATATTATGTAGTTCCTCGGGGCTGTATACCGTGCCGCATTCGGTGGCTTGGGTAAGGCTGATCACCTTCGGTTTGGGGTAGTGTATGTCTTGCCGCTTGCTGACTAGAGCTTCGATGCCCTGCGGGTCTAGCTTGCCCAGTTCGCCTTGGGCCTGCAGCAGCTTGGCGCCGTGGGTGAAAAACTCTGGGGCACCGCATTCATCCGTCTCCACATGAGCAGACTGGTGGCAAATAATACTGTGGTAACTTTGGCATAGGCTAGCCAGCGCCAGGGAGTTAGCAGCGGTGCCATTAAACACAAAGTAAACATCGCAGTCGGTTTCGAATAGGGCCCTAAATTGCTCACATACCTCGGCGGTATAGCGGTCTTCACCGTAGGAGCTGGCATGGCCTTGGTTGGCGCGGGTCATGGCCTGCATAGCTGTGGGGCATATACCTGAGATATTATCGCTGGCAAATTGTTGGCTCATAGCCTGCTACCTATGCTGAATGAATGGCTGGGAGCAATGTAGCACGCTCATTAGGCGCTGCAAAAGCCATGATGCTGTTGTTATGGCGGCCGTTGGTTGGGTTATACGCTTGCATAGCGGTATTTTTTTACTTTCAGCCCACTACCGGCCGTATAGCCTTTCACTGTGGCCCTAGTTTTAGGGTATAATCGCGCGCTTTAATTTATAGCTATAGCTTGTTTTTTGATCAGCTTGTGGTGGTAGAGGGCTTTAATCATGCCAATTTATGAGTATCAGTGTACATCTTGCGAGCACCAGTTAGAGGCTCTGCAGAAAATTAGCGAGCAGCCTTTGGTGGATTGCCCCAGCTGCAATAAGGCAGACTTAAAAAAGAAAATATCAGCGGCGGGTTTTCGCCTTAAAGGTGGTGGCTGGTATGAAACCGATTTTAAAACCGGCAGCAAAAAGAATGTGGCTGGCGGCTCCGATGCGGGTAGCTCATCTAGCGCTGGTTAATAGCAGCCTAGCCTCACGCAAAGCATAGAATTTTACTTACAGGATTATCAAACCATGCGCAGTCATTATTGTGGCACTTTAAACACCGATCACATCGATCAAGAAGTAACTCTAAACGGCTGGGTGGATCGTCGCCGCGACCATGGTGGTGTTATCTTTTTAGATTTACGTGATCGTGAGGGCATAGTACAAGTCGTATTTGACCCTGACACCGAAGAGCATTTTAAACGTGCCGACAGTGTGCGCGGTGAATATGTTATTCAGGTGAAGGGCCGCGTACGCGCCCGTGCCGAAAGCACGGTTAACCCTAATATGGCCACCGGTGCCATAGAGGTTTTAGGAAAAGAGTTAGAAATTTTTAACGCTGCTGCCACGCCGCCGTTTCAATTAGATGAACATATTTCAGTAGGTGAAGACGTACGTTTAAAGTATCGCTATATCGATTTGCGTCGCCCCGAAATGCTAGAAAAGCTAAAGCTGCGTTCACGCATTACTTCTAGCCTGCGTAACTTTTTAGATGCCAATGGCTTTTTAGATATAGAAACGCCTATTTTGACCAAGGCCACCCCAGAGGGCGCGCGCGATTACTTAGTGCCCAGCCGCACCCACGAAGGCCAGTTTTTCGCCCTGCCGCAATCACCACAGCTTTTTAAACAGCTGCTAATGGTGTCGGGCATGGATCGCTATTATCAAATCGCCAAGTGTTTCCGCGATGAAGACTTGCGCGCCGACCGCCAGCCTGAATTTACCCAAATCGATTTAGAAACCTCGTTTATGGATGACCAGGAAATCATGGCCATCACCGAGCAGATGATACGCGAGCTGTTTAAAGAGGTGAAAGGGGTAGATTTGGGTGAGTTCCCACGCATGCCTTATGCCGAAGCTATGGACCGATTTGGTAGCGACAAACCAGACTTGCGCATACCGCTAGAGTTGGTCGATGTTAACGACCTGATGCAACAAGTGGACTTTAAAGTGTTCAACGGCCCGGCTAACGACCCCGAAGGCCGCGTTGCTGCTCTTAAAGTCACAGGTGGCGCGCAAATCAGCCGCAAGCAAATCGATGAGTACACCAAATACGTCAGCATCTACGGCGCTAAGGGTTTGGCCTGGGTCAAAGTCAATGATAAAGCGGCTGGTATAGAAGGCCTGCAATCACCTATCTTAAAATTTATGCCCGACGACATCGTATTACAAATGATGGATCGCTTAGAAGTAGTTGATGGCGACATCGTGTTCTTCGGTGCCGATAAAGAAAAAATCGTTAACGAAGCACTGGGTGCCCTGCGCGTTAAAGTCGGTGAAGACCTAGGCCTAATTCAAGGCGAGTGGGCACCACTATGGGTAGTAGACTTCCCCATGTTTGAAAAAACCAGCGATGGTAAAGCCTGGACTTCATTGCATCATCCCTTTACTGCGCCGTCTTGCACGCCTGAAGAATTGGAAGCCAGCCCCGGCACGGCTTTATCCAAAGCTTATGACATGGTGTTAAACGGCACCGAGCTAGGTGGTGGTTCTGTACGTATACACCAGCCTGCTATGCAAAAAGCGGTATTCCGCGTATTGGGTATAGGGGCCGAAGAGCAGCAAGAGAAGTTTGGTTTCTTATTAGACGCCCTAAAATACGGTTGCCCGCCACACGGTGGTTTGGCTTTTGGTTTGGATAGATTGGTGATGTTAATGACAGGCGCTAAATCTATACGCGATGTAATCGCCTTCCCCAAAACCCAAAGTGCAGCCTGTGTTATGACCGACGCGCCCAGTGCCGCCGATGTAAAGCAGTTGCGTGAGTTGAATATTAAATTGCGCGAAAAGCCTAAGCAGTAAGCCGAGTAAGCCGCAGGCTTACGGGGACAGATCTTCAGCTCTGTCCCCTTTCTTATTAGTTAGTCATTCCGGCGCAAGCCGGAAACCACATAGACAATACCACGCACTAAAACCAAACCAAGATACAAGCGCTATTTCCTTAGCGCGTTGCAAAAGCAAAACCGGAGAAAGATTCATGGCGGGTCACAGTAAATGGGCCAATATTAAACACCGCAAAGCGGCGCAAGACGCCAAGCGCGGCAAAATATTTACTAAAATTATTCGTGAGTTAGTGGTGGCTGCCAAAGCCGGTGGCCCCAACCCAGAAGACAACCCCGGCCTGCGCGCTGTTATAGATAAAGCGCTAGGCGCTAATATGAAGCGCGACACTATAGAAAAAGCGGT
Organism: Dasania sp. GY-MA-18; assembly: GCF_024734385.1. Classification (GTDB taxonomy): domain Bacteria; phylum Pseudomonadota; class Gammaproteobacteria; order Pseudomonadales; family Dasaniaceae; genus Dasania; species Dasania phycosphaerae. Next base: position 15,467 of record NZ_JANHAP010000001.1, on the reverse strand, counting down.
GGCCCGTGGCGCTGGCACCAATGATGAAGATAACTACGAAGCCATCACCTACGAAGGTTACGGTGTGGGCGGCGTGGCTGTTTATGTAGAATGCCTAAGCGATAATCGTAACCGTACCGTGGCCGAGGTAAGACATGCTTTTTCCAAGCGCGGCGGTAATTTAGGTACCGATGGTTCGGTGGCCTACCTGTTTACCCGCACCGGCCAAATTAGCTTTGAGCAAGGTGATGAAGAACAGATAATGGAAGTTGCCCTAGAGGCAGGGGCCGAAGATGTACAGACTAACGACGATGGCTCTATTGATGTTAGTACTGCCTTCGAAGATTTTTTAAGTGTTAAAGACGCCATGAAGGCTGCGGGTTTAACACCGGATCATGCCGAAATCACCATGCTGCCGGCTACCACGGTGCCGCTAGATAAAGACGGTGCCGAAAAAATTATGGCGCTGGTTGATATGTTAGAAGACTTAGACGATGTGCAAAACGTCTATACCAATGCCGATATCTCCGATGAAGTATTGGCAGAGTTAGAATAACCGCCAAAGCTATACGCAAGCCGCTGTGTTTTTTTCAAGCCCAGCGGCTTTTTTATATACAATCAAGAGTGCGCTCCATGGCCAGGCCTAAAAGTAAAACGCAAAAAAAGTTAGATCAGGCAATAACCGTGGCGCTGACCGCAGTGTGCGAAAGTCTGTTGCAGCAAGTGCCGGGCTTTCAGTGGCTGACCCATAGGGCTGATTACGCCCGTTTCCCCGCCAGCTTAATAGTGACCTGTGTGTTTGATAGCGAGGAGCATAGATTGCAGGCTGAGCAGCAAGGCGATGCCGCAAACATGCGCCGCTTGCTACAAGCTGCCTTATTAAAAATAGGGGTGAAGCTAACCGCACCCGCTAGGCAGTTGCTATTGGATAGTGAGCAGGCTTGCGAGCAGCAATGTGCTGGCGATTGGCAGCGGCGTTTAGCACAGCAGGCTCTTAAATCTACCGCTAGCTTTCACTAGCCTTATTGGGCGGTGGTGAAGTCTAGTGCCTGTGATTCTGAGCCCCACAGCTCTTGCAAGCCGTAGATGGTTAGGCGAAAACGCCAGTTTTCATCCTTGGATAATTTCAGCAATATATCGTTAATGGCCTGTTCTTGTGCCTGATAATGGCGGCTGATCAGTAAATGCCTTTTATAGCTGCTGTGAGGTTGGCCTACGATGGCGGTGGAACTAATCACCTTTAACAGTTTGGCGTAATAGAAAAAACTGGATTTTGAAATAATAATGGCATCAACATCGCCGCGTATTAGTTGCTCAATATTGGCCTTATCATTGCTTACGTCCATGCGCTGTATTTTATTCTCGCTCATTAATTCGCTGACCCCAGCATAGTAATAGCCTGTGCGTGTGCCTACCGTTAGGCCGTTAAGGTCGCTGGGTTGATGATAGAGTAGGCTGCTACCTTTTCTGGCGATCACCACATCCTTATCGCTAAATAGGGCGCGTGACCATAAGTATTTTTCTTGTTGAGTATCTTTAAACCAAACTGGGTTGGCCCATAGAGCTATGGTGGGTAAGCCTGCGGCTAGGCGTTTATTGAGTTCGGGCCGTGTTATAAATTGGTATTCAAAACGTATGTCGGCTGGGGCATGGTTTTTTAGGGTGTTGAAAAAATCAAAATTGAGGCCCTTGCCCGCTTTGCTATCTATCACAAAAGGTGGCGCATCGTGGTAGGCGTAGAGAGTGATGGTTTGCTGGGCAGCTGAGCATAAAGCGCTTATCAGCAGGCTAAGGCCAAATAAAAATATCTTCATAGTTGAGTAACAGCGGCCTTTAAAAGGTGGGTGTTGTTATTGTTAAGATTGCGTTAAAAGTTGATCTAGCTGCAGGCGTATTAAAAGCATAGCCGCAGGCGGGTGCCTACGGCAAGCCGTTAAAGCTTATATTGATATAATTAGTGGCTAAAAACACTGTTAATACATACAGATGTTCGCTAAGCTAGCCAGCAAAATAAGGGTGCTAATCACAATAGCTAAAGGCTTATGGCAATCATACTAGGTATAGACCCCGGCTCGCGTAAAACCGGCTTTGGTATTATCAATGTGGTAGGTAATCAACACGATTATATTACCAGCGGCGTGATACGCCTGCCCGATGCTGAGTTACCTGAGCGCTTAAAGATAATCTTTGAAAGCATTAATGAGCTCATCGTGGCCTATTGTCCGCAGCAGGTGGCAGTAGAGCAGGTGTTTATGGCAAAAAATGCCGGTGCTGCCCTCAAACTGGGGCAGGCCCGGGGAGCTGCCATAGTGGCCTGTATGGCGGCGGGTTTAGAGGCTAGTGAATACTCGGCCCTGCAAATTAAGCAGGCGGTAGTGGGTACTGGCGCGGCTAAAAAAGAGCAGGTACAGCACATGGTTAAAATGCTGCTCAAGCTGCCCGCCTTGCCACAGGAAGATGCCGCCGATGCCCTAGCTGCCGCTATATGCCATGCCCATACTCAAGCCAGTTTAATTAATATGGCCGGTGCTACCCGTATGCGCCGTGGCCGTATCCGATAATGAGAATATTTGTATGATAGGTCGTATACACGGCGTTTTATTAGAGAAGCAAGCCCCCACGCTACTCGTCGACGTGCAAGGCGTGGGCTATGAAGTACAAGCCCCTATGAGTACGGTTTACCAGCTGCCCGCCATAGGTCAGGCAGTAACCTTACACACGCACCTGGTAGTACGCGAGGATGCCCAGCTGCTCTATGGCTTTGCCGAGTTGCGTGAGCGGGCGCTGTTTAAAACCCTTATTAAAGTCAGTGGTGTTGGCCCCAAGCTGGCGCTTACCCTATTATCGGGCATGGAAACTGACGACTTTGTACGCTGTGTGCACGATAATGACGTCGCCGCGCTGGTGCGCTTGCCCGGTGTGGGCAAAAAAACCGCCGAGCGTTTACTGGTAGAGCTGCGCGACCGCCTTAAAGATTGGCAAACCTCCAGCACCAGCGGCTTGCCACTGATGGCCGCCGCCGCAGGGCCGGATTATGCTAGCGAAGCCGAGAGTGCTTTAATCGCCCTGGGGTATAAGCCGCAAGAGGCCAGCAAAGCCATAGCCAAAGTAAACGATGGCGATGCCCAAAGCAGTGAAAGCCTGATACGTTTAGCGCTCAAAAACATGGTAAATAAATAAGCCACTATGATAGAAATCGACAGGCTAATAGCCGCCACCGAAGAACCTAACGAAGATATTATCGATAGAGCCATACGGCCCAAAACCTTGGCCGATTACTGTGGCCAGCCGGTGGTGCGCGAACAAATGGAAATCTTTGTACGCGCCGCTACCCTGCGCAAAGAGCCTTTAGATCACACCTTGATTTTTGGCCCGCCGGGTTTGGGTAAAACCACCTTGGCAAATATCCTGGCCAATGAAATGGGGGTGTCGCTTAAAACCACCTCGGGGCCAGTATTAGAAAAAGCGGGTGATTTAGCCGCTTTAATGACCAACCTAGAGCCCGGTGATGTGCTGTTTATAGACGAGATACACCGGCTCAGCCCGCATATAGAAGAAGTGTTATACCCCGCCATGGAAGACTATCAGCTGGATATTATGATAGGCGAGGGCCCGGCGGCGCGTTCCATTAAGCTAGAGTTGCCCCCTTTTACGCTGGTAGGGGCTACCACCCGTGCCGGGCTGTTAACCTCACCGCTGCGTGATCGCTTTGGCATAGTACAGCGGTTGGAGTTTTACTCGGTCAAAGACCTCAGCCATATAGTACAGCGCTCGGCCCAGCACCTAGGGGTGGCTATGAGCGAAGAGGGTGCCCATGAAATCGCTAAGCGTTCACGCGGCACCCCGCGTATCGCCAATCGCCTATTGCGACGGGTACGCGATTACGCCGAGGTGAAAAGTAATGGCGCAGTTGATGCCGCCACCGCTGACTTGGCGCTGAATATGCTCAATGTCGATGATCAGGGCTTTGATCAGTTAGATAGGCGTTTACTGCTAGCCCTGTTAGAAAAGTTTGACGGCGGCCCCGTGGGGCTGGATAACCTCGCCGCAGTTATTAGCGAGGAGCGCGGCACCATAGAAGATGTACTAGAGCCTTATCTTATTCAGCAAGGCTATTTAGTGCGTACGAATCGCGGCCGCATGGCTACCCGTAAAGTCTATGCCCACTTCGGCTATGACTACCCTGAAGGCTAGTAGGCCCAACTTGTTAACCACTGCAACCTATAAGTTTACATAACTATGAGTCACAACTTCGCATGGCCACTGCGGGTGTATATAGAAGATACCGACGCCGGCGGCATTGTTTACTACGTCAATTACCTTAAGTTTATGGAGCGCGCACGCACCGAGTATTTGCGCAGCTTAGGCTTTGGTAAAAACTATATTTTTAACGCCGAGCTGATGTTTGTAGTGCAAAGCGTCAATACTGAATACCTTAAACCCGCCGCTCTAGATGATGAGCTTAGTGTTAGCGCAACGGTAATTGCCGCCGGTGCCTGCCAGCTGACTATGGAGCAATTAATTTATCGCGGCAGTGAACTGCTATGCCGCGGTGTAGTCAAAATCGTCTGCGTTAGCCAGCAGGGTATGAACCCTAAGCGCATCCCCAAGGCCATGCGCGAGGCGTTACAGTTATAGCGCCTATCGCCTTGTGGCGGCTTGGTCGCGTTTAGCTAGCCCTGAGTTAAGCGATAACTGCCGCTGCACAGCTCAAAACATAAAATAAAGCTATAAATGCGAACCCATAGTGCTTAAACAGGCTTATAAGTTACCGCAAGGGCGGTTAAACTAGCCGGCATTTACACACCAACAACGCTAACAATAATGGAGCGACCGTGGCTGAAGAACTCTCTGTCATCGATTTAATTCTCAACGCCAGTATTACCGTGCAGCTGGTTATGCTAACGCTGTTTTTAGCCTCGGTGATTTCCTGGTTTATGATTGTGCAGCGCATGTTTTATTTTCGTGCTACCGATACGGCTATGCGTGTGTTTGAACAGCAGTTTTGGTCGGGTATAGATTTAAGCCAGCTGTTTCGCAAGGGCACCGCCAATACCGAAGCCGGTAAGGCAACAGTGGGTATGGAAAATATTTTTCGCGCTGGCTTTAAAGAGTTCACCCGCCTGCGCCAGCAGGGCCATATAGATCCAGATGCCATCATTGAAGGTGCTCAGCGTGCTATGCGAGTGGCCTTGTCTCGCGAAGAAGAACAAATGGAAAAGCACTTGGCCTTTTTGGCCACAGTAGGTTCCACCAGCCCCTATGTGGGCTTATTCGGTACAGTATGGGGCATTATGGGGGCCTTCCAAGGTTTAGCCATGATGCATCAGGCCACTTTGGCCACCGTGGCGCCGGGTATCTCTGAGGCTTTGGTTGCTACGGCTATGGGCTTGTTTGCGGCAATACCGGCGGTGGTGGGCTTTAACCGTTTCTCGGCTCGCTTTGAATCCTTAATGAATAAGTACGAAACTTTTTCTGACGAATTTATTAGCATATTGCACCGCCAAACCCACAGCAGCGCGGCGAAAGGGTAGCGCCATGTCTAGACGACATAAACGCCGCAAGCCCATGTCAGAGATTAACGTGGTGCCCTACATAGATGTGATGTTGGTGCTGCTGATTATCTTTATGGTCACTGCGCCCATGCTCATGCAAGGGGTTAAAGTAGAGCTGCCCAAGGCCGCTGCTTTGCCAGTGGGTAAACAGGATAACGAACCCTTAATCGTGTCGGTAAAGGCCGATGGCAGCTATTACATTAATCTGGGTGATGATCAGGAAAAGTCTGCCTCACTAGGGGTGATACAAGATAAGGTCGGTAAAATTTTACGGCGTAAACCCGATACCGTGGTGTTGGTGTGGGGTGATCAAGCTGTGCCCTATGGCGATGTGGTTACGCTAATGACAGTGTTACAGGCTGCCGGTGCCCCTTCGGTAGGCCTAGTGACTGAGAGCCCCTAGTCTGCCATGTTAAAGTCGCTGACTCTGCCCTTGGTTATAACTTTGCTAATACACAGCTTAATTGTGGCTGCGCTGCTGATCGACTGGTCGGGTGAGCGTACCGTGATCAAGCGGCAAACACCCAAATATGTAGAGGCCAAGCTGGTAACGCTGGAAAAACCCAAAGCCCAACCCAAGCCCAAAGTTAAAAAAGCGCCGCCACCCAAGCCGCAGCCCATCAAGCCGATTATAGAGGCGCAGCCCAAAGAGCAGCCCAAGGTATTGAATAAGGATGTGCTAGACCCCAATAAATTAGCACAAGAGCAACAGCGTTTGGCTGAGCAGCGTCGCCTGCAGGCCGAAAAAGATAAGCTGCTGCAAACTGTGGCGGCCGATATTGCCGATGCGATTAGCGATGAGCAAGAGACGCAGCAGGAGCTAACCGAGGCGGAGTTAGCCAACAGCCTAATCGCGCTGATCACTCAGGCTATAGAGCGCAACTGGAGTCGTCCCGCCAGCGCCAGAAATGGTATGGAGGCCGAATTAGTTTTAGATTTAGTACCCACAGGTGAAGTGATAAATGTCAGCGTGGTAAAAAGCAGTGGCAATGTGGCCTTTGATCGCTCGGCAGTTGCGGCGGTAAAACGCGCCCGGCAATTCCCCGAGTTGCAGCAATTGCCCCCCAAAGTGTTCCAAGAACAGTTCCGTCGTTTGCGAATGAAATTTAAACCAGAGGATTTACGCCGGTGAAGCGTGTTTTTTTATTAGCTATAACAACCCTAGTACTGCTTAGCGCCACAGCGCAGGCTGAGCTAACCATAGAGATTACCCAGGGGCGTGATAACCCAACCCCTGTGGCTATAGTGCCCTTTAGTTGGCAGGGGAGCAGTTCCTTAGCCGAGGATGTGGCACAGATTGTGGAATCCGATTTGTACCGCAGCGGCCAGTTTGCGCCTATGCGACGCAGCGATATGTTGGATCACCCGCACAGCGCCAGCGAAGTACACTTTAGTGATTGGCGTCGCTCTAATACAGATTATTTGGTGGTAGGCCGTCTAAGTGAAGTGCTGGGGCAGGTACAGGCTGAGGTAGAGCTGTTTGATGTCTACGGCCAAAAATCCATTTTAACGATTTCAAAAACCGTAGCCAAAACTGCGCTGCGCGATTTGGCACACCATATTAGCGATAAGGTCTACCAGCAATTAACCGGCATACGCGGTGCCTTTAGCACCAAGCTGCTGTATGTTTCTGCGGCGCAACGGGGTGTGGGTGAGTTTACCTATAGGCTGCTATTGTCGGATATAGACGGTGCTCGCGAGCAGGTGTTAATAGAGCAAAACCAACCCTTGTTAGCACCAGCTTGGGCCCCTGATGGCCGCCGTATTGCTTATGTGTCTTTTGAGACTACCCGCTCAGCAGTTTACATATACGACCTCGCAAGCAAACAGCACACCCAAATAACAAATTTTACCGGTATTAATGGCTCGCCTAGCTGGTCGCCTGATGGCACTAAACTGGCCATGGTGCTTTCAAAAGATGGCAGCCCCGATATTTATGTGATGGATTTAGCTAGCCGTCAATTAACGCGGGTTACTCGCCACTATGCGATTGACACTGAACCTTCGTGGCTGCCCGATGGTAAATCTTTGGTTTACACCTCTGACCGTGGCGGCAAGCCGCAAATCTACCAAGTAACCTTGGCCAGTGGTTATGAAGAGCGTTTAACCTTTGAAGGCCAGTACAATGCCCGTGCCAGAGTTTTACCCGACGGTCGCGGTATTATTATGGTGCATCAGGGTGAGGGCGATTTTCATATAGCGTTAATGGATATAGAGCGCGGTGATATAGAAATATTAACCGAGACTGCGCTGGATGAATCCCCCAGCATAGCGCCCAATGGCACTATGCTGTTATATGCTACCCAGCATAGAGGTAAAGGTATTTTATCGGCGGTATCGGTAGATGGCGGGGTTAAATTTCATCTGCCGTCACGCTTTGGTGACGTGAGGGAGCCTGCTTGGTCACCCTTTTTAGCAGAATAAGTAAAAAATGCTGGTTAGCTCGCAAAACTACAGCTATTTTAATAGCTCAACGACATATTAATAGATAAACTATGCGCGCTAACATTGCGTAATGAGTGGGGGGCTGGCAGTATAACCTCACTCAAAAGTGTATATAGCAGTTGCGCTTAGCTGTACATGGTTTGTTACTGTCTAAACAACGAAAAATTTAATAACTGCTCACGACCTAGGATGAAAAATGAATACAAATAAATTATTAATAGCCTTTTTCTCATGTGCTTTGATGGTTGGTTGTGCGTCTAACCAGACGGATGACAGTGACCAAGCAGCTGCCGCCAAGGCCGCTGCCGAACAACAAGCCGCTGCTGAAGCTGCCGCCAAAGCAAAAGCCGCTGCTGAAGCGAAAGCAAAAGCTGAAGCCATGGCAAAACTTAAAAACGTTTTCTACTTTGAGTTTGACCAAGCCACTTTGTCTGCTGATACCCGTGCTGATTTAGATGCACAGGCTGCGTTCTTAAAAGGCAGCAACAGCAAAATTCGTTTAGAAGGTCACGCTGATGAGCGCGGTACTCGCGATTACAACATGGCATTAGGTGAGCGTCGTGCTAACGCGGTTGCCAACTACCTAATTGTTAACGGTGTAGAGCGCTACCGTATAGAAGTGATCAGCTACGGTGAAGAGCGTCCAGTTGCTAGCGGTAGCAACGCAGCTGCTTACGCTAAAAACCGTCGCGTAGAACTTAAGTAATCAATATAGAGAAGGTTAGTATGCCAAAGCATGCCCCCTCCATAGCCGCGCTGCTCAGCAGCGCGGCTTTTCTATTTTCACTGCCTGTGTTTTCGCAGGTAGAGGTGGTAGATGCCTCCATCAGCCATAAACCTATGCCCGTGGCCGCTGCACCAGAGCAAGCTCAGCTGGGTAATGCGCAGTCTCAAGGCGAATTGTTTTATCAGCTGCAACTGCTGCAAGATGAAGTTCGTATGTTGCGCGGTATGGTTGAAGAGCAAGCCCACCAGTTAGAGCGTTTTAAGCAGCAGTCTACCGAGCGCTATATAGATGTAGATAAGCGCTTAGGTACATTGGTGGCTAATAGTGGCGCAGCAAATGACTCAGCTGGTGCTAGTGATAGCTCTGCCGCCATGTCGATTGATAAGCCCAGCAGCGAAGGCGAAAAAGACGCCTATGATGCGGCGTATAGCTTGGTGCCTAAGCGTCAATACGCCCAGGCCATTACCGCTTTCCACAGTTTTTTACTGGACTTTCCCGATGGCAAGTATGCTCCTAATGCCTACTACTGGTTGGGTGAGCTTTACCTGGTAGTTAAACCGGTAGATCTAGAGGCCTCGCGGCAGTCTTTTACCCAATTGCTAGAGCTATACCCCAAGCATCCCAAAGAGTCGGATGCAATGTATAAGCTGGGTACTGTCTACTTCTTGAAAGATAACAAAGAGAAATCGCGTTTTTGGCTGGAGAAGGTCGTCGCCCAGTACGGCAAAGGGGTTAACTCAGCGGCAGATAAAGCCCGCGAGTTCCTGCGCGATAGGTTCTAGTAAGTCCACATTGTAGGTTGTTTTTTGAACCGCAGCTGGCGACAGCTGCGGTTCTTCGTTATTATGCGCGCATTTTAAGGCTATCACTGTAGCCGCCACGTTTTTCCGCTCTTAGACTGTTTAGCTAACAAGCTGTGGACTTTAAAGCGGGCTCTCACCATATAGAACCCAATGAATGACTGATTTACGCATTACCGAAATTTTTTACTCCCTGCAGGGCGAAACCCGCACTGCAGGCCTTGCTACCGTATTTGTACGCCTAACCGGCTGCCCGCTGCGTTGTGGCTACTGCGACACAGAATATGCCTTTCACGGCGGCGAGAAGTGGTCGCAGCAGCGTATTTTGGACGAGGTGGCCAGTTATAAGCCTCGCTTTGTTACCGTTACCGGTGGTGAGCCGCTGGCGCAGAAAAACTGCTGGCCGCTATTAAAGGCACTCTGTGATCAGGGTTATGAGGTCTCCTTGGAAACCAGTGGCGCGATTAGTACCGAGGGGGTAGATGAGCGTGTGGTGAAGGTCGTGGACTTGAAAACCCCTGGCTCGCAAGAAGTTGGCCGCAATGACTACCAAAACATGCAGCGCCTCAACCCTCACGATCAGGTTAAATTTGTTATCTGTAATCGTGAAGATTATGAATGGGCAAGATTTAAAGTGGATGAATATCAACTGCTTAGCAAAGTGGATGAGGTTTTATTCTCCCCCAGCTTTGGCGAAATAGACGCCACTGAGCTGGCCAACTGGATAGTCGAAGACAACCTAGCGGTGCGTTTTCAACTGCAATTACACAAACTTTTATGGGAAGACGCAGCAGGGCATTAAGGCATGACAGCAATAGCAACACCGGATACAGCGAAAAAAGCAGTAATTTTAGTCTCAGGCGGCTTAGACTCCGCTACTGTTTTAGCCATGGCCAAAGCCGAAGGCTATGCCTGTTACACCTTAGCCTTCAACTACGGCCAGCGCACCTTGGCTGAGTTAGTGGCCTCAGAGCAGTTGTCACAGCAAATGGGCGCCGTAGAGCACAAGGTGATTAGCTTAGACCTAAGCAGCATAGGCGGCTCAGCACTTACCGACACAGCCATAGATGTGCCGGAATGTGGCGGTGAGGGCATACCCGTTACCTACGTGCCCGCTCGCAACACGGTATTTTTGTCTATAGCGTTGGGTTGGGCTGAAGTGCTGGGGGCGCAGGACATATTTATAGGCGTCAATGCCGTGGATTACTCCGGCTACCCCGATTGCCGCCCCGAATACATCGCGGCCTTTGAGACCTTAGCCAACCTGGCCACCAAGGCGGGGGTAGAAGGTAATAAGCTAACAATACGCACACCGTTAATGAATCTCAGCAAGTCTGAAATCACTGCCAAAGGCCTAGAGCTGGGTGTTGATTACGCATTAACCGTTTCCTGCTACCAATCTAACGACCAAGGCGAGGCTTGCGGCCACTGCGACAGCTGCCATTTACGCCGCGAAGGTTTTGAGCGTTTAGGCGTAACCGACCCAACTCGTTATATGAGTTGATAGAAAAATAAACAGGTTGTTTTAAAAGTAGGCAGAACGCGAAGAAAAACAGAAAAAAAGTAAAAAAACTCTATAAAAGGCTTGTTTTTTATCATCAAAACACTATTATAGCGCCACTTTCTGGGGCCGTTAGCTCAGTTGGTAGAGCAGTTGGCTTTTAACCAATTGGTCGCTGGTTCGAATCCAGCACGGCCCACCATTATTAGTAAGCATTTCAATTGCTTACAAAGCTCAAAAGGCTGCCTTCGGGTGGCCTTTTTTGTTTTCTTCCGACACTTTTCCGACATTCCTCATTTGTGCGTTTTTATGCACTAGAGAGAGCGTTGGTGTTTGTGCAATTCCTCGGCTTACAACTTTTTCTGTGGCAGTCAGCAGTTCGTCAATTTCTGCGGCCGAATAGTGAGTTGTGATATCACCATTCGCATGCCCCAATAAAGCTTTACGCGTCTCCAGTGGTACACCTGCTGCTCTCAGTCTACGTCCAAAGGTATGACGGAGATTGTGTACACCTTTCAAGACACCAGCATGGGTGGGCAAACCTGCCTTCTTCCATGCGTGCCGCCAACCACTGCTGTGTAGCCTTTTCATCGGCCGCCCCCTGTACGTAAAAACGTAGTGGGGGTCGATGCCACGTCTGGCTTCAATAACACTACCGGACACTGAGTTGAGAATCACAATTCGTTCTGTTCCATTCTTGGTGATGGTTTCCGGTAAAACAAAAACTGAAACCCCTAGATCTTGAACAAATATTTCCCAATCCCATCGCAGCATGCATACCTCTAATTCCCTGCATCCTGTGTGTACTGCGTAGAGCGCTGCATCCGCTAAATGTCTGGGCAAGATCTTAAACAACGTATCCTGCTCAGCCCATGAAAGGGGGTAAGCTTTTGCTTGACGCCCTTTTGTGGATAGCCTTGTTATCTTTGGCGGAGCCTGCCTTAACCAGGGTCTACCATCATCATGCCGCCAAACCCGTGCGGCTCGGTTGAGGATTGCCGTGATGACGACGAGAGCATTATTGATTGATTTAGGCGCTAAATCGCGCTTTGCCTCGTTATCAATAAAGAGCTTAAGCGTTCCATCATGTATCTGCTCCAGCGGTAAATGACCGATGAAAGGCAGCATTTGATCAAGATGGATCGCTGCGGCAACTGCAGACGACTTATGGGCAATATCCTCAAGATAGCGTAGAGCGGCTTCCTCAAAGGTATAAATAGCCAGTGATCGTCTTTCTGTCTCCTGCCGAACGTTTGCTAGACGTTGTATCAGGTATTCCTCTGCCTCAATGCGGCTAGCCGTTCCCGTGCTTTCACGGAGCCAGCCACCTTCGGCGTGTTTACAGCGTTTTTCAATGTGCCAGATGTCGCCTTTAAGGCGGAGCCCTGGCATTGTGTTGCGTTTTGACATACATCGTCCTCCAGTTTCGAGGCTTTAGGACGACGCCCATTGCACTTAACATAGTTATCTATCCAAGCGTCAATTTCAAGTAGTTCAAAGGCGACCGACTGTTTTCCTAAAGGTATTTCAGTTAGGTATGGGCGGACGTCCTTGTTGAATTTATTGCGATCGATACCCATATAAATGGGGGCATCACGTAACCTGATAAGACGAGGAGGAAATCTGAGTTGTGCCATGGACTGTGTCAGCCTGAGTTGTACATGGCCTAATACTAATTTGATGGGTCGATTAAAAGGTAGGGCTTAGCGTTCAACGTATTTAGAAAGATAATTCTTTAATGTGCTTGAGGTTATAGGCAAAAGCAGTAAATTAAGTATCGATATATTTATGAATAGTGACTCAAGCTTAATCTCGCCCTTAAAGGATTTTAAGGGCTGATAAGGTCGTGCAGTCTGCTCTCGGCTTGACAGCAGATCATTTATTCCAGATGAATTGAAGGTTGTCGAAAAGTTCCTTAATCACCTTTCTTGTGTTTGTGAGGCTTAAGTGATGGTGTATTCCCGGGAGTTTTTTTATTATCCCGTTGACGCCTATCTGGTTTCCCAGTTGATTTAGCGGTTTTTTTTGGCCCTGGTTTAATTCCCATAGTTCCTTTCTCCTTTTGTTATTAGTCCTGTTTTTAAGTTTCAAATGCTACTTCTTTTAGCTATTACCACTACAGCTGCCAAATTTATTCAAGCGGCGACAGGCTGTCCAATTATAGATTCTTATAATCCCACAAAATAGTACCGGTAATTTTACAAAGTTGCTCTCACCCGTATGGGTGGTTTTTGTAATGTCCGTTCAGTGTTCAAATCAATGAACGCCGAAACCAGTTCGCACCGCTTATGACCGCTTTATGCTTCACTATAAGCTAAAGATTGTCAGCCTTTTCATTATTACTTTTAAGTGCATTAATTGATTAACGAGCGCAGCGCCCGGCTGCGCTTCTGAACCGCTGGCGAAGCGTGGGGGTAGCAAATGGCCAGTGGCTCACCGGAAGCCGCAGCTAAGTGAGTGAGCGAAGCGAGAGAATCTGAACGGGTGAGGAAGCGCGAAGCCTTGCACTTGCCATGCGCGTGGGGCAAAGCCCCTAGCAGCGATTTATAGTAGTTTGAATACTTAACGGCCTGTTAAAGCGATCTGTAGCTCCTGTGAATAATCAGATGGGTGCTTTTAGATGTAATATTAAGATTACCCTCAATCTTATTCATCACTTTTTTACCCTACGTCACTGCAAATAAAATGCAGTGACGTGGGGTGCGGCCCCTTACGAAATCTGACCTGCAGTAACTTTTCTAACATGCCGAAAGCATTATTAGGGTTCTTCTAGTCCAACACATCGACAATACAAATTCCATATGTGGCTATTGCATCCTCAATAGCAAACCGGCTCGAAAGAGCTTTTCAAGTTGACTCACGCAACCGCGATGAGTGACTTATCACTTAGCTTTATACGTAAATAAGGAGGAATGCCTGGCAAAAGAAAGTAAAGCTGTCTAAAGCGTGAAAACGAAACAGCGTCGTACCCATCCGGGGATTGGCACTGTTGGTTATGCCGCTATTCAGGTTTGTGGGAGTGGTGTCCCGTGACGTTAGTAATCAATAAGATTGCTTCTCCATTCACTGCGGTGGCTGGACAGTCATAAACACTGACCAAGACTTTAACACCGCACTGTTCCAGTTTTATGATGACCGTTTTGAACGGTCGCATGTCTGTTTCGAGAGACTCTTTGTCTGTTCTGAACAGTCATTTCTATACAAGAGCAGACAGCAAACCTGACCGGAACGAATAGACAATTAAAAACAGTTCACCCTATCTAATAGGGGTCGGAAAATGGCCCCGAAAGGCTGTTGAAAAATTCACATGTAATTTTTTGAGGGATGTGTTCTCCTTTTTTCGCTCTAACAATGGTTCTGCTGGTTTATTTTTCCAGTTCGTAATGAATTTTACTTTCCTGGCTGAAAGGTTTTTCCACGACTAAATACTCCCCTTTGTCGAGAATATAAACACGTTTTATTTCTCGACGAGGAGTTGTCTGTGAAAGATCTAAACTATCAATTAAAGAGCCTGTGCGAACGCAATCAGGATGGCAGTCGCAGTACGCAAGCTGAACGTTTTCAGTTGTTACAAACGATGGCCAGTCACCTTAATGAGCTGGGCTATCGGCGTATGGAGGTTAAATCTCTCAAGCCAAAACATGTTGATGCGTTAGTGGCTAAATACCTCGATGAAAATCTTGCGCCGGGTACGATCAAGAATCGCCTGGCCGATTTGCGTTGGTGGGCTGAAAAAATCGGTAAGCAAAACGTCGTCGCTAAAGATAATGCCTACTACGGCATCGAGTCTCGTGTTTTTGTTACCAATGTATCGAAAGCGCGTGACCTGGATCTTGAGCTGCTCGAAAAAATCAGCGACCCCCATTTAAAAATAAGTCTGGAGCTACAAAAGGCCTTTGGCCTGCGACGAGAAGAAGCGATCAAATTTAGCCCAGACTACGCAGACCGAAATACATTTATTCGATTGAAGTCTACCTGGTGTAAAGGAGGGCGGGCACGAGAAATCCCTATACGCACAGATGAACAGCGCGATGTTCTAAGGCGGGCGCGGTTAGTGGCCGGGAAGGGCTCATTGATTCCGTCGCATTTAATGTATGTGCAGCAAATGCGACTCTATGAACGTGAGGCGCAAAAAGTAGGTTTATCCAAGTTACATGGTTTACGTCATCGCTATGCACAAGAGCGCTATCTGGAGCTAACTGGCAAACACGCACCGGCCTGTGGTGGTCCAATTCGTGGTGAGTTGAGTGAAGAGGAGCGTGCCAACGATACGGTGGCTCGATATGCGATTTCTCAGGAGCTTGGACATGAACGCGAGCAAATTACAGCGGTTTATTTGGGGCGGTAGCACGTTATGTTCAGTTCAACGACAATCGCTCGTTTTATAAGGCTTTGGCCTTGGATTACTGAACATAACATTTCAGAATTGACCTCCCGGTGGCCACCGGCTGCCGATTACT
>NZ_JANHAP010000017.1 GCF_024734385.1 Dasania sp. GY-MA-18 | reverse complement strand
CATAATATGGCATTATGTCAAATTGAAATGGGTTGATTCTACACACAGCCAAATTAACTCAGATAACGAATTAGAGACGAGATTTGAAACGCAATTTATCCCAAAATGTTTTTCTACAAGCTCGTTATACGTAAATAATGATGCACGAATATCATAAGATTAAAAATGCAGTCGTAGAACTTATATCCCCCTTGGGCTACCAAGAGGATAAACCTGATACAGAGCTAGACTATTGCGGCTCAATGCATAGCATTTATGCATCAGGTGAAAAACGATTTATGATCCAGTGGGACGGCGAGGAAGGCTTCGGCTCAGTTGAAATTTGGCAAGGTAATAATACGTGGGTTCTATTAAAGCCCATAGTTCCTGAGGCAAAAGAAATAGATTTTAATAAAAACCTTACGGCTCTATGCCTTCAAATTAAGGCTCAGCTATGAGTCAACGTATAACAAGTTTAGGCAATATCGCCCTTCGGGCTGGACAGCCTACAGCGCGCTTCGCGCAGGCTGCCATTGCTAAAGGCGTTAAATGTACAACCCAGCACTCAAGGAGAGAAATGTGCAGTATGAAGAAATACCGTTTAATCACTATTTAAAAGATGGTGAGGAAACTCTCATTCGCTATGAAGAGTCTTGTGATTGGCTTGAGAGCTTAGGATTTAATTACAAGGCTTCTAGATATAATCAGTATAAGGATAGTATCGACAATCTTTCCAATGTATTGGAAGGAAGCCCTTCCGATAGTGATCTTGAAAAGTCATTCCATGCCTACTTGAATGCATATGCTGAGGCAATCGACCTTATTAGGGTTAAATCTGCGATGGATGGCGCTGACTTTGATTCATTCAAAGACAGGCTTAAAAAGGTAGTGTCAGGAAGTGCATTTAGAAACTCTTCAATGAAAGATCAGTCAAGAAACTTTTTATTTGAGCTAAACATAGCTGCAAGATTTATATCTGGCGGTTATGAAGTCGACCTCAATCATAAAGCAGATCTCGTTACATTTGTGGGGGATACAAAACTGTATGTAGAATGTAAACGAATACGCTCAATCAATAAAGTTTCAAGTAATATTAAAAAGGCTAACTCTCAAATACTTAATAGGCTAAAGAATGATAAATCTTCTAAATCTCGCGGTATGATAGCCATTAATGTTAATGATATTCTAAACCCCGACAATGATATGGTTGTTACAGAGAGCGTAGAAGACCTTCATAGGCTTAATTCGGAGCACTTAAATCAGTTCGTAGAATTCCATGAAGATAAGCTAAAGCCCAAGGAAAGCAAAAAAACGATTGGTGTATTCTGCGAATATATAAACCAAGCAATGGTAAATGAAAAAGATGAAATAAAGGCTTGTAACTGCCGGGGGGGAAAATTGTATCAATACCGAGAAGGCGGAATAAACGAGAAATTAGTTCGTGAAATTGCACAAAATATAGCTAATCAGCAACCTTGGAACTAGAGCATTTAACAAGTCAATCAATGTCGCCCCTTCGGGGCTGGACCTCCGCACTGCGTGCTCCGGCCCATTATTGAGGCGTTATAGGGCAAAGTGCTCCACCAATAGAGTGTCAAATAATTTATGAGCCACCCGTTATTTCCTATTATTGCAATCATTATCTTTGCTGTTGTATATGGTGCCGCAACGTTATTGGTTAAGCTGAGACCAAATGAGACAGAAAATTGGAAAGTGCTTACAGTAAGTCTCGCTATTTTTCTTATTATTATGTTTTCATGGAGGCATAGTGGAACTGCTCCACAGAGATGGGCTGTGGAGCAATGCAAAAATTCTAAATTAATAGTTTATGAAACTGTATTTGCGCAAGGATTTTACGAGTATTCGTTTAACATAAGTACTGATTTACTCAGAGCCATTATGGATGGCAGCTTTAGGTATGTGGAAGCGAAAGCGAAGCGAGAGTACTCCGATAAAACATTTGCTAAGTATTACATTTCAGACGTAGCGGATAAGAATTGCCAATCCACACTCTCAATAAAAATAACAGAAGGGGCTACCAGAAAAAGGCAGTATGCGCGTCGAAATTTGCCTTCACTAGAGAAAGGTCAATGTATAGCAGTTGAATTTAGTGATGAATTAGAGAGCAAATACGAGTATTACTCCAATACAAAAAATGCCTTCGGGAGGCCAGATCGAAGAGTAAGTACGAAACTGGTTAAGGAAATAGAAAGCAGAAAGGTTTTGGCTGAATGGAAGGGTTATTCAGGCAGCAGCATGTGGGGCGCATCTAAAAGCTGCGGATATATGGAAGAAGATCTCCCATTTAAAAAGGTACTTCTAATAGAGAGCGCGGCCTATAACAAGGCAAATCAGCAAGGGCCTGCGGCCGGGACGCGCTAACGCGCGCCCCTGTTTGCGGCGTTAAATGACCATGAAGAATCGAGCCATACTCATAATATTATCTCTGCTATTTCCACTTGTAGCCTGGGGTACTGTAACTTGGTCGGCCTATTGGCAAACCGTGACCATAACCGCGATAGGTCCAAAAACGGCAGGGACGATCACAGTTAAGGCCGCAAAGGATGAAAATGGATTCCTAAATCTCCATGTACAGTCAAATTATAGCGATAGTCTGTTTTCAGGAGAAATCAAAGATCCTCACATTGAATCCATCACAATCCATAGATACTCTGATTCAATTGAAGGCTACAAGGATCTATTCTATGTGTGCTTGTATTACGGTACGCGAGATAAAACAAATTATGGATCAGAAGAAAATCCATATATACAGTGGCAGTACAATAAAGTTGTTTATTCGTTCAGGTACAACAAAGTTGAAACAAAAATATTTAAAAATAATGAGCGTTGGTTCCCCTCCGATTGCATCCCGGGAAGCTTCATTTAACAAGGCTATCAAAAATCGTTCCGGCCAAAAAACGGCCTCCACTGGACGCGCTAACGCGCGCCTTTTATAGCGGCGTTATACCTAAATCATGAATAGACTAATTGCCAAATTATCAATCGCATTACTTTTAACAATAAGTATTGGTGCCGGCTGCTGGCTTACTGTTGGTGACTTTTTTTATGAATTGTCCGCTCAAGATAAAGAAAGCTCAGAGCAGCTATTCGAAATCGTACAAAAAATAGAAAGTGGCGAAATCACACTAACAAAAGATAAAGTCATATTCACATTAACTAATTTAGCTGAGTCAAACAAAGGTATGTCCCAAGCATCACTAAAGTTTCACGAAGAATTTGAACACTATCTTGGCTTTATCACTGGCATTGTTCTTATTCAGGCAGCGCTATTTATCAGCATATTTAGGTCAAGGTATAACAAAAATGGGCATGCAAGCCCTTCGGGCAGGACGGCTGCTGCGCAGCCGCCCATGCCATAAGCGTTATGTGTAAAACCCCTTAATCGTGCGAGCGCCGCCGATTATGGTCGCAGTAAAATTCATGCTCATCTTTCAACGTGCTACGTAGAAAAGCTGAGGCGGCGCAGGCAATATTGTGCCAAGCAATGTATGTGCAAAATTTTAATAGCAGTTTGTGCTGCTGAGGCAGCAAAAAAGTCAGTGCCAACACAGGGAAATACGTGCTAAATTTTACCCTCAATAAAATTAATAAAAGCCAGTGTGGTTCCACACATAACAAGGGTGGTCACACTCGTTACGTGCCTTCGGCACTCCACTGGACAAGCGGCTGCGCCGCTTGCCTGTGCCACCGGCGTTATGTATCTGGTGAGTAGAGAAAATTGAAAGCATTTTTGAAACACTCGGGTGGTTCGTTAGAAGATTCAACTGGGAGAGTGATTTTTTTCAGTATGGATAGATTTGTGTCTGATATCTGCCAAGGTGATTGCTGCTTCATGTGTGGCGCATCGCCAAATGATAAAGAATTTAACGAAGAGCATGTGATACCAAAGTGGATTCTCCGAATGCTAGATATCTATAAGTTATCTATTACTTTGCCAAATGATGCAAAAGTACGATACGACAAGTATACGGTGCCATGCTGCAAGGAATGCAATTCATTTCTAGGAAGTGAAGTTGAAGAAGAGATGAGGTCAGTAATTGACGGTGGCTTAAATTCCGTCAACTCATATATTCAAACAAATGGTCCGTGGAAGATATTTCTATGGTTATCCCTTATTTTCTTTAAGACACACCTTAAAGATAGTTATTTGCGAAAGAATTTGGATAAAAGATTGGGTGACGATCCAATATCCAGCGATTATGAATGGGGCTTACTACATCATATTCATTGCATGATTCGCGCTCTACAAAATGGAATTTCAATTAGTAATGAATGTCTTGGTTCTCTAATTGTTCTTCCAGCCAAAACTGCTGAGCACTTGGATAAATATGACTATAGAGATGTGTATGCCGCTAATACGATTCTGTTAAGAATTAATGATATTGCTTTTCTGGCGGTTCTGGACGATTCGTGCGCAGCGCTGAATTTCTTTTCGGATCATTTTAAACGTCTTTCGGCGCCATTGTCTCCTATACAGCTTCGAGAGGTGTTGTCTCATTTAACTCTATTAAACAGTAAGCTTAAATATCGCCCTAGCTACTCAACCAAGATTAACCCGACTACTGGTGAGGCAGTTATAATTGCTCAGTTGCCTGAGAGTATGGAGCTGGAAGATCATGCTAGAGAAGAACTTGGTGAGATATTGTATGCAAATGTTGCAGAATACGTCGAAAAAATGCCTAGTTCAGACAAAAATTTCACCAAAGAAAACGTGCTAAGTGGTTGTTACCATTTTCTATTCGATGAAAATCAAGAATTTATTTTAAACTCAATGGATTTAATTGAAATGGAAGCAATAGATAATAAGACACCCACTTTAATACCAAACTATAAAACACAAAAAATCACTATTGTTCACTAACAAGGATGTCGATATAAAAATATCATTAATGAAATCCTCAAAATCTGCTTAAAATAACCGCATCTACAATTTTCATGCAGCACAAATCTACCGTAACGGCATCGGTATTGATTAGAAGGGATCAACAGATAATAAGACACCAGCAACAGATAATAAGACACCCACTTTAATACCAACCTATAAAACACAAAATAATCTCTATAGTTCACTAACAAGGATGTCGATATAAAAATATCATTAATGAAACCCTCAAAATCTGCTTAAAATAACCGTATCTACAATTTTCATGCAGCACAAAATCTACCGTAACGGCATCGGTATTCATTAGAAGGGGGTTAGTTAAAACAAAGCAGCGCAATTCGCCAGACCTGGCGTGCGTTGGTAGCCCATAGCTGCGAGATAATAAGACACCCACTTTAATAACAGCCTATAAAACACAAATAAATCTCTATTGTTCACTAACAAGGATGTCGATATAAAAATATCATTAATGAAATCGTCAATATGCGATTAAAATAACCCCATCTACAATTTTCATGCAGCACAAATATGCCGTAACGGCATCGGTATTCATTAGAAGGGATTAGTTAAAACAAAGCAGCGCAATTCGCCAGACCTGGCGTGCGTTGGTAGCCCATAGCTAGGGCGATTTCTTTCAGTTTATTTTTAACACCCACTAAGCTTTTAAACCGACTTTCAAATTGTGTGCTTAACGTCAGCCATTGCTGAGGCTGTATTGCTAAGCGCTCAAGTATGGGCGGTAGCTGTTGGCTGATCGCCCCGCGTTTATCACTACGAATAATCCGCCCGGTCCAATCGACTAGTTCTATATAATCTTTTAGTTGAAAGGGGAGGCCTTGTGGCATGGGTTCTCTAGGGTTGCCAATAAACTTGGCTAGAGCTTTGGGTGGGCGTTGTTGCTGTTTCATAGCGCTTAGTCTTTTTTTAATGGAGGTGTGCTTTGATTGTTCTGGCGTCGCAGCTAGCTTGGCTCTTATGGGGTTAAGGTCCACATAGGCCATGCACGCGAGCAGGGCTTTTTCGTCTAGCAAAGCCTGTGATTTAAAGCGTGACTCCCAAAATCTGCCAGTACATTTATCTTCCGCATTGGCTAGCCTGGCAATTGGTTCATTGAGTGCTCGCATAAACCAACTGATATCACAAAGCTGGTTGCGCCATTGTTGTAATTTGTTATTAACAGAAGCCTGCTCAGCTTTAGTCAGTTTCTCGCCTCTGGCATAGCGTTGGGTCAGTAAGGTCCCTTTATACAATCTATGCCAGCGTTGGCAAACTGCCTTATTACTGAGTTGTTGTGACTGAATCTTATTGATGTGCAGCACTACATGGTGGTGGTTGCTCATCACGGCATAGGCACATACATCAATAGTAAAAATAGAGGCTAGCAATAAAATCCGTTGCTCAACCCATAGTCGGCGGTGCTCGTAACTTTTACCACTAAAGCTGTCAGTGCCGCATAAAAAAGCGCGCCGTACGCAGCGTGAGGTGCAGTGGTAATAAGGCGTTGCGTCTAAAGAGATCAGTTCCTTTCGGGGTTTAGGCATGATAACCGCTCCTTGGTTTATCAATATATTGGACTGTTTAAATATACAGTAATTTTGTTTGCTGTCAATTTTTATTGTGGGTGTCTTGATTAGATTTGTGGGTGTCTTAATAGAGGATAGTGGCTCTTATAGTGGGTGTCTCGATTAAAGAGGTGTCTGATATGGGTGTCTCAATTAGAGAGGGATATCTATGAAAAGGCCATTCAGGCCTTGTTCCAATCTTCTATTTGTTTACCAATATCACCCCAAAGCTAAGGTGCTTTGCACTTAAAGGAGATGGCACTTTTGCGCTTAAAGAGTTATAACTAGGAATAAGCGTCGCTGAGCGGCGCTCACTCATTTTTACAAGCTGTTACCAGGGTTGGTTTAGGTTTGTTGTTCTGCGTTCTCAAGCCTCTATGTAGTTCCCTGCTTTTTTAATACATCCAGTTGTATGCCAAAGCTAACGGGAGGCACTATGTTTAGTTATTTTAAGGACAATATAGGCACGATTGTTTTATTGGGTTTGTTTCTGATTATTGGGGCTGTGTTAGGTGTGTTGTGCAAGCCCGATTCGCAAGGGGTTTACATAACTTTTCATTATGAAAGCGGTGCCGAGTTATTTGCTTTAGGTAGAAACACTCAATCTGTTAAATCCATCGATGTGGCAACGCTGTCAGATGCCGAGGTCAGTGTTTTAATTTCCAAGATCGAAGCACTCAATAATACCCATAAGCTAGGCCGCAAGCTGCGCAATTTGGCCAAGCGTGAAGAGGGGCCTTTTCGGCCCATACCAGTAAATCTTAATATTCATTTTGTGGACGAACAAAACGTTACCGGTCCGGTGGCTAAAGCCTGCCGCGATACCCCATTGTTTGGCAATGCCTTGGTTGCCTATGAGGTGGCGCCACCCAATGCCAGCTTGGTCACTGCGCAGGGGCTAATGAATATACACGCAGCCCGCGAGCAACTCGCCAATTGTACAGGCCAAGAGCGCCCATTAGAGCACTATAACCTCTGGCTGAGTAAGCAGCATGTAGAGCAGTGGTTAGGGGCTAGTTTTGAGCAAAACAATATACTAGTTAAAGCCCGTATTGTTTTGGCCAGCATTACTATTTAAGCACTAAAACTTTAGAGGCTGATAATGATGAAAAAATTATTGATATTAGGGTTGTGGTTAAGCTTAACGGCCTATGCCCAGGCCGAGTGCTGGTACAACGGCCATATGTATCCAGTAGGTACGGTGATTGCTGGTTTGGCCTGTCACAGTGATGGCCGTTGGCGTTAATCATTAAATTACTGTAATAAGGAAATGAGTAATAAATATGAAAAAAAGAATAGTTATTTGTGCCGACGGCACTTGGAATAAACCCGAAGAAGACCCCAGTAAAGATTTCCCTACCAATGTGTTAAAGCTTGCCCGCGCTATCAAGCCGGTAGCTAAAAGTGGCCAGCTACTGGTGCCACAGCAGGTGTTTTATGATTGGGGCATAGGCTCATATCACGATGGCTTTGTGGCTGGTGCAACCGGGCGCGGCCTGCATAAAAATATTATGGATGATTATCGTTACATCGTACAAAACTACTCTCCCGGTGATGAGATATTTTTATTTGGCTTTAGTCGCGGGTCTTACACCATACGTTCGCTGTGCGGCTTGATAAATAATTGCGGTATCATCAAGCGCCCTGATGCCGCCCTTATACAAGAGGCTTTTAATCTGTATAAAAAAAGCGGTGCCGATTACGCACCCAGAGGCGTTAAAGCCATTGCCTTTAGGGAGCGGCATAGCCATCCTTCACGGGAGATCGCCTTTGTTGGCGTTTGGGATACGGTGGGGGCCATGGGTATACCCGTATCTTTTTTGGGTTTATTTGAAGATAAAGACGAGTTTTACGACACCAAAATAGGCAGCAATATACGTATTGCGCGCCACGCTATGGCCATAGATGAAAACCGTAGCGATTTTGAACCTACGGTGTGGCAGCCACAAGCTAACATGGACATGCAACAAGTGTGGTTTGCCGGCGCTCACAGCAACGTAGGTGGTAGTTATAAGCCCGATAAGGACGGCAGCTTATTGTCGGATACGCCGCTGTTGTGGATGCTACAAGAGGCTGCCAGAGCGGGCTTGGAGGTGGAGCCGCATATCAAAGCGAATGCTAGCCCCAATCCCAATGCAACACTGCACAATTCGCGGCGCAGTTTTTATAGGGTTAAAAAAACTTACTGGCGTGAAATTGATCACGGCCTGGATAAGGTATTGATACATAGTTCGGTTAAACAGCGTTGGTTAGCCAATGAAAAATACCGCCCTAAAAACTTGCAAGCCTATCTCGATAAGCATGGCTGGCCTCAACAGCTCATAACTTGATCAATCTGTCTTAAGTTTTCAACGGCCCTAAAAGCTTGTAAGCTTATTGCCCGCTTAACCGCCGCTAAGCTTAGTGGTGGTTAAACCGTTAACCGATAAGCCGAGATTTTATGAGCGCACAGCCCGATTCTTTAGTACAACGTTTTTTTCAGTTTGAGGCCGCTGGCGGCATTATATTGATGATAGCCGCAGCCCTGGCACTGATTTGTGCCAACACCCCGTTATCCGTTTATTATGATTTATTACTCGATACCCCAGTAGAGGTACGCGTAGGGGCTTTAGAAATTGCCAAGCCTTTATTGCTATGGGTAAACGATGGCCTTATGGCCATATTCTTCTTTTTAGTGGGTTTGGAGTTAAAGCGCGAGCTTATAGAAGGTGAACTTAGCGACAAGCGTAATATTATTTTACCTGGCATAGGTGCGGTAGGGGGCATGCTGGTGCCCGCCCTGATTTATTTATACTTCAACAGTGATGACCCGGTAGCTGCTCAGGGCTGGGCCATACCCGCTGCCACGGATATTGCATTTGCGTTAGGTGTTTTATCGCTGCTGGGCTCTAGGGTACCGGTAAGCGTGAAAATCTTTTTAACTTCCCTGGCCATTTTTGATGATATAGGCGCGATATTAATTATTGCGGTTTTTTATACCTCAAAAATTTCTACTTTAGCCTTAATTGTTGTTGGCTTGTGTATTCCTTTATTGGCCTTTATTAACCGCCGCCATGTTGAGTCGCGCAGTATTTATATTTTTATAGGCTTGGTGATGTGGGTGGCGATGCTAAAGTCTGGGGTGCATGCAACTTTGGCGGGCGTGATACTGGCGATGTTTGTACCTATGCGTTCTAAGCAGGACCCCAAGTACTCGCCCTTAAAAAGTTTAGAGCACGATTTGCACAGCCTGGTGGCCTTTTTTGTGTTACCCGTTTTTGCTTTTGTCAATGCCGGTATTAGTTTATCCGGGGTAGGGGTCGAGCAAATGATGCACGATGTACCTTTAGGCATAGCCTTAGGGCTGTTTGTAGGCAAGCAATTAGGAGTGTTTGTACTGTGCGGTTTGGCCATCAAATTAGGCCTTACCCGTATGCCTAATCAAATGAACTGGTTAAGCTTGTATGCTACTTCGGCCCTTTGCGGCATAGGTTTTACTATGAGCTTGTTTATAGGTTCATTGGCTTTTGAAGAAACCGGGGTAAACCTATTATTTGATGAGCGCCTGGGTATTATTGTTGGCTCTTTATTGTCCGGAATTGTAGGCTTTGTGATTTTGAACAAGAGCCTGCCAGCAAAGCAAGCGGGCGTTTAAGCATAGCCGCACAACGCTGATAAGGTGGCTTTTATGTTTGTGGTTTTTATTATAGTCACCTTAGTTGTGACGCTGGCGGTATTGATACATTACGAATTTTTATCGCGCATGTCGGTGCATTTGTTGCGGCCGTCACTCAAGCCGCGCTTTAAAATTATCACCGGCGTGTTATTGGCCTTAGTGGCTCACGCGATTGAAATCTGGCTGTTTGCCTTGGCATATTATGTTATGCATACGGCGGGTTTGTGGGGGCAGTTGCTAGGCCATACCGATGGCAGCTTGTTGGATTGTGTTTATTTCTCTTTCACCACCTATAGCACTTTGGGTTTTGGTGATATTTACCCCAGCGGCGGCTTGCGTTATTTGACCGGCATAGAGTCGCTAACAGGCCTGGTGTTGATTACATGGACGGCATCGTTTTTGTATTTGGCCATGGAAAAAGAGTGGGGCAAAGATTAAGTCTATACATGGCTGTATAACAGCCATTAAAAAAGCCAAGCGTCTCTGAATGAGTTTATGCTTGGCTTTTTGCTTATGATTTTTAGCTTTTTTACAGCCAGTCCAACTACATCTTTTTAAGGTACTTGCTCACTAAAACTATGCGAGTGCCGTTAACGCGGCCTTCTATATGCTCGGGATTATTAGTTAGTGATATACCGCGCACGGCAGTGCCGCGCTTGGCGGTAAAGCCTGCGCCTTTTACATCTAAATCTTTAATCAACACTACGTTGTCGCCGGCTTGCAGGCGTACACCGTTAGAGTCGTAACAAGGTTCACTGTCATCCACCTCATCGTTTATACCGGCTTCAGCCCAGGCCTTTACGTCTTCTTCTAAATACAGCATGTCCAGAGCATCTTGCGCCCAACTTTCACTGCTTAGCTGTTTGAGCAGGCGATAGCACATCACTTGCACGGCCGGAACAGTGCTCCACATGGTGTCGGGCAGGCTGCGAAAGTGGTTAAGGTCTAACTGCTCACTACTGATTTGTTCGCGACAAGTTTCACATAGCAAAATGTGGCTGTCTTCATTAGTTTGCGGGCTTTCAGGTATAGAGTGAGCGGCTAAGGCGCTGGTGGCGGTGCAAAGTTCGCACTTGGAGTCGGCGCGTTGCATTAGGGCTTGTTCGTATTTCATGCTGGTATCTCGTCTTAGCGGCCTCAGTAAAAGGGGGCAGATAATAGAGAGATTTGCACTGATTGAAAAGGGGGCAGCGGTATTTGGCTTGGTGTTGAGGCTACACAAAGCTGGCCGCAAGAGCAGAGCGAGTGCTGTGGGTCACCAGAGTCACAGCACTGCATAAAATCCATTGGTGGGGTCGTCACTGCGAGCATGTGTGCCCATGTGACGATTTGGGATTGAGGTTTTATTTAAACGCGAACGACTAGTCTAGGTGCGCACTACGTCTACCTGTACCGCGGCAATCTGTTTACCTTTTTCAGCGCTGGCTTGAAATTCGGCAATCTCGTCGAAGTTGAGATAGCGGTAAATCTCGGCCGACATGGCGTTTAGATTTTGCGCATATTCCATATATTCCTCAGTGCTGGGCAGTTTACCTAATATGGCACCCACTGCTGCTAGCTCAGCGGAGGTGAGGTAAACATTGGCACCATCGCCCAAGCGGTTGGGGAAGTTGCGGGTAGAGGTAGACAGCACTGTGCTGTTTGCTGCTACCCGGGCCTGATTACCCATGCACAGCGAACAGCCGGGCATTTCGGTGCGGGCACCGGCGCGGCCAAAGATATTGTAATAGCCTTCTTCCATGAGTTGGTGTTCGTCCATTTTGGTGGGTGGCACTATCCACAGGCGGGTAGCAATACCGCCGCTGTGCTGCTCTAGTAGTTTGCCTGCCGCGCGAAAGTGGCCGATGTTGGTCATGCATGAGCCTATAAACACTTCGTCCACTTTGTCGCCAGCCACCTCAGATAGCGGCTTGGCGTCGTCGGGGTCGTTGGGGCAGCAGACGATAGGCTCTTTCACCTCGGCCAGGTCTATCTCTATTACTGCGGCGTATTCGGCATCGTCATCGGCTTTTAATAGCTCGGGGTTGGCCAGCCATTTCTCCATGTTTTGAGCACGGCGCTCCAGGGTGCGGGCATCGCCGTAGCCGTCAGCTATCATGGAGCGCAGCAGGGTGATGTTGGATTTGAGGTATTTTGCAACCGAGGCCTGATCCAGCTCTATGGTGCAGCCAGCGGCAGAGCGCTCAGCTGAGGCGTCAGATAGCTCGAAGGCTTGCTCGGGGGTTAGGTTGGTTAAGCCTTCAATCTCCAGTATGCGGCCTGAGAAGATGTTCTTCTTACCCTTTTTCTCTACGGTAAGTAAGCCTTGTTTGATGGCATAGTAGGGGATGGCATGTACTAGGTCGCGCAGGGTAATACCGGGCTGCATTTGGCCTTTAAAGCGCACCAGTACCGACTCCGGCATATCCAAGGGCATCACCCCGGTAGCGGCGGCAAAGGCCACTAGGCCAGAACCGGCAGGAAAGGAAATACCCATGGGGAAACGGGTGTGCGAGTCACCGCCGGTACCGACCGTGTCAGGCAGTAGCATGCGGTTTAGCCAGGAGTGGATAATGCCATCGCCGGGGCGCAGTGATACCCCGCCGCGGTTGCGGATAAAGTCCGGCAGGCTGTGCTGGGTGTCTATGTCTACCGGCTTGGGGTAGGCGGCGGTATGGCAGAAAGACTGCATGGTTAAATCGGCGGAGAAGCCCAGGCAGGCCAAGTCTTTGAGCTCGTCGCGGGTCATGGGGCCGGTGGTGTCTTGCGAGCCTACGGTGGTCATTTTGGGCTCGCAGTAGGTGCCAGCGCGCACGCCTTGGCCTTCGGGCAGGCCGCAGGCGCGGCCCACCATTTTCTGCGCCAGCGTGAAGCCTTTGCCAGTGTCGGCGGGGGTTTCGGGTATGCGGAACAGGTCGCTAACGGGTAGGCCCAGTGATTCGCGGGCTTTACTGGTTAAACCACGGCCTATAATCAGGTTGATGCGGCCGCCAGCTTGTACTTCGTCCAGTAATACCTCGGACTTGAGCTCGAACTCGCTGATAGTCTTGCCAGCTTCGTTAAGGATTTTGCCTTCATAGGGGCGTATGTCTATCACGTCACCCATGTTGAGCTGGTCTACAGGCGCCTCAAATACCAGCGCACCGGCGTCTTCCATGGTGTTGTAAAAGATGGGCGCTACTTTGCCGCCTATGCACACACCGCCGCCGCGCTTGTTAGGTACGCCGGGTATGTCTTCGCCAAAGAACCACAGTACCGAGTTGGTAGCTGACTTACGGGATGAGCCGGTGCCGACTACATCGCCCACAAAGGCTACCGGATGGCCCTTGGCTTTGATATCGTCGATTTGGCTCATGGGGCCGGTAACGCCGTGTTCTTCAGGGGTTAGGCCTTCGCGGGTCATTTTAAAGGCGGCGCGGGCGTGTAGGGGGATGTCGGGGCGGCTCCAGGCATCGGGGGCGGGGGATAGGTCGTCGGTGTTAATTTCGCCGGTGACTTTAAAGATAGTCATTTTAATGCTGTCGGCAACCTTGTCGCGGCTGGTAAACCACTCACCGGCGGCCCAGGATTCCATCACGCTTTGGGCGTTGGCATTACCCGCTTGGGCTTTTTCTTCCACATCGTGGAAGGCATCAAACATCAATAGGGTGTGCTTAAGCTCGGTGGCCGCTAAGGCGCCTAGTTCATCGCAATCCAGGGCGGTGACTAAGGTCTCGATGTTATAACCGCCGTGCATATTACCCAGCAGTTTAATGGCATGTTCTTTGTCAATTAGCGCAGAGCTGGCTTCGCCCTTAACTATGGCTGATAAAAAGCCGGCTTTTACATAGGCGGCTTCGTCTACGCCGGGCGGCACGCGGTTGCTTATCAGGTCGATTAAGGTTTGTTCTTCACCAGCGGGTGGGTTTTTGAGTAACTCTACTAAGCCGGCTACTTGCTCTGCATTAAGTGGCTTGGGTGGTATGCCTTGAGCGGCGCGTTCTTCTACATGTTGGCGATAGGCTTCGAGCACGGTTATATCCTCTGGTCGCTTTTAGTGATGTAACTGTAGTATGTAAATGTAGCATTGATTGCATAATTCAACCCCTTTGTTAAGTTTGGGGAGCAATACTTAAAGTTGCTGCGCAAGCCTAGCCATGAGCGTCGCCTGCGACGGATTGTTGGGCGAAACCTTAAGGTGATAGCAGCTAGGATTATTGACAGGGAAAATGCATAAATAATTTAGCGATGGATTTTAGCGATGGATAGCGGCGTTTGCCGCTATGAAGCTAGAGTATATGACGGTAGCGTAACAGCATTATGCCTGCGCTTGCTTATCTAAATTTCAGGCAAAAAAAAGCCCCGCTTTGCGAGGCTTTTGCTAAAAATTTAAAACTGTAGTTAGCCTACAATTCTAATCGGCTCAACGCTGAGATCTTGTGAAGGCGGTACAAAAGACGTCAGGTTAATACCCGCTACGGCTTCTTTGTACTCTTCCAAGGTTGGGAAGCGCCCTAAAATGGTGGCCAGTACAACCATAGGGGTTGAGCCTAGTAGGGATTCACCTTTCTTCTCGGCGCTGTCTTCTACTACGCGGCCTTGGAACAGGCGAGTAGAGGTGGCCAGAACGGTGTCACCGGGTTCAGCTTTTTCCTGGTTACCCATGCACAGGTTACAGCCAGGGCGCTCCAAGTACATTTTGTTGTCGTACTTGGTGCGGGCTTCCTGCTTAGGGTTGCTGTCGTCAAATACAAAGCCAGCGTACTTCTCCAGTAATTCCCAATCCCCTTCGGCTTTTAGCTCGTCAACGATGTTGTATGTTGGTGGGGCTACGACCAAAGGTGCTTTGAATTCTATGGGGCCTTTCTTCTCTAAGTTGCGCAGCATCTGAGCGATGATTTGCATATCGCCTTTGTGAATCATACAAGAACCTACAAAGCCTAAATCCACCTGACGACCCTTGTAGTAAGAGGTGCTACGAATCACATCGTGGGTATAGCGCTTGGAGATATCTTCGTTGTTTACATCGGGGTCGGCGATCATGGGCTCGTCTATAGCGTCCAGATCCACAACTACTTCGGCGTAGTACTTGGCGTTGTTGTCGGGTGCCAGTGCAGGCTGCTCGCCAGACTTGATTTCGGCGATACGCTTGTCGGCTAGGTCGATCAGGCCTTGCAGCATGTTGGCGGCGTTATCCATGCCTTTTTCTATCATGATCTGGATGCGCGACTTAGCCAGTTCCAGCGACTTGATCAGGGTTTCATCGTTGGAAATACAGATAGAGGCCTTGGCCTTCATCTCTGCTGTCCAGTCGGTAAAGGTAAAGGCCTGGTCAGCCAGCAGGGTGCCGATTTGTACTTCTATCACGCGGCCCTGGAATACGTTTTCGCCTTTGAACTGCTTTAACATTTGCGCCTGCGTGGCGTGTACGATGTCACGGAAGTCCATGTGAGGGTGCATATTGCCCTTAAAAGTCACCTTCACAGACTCAGGTATAGGCATAGCACATTCGCCAGTGGCCAAGGCAATAGCAACTGTGCCGGAGTCAGCACCGAAAGCCACACCCTTAGACATGCGGGTGTGCGAGTCACCGCCAATGATAATGGCGCGATCGTCTACAGTGATGTCGTTAAGTACCTTGTGGATAACGTCAGTCATGGCGGGGTAAACGCCTTTGGGGTCACGGGCGGTGATAACGCCAAAGTCGCTCATAAACTTCATCAGGCGAGGGATGTTGGCCTGTGCTTTCTTGTCCCATACCGAGGCGGTGTGGCAGCCAGACTGGTAAGCACCGTCAACACTGGGTGAAATAACGGTCGCCGCCATGGACTCCAGCTCTTGCGAGGTCATCAAGCCAGTGGTGTCTTGTGAGCCTACGATGTTTACTTTAACGCGTACGTCAGAGCCGGTGTGCAGTGGCGTCTTAGAGGTTACCCCAACGGCGTTGCGGTTGAAGATTTTTTCAACCGCGGTGAGGCCTTGGCCGGGGTGAGAAATTTCTTTAGCCGGTGCAAATACGGTTGGCGCTTCTATGCCCAGTGCTGCGGCTGCAAAGGTTTGCAGCTTTTTACCGAAAGTCAGCGCGTAGGAGCCGCCAGCTTTCATGAACTCAACTTTTTGCGGGGTAAAGGCAGCCGATACGTCTACCAGCTCCTTGTCACCGTTGTATAGCTTCTTGGCTTTGGTATCTATGGTTAGTACTGTGCCGGTGGCTACTGAGTAGGCCTCTTCCAGTACTGGGTCGCCGTTGGCGTCTGTGACTATATTGCCGTTGGCGTCGGTTTTCTTAACCCAGTTTTTCAGATCCAGGCCTATACCGCCGGTTACATCAACCGTGGTAAGAAATATGGGAGCTATGCCGTTAGTACCGGCAACAACCGGTGCTTTGTTAACAAAGGGAATGTAAGGAGAGACTTTTTCGCCCGCCCACAAAGCCACGTTGTTAACCCCAGACATACGGGAAGAGCCAACCCCCATGGTGCCTTTTTCAGCGATTAGCATCACTTTGGCGTTAGGGTGTTTTTTGCCTAACTCAACGATTTCTTGTTGGGCCTTAGGGGTAATCATGCACTGGCCGTGCAGTTCACGGTCTGAGCGTGAGTGGGCTTGGTTGCCCGGAGACAGTAGGTCGGTAGAGATATCGCCTTCGCCAGCGATATAAGTCACTACGTCGATTTTTTCGGGGATATCGTCTAGCTTGGTGAAAAACTCGGCTTTGGCGTAGCTTTGCAAAATGTCTTTGGCGATGGCGTTGCCAGCCTTATAGGCGTCATTTAGGCGCGTGGTGTCGGCTTCATACAGGAATACTTGGGCTTTTAACACCTCGCCAGCGGCTTGAGCGTTGGCATCCTCAGACAGGGCTATGTCTAGCAGTACTTTAACCGAGGGGCCGCCTTTCATGTGCGACAGCTGTTCCAGGGCAAATTCGGGGCTGATTTCGGCAACAGTTTCTTTACCGAGTACGATGTCTTTTAAATACTGTGCTTTAACGCCTGCGGCAGGGGTAGTGCCTGGGAGAGTGTTGTAGATGAAGAACTTTAGGGAGTCTTCGCGGTGTTCATGGGTGCTGTCTTTGATTTGGTCGATAATTTCTGACAGCAGTTCGGCGCTATCAATCGGCTTTGGGTTTAAACCCAGGTCCTTTTTACGGATTGCGATTTCTTCCAGGTATTCTGAATATAAGCTCATTCTAAACTCTCATGGCAGGCAATTGTTATGGTTTACTTATCTCTTACGGCCAGGGTCGCTGGCGGATAAGGCTATCGGCGGCACACCACCGATCTATTTTGAGGGCTTTTTGTGTGTTTTTGCTCCAATTAGCCCTCGAAACGGCGCGCCGATTATACTGAAATTAGTGTTTTAAGTTAAGGTGAATTCTATTGACCTTAAGAATGCTCGCTATTCACCGAGATAATTCCGCAAGTTGATTCCGTTCAGCAGGGCAGCAGGGTAAGATAAGGCTTTAGCATTTTTCCTATTGCTAGATTACTTTTTAAACTAAATGACCTTAAAGATATCGCTGTGCCTACCAATCTTTTAGAAACTGTTAAAACGCCCTGTATAGGGGTTTGCTCTACCGGTATAGGTGATACCGTATGCCGTGGTTGCAAGCGCTTTGCCCATGAAGTGATACATTGGAATAGTTATAGCCAGCAGCAAAAACAGCTGATTGATAGCCGCTTAGCCAAGTTTTTATCGCAAATCGTAGCAAGTAAGCTAACCGTGACCGATGAAGAAAAACTGCGCTGGCACCTAGAGGCCCAGCAAATACCTTATGCTTCGGCCAAAGGCCCCTATATATGGGCTTATGAGCTACTCAGAGCTGGCGCTAGCCAAATTGAGCGGGTAGAGGATTATGGTTTAAGCTTGGATGCACAATACCGCGAACAAAGCTTAGTTGAATTGAGACAGACTATAGATCATGAATTTTTTATTTTGTCGCAGGCGCATTATGAGCGTTATTTTGATGTCGCGGCCTCGCAAATAGTGACGGTGTAAATGTTGTTATCCAAGCTTCACATTAGCCTTATTGCTGTAAGCCTGCTGCTATTACAAGCCTGCGGTGGCGGTGGCGGCGGCGGTGGTAGCGGTGGTTCTGCGCCAGTGGCTCCAGCGGTGGGGAATAACAGTAGTGCTGATAAGCACGATGCTTTTAGCGGCGGCTTTAAGGCCATACAAACGGTCATTAATAATAATGCGGCGATGAACTCTTGTACCAGTGTGGTGGGCGCGCCGGTTGGCAGTACCATTAGCGGTCAGATTTTATATGAGCGCGTGCCTTTGTTTGGGGCCGGTTTAAGCTATGCAGGCACAACTAATGCTCCCGCTAGAGGCGTAGTGGTTGAAGCCGTGGCGGCCAGTGGTGGCAGTTGTGGTACTACAGTGATTGATACCACCTTAACTGACGGTAATGGCGACTATGGTTTGATCGTACCGCTAACACAGCCGGTCTGTGTGCAAGTACGGGCACAAATGTACCGCTCTAGTGTGGGGGGTGGTGGCTCTTGGGATTTTCAAGTCAGCGATAATAGCAATAACAACTCCCCATATTATTTGCTAGACACTACGCCAGCTACACCAACGGCAGACCCAGTGCGAAACTTGCTTGCCGGTTCTGGTTGGAATAGTACGCAATCTCGTTATACCGGCTCCAGAAGTGCAGCTCCTTTCGCTATTTTAGATTCTAGCTGTCATGCCTTGGAGGATGTGTTAACCGCCGATAGTGATATTAATTTGCCCACGCTACATTTCCGCTGGAGTAAAAATAATAATGAGGCGGACGGCAATCTTTCTGATGGCGATGTGGGGGGGGCATTTTTTAGCATTACTAATAAAGTTAATGGCTCGGGCAGTATTATTGACCAAGCCATAGAAATATTTTTGCTGGGCGATGATGGCTTTGATACCGATGAGTATGACCAGCATGTTATTACCCATGAGTTTGGTCATTATATAACGGCAATGGAGGCGCGCTCGGACTCTTTTGGTGGCAGCCATGCTTTGGGTGACGAGCTGGATATGGCGGTGGCTTTTGACGAAGGTTGGGGGGATGCCTTCTCTGGTTTGGTGCTGGATACTGCCTCGGTTACGCATGTGCCCACGCCACATATCTATCAAGATACTTACGGCCCTGCACAGCAGCGGGTGTTTAAATTTAATTTAGAAACTGCTGGTGTGGGTACCAAGGGCTGGTTTAATGAATCCTCGGTATACAAGACTATTTATAATTTGTTTGATCCAGACGAAGGCTCTGGCTTTGATCGCTTACAATTGAGTTTTAGTCAGTTATACGATTCGTTGGTGGCTATACGCAACTCTAAGTCCATCATTTCCATTTATACCTTTATCGATAGGTTAAAAACCGATAACCCTGCTGACGCCAGTGCTATAGATACCCTAGTGGCCAATGAGTCAATAGTGGTAAATGACCAATACGGCAGTGGCCAAACTATCCCAGCCGGTTTGGCGGCCAATAACAACGATGATGTTATACCGGTATACCTCACTGCCAATGCGGGGGTTAATCAAACCGCTTGCTCGAACACCCAATTTGGGGCCTTTAATAAATTATCGGTGGGGCGCTATGTGCGGTTTAATGCGCCTTCTAGCCGTAGCTATACGCTTAGTTTAACTCCCGTTAGTAATGGCAAGCCGGGGGTGGAGATTTATAAGGCAGGTAATTATATTAGCGGCGCCGAAAGAGCGACTAGTGGCGGTTTAAGCTTTGATGTTTATTTATCTGCTGGCATGCATGTGTTGTTAGTTTATGATCTGGATAACATAGAAGATGATGCGCGTGTAGGTGTGCGTAAATGCTTTACTCTGAGAGTAAGTTAAGATGAGTTTAATTGAAAAAGTAATAATCGGTTTGCTGGTGTGTATGTTGGCAGCGTGCAGCGCAGATACCCAAAACCAAACTACAGTAGCTGAGCGCTCAGCCGTGACACTACAGTTAGCAAAAAAGAGTGTGATTAATAAAGGCGCTGGTATTAAGTTGAGTTTTAATAGCGAAGATGTCGTGCAAGTTGGCAGTGAGCTGCGTGTGGTTTTACTGTTTAAAGCTATGCCAAATCAACGTATAGATTTACAGTTTAGCGACAGTCCAGATGCACACTTGCTGATAGCTAAAGAGCAGAGCTTAATCACCAACCAGCAAGGTGAGCTAACCCTAGACTTAGTGTTAATTCCACTGCAGGCAGGCAAAATATATATTAAATTTTTTGCTCATGCGGAACGCGATGGCCAGCTAGTGCCGCAGGTGTTTAGCATACCCGTATATGTGGGGGATGAAGAGGGCGTAGTGCCTTACCAGCAAAGTACTGAATCGCAACCGGTGGTTATGCCGGCCAATCGTTTTTAATTCTACAGCTAATCAATAAACTATGACTGATATTTCTCATATACAGGCGTTTTTGCTTTGTGAAACGCCTGATGCCTGGGTGCAGGCCGCACTAAAAGATATGCGCACCGTGTTAATTGATCACGCGACCAATGAAATGAAAGCCGCGCAGTCAGCCATGACCTTGATCAGTAAAAATCCTCATAAGCTGGATATATTAAATAAAATGTCACGCCTGGCGCGGGAAGAGTTATTGCACTTTGAACAGGTGCTTAAAATTTTAAAAAAGCGCGGTATTTCTTACCAGTCTATCAAGGCTAGCAGCTACGCTGCTAAAATGGCCAAACACACCCGTAAGGGGCAGCAGGATAATTTAACCGATACCCTAATTATTGGCGCCATTATTGAGGCTCGCTCCTGTGAACGCTTTCATCGTTTGGCGCCTTTTTTAGATGCTGAGTTACAAAAGTTTTATCTGTCATTGCTAAAATCTGAGGCCCGACACTACCAGGATTACCTAGACTTGGCGCAGCAATACAGTGCTGAACCCATAGCCGCTAGAGTGGATTATTTTTTGGCCCTAGAGCGCGAAGCGATACTGGGTCCAGATCCCTTGTTTAGATTTCACAGTGGCGTGCCGGTTTAATTTCTAACTTGTCGCCAGCCCATATAAGGCTATTCTTAAGCCTTGTTATTATGCATTAATCACAGCTTAAGGAGACTATGGATGGGATTTAACGAATACTTGCGCATTCTTGCTAGCCAAGATGGTTCAGATTTGTATTTGAGTACCGGCGCGCCACCCTGCGCAAAGTTTCAAGGGGTGCTAAAGCCCATAGACAAAGTTGCCATGAAACCCGGCGATATCGCCGCCATAGCCCATGAGATTATGGATGAGGAGCAGCGCACAGAGTTTGAGCATGAGCTAGAGATGAATCTAGCTATATCTATACCCGCGGTGGGTCGCTTCCGTATTAATATTTTTAAACAGCGTAATGAAGTCGCTATAGTTGCTAGAAATATTCAAACCGAAATTCCCAAATTTGATGATCTTAAACTACCAGCAATTCTAAAAGACGTAATCACAACCAAACGCGGCTTAATTCTTTTTGTGGGGGGCACGGGCTCGGGTAAGTCTACCTCTTTGGCGGCATTAATTGATCATCGCAATAGCAGCAGTGGCGGCCATATCATCACCATAGAAGACCCGGTTGAATATGTGCACAAGCATAAAAAATGCATAGTTAATCAGCGTGAAGTTGGGGTGGATACCCGCAATTGGCACAACGCTTTAAAAAATACTTTGCGACAAGCGCCTGATGTTATCCTAATTGGCGAGATACGCGATAGAGAGACTATGGAGCATGCATTGGCTTTTGCTGAAACTGGTCACTTAGCCATTTCCACTTTACATGCCAATAATGCCAATCAGGCTTTAGATCGCATTATTAATTTCTTTCCTGAAGAGCGTAAAGCGCAATTGCAAATGGATTTGGCGATGAACTTACGTGCTTTTGTTTCGCAGCGTTTGGTGCCTACGGTTGATGGCAAACGTTGTGCTGCTGTAGAGATTTTACTGGGCACCCAGACCATACAAGAGCTGATCTTACGGGGTGAGTTTGAAAGCATTAAAGAAATTATGGCTAAGTCGGAAAATCTGGGCATGCAAACCTTTGATGCGGCCCTATTTAAACTCTACCAAGAGGGCAGGGTCTCCTTGGAAGATGCACTTAAAAACGCTGACTCCGAGAACAATTTACGCCTACGTATTAAGCTGGCTGATAAGGGCAAAGAGCAGGGGACTGAAACGACTACTGCATCCAGCAGCCCATTGGCTGGAGGCCTAAGCTTAGAGGCTATAGCTGAGCCTGAGCCAGAAGAAGACCCCTTTGCCGACTTTAAGCCTAAGTCATAATAGGCTATGTGAAATTACCTATATTAAGCATTAGGCTTTATATGATTTAATTTCATTTATTGTTGCCATATTAAACCAGATGATTATATGAAAGATGACAGCCCAATTACGGACAAGACGGATGCCCAGCAAGGCAGCACTGATATCAGTGGTCATTGCCGCGATCATGGTGGGGCGCTGTTAGCTAGGCAACCTATATTCAACGATAAGCAGGTACTGCTGGGTTACGAGTTACTGTGCCGTTCTGCGGACAAAACCCTCAGTAATGCGCAGGCCACTGCCGATGTGATTGTTAATGCCTTTTCAGAAGCGCAGATGCAGGATGTGGTGGGTGAAAAGCTGTGTTTTATTAACTTTTCCTCTGATTTATTGCATGTGTTATTACCGCTGCCTTCCAAGCGGGTGGTGATAGAAATATTAGAGTTCACCCAGGTCGACGATCAATTAATTAGCACCATTAAATTATTAAAAGAGCGGGGTTATTTAATCGCGCTAGATGATTTCCATATAGATAGTGAATCTATCAAGCTATTACCTTATGCCGATATTATTAAGCTAGATGTTTTGGCTTTGGGCGAGCAGGCAACTGTTGAGCATTTTAAAAAGCTACGGGACTTGGAAGGGGTTAAGCTACTAGCCGAAAAAGTTGAAGATCATCAAACCTATAATTATTGCTTAGATTTAGGTTTTGATTATTTTCAGGGCTATTTTTTTGCTAAGCCCGATCTTATTAATGGCAAACGCATTAAAGAAAACAAACAGGTGTTGTTGCATTTAATGGGCATGTTAAATAATCCCGATGTAATGGTGGATGAGGTTGAGCAGGCCCTAACCCTGGACCCAGTGCTGAGCTTTAAAGTTTTGCGTTTGGTTAACTCGGCGGGTATGGGTTTAAGTAATAATGTTGAGTCCATTAAGCATGCCATAACCATTATCGGTTTAGAGCGCCTGCGTTCTTGGGTAATGCTGTTGGCCTTGGCCAATCTATCCAGTAAGCCTGAGGCCTTATCCCTAAAAGCCTTGGAATACGCCAAAATGTGCGAGCGTTTGGTAGAGCGTATACACGGCGAAGAGCATGCCAGAAATGGTTTTTGTCTAGGTTT
Source organism: Dasania sp. GY-MA-18 (assembly GCF_024734385.1). Classification (GTDB taxonomy): domain Bacteria; phylum Pseudomonadota; class Gammaproteobacteria; order Pseudomonadales; family Dasaniaceae; genus Dasania; species Dasania phycosphaerae. The sequence goes on along the minus strand of NZ_JANHAP010000017.1, from coordinate 33,264 downwards.
ATTTGCCTTGTTAGATGCTTTTTTAGATGTGCCTATGGAAACTATCATCCCCAATTTGTCGCTGTCGCATAGTTTGTCGCAAGCTTTGCTGGGTCGCCAAGGCGAGTATGGCGTTTTACTGGCCATGGCCGAAGCTCTGGAAGAGGGGCGCTGGGATGAGCTGGATGAGGGCTATCTGGCAGAGCATGAGCTATGCTTTGATCAATTAATGCATATCAAATTAGAGGCCCAATATTGGGCAGAGCAAACCCTAGAGCTTATTAATCAGTTATAAGCTCACTGCCTGCTAATACTGAGGCTCTGTGCCCATCATATTTAAGTTTAGAGTTTAAAAGCTTGCAGCTCGAGGCTTTGAGCTTGGGCTTTTAGTATCCAGGCCTTGTCGCACCAATCCCCTAAAACAATGCGCTCTGCTTTTTGACCATCCAAGTTCATGGCATGTCTGTGGGGTCTGTGGGTGTGGCCGTGGATTAGCCTGAGGCATAGCTGCTGGCGCATAACTTGTTCCACTTCGGCCGGGGTGACATCCATGATGTCTTCGGCTTTAAGGGCGTTCATGGACTGGCTTTGTTCACGCAGTTGCGTGGCTAGGGCACGGCGAGCTGCTAAGGGCTGGCTGAGCAGTTGTTGTTGCCAGCTGGCTGAGCGTGCTTGCTGCCTAAAGGCCATGTATTCCGTGTCTTGGGTGCATAGGCTGTCGCCATGCATCAGCAGGGTGCGTTGGCCGTACAGGTCTATCACTGTAGGGTCGGGCAGTAAGGTGGCACCGGTTTGTTGGCAAAAGCTCTCGCCCAGTAAAAAATCGCGGTTGCCGTGCATAATGTACAAGGCTGAGCCGCTATCGCTAAAGGCTTTTAAGGCTTTGATGATGGCCAGCGCCAAGGGGGCGTCGTCGTCATCGCCCACCCATACCTCAAAGAAATCACCCAATATATACAGGGCGTCGCAGTGGCCTGCCCATTGCTGGAGGTAGTGCAAAAACGCCCGGGTTACTGCCGGGCGTGTTTCGTCCAAGTGTAAATCGGAAATAAAATAGCAGGTCATAGCCTATTTATTCGCCAGTCCACTCGGCTGATTCAATCACTACGTCTTCTACAGGTACGTCTTGATGGCCGGCCTTAGTGGTCGTGGCAACGGCTTTGATTTTCTCAATAACATCCATGCCTTCGGTAACTTTGCCGAATACACAGTAACCCCAGCCCTGGGCGTTTTTGCCGCTGTGGTTGAGGAAGTCATTGTCTTTAACATTGATAAAAAACTGCGAGCTAGCTGAGTGTGGCTCCATGGTGCGGGCCATGGCGATAGTGCCATTGTCGTTGCTCAGGCCGTTGTCAGCCTCGTTTTCTATGCAGTCGCGGGTTTCTTTTTGGCTCATGTCTGCCTCAAAACCGCCGCCTTGTATCATAAAGTTATTGATTACGCGGTGAAAAATAGTGCCGTTGTAAAAGCCATCTTTAACATACTGGGCAAAGTTTTCGGCTGTTTTAGGAGCCTTGTCAAAGTCTAGTGCTAGGGTGATATCACCGTAATTAGTTTTAAGAATAACCATTTGATGCGCCTATATTGTTAAAACGTCAGAAGAAAGCCGGTATAATACGTCTTTTGCCTCGCCTGCGGAACCGCCTAAACGCTGGAATCATCGCAAACGGTCATCTTTTATAGCTTGCCCGCGAGGTTGTGTTTTGACCATCTTAGACCTTTAACTGAGCAAGCCCTTAATGAGCAACACCGAAAAAGCCAAGCCCGTCAATTTTATCCGCGCCATTGCTGAACAAGATTTAGCCGAAGGCCGGGTTGCCAAAATCATTACCCGTTTCCCCCCTGAGCCCAATGGCTATTTGCACATAGGCCACGCCAAATCTATATGTGTGAATTTTGGTATGGCCGAGGAAATGGGAGGTGAGTGCAATCTGCGCTTTGATGACACCAATCCCAGCAAAGAAGAGCAGGAGTATGTGGACGCCATTAAAGAGGATGTGCAATGGCTGGGCTTTCAGTGGGCAGGTGATGTGCGCTACGCCTCTAGCTACTTTGATACCTTTTATGAGTGGGCGCTGCATCTGATCAAGGCCGGCAAGGCCTATGTTTGTCATCTTAGCCCCGAGCAGGCCAAAGAATACCGCGGTTGGGCCACCGAACCTGGCAAACCCAGCCCCTACCGTGAGCGTAGCGTGGATGAAAACCTGGCCTTGTTTGAGCAAATGCGCGCCGGTGAGTTTGCCGAAGGTGAGTGTGTGTTGCGCGCCAATATCGATATGAGCTCGCCCAATATGAATATGCGCGATCCTATCTTGTATCGCATACGCAAGCAGTCTCATCATCAGACCGGAGACAAGTGGTGCATTTACCCCAGCTACGATTTTGCTCACGGCCAAGAAGATGCCATAGAGGGCGTCACCCACTCCATCTGTACGTTGGAGTTTGCCGATCATCGCCCCTTGTACGAATGGTTTATAGAAAACCTGCCGGTGCCCAGTAAACCGCGCCAGTATGAGTTTGGTCGTTTAAATATCAATTACACGGTCACCAGCAAGCGCAAGCTTAAGCAGCTAGTGGATGAAGGTATAGTGCAAGGTTGGAATGACCCGCGTATGCCTACGGTGGCGGGTATGCGCAGGCGCGGTTATAGCCCGGCGGCGATACGTAATTTTTGCGACAGCTTGGCCGTTGCCAAAACCGATGGCGTAGTCGATATGGCGCAGCTGGAGTTTTTTATACGCGACGACTTAAACAAAACCGCACCACGTGGTATGGCAGTGTTAAAACCTTTAAAGGTGGTGATTAGTAATTATCCCGAAGATCAGGTTGAAATGCTCACGGCCCCTAAGCACCCCGATTTGGATTTAGGTGAAAGACTACTGCCGTTTACCCGCGAAATTTATATAGACCAAGACGACTTTAAAGAAGAGTACAGCAAAAAATTTAAGAAAAAATTAACTCCGGGTAAACGCATACGCTTACGCAATGCCTATGTAATTGAAGCCGATAGCTACGACAAAAACGAAGCGGGTGAAGTAGTACAGATCAACGCGAGTTTAATCCCCGATACGTTGGGTAAAAATCCGGCCGATGAGATTAATCCTAAAGGGGTAGTGCATTGGGTGTCGGCCAGTCACGGCAAGCAAGCGACTATACGTTTATATGACAGGTTGTTTACCGTGCCTACTCCAGACAAAGGTGAGGAAGATTTTCTTAGCCATGTTAACCCTAATTCGTTAACTATTGTTGAGGGCTGCTGGATAGAACCGGATTTGGCTAATGCTGCTAATGAGCAGGGCTTTCAGTTTGAGCGTGAAGGATATTTTGTGGCGGATCGCTACGATCATTCGCCAGAGCAGCCGGTATTTAATATGACCATAGGTTTGCGCGACACCTGGTCTAACGACTAAGCCTAGGCTTAGCGATAAATACTTATTCGATAGATTTAATCAGATTGACCTAACTAGAAAGAACAGTATGAGCTTAAAAATTTATAACACCTTTACTCGCAGTAAAGAGGTTTTTACCCCCATAGAGGCGGGTAAAATTAATATGTATGTCTGTGGTATGACAGTTTACGATTACTGTCACTTAGGTCATGCCCGCGTATTAGTGGCTTTTGATGTCATCAGCCGTTACCTGCGCAATGCGGGTTATGCTGTGAACTATGTACGTAATATTACCGACATAGACGATAAGATCTTAAATCGCGCCGATGAAAACGGTGAGCCCTATACCGATTTAACCGCGCGTTTTATCGACTTAATGCATCAGGATGAAGCTAGGCTTGGTGTGCAGCGTCCTGATCAGGAGCCGCGCGCTACGGCTTATATAGCTGAAATTATTGCCATGGTTAGCAGCCTGATTGAAAAAGGTTATGCCTACGCCGCTGATAATGGTGATGTGTATTATTCGGTCGCAAAGTTTGGGCCTTATGGTCAACTTAGCAATAAAAATCCTGATGAATTGTTGGCCGGTGCCCGCATAGATGTGGAGCAGGCCAAACAAGATCCCAGAGATTTTGCGCTATGGAAAGCGGCGCAAGCCAGTGAAGTGCACTGGGATTCGCCCTGGGGCAAAGGTCGCCCGGGCTGGCATATAGAGTGCTCGGCTATGTCTACCTGTTGCTTGGGCAATAGTTTTGATATACATGGCGGCGGTCCCGATTTACCTTTCCCTCATCACGAAAATGAAATCGCTCAATCAGAAGCTGCTACCGGTGAGAAATACGCGCGCTACTGGATGCATGCGGGTGCGGTGCGGGTAGACGGCGAAAAAATGTCTAAATCCTTAGGCAACTTTTTTACCATACGGGAAATACTCGATAAGTATCATCCCGAAGTAGTGCGCTACTTACTGATTGCCAGCCATTACCGCAGCGCAATAAATTATTCTGAGGACAGCCTGCAAACGGCCAAAACTGCTTTAGAGCGCTTTTATAAAGGCTTAAAAGGTTTTGAGGCTTTCGCACCAGTTGCCTTGGCTGATTTACCAGCACCCTCCGAATACATCGCGCGTTTCCATGAGGCTATGCAGGATGACTTCAATACTCCTGTAGCTTTGGCAGTGATGTTTGATTTGGTAAGAGCCTTAAATACTGCAGTTAAAGATGGTGATGAGCTACAGCAGCAAAAGTTAGCCTTGGAGCTAAAGAGCCTAGGGGCGCTGTTGGGTTTGCTGCAATCCAAGCCCGATGATTTTTTGCAAGCTGGCGGCGAAGATGAATTATCTGCCGAGGCTATAGAGGCCAAAATTCAGCAACGAGTTGAAGCCAAGGCCAACAAAGATTACACGCTATCCGATAAAATTCGCGATGATCTAAAGGCTCAGGGCGTTATCCTAGAAGATACCGGCGGGGTGACTACTTGGCGCCGAGGCTAATTTTAGCCTTTAAGCTAAGCTGCTGAATTGATTGTATTTTGTGCATGTTGCTGGCGTCTGGCTGGCTTTTATACAAGGTTAAAAAATGCCTATAAAAAATGGCTTTTAACGTTGACGAAGCTAGGGTTGATCAGTATCATGCGCACCTCATCTGGCAGAGAGCTTCTCTGTGATATGTCGGGGTATAGCGCAGTCTGGTAGCGCGCCTGCTTTGGGAGCAGGATGTCGGGAGTTCGAATCTCTCTACCCCGACCATTTTTTTGCCTTATGTGTTAATTGCATGCGGCCGTAGGTGTTTATGGTGGGCGTAGCTCAGTCGGTAGAGCGCAGGATTGTGATTCCTGTGGTCGTGGGTTCGATCCCCATCGTCCACCCCATATTTAAAAAGGCCTGTAGATAACTGCAGGCCTTTTTATTATGTATAGCTTTTAGCTTATACATAAAAGCTTGTTGTGGTTTAGCAGGCTACAGAGTTATGCGCCCGTAGCTCAGCTGGATAGAGCATCCGCCTTCTAAGCGGATGGTCACAGGTTCGAATCCTGTCGGGCGCGCCAACAATAAAAAACCCGGCCTAGCGCCGGGTTTTTTATTGTTAGTGCGTCCGGCGGAAAGATGGCCAAAGCGCTGCGCGGGCCACGCTGGCCTGTCGTTCGACAAACTCCAAAGGAGTTTGATCCGCCGTGACGTCCCTAAGGGATTCAAATAGCCTTAAGCTATTTGAAGATAAAAATTACGCCTAGGGCGTAATTTTGTACCCAAAGCGCTGCGCGGGGCATGCAAACAGCCGAATGGCTGCCCCGGAGGGGTGCTTGCAGCCTCAAGCTGCAAGCATCAATCCTGTCCTCCGATATCAGCTTCCAGTTAAGTCTAGTTACAAGTACTGCGTCTGCTTTCAAAATGCCCTCAAGGCATTTTGATCAATCCTGTCCACCGATCTGGGCTTTCAACCAAGCATTTCCTCAAGTGACACGCTGATTAACCTCAAAGATGTTTGATTCACGTTGTGCCACAAGATAGGGCCTGATTTATTCTGTTTCCCACAGGGCTGCGTGCATGTGCTGCGAGCCAGCGAGCTATTAATCAAGTAAACCACACCCGCAAATCCTCCACACCCAGCCCCACCAGGCTATCAAGCACCCAAAAAACCGACTATGATAGCCTCATCTAATAATCAATAAGGGCTTAATATTATGCAGGAAGAGTCAGTCGTTTACGGTTGTATTAAAGATACCGTTTATTCGGATGAGTCCGCTCAATTTCATTTGCATAGGGCAACCAATCAGCAGGTGATGCAGCAATTACCCAGCGTAGAGGATTGGCCCTTGTTGAGCCGAGAGATGTTCTCTATGCCTGAGCTGGCCACTGACTTGGATGGCAGTAATACCAATGTAGTGCATTTTGGCACCTCTTACAAAGCGGTTGAGTACGAATGGGAGCAATGGATAGGTAAGTTTGAGTCCATGCTTAAGCAAATGTATTGGGTGAGCGCTACGGTGCACTTAGATACCGAGCTTAACGGTCGCCATACTTTTATATGGGAGTCTGAAGAGGAGTTTCATGTGCCTAATAGTGGTGACTTATCGGTGCGCTGTGAATGGAGTCGCGAATCTCTAGTTTTTTAAATTTTATATATTGAGTTGTTATGATTTCTATTTTTAAGTCCGGTCACAAACGTACAATCTTCTTAGCCCTTTTGGCGACATTTACGTTTGTTGGTGCTGCAATTTTTATGTTCGATGTGGATAAAAAAGAACTGTTTGAGTTTTTTGTGGTCTCTGTTTTTGGTTTGGGGCTAATTATTTTAGCGGCTTTGCTGTTAACGGCGCTAAGGTTGTTATTACGTCGTTTTTTCTAATATTTAAACAATAACCTGGGGATGACTATGAAAATCATTAAAACGTTTTGCCTATTAGCTAGTTTTATCGTTAGCACTTGGGTGCAAGCCGGTGGTAATGACGAAGTCTGGCGGCAGGCCTTGACCGGTGAGCATCGCACTCCAGCGTATGTGCAGCGTGACGTATACAGGCATCCACAGGCGACCTTAGAATTTTTTGCCATCACCCCGCGCTCTACTGTGGTTGAGATTTGGCCCGGTGGCGGCTGGTATACCGAAATACTAGCGCCTTTGTTAAAAGATCAGGGCTTGCTATATGCGGCACATTTTAATATTGATTCCAGAGTGGCTTATTTCCGTAATAGCCGCAGTGCCTTTGACAGCAAACTAAAAGCTAACCCCACTGTTTATGGCAAAGTGGTGACTACCGATTTAATGCCTCCGCAGCATGTCGTAATAGCGCCAGCGGCCAGTGCCGATGCGGTGCTTACTTTTCGCAATGTGCATAATTGGATGAAGTCAGGTAAAGCTGATGCGGTGTTCGCGGCTATGTATCAAGCGTTAAAGCCTGGCGGTGTATTGGGTGTGGTTGAGCATAGGGCTAAGCCCGGCACGACAGAGCAGGCTATGATAGCCTCGGGCTATGTGACTGAGGCCAAAGTTAAAGCCTTGGCGCAGCAAGCGGGTTTTGAGTTTGTTGCCAGTAGTGAGATAAATGCTAACCCTAAAGATAGCGCTAACCATTCTGAGGGAGTATGGACTTTACCGCCTTCATTGCGTTTAGGGGATGAGCAAAAAGCCCATTACCTAGCCATAGGTGAGAGTGACCGCATGACCCTAAAATTTACTAAGCCGAAATAAATATGTCCGATGTTGTCGAGGTGCCTTATCAGCAGCTAAGTGATGCTGCTTTACAGGGTTTAATAGAAGAATTTATTAACCGTGAGGGCACCGACTATGGCGCCACCGAATATAGCTTAGCCGATAAGGTGGCGCAGGTTCATTTGGCCCTAAAGTCTGGCAGGGCGGTTATTGTTTATGATCCCGTATTGGAAAGCTGCACACTGTTGCCCAAAAGCTAATGACTAAATACTGATTGCTGTATACGCTGAATTTAGATAGGAAATGTTGTATGTATGATGAGGCAGCAGTGCTGGATACCAGCGGCCTAATGTGTCCAGAACCCGTCATGATGTTGCACAATGCGGTGCGCGACTGTGTCACCGGAGGCGTTATTAAGGTGATAGCCACAGACCCTTCCACCCAGCGTGATATCCCCAAGTTTTGTAGTTTTTTAGGGCATGATTTGCTGGCGCAAGAGCAATCCGATAAACACTATATTTATTGGGTACGTAAGCAGGCGCTTTAAGTTAGCGGCTGAAGGCTATTGTTAGTGTTTCTCTAGCTGCTGGTTGATTTATTGATCCAGTAGCAGTGCTATTGCGGCCAAGGCGTCTGGATCTTCCGCTTTGATTTGGTTGGCTATGTGATGTTGAAAGAAATAGCGAAACTCCGGGTTTTTAGAGGCGGGGTATAGGCAGCGTGCCCCAGTCAAAATAGGTGTCTCGTCCACTAGCTCTTCATCGATAATCATGGCCTCTAATCGACCATCACCATAAAGCCGCCAGCTTAACACATCGGTTAGCACCAAATGGCTACGGCAGCGGCTGTTAAGCATGGCATGAGTGCCTATGTTATCGGGTATTTCCTGGGTGATACTGTTGCTGTTGCCATCCAGGCCGCCAAAATATTGCGCGGCACTGGTCAGCTCTAGCACTTTATGTGCCGGTGGCTCATCAAATAGGTCCTCGGTAGCGGGGTTGTAATATCCCTGCCATTGGCCGTAATACTCATCATTAAGCTCTGTGCAGGCAGTGACCTTATTCATCCATGGCACCAAGGCGGTTACGCTGCCGTCTTCACGCAGGGCCCAGCACAATATTTTCATGCTGTAGTATTTGTGTTGATGGCTGTATTTGTTGGAATAGAGTATAGAGAGGTGATCTGTTTCAGTGGCCAGACGCACCCAGCGCTGCGGGCTTTGGGTTTTGTGTTGGAAGTCAGCAAGCTGTACGACATTATTAGCCTTATTACTGACCGATGGCGCAGACGGTTTCATAAGTGAACCCCCGTTTATTGCCAGCTTATAATTCCAGCGGATACCCGCCATTAATGCTTAAGACTAAACTGAGTATAGTTAGTTCATGGCAGCTTGCTAGTACTGGCTAGTTATTATTTATCCTTGGTAACGGCTTGGGCGGGCCTAATAACATGATAGAATAAGCTTTTTTTGTAGCTGTAGGCATAATGCGGTGTTAACGCAATTAATAGAATTATTTGATCGTTGCTTTTTTCAAAACTACAACACTAGGCTGGTAAAAGGTGATGCCGAGCCACTTTATAGCCCGGCAGATCATAGCTGCGATTATCATAGAGTGATTTTTGCCCATGGTTTTTTTAGCAGCGCCTTGCATGAAATTGCTCACTGGTGTTTGGCGGGTGAGCAGCGCCGCCAGCAAGTGGATTACGGCTACTGGTATACCGAAGATGGCCGTACAGCTGAGCAGCAAAAGATTTTTGAGTTGGTAGAGGTAAAGCCGCAAGCTATAGAATGGATGTTTAGCTTGGCCAGTGGGCAAAAGTTTTCGCTGAGTATAGATAATCTTAACGGCGAATCCAGTGATCCTATGCCATTTAAACTCGCTGTGTTGGCGCAGGCTAAAGCATATTGCGTGCATGGCTTGCCACAGCGAGCGGCTTTATTTCATCGGCAATTAGTGGCGCAATTTAATCCAACTTATCAGCTGTCAGCTGAAAATTTCTCACTGGATAAACTTTAAATGGCTAACACGCTACATATAGTTGCAGATGAAAACATTCCCTATGCTGATGAGTATTTTTCACATTTAGGGACTGTAAAAAAAGTGCATGGTCGCAGCCTGTGTGCAGAGCAAGTGGCGCAGGCTGATGTATTATTAGTACGCTCTGTTAGCCAGGTAAATGAAGCGCTGCTAAATAATTCAGCTGTAAAATTTGTAGGCACTGCCACCATAGGGGTGGATCACCTAGACACCGCTTATTTGGATCGCAAGCAAATCAGCTGGGCCAATGCACCCGCCTGTAATGCCCACTCGGTGGTGGACTATGTATTTTCCTGTATTAGTCAGTTTGCGGGTTTATGGCAGCAGTTACTCATGGATGGCCATAGTGTAGGGATTATTGGCTTAGGCAATGTGGGCAGCCGCTTGCAGCAGCGGCTTTTGGCGCTGGGCATTAAGACAAAAGCCTACGACCCTCTGCTGTCTGATACTTCTTTGCCTTTGGACCAGTTAGAGCAAGTGTTGGCCTGCGACGTAGTTTGCATGCATGCGCCACTAACTAACAGTGGGCCTTACCCCAGTTACCATATGATAGGTATGACGCAATTGCAGCAGCTTAAGCCACAGGCTGTGCTAATTAATGCGGGCAGGGGGGCGGTAGTTGATAATCAGCAGCTGCTAAGTTTTTTGCAGCAGCGGCCCCAGCAGCGGGTGGTATTGGATGTGTGGGAAAACGAACCGCAAATAGATTTGCCCTTGTTGCCAGCCATAGCCATGGCTAGCCCCCATATTGCTGGTTATAGCCTGGACGGTAAAATTTTAGGTACCGCTATGATCTATCAGTCCTGTTGTAAGGCGTTGGCTATAGCGCCTAAGCCCTTAGCTAATGAGCAGCCCTTGATCCCTTTCGAAATTCCCGCCCATTTAACGGCAATAGCGGGTTTAAGCTATGCCATTAAGCAAGTGTATGATGTTAGCGAAGATGACAGGCGTTTTCGCGCGGCGATGACTGCGGCAGCTGGCGATGCGGCGCTCGCGGGGCAGTACTTTGATGAGCTGCGTAAAAACTATCCTGAGCGCCGCGAGTTTTCCTGTTATCAAATTACCAATAGCCCGCAATTAAATCAGCAGTTGCAAAATTGGTTAGGTGCCAGCGGTTTTGTTTTAGCCGCCAATTAACTGAAACCCAGCATTAATGAAATCCAAATTTTATGAATAGAGTGATACAGGCCATAGAGCAAGGCTTAGCCAGTGATGATAATAGCAGCGCCAACTCACGGCGATTATTTCATGGCCGCGGCCATTGTTACCCTGGTTTGGAGGCCATTAATGTTGATTTTCATCCCGGCTTATTATTGATTACCCTTTACCAGCCATTGCCTGAAGATGGCTATCAACAGCTGCTGGACTTTATCAATGCCAAGCTAGAGCTTTGTGTGGTGGTGCAGCGCCGCTATTTGCCTAAATCCCCCTCTGAGGTCATTAAGGGGGAAGTGCCTGAGCCTTGCTATGCGCAAACCGATGGTATGCGCTTTGCGTTAAATATCGCGGGCAATCAAAATATTGGTTATTTTTTAGATATGCAAAATACCCATCGTTGGCTGCGTGAGCACGCCGAGGGATTGCATGTGCTCAATTTATTTTCTTATACCTGTGCATTTTCTGTGGCGGCCCTGTGTGGCGGTGCTCGCAGTGTGGTTAATGTGGATATGAGTGCCGGTGTTTTAAAAACCGGGCAAAAAAATCATCAAGGCAATGAGCTGGATAGTCGCGCCAGCCGTTTTATGAAGCTGGATATACTCAAATCCTGGGGGCGCATCAAAAAGCCTGGCCCCTATGACTTGCTGGTGATTGATCCGCCCAGTAATCAGCGTGGTAGCTTTGTGGCCGAGCAGGATTACGGCAAGGTGTTGCGGCGGATACCGCAATTGCTGGGCGAGCAGGGTCAGGTGTTGGTTTGTTTAAATGCGCCGCATTTAGCCAGTGATTTTTTAGTGCAGTTAATGGCGCAGGAATGCCCAGATTGTGAGCTGCAGCAGCGCTTTGCGGCCTCGGCAGATTTTCCCGAGTCCGCCCCCAATCGTTCGCTAAAAGTAATGCTATTTAATTACCGGCGCCCACAGTAAGTAGGGCTGTCACCTGTTGCTCTATTAATAGCGATGAGCCGCTGCTAAGGGCTTTGCGTAGCAAATTAATGCTGCGCTGGGATTCACGTATTATCGAGGTAGGTAATTCAACTGTGGGCTCTTCCTCCAGCTCTATAGGGGCATGGGTAGAGCGAGTTGATAGTAATATAAAACCTTTTTCACTCAGTACCGCCTGGTCTAAGGCCTCTTGCTTAATGCAGCTGCTATAGTGGATATAACCGCTGTCTGCCAGCCACAACATGGTGCTTAATGCCGAGAGGTAGCGTTCGCTATAAAGCCCAAATTCATCTTGCTGCACTGAGCCGGTAATATCATCGACATACAGCACCGTTTTATTAGGAAAGCTGTTATACAGTTGGATAAAAATTTTGGCTACGTCTTTGTAAAAGTCATCTATGTGCAAGTCGGTCATAGCTACAGCCATTAGTTATTGATAGTGCCAGCGCTTGGCTATAGGGGCAAGGCTGTTAGTTATTACTGTAATAGTTTAACCTAAATGCATGGCGGCCTTAATAGGCAGTGGTGAAATAACCGCCAGGCTTTAGTTGATCTGAGTAGGAGGGATGGTCATGGCAAAAATTAGCAAAAGTGAGCAGCAGTGGCGCGAGCAATTAAGCGAGCAGGAGTATGCCATCTGCCGAAATAAAGGCACCGAACGAGCTTTTACGGGTGAGTATTATGAGAACAAGGCGAAAGGTTTATACCGCTGTAAGTGCTGTGGTGAGCCTTTGTTTGATTCGGCAACTAAGTATGACTCGGGCTCGGGTTGGCCCAGTTTTTATCAGCCCATCAATGAACAGGCTATTTTAGAGGGTAGAGATACTAGCCACGGCATGTTGCGCATAGAGGTGATGTGCCAAGCTTGCGAGTCACACTTGGGACATGTTTTTAATGACGGCCCGCAGCCTACTGGCTTGCGTTATTGCGTGAATTCGGCCTCATTAAATTTTGAGCCTCAGGACGATTAGATGCGTGATTTTGAGGATATGCACCAGCAGTTGATCAGTCGCTTTGGTAGCGCCAAGGCTGTACAGGGCCATTTAATAGAGCCTCTATCTGAATCAGCGTTAAGCGCTGCCAGTGACAATTTTTATTTATCGAATATGAGTAGGCGGGTGTTTAGGGCAGGCTTAAAACACAGCCTGGTCGATGCCAAATGGCCTGCTTTTGAGCAGGCTTTTTTTAATTTCTCACCACTGCGCGTCGCCATGATGAGTGATGAAGAGCTGGATGAGCTTATGGCAAATAAAGCTATTATTCGTCACTGGGGAAAAATTAAGGCGATGCGGGTGAATGCCTATATGGTTTATGAGCTTTCCGAGCAGCATCAAGGTTTTGGTCGCTGGCTAGCGCAGTGGCCGGTTGATGATATTGTGGGCCTGTGGTTGTTGTTAAAAAAGCAGGGCGCGCAATTGGGAGGCAATTCGGCAGCATCGTTTTTGCGTATGGTGGGCAAGGATACTTTTGTGTTGTCCGCTGATGTGATAGCCGCATTAATCTCGCAAGATATAGTGGCTAAAGCGCCTACTAGCCAAAGAGATTTACGTGCCGTGCAGTATGCTTTTAATCAATGGCGGGAGCAGAGCGGTTGGCCGCTGTGCAAGCTAAGCCGAATGTTGGCAATGACGGTGAATTATTGATGTTCAGTCTCTAGTTTCTAGTCGCTAGCATCTAGAGACTGTTTATTAATCATAAATAGCGTTTTTCTTCCAGGTGCTATCGTCTTCAGTGGCGTTTTCCCATTCCTCAGCCACTTCTTGCATGTGCTCATCATGGGCTAGGGCTTTTTGTTCTAGCTCTGTGATTTGCTGCTTATAGGCTGCGATCTGATCGCTGTACTGGCCGCTGTTGTTTTCTTTATTGAGCTTATCGATAATCATGTGCAGGTAATGTATAGCAAGGCGGGGTTTGTTTCGGTTGGTAGCATCGTTTACGCCGCTAATTAATACATCTAGGCTGGTGCGGATAATAAGATTACGTACCTGCTGAGCGTAGGCTTTGGCCTGGTCATTGGGTAGTTTTTTACTTTTGTTGAGCTTGCCAATAAAACCGTGCAGGCTTTGCAGCAATTTTTGCACTTCTTTAATTTGTGCTGGGTCGCTTAGGCGCACCACGTTATTATTGTCAGCCTGATTTTTAACCGCTGCTACTTGCTGATCAACGGCTGCTAGGTTTTTAGCGTAGGTAGCATTTTTGGGGTCTAGGTTTTTAAGCTGCTTATACACTTCCGATAAGCATTTGCAGACTAATAGGCGCAGGTCTTTGTTTAAAAAGCCTTCGGGGAAACTTTCCAGCATATGTTGAAAGTTGCGAGCGCGATTTTTTAAGGCAGCTTCTATACGGCGTTTTTCTTTATTATTCTTTTCTATGGTTTGCAGCATAATGGCAACGGCAATTAGTACCGCTAGCAGTAGGGCGACAAGACCAATGATAATCGTGGTGGACATACAGGTTCTCGCTGGGTGAACTAGCTTAGCTATCTACATACCTATGTATCTATCTAGCTTGTCCCTACAGTTTAGCTGTTTTTGCTCGCTTTTTAAGCCTCTATTTTCAATATAAGCAGTTTTTTTTAATCAGCTCTTGACCTTTAGGGCTAACATCCATAATATGCGCGCCTCTTGAGTAGCAATGCTCAGGTTGCTTACTTAGTCCCCTTCGTCTAGAGGCCTAGGACACCGCCCTTTCACGGCGGTAACAGGGGTTCGAACCCCCTAGGGGACGCCATTTTTACCCTCAAACAGGGTGCGTCAGTAAGCGGGAATAGCTCAGTTGGTAGAGCGCGACCTTGCCAAGGTCGAGGTCGCCGGTTCGAACCCGGTTTCCCGCTCCAATTTCTCTCCTTTTTAAACCTGCGTTATATTAGCGCCACCTAATTGCTGTGTTAGTGCAGTTTTAGCACCTTAGCTTTGGCTTCTTGAAAGCTTAGTGGTGTATTATTGCTGTCGGCTTCGTGCAGCAGTTCGTCTATGCGCTGATAGTCGCTAAGCTCATCATCACCCAAATAATGCATGCAGTTGCCCCCTAATAGCCACAATATGTCGCGGTTTAAAGCTGGCACTAGCATGGGGTAATTGGCGATAATGTTTTCTATTAATAGCTGGCCTTTCTCATACAGCGTTTCATCGCTTAAGCTATTATTGGCCAGCAGCTCTAGGGTGTTGATAAAGCTTTGCTCGCTTTCGCTGAGTTCGTCGTTGCAAAAGGGGGGCTGTACAGCGCAGTGTTTATAAAGTGAGCTAAACAGGTTTTTTATATATAGGGTATTTTCTGACATAAGGGTGTCCGCGGTTATCAGGGCGCTAGTAATAAGAGAGTGAATAAATTGATATGACAGTGGCGCTAAGCATCAAGCAATTAAGCAAGACCTATAATAATGGCTTTCAGGCCTTAAAGGGAATTGATTTTGAGGTAAAGGAAGGGGATTTCTTTGCTTTGCTAGGCCCCAACGGTGCCGGCAAATCCACCACCATAGGGATTATATGCTCGCTGGTTAATAAAACCGGCGGCCAAGTCGAGGTGTTTGGCTACGATATAGACAGTGACTTCCCTATGGCTAAAAAGCAGCTAGGGGTGGTGCCACAAGAGTTTAATTTTAATAATTTTGAAAAGCCCCTGGATATATTGATACATCAAGCGGGTTATTACGGTATACCGAGAAAACTGGCAGAGGAGCGCAGCGAGTTTTATTTAAAAAAATTGGGGCTGTGGGATAAGCGCGACACGCCGTCACGTAATTTATCGGGGGGGATGAAGCGTCGCTTAATGATTGCTAGAGCCTTAATTCATGAGCCCAAATTACTGATTCTGGATGAGCCCACAGCGGGTGTGGATATAGAAATGCGTCGCTCTATGTGGGCATTTTTACAAGAAATTAACGCCCAGGGCACCACGATTATTTTGACCACGCATTATCTGGAAGAAGCTGAAAGTCTGTGTAAAAACATAGCCATTATTAACCATGGGGTGATTGCCGAAAATACCAGTATGCGCACCTTGCTGCAGAAGCTACACCAAATGGTGTTTGTTATAGATGTGAAAACTTCACTAGAGCACGCCCCAGTGCTTAGTGGTTTTGATTGCGTGTTGGTGGATAAGCAAACCATAGAGGTGGTGGTGCAGCAATCGCAGTCCTTAAATGAGCTGTTTGCTTTACTGAGCGAGCAGCAGATAGAGGTAGCTAGCCTGCGCAATAAAACCAATCGTTTAGAAGAGCTATTTGTCGATTTAGTCGCCAAGCCATCGGCTTAATGCCAGCAGTAAAAAATATAGAGATCAACAGCATGAATTTAACAGAGCAGTGGATAGCCTTTAGCACCATACTTAGCCGTGAAATTAAGCGCTTTATGCGCATATGGATGCAAACATTACTGCCACCGGTAATCACTATTACTTTGTATTTTATTATTTTTGGCAGTCTTATCGGTGCTCGCATAGGTGAGATGGGCGGTTTTAGCTACATGGAGTTTGTGGTGCCGGGCCTGATTATGATGGCGGTTATTACTAACTCCTATTCTAATGTGGTGTCCTCGTTTTATGGTGCTAAGTTTCAGCGCTTTGTTGAGGAACTGCTGGTGTCACCCACCCCTAATTATATAGTGCTTTGGGGGGTAGTTATGGGTGGGGTATGCCGCGGCTTGCTGGTGGGCTTGATCGTGACTATAGTCGCCACATTTTTTGCGGATCTGCGCGTGGAAAGCCCGCTGTTAACGATTACTATTGTGTTGATGACCTCGGTGCTGTTTTCGCTGGCGGGCTTTATTAATGCGGTATTTGCTAATAGTTTTGATGATATTTCTATAGTCCCCACCTTTGTGCTCACGCCACTGATCTATTTGGGCGGGGTGTTTTACTCCACGGAGCTATTACCCGAGTTTTGGGCGGGGGTCAGCCAGCTCAACCCTATGCTATATATAGTTAATGCCTTTAGGCATGGCGTGTTAGGGGTATCTGATATTAATATAGAGCTGGCTTTGATAATTGTGGCAGGCTTTACCGTAGTGGCTTATAGCTACGCTATGCACCTGCTTAATAGTGGTAAGCGCCTGCGTCAGTAGGTGCAGCGAGTAGCAGTAGATCAATAGAGAATAGTAATGAAGTTTGAAGAAGGCATATCCCTAGGGGCTGAGGTTGAATATATCAGCGAATACAGCCCAGATTTATTGTTCCCTATTGCCAGGCAGCAAACCCGCGATAATCTGGGTATCAGCAATGAAACCTTGCCATTTAAAGGCGAAGATATATGGAATGCTTATGAGCTTTCCTGGTTAAATCCCAAGGGCTTACCACAGGTGGCCGTAGCTGCTTTTTATTTTCCCTGTGATTCGGTCGCTATCATAGAGTCAAAATCATTCAAGCTGTATCTTAACTCCTTTAATCAGACCATCTTTACTAGTGTATTAGATGTACAGCAGCGCCTAGTGGCGGATCTCAGTAAAGCTTGTGGGGGAGGGGTAAAAGTACAGCTAACAACTCCGGATCAGTGGCGGTTTGAGCAGCTCGCAGGTGAGCCTGAGTGGCTGACTATAGATCAGCAAGACATTAGTACAAACATTTATAACACCGATAGCTCGCTATTGATCGTGGACAGCGAGCAAGTGGTAACAGAGCAGCTACAAAGCCATTTGCTGCGCTCGCTGTGCCCGGTAACCGGTCAGCCAGACTGGGGTTGCCTGCAAATCAGCTATAGTGGCCAGCAAATCAATCACCAAGGCCTTTTACGTTACATAGTCAGCTACCGTGAACATCAGGAGTTCCACGAGCAATGTGTAGAACGCATCTTCGTCGATTTAATGGCCACTTATCAGTTGGATGAACTAACGGTATATGCGCGCTATGTGCGCAGGGGGGGCTTAGATATTAATCCTTACCGCAGTACCGCCGATAAGCCCTTGGCAAACACCAGGTTTTTCAGGCAATAAGCAATAAACAGTCAATAATAATATTAATTTGCTATATGCACCGTGGTTGCTTGTTAGGCTCTAGCCAAAAATGCCTATCTAGACCATACTCTAACAAATAATAAAGCGGTAACAATCAGAGAGTTAGCGCGTTTTTTAGCAGTAATATTTTAACTTTACCGACGATAATCGGATATTTAAATGCAAGAATCGAATTTAGCCCTCTATATGGCCAGTGAGCTAGCGGCCTTGTTGTTGCTAGTTACCATCTTTTTGCTGGTGCACGTGAGCAAATTAAAAAAACTGATAGCTAAGCTAGAGGAGAAAATTCAATCCCTGCGTCAGGCTATGGGGGTTGCCAAACAGGGGGCGGCGGATTTAGCCAAAAAGCTGGCTGAGGCGAAAAAAATCAAGCCCATGGCTTATATGGATTACCTGGACGCTCAAATTGAGGATACCCGTGAGCACCACAGCGGCCTTAACCCCGACCGCGACATCGTTTTAGATATCAGCACCGATGCGCCATTGGAGCGGCAAGCAGCCGCCTTACGCCATGCCTTTTTAATTGCCGAGAAAGAGGCCGATTACTCGGGTGAAGGTCAGGGCTCAGATTGGGATGTGTTGCAAAGCAAATTTCAGCAAATCATCCAATTTTACGAGCAGGCGGCAGAGCCCGAACAGCCTCCCCAGCCCGAGGCGGATGATCAAGAAGAAGTGATGGCGCTTAAAAAGCGTATAGAAAACCTAGAGCGTTTTAAAAAGCTGTTTTTTGATATGGAGTCTAAGTGGAGCAGCGCCAAAAAAGAAGCGAAGGGCTATCAGGAGCAGTTGCTGACGATGGGCTCGGAACTGGGTGCCAGTGCAGAGTTTGAAGGCTTGATTAATAAATACGCCAATAGCTATGGCCAAATAGACACCCTGATAGAGCAGGGCAGTGGTAAAACAGTGGTGGAGGTAGATGCCCGCACTACCGGCGATAACCGCACCATTATAGCCAACCAAGAAGAAATGATACGGCTGCGCAATATGGCCGTAGACCAGCATAAAGTGATTACCGAGTTACAGCGCCAGCTTGCCGATGCCTCAACAGCCGAAGAGCAGCAAGCGGTAATGGCGGGCTTGGTTGATCAACTAGAGCGCCAAGACAGGTTTATTAAAGAGGCAGAAACTTGTGCCCAGTTATTAGAGGACGAACTCAACCGCGCCTTAGAAGAAAATCAAATGCTGCGGGAAAAATCTGAATCTGCAGGCAGCAATGAAAACCAGGAGCAGCTAGAAAGCCTAGTCGCCGACCTTACCGATAGCAGCCGTGAAATGCTAAAAACTATAGCCGCCCTGGAAGATGAAAACACTTTATTGCAACATAAAATTGTTGATGCAGCAGCCGGTGCAGCTGCCTCCGCTGGAGGCGCTGAGGTAGAGGCCCTAAACATGAAGCTGCAAGAAACCCAGCAAGAGCTGCTCAATTTACAAACCCAGCATATAGAGCTAGAAGAGCGCTATTTGGAATTAAAAATGGAAAGTATGTAGGGGGGCGGTAGTCGCTAGTGTAAAGTCTCTAGTTCCTAGTTGGCTAGTCGCTAGGATAAAGCCAGTCCGGTTTGGGCTGGCTTTTTTGTTGGAGTGTCCCGTATCGAAAAAAGTTTACTGCTTAGCGTTGACAGAAAATCCAGGCCGGTAAAAATCTGTAGTCTGTAGTCTGTAGTCTGTAGTCTGTAGTCTGTAGTCTGTAGTCTGTAGTCTGTAGTCTGTAGTCTGTAGACTGTAGACTGTAGACTGTTACCCAATCAGCCGTTCTATATGTTTTAGCAGTGCAAAATCCCTCTCAGTTACACCATTCGCTTCATGAGTAGTTAAAAATATATCCACCGTGCGATAAACATTGGCCCACTCGGGGTGGTGGTTGGCTTTTTCTGCCAGTATGGCGATTTGGGTGATAAAGCCCATGGCGTGGACAAAGTCTTCAAAGGTTAAGCGTCTATACAGTTTGCCATTTTGTAATTGCCAATGGGGGTAGGCTTTTAACTGCTCGCTTATTTGTTCGTCGCTGAGTTTACTGATGGTCATGGCTTTGTCCTTAGCGTCGTGTGGGTGATTAGCGTTTACATAAAACTAGGCCGCTCTCAATATGATCGGTGTAGGGGAATTGATCAAATATAGCGAACTGCTCTATATCGTGAGTAAGGCTGAGTTGCTTCATATTGTCATGCAGGGTGTTGGGGTTGCAAGAAATATAAATAATGCGCTGATACTGGCTAATCAGTTTAATGGTATTGTCGTCTAGGCCAGCTCTGGGTGGGTCTACTAGCACGGTAGTTATGTTATAACTGCTTAAATCTATATCCGCTAAGCGGCGATATTCGCGCTCACCCATTAAGGCGCTGGAAAATTCCTCACTGGACATGCGGGCGATTTTTACATTGTGCACCTTATTTAAATTAAAATTATATTCCGCCGAGCGCACCGAGGTTTTAGCAATTTCTGTAGCCAGTACCTTGTCAAAATTTTGCGCTAGTACCGCAGTAAAATTACCGTTGCCGCAATACAGCTCTAACAAGTCGCCTTGGTAGTGTTTACTGTGCTGTAAGGCCCAGCTCAACATTTTTTCATTGACCTTGGCATTGGGTTGGGTAAAGCCGCTTTCTACTTGTTGAAAGTGAAAGTGCTGTCCTGCTACATCTAAGGTTTCAGTGACAAAGTCATCCTTTAAAACCAGTTTTTGCTTTTTGCTGCGGCCTATAATACCGGCACCTAATTGTTTTTGTAATAGCTCGGCGGCTTGCTGCCAATCTTGCTCTAATTTTTTGTGGTAAATCAGGGTGATTAAGGCTTGGCCACTAAGGGTGGTTAAAAACTCTACTTGAAATAGGCGTTTTCGTAATAGTGGTTCTGCTTGTATGGCGGCCATTAGGCGTGGCATAAGCTTATTAATGGTTTGGGAGCCTATAGGGAAGTCGTCAATAAAATGCGGCTGCTTGGGTGTTTCTTTTTTGAACATGGCGTAGTGGCTATGTTCACCTTTATGCCAAATTTTAAATTCCGCACGCATTCTAAAGTGCAGCGGTGGAGACGGATAAACCTCTAAGGCTGGTGGTTTAAACTCACTGAATAATTGGCTGACGCGCTGGGCCTTGTCATCCAATTGTTGTTGGTAATGTTGGGGGTTGATGTTGCTAAGAGGCATGGGCAGTTCACGATAAGAGGGTGCGATAAGAAAGCAGATAAATAAAATCAGCGGCCATTATAGTGAAATTGTGCGCTCAGTGTTACTGCTAGGCGGTGATTGGGTTATAGTTGCTAAAAATAGCCGTTTTAGTCGTATAATTTAAGGCTTAAAGACCAAATAAAGAGGGGATGTATGAAGGTTTTGGTAACCGGTGGGGCAGGCTATATAGGCAGTCATACCTGTGTCGAGTTGTTGGCAGCGGGCCACGAAGTGGTGGTGGTGGATAATCTTAGCAATAGCCAGCATGAATCCATACGCAGGGTTGAGCAGATTAGCGCTAAGTCGCTGAGTTTTTATGCTTTAGATATCTGTGATGTTGCTGCCCTGGGCCAAGTCTTTGAGCGCCATAGTATCGATGCGGTAATTCATTTTGCTGGCCTTAAAGCAGTCGGTGAGTCCGTTGCCAAACCCTTATGGTATTACCACAACAATGTGCATGGCACGCTTTGCCTGCTAGAGGTAATGCAACAGCATCAGGTGTACAACTTAGTGTTTAGCTCTTCGGCTACGGTATATGGTGATCCCGCTACCGTGCCCATAGATGAAAGTTTTCCGCTGTCAGCTACTAACCCCTATGGTCGCTCAAAGCTAATGATAGAAGAGATCATGCGTGATCTGTATGTGGCTGATCAAAGCTGGAATCTCATTATGTTGCGCTACTTCAACCCGGTGGGCGCACACGAAAGTGGTTTAATTGGTGAGGATCCCAACGGCATCCCCAATAATTTAATGCCCTTTATTTCGCAGGTGGCGGTAGGCAAGTTGGATTGTTTATCGGTATTTGGCGATGACTACGATACGGTGGATGGCACCGGCGTACGTGATTATATACATGTGGTGGACTTA
This sequence comes from Dasania sp. GY-MA-18, assembly GCF_024734385.1. Lineage (GTDB taxonomy): Bacteria > Pseudomonadota > Gammaproteobacteria > Pseudomonadales > Dasaniaceae > Dasania > Dasania phycosphaerae. The sequence goes on along the minus strand of NZ_JANHAP010000017.1, from coordinate 11,632 downwards.
GCTAAGGGCCATATTAAAGCGTTGGATAAGCTTAGCCAGCAGCCCGGTGCGGTTGCTTATAACCTGGGTACTGGCCAAGGGTATTCTGTGTTACAGATGATAGCGGCCTTTGAGCAGGCCTCGGGTAAATCAGTGAATTATCAGATTGTGGCAAGGCGGCCCGGTGATGTGGCCAGTTGCTACGCTAATCCGGCTATAGCGCTAAAAGAGTTAGGTTGGCAGGCTGAGTTGGGTATAGAGGCTATGACCCGCGATACCTGGCGTTGGCAGAGCCAAAATCCTAATGGCTATAACCCTGCATAAGCTGCTGGCATAAGCTCCTGTTATAGACAGTTATCGGGTTTAGGCAGGCCTGCAATTTTGCTAGCCAATTTGGCGGGGCTGCCGGGAAATAGTTTTAGCAGGTACATGCTTTTGCCCTTGTCGGCTCCTAGGTGCAGGCCTACATATTTCACTAGGGGGCGCATGGCAGGGGACAGCTGGAACTCTTGGTAAAACTGCCTAAGCAGCTGTATCACCTGCCAGTGCTCTTCGCTTAGCGTTATGCCTTCGGCAGCAGCCAGTTCGCTGGCTACACCCTCATTCCAGTCGTGAAGATCAACTAAAAAACCCTCTTTATCTACAGCAGCCATTAAAACCAACTTATGCTTTTGGGGTGTTTTACGCAAAGATCAACAAAGCCAGTATCGTCACAGCTTTGAAAGGGCGGCAGCAACCTAGTGCTTAGTCCTCTGGCGGCTACATCGGCAGCTAGTACATAGGGCTGCAGGCCTAAGGCGTTTAGTTTATCCAGCTGTTGGGGCTTTAGGCTGCTCAGTGCCAATACCCCATCTTCTATCAATAGCAATTCATCCCCCTGCTGGCAGCAGCTTAGGCACTCATCCAGACAGCTGTGGCTAAGGGGTGATTTGTTGACGATGTGCAAGCTGGACATAGCGGTGGGGCCTAAAAATTCAATACGGTATCAGCGCTATCTATTAGCGCGGTGATTTCTGCTGGGCTAAGGGCTTTGACGGGCAATAATAGCTCGTTCTGGCTTAATTGCCGTTCAGCTAAGGCATCGGCCTGCACATAGATATCGTCTATGCCATATAGCGGTAACGCTGCCAGTGCTTTACCGTGGTTTTTTAGGGCTAGCTCCTGGCTATCTTGCTCAGCCATTAATTGCCATAGGCCGTCGCCACAAAACAGTAGGCTAACATCTTGCTCAAAGGCACCGGCGGCTAGGGCGATATCAATAGCCTCACGGGCCAGGCTATTACCGTAGGGGGGCTTGCGGCAAATAATCAGTAGCTTTTTATTCATGCGCCAAAGCTCACTACGCGGTCTGATTGAGCGCTAGCCTCTACTAGCTGGCCTAGACCGGAAAGTTCAAAGCCTGCGATTAAATTGTGGCAGGGCTGATCATAACGCTGGGCCTCGCTTTCATCTAAGACTCCGCGCTTTAGGGCGCTGGCTATGCAGCTCACCATATCTATATTGTGATCTTGAGCTAATTGCTGCCACTGCCGGGGGATGTTGGCTTCGTCTTGCGGGGCCGTGCTAAGTGCGTTACTGGCGTAAACGCCATTGTGATAAAAAAACACCCGAAATATCTCATGGCCCTGCTGCAATAGGGTTTGGGCAAAGCGCAGTGCGGTACCTACCGATTGGTCGGAATAGGGAGCTGCCAATACCAGTAAAGAGAATTTCATGATTACTACCTAAAGCGCTATCTAAGATAAGGCTGATTAGTCTGTGTAAAAGCCGTAGTTAAAAAAAAGCCCCGCTTAAAAGCAGGGCTGTATTCTATAGCTGCTTGCTTAGTCTTCGCCACCGAAAACACCCAAAAGGTGTAGCAAGCTAGTGAACAGGTTGTAGATGTTTAGGTATAAGGCAACCGTTGCACGTATATAGTTAGTCTCGCCACCGTGTACGATACGGCTAGTATCAAACAGGATTAGACCCGACATAATCAACACTACCGCCGCCGATAAGGCTAAGGATACTGCCGGCACTTGGAAGAAGATGTTCGCTAGGCCAGCAATAACCACGACTACCAAACCTACCATTAAAAAGCCGCCCATAAATGAGAAGTCTTTACGGGTGCTTAGGGCGTAACCCGATAGCGTGAAAAACACCAAGGCAGTACCGGCTAAGGCTTGCATGACCAAGCTGGGGCCATTGGCCAGTGCTAGGTAGTGGTTAAGCATGGGGCCTAAGGCCGCACCTAATACGCCGGTAAAGGCAAATACCATCACTAGGCCTTTGCCTGAGTCAGCAGTTTTGTGTACGGCAAAAATTAACCCTAGGCCTATCAGTGAGAGTACCAAGGAGGTGCCGCGGCTGATTTCCATAGCCATGGCTAGGCCAGCGGTCATCGCACTGAATAATAAAGTCGCAGAAAGCAGCAGGTAGGTATTACGCAACACTTTATTGGTGGCTAATACCGATTCTGTGCTCTGAGCTTGTGAGCCAAAAAGTGGTTGGTTTTGCATGTATTCGATCTCCGATCAAAAGTCAGTTGCATGGTTTGCCCAACATCATAACGCCTTAGGGACTAAAAGCAAGCCTTACTGATGCTGTATAAATAAGCGCCAAGCTATTGATTTTAAAAGGGCTTTTTTAGCCTAAGTTGAGCTGGTGGCGCTTGCAGCATATGACTGCAAAAGACGCCTTGAGTTCTATTGGTGGGTGATATGCACAGATAAATAAAGTAAAGAGTTAGCAGGTGAAAATCCTGCCAACTCTTTATAAAACAATAGCTTATGGCGTGTTGTTAATGTTGTTGATAAGTGATTATGCGTGCTTAGGTACGGGGCTATTGGTAATTTCCTCGTTGTCAGCAGCGTTGCTTTCTTCTAAGGGGGCAATTTTAATATTTAAAAAGCCATAGCTTAGCGCTATTAGCGGGTTGATGAAGTTGAAGAAACAAAAAGGCAAATAGGCCAAGGTGCCTACACCCAAGGTGCTGGCCATAAAGACACCACAGGCATTCCAAGGGATCAAGGGGGATGTAATCGTGCCGGAGTCTTCTAAGGTGCGCGATAAGTTAATCGCGGCTAATTTGCGCTTTTTATATTCTTCTTTCCACATTTGACCCGGCAATACGATGGAGAGGTATTGATCGCCGGTTAAAACGTTTACGCTCAAACAAGTAGCCATAGTTGTAGCAATTAGCGAGCCTGTAGAGCTGATAAAAATTACCAGCAGGTTCATGATTTTTTGTATATAGCCCACTTTTTCCAGCACGCCGGTCATCATCATAGAGCATAGCACTAACCAGACCATATTGATCATAGAGGCCATGCCGCCCCGTGACAGCAGTTCGTTAACCGCTTGGTTTTCGGTATGAATTTCAAAGCCATTGACCAGTGCTGCCAATAGCGTCTTGCAAAAGTTAAGCAGGTTTACGCTGGCCTCGGGTTGCACGATGTGGGCAAAGGTGAGGATAACATCGTTTTGAAAGAGTATGGCAAATACGATGGCGATCATAGTACCGCCGACTATGGCTAAAAAAGCCGGCACTTTCATTATAGCCATGGCCAATAACAATATGATGGGTAACAGGTTATACCAGGCAATATTGTAGTGATGGTCCAGGGTGGCTAAAAAGGAGCTTATTTGCTCTTGGCTGCCAGCCTCTAGTGAACTGCTAAGGCCTATACCTGTAAAAATAACTAAGCAGCTAATAAAGCTGGGGCCAGACACCCATATCATGTGATGTATGTGAGGGAATAAAGAGCTACCCGCTACTGCAGGGGCCAAGTTAGTAGTTTCTGATAGCGGCGACATCTTGTCACCAAAATAGGCGCCAGAAATTATTGCCCCAGCAGTAATCGCCGGTGACAGAGAAAAACCGTAGGAGACACCGATCAAGCCCACCCCTATGGTGGCCGCGGTAGTCCATGAGCTGCCTATGCTTAAGGCCACTAAGGCGCAAATCAAGCAGCATAGTGGGTAGAAAAAAGTAGGCGATAAAATGCTAAGGCCAGCGTAGAGCAGGGTGGGCACGGCGCCCGATAGCATAAGCGCGCCTATCAGTGAGCCTATAGATAAAAAGATGAGGTTGGGGCCTACTGTGCGCGAGGTGCATTCTACTATGCGTTGTTCTATAGCCTCCCAGCCTATGCCGTTTTTAAGCCCCACCATGGACCCAATAAAACCTATTAACAGCATGGCTACTTGTGTGGGGCCAGTAAGTGCGTCGCCACCAAACAGCGATATAGCGCCGCCCAATAAGGCCAGCAGCGCAAAGCTAATAATTAGAGTGTCCGTTAAGCTAAGGGGCTTATTGTTCATGTACTACGCCTAATCAATTTATTAGGTTAAACAATGCTGCGCTGTTAACGCAGTTTAACCTTTCTCTAGCTAATGATTATTACTTTGATATGTAAGCTGCACTTTAAAATACTGCATAAAGATGTAATGTAAATGTTAAAACGGCTGCAACATTTATGTGTTGCATAAGGGCTTAAGCGCCAGATAAATAAGCCGGTAGCTGATTAAAGCTTTGTTCTAGAGCCTGTGCCAGTAGCGTAAATTGCTGCAGTGCGAGTTGGCCTTGTTGGCTTTCGGCCTGCCTTTCTATTGTTCTGGCCTCAACTGCCACAGCGCGTAAGCCCAGGGTATCAGCGCCACTGGCTAGTTTGTGGGCTAAGGCTGCAGCCTCAAATAAATCGGCTTGCTCTAGGGCCTCTTGCAATTGTGGGCTGAGTTGTAGACTGAGCTGTTGGTAGTCGGCCAGTAATTTGCTGACCTTGTTTAAGCCTAGGGCATTAATATGTGAACGCAATAATTGCTGGTCTAGCAGGCTATTGAGTGGTTGCTTGTCATCTTCGTTAGGGCACAGCGGGCTGCTCTTTTTATCTAGGTTGTTAAGCGCGGCTATGAGTTTGTCGGCGGCTATGGGTTTGGCAATCACATTGTGCATACCCGCATCTAAATATTTGCGTATATCATCGGGATGTACGCTGGCCGTTAGGGCGATGATAGGGCAGTTTTTATTCAGCGATAGCGGGTCTTGCTGTATTTGGGTGCAAACATCTACGCCACTAACACCACCTAAATGTACGTCCATTAATATCACATCATAACGCTGACTTTGGCATAGGCTTACAGCACTTGGCCCAGTACTGGCTATGGTGACGTGGTGGCCTTCACGGCTTAATAAGCCCTGCGCTACATCCTGATTAATTTGCATGTCTTCCACCAGCAAAATAGCTAAGCATGGCTGCTTGCTGTGGCTGGTTGTAGTAGCCGGTAGCGCCGGCGGTTTGCTGGCAATGCTTAGTGGCAGTTGAAACCAAAAATGGCTGCCTTCACCGGCATGGCTAATGACGCCTATTTCACCGTTAATAGACTCCAGCATTTTTTTGCTCACAGCTAGGCCCAGGCCTGTGCCACCATAGCGACGTGATACGGTGTCGTCGGCTTGGATAAAACGGTCAAAAATACGTTGCTGCTGCTCTTGGCTAATGCCTATGCCGGTATCGTCCACTGAAAAATAGAGTTGCTGTACGCCATTAGCTTGCGATTTTAGTTTAATGGCGACGGTGACTTCACCGTGTTCAGTAAATTTGATGGCGTTAGCGACTAAGTTGATCAGCGCCTGCCTAATATATTGGGCGCAGCCCCAGCAGGCGTCAGCTACTTTTGGGTCTATGTGATAAGACAGATAAATATTTTTATCTTGAGCACTAGGGGTAGAGGCAAGAATAATCGAGTTCAACATTTCATCTAGGGAAAATAAGGTCTCCTCTGGGGTGTGTGCGCCTTCTTCCAGTTTGGCAAAGTCCAGTACCTCATTGAGTATGCTTAACAGCCCTTCGCTGGAGTCGTGTATCGCTTTTAAATATTTTTTATCCTGCTCATCTAAGTGTGAGCGATTTAATAACTGCGCCATGCCCATGATGCCATTGAGCGGGGTGCGTATCTCGTGGCTCATGGTGGCTAAAAACCGTGACTTAGCTAAGTTCGCAGCCTCAGCGGCCTCTTTGGCTTTTTGCAGGCTTTCAGTGCGTTTTTCTACTTGTAACTGCAGCTGGTCGCGGTTGTATTTAAGCTGATTTTTAATTTCTTCACGGCGCCGTAAATCAGAGATAATGGATAAGCGCATTTCGTTTAAGGCATGGGCTACTTGATCGATTTCGTCAGCGTGGCTCTGTTCTTTTTTCTCTAGTTTCAATGGTGTGGCTAAATGGCCTTGGCCGATGAGACGAGTATAGTCAGCCATGCTTTGTAGATGGCGAGTGACTAAACGGTGGAAAATAATAATGAGGGTAACCGCGATTAAGAAAATCAAACCGGTTTGCATGATTAAGGTTCTTAAACCGCTATACCATAGTTGTTGATAGGGACCGTTTAAATCCATGGTGATCATCAGGTCACCTAGCTTTAACCGCTGTTTCAGTACGCTATCGTGGATAAGCTCAAATGTTTCGGTTAAAGCCAGCGGGCTATTTTCGGCCATGGGTTTGCCTAGGGTGATGCTATCTATATGCGGGGCGTTGCTGAGCTTGATATAGGCAACCCCGGGGAAGTCTTTAATACTGCGTAGTTGTAAGTGCAAATCATTGGTGTCTAAATCCCACACGCTTTTGGCTAGGCTCGCTAAGTAGCCGGTACGTACCAGTTCAAAACGTGACTCAATTTCTGATATGGCGCGGTTATAATCTACCCATATTTGCAGGCCGGTAGAGAGTAGGGAGAATGACAGGCTGCAAAATAAAATATAAACCATTAGTCGCCTAATGAGTGTATGTTTTTTAGTGGCAGGTATCATAAGGCGCTATTACAGCTGTATGTCGGCGGGTGGCTTGGGCCTAAGGCTGGAGCCTTTAGGGTAAGCCTGTAAATATTGCTGCCGGCTTTTTTGGGTAAAGCGAGCCACTGCATCACCAGCCTTTAGGGTTTTAATGCTGGCATCGAGTTGTGGCATAAGCTTAAGAATTTTTTGATTGTTAATAGCCGTAGTAAGGTACAAATAATCGGTAGTGGCATTGTTAGCTAGCGGCATGATAACGGATTCGTAACCATGGGCTTGCACTTGTAATATGCCGCTGTTGCGCTCAAAGGGCATAAAATCTATACGGTTAAGCGCTAGCTTGGTGATGTTTTGAAAGTTACTGGAAACCCGCTCTATATGTGTGTTGCTTTCTAGAAAATGGTCAAAGTCGTCGCCATAGCTATACCCCAACACCATGCCGCCGCGCTTGCCTTGTAAATCTTGCCAGCTATCAAATTTAAAACTGTTGTTTTTGTGTACGAAAATAGCGATTTTTTCTTCTATTAAATACTCTTTACTAAAAGCAAAGCTTTTAGAGCGCTCGGGGGTTTTAAACGCCAGGGCGATATCAATATTGCCCATTTCAACTTCTAGCATGCAACGCTTCCAGCTTTCTAGTACATACAGGGTAACTTGATAGCCCTGATCTTTAAAAACATGCTGAATAATATCTTTGGTAACACCGACCAGTTCATTATCTTTTAGCCAAGATAGCGGTGGGTATGAAGCATGGTCACAGTAACTAATAACCTTGTCGGTATCGGCATGGCTGCTAGTGCTGCTGAGCAACACTAGCACGCTTAGCACTAAGACCTTTAGGTGCATGGCTTATTGACGTTGCTACTGGATTGAGTGAACAAATAGCCGGTACCATGGATGGTGGTAATCATGCTGGGTTTGGCTGGGTCATCCTTAATTTTACGGCGTAACCTGCCTACCAATACATCTATCGTTCTATCGCTGGGCACCCATTCGCGGTTGCGAATTTGATCCATGAGCTGATCGCGGGTGAGGGTGCGGCCAGCATTATTAATAAACACAATCAGCAGCTGAAATTCACCGTGGGTTAGTGAGGTTTCTTCTTGCTCACTATCGATTAATACACGTCGGTTGAGATCCAGAGTCCAGTTGTGGAAGTGCTTAATAGCGCTTTCTTCATTGCTGGTTTGTGTGGCTATTTTGCTGTGCTGCACTCTGCGTATTAGGTTTTTTGCTCTGGCTAGCGTTTCGCGCATATTAAAAGGTTTGGTGATGTAATCATCGGCCCCACACTCTAAGCCCACTATGCGGTCTATTTCGTCTTGGCGACCGGTGACTAGCATAATGCCCACCTCTGAGCGCACTCTTAACTCGCGGGTAAGGGTAAGGCCATCCTTACCAGGTAGGCGTATATCGAGCAACACTAGGTCTATAGGAGTCTTGGCGAGTATCTCTTCGCCTTCTTCTGCGGTGCTTACGGGGTGTACGGTAAAACCCTCTTTTTCAAAATAGCTGGCTAAGCTCTCTAGGGTTATAGGGTCGTCGTCGACTATTAATACAGCAGCTGGGTCATTCATAAAGGTTCATTATTATTAAGAAGGTGATTGAGCTCAAGGCTTCTTTAGCAAATATAACAAGATTTAATATTAGGGTGTGCAAAATCTTGCGGTTAAACGTAGCTAGTTTGTAAGCATAGTTTATGGTCTTGTTACATTCCATTTACTTTTGCGTTGTCTGTATGGTTATTAAACCGGGTTAATAGCTAGCGGTTGATAGCGCGCTATTATTGGCTAGCATTGAGGTATATATAGGCACAACCGTCTAAAGTTATATTGCCTGGCCTGACAGGCGCGCAAGCATAGTCAAAATTTTTATTAAACATTAATTGGACTCAACAATGAGAAAACACAGTGCATTAATTGCTTTGCTGGCCGCGGTATCGCTGGTTTTATCTGCCTGCCAGGGTGATAAAACGAAAGCCGCTAAACCTGAGCTACCTAACCCCAACCCTTATCCATCTACCTACCAATTACCCGCTACTGAACCGACCTTAATCCAAAATGCTACCGTCTTAGATGGGCTGGGCAAGCAGTGGGATAAGGCTGATGTATTGCTGCAAAACGGTAAAATACAGCAGATAGCTACTGATATTTCGCCTCCAGCTGGCGCACAGCTAATCGATGCTCAAGGCCAATGGCTAACCCCGGGCTTTATAGATGTGCATTCACACCTAGGTTTATACCCAGCACCTGAAACGGCTAATCATGCTGATGGCAATGAAATGACCAGCCCAGTGACGGCAGAGGTGTGGGCCGAACACTCGGTATGGCCGGGTGACCCACAGTTTGAAAAAGTGCTGGCGGGTGGGGTAACAACATTACAGGTGCTGCCGGGCTCTGGTAATTTGATAGGTGGCCGTGGTGTGACCTTAAAAAACATCCCCGCCATTACCGTGCAGGCCATGAAGTTTCCCGATGCACCTTACAGCTTAAAAATGGCCTGTGGTGAAAACCCTAAAGCTGTTTATGGTGAGAAGGGCGTGGCGCCTTCTACCCGCATGGGCAATATGGCAGGTTTTAGAGCGGCATGGATACAGGCCAAGGCTTATCAAAAATCCTGGCAAGATTATGTGGCTGACACAGTAGCGGGCGAGGAGGTCGATGCCCCTGAGCGCAACTTGCAAATGGAAACCCTCGCCGCCGTGCTGGACGGCCAGATACGTATACATAATCACTGCTATCGTGCCGATGAAATGGCGCAAATGATCGATATGTCTAAAGAGTTTGGCTATAGCATCGCCGCCTTTCATCACGGGGTAGAGGCCTACAAAGTCGCTCCCTTATTAGCGCAGGAAAATATTTGTGCAGTTGTCTGGGCCGATTGGTGGGGCTTTAAGCAAGAGGCCTACGACATGGTGCCCGAAAACCTAGCGCTATTAGAACATGCCCAAGCCTGCGCGATTATTCACTCCGATGACCCCATACAAGCGCAGCGCTTAAACCAGGAAATTGCCAAAGCTATGGCTGCAGGCAATCGCATGGGTATGAATATTAGCCGCGCCCAGGCTATACGCTGGGTGACTTCTAATGCTGCCATTAGCTTGGGCTTGGAAGATCAAGTTGGCGCTATCGCCGCGGGCAAAAATGCCGATTTAGTGCTGTGGGACGGTGATCCTTTTAGTGTCTACAGCCATAGCAATAAAGTATGGATAGACGGCAAGTTACGCTACGACCGCAACAATCCTGCGGTCGCACCCACCAGCGATTTTAACTTAGGCATGCTACAGGGGCAGGAGAATTTACCATGAGACTAAAGAGCGTTTTAAGCTGTTTATTGTGCCTGTGGATTAATAATGCAGCTGCTGAAAGTTACTTAATCAAAAATGCCCGTTTATACACAGCGGCCGGCACAGATAGCAGCGCCGATGTATTACTGGTTGATGGACGCATAAAAACCATAGGCAATAATATTAACGTGGATGAAAAAATAACCACAATTGCAGCCAATGGGGCTGTGTTAACACCGGCGCTATTTAACAGCTACACCCATTTGGGTGTTTCCGAAATAGACGCTATAGCCAGTACCGTTGATACCTATAGTCAAAATAGCCAATTAACTGCAGCACTTAAAATAGCCGATGCCTTTAATCCTAGTTCTGTGATGATCCCGCATAACCGCAGCAATGGTTTGCATTACGCGCTAGTTGTGCCAGAAAGTGCTGCCGGTTTATTTGCCGGCCAAGCGACATTAGTAAAACTCGCGAGCCAGGCCTATGTGGTTGACGATAGTGTTGCTGTGGTCGTGCAGCTGGGTGAGCAGGGGCAAGCTTTAGCGGGTGGATCACGTGCCGCGGCTATGGCTTTATTACGCCAGGCCTTAGATGAAGCCCAGCACTACGCTAGCAATCAAGCCGCGGCTAACAAAGGGCAGCGCTGGCAGTATAGCAACAGTTATGCAGATCTAGCTGCCTTGCAGGCGGTGGTTAAAGGCCGCAAGCCCTTGTTGGTCAAGGTTAGCCGCGCAGCGGATATACAACAGGTATTAGTTTTGGCAAAGCAATACCAATTAAACATTATCTTAGCGGGTGCACAAGAGGGCTGGAAAGTTGCCGAGGCAATTGCGGCAGCAAAAGTGCCAGTCATTATGGACCCTATAGAAAATCTACCCCTAGCCTATGAAACCTTGGCGGCGCGCCTAGACAATGCCCAACTGCTACAACAAGCTGGTGTGACTTTATTGTTTACTGGTATGAGCTGGCACAACACCCATAATGCCTACTTGGTAAGGCAGTCAGCGGGTAATGCGGTGGCTAACGGCTTAACCAAGGCGTCGGCCATGGCAGCTATAACAGCTAATCCGGCCGCAGTGTTTGGCTTAAATAAACAGGGTGACATCAAAGAGGGTTATGCAGCCGATTTGGTTTTATGGAATGGCGATCCATTAGAAGTAATGAGCTACCCCCGCATGGTGTTTGTTGATGGTAAGCCCGTATCACAGCATAGCCGCCAGCAACAATTACGTGACAGGTATTATTCTAGGGCGCAACGAGCAAAACCATAAATCGTAGGCCAGTTTGAAAGCTGTGAAAAACTTACAACTTTTCACAAGCCTGCCATGTTGCATTTACAGTAGCTTGCTAGAGTCTTTAAGTCAGCTATCTGTAGTAATACATTTAGTTGTGGTTCTGTAGTCCATAGGGCTTATGAATGTAGGGTTGCCGCAAAAGGTGCTTGCACTTTTTGCGGCTTTTTTTTGCCTGATGTCCCGTCCTGAAATAGGTTTACACATTGAGGACCTATTAATGGACAACTCTACACCTAAACGCCGGAAGCGCACTCAGCGCGATTACAACTTGGGCTTTAAATTAGCCGTAGTCGAACAGATCGA
>NZ_JANHAP010000016.1 GCF_024734385.1 Dasania sp. GY-MA-18 | reverse complement strand
TCGATCTGTTCGACTACGGCTAATTTAAAGCCCAAGTTGTAATCGCGCTGAGTGCGCTTCCGGCGTTTAGGTGTAGAGTTGTCCATTAATAGGTCCTCAATGTGTAAACCTATTTCAGGACGGGACAAAAACATTAAAGAAAGCCAAACTCAAGACAAGCCTTTTTTTGCTTACCTCGCCTACACTGCTCCCCACTGGCCTATACAAGCACCGGATAAAACCATAGAAAAATATAAGGGCCGTTATGACAGCGGTTATGAAGCACTGTACCAACAGCGCTTAAACAAACAAAAACAACTGGGTCTGTTAGCCGAACAAAGTCGTGCTAGCGCTGCCAGCCCTTCTATTACACCGTGGCATGAACTGACCAACAAGGAGCAAAAAACTGAAGCGCGACGCATGGAAATTTATGCAGCCATGATCGATGAGATAGATAGCCACACTGGCCGTATTATCCAGCACCTAAAGGATAATAAACTATTTGATAATACGGTTATTATATTTCTATCGGACAATGGTGCCGAAGGCCACAACCTCGACAATACCTGGCCTAAAGACGGCTATCCCAAAATCAGAAAAGTTATCGATGAAACCCACGACTTTAGTTTTGACAACATGGGTAAACCCAGCTCCTACACATTTTTAGGCGAAGGCTGGGCCAGAGCCAGCAGCCCGGCGCTAAAATACTACAAAGGTTCTACCACCGAGGGCGGCACTCGCGTGGCAGCCTTTGCCCATTACCCTGCAGCTTTTCGCCGTGGAGTAATAGAAGAGCAGATGATATCAGTTAAAGATATTACCCCTACGCTGCTGGAGATCGCGGGCATTAATCCGCCCCAAGGCCACTATAAAGGCAAAGCGATAGAACCTATTACCGGCATTACCATGACCTCGCTGTTAACTAATGGCGTGCTCCCCAAGGCAGCCAAAGAGCGCACCCTAGGTATACAACTGATGGGTAAGCGCGCATTACGTAAAGGCGATTGGAAGCTGGTACACATGCCGCCACCTTATGGCAGTAATCAGTGGCAACTTTATAACTTAAAAACTGATTTAGCCGAAACCAAAGATTTAGCCGCTAGTCATCCCGATAAACTCAAAGAGCTATTGCAGCTGTGGCAACAATATTCCAAAGAAAATAATGTGATATTGCCCGACTGGGTTAGCGGTTACTAAAACTAAACCAGTATTTTGAAAAAGTAGCTTAAGGTAATTGCGCGGCATAGGCAGTGGCCTCTGCCGCCCTGCCCAAGCGCTGTAAATAACTAACTAAAGCCGTCAATATATCGGGGTGGCCGGGATGTTGCAGCAGCGCCTTTTTTAACACCGCTATGGCCAGCTCGGACTGGCCCATATCAAACAGCACAACGCCATAAACATAACTATAATGCGCCACCCTTGGGGCTAACTCAGCAGCCTGTTGCACATGGTTTAGCGCCTGCTGCCGTTGGTTTAGCCGTATATACAATAAACCTAAAGAAAAATGCACATCCGCATTAGTGGGCGACAGATTCAGACTTTTTAGTAGCAGGGGTAAGGCCAGTTCATCCTGCCCTTGCGCTCTATACCAGTCGGCAAAATTGATTAAAGCGGGAATAAAATCAGGCTCTAATAGCAGCGCATGTTGATAAGCCTGCTTGGCTTTAGCAGCCTGGTCTAACTGCTCATATATAGCAGCCAATTGCAGCTGGCCGTTGGGGCTATCCGCATGGCTGTTAGCCATAGCGAGATAATCGGCAACCGCCTGCTGTAACTGCTGCCGCTGCGGCTCAGTAAGCGCCGTTGATAGCGCTGTGGGCACAGTAGCGGCGGCTAGTAAACGCGTCGCCTCTAATCTAACAGCTTTGATAGGGTCGGATAACAGCGGCCATACTGGGCCTATACGCTGCTCTAGGGGCATGGCTGCCAGCACCTGTAAGGCTGCCACTCTAATTAAGGGCTGCGGCGCGGCCAATAAAGTCAGCGCCGTGTTGATACTGTATTGATCCTGATAAGCACTTAAGCGCTGCAACGCCGATGCCCTGATAATAACAGCTTGGCTAGAATCCGCAGCCAGTGCCGCCAACTTGGGCACTGCTAGGGGCTGTAACTGATCAGCCGCGTTAAAAGCGTAGGCAAAATGCGATTGCTTAATTCGGTCGGGGTACCATTGCTTAAAGGCAGCTGCCGCCCAAGCGACGCTTTTATCCTGGTGGCATTGGTTACAGGCATTAGGCAGCGCCAGCTGCAGGGAAATATCCGGCCTGGGCACTCTCAGGCTGTGATCGCGCCTGGGGTCTACCACCATATAGGTGGTCTCTGGCATATGGCAATTGACACACTGGCCACCGCTGCTATCTGCCACATGGTGATGATGCTCGGGGCTATCAAAGCTTGCGGGGTTATGGCATTGCGCGCACAGTGCATTGCCCTGTTGTTTTAATTGCAGGCTGTGGGGGTTATGGCAGTTACTGCACACCACCCCGCGCTGATGCATTTTGCTTTGTAAAAAAGAGCCATGCACAAACACCTCTTCTTTAATCTGGCCATCGGCATAATACAGCGATGACTCAATTAATGAGAGCATGTGGCTATCGAGTAACTGCTCAGAAAAGCTGGCGCTTTTATTATCGCTATGTAGCGAGCTGCGACGGGAGTGACAACGGCCACAATGATCAATTTGGCTATTATTTGCAGCGCTATCTCCTGCCTCCCCCTGCATACGACTTATATGGGCTGTAGCCGCTTTGGGGTGGCGCTGCCATTGCGCTGCTTGGTCTAAATGAGCTGTTAATCCTTTGCTCTTAACAGCAGCGCTTTGTTGCTTACTCCACTGTATATGTGCAGCGCCGGGGCCGTGGCAGCTTTCACAGCCCACGCTAATTTCTGACCAAGTGGTTTGATAGCTATTGCTCGCAGGCTGATAGTTTTTTTGCAAGTTGGTGGAATGGCATTCCGCACACTGGCTGTTCCAGTTTTGCGACTGCCTAGTCCAGTGCAAAGCATCTTGATGGCTAACTTGTTCGTTTGGGTAAAGATGAAACCAGCGCTGCCCGCCCTGCTCCACACTGCGGCTATCCCAAGCGATAGATAAGGCTTGCAAGCGGCCATCATCAAAGGCAATTAAGTATTGTTGCAGCGGGTGCACCCCAAAGGTGTAGGCAATTTTAAAATCCTGCAAGCTACCATCAGCACCATCGGTTTTAACCCAAAAGCTCTCACCTTTTTTATAAAAAGTAGAGCGTATGCCGTTATAGCTAAACTCGCTATTATTGAAATCACCCAATACTGTGAGTTTACTGGCATGCTGCATAGCTTGCTGATGGTGTGAGCCCTGCCAATCCGCAAAAGCCTGTTGGTGGCAGGCAGCACATTGCTGGCTGCCTACATAATCACCAGCCTCATCGGCTGCCGCTAAATGGCCAAAACATAAAAAAAATAGAAAACAAAAAGTGGCCATACCAGGCCAAAATACAACCAACAGACTATCCCCGCAAGCCTTGATTATTTTTATGGTTTTAATGAATAGCACTGGTGGCAGTTGCCTGTTAAATCCATCTTGCCTATGCGTATAAAAAAGTCATTATTCTCTATAGCGCTGTAAACCTGCTCTACCAAGGGCTTAGAATCTTCGTGCGCCATTTTATCCCAAGGTGCGTCAGCGCGAGAAAACCAGCCGTAGTCTAGCGTTTCCTCAGTGGTTTGAGCGAGTAACTCAGTATCACAAGCCGAGCGAAAAACCATATAAGCCTGATCTATAGGGATGATGGAGCTTATGCTCATGGGGATCATAGCCGAGGGTTTAATTTGGATACCGGTTTCTTCTTCTAGCTCCCTGGCGGCGGCTTGTTGCAGCGATTCACCACACTCGACAAAGCCAGCAGGAAAGGCCCACTTACCTTTGCAGGGCTCTATACCGCGTTGAGTCCAAAAAAGTTTATCGCCGCAATATAAAAAGGCCGCAACCATAATGGTAGGGTTTTGGTAGTGTACATGCTGACACTGCCCACACCATAGGCGCGGCTGTATATCGCCTGCGATCTGCTGCAGGCACAGCTCAGCGCCACAGTAACAGCAATACTTCATCATTTTGTGTGCGCTCATTTACAAGCTCCTAGCTGCTGAAAAGCTTATACCTAGCCTACCGACAATTATTACGATTAGGCTACTAAAGCTAATGCCATAATAGCCTATTTAATCGCAGCGTGTGTAGCCAGCAGGGCTACCACTAAGCAGCAATAGCGGCCACTATGGCCGCCAAAAAAAGAAGCTATTAAGCTATATTGCCGTAAGCACCATCGTGGAACAATATAGGCTTTTTCAGCTCGCCCTCTTCCATCTCAACGACTTCGCCCACTAAAATAACATGATCACCACCGGGATACCGGGCCCATACCTTACATTCAAAACTAGCTATAGCACCATTAATAACCGGCATATTGGCTGCACCCATATGAAAATGTTCAGCCGCCAACTCATGAGAGCCCTTTTTGGCATAGGTATTGGAGATATCCTGCTGATCGTCAGCCAAAATATTAATGCTGAAAGTCGCCGCCTTTTCGAACAGAGGAAAACACTCAGAATTATTTTGTATGCTCCACAGCACCAAAGGTGGATCTAGTGACACTGAAGAAAATGAATTAATGGTCATGCCAAAAGGCGCTTCACCTTCGGGCTCAGCAGCCACCACGCAAACACCCGTAGGGAATTTACCCAAAGCTTTTCTAAATACTAATGGATCAAAACTCATAATAACTCTCTCTTAATAAAACAACTGTCTTCAATAATGAATTAACGTATGCGCAGGCAATAAGCTAGCAGGCCACTAATTAACATGGGCACGGCGAAAACCATAAAACTCATCGCCATAGTCACCTGTGAGGCAATCATATAACCGGCTATAGCAGGCCCGAATACAGCACCTAAACGCCCCAAACCTATGGCCCAACCAACACCGGTGCTGCGAATTTTTGTTGGGTATAGTTTGGCCGCTGTGGCATACAAACCGGTAAAGCCACCTTGCAGGGTGACACCAATTAAAAAAATCAACGCCAGTAATACAGTGGTATTAGCTGGTGCTAAGGCAAATAACAGCATCAAGGAAAATGCCGACAGTGAAAACAAACACACCAGGGTGGTTAACATCCAACGCGTGGCCAATGCACCTAATATGAAAATACCCAGCACACCTCCAAAATTAAATAATGAAAATGCATAGTTGCCTATTTGCGCACTATAACCAGCATTCACCATAAGCTTGGGGGTCCAGCTCATTAAAAAATACATGCTGCAAACACACATAAAAAATGAGGACCATAAAATCAATGTTTTGCTGCGATACTCTAGCGCCAACAATTTAGACATATTGCTAAGCACGCTATCGCGACCAGTGCCAGCCATAGTGGCTGTAGTCTTATCTATTTCGGGTAGCTGTGTCAGAGGCGCTACAGAAAACCTGGCTAATATTTTATTCACTTTTAACAAGGCATTTGGCGGCCTTTTTTCACATAAAAACTGTAACGATTCTGGCAATAATAAACAGGCTAATACCGCCATAGCCAAGGTCACCACGCCACCTAATATAAACATGCCGCGCCAGCCAAAGTCTGGCACTATATAACCGGCAACTAATCCGGTCATCATGGCCCCCAAAGGATAACCAGCAGTTACTACTGCTACAGCTAATGCTCGGTATTTATTGGCGCTATATTCCGATGCCAGTGTTGCCTGGCTGGCCAGCATAGCACCGGCCCCTAGGCCACTAATAAATCGCAAGGCTATTAACGCGGCTAAGCTATTGGCATACGCAGTTGCCAGCACCGATAAGCCAATCACAAATAAACAAAGTATCACCAGTGTGCGGCGGCCAAACACATCGGAGAAAGAGGCCAAAAACATCGCCCCCAGCATCATACCCGCTAATGAAAAGCTAAATACCAAGCCCAGCTTATCCTCAGCTATCTGCATTTCTATGCCTACCGCATTAGCAGTAACCGCCATGGCAGTAATATCAAAACCATCCAGCATGTTAAAAACTAAACAGAGAAAAACCACCAATAGCTGCTGATAACTCACCCTGCCATTATCAATAACATCTTTAACTGAAAAGTTTGCGCACTGTGCTGTCATGGTTTCACCTAAGATTATTATTTAGCCTATGGCTGGTGTTAGCTATAGCGATCAGTTATTGAGGCCGCCCATACAAAGGTATTTAATTTCTAAATAATCCTCTATACCGTATTTTGACCCCTCTCTGCCCATGCCTGACTCTTTAACACCACCAAAAGGCGCCACTTCATTGGAAATTTCTGCATCATTAATGCCTACCATGCCATATTCCAAAGCCTCAGCTAACCGCCATATACGCCCTATATCACGGCTGTATATATAACTGGCCAAACCCGCTTGGGTATTATTAGCCAAGTCTATAGCCTGCTGCTCGGTGTCAAATTTAATTACTGGTAATACCGGCCCAAATATTTCGCTATTAAACACTTCCATGGCCGGTGTGACATTGGCCAATACGGTTGGTGTATAAAAACAATCGCCCAGCGAAGATTTGCAGCCACCGGTTAATAGCTTGGCCCCCATTGCTAAAGCATGGTTAACCTTTTGCGCCACAGATAGCACTGCTCGTTCATTAATCAAAGGGCCTATCTGAGTACTGGCATCGTCACCGGCACCCATCTTTAAAGCACGCACAGCCGGCACTAGTTTGGCAATAAAGCGCTCGTAAACCTCGGACTGCACTAACACTCTATTGGTACAAACACAGGTTTGCCCGGCATTGCGAAACTTTGAATACAGCAAGCCTTTAACGGCTGCATCAATATCTGCATCCTTAAAAACTATAAAAGGGGCATTGCCGCCCAGCTCCATAGACGTTTTTTTAACTGTATCGGCACATTGTTTTAATAATAATTTGCCTACCGCCGTAGACCCAGTGAAAGAGAATTTATGTATGCGACTATCACGGGTTAGCACTTCGCCAATTTCTACTGCACGCTGGCTAACCAACACATTAAAAACTCCTGCGGGTATACCGGCTTGTTGTGACAAAGCCGCCAGCGCTAAAGCCGACAACGGTGTTTCCTCTGAAGCTTTTACAATAAAACTGCAACCGGCGGCTAGGGCTGGTGCCGCTTTACGGGTAATCATAGCGCTGGGAAAATTCCAGGGCGTAATAGCCGATACCACACCAACAGGCTGTTTAATAACCACTAAGCGTTTGTCACCACTAGGCGCAGGAATAATATCGCCATATACGCGTTTTGCCTCTTCCGCAAACCACTCTATGCTAGCGGCGCCATAAACAACTTCTGATTCGGCTTCCGCTAAAGGTTTACCCTGCTCAGCACTAAGTATTTCGGCCAGTTGTTTTTTGTTTTCTATAATTAAATCAAACCAGCGACGCAATAATTGCGCACGCGCTTTTGCGGGCATTTCGCGCCAGGCTGGCAATGCCGCTGTAGCAGCGGCCACTGCGTCCTCAGCATCGGCAGCTGTTGCCGAGCTTAGATTAGTGAGCAATTCACCCGTGGCGGGGTTGGTTACCGCCAAGCGCTGCTCACCGCTAGCCAGCCAACAGCCATTAATATAACTGCCGCTTTTTACTAACGGCTTATTCAAGCCTGTGCCTATAGAGCTATTCATCAATCTTTTCAACTAATTCGTCTAATAGCTCGTACAGCAGTTCTAACTTTCCCGGGCCAAATTTTTCCGCAATATATTCATATCGCTCAGCTGATTTAGGCGCAATGATATTAAACAGCTTTATGCCTTCATCAGTAATAACAATGGCAGAACGGCGCTGATCACCTTCGACCAGTTTGCGCACTACTAAGCCGCGCACCACCAAATTTTGAACAATCCTAGACAGGCTGGGCATTAATAAATAACAACGCTCAGACAGCTCAGACATATCTAAACCGTCCTCCTCTTTTAACGCCCTAATTACCCGCCACTGCTGAGCAGAAAGATTATGCTCCTTCAAAGAAGGAGCAAATTTTTTCATTACTGCCTCACGCGCCCTTAATAGTGACATAGGCAAGGAGCGATTAAACCCTCGGAGCTTAGCTTTGTTCATTACAAAACCTCGTCAGCAATCCCGTTAGATAAAACACCTACACCTTCTACCTCTACCTCTACCACATCGCCAGGCACCAAATAAATAGGCGGCTCAAAACGCGCACCGGCACCGTTAGGTGTACCTGTAGCAATCACGTCACCGGGCTTAAGGTGAAAGAATTTGGAAAAATAACTAATAATATATTTGAAAGGAAACATCATACTGGCTGTGGTGTCGTCTTGACGAACCTCGCCATTAACACGGGTAGTGACGCGCATATTTTCTAATTGTTGCTCAGTAAACTCGTCCATAGTAACCATCCACGGGCCTATAGAACCTGAGTGCACAAAGTTTTTACCTTGGGTCACATTAAACTTGGCGTGGCGTACCCAATCGCGCAATGTGCCTTCATTCATAATGGTTATACCGGCAATATGATCGTAGGCATCTTCTTCTGCAATACGGCGCCCCTCTTTACCTATGATTAATACAATTTCACCTTCGTAATCTAATTGATGAGATTCTGGCGGCCGTATTAAGGGCAGATCATGGCCAGTTAATGAATCGGGGGTGCGTATAAATAAGCTGGGGTATTTGGGCGCTTCAGAGCCGTCTTTATACTCAGCATTGCGGTTGGCGTAGTTAACCCCTACACAGGCAATTTTTTCAGGCGCCGTGATAGGGGCTAGATACTTAATACCCTCAGCGGAAAAATCCGCCGCCAACTCAGCTGCCATTTGCTTCATGGCCTCTAGCTTGCCCTGCTTTAATACCTCATGCAGATCACCATCAACTCGGCTGCCCAGATCGACTATGCCGTCATCCTTGAGCGCACCCCAAGATTGCTTACCATCTTTCTCAAAGCTTAAAAATTTCATCTACTCTTCTCCACTATAGCCACGACTGGTAGGCCAGCAGCCCAGCCAACCCTTAAATTTAGTTAACATGTTATGCATAATAAACCAAAGCCATGGCTATTAAAAGGCAAAAATAGCGACAAATCGATTTACATTTCCATAAGCTGGGCCCTATAATACTTAACATGTTACATACCTACGTCAGTAAACACGGAGCCTCACATGTCAACTTTCGATGAAAATACTGCTAACGCCGAAAAATTTTTAGCCCGCTTTAAAGCCAACACCACCGGCCACCACATCAATGGTCAGCCCTATCTACCTGCCGATTCAAAGACTTACATCAATGTCACCCCATCTGATAACAGCTCCTTGGGTGACGTGGTAATAGGCACCGCCGCCGATGTAGACCTAGCCTGCGAAGCCGCAGAAAAAGCCTTCCCCGCCTGGCGCGACATGCCCGGTGCTGAGCGCAAAAAACTGCTCAACCACTTTGCCGATAAAATTGTAGAACGTGCCGACGAGATTGCCCTGGTTGAGTCCATGGATTGCGGCCAACCTATACGCTTTATGAAACAAGCAGCCATACGTGGCGCAGCTAATTTCCGCTTTTTTGCCGATAAAGCGCCCGAGGCCCAAAACGGCCAGGCCTTACACCAAGACGAGCACACCAATTTCACCATGCGCACTCCTATGGGCCCCGTGGGAATTATTACCCCCTGGAACACGCCCTTTATGCTAGCCACTTGGAAGATAGCCCCCGCCCTAGCTGCTGGCTGCACCATAGTGCACAAACCCGCCGAGCTAACACCACTAACCGGCATGTTACTCGCCGAAATTGCCCGCGAAGCTGGTATACCCGATGGCGTCTGGAACACAGTCAATGGCTTTGGTGAAGTTGCAGGCAAACGCCTTACCGAGCACCCTGCCATTAAGGCCATCGCTCTAGTTGGCGAAGGCGCTACCGGCAGCCACATCATGCGCCAGGGCGCAGAAACCTTGAAGCGGGTACATTTTGAACTGGGTGGTAAAAACCCGGTTATCGTCTTTGACGATGCCGACTTTGATCGCGCCCTAGATGCAGTTGTGTTTATGATTTACAGCCTTAACGGCCAGCGCTGCACCTCTTCAAGCCGCCTGCTAATCCAAAACGGTATTAAAGAGAAGTTTTTAGCCGCTCTGGAAAAACGCGTTCAAAACCTAAAAGTTGGCCACCCCTTGGACCCTAGCACCGAAGTGGGCCCACTGGTACATACCGGTCACTTTGAAAAAGTTATGAGCTATATGGACATAGCCAAAGATGACGGCGCCACCATTGCAGTTGGCGGTGAGCGCAGAACAGATTTAGGCGCTGGCAACTACGTAGCGCCCACGCTGTTTACCGATGCCAATAACAGCATGCGCATAGCTCAGGAAGAAATCTTTGGCCCAGTATTAACCGCCATCCCCTTCGATACCGAAGAGCAGGCCATCAGCATTGCCAATGACACCATCTATGGCTTATCTGGTTACATCTGGACCAATGACACCGGTCGTGCCATGCGCATGGCTAAGCATGTAGAAGCTGGCATGCTGTGGGTTAACTCCGAAAACAACCGTAACCTGCCCTCACCGTTTGGCGGCGTAAAAATGTCTGGCATAGGCCGCGATGGCGGTGATTACAGCTTTGACTTTTACATGGAAACTAAAAACGTTTGTATCGCACACGGCACCCACAAAGTTCCAGTTTTAGGTCGATAGTCATAAAGTATTAAGAGGATAGGATTATGGGAGAGATTGCATTAGCGGCCAAGATTACACATGTACCATCTATGTATATATCAGAGCTGCCAGGGCCACACCAAGGCTGTCGTGACCAAGCTATAGCCGGCCACAAAGAATTAAGCCGTCGCGCGCGTGAATTAGGTGTAGATACTATAGTGGTGTTTGATGTGCACTGGTTGGTTAATGCGGGCTACCACATTAACTGCAACAGCGCCTTTAAAGGCATTTACACCAGTAATGAATTGCCGCACTTTATTAAAGATATGGAATACAGCTATTCCGGCAACCCCGAGCTGGGTCGATTAATTGCTGAGTGCGCCAATGCCAAAGGGGTTAACACTCTGGCTCACGAAGTTGATTCGCTGGAATTAGAATACGGCACCCTAGTACCCTGCCGTTATATGAATGAAGACTCACACTTTAAAGTGGTTTCTATAGCTGGCTGGTGTGCCTGGCATACCCACGAAGAATCACGCCGTTTTGGCGAAGCCGTTAAAGAAGCCATAGAAAAAAGTGACAGCAAAGTCATGGTATTAGCCAGCGGCTCTTTATCGCACCGTTTTAACGACAATGGCTCGGCTAAAGAAAGCATGTTTGAAATCAGCGATGAGTTTTACCGTCAGGTCGACCTGCATGTTTTAAACTTGTGGCAGCAAGGCCAGTGGAAAACCTTTACCGATATGCTAGGCACATATAACGAAACCTGTCACGGCGAAGGCGGCATGCACGACACCGCCATGCTATTAGGCATGTTGGGCTGGGATAAATACCAAGGCAAGGCTGAGATTTTAGGCGAGTACTTTGCCAGCTCAGGCACAGGCCAAGTTAACGCCGTATTCCCTCTAACCTAACCCAGCAACGCGGAGGGGATATGCCTCACTTTATACTTGAACATTCCAGCAATATCGATGACGAGCTACTCGCCTTAGATCAGCTGTTTGAAAAATTACACAACGCCGCCCTGGACACAGGGCTGTATCCGCTGGCTGGCATACGCAGCCGCGCGCATCGTTGTGACAAGTTTAGGGTAGCCAATGGCAACCCTAATTATGCCTTTCTTCACTTACAAGTGAAGATAGGTGCTGGCCGCAGCGATGAAGAAAAACAGTCTTCCGCGCAGGCTTTTTTTAAGGTACTAAGCGAACACTTGGCACCTATACAGCAACAACAGGGCCTGGGTATTTCTTTCGAATTGAACGAACTGCCTGAGGTCCTGAAATATAATTTAAATAACTTACGTGAACACCTATCACTAGAGTCAGCCCAAGAGAAATGACATGCTAAATGAACAAGAGATACAACAAGCTGCCGATGACCTTTACCAGGCTGAAATTAATCGTAAGCAAATAGACCCCGTCACCCTCACCCACCCCAATATGACCATGGATGACGCCTACGCCATACAAAAACAATGGGTAGATAAAAAAATTGCCAACGGCCACCGCATTGTCGGTTATAAAATTGGCTTGACCTCACGCGCCATGCAAGACGCCATGAAAATCAACGAACCCGATTACGGCGTGCTGTTGGATGATATGGTTTTTGCCGACGGCATAGATATAGACGTCTCACAATTTTGTGACCCACGCATAGAAGTGGAACTGGCCTTTGTATTAAAAGATAGATTGGAAGGCGAAAACGTTACGATTTTTGACGTGCTTAACGCCACCGATTATGTAGTACCCGCCCTAGAAATTATTGCGGCACGCAGCCACCGCGTACACCCCGAAACGGGCTATACCCGCACCGTGTTAGACACTATTTCTGATAACGCTGCCAACGCCGGCATTATTATGGGTGGCCGCCCCATCAAACCCACGGAAATGGATTTACGCTGGTGCGGTTCGCTGTTTTACTTAAACGGTGTGCTGGAAGAAACTGGCTTAGCCGCTGGCGTGCTCAATCACCCCGCCAATGGTATATGCTGGGTAGCCAAGCGCTTTGCACCACACGGTATAGCACTGGAGCCTGGGCAAGTGATTTTATCAGGCTCATTCACCAGGCCCATCCCCGTTAAAGCCGGTGATACCGTACATGCCGATTACGGCCCACTGGGCGGCATCGCCTGCCGCTTTGTATAAGAGAGGCTGCTATGGATTTACCTTTAAATCAATTCAAACGCCGCCTCAGTAGCGGTAAAGCCCAATTCGGTTTATGGCTGGGCCTGCCCGACACTATCTGCGCCGAGATTGGTGCCGGTGCCGGCTTTGATTGGCTATTGATAGATGCCGAGCACGCCCCTTATAGCGTGCGCGATGTGCAAAACCATTTATCAGCAATAGAGCCTTATAAAGTTCCCGCCATTGTCAGGCCCGCCGAAGGCAGCACCGCACTGTTAAAACAACTGCTGGATGTAGGTGCGCAAACCCTGCTTATCCCCATGGTAGATACTGCAGAACAAGCTAAACAGTTAGTGCAAGCCGTACGCTACCCGCCAGAGGGCATACGCGGTTTAGGCACCTCTATGGCCAGAGCCGCGCGCTGGAATCGTGTGAACGGCTACCTAGAACACGCCAATAAAGAGATCTGCCTTATCGTGCAGGCAGAAACCACCACCGCCATGAAAAACCTGGAGGAAATCGTTGCCGTTGATGGCGTCGATGGTGTTTTTATAGGCCCTTCTGATTTATCAGCCTCCATGGGCCATATAGGTAACCCTGGGCACCCCGAGGTAGTTAGCGCTATAGAGGCAGGGTTTAAAACCATCTTGGCTGCTGGCAAAGCCGCCGGTGTACTCGCTGTAGATGAAGCTCTAGCCAAAGCCTATGTGGAAAAAGGAGCTAGCTTTGTAGGCGTAGGAGTAGATGCCGCCCTGCTAAGTAATGCTACCCGCCAATTGGCCAGCCGCTTTATAGACTCTGACAACGATCAACCACTAGCCGGTTATTAAATTCAGCAATGCCAAAACCCATGCATAGCGTCGCGGCTAACAGTATTTCTTTTAGCCTTATCATTCTGCTAGGTGCCCTATCGGCCCTAGCAGCAATTTCTACCGATATTTATTTGCCCGCCACCGCCAGCATGGCCGAGTCTTTGAGCGCTCGCCAAGATCAGGTACAGCTGACGCTAGGTATATTCTTTTTAGGTTATGGTTTTGGCCAATTATTTTTTGGGCCACTCTCAGATAGCTTAGGCAGGCGACCAGTATTACTGGCTGGTTTATATATTTATACCGCCTCTAGCTTGCTATGCGCGCTAAGCAGCGATATTAATTTTCTCATTGCCAATCGCCTGCTACAGGCCCTAGGTGGCTGTGCGGCAGCGGTAACATCGCGGGCAATTATTCGCGATTGCACCCAAGGCGAAGAAACCGCCAGAGCCATGGCCGGGGTCATGACGGTGATACAGATCGGCCCTCTTATTGCGCCAACCATCGGTGGCTTAATACTGTTGTTTGGCCCCTGGCCCGCCACCTTTTACACCCTAACAATCTACGGCCTCATATGCATAGTCGCCGCCCACTTGTGGATAAAAGAAACCCATCCACCGGAAAAGCGCCAAAGCATACACCCGTTTAATATTGTTAAGGGCTACTGGGAAACTTGCTTAAATAAATCTGTGATGCTGTTGCTGTTTGCCGAGATTGCAGCGTCCATCTCTTTGCTGACGTTTGTCACTGGCTCTGCCCGCATTTTTAGTCATTACTATGCGCTTAGCGCCCAGCACTACGGCCTGCTTTTTTCACTGATGGCCAGCGGAATTTTGGCGGGGTCGTGGCTGAGTAAACACTATGTCGCCAAGCTGGGTACCCACAAGATTATTACTGGCGGTTTAATACTGGCCGCTTGTAGTAGCGCCCTATTGCTGTATCTAACTAAACACAATCCAGAGCAGCTACTGCTAGTGGTTATTACGCTGTGGTTTTGTTTATTGCCCTGCGGTGCAATACGCCCCAACTATGTGGCTCTAGGCTTACAGTATCTACCCAGCCGCACAGGCACACTGTCAGCCTTATTTGGCGCATTCAGCCTAGGTATGGGTGGTGTTACTGCAATTATTATTGGCGGCTTTACCGATTACAGCCCCTATACCATGGCCATCATGATCGCTGTGGGCTTTGCCGCTTCGGCTAGCTGTTACACACTCTGGCGTCTGCTTGAGGCCAAACAGGCCGCATAAGCTTAGCTAAACTCGTCGCGTTTACCCATCTTGCTCAGCACTGCCATCTAAACCTGACAGTATGCGACGGCGAAACTCTCTGGGGGATGAGCCCGTTTTTTTAGTGAAAAAACGACAAAAATAAGCAGGATCTTTAAAACCCAGCTCATCAGATATGACGTTGATGGACTCAGCCGTATAAATCAGCTGCCATTTTGCTTCTTCTATTTGCCGCTCGTAGACTAAGCTTTTCGATGAACCACCAGAAAGGCGTCGACAGATATCGGCTAAACGGCTAGGGGAAACATTTAAAGCTGCCGCATACTCTGACAGCGGCCAATGTTTTTTATAATTTTTCTCTATGAGCTCATGAAAAGATTGAAAAATTTTCATCTCTTCATGCCCCGACTCCAACTGCCTGGCTGGCAACTGCGACAGGCGAAACACACAAACCAATACCAAATTAACCAGCGCGGGCAAGGTATGCTTACGCCCCGGGCGGCGCTCAAAAAACTCTTCGGCCAACATTTCCATTAGCTGCTCAAAACGCTTGGCCTCCTTAGCCAAGCTACCTGCTACGGCGTGCAACTCAGAAAATACTGGCACCGTAAAACGTCTCTCTAAGGCAGCATCTTCATTGCCAGACACCAGCCTGTGCACCACCTCTCTGCGCACGGTTAATACTAAACCGGCGGGCTGTGCATCCAATTGAAATGAGTGCGGAATAGCAGGCGGGGTAAAGTAAAACAACGGCGCGCTGCCGCTATAAGATTGCTCCCCCAGCTGCACTTTTACGGCCCCAGACTTCAGCCAATGAATTTGATAAAAGCGATCATGGCGGTGACCCGGCATATCAGCACCAAAAAAATCTGCTAGATTAGCTAAGGTATCTACATGAATATCGGCGCCTTTATAGCGCTGATCATAGGTTTTTCCTATGTCTATATTGGGTATCAATGGTGGTTTACTGGGGTTAGCCATCACTTAAGGCCTACTTTCATCTAGGAGTACACAACTACAAAAAGTACAAGTTTTTGCTAAGTTTGTCTATGGATTAATCCTCTACACTGGCAGATTATAGTAACCAAACAGACCAACTACAGGTTACAGAAGGGCTTAAAATGAATACTAAAACAGAAAATACAGCAGCCACCACGTCACCGGCAGAAATAGCATCGAATCTCGATGCCTGTCAATCACTCACTGAAAAAGTACAGGTCATACTGCCAATTATTGCCAACAATGCGCAGCTGGCCGAAGAAGAGCGCAAGGTTCCCAAAGAAAACATCGAACTTCTTAAAAAAATCGGCTTTACCAGAGCGTTTCAACCTAAAGCCTATGGCGGCCTAGAAGTGACCTTGGCTGAATTTGGCGAATGTGTTGCCACCTTGGCTGGTGCCTGTGCCAGCACCGCCTGGGCCTCTAGCTTGCTGGCTACCCACAGCCACCAACTAGCTCTGTTTTCACCCAAATTACAGGAAGAGGTATGGGGCCAAGACCCACTAGCCACTCTTAGCAGCAGTGTTGCGCCACTGGGCAAAATTGAAGAAGTAGAAGGCGGCATACGCATTAGCGGTGACCTGACCTGGAGCAGCGGCTGTGACCATGCCGAGTGGGCCATCTTGGGCTTTATACGCAAAGGCAATGAGCACTTCCCCGAGCCACACACCCATTTTGCGGTAGTGCCCCGCAGCGATTATGAAATCATAGATGACTGGTATGCCTGTGCTATGAAAGGCAGCGGTACTAAAACCTTAAAAGTACGCGATGTTTTTGTACCCAACTACCGCATAGAATCAGCAAAAGCCTTAATGGAAGGAAAATCTTCTGGCTATGGTTTATACCCTGACAGCGAAATATTTTTCTCACCCTATCGCCCCTACTTCGCCTGTGGTTTCTCGGCGATTAGCTTGGGCATAGCCGAGCAAATGATAAAGTGGTTTATTGTACGCAGTAAAACCCGCGTACGTGCCTACACTGGCGCCGAAGTTGGCAAAGATGTGCCCGCCTATATGCGCTTGGCTGAATCCCGTCATCAGGTTAATGCCGCCAGAGCCTTACTGGAAAAAGACTGGAACGACCTTACTCAACAAAGTAAATCGCAAGTACTACCCAGCGCCGACCAACTAGCTAACTGGCGGACCAACCAGGCCTACGCCGTTAAAATGTGCATACAAGCTGTAGATCGTCTGTTTGAATCCAGCGGTGCTAATGCCTGGTTTAATCACAACGAGGCCCAGCGCTTGTTCAGGGATTCTCATATGACTGCCGCACACGCCTACACCGATTATGATGTGTGCGCACAAATATTCGGCAGGCACTTGGTAGGCTTAGAGCCAGACCCCAAAGTTATCTAAGCTTTTTTCATATCCTGAAGTTCAACCCTTTTCCAATGACTTAACATTGCGTAAGCAGTTAAGTCATTGGCTTTTTTGTTTAAGCATTTGTTTCATAGCATTGGCGCCATAGTCGCTGCTGAAGTATGAACAGATTTATGTCACCATTAGCCTGCCTTTTTCACCCGCTTTAACAAATAATTTAATCTTATGACTTTACGTATCAGCGTTACCGATCAAGCCCCTATACACGCCAATTCCAGCTCTGCTGAATCACCGCTACTTTCCGTTAAATTAGCGCAGGCCTGTGAGCGCTGGGGCTATCACCGTTACTGGATGGCCGAGCATCATAACTCTGGCATTTTTGCCTGCCCCTGCCCAGAAATTTTAATAGCCCATATCGCCAGCCAAACCCAGCGCATCAGAGTGGGCACTGGCGGTGTAATGTTATCCCATTACAGCCCCTATAAAGTGGCCGAGCAATTTCGCATGCTGGAAGCGCTGTACCCTAATCGCGTAGACCTAGGCATAGGCCGCGCTCCCGGTGGCGATGAACTCGCCAGCCAGGCACTGGCCTTCCCCGCACAAGCCGCGCACGGCCAAACCTATGCGCAGCAGGCCGAGTATTTACAACACTTTCTGCAGGGCAGCATGCCTGCCGATCACCCTTACAGCCAATTAAAAGTTACGCCTGAAATCGACACCAGTCCCAGCTTGTGGATGCTGGGCTCAGGCAGCGGCTCCTGTCAGTTTGCGGGTGAACTGGGCATGGGTTTTGTACTGGCACAGTTTATCGATAGCACCACGCCCGCCAATAAAATTTTTAACGCTTACCGCGCTGCCCATCATGCAGCAGGCCATAAACACCCCGCACAGACCATGCTCGCCTTAGCAGTGGTTTGTGCCGACAACGCCGAAGAAGCCCTGCAAATTGCCTCTATACGCGCCTACTCCAAAGTGCTGGCTCATATGCACGGCATACGCGATGGCTTTCCCTCACCGCAACAGACTATGGATGCCATCAAAAAAATGTCGCACAGTGAAAAAGGCTATTTTGATAAATGCCTGGCCGATATTATTGCCGGTACAGGAGAAGCCTGCCGGCAGCGCATAGAAGACTTAGTCGCTAGCTGCCAAGCCGATGAAGTATCTGTGGTGAATGTGACCCACACTTTTGAACAAAGACTGCGCAGCTATGAGTTACTGGCGCAGTCTTTTGAGATTTTTTGATTGAGTTGTTTTAAAAAAGAAGCGCCCGGTATAGAACACCGGGCGTGTAAGGCTTTAGGCTTTAGGCTTTAGACTACAACGCCAGCACTTGCTTAGCTGCACGCTCACCTTCATGGCAGGCATTAGTCCACAACTGCTCACCGGTTAATTCGGAATGAGCAAAGCGTATGCGACCATAACCTTCTCTAACAATATCTCTAGGCGCAGGCTGACCGTTCTCACCAAAGAAAAACCCCGGTTGCGGTGCCACATAAGCATGGCCCCAACGGTTAGTAACTATACCGGCAATATCGCGCTTAGCATCAAAGCCATAGTCAGCAAACATTTCCGTCATTTGCTTTCTGATCCTGTACTCTATATCCCTATAGCTCATGGCAAATAGTGAAGCCCTGCCTATGGCACCTTGCGCCTTAAGCGGTAAGCCTTTATCCGAAACCGCATCGGTAAAAGCATTGTAAAACGTTAGCGTAGTGGGCAAATTAGGGTCTAGCGGCATGTGCTTGCCTTCTATACTCATAGGCGCACGTATATTGGTAAACCAGCCAAAGCCCTCAAACCAACGTGCAGCGGTAATGCCTAACTTTTCCATAAAACGCCAATTGTGTAGCGCAACATTGATCACTAACATAGGCGCATGATGAAACTCACCCATGGCCTGCGATAATTGCTCGGGGGTATCACGCAAGATATATTTATTGACCCACTGGCCACTGGCCATCACTACCGATTTAGCTTTAACGCGCTTAGGTGTATGGGTTTCATTATCAATATACGTTACATTAACATGCTTAGCGCTAGCGACATCGCCTTCGTGCTCAACAGCTACTACGGTAGAATTAACCCGTATACGTAAGTCTTGTCCCGCTTTATCCAGCGCATCCCAGTTTATATCGCCGTAAACAATATCGTTGAGCGTGTCTTTACCGGAGATGGATGCAGGGATCATTTTCTTAACAAAATGACGCGCGATAGCAGCATTGCCACCGGGAAAACTAATCAGGTTAAGGTCATAATCTTCAAATGGATTAGAGTGGCCATTGGCTCGTGGCACATCTCTCACACCTGGCATACCGAAAGAAAGCGCACCAAATGCAGATATGACATCGGTACCCAAACCAGGGCCATGTGCGGCCATCATTGGGTTTAGGTAGTTAAAAACATGTGGGTGGCTAATGCCGACTTCTTTCTCTAAAAACTCTTTATAGGTCATTGAATCCAGCCAAGTTTCCCAGTCAGCCCGTTTTTTGCCACCTGAGAAATTTTCCAACTTGATTAGCTGATCTTTGGCTTCTTGATCTATAGGCGCGTCTTTAAAGTTAGTTCCCCAAGGATCTAGCGCCCACTTCCCTTTACCTTTTCTATCCTTATAGTAATAACCTAGAGTTGCCGTTTCTTTAAACAACTGCATGGCATCATAGTTATCTTCACTAAACTTTAGCTCTTTATCTGTGCCATTGGCTTTATAAACAAACTTCAGTGCATCGGGGCTATCTTTTCCTGGTAAACCTAACTCATGCCATACCGGATGATAGAAAAAACCGGCCCGTTCTGCTTCTTCCGGCGGCCACAGCGTACCGTTTGAACCTTGTGGCGCATGTAATCTGTAGCCATCCACTTCAAATTCATTTTGTTTACCCTCACCGCCAAAAATAGGATGATTTTCGACAATAAGAACTTTACCGCCCTTCTCTTTTAAAAAAGTATAAGCCGTCATTAAACCGGCAAAGCCACCGCCCACAACAACCAAGTCATACTCTTCATTAATATCCATTTTGGCGGCTGGTATAGACTTCCATTTACCATCACGAATAGAGTGAGCACCATTGACGACTTCATGGGTATTGCCATTAGATCTGGAGTAATCCCCTACACCTCCAGGCCCAGTCCAATCAAGGCCCAAGCCTTGTGCACTTGCTTTTTCGGATGTTAAAGGCACTGCTGTAGCCAACAAACCCAAGCCAGCTCCTTTTAATACCCCCGAGGTAAAATCCCTGCGGGTGATATCTTTATCCATACCCAATTTTTTTTCGTCTATAGTGCTCATTTTCTGCCCCTTACTGTATTTAATCAGGCTCTAAATTAACTGTCCTTAAAACTTACCAGGGATGTACATATCACTGATGCAGAACCACTCACCGTTAATTTTTTCCCAAATAAACAGTAGTTTTAAATCAAACTCATTACCATCGACAAGGCTCACATGAAAGGTGGTGTAATCGTAACCCACGCTGCCTTCTTTCGATAAATACGTGTAATTAGATTGTATACCTACAGATTTCGCACCAGGCACCAGCTCTTCATACATTTTAACGACTTGCTCATAGCCATTAACAACTTTTTTCTCTTCCACTAACAAGGCATTTTTAGCGTAAAAACCGTCGACTAAGCCCATTACGTCATTCTCTTTAAAGGCACGTTCCTTTAAGTCATACTTTTTACGTATTGCTTGTTTAAACGCTTGCAAAGCTTTATCACTAGCTCCGCCCTTAATATCAACTGTCTTACTGTCAGCGTTAGCTGCGCTCATACTTAACCCCACTATCATCATTACGCTAATTAGATTAGCCGTTAAACACTTAATAAAAGCCTTCATATTTGAACCTCGATACAATATTATCAATTTACCCGTCAACCGACGGCGTATCGCTAATTTATACGCAGCGCCTTAGCATGTCAACGAAAACCCGATCATTGATATAGATGATGGCGACATAATTAGCAGCTAAATACATAGACTATTACCGTTTAAACAAAAGGTTATAAGTGAGGAAATCTAGTGGCATATTTAATATAATGCCCCCTGCAATTAGATTAGGACTAGCACTATGAGCACCAGTAAAACTAGACGAGCGAGCTCTGAAGAAAGAATAAAAGAGATTTTAGAAGCAGGTAGAATCATGCTTTCTGAAGAGGGCTACTCAGAACTGTCTTTGCGTAAAGTCGCTGCCAAGGCCGGCATACACTTAAAAACACTGCAGCACTACTTCCCCAGTAAAGAAGAGCTTATACAATCTATTTTAGAGTATACCGACTCACTCTATAGCGCGGCCTTTGAACAACTAAGGCTAAAATCCAGCACCCCTACCGAACATTTTAAAAGCTATATCAACTACCTCATCGTAGACGATAAAGATAAGCAAACTGCTGGTTTCTTCTACCAGCTATGGGCTAGGGCCCACAGCGATGAGCATGCCCAAAAGATTATGCGCAAGATGTATAGCAACCACACCCAAAACATTGCCAATCTGATGCAACCTTTAAACCCCGACCTACCTGAGCAAGTCCGTAAAGAAAGGGCTTATATGATAGCTTCGCTAATCGACGGCGCCATGCTGCATATAGGCCATGGTAAAAAGCGGCCCGCAGGAATAAAAAACTTTGAGAAAGGTATAGTTGAGCTTGCTTTAAACCTTGCTAGCAACAACTAATCTATTGCAGGCCTGAGTTAAGCTAGCAGTTTCCGCTTTATGGCATATGAATTGCCAACCTGCGCAGCCTCACCCCACTAATTGCCCACAATAATCCGGGCGAAATAGTGTCAGTATTTTTTACAATATTATGTGACCGCCCTAGCTGCCAAACCCCAACGTATTGATATAAAAGGAAAAAATTGTACTGGCTAGATACTTGCCTTAATTTATGCTCGTGCTGTACAACTAAAACATCAATTTCAAATGGACTAGATATATGACTATTAAAAACAAACTGCTACGCCGCACAGCCCTTGCTACTACCTTTTGCGCCACCTGTCTTTCGTCAATATCAGCCTCAGCCCACCTGCAAGAATTTGCTTGGAATGAGAATATTGATGGCACCATAGACTTTTTCGGCTCTACTTATCACGGTAGCCAGGCCTCGGCATTAGGTAGCGGCCTCACCATAAATGGTACAAGCTTTAACTACACCTCTTTCACCTCTATAGGAGATGCTGCTTGGACAACATTTTTAAACACCCAGGCCGATGGTTATCAATTTATTGAAAACTTTGCCAACGTATCTGGCTACGGTAAATTTACCCTGTCGCTGACAAACATCGCTTCCCTAGGCTGGGTTACTGGTGCTAATCCGTTCACAGCTTCAGTGTTCTCCTCTGGCGCGGAGTTTGTTGACATCAATGGTAACGGCACCAACTACTACAATACCTTAAACTACACCGCTGTTGCTGAGCCAGCTAGCTTAGGCTTAATGGGGCTGGGCATCGCAGCTCTAGGTTTTATTAGAAGAAAGAAGAATAGCTAACATCACCACGGCCAGTTGTAGCATGCTATAAATTTTGTTTTTAGCTACAACTGGTCAGCCTGCTCCCCCTCCCCAAGGCAATATCTGCTTTCAACCGCAGTCATATCAAACACTTCTCACAGCATAAGCTTTTCCACGACACGGCCAAGCCCACCAGTTTTTGCCAGCACACGCTGACTCACAAGAATCGTAAACACTAGGAATTTCAACCCACACGCCGCCAAGCGGTTTAGGGCTACAAAGAAGCTTCAGCTAAACAACTACAACAAACTTATTCATCGGTAATTGTAGACTGATGCTGTTTAGATAATATATCTGAAAAATGGTCTCTAGCAGCTTTAGCTCTAGTAAAACAGCCGGTAATAGCTTCACTATCTGCCTTAGCAATGGCATCACGCAACTCATTCATCTGCGCTGAAAACAAATCAATCATCTTAAGCAGCGCTTTGTCATTAGCCAATGCGATGTCATGCCACATTTTAGGGTCGCTGGAAGCGATGCGGGTAAAATCCCTAAAGCCGCCAGCGGCGAAACGAAAAATATCCTGCTGCTCTTTTTGTCCGGCTAAAGCATCCACCAAGGCGTAGGCCAATATATGGGGTAAGTGGCTGGTGGCTGCCAACACTTCGTCGTGATCGTCCACCGCCATGGTGACTACATCAGCGCCGGTAACTTCCCACATATCGGTTATGGTAGAAACCGCTTCTATACTGGTTTCCTGCGAGGGCGTTAGGATGACACGGTGATTAATAAACAGCTTTTCATTCACTGCTTCCACACCGCTTTTTTCTGAGCCCGCTATAGGGTGGCCCAAGACTAAATTAGCAGGCACCTCGCCAAAAAATTGCTTGGCGGCACGCAGCAAATTGCCTTTTACACTAGCCACATCGGTAATAATGGTGGTGGCAGGTACCAGCTCAGCTAATTGTTGCAGCATATCTACCGCAATCAAGGTAGGGGTTGCGATAACGACTATATCGCTACCCTGCACCGCTTGAGCCAAGTCCAGCTCATAGCTGTCTATCACACCTAATTCTATTGCGCGCTGCAGAGTGGACTCATTGCGCCCCCAGCCTACTATTTCATTGGCATAGTTTTTTTCACGCAGGGCTTTGGCTAAAGAGCCGCCAATTAAACCTACCGCTAATACGGTGATGCGATTAACGCTGGCCATGGGTAAACCTTATAACTTGATAGTTTATAGTACAGCCGCTGGGTATGAGCCCAGCACTTTTAGCATCACCGATTGCTCGATGAGATTATCCAGCACCGCTTTTACACGCGGCTCTTGCTGGTGACCTTCAAACTCTACAAAAAATAAATACGCCCAGTTTTGTGTGCGCGAGGGCCGTGTATCTATACGCGTTAAGCTAATACCCGCCTGTTCAAAAGGCGTAAGCAAGTGCAATAAAGCACCGGGCTTATTGTGAGCCGAAATAATTAATGAGGTTTTATCGTTACCACCTGCAGGTACATCCTCACGGCCTATAATTAAAAACCGCGTAGTGTTATTGGCTAGATCTTCTATGCTGGAAGCCAACTTCATCAGGCCATATTTTTCAGCGGCAATATCCCCTGCCACGGCGGCAATTGTGGGGTCATCTTTAGCCATACGCGCAGCTTCGGCATTGCTGCTTACTGCCAAGCGCTCTACTCCCGGCCAGTTATTATCCAGCCACTGACGGCACTGGGCTAAAGCCTGCCTATGAGCACAAATGGTTTTAACGGTTTGGGCACTTGCGCCTTCACAAACCAGCAAGTGCAGCTCTATGCGCAAGGCTACTTCGCCACAAATCTTTAAGGGGGAATCTATAAAATTATCTAAGGTGTGATTAACCATACCCTCGGTAGAATTCTCTACTGGTACCACACCATAATTACACTGGCCTGATTCCACCTGAGCGAATACGTTAGCAATTTCTGGCTGCGGCATAGCAATAACACCGTGGCCAAAATGCTTCATCGCAGCGGCTTGGGTAAAAGTTCCCTCGGGACCTAAATAAGCGACTTCCATAGGCTTTTCTAAAGCCAAGCAGGCCGACATAATCTCGCGAAACAGGTGCGCTACCGTTTTATCCGGTAGCGGCCCCGTGTTTCTGTCTATCACTTTTTGCAATACCTGGGCTTCACGCTCAGGCCTATAAAACATGACCTTCGATAAATCGGCTTCACCGGTTTCGGCTTTCAGCTCTGCCAGCTTAACTTCAGCTACACGCTCAGCCAGCCTGGCCCGGTAATTTAATAAATTATGAATTTTACCATCCACTTGATCAATGGCCTTACGCAATTGATCAAGGGTATTTAAACTGGCTATTTCATCCAGCTGTTTATCGTCACTCATTTTTTATTGTTTTATCCGTTACGTTGCGCAAAGTCTTTCATAAAGTTGATTAAAGTATCTACAGCCTCTTCCGGCACGGCATTGTAGATGCTGGCACGCATGCCACCCACACTGCGGTGGCCTTTGAGGTTTAACAAGCCGGCTTCGTCAGCTTCAGCCAAGAAGGCTTTATCAAAGTCAGCGCTGGCCAAGGTGAAAGGCACGTTCATTAATGAACGGCTGCTCAGCTCAACGGGGTTAGCATAAAAGCCGCTGTTATCGATATAGCTGTATAGCTTTTCAGCCTTGCGACGGTTGAGTTGCTCCATTGCGGCCAAGCCACCCTGCTCTTTTAACCAAGCAAACACTAAGCCAGCCAAGTACAGGCTATAAGTCGGCGGCGTGTTATACATAGAGTCATTATCAGCAGCGGTTTTATAGTCCAACATGGTTGGGCAGTGGGCGCTTGCATTACCCATTAAATCTTTGCGCACTATGGTCATGGTTAAACCGGCAGGGCCAATATTTTTTTGCGCACCAGCGTAAATCACCCCAAATTTGCTCACATCTATAGGACGCGACAATATAGTAGAAGACATATCCGCCACTAAGGGCACATCGACATCAGGCACATCAAAAAACTCTACGCCACCGATGGTTTCATTAGGTGTGTAGTGCAAATAGGCCGCATCTTTATTTAACTGCCATGAATCAAACGCTGGGATAGTGGTGAAGTTAGTATCTTCTGAACTAGCCACTACATTAACATCACAAAAACGCTGCGCTTCTTTGATGGCTTTTTTAGACCACTGCCCGGTATTAACATAGTCAGCCGATTTTTTATCGCCCAACAAGTTTAAAGGCACTGCTGAAAACTGCGTGCTAGCACCGCCTTGCAAAAACAGCACGGCATAATCATCAGAGATATTTAGCAAATCGCGAAAATCCTGCTCGGCTTTATTCGCAATACCTACTAGCTCTGAAGAACGGTGGCTCATTTCCATAATGGAAAGGCCGGCGCCCTGCCAATCGACTAACTCTTGCTGTGCCTGTTGTAAAACGGACTCAGGCAAGGCCGCGGGGCCCGCACAAAAATTAAAACGTCGTGTCATAACAATTACTACCTATAAAGATTAATAAACTTTTTAAGCGCAAGGCTGGCTTAGTCTTCGCCAACCTCGCTGGTATCTACACCCTCTACACCTTCCGCGCTATCGCCTGCAACGGCATCTGCCGCTACCGGGTTAGTGGCCGGCGCAGGTTCGCCCTCTGCTATAATTTCGGCGATTTCGTCAGGCTCTTCTATGCGCTCTATACCGACCACATGTTCACCTTCTTTTAGCCGTATTACGCGCACACCTTGGGTATTACGACCCAAGATAGAAATTTCATCAGTACGGGTGCGCACCATGGTGCCTTGATCAGAAATCATCATTAGCTCATCGCCATCAAACACCTGTACCGCACCGACCATGGCACCATTGCGCTCGCTGGTTTGCATAAAGATCATACCTTTATTACCACGGCCTTTAGTGGCGTATTCACTCACATCCGTACGCTTGCCGTAGCCATTTTCGCTCACTGATAAGATGCGACCGCCTTCTTTAGGCACTAGCAGAGAAATCATTTTTTGACCCTCTTCCATGCGTATACCGCGTACACCTTTGGCGGTACGGCCCATGGCGCGTACATCGTTTTCATTAAAGCGCACCGCTTTACCTGCAGAGCTAAACAACATCACATCGCAATCACCCGTGGTTACCGCGGTACCCACCAGTACATCACCTTCTTCCAGTTCTAGGGCGCGTAAACCTACGCTGCGCTGTCTGGCAAAATCGGTCAGCGCTGTCTTTTTAACAGTACCGTTAGCAGTAGCCATAAAGATGTAATGACCTTCGGTATATTCGCGTACCGGCAGGATAGAGGTAATGCGCTCACCCTCTTCTAGCGGTAGCAAGTTAACCATAGGTCTGCCGCGAGAGTTGCGGCCCGCTAAAGGAATTTGGAATACTTTTAACCAATACACTTTGCCCACATTCGAGAAGCACAAAATAGTATCGTGGGTGCTGGTCACCAATAAGTGTTCAACAAAGTCTTCGTCTTTAACCGCTGTTGCCGACTTACCCATACCGCCACGGCGCTGGGCTTGGTAATCGCTAAGGGATTGAGTCTTGGCGTAACCGCCATGCGAAATGGTAACCACGCGATCTTCTTCGGCAATTAAATCTTCGGTAGTTAGGTCGCGCTGTGACTCAACAATTTCAGAGCGACGCTCATCACCATACTCAGTAACTATAGCTTCTAGCTCTTCGCGTATTACCGACATTAATACCAATGAATCGCCTAAAATACCTAGGTATTCAGCAATTTCATCCAGCTTCTCTTGGTATTCTTTTAACAGTTTTTCATGTTCTAGGCCGGTCAGCTTTTGCAAGCGTAAATCTAAAATCGCTTGCACCTGAGCGGGGGATAAACGGTATTTGCCATCGCGGAAACCGTAGTGAGCCGGTAGATCATCTGGTCTACAAGCCTCTTCACCAGCGCGCTCTAACATACCTAATACATCGCCCGGTTCCCATACCGCTGCCGATAATTTTTCTTTCGCTTCAGCAGTGGTATCCGAGGATTTAATTAACTCAATCACGGGGTCTATATTAGAAATAGCAACCGCTAAGCCTTCTAATATATGGCCACGCTCGCGGGCTTTACGCAGCAAGTAAATCGTACGGCGCGTTACCACTTCGCGGCGGTGACGAATAAAATGCTCTAGCAATTCTTTTAGGTTTAACAGCTTGGGCTGGCCATCGACCAAGGCCACGATATTAATACCGAATACATTTTCTAACTGAGTTTGCTGATACAGATTGTTAAGCACTACCTCGCCGCTTTCGCCGCGCTTCATCTCTATCACTATACGCATACCGTCTTTATCAGACTCATCGCGCAGCTCGGCTATGCCTTCTATTTTTTTCTCTTTAACTAACTCGGCGATTTTTTCAATTAAACGCGCCTTGTTAACCTGATAAGGGATTTCATGAACAATAATAATGTCTTTATTGCGCTTCTCGTCATGAATCACTTCTGCTCTGGCGCGTATATAAATACGACCTCGACCCGTACGATATGCTTGCAGTATACCGGCACGGCCGTTAATGATCGCTGCCGTTGGGAAATCAGGGCCGGGGATATATTCCATCAACTCATCAATAGTGAGTTGCTCGTTATCGATTAAGGCCAAGCAGCCAGTCACAACTTCTTTTAAGTTATGAGGGGGGATATTAGTTGCCATACCCACCGCAATACCGGAGGAGCCATTCACCAATAGGTTAGGCACCTTAGTCGGCAATACCGCTGGCATTAACTCAGAGCCATCGTAGTTGGGTACCCAATCGACGGTTTCTTTTTCCAAGTCGGCTAACAGCTCATGGGAGAGTTTGCGCATACGAATTTCGGTATAACGCATGGCGGCCGCAGAGTCGCCATCTACCGAGCCAAAGTTACCCTGGCCGTCTACCAGCATATAGCGCAGCGAGAAAGGCTGCGCCATACGGACGATAGTGTCATAAACCGCCGAGTCGCCATGCGGGTGATATTTACCGATAACATCACCCACCACACGGGCAGACTTTTTGTAGGGTTTATTAAAGTCGTTATTTAATTCGCTCATAGCGAATAGCACACGACGATGAACCGGTTTTAGACCATCACGTACATCGGGTAAAGCACGCCCAACAATAACGCTCATCGCATAGTCTAAATAGGATTGTTTCAGTTCATCTTCGATGTTAACTGGCAGGATTTCTTTGTTTATATCACCCATAAAACTCGGTGTTCCTTATTATAAATTGAACGACTGCAGCACACTGCCGCCGCTTTACCCCACCCTTAATACCCACTGGTATCAGGGCTGGTACTGACTTATCACTAGATCAATATTATGACCAATAAAAAGACCAATAAAATAGACAAACAAAAACAGGGCTAAGCCCCCTTACACAAAGGCGAAATCATACCATAAAACCCCAGCAAACCCACAGTTCTTAATCGCTTTTGTACAGGGTCTAAGCCTCTACCAGCACTACAGTTTTCCGCCCAGCAGTACACCTTTAGCGGCAAATACCGTTATACTCGCTGGCAATCGTTTGCAGGGCGACTGGCCACTGCAATATCGCTCACCTGCAGCCCAACAGAAATC
This sequence comes from Dasania sp. GY-MA-18, assembly GCF_024734385.1. GTDB lineage: Bacteria > Pseudomonadota > Gammaproteobacteria > Pseudomonadales > Dasaniaceae > Dasania > Dasania phycosphaerae. The sequence continues at coordinate 42,304 of NZ_JANHAP010000016.1, read as the reverse complement.
GCCTACTTAATGAACAATAGCAGCCCAAAAACTGTCGATACATTAATACATGCGCAGTGGATAATCCCCATACGCCCCGCCAAAACACAGCTACAACAACACAGCCTGGCCATTAAAGATGGCATCATTGTTGACCTACTACCCACCGAGCTAGCCAAGCAACAATATTGCAGCGCCGACACCCAAGAGCTAGAGCAACACCTGCTCATGCCCGGGCTGGTCAACGCCCACGGCCACGCCGCCATGAGCTTATTTAGAGGCATGGCCGACGACCAAGAACTGCACACTTGGTTACAAGATCATATCTGGCCTGCCGAAGCGCAATGGATTAGCGATGAGTTTGTAAAAGATGGCTCGCTGCTAGCCATAGCCGAAATGTTGCGCTCGGGCACCACCTGCTATAGCGACATGTACTTCTTTCCCGATGCCGCCGCCGAGGCCGTACTCAATAGCGGTATCCGCGCCCAGTTTTGCTTTCCCGTGCTGGACTTCCCCAGCGCCTGGGGCCGCGATGCCGATGACTACATTAGCAAAGGCCTGGCCGCCCGCGACAAATGGCAGCACCACCAATTACTGGATTTTGCTTTTGGCCCCCACGCCCCCTACACCGTTAGCGACGAGCCCTTTATTCGCATTGCCACCCTGGCCGCCGAGCTGGATATAGGCATACAAATACACTGCCACGAAACCCAGCAAGAAGTAGACGACGCCCTAGCTAAAGACGGCGAACGCCCGCTGGCCCGGCTCAACCGCCTAGGCCTGCTAGGGCCCAGCACCCAACTCGTACACATGACCGCCCTTAATCACGCCGACATAGAGCTGGTAAGGCAATCCGGCGCCCATGTGGTGCACTGCCCCGCCTCTAATTTAAAACTAGCCAGCGGCTTTTGCCCTACTCACCAACTAATGGAACACAATATCAACGTGGCACTGGGCACCGACGGCGCAGCCAGCAATAACAACCTAGATTTATTTAGCGAAATGCACACCGCCGCCCTGCTAGCCAAAGCCGTTAGCGGCAATGCCGCCGCCGTGAGTGATTGGCAGGCGCTTGAAATGGCCACCCTGGCGGGTGCCAAAGCTCTGGGGTTACAACACAAAATAGGCAGTTTAGAAGCGGGGAAACAAGCCGACTTTATCGCCATAGATATGAGCAATATAGAACAACAGCCCATTTACCAACCCATCTCGCAAATGGTGTACACCCACAACGCCAGCAACGTGCAACACAGCTGGGTGGCTGGCCAACAAGTATTGCGTAATCGCCAGCCTACCCAAATAAACCTCGCCCGCCTGGTACAAAAAGCCCAGCAATGGCGCGATAAAATTCAACCCACGCAGCCATAACACTGCCACCATTACCATAAGAGAGCACAGCGTGAGCAACGTAGACCCACAGGAAATTGCCAAGTTTGAAGCCCTAGCCAGCCGCTGGTGGGATAGCAACAGCGAGTTCAAACCCCTGCACGATATCAACCCTCTGCGCGCCAACTATATAGATGAGCGCTCACCGGTAGCCCAGCGCAAGCTTATAGATGTAGGCTGTGGTGGCGGCATATTAAGCGAGGCCATGGCCCAGCGCGGCGCCATAGTCACCGGCATAGATATGGGCGCGGCACCGCTATCTGTAGCCAAACTGCACGCCCTAGAGAGCCAGCTCAATATCGATTACCAGCAGTGCACCGCCGAGGAAATGGCCGAGCAACAACCCGAGAGCTTTGACGTGGTTACCTGCCTGGAAATGCTAGAGCACGTACCCGACCCCGCCTCGGTCATCAAAGCCTGCGCCAAACTGTGCAAGCCCGGCGGCCACGTGTATTTTTCTACCCTTAACCGCAACCCCAAGTCCTATTTATTCAGCATTATAGGCGCGGAATATTTACTTAAATTGCTGCCCAAGGGCACCCACGACTACAGCAAGTTTATTAAGCCCTCAGAGCTGGCCAGCGCCATACGCGAAGCTGACCTGCAGCTAAGCCACATGACCGGCATGACCTACAACCCCATCAGCCAGCAATACCGCTTAAAAGATGGCGATGTAGGCGTCAACTATTTAGTACACAGCCGCAAACCCGTGGAATCATAATGCAACTCAACGCCGTACTGTTTGACCTAGATGGCACCCTGCTAGACACCGCCCCAGATTTTTTTGTGGTGGTTAATCAGCTGTGCCAACGCCACGGCTGGCCGCAGCAGGATTACCCCAGCATACGCAACACCGTATCCCACGGCTCGCGCGCACTGATTACCTTAGTGTCGGGTATAGAGGTCCACGAGCCCGTATTTGAAAGCCTGCGCGATGAATTACTAGCGCTATACATCAATCATATTGCAGTCAAAACCACCTTTTTTGACGGCATGGAAGCGGTTATTGATTGGCTGGAAAGCGAAAACATACACTGGGGCATAGTGACCAATAAGCCGCGGCTATACACCGAGTTATTATTAGAGCAACTGCAATTAAGCCAACGCTGTAGCACAGTGGTTTGCCCCGATGATGTTAGCGCCACCAAGCCCGACCCTGAGCCACTGTTTTTAGCCTGCCAACAGCTCAACATCGCCCCCGCCAATACTTTATATGTAGGCGACCACCGCCGCGATATAGAGGCAGGGCAACGGGCTGGCATGCAAACCGTAGCCGCCAATTACGGCTACATAGACCACAGCGATCCAGCGGCAAGCTGGGGAGCCAGCCATTTTGTAGAGCACGCCAGCGAGCTGCTGCCCCTGCTGCAAAACACTCAACTCTTCTCACGTTAAAGCCATTCTTAGAGAGCCCCATGAAATCTGCCCAACAATACCAAGCCCCCGCACAACTACTTAACGACCGTATCATCCTAGTCACCGGTGCCGGTGATGGCATAGGCCGCAGCGCCGCCCTAGCCTACGCCAGCCACGGCGCCACGGTGATTTTGCTGGGCAAAACCGTAGAAAAACTGGAAGCGGTATACGATGAGATAGAACAGGCAGGCTATCCACAGGCCGCTATTTACCCTATGGATTTAAAGGGGGCTGTCATGAGTGATTATGAAGATATGCAGCAAGCCCTAGCGCAAAACTTTGGCCGCCTGGACGGACTACTACACAACGCCAGCGTACTGGGCGACCGCAAACCCATAGCCCAGAGCAACGTCGATATTTGGCAGGAAGTAATGCAGGTTAACGTTAATGCCGAGTTTATGCTCACCAAGGCCATGCTACCCCTGTTAGAAAGCAGCGCCAGCGCCTCTATTATCTTTACCTCCTCAGGGGTGGGCCGACAGGGCCGCGCTTACTGGGGGCCTTATGCGGTATCCAAGTTTGCCACCGAAGGCCTCATGCAGGTGCTGGCCGATGAACTGGCCAACACTAGTAATATACGGGTAAACGCCATTAACCCCGGCGCCACCAACACCAATATGCGCCGCAGTGCCTACCCAGCCGAGCAGCCCACTAACAACCCCCAGCCCGCAGCCTTAATGCCCTGCTATTTATATCTTATGGGCGATGACAGCCAAGCTGTTAATGGCCTATCCATAGACGCACAATAAGCTTCATTACCGCCCGGCTACAGCCGGGCTACTCATCTAGCGCAAAGCGGCAAAATTCTGGCTGATCACTGGCAAGCTTGCCGCCACAGCGTCAAATTCGCGACTAAGTTTGCCACGTTCACGACACAAACCCTGAATTTTCAACGAGTTAGCCCCGTAAAAAAAGTGGCATGATTTTCGCTACTGTAACAACTAGCCATTAAAAGCGACGCAGAAGCGCTAATGGCACGATGTTATTGCAATGAAAGGCGCTACCTTATGGCAAACACTTTACATAGCCACTCCGACGAGCAAACAGCAGAGAGCTTTATCTTTGAAGAGCCCGCCAGCCCGTCATATAGGCAGCAAGGCCAGGGCCATGACGCCCTTAGCAGCCAAGACCTGCAATTGCATATCAGCCAGCTACTGCAAACCAGCCTAGAGCTGGAAAAAGTACTGCATCTATTCCACAGCGAGTTGCAACAACACTTAGCAATAGACAGCCTGGGCTACCGCAACGAAGAGCATAGTATTGTTTTAAATTACGGCAATAGCCGCCCACACAGCTGCCACTACAGCCTGCAAATTAACAGCAGCCAACAAGGCGATTTAATCTTAACTCGCAGCAAAGCCTTTAGCAGCCGCGAACTCAATTTTATTGAGGGGCTGATAGGCAGCTTGGTGTGCCCCATACGCAACGCCCTGCTATACCAACAGGCAATCTCGGCGGCATTAAAAGACTCACTCACACAAATAGGCAATCGCGCAGCGCTGGAAACCGCATTGGAAAGAGAAGTCAGCCTGGCCAAAAGACACCAACACCCCTTCTCGCTATTGGTGCTGGATATAGACCACTTCAAACAGATTAATGACCGCTACGGCCACTCAGCCGGCGACATGGTTTTAAAAGAACTGGCTCGCAGCCTAAGCTTATGCTGCAGAGAAACCGATAACTGCTATCGCTTTGGCGGCGAAGAGTTTGTACTGCTACTCAACCAAACCGATAGCGAGGGCTGCCAACGCATCGCTGAGCGTATACGCCACTGCATAGAAGAAAGCGTATTTACCATCGACGAGCTGATTATCAAAACCACCATCAGCATAGGCACCGCAACCCTACAAGCCCAAGATAAAACCTTTGAGCTGTTCGACAGGGCAGATAAGGCCCTATACCTAGCCAAACAACAGGGTCGTAACCGCGTTATCTAGCCCTCCCCACATACAAACTGCTGTCGGACTTTATTACACCCCACCAGTTTATTTACCCCAAAAAATAGATAAAACCCTATAAAAACAAACAGTTAACACAACAGGCATAAAACCTGCTTATAGTTAAAAGTTATTAAAATTAAATAGGGAAATAACATGTCTATAAAAAAACTCTTCTTAATGGCGGCCTTTGTAATGTCCTCCAGCTTTGCCTCTGCCAGCCTCATCACTTTTGATGGCGCCACAGGCACTATCATCGGCTCTTTCAGCGAGTCAGGTTTTACCTTCACTCTTAATGGCGGCTCTACTCCCCACTTCGGTGACGGCGGTCAACCCAACGGTATACTCGACTGGCACAACGGCGGCGCCAATGCCAGCAACGCTATAGTGACCATGACAGAGAACGGCGGCAACCTGTTTAACTTAAGCGGCTTTGACATCTATGGCTCAGCCATGAACATAGGTGGCGTTATATACGGCATAGGCTCACATGCTGTTAACCTAACCGGTCTATCATCAATCACTTTTGATCTCACCAGCTTTCAAGGTGGCATAGACAACTTAAACGTTAATGTTTCTGAGCCCTCTCCTTTTGCCTTATTGGCCTTAGGCTTAGCCGGCCTAGGTTTAGCGCGTCGCAAAGCTCGCCGCTAGTAACCTGCCCCGCACAAAAAAGCCACCTATATAGGTGGCTTTTTTATTCAACTGCCGCGCTCCGAATGTTTATGGCTATCATCACCAAGCCTGCCGCCACATTAAAGACAGACGCAAGCCACCCACTAATTCGGTTTACATAGATTAGCCGCTAACTATTTAAACTTTTAGAGACCACCTCATACACATCTTTAGAAAGCTGCTCTTGCGCCATAATTCGCTGCAACGCTTTACGCATTAATGCCGCACTCTCATCTTTGTACTGCTGCCACTTGGTTAACGGCCCCAGTAAACGCGCAGCAATTTGTGGATTCAAGGCATTCAGGGTAATAATCTGATCCGCTAAAAATTCATAGCCACTGCCATCTTGATGGTGGAAGTTGACCGCATTGGCAGTAAACGCCCCCACCACTGAGCGCACCTTGTTGGGATTTTTTATATCGAAAGCTGGGTGGGCCATTAGCGCCTTAACTTTATCTAAGGTACCAGCTAAATAGCAGCCCGCCTGCACCGACAACCACTGATTGACTACCAACGCTTCAGATTGCCAACGCTGGTAAAAATCTGCCAGCGCCTGCTGTTTTTGCTGCTCAAATGAGCTATTAACCAAGGCTGACAAAGCAGCCATGCTATCCGTCATGTTTTGCGCCTGCTGATATTGCGCTAAGCACAATGCCAAAGCCTCTTCAGTTTCGGACAGCATTAAATAATGCAGGGCGGTATTTTTAAGGCTGCGGGCAGCAATTTGCTGCTCGTTAGCTTGGTAAGGCTGACTTAGAGTATTAGCCTTATAGGCCTGCAAAAATAAAGCCTGCAACTGATCCGCTATCTCAACCTTTGCAGTCATGCGCGCAATATGGATAGCCTGCACATCAGCCTTGGGCATAATACCTGCCATATACGCTTCAGAAGGCAGGCTCAACATCAGGGCTACCATGGATTTATCTAAGCTTTCATCGCTGAGTAAATGCTGGTATGCCGACAACAAGCGCGGCTCCAACTGCATGTCCTGCCCGGCTTGATAGGCGGCGATCATATCTTTAAGCGCCAACACCCCCAGCTGCTGACAGGCATCCCAACGACAAAAACCATCGCTGTCGTGGCTCATCAAAAACATTAATTCATCGCGGCTGTAATCGAAGTGCAGCTGCACCGGCGCTGAAAAGCCACGCAGCAAACTAGGCACGGGGCGCTCGGGTATATTCTCAAAAACAAACTGCTGCTCACTCTCGGTAACATCCAGTACCAGCTCGGTATTATCGGCGCTATCGGGGTTGGGCTCAGCCCCCTGCAATTGCAAGCGCAAGGCCCCCGCTTCACCTAACAGCGCCATGGCCAAGGGAATATGAAAAGCCTTTGGCGTCTCTTGCACAGTTTTACAAGACTGTTTAACCGTTAAGCTGTAAGTACTGGTAACCTCATCATAGCGGCCGCTTACCGCTAACTGTGGCGTACCGGCCTGGGAATACCAGCGCCGGAACTGGCTTAGGTCTTTACCGCTGGCATCTTCCATAGCCTTAACAAAATCTTCGCAGGTCACCGCCTGGCCATCGTGGCGCTCAAAATATAAATCGCTGCCCTTGCGGAATAAATCCTTACCCAATAAATGGGCAATCATACGCACAATCTCGGCGCCTTTTTCATACACGGTAACGGTATAAAAATTAGAGATTTCCATAAAAGATTCGGGCCGTATGGGATGCGCCATGGGGCCGGCATCTTCAGCGAACTGTACCGTGCGTAAAAAGTTTACATCCTCTACCCGCTTAACCGTGCGCGAGCCCATATCGGAGGAAAACTCAGCATCCCGGTAAACAGTAAAACCTTCTTTTAGGCTGAGCTGAAACCAATCCCTGCAGGTAACGCGGTTACCGCTCCAGTTGTGAAAGTATTCGTGAGCTACTATGGCTTCTACTCTTTGGAAAGCTGCATCGGTAGTAGTTTCTGGTTTGGCCAATACACAGGAGGTGTTAAAAATATTGAGGCTTTTGTTTTCCATAGCCCCCATGTTGAAGTCATCTACCGCCACGATATTAAAAATATTTAAATCGTATTCGCGGCCAAAGGTTTCTTCGTCCCACTTCATGGAGCGTTTTAGCGACTGCATGGCGTGATCGCATTTATCTAAATCTTTGGCTTCTACAAAGATACGCAGAGTCACGTCATTGCCTGAGCAAGTGGTAAAGCTATCTTCTATAAATTCTAAATCACCAGCTACTAAGGCAAATAAATAAGCTGGTTTTTTAAAGGGATCTTCCCATTTCACCCAGTGGCTACCGTCACTGTTTTCACCTGAGTCGACATTATTACCATTGGATAACAGTACTGGGTATGCTGCTTTATCGGCCACTATGGTGGTGGTAAACAAGGACATCACATCGGGACGATCCAGGTAATAGGTAATTTTTCTAAAGCCTTCGGCTTCGCACTGGGTGCAATACATACTGGCGGAACGATACAGCCCTTCTAAGGAAGTATTATCCTGGGGCTTAATCAATGTTTCGCATTCCAAAACAAAACTATCGGGCACGCTAGCCACTGTCAGCGACTCTTCATCGACTTTATAGGCCGACGCTGACAGCAATGTGCCATCTAAAGTCACGGCCTGTAACTGCATATCCTGGCCGTGCAACACCAAGCTAGCATCCTGAGTTTTGGACTCAGGGTTGCGGCGCATACTTAACCGCGAACGCACAGTAGTCATGTCATCCGCTAAGGTAAAATGCAGGTCTGTATGATCGATTAAAAACTCGGGGACCTGATAATCTTTTAAATAAATCGTTTTGGGTTGTGAATCGCGCATCGTAGGCTCCACGGTTTAAGCTAAACGGGCCGGTTTAGCTTAGGCAAAAAATTGAATTTGGTAAGCGCTATATTTTCGTATATTAATCACGCCGGTATCTAAGATTAAATACTGCCCTTTAATACCTTTTAATACACCCTCAACTACGGGGGTTTTATCTAGATTAAACGAGCTAATTTTAGTGGGGTACTCCTGCACGGGGTAATCAATATCCACCAGCTCGGCATCGCTAAGCTGCTGTATGGCTTGTACGCCATGCTGCTGTTGCAACTCATTGATTTGTGCCTGGCATTGCGCAAAAAGCTGCTCACGCTGGGCGATTAAGTCTATGGCTTCAACCTCACCTTTTAGCATCTTGCGCCAATTGGTTTTATCGGCCACATGATCTTTAAACATCACCTCTACCAAGCCCGACTGCAAACGATTAGACACCCTAAAGATAGGCAGTGCCTGTATGGCTCCCTGATCCATCCAGCGAGTGGGGATTTGATTGCCACGAGTGATACCTACCTTCACCCCAGTAGAGTTAGCCAAGTAAACATAATGATCTTGCATGCAGTGTAGGTCAGCCCACTCGGGCTCGCGACAGGTGCCCTCAAAATAATGGCATTTTTCTGGGCTCATAATGCAGCTATCACACTGCGCCAGTTTTTTAAAACAGGGGTAGCAAAAGCCCTGGCTGAAACTTTTATTGGATTTGCGACCACAGTGCTGGCAAAAAATACTGCCTTGGTAATGTATGGCTATAGGCTGCCCCAGCAAGGCGTTCATCGCCACTGTTTGCTCGCCTACCGGCAAGTTGTAACTCACCATAGGCTGGCCGTTGTGTTGTTGCAATGAGGTTTGCATTTTGCGCAAAGCGCCCTCGGCAATTAATGCTGGCAACCGAATTCTCCTGTGTATTTGCGGATTGTTGTTATTGCAGGTGGTTATCTGGGTGGGCTTATTGCCACTTAAGCGGGCTTGCAGCTGCAGGGTCGGGCTGATCGTCGCACAACTCACCCTCGGCCTTACTGCCCCGGTCTATATAACCCACGCGCTGCTCGGCGCTAACATGCTTTTGCTCATAAGCGATTACCGCCGCCATGCAATGGGCTTTTTGCTCATCGCTCACAATAGTGCCATCAGGCCATTTGCCTAACTCTATGGCGCGTTTAAAATTTTGATAAACATCGGGCGTGAGCTGAGCAATAAGCTCATCGTAGCCCATGGTTTGCTTGGTCATTTGAATTACCACATTGAATCTATAACAGCGCGGGATTATAACACCCTATCTACCGCTATGGCTTGTTACTAAAGCGCTCTATTAAGGCGGCCGCTGCGCCTATTAACAAACCTATTAGCAACCCACCCACATGGGCGGCATTGGCCACATCCCCCAAGCCCAGCAGGCGAGTAAAGCCCATTAAGCACAACACCAGCCACAACAGCATAAAAACCACAATCGCATGGGGTATATGCATGCTTTTATGGGGGACCAGCACACTCCACAGCCAGCCATAACCCAGCAAACCATAAATCACCCCCGACATGCCGCCAAATATTGCAGCCCCCGCCACCATGGCCTGCGCCAGGTTTGAGCCCATGGCCACCAACACAATTAAACCCAGCAGCTTGATACTGCCCTGAATCATCTCAACCCTGCGCCCTAGATCCCACAGCCACAGCATATTAAAAACGATATGCAGTAAGGAGAAGTGCAAAAACATAGGGGTCAACAAGCGCCACAACTGATCCTTAGGCAAGGTAAAACTATAGGCCGCGCCATCGCGAACAATGGCAAAAAAAGTAAACTGCGCCGCCAGCCCTAGCTGAGTATCAAAGCGCACTAACAGGTAACCCAACACGCTAAGTGCTATGGCTATAAGCGTAACGGGCAGATGATAAAAATAGCGCCATAGTGGCGGCCTTGGCGCCTGAGGTGCCGGCACCACAGGCTCCGACCACTGCAGCTGACCTTGCTGCATAGACTGATAGGCCTGCGCTACCTGCTTGGCATCCTCAGCATTGGCAACCAACAAATACTGCTTGTGACCCTGCACTAAAATTCTATGCCGCAGTTTATGCTGCCATAACAGGCGGCTAAACTCCGTTAAATCCTCACCGAGCTCTGCCTCTACTGCCTTATACTCCGCCATAAATACCCCTAGCCAACACCTGCGCTAATCGCCCAGGCGAGTACTCCAGCCTAACTTGCCTCGGCAAGAGGCATAGAAGCTGTGGCCAGGGGGGTGTATCAAAATTAATTTATGGGGTTTTTTGCGTATATGTACAGTATCGCCAGGGCTGGCGGTTAGTGTCACTTGGCCGTCACAAGTCACGGGTGGGTGAATTTGATTATTACTGTGTATGCTGATTTTAATTTCACTATTGCCATCTACCACTATGGGGCGGCTGCTTAAGGTGTGGGGAAACATAGGCACTATGCCTATGGCATCTAAACTGGGGTGCATAATAGGGCCACCGCCAGACAATGAATAAGCCGTTGAGCCGGTGGGCGTACACACAATGACACCATCCGAGCGCTGGTTATACACAAAGTCGCCCTCTATGGATAAATCAAACTCTATCATCCGCGCCGAGGTACCCGAGTTAACCACCACATCATTTAGGGCATCACCCTGGCCCATAACCAAGCCATCGCGCATAACCACCACATCTAACAAAAAGCGCTTTTCTACACTGTAATTGCCAGCCAATACGGCAGCCACTGAGGCCTCTATTTCATCGGGTTTAACATCGGTTAAAAAGCCCAAACGGCCGCGGTTAACACCCAAGACCGGCACGCCATACTTGGCCAGCATGCGTGCAGCACCTAATAAACTGCCATCGCCGCCCACCACAATAATTAAATCGCAGCTCTCGCCCAACTCTTCATTGCTACTGATGGTTAAATTTTTATTGGCAAATAAATTGGCAATCTGTTCGGACAGTATCACCGTCAATTCACAGCTAACTAAAAAATTGACTAGCACAGCTAAGGACTCGGGCACGCCTTCGCCGTCTCTACCGGTAATGCCTATATTTTGAAAATGATGCATAACAGTGATAACGCCAATATGATAATGGGCGAACATTGTATAAAAACAATGCCCCAAGCACCATCACTACCCTTGCGGGCCAATATTTATTATTAACGCGCTAACTGGCGCTGTGCTCAAAGCCACCACTTAAAGATACGACATTAAGCCCTTCGGCCATTAAAAAATGCGCGGCCGCATCACTGCGCCGGCCGCTGTTGCAGTAGAGTATATGCAGCTTAGCTTTATTGAGCATACGAGACTTTAGCTTAAGAATATCCAGCGGCATATTTAACGCCCCTTCTATATGGCCGTTTTCGTATTCGTCCTGGCTGCGCACATCCACCCATACTGCCGCTTCTTCCAGCTTGGCCTGATTAAAATTTAGGCGCTGCACCTGTGGCATTTTAAGTAATAAGTGAAAATCTTTTTTATCTAGGCGCATTAACACGCCATTGGTCGCCATAATAATGGAGGCATTTCTTACCGCGTCATTAACCAGTGCATCCTCACCAAAACACAAACCCTCGCCCAGCTCATTAACCAACTGCGGTGCCTGCTTGCCATCGGTGGACTGCATCACCTTAACCAGGCCCTCCTTGATTACATAGCAGCAATCCCCCACCTCCCCTTGGCGTATAACCGTATCGCCGGCAGAAAAATAACAGGGCTCAAACTTGTTAAGGATTTGCCCTATATTCATGGGCGGCACTTTATAAAATAAATTGGATTTTAATAGGGTCGTCATCCACTGCGCATCTTCATCCAGCGAGCGGTCGGAGGAAACGCTTAAGGCAATATATCGGCAGGCTTGATCCCAAGCGACCATGCCGTCTAAGCGGTCATTATTAAAACGGATAATATGGCAATCCTGCTCGGCCAACACAGTTTCGCGGCGCGGTTGATAATGCAGCAAGGGAAAGCGGCATTCAGGCTCGTTAGCATTGAGCACCCGCAGCTTGTCTTGGCCCGCCCAAATACCTACTGAACCACTCAATAAGTAAACATGATTATTATCGTAATCCCCCTCAGAGAATAAAACCTGCCCTTTACAGACCACCTCTATGGAGCACTCACGCAGCAAGGCATCTAAATGATCCAGCGTTAAGGCATTTACCGGCACCAGGGTGTTTAAATAACGCTTATCGAAATGTTCAGTCTTATTCATAGCTTATTATTGTCTCTTTTTACGCTAACGCAGTGCATGAGCATACTGCCCACAGCATAGCAAATCATTATTAATCTGCCGCCGCCAAACGCTTATCCATTATCGCCTGCATACCCCTTAAGCCCTGCATGCCCCCCGTGTGGATTAGCACTATACGACTGCCCGGCGCTATGGCCGCTGAGTTAATCATAGCATCTAGGGCAAAAAATAATTTGCCGCTATAAACAGGCTCCAAAGCGATGGGGAAATTGTTAATAAAACGCGCCAAAGCTACATCACACTTCGCGTAGCCACCGCCGTGATAGTCATGGCATATTTGCCACTTAGCATGGCTGTTATTAGCAACCTGTGCCAAATATCGCTGCACTTCGGCCTCTAAGTAACCTTCGCCCTTTAGCACCGCCACCCCCAATACCTGTTTACTAGGGGGTAAACCCATGGCCACGCCTGCGAGGGTGGCACCGGTACCACAGGGCAACAACACGGTATCGAAATTATCACCCAAACCCTGCCGTATATGCTCGGCTATCTCTGCACAGCCCTGTACCGCCAGGGCATTACTACCCCCCTCAGGAATAACCCAGGCATCGGGGTATTGCTGTTGCAGGCTGCGCACATATTCAGGCTCAGCACGGCGCTTATACTCGCTGCGGCTAACAAACTGCAGCTGCATGCCCCAAGCTTGCGCATCACTGAGGGTGGGATTAGCGGCATAGCCATGATCGCCGCGAATTATCCCCAGCGCCTGCATGCCGTATTGTTGGGCGGCATAAGCCAGCGCATGTATATGGTTAGAGTAGGCACCACCAAAGCTAATCACCCGGCTATAGCCTTGGGCCTGCGCATGGCTGAGGTTATGTTTAAGCTTGAAGTATTTATTGCCCGAGAGCTGCGGGAAGAATTGGTCTAAACGCAATACCGACACGACCACCTGTTTCGCCAACCAAGGCTCATAGCTGATAGCTTCAACGGCAGCATAGGGCTGCGTGGGGCTTAACATAGTAATTTAAGCCTGCTCTTGGCTATCGACCTGCAGGGCCGCAAAGTCATGCTGCGAGCAGCGATCACTGTCATTGGGAATGAAATCCGCAGGGCGCTCTACTTTCGCTATGGGCTCGCCGCATACCGAGTCCCCCACTGCATGGCGGCACACCGGCAGCTGATAATGAGCCAGCCATTGCTCGTATAAGGATTGATCCACCCCGTAGCGCTCGGCCACATAGGCGGTGGGGGATTCTAGATAGGCAAATAATTCAGGCTGCGGTACGGACAGGTGATCCAGGCCGGGCTGATAGGCCACAAAGGTAATGCCAGCCTGCGCCAAGCGCGACAGCAGCTTATCGCCACCATCACTGAGCAAGGCCTGCTTTTCGGTGCGCAGCTGAGAGATTTCTTCTCGCAAGTTGCTAAGCTGCTCCTCACGGTAAAACAGCTCTACTTCGCGCATCTCCAGCATCTCTTTTAACTCTACCGTGGCAGTGTCTACGGTTGCGCGCAACTCTTCGCCAAATTTTTGCTCCAGGGCTGCCACCTGCTGAGACTCTACATCCTTAGCGGCCGCAATACTTTGCTGAAACTGCTCGCGCTCTTGGTGCCGGCTAAGGGCCTGCGCCTCTAGCGTCTCCTTGTAGCGACGACTGGTAGTTTTTTCGTTTTCTAAAGCCTGTACTGCCTCGCTAAGCTTAATCGATAGGGCCTGAGCCTCGGCGCGGTAATGCCTATGCAGCTTTTCTACATGCTCCCTGGCCTCGGATTTGAGTGTGGCTATACGCAACTTTTGCTCATCTAACAGTGCCGCTTGGCGCTGCTTAAACTCTGTCTGCAACTGCTTGCGCACTAGCTCCTCATTAAGCGCTGGCTTAGCGCTTAACTGCTCAGATAAAACCGGAATATTGCTAGCCGTCTCAGGCTCTGGTGCCAGCACCGTTAACCCTAGGCGATTGCGTTTTAATAAGGCAGTGATTTTTTCAAAAGTGGTAGGCTTGCTATCGGTAACCGGGTCCCATAGCTCACGCTGATGCCAAGATACCGCACACTGGCTGCGGCAGGATAATTTGATAGGCCCCGCGCCCAAGTCTGGGCCACGGCCACCCTTCTCGGCCAAATGCTGCAAGGGTATATTCCAGCGGTCATCAGCATTGCCTTTGGCATCAAAGCTGAGATTAAAAAATACCGCCGCGGTAGGCTGTAACTGGGCATTGATGCACAGGTAAACAGCCGTCACCTTTTGACCGGCAAACTCAGAAATACCCACCACCCTGTCGAGTATCGCTTCAAACTCTGGGTATAACATCTCCTTAATCACGTGATTATCCGCAAAGAAAATTATTGCTTCTGTCGTCATACCCTATCTCGCCTACTCATCCGTAATAGTAGCCCTGTTATTAAGTGGCAATCATAACGGCATATTACGCTGCTCGCCTAGCCATATTCGCTTAGTTTAATGAGCATAGCGGGATTTACTGTGACTTGTTGAACAGATTAATCAAATAAGCCCCAAGGGCTTAGCATTAATAGCTAGGCAGAGCGCCAAAGCAATCAGAAACAGGAAAGCAGCTATGGGCTTTTCTTCAGGCATAAAAAAACCACCTCGCAGGTGGTTCTTTTTGATTGTTGCTAGCGGCCAGTAATCTATTATTCGAATGGTGGGTGATGACGGGATCGAACCGCCGACCCTCGCCTTGTAAGGGCGATGCTCTCCCAGCTGAGCTAATCACCCCTGCTTCGAATACGGGCGTACTACACAGTAACAATTTACTGTTTTCCAACAGACATAAAAAAACCACCGCTCAGGTGGCTCTTTATGATTGCTTGTTGGCGGACCGGACGGGACTCGAACCCGCGACCTCCGGCGTGACAGGCCGGCATTCTAACCAGCTGAACTACCGGTCCTGAACAATCATTACATTCGAATTGGTGGGTGATGACGGGATCGAACCGCCGACCCTCGCCTTGTAAGGGCGATGCTCTCCCAGCTGAGCTAATCACCCCCTGCTTCGAACGTGGGGCGCATTCTACAGTAAACACTTTGCTTGTCAAACGCGGATTAGGATTTTTTTTATTTTTTTCCAAAATCAGGCTAATCGCTTGTTTTACATACAAAAACTGGTGGATAAAGCAACGCTTTGCACAGCCTTTATACAGGCGCCTGGACTCAGCCCTATCAGGATTTTAAAAATCGATATACAGTCATTAGCCTGGCCTTTATCATGACGCCGCATTCACACTTAGATAGTTTTATACCTATGGAAATCTACAAAGAATTTACTTTTGAAGCCGCCCACCTACTGCCCCATGTAGAAGAGGGCCACAAATGCGGGCGCCTGCACGGCCACTCTTTTATGGTAAGAATTTATGTGGAGGATGAAATAGACCCCCACACAGGCTGGGTGATGGACTTTGCTGAGCTCAAACAGCATTTCAAACCGCTCTATGAGCAGCTAGACCATAATTACCTCAATGATATAGAAGGCCTAGAAAATCCTACCAGTGAAGTGCTAGCTAAATGGATATGGAATAAACTCAAGCCCAGCCTGCCCATTTTAAGCCAGGTTTACATCAAGGAAACCTGCACCAGCGGCTGCATATACAGGGGCCAATAACACCCATTACACCAGCGTTGCCCCCAAGCCCGCCAAAAACTTTACTCACACCGCAAAAGCCTGCTGGCGAGCTGGGGATAAAATAGGCAAATGATAATGATGCGCTTTAACTAAAACTTTTAAATTATTGATTTTTAAAGAAAAAGACTACAAGTGCAAAAAAACAGCAACATTTCAATGTATAGGCGCCATAGGGCCGCCAGCGTTAAGCAAACAAGTTGCTCACAGTTTTATCCACAGATACTGTGGATAAACTAGGGTAAATCAAAGCCTGCCGCCAATAGGGTTACGTATTCACCCATTTCCGCCATGGTGTCATAGGGGCGGCGCTTTAAAATCTCCCACTCATTTTGCTCTTCTGGGGATGCCAAATACACCGACATCACATGATGCTGGGTGATAATAATGCCATGCACCCCCGCGCCTGGCGCATAATCCGCCGACACGATCATATCGAACTCAGGTAAGTTTTTGCGGTGGGGAACCTTGCGAAACTCCATAGAGCGCTGCTCAGAACGGCTGTTATAAACCCGCCCCAACCTATCGGCAAACCCCTCTAGTGCCAGCTGCTCTAGGATAGCCATTTGGCGCCCAGCCTGGTCTTGATCACTTTGCGGCGCAGCCATTGCCTCATCAGGCTTAGGCTGGGCTGTACTGTTATGCAACTCAACAGCGCCAGCCTCGCCCGGCGCAGAATTTTTTAAACGGTCTAAAAAAGTGTGCAGCTTTTTAACTTCCGCACTGTCGTGAGCCAGTATTTTACTGTAATTAAGTTGGCGGGTTAGCGTTAATAACGCAGTGGCTCGCTCTATTAAGCTTTCTACTGAGGGTTTATTCATAACAGCTTCTTATTATTTAGTCATAGATGGCTACTGCCTAATAGCTTGGCAACATTCTACGGCCTGATGCCACACAAATAAAGCCTACTCGCTATCCCCAGTTATTGCTAAGCAATTGATAAATTTGTTTTTTTCATAATTGCACTATAATTTCAGCCACTGTCATATTCCTGCAACATTAAAGTCACAAAATGCACAGCATTACAGAGCAGACAGTTTTATGTGACCTATAAAAAAGCTGCGGTCTGTTATTAGCGTTACCACAATTACAATGATCCATTTGGAGAGTCGAATGAAACCTAGCAACCTAGCTTTAGCCATAGCTGCATTAAGTGGCGCAGTATTAGCAACTCCCGCCTTAGCCGAGAATGACATCACTATTTACGGTAAGGCCAATCTCAGCTTAAACCAGGTCGATTATGAAACAGACCCTGAAGACCAGTGGAACCTGACCAGCAATGCTTCACGCATAGGGGTAAAAGGCAGCGTAGCCATTAACGACGAGCTTAAAGCCATCTACAAAATGGAATACGAAGTCGCTATAGATGATGGTGATTCAGATGGCGACGAATTCAAACAACGTAATATTTATGTAGGCCTGCAAGGCACTTGGGGTACTGTTATAGGCGGCAAGCACGACACCCCCACTAAACTCATAGGCAAGCCGGTAGATCGCTTTAACGATTTAGAATTAGGCGACATTAAAAACCTGTTAGAGGGCGAAAACCGCGAGTCTAATATTGTAATTTATAGCTCGCCTAAGTTTGCGGAAAACTTCAGCGCTTCTGTGGCCTTTATTCCCGGCGAAGACTCTGATGACTCAGACGGTGAAACTAACGACGGCCTAGCCGATGCCACATCTATTGCCCTAAGCTTCAAAAACGAGCAAGTTTACGCTGCTATTGCTAACGACAGCGAAGTTGATGGCTGGGACTTAACCCGCTTAGCCGCCGACTTTACCCTTAGCGATAAGGCCAAAGCAGGCTTTATCTTTCAAGATGGCGAGTTATCTGATGGTGATGTAGAGCAAACCGGCTATATATTTAGCGGCCAATACACCATTGATAAAATTGTATTGAAAGCTCAATACGGCATGAGCACTTATGATTTTGGCGCCATTGAAACTGACTTAACGCAGATCACTATTGGCGCTGATTACAAAATCAATAAAGCGGTAAAGGCTTATACCTATTACTCAAACATTGAAACCGATATAGAAACGGATACCACTTACGACGATTCGGTTTTCTCTGTAGGCCTAGAAGTTAAATTCTAAAGCACATAGCCGCAGGCTTGAGGGGCGTTTATCGCCCCTTTCTTCGTTTATTTCAACAACCCTACCTAGCAGCCAATAAACCGTGGAGCCACCAATGCTAATACGCCTATTGTTACTCAGCTTAATCAGCAGTAGTGCCATAAATGCGCAAGCTGATTTTGATGTGGATGACGCCGACTCATTAGACTTTTCGTCTTTTCACAGCAGCAAAAAACCGGCGGCTAAAGTTATAGAGCAAAGCCAGGATAAAACAAACAACGCCTCTCCCAACACACAGCCACCGCCAACCAGCAGGGTTGTGTACGAACGCTACAGCTTAACCCGCAGCGACCACACCCCCTACTCTGCCTTTTATGTGATTGAAGCCTTGCATCGGCAACTGGCGCAGCACTGCCCCCAGGGCTGGCTAAAAGAAAAAGAATGGAGCCAGCATATAGAAGCTAGCGACTACCTGCTGCACTATCAATACCACTGCCTTACTGAATAATCTGTATTAAGTTAACTCAGGGCGCAAGCCCTGCTTATCAGCATAAAAAGCTTTAATCGCCGCCATATCCTGCTCTAAATCACCGGCAGGGGTAAACACTTTGCCCAAGCCTACCACTTTCTTAGCGCCATCGATGTAACCCAGCACTATGGGTACCTCGGCGCCCTTGGCGATATGGTAAAAACCGGTCTTCCAGACGCTTACCTTACTGCGGGTACCCTCTGGGGTCATAATCACAATAAGCTCATCGTTAGCTTGGTAGTGCGCTATCATTTGCTCTACGGTGTTATTAGCCTTGCTGCGGTCTACGGCTATGCCACCCAGCCAGCGCATAAACCCGTCAAAGGGCTTAGGAAAGAGACTATCCTTCCCCATCCAATGCACATCAGCGCGCACCGCAAATACCACCAGCAACATCAACATAAAATCCCAATTGCTAGTATGAGGCGCCCCCACCAGTACAAATTTAGGGGCCGTCGGAAACTGCCCCTCTATACGCCAGCCCAACAAGCGCAGTAATATTTTCGATATCGCTGTCAGCGCACTGTTGAGTATAGGCGTGCTAAAAATAGTGGCTCGCATGATTCCCCCCAGCTAAGCCGCAGCCCAGCACTTAAGACCAAGGCTGCACATAGTCTTCAACAGCTAAAACCGGCAGGGGTTTATAGCCTCCCTCTATAGTGCCCAAATATAAAAAGCCCACTATCAACTCATCACTTGCCAGCCCTAAACGCTTCATCACCAGCTGATCAAACGCATTGTCACCAGTACGCCATATGCCTGCGTAACCCAAAGCCTGCGCCGCTAATAGCAGGCCATGGGCCGCACAGCCCGCTGAAAGTAGTTGTTCTACCGCGGGTACTTTAGGGTGTGGTAGCTGCTTGGCCACCACCACTACCAGCAAAGGCGCTCGCAACGGCCGAGTACGCGCCTTATCCAGCTCTGCCTCGGTGGCTGCCGGATTACGCTGTAATAAAGCCTCGGCAAATACTTCACCCAGCTTATTGCGTGCCTCACCGCTAATCGTTAAAAAACGCCAAGGTCGCAATCTGGCATGATCAGGCGCTCGCAGCGCGGCTTGAAACATAGTCGCTAAATCTTGGCCTGCGGGGGCGGGCTCAACCAGTTTGGGGGCCGAGTTGCGTTCTAATAATAAATCTATTGCATTCATAACAGGAAAATCTCAATAACAATGCAGCGTATACACAACTTAGTGAATAGCTAGTGAACAGCTAGCGATTAGGAATTTAGCGGCTATGATATAACTTTACTTAAGAGCTTGGTACAAATCATAAATAGTCTCTATAATTTAGCCAGCTTAACAATAAAATACATGGAGTTGCCTCGGGCTCACGTGAAAAAAACTATTAGTAAACCTGGCCGCACCATTAGCAGCAGCGTAAAGCGCCCCATACCCGTCGCAGGCTTAAAAATAGGCATGTATGTCGCCGAACTGGATAGGCCCTGGCTGGAAACCCCCTTTTTGCTGCAAGGCTTTCGTATAGAGTCGTTGGAAGACATCGATACCTTAGCGGGCTACTGCGATTATGTTTATGTAGAAGAGAGCGAGCAGCAATGGCTAAAAGGTGAACAGCGCACTATTTTAGAGCAGCCCACTCCCAGAAAAATTTATCCGCAAAATGCCCTTAATAAGCAATCCTTTGCAGTTGCTGGTGCCACCCATAAAAATGCCCGGCAACTCACCCGCTCATTTATGGACGATGTACGCCTGGGCCGTGGTATTAATATAGAAGAAGTAAAAACCACGGTATCTGAGTGCGTAAAAAGCATCATGCACAATCCCGATGCCCTGTTGTGGATGGGTAAGATACGCCAAAAAGATGAATATACTGCCGAGCATTCATTAAACGTGGGTTTTTTAGCCATGACCTTTGGCAGGCACTTGGGCGCTAGTGAAGAAGAACTTAATGTGCTGGGCCTATGCGGCATATTGCACGATGTGGGCAAAATGAAAACGCCTTTAGATGTGTTAAATAAAGAAGGCCGCCTTACTGCCGAAGAATTTCAAATTATGAAAAGCCACCCGGTTGATGGCCGTGATATTTTAATGAATCACAAAGATGTGCATCACAGCGCTGTTGATGTTTGTTATAGCCACCACGAAGCCTTAGATGGCAGCGGCTACCCTAGAGGGCTAAAAGACAGCAATATTTCTGAAATAACGCGCATGATCACTATCTGTGATGTTTACGATGCTATTACCAGTGAAAGAGTCTATAAGCAGGGCCAGTCTTCACTGGAGGCCTTAAAAGTACTGTATCAAAACCGCGAAACAAAATTTGATAACCGTTTGGTGACCGAATTTATTGAATGCATAGGGCTATATCCCCCAGGCAGTATTGTTGAGCTTAAAAATGGTGAAGTGGGCATAGTCATTAGTACCAATTATCGCCATCGTCATTTGCCAAAAGTGTTAATCGTACGCGACAGTAATAAAATGCCTACCAAAGAAAATGTGATAAATTTAGAGAAAAAAGCAGGCTCTGAAAATAATTTATATGTCATCAACACGGTATTGCCTAATGGCAGCCACGGCATACGCATAGAAAAATATATTAAACGCGGCCTCACCATAGAGTAGCCTGAGACTCGCTTACCGCACCACCAAGCTAGGTGCCCGTAAAAAAATCAGCCGCATATTTTTTTATCCACTCCGCCGCGGCTTCCTCACCATCCAAGACTCGACCTTCGCGCTCGTAAACCATATTTTTATACATTTCTATTTGGCATACCTGCTGCACCATGCGAGAACGAAAGGCCTCTTCCTGATTTAAAAAACACACCCCAACTTCGTAACTATCATTTTTAGGTTTACACCATACCACTTGCCCTAGGCCATGATACTCTGGCGACACCGTGTTGATATCTACCCTGACCTTACAACCCACTGCCAAACAATTTTTAACATCACAGGCTATGCCCCCCTGACTCACATCCACCATGTCACAAGTCACATCAGCAGCCGAAAGTGTAGCGCTGCCATTAACAGCATTGCCATCAGCCTTGCTGCCATTTAAATCCAGTGAGATTTGTATGGGTACATCTACGGGGTGGCGTATGTACTTACGCATAAACTACCTCCACACCTAAAACTAAGCAGGTGTTGCTATAAGTGTAGTTTGCTTCTAGCTAGGGTAAAGAAAATGCCGCTGTGCGCGGCATTAAGGGGATAAAAGGAAAGGCCGGTGCTTAAACACGGCCTTAACACTGGCTTTACAACAAGTCTTATTACAAAAAGTCTTTATAGGGCGAATCTATCTCTAAATCTACATCTCGGCCATAACCCGGCACGCCTATAGCGTGGCTATCTAAGCTCAAGTCTTCACCGCCCAAGACATTATTATCAAACTTATAAATCAACTCGGCTGCACCTTGGGTGGCCAAAGTATCATAGGCGGCAGTTTGCGCCTTAACCGCCTCATTGCTTTTTAAATATTGCTGATAGGCCTTGTCGCCATATTTTTTAGCCAGCATTCTGCGGGCTATGTGCGGCGCCAATATAGGGGCTGAAGCGTTATTGCCACCAAAACCTTTAGAGTTAAGCAGCGCAACATCCATGCCCTCTGCCCCCACTTCTTTATGCTCGGCACTAATAGACAAATTGCTGCGATGTACATCTTCAGCAACCGCATCGATGGTTTTAATGCCGGGGATAATACCCTTATCCCACACCCCTAAGCTGTTAATCAGCTGGTCGCCTGAGGAAACTCCCAAAGAGTGACCTATATAAGCCTTAATCGCGGCTACTGGCCACTGGCTAATACCAAACTTCTTGGCCACTTCATTTAAAATACGAGATTCCGTCACCCGGTTTTGCGGTGTGCTGCTGCCGTGGGCGTGTATATAAGAGCGCTGCTGTATCGCCTGCTCACCCAAGATGGCCTTGGCCACGGCCATAGACTTGGCCACGGTTAAGTAATTGCCTATGCCCGGTGAGGAGATAGACTTTTTGTAGCCATCGGCGTTGATAAACACATCGGTAACTGCGCCATACACGGTAGCGCCCAGCTCCATGGCTAAGGCGTCGTCAAACAGCACCACAAACTGAGCGGACTCAGCAATAGTAAAACCACAGTTGTGACCAAAGGGTCTAGCTGCACGGCGGTTATCCGGGGTATCAGTGCCATCCAAGGCCATCAGCTCGGCATCAGTGGCCAAGGCTCCCATGGCGGCGTAGCCTGCAACCACATCGGGATTAATAGGTGCTTCACTGCCGCCCACTATCACCACCCGCGAGCGGCCAGCCCGGATTTCATTAACCCCTTGGCGCAGGTTGTATAAAAAGCTGGCACAGGCGCCCAAAGTGGCTCCGGTAGTGCCAGCACCGCCTATCACATAGGCATTAATAAAATCGGCGGGCATTTCGGCAAAGCCCAGCGCGCAGTTTTTAGAGGTGACGCGTTTGCCGTCAAAACGTGAGCCTATCATGCCGCCATGACCATCGGCGTCAGATTGCCCCATAGAGCTACCGGCAAATACGCTGATTTGGTCGGCCGCCACATGCTGGCGCACCAACTCCCAGTCTATACCCAAGTTACCTAGCGCATCGGAGGCACCAAACACGGTCATTTGTAAGCCGCGGGGATGGCTGCGCGAGGGATATAACTTACCCGGTGCAAAGCCGCTGGGCAGCTGCCCTGCCGAGCTCACCGCTGTGGCCCTAGGGTCGGGCACTAACATTTCAGTGGCTTGGTGTATCTCTACCTTAACCGTAGCACCAGCTAATTCTGTCACCACCCAGCCTGCAGGCAAGGTATCTGGCAGGTTGCGTTTTTTGGTTTCAAAGGTGAGTGGCGTAGCCGCGTCAACCTGCATGGGCATGCGCTTGTTAAACATTACCGCATCGGGGTTATACCAGGCATCTTCTATGCGCCTCACTAAACTGTGATCGAGTATATGCTGACGCTGGGCCTCGCTAAGGGCTTGCCCCTCAGAACTCATATTCATCAACGCAGCAAGATTTTGGTAGGTATGCTGCGCCTCGGCTTGAGATAAGCTATCAATAATCATACGGCGGTACCCATGGTGGCCCGAGCTACGCCCGGCAGAGTTCACGCCGCCAAAACCCACAATAAGAGGAATACTTGTCATAACACCTACGCTCAATTGTCTAAATATTGATAAATCACCAGAAAAGTGACTAATAGTCATAATTGGCAGCTATTGTAGACCTCAGGCCGGGTTTAAAACATAATAAAAAAGACATAAAATATCTCTTTTTTGCCAAAGCCTGTTGTGAGGCCACGCATGTATACCGTTAGCTTTATTGCCCTGCCCCAATGCCTAGCCACCAGCATCAGCCTGCCCTTGGAAATGCTGCACGCAGCCGACCATTACCATCGCAGCCACAACCGCAGCCGCCAGACGCTACAGGTCAACATAGTGAGCACCGAAGGGGAAAGCATCACTACAGCTGGCGGCCTGCAGCTACTGGCCAGCTGTAAGTTAGGGGATGTTAAACACAGCGATTTAATTATTTTACCCTCGCTGTGGCGCAACCCGCTCAAAACCCTGCGCAAACAACCTCAGCTGTTGAGCTGGTTGCAGCAAATGGCCAGCCAAGATGCCACCATCTGCGCTGTGGGCACCAGCAGCTGCCTACTCGCCGAGGCAGGCTTACTCGATGGCAAACCCGCGACCACGCACTGGTATTTTTGCGAACAATTTCAGCGCCAATACCCCAAGGTGAATTTAAAACCCCGCTATTTAATCACCCAAGCCGACAACCTCTATTGCGCGGGCAGCGTCAACTCGGTAGCGGATTTAATGGTGCATTTGATAGAGCGCAACTTCGGGCCCGAAATCGCCCATTTAGTAGAAGGCCAGTTCTCGCCGGAAATACGCCGCTCCTTTTCCAGCCACGCTTATGATGAATACGCCAGTAATCTGCATCAGGATGAACTGATTATTCAAGCCCAGGAGTGGCTGCAGCACCATGCCCTGGAAGACATCAGCATTAGTGAACTGGCCAGCTCGCTGGGGCTGAGCATGCGTACCTTTAACCGCCGCTTTAAACAAGCCACTACGGTTACCGCCTCGGACTACCTGCAAAACTTACGGGTTAATGCCGCCAAAGAGCTACTGCGCACCAGCAACTTAAGTATCGCCGAGGTGGCGGAACAATCGGGCTATCACGACAGCAGCTATTTTTGCTCGCGCTTTAAAAAACTGACTGGGCAAACGCCGCTGGCCTATAGAAAAAGCGTTAGGGGCAAGTTATTTCAGGTTAGCGTGTAATATCAAAACTTTATATAAGCCTATTGCTAGCTATACTAACAAGCACAACAAGATTATTTTTCGTACTCACACCCCATATAAAGCGGCCACGCTGATGATTAGAGATCTATTTCTACGCTGTTTGATACCTTTACTCTTAAGCGCTGGGCCTGCATATACCCAAGATGCCCCCCCTCCTCCCGAAACTGAGATCAATATTGCTTTTGATTTGTGGCCGGGGTACTACCCGCTTATTATCGCCGAGCAACAAGGGTATTTTCAAAAATACCAACTCAATGTTAAATCCACGTACTTCGACAGTGTCAGCAATCTACAAACACGCTTTATCCACAAACAATTTGATGCCGTATGTATAGCATTGGGGGATATATTTTCTTTACTAGAACAACAGCCCAACGCACGTATTATTTTAATTGCCGACTTATCAGCTGGCGGTGATGCCTTACTATCGCTATCACCGCTAGCTAAAAATCGCAGCAATTTACGTATAGGCATTAACGTTAATGGTTTTGGTGAATTGTTTATTCGCGAGTTTCTGAACGACTACAATTATCAGATAGAAGATATAACTCTCGTTAATGTCGATGCATCGCAAACGACCCAACTACTGCTAAGTAAGCAAGTGGATATCATCCATAGCTGGGAACCTTTTGTGACCGATGCCGTAAATGCGGGCGCTAGGATTTTATATACCAGCCGGCAGACTCCCGGCTTACTGCCTGATGTTGTTGCCTTTCATGGTGATTTTTTAAATCAGCAGCCGCAAGCCGCCAAAAATTTTACTAAAGCCTGGTTTGAAGCGGTTGAATGGTGGCTTAACAACCCTATTGCTGGCAATGCAATGATTGAAAAAGCACTAAAACTAGACAAAGCTATAAACTTAAAAGACATCAAGCTAATGAGCTATGAAGATAACCTAGATGCCTTTAACAACCCCAATTCGGCCAGATCCCTAAGCAGAGTACTCAATCGCTACATCGAATTTTTTACTCAAAAAAATGTCATCACTAATAATTTAAATGCCGGCGACATTATTAACTCAAGCTTTTTAACGCCTCCAGCCAAATAAACAACATCATCCAGCTACAAAAACTAGCAGCCCAAAAAAAAGCCGCGCCATGAATAAACATGACACGGCAAGTGAAGTCTAACGTATTACCTTAAAAGTTGTAGCTGGCTTCTATACCGTAAAACCTAGGCATATTAGGCATACGGGCCACACCCGCAGTACCATAAAATGCTTCCGTCGCCACACGCTCATCAGTGACATTTTCAACAAACAGGGTTACGTCATAGTTTTCTGTTTGTATACCGGTACGAAGGTTTACAAAGTTTGAGGTATCAGAGCGAATAACATTATCCAGCTCCCAAGCTAATGGCCCTTTGCGAATAAGATCTAGTCGCACCATTGCATCCATGACATCACTTACAGGCGTTGAATATTCTACGCCAGCATTGATATTGTACTTATGAACACCAGGCACTTTGTTACCCGTGATATCGCCGTAATCTTCAGTCGCGGTAAATTTATCAATTTCCGAATCTGCGTAACCATAACCCAAGTTAAAGCGTAAACCCTGCATAGGCTGAATAACCGCTTCCAACTCTATACCTTTCGAGGTGCTTTCATCTATACCTAAGTTTTCCAAGGTAAATGTTGATAAGTTAAGTCGAGTAAACTGCGTATTTTCTATATCGATATGGAACACTGCACCGCTTAAGGTCATTGCTCCGCCCCATAATACCGATTTGAAACCTAGTTCGATATTTTCAGACACTTCCTTATCAAATACTCTAATGATAGTTGGGTCATACTCATTAAAACCACCGCTACGGAAACCTTTAGAAGCAGAAAGATACGTCATCATATCTTCGCTCCAGTTATAGGTAATCTGTAATTTTGGCTGTGTTTCACTAAACGTTTCTGAAGCTTTTGATGCGCCTTTTTGGCGTTCGTCAAATGATTCACGCTTATCTTCGTCGTAACGTAAGGCGAAAGCGATAGATAGCTCATCATTAACATCATAATCGGCTTGACCAAAGACCGCCCATGAATCACTGGTGTTTTCATCTACCAC
Organism: Dasania sp. GY-MA-18; assembly: GCF_024734385.1. Lineage (GTDB taxonomy): Bacteria > Pseudomonadota > Gammaproteobacteria > Pseudomonadales > Dasaniaceae > Dasania > Dasania phycosphaerae. The sequence goes on along the minus strand of NZ_JANHAP010000016.1, from coordinate 15,401 downwards.
TGAGTAGGCGTATTCAGTGCCAAAATCAGCATCGAAATCAGCAGCACTAACGGCTAAATTATATTCATCTCTAGGTATAGTAAAACTACCCCGATCTCTTTCTGCGGTGCCTACCCAATCGGAAAACCAAGAAAACTCAGAGTTGATTTTACGGTGTTGGTAATAGGCTCCTACTTGCCACTCTAGTACTTCGCTGTCACCAGTAAAGCGGAATTCGGCAGTATAGGAATCGACGTCGTATAAGGTTTCTTGTGCTCCGGCAAAAAAAGTAAAATTGACTAAGTCATCTGGCATATTTGTATATTCACCATCTGAGAAAGCTTCTTCCTCAACTTTGTTATAACCTAATACAAAAGTAGCTTCACCCAGCTCGGTAAATAGATCCGCTTTAACCGACACTTCTAAAATATCACGCTCTGACACCCCCATAATATTGGCTGTGGCATCAATATCGTCTATATTTTTATTGGCATCAATTTCATCAAAACTCGCTAGCGTATAGTTACCTATACCATCTTCGCTGTCGGCATACTTAGCGCGAAAGTCTACGGTTAAGTCATCGCTAACCATGGTTTGCAACATGGCTTGTAGCGTTGTTCTTTCGCTAAAGTCTGTTTCTTCATTTAAGAAACTGTTGTCGTTAAAACCGTCTCTGTCACTGTAGCTGGCGCCTACTTGGTACAGCACCTTATCTTCGATTATGGGGCCAGACACATAGCCATTGAGGCTAGTAGTGCCGCCGTTGCCTACGGTAGCTTTCACTTGACCTTCAACCTCATTGCCAGGCTGACGAGTGACTATATTAATCGCACCACCTACCGCACCTTTACCGTATAGTGCGCCCTGCGGGCCGCGCAATACTTCTATACGCTCTATGGCGAATAAATCTTGGTTAATAAAATCGATACTGGGAGCAGTAATACCGTCGATAACATAGGCAATCGGAGGATCACCAACCTGTGGCGTAATCATGCCGCGTATAGTGATTTTGGCAACACCTGGGCGATAGCCTTCGTTCATAGACAAGTTGGGAGTTAGGTTGGCAAAGTCGCCAAAACCTTTAATACCCGCTGACTCGATTTGATCACGGCCAAAGGCGGTAATGGAATCCGGGACTTCTTGTAAGGTTTCCGCGCGTTTACGCGAAGTGACCACCAGCTCCTCTATCAACGACTGGGCTTGCACCTGGCCGGAAACAGCGGCACTGAGCAGGGTGATACCGACTAATGGCTTTCTGAGTGATTTGATTTTCATAACGTCCCCTTCGGTTCTATTAAGCTACCTAAGCCTTAAGTGATACGACTTAAGTGGTATATTAAAAGCTGTTGTTTTTATAATGGTTAGACCTACCAAAATAATTTAACACAGCCATCAAACAATAAATTTACAAGTAGCAGTGCTTTCAAAGCATAAAATGTCGAATTATTCGCCAAAGCCACTCATAATTTTGTAGCCAGCTATTTGCGCCTTTTCAGGCAATGGCAATCATTCACTACTTGATGAAATAGCTGGTATATAATCGCAATCTAGGCCCACGTAAGCAGGCCCAAAAGCAGCCAAGCCACGCTCACCGGTAAACGCTTTGGGCGCCGGTAAAATAACAACCGCTACATTCATACCCACGGTATGATTAGGATTAGTCACAGGCTCTTGGCTATCCATATCAATTAAGCAAATAAGATCAGGAATCGTCACCTGCACTACACCATCTAAAGTGGCATACATATTTTCGTTTTTAATATCTATATGGTAGTCGCCACCTTGATATTCACCCTCACCGCTAATGTCGACGTAACCTACGGTAAAGCCCTCTTCAGTGCGGCAGTCAAAGCTTCTGGTCTTACCTCTAAATACCACTTTACCGCCACCCTTTTTAGCTATGGCCTCGGCAATATCATCATCTTGCGCTTTGGCTAGTCTATAAGCCTCACCTAGGGCCATCGCCTTGGATATAGTCCCTTCTATAACCGCGCCTTTTAATTGCTCGACGGGTAAAGCGTGATCTATCGCTGCTATATCATTACGGCTAACTTTAGCCAGCGCTCGCACCAAGGTTTCTGCCCGCTGATCGTCTTTGACGTTTTCACATATAAAACATTCACCAAACCTATTGGACGCCACTATCGGTGCAGCGGGTAAATCATTGAAATAATAGGTTGAATGGGTGATCTCTGGCACTGCTCTGCCGGCAGGATCGGCATCGATAATATAGCCACCAGCCATAGCCGCCACATAAAAAGAGATAGCGGTATTCGCCCCACCCATTTCACAACATATAGTGCCGTAAAATGAAGAATCCATATAAGCTTCTAAACGCTTATAGGCAGTCATTATGGCGGGCTCGTTATTACTGGGCAGCCCTTCATAGAGTTTTTCTTGCTCGGGCGGCAACTCAGAAATAGCGCCTAACATATAGGGCGTACAAAGAACCTCACCCGCTGGCACATCATTAATATCCAGCAGTTTGAATTCTTTACCTGCAGCCAGCGCCTGCTCTATATAGGCAAATCCCTCACTTAAATCGCCACCACCACCAGTGCCTAAGATAGTACAGCCGTATAGAATGTCGGTTAGATTTTGTTTGCTTAATAAGATTGCCAAAGTACACCTCTATAATAATTAATCACTGCGATTGGTATCGCTTAATAAACCGATAACTTACTATCTAGGCTACCTGAGACACTGCAAATATAATCACATTTTACCCAGCCACAGCGCTCGCTTATGTCTTAACAGCACCAGAAAGTGAATATTCTGCACAATTAACTGACCAGCGCTTTTTGGTATTGATCTATCTATAAACCATCACCTAGGATTAGACCTTACACTGCCTCGCTAGCGCAGGCTTTTTTGGCAAACACGGCAAAGGCCTTTAATGATGAATATAGATTGCAACTTTGATGGCGGCAACATACAGGTAGTTGATAGCAGTGATAGCAATGCTATAAAACTGGAAATTAAAAAAGACAAACACGCTGACTACAGCCAGTGGTTTTATTTTAGAGCACAGCTAAACACGCTAGAAAAATGCAGCTTTACCATTATTAATGCTGGCCAGGTTTCCTACCCAGAAGCCTGGGATGCCGGCACTATAGTCGCCTCATACGACCGCCAAAACTGGTTTCGTATCAGCACCGACTATCAACAGCAGCAATTACATTTTTCGCTAACACCCACACAACCCATAATTTATTTTTCCCTGTACATACCTTATAGCTATGAAAGGCATAATGATTTAATCGCCTGGGCACTATCACAAAAGCATTGCCAACTGCACAGCGTTGGCCGCACGGTAGAAGGCCGCCCGGTAGAGTTGTTAAAAATCACTAACAACACCCGCTCTAGCGATCAACAAGACAAAAAAAATATTTGGATTATTGCCCGCCAACACCCCGCCGAAACAATGGCTGAGTGGTATATAGAAGGTTTATTACAAGCTTTGTTAAATGAAGATAACAGCCTTAGCCGCAGCTTGCTGGCTAACGCTAATTTTTATATCGTCGCCAATATGAACCCCGATGGCAGCATCGCAGGCAACCTGCGCACCAATGGCGCTGGTGTCGATCTCAACCGCTCATGGTTGATCTCCAACCCTGAACAAGCCCCCGAGTCGGCCTTTGTTAGCAAGGCCATGGACAAGCTAGGTGTGGATGTGTTTTTAGATATACACGGCGATGAAGAGATCCCCTTTGTATTCGCCGCAGGATGCCAAGGTACCCCCAATTACTCTGCACACTTAGATAAATTAGACAAAAAATTTAGAAAAACCCTGCACCAAATTAACCCCGACTTTCGCGTCGAAAACGGCTATCCAGTCGACGAACCCGGCAGTGACGATTTAAGCATAGCCTGCAATCAAATTGGCCATCGCTTTAATTGTTTAGCACTGACCATAGAAATGCCTTTTAAAGACAACCAATACCTACCCGACCCCATTAAAGGCTGGGGCACTGAGCGCTGCAAAGCGCTGGGGCAAGCGAGCTTAATTGCACTGCAACAAATGCTAGCCGATATATAAATAGCGTTATCCCTCATCACTACCACTAATACAAGCCCTATACCGCCGCGGTGCATAACCAACGATTATAGGGCGGGTTTTCAACGAAAGATTCGGTAACTAGCCAGTATTTCAACTACCTGTTTCCCTTTTATTGCCTACCATTAACTAAGATTTAAACACTTATTACAGGTATACACATGACAACCGGCCTAACTTTTAGCAAATCAATACAACGCCTATCACAACGCAGCTCTAATGTATGGGATATACATGACAAAGCCTGTGCTCGATTAGATGCCGGCGAAGAGATACACCTGCTATCGGTGGGCGACCCAGACCTAGCCACGCTAGACAGTACCATCAATCACACTATAGAAAGCCTCAGAAAAGGCCGCACCCACTACTCACCCGGTGCTGGCGAAGCTGAGCTACTAAAAACCATTGCCGAGATAGAAGCCAAGGCCTCACAAAAGCCCTGTAGCCCCGACGAGGTGTTAATCTACCCCGGCGCTACCCACGCTATCTACTCGGTTATGGCCTGCTTATTGGACGATGGCGATGAGATAGTCGTGCCCGAGCCCATGTACATAGGCTACCACGGCATTTTTGATGCCATAGGCGCGAAAGTGGTGAACGTCCCCTTAGAAGTGCACGACAACTTCAACCTCGATGCCGATGCGGTGAAGGCCGCCATTAGCGAAAACACCAAGGTACTGTTTTTAAACACCCCCGGTAACCCCGCAGGCAATATGATCGCCCCCGAAGTGCTGGCTGATTTGGCCCAGTACTGCCTGGAGCGCAATATCTGGTTGGTATGCGATGAAGTGTACTCCATGATTACCTATGATAAGCGCCACACCTCTATACGCCGTGCGGCAGCCAAGCTGGACAACATCATTATTATTGACGGCCTTTCCAAATCCCATGCCATGACCGGCTGGCGTCTGGGCTGGAGTGTTGCCCCAGCCGCAGTTACTGAAAAATTACTGCAATTTAGCTCATCGATTATTTTTGGCTGCTGCCAGTTTATTCAAGATGCAGCCACCTTCGCCCTGAAAAACGACGAAGAGTATATGAACAGCATGCGTGAAGAGTACAAAACCCGCCGCGACTACGCCTACAAGCGCCTAAAAACCATGCCTGGCCTTAAATGCCAAGCGCCACAGGGCGGCATGTTCTTAATGGTGGATGTCACCGATATCGCGGCCGACGGCTTCGCCTTTGCCAGCGACCTATTAGACAAGCAAGGGGTATCAGTATTACCGGGCGAAGGCTTTGGCCCTTCGACCAAAGGCTTTGTGAGAATATCCCTCACCCTAGGTGTTAGCGAATTGGAAAAAGCACTGGATAAAGTAGAGCAATACACCCTATCGCTTAACGCATAAACACAAAACGGTCGAACTTTATGGACTCATCAGATATTTGCGCCCAACGGCAAGGGCGTTTAAGCTTGTTAGGAAATAATAAGCAACAACAGGCCCATTTGATGCCCCATAAAAACTTCAAGTTCGACCGTATCAATAAAAAGATCATTGAGGCGCTGCAAGACAATGCCCGCATCAGTAATCTTGAACTAGCAGAAAAAGTACACCTCTCCCCCAGCGCTTGCTTAAAACGCACCAAAAAGCTAGAAGAACAAGGCTATATACGACGCTACACCACCAATTTGGACTTAGCCAAAATGTGTGTCAGCGTCACCGTTATCTCGAACATTACCCTAACCGACAACCGCTCCTCCCATGGCGCGGGCCGTTTTGAGCAGGCCATAAAAAAAGAACCCTGCGCAGTTGAATGCTACAAGGTAGGTGGTGAGATAGATTATGTGGTGCATTTTATTTGCGTGAATTTGGAACAGTACGAAAAAATTACCGAAAACTTGCTAGATCAAGACATAGGTATTGCGCGTATTACCAGCCATGTAGCGCTATCCACCCCTAAGCCTTTTGCCAAATACCCACTAGACGAGCTGCTATGGCTAGTCGATAACGACTAGCCATTTAGTTGCCGGCTTTAACCCCCGCAGCGATTAAGCATAGCCATCGGCAAACTGCGCCTGTGGCAATTCTATTAGCGTAGGTTTGTTGCGCTGGCTGGCAGCGATTAACTCTTCATGCAACTCGGCATGGCTATTAACTTGGCGGGTTTCACAACCAAAGGCCTTACCTATACCGATAAAGTCCGGGGTATAAATATTTACGCCGATTTGCTCAATATTGCCGTTTTCCATAAAGCGCTTTATTTCGCCGTAGCCGCTGTTATTCCAGATTAAAAAGATCACCGGCACCTCTGCCTCTACCGCACTGGCCAACTCACCTATAGTAAATTGCGAAGCGCCATCACCAATTAATGCCACCACCGGTAACTCAGGCTTAGCCAACTTTGCGCCTATAGCTGCGGGTATACCGTAACCTAAAGTGCCAAAGCCACTGGCTGAGTGAAAGTAGCGTCTGGCGTGTTCGGTTTCATAACTTACCCAGGCATAATAAGTGGGCTGGGTAGAATCACCAGCTATCACTACCTCGGGCAAAGCATCGCGCACAGTGTCAAAAAAGGCTGCGTACTGCTCGTTGCGCACGCTAAACACCTCTTCTTTTAGGGCCGTAGCTCTGGCTACACCCGCCTCTTTATCGGCGGCCACATCCAGCAGCTGGCTATTGATGGCCTCTACCGCAAATTTGGCATCACTTAAGATGGCCACCTGCGCTTTAACATTGCGGGTTAATTGGCTGGCATCAATATCTATACGAATTAATTCACCACCTATAGTGATATCACCTAAAAAGAAAAAGTCATAATCGGTTTCGCCAAATTCTGTGCCCACCGCCAGCACCACATCGGCCTCAGTAAACTCTTTGCGTATGGCCTCCCAAGAGCCAGAGCCGCCCACCGCTAACGGGTGGCTATAAGGCACTATGCCTTTGGCATTGACCGTATTCACCACTGGGGCCCCTAACTTTTCTGCTAAGGCGATAATCTCTGGCCCAGCATTAGCGGCACCACCACCCAAGGCAATTAAAGGGCGTTTGGCTTTAGTTAACAACTCTGCTGCGCGACTTACCGAGCGCGGCGAAGGCGCAGGCGGCTCGGGTAATTCAAACATACTTTGATCGATATGGTCGGCAGGCGAGGTAATCACATCGATGGGGATTTCTATATGTACTGGGCCGGGGCGCTCGCTGTTAAACACGGTAAAGGCCCTGGCCAACACTTTGGGCAGTTCATCGGCGCGCAATAAGGTGTGGCTAAATACTGACACACCGCTCATTACATTGCGCTGGTTGGGCATTTCGTGCAAACGCCCCTCGCCCATGCCTAGCTCATAAGTACGGTTAACCGAAGAAATCACTAGCATAGGGATAGAGTCGGCTAAGGCCTGCCCCATAGCAGTCGCTATGTTAGTCATACCGGGGCCGGTAATAATCAAACACACGCCGGGCTTGCCACTAACACGGGCATAGCCATCGGCCATAAAACCTGCACCCTGCTCATGGCGCGGGGTAATGTGTTTGATATGGGTGTCGGGCAGGCCGCGGTACAACTCCACGGTATGCACACCAGGAATACCAAATACGGTATCCACACCGTAGTTTTCTAAAATTTTAACCAGTACTTCACCGCAGGTTGCCATAATTGTCTCCGCCACATAAACACTAATAAATCAGAACATACGTCATCAAAACACGCTGTTGTTAGACATGTTGTTATACCTTAGCCCCTGAGGGGGAAAATGCACAACACCAGCCAATTTTGATAACAATTGATAGTTTTAGAGTGTACCGTTTTGCAGACAAATTATTTGCTGATTACAGCGGTTTTTATGGCATACAATGCATTCCTTAAGCATAAAAACCGTGTTTTCAGTACTGCAGCTTTACTACGACCTAGCCTGCAATTGTTTAACAGCCTCTATATGGCCATCCCTAATTAACAGCTTAGGCTTAGCTATGGCATTAAACTCTGACGCCGTCACCGTGGTATATGCGCCCATACAAGGCCCCACCACCACATCGTTTATAGCTAATTTAGGCAACATAACATCTTCGTAAATAACATCCACACTATCACAAGTAGGCCCCGCCAATACCGCATTACTCTCTGGCGCGGCATCGCTAAACACCTGCAGCGGATAACGATTGCCCGAATAAAACGCACCGCTAAACGAACCATAGACACCATCATCCAAAAAATACCACTGCGCTTTTTCAGCCGCCGCTACCCCCATAATCGTCGCCACCGAATAAAAACACGGCGCTGATAAACAGCGGCCTGGCTCGGCAATAATCCGTATACGGCTATCCAGCTGCTGCAATGCCGCGCGTATAGGCGCACAAAAATCTAGCAAATTCACTACCGTTTTATCATAAGGCGCAGGGAAGCCACCACCTATGTCTAAACATGTTAGGTAGGGGTGGCTGCTAAAAAAACGTGCACACAGGGCAATAGCATCAACATGCATGTCAGCAGAACCACACTGCGAGCCCACATGAAAAGATAACCCCTTCACTGTTAGCCCGCGCCGCCTAGCTTCGTCTAACACGCTGGCAACACTAGCCTCGTGACAGCCAAACTTTTTCGATAAGTCGATTTTTGCCGCCGAGTTTTGGCAGCTCACTCTTAGCAGCAACTCAACCTTATCCGCATAGGCGGCAAACTTATCCAGCTCTTCAACACAATCCACCACAAAGGTATTGCAATCAAAGTCTAAGGCAGCACGTATGTCAGCATCTTTTTTAAAGGGGTGAGTATGAATCAACTGCTTAGGGCGATGCTCAAGTTGCTGCAAAATAGCAATTTCACCGTTGGTTGCGATATCGATACCCGCCCCCTCGGCAATTAATACCTCTAAAAATGCGGGCTCACACTGTGACTTCATCGCATAGTACAGCTCAACATTAGGTAGCGCCTCGCATAACTCCCTATAACGTGAACGCACCTTATTTCTATCTAATACTAATAGCGGCGAGCCATGCTCTTTGGTCATAGCCTGATAATACTCACCTAGCTGCGCGGGCAGAATCTCTATAGTCGACACGGGCTTATCCTTTCAATAAAACGTAGTAAAAACACCAAACAAAGACATTTTGTGGCTTGCTAAAGTCATGCTTATTCCCTTAACTTAAGCCACTACAAACGCCTAACACAGCGCTAATAATACGAGCCTTTAGCGCTGCAAACTGTCGGTAATCACCGTGAAAACGTCGCCATTAGCTGGCGTTTTGACGTATCAAAAAATGAACATTGAAATTAACAATTGAGAGCGTACGTGGATAAATTTGATCAACTTATTGTTGCCGCCCTGCGCAAAGATGCCAGGCAATCAGTATCAGTTATTGCTGACAGCATTAGCCTTTCCCGCTCAGCGGTATCTGAAAGAATAAAAAGGCTGGAAACTAGCGGGGTTATTCGTGGCTATCAAGCCATACTGGGAAAACTGCAAGCAACCCAGATCAAAGCCTATTTTGAAATTACTTATAGAGATAGGAGCTGCAGCGAGATTGCCGATATTTTTAAACGCATACCTGAAGTGCAATCCTGCCACGGCATCTCAGGTGAGATAGATTTATTGGTTTATCTATGCGCCGATTCCATGGATAGCTTGCAGCAAATTAGAGAGCACATCGCCAGCCACGCAAGCATTGCCAAAGTCAAAACTCATATAGTACTCAGCGAATGGGTTAATCACCTAGGCTAGCGGTTAGGGCTAACTTTATATAAGTATTATGCAGCAACAGTACGGCAATGTTTTTTAAACGCCATTAGCAATACGTAAATAATCACCGCCGATAAAAACGAATCACAGGCTGGAATAGTGGTAAGGCGTATCGCCCCCTCACTGGATACAAAGGCCACCAATATACCTAGTAGCCAGGCTGATATTGCCGGCCAAGAGATAGCAGGTACCGAATCGCAATGGCGCTGCGCGTAATGACCACGGTTGACCAGAAAAAAGTCAGCGACATAAATCGCCGCCACCGGTGAAAAAATAACACCTAGGGAAAAAATAAAGTCTATAAAGTGCTCCAATATACCGGCAAAAGCAACGATAGTGCCCAATACTCCTGAGGCTAAGGTGATATGCCACTCTTTTAATTTTGGGAACACCGCTGCCAAGCTCAACGAGCAACCGTACAGGTTAACCGCATTGGTAATCGTGCTAGAAAATAAAATAAAAATAAACGCCATGGAGCCTAAACCAGCCGCCACCAATAGCTTTAATATATCGGTTTCCAACAACCACAAAGCAGCTAAGGCACTGCCCACATACACTATCGTAGCCATAAATAAATAGGGGATAAAAGATGCCATCGCGGCATCAGCGGTGGTTTTGCCATAGCGGGTAAAGTCGGGCATCACTAAAGCCGCCACCATAAAACTACCTACCACGGCAGAAATTGCCGCTCCCATGCTCATATTAGCCACTATAGGCCTAGCCACCAGCTCGCCCAAGTCAACGTGACTGAGGGTATTAAAAACCAATACCGAAAAAATAATTATTTGCAGTGGCACTACCACTGCGGATAATTTTTGTATGGATTTAAAGCCGACTATCGCCGCCGCTGTCATTAACACCCCCCCCAGCAGCACAAAAATCCATGATGGCAATGCCTGCTCGGCGAATAAAGCCCACAAGCCCGCACCGGCATCACCAAATAAATAGACATTAACGCCAAACCAACCAAACATAGAAAAAGCGATACATATATTGACCAGTTGCGACCCTTTTTCACCAAAGGATAAGCGAATCAACATATAGGAGCTAAGCCTATTACGAACACCTACTAGGCCAGTAATAAAGCCAAACAGCGCCAATATTAAGCCACCAGCAACAAAGGCAATTAAGGCATCAATCAAACCCAGCGACGTGCCTATAGCCACACCCGTAACCAAGCCAGGCAGTGAAAATGTTAATGCGGTATTAATCATGGAAATACGTAAACCGCCCACCGCTATACCCTCGGGCACAGGGCTGGTGGCGTAATCCTCTAACAGGTCTTCTATATTGGATTTATTCTGACTCATTAATACACACCGCCTCTCATTCACACAATGTTAACCACCATAAAGGAAACACGAGTAAATATGTTATTCTTTAAGCCCTGAAAAACGCATAATCTAGCCTATTAAAATACCACTCAGCTCTAGATATAGGTACAAGTAACTACCAAGCTAGAGTATCAAGGCAAAGAAAACCAACAGCTTGCCCACTTTCGCCGGCAGTAATCGCGCTAAACGTTCAGCCTGTTCTCAATAATAGTACTCAGAAGAGAATACGACTGATTGTTTACTAAGGGCCTAGGCCTGGAATACATAGCTCTTCCGCCTATGCCCCTGCTCCATTTGACCCGGCACCACGGGCTAACTTTACAACCAAGCTAAGCATAAGTGGCTAGGCAGCCACACAGCACCTTGCCACTTTATAATATGATCACAATCCTCAGCAGACTTATAGCGATATAGCATTAGATATTACATTAAACGAATATCGCCGCCGGCCCCTAGATCACAATAGTGATCTATACTTCAAATATTATCAGCCCGCTTACCACTGCCTTACTAACACAAGGGAGAATAGCTACGCCTATGAACTTATACACCTTTATAAAAATATTTCTGGCGGGGCTACTATTCAATTTTAGCTTTACACCACACGGCCATAGCAACCCCGATGAGAATTTAAAAACTATTTATGTTGTGGCCGATCACTGGCCCACATACACCGAAGCACAGGGTAAGGGTTTATATTTTGAAGTCATAAGACGTATTTATGAACCGCTGGGCTACACAATAAAACCGCAAATTATTCCTTTTCGCCGCGCCATCAGCTATATCAACCTTGCTAAAACCGATATTTTTTTGGCCGATGATAATTTGCGCTATCTCGCTAAATTAGATATCTACAATACTGCTAAAATTTTACAACCCTTAATGCCGCTTAATCAGTCCTTAGTCACTGCAATTTACTGGAAAAACAAACGAAGTGATTGACAATCTATACGTAATAACAGCAGCCTGAAAATGGCCTGGGTTAATGGCTATGGCTACGGCAAAAGTTTAGACCTGCCTCATAAAAATATTTTTCTTGTAAACGACACGCTACAGGGTTTACGGCTGTTACGCTCTGGCAGAATTGATTGCTTTATTGATGACCTGACAGACACCAACGTTACCACTAAACAGATGGGGCTTAATGTAGATGATTTCCATTTTGAAGTTATTAACCACAGGCATCTTTACCCGATATTTACCAACAATGCTCGCGGCAAAAAGCTAATGGCAATCTATGAAGAGGCTATGAAAGCCATGGTTAAAAGTGGTGAATTATTTCGCTTATATCAAACCGTAGATCTTAACTACCGTGAGATATTAGATAGCAGCGTGGCCGGATTAATCTACACCGAACCAGCACAAGCTCAATAACATTTTTAACCGGCGATAAGCTTGGCTATAAACACTAAACTAGAGGTAAAAATAACAGGCATAAAAAAACCGGTTCAAATGAACCGGTTTTTTTATTTGGCTCCGACGGTTGGGATCGAACCAACGACCAATTGATTAACAGTCAACTGCTCTACCGCTGAGCTACGTCGGAATAAACTGTACCACCCTTGCTAACATTGACTAACTCTATACAGAGTTAAGGTGGAAGCGACATCACATGTCGTCAATGTGGCGCGAATATTAAAGCCCAAGTCAGCAGTCGTCAACCTCTTTGCAAAGAGTTTTTAACTATTTTTGTAATAAACTCCTCTATCGATTAATCATTAAACAGATTTTAGGGTTTTACCTTTAGTATGCAGGCTAAGCTGGTGTAAAATTGCCCATTTACTACTGGTAATTGTGTATGTCCAAAGCCTTTCAAGTGCAGTCTAAATACCAGCCGGCGGGCGACCAGCCCAACGCCATAAAAAGCTTGGTAAACGGTATTAACGCCGGTCTGCACAGCCAAACCCTGCTAGGGGTCACCGGCTCGGGTAAAACCTTCACCATTGCTAACGTCATAGAGCAAATCCAGCGCCCTACTATCATTATGGCCCCCAACAAAACCTTGGCGGCCCAGCTATACGGGGAATTTAAAGAGTTTTTCCCCAATAATGCGGTGGAATACTTTGTTTCTTATTATGACTACTACCAGCCCGAAGCCTATGTGCCCTCCTCCGACACCTTTATCGATAAAGACTCCTCGGTTAACGAGCATATAGAGCAAATGCGGCTTTCAGCCACCAAGGCCCTGATAGAGCGCAAAGACACCATAGTGGTTTCCACGGTGTCGGCCATATACGGTTTGGGCGACCCCGAGCAGTATTTCAAAATGGTAATGCACCTCGATCGCGGCGACTTAATCGACCAACGCGCCGTGCTCAGACGCTTGGCCGAGCTGCAATACACCCGCAATGACATAGACTTTGCCCGTGGCACCTATAGAGTCAGAGGCGATGTGATAGACATATTCCCCGCCGATGAAGAGGCCCAGGCCGTACGCCTAGACCTGTTTGACGATGAGTTAGACAGCATCTCGCTCTTTGACCCACTCACAGGCGAAGTCTTCCAAAAAGTACCGCGCATCACCATCTACCCCAAAAGCCACTATGTCACCGAGCGCAGCACCCTACTAAACGCCATAGACGACATAGAGCTAGAGCTTAAAGAGCGGTTAGAGCAGTTACGCAATAACAACAAGCTGGTAGAGGCCCAACGCCTGGAACAACGCACCCGCTACGACCTAGAGATGATACGCGAGCTGGGCTATTGCAACGGCATAGAAAACTACTCCCGCTACCTCTCTGGCCGCAAATCCGGCGAAGCCCCCCCCACCCTGTTTGACTACCTACCCGATGACGCCTTGGTGGTGGTGGACGAATCCCATGTTGGCGTGCCACAAATAGGCGGCATGTATAAGGGCGACCGCTCACGTAAAGAAACCCTGGTGGAATACGGCTTTAGGCTGCCCTCCGCGCTAGACAACCGGCCCATGCGCTTTGACGAGTGGGAAAGAAAAGTACCGCAATTAGTCTTTGTCTCCGCCACCCCGGGCAAATACGAAGCCGAACATGCCGACAATATCGCCGAACAGGTAGTGCGCCCCACAGGCCTGCTAGACCCAGAGGTAGAAGTACGCCCCGCCGGTACTCAGGTAGACGATGTGCTATCGGAAATCCACAAGCGCATAGCCCTGCAAGAACGGGTACTGATCACCACCCTCACCAAGCGCATGTCCGAAGACCTCACCGACTACCTTAGCGACCACGGCATCAAAGTACGCTACCTGCACTCAGATATAGACACCGTAGAACGGGTAGAAATTATCCGCGACCTGCGCCTGGGCGAGTTTGACGTGCTGGTAGGCATTAACCTGCTGCGCGAGGGCCTAGACATGCCAGAGGTATCACTAGTAGCCATACTGGACGCCGACAAAGAGGGCTTTCTACGCTCTGACCGCTCACTGATACAGACCATAGGCCGCGCCGCCCGTAACCTTAACGGCAAAGCCATACTCTACGCCGACAAAATCACCGGCTCTATGGAGCGCGCCATAGGCGAAACCGAACGCCGCCGCGAAAAACAAATCGCCTTTAACCTGGCCAATAACATCACCCCACAGGGCCTCAACAAAGACGTTAAAGACATCATGGAAGGCGCCCACGCCCCCGGTGCCAAAAAAGGCAAGCGCAAAGGAAAAACCAGCCAAGTCGCCGAACCCAGCGCCAACTACATGAGCATGAGCCCCAGCCAATTAGCCAAGGAACTCAAGCGCCTTGAAAACAAAATGCATGAACACGCCAAAAACCTAGAATTTGAAGAAGCCGCCGCCACCCGCGACCAACTGGCCGAAGTCAAACAACACAGTTTTATACAATAGAGGGCAGTCTCTAGTAATTAGTCGCCAGTCGCTAGTAAAAGCACTTGTGCATCACAGGGCGGCTCATTATAATGCGGCCCTTGTTTAGCAAAGCTAAGTGCTTGCTAAATAAACAGTTTATAGGTTTATACAACCGTAGTTCAGTTGTTTAGAGGACTCCTTTAAACAGGGTCGGTTGTTTGGCCAAAATGCACAGCATTTTGATCAAGTCGCAAAGCGACGCAGCCCGCAGGGGCAAAACAGCCTTAAGCTGTTTTGAATCATCCACTCTGAGTGGATGAGGATACAAAGTTTATACGACCGTAGCTCAGTTGGTTAGAGCACCACCTTGACATGGTGGGGGTCGGTGGTTCGAATCCACTCGGTCGTACCAAATAAAAAAGGCTCACCCAAAGGGTGGGCCTTTTTTATTTGGCTGTCCCGTCCTGAAATAGGTTTACACATTGAGGACCTATTAATGGACAACTCTACACCTAAACGCCGGAAGCGCACTCAGCGCGATTACAACTTGGGCTTTAAATTAGCCGTAGTCGAACAGATCGA
>NZ_JANHAP010000015.1 GCF_024734385.1 Dasania sp. GY-MA-18 | reverse complement strand
GGGATTTTGCCCAAGGTAGTAAGGCATGGTCCGAAAACTGTGCGCGTTGCCACAACATGCGTAGTCCCTCTGACCTTCGCGATGATCAGTGGGTTACAACTGTGTTCCATATGAGAGTGAGAGCAGGCCTTACTGGGCAGGAGACACGCGATATTCTGACCTTCTTACAAGGCTCAAATGCCAGAGTGGAAAATGTCGATTTGGGTCAAGTTGAGTCCACGACAACTGATTCAGTCAGTATCTCAGGAAAGCAGGTTTATGAAAGCAATTGCCTGGCCTGCCACGGTGCGAACGGCAAAGGCAGCATACCAGGCGTACCAGACTTTAATGCAAAAAATGGCCGTCTATCGAAAAGTGATAGTGAACTACTCAGCAATATCATCACCGGTATTCAAAGTCCGGGTAGCTCAATGCTAATGCCGCCGCGAGGTGGAAATAGTCAGCTCTCGGATACTGACCTGAATGCAGCATTGAAATATATCAAAGCATCATTTTCTGATTAGCATTGAGCGCGACTAGATACGTGCTTAATCAATTTTTCTCAAAGGAGTACTTAAGATGTTATACAAAATTATGAAGGTAACTTTTCTGGTGGTTTTTGTAGGGCTTTTAACCGCTTGTGCTGGCAGTCAGTTTTATCACGAAAACATTATGAGGGGGCAGGTGGTCGGCATCGATAATGACGAAGTCGTTGTCTGCATAGGCAGTGAGGATGGCGCTGAAACGGGGCAAGAACTCCAGGTATACCGTTATGTTTGGGAAGGCGCTGTTGAGGAAGGTGATGATGACTATCGAGTTGATTATGTTGGCACCTTACAGATCAAGTCCGTAGTTAATGACCATTTTGCACGGGCGATAAGCACGAAGGGCAATGTTAAGAAGCATGACATTGTAGAACTTAAAAAATGATGAAAAAGAAGCGAGACCACAGAGGCATGTTTTCATTCTCTACTCCCAAACAGTTTGTATCTGCTTGGGGGCTCGCGCTTGAGGATGAATCACTATGAAACGACATATTAGTTTCTATTCGAGGGTAGCGATCTGCCTGTTGACGCAATTCGCGCAAGTAACGATCCATAGGCGTTGGCTTTTCTTAAGTGCAATCGCTCTAGGTGCCGCGAATAGTACTGTATACGCCAGCGAATATGACAGTGCTCCAGTATTGACCGAGGGTTCTGCGGTTGAAGTCGCAATCCGGGACAACCCTAGCCTTGCCGAAATGCAAACACGCTATGAAGCGTTGGCGGAAGTTCCCTCACAGGTGGGCACGTTGCCGGACCCGATGGTTAGTGTCAACGCGATGAACTTTCCCACCGACACCTACGAAAGGGATCAGGAAGCGATGACACAGCTCCAAGTGGGGTTCAGTCAGGTTTTTCCTTTTCCAGGAAAGTTGAGTTTAAAGGAAGAGGCCGCCGAATACGATGCGCGGGCGGCGGGGCATTCTGTCGATGAGTTGCGTTTGCAGCTTATAAAGAATGTGAAGAGCAAATGGTGGCAGCTCTACTATATGGATCGTGCCCTAGAGACAGTGGACAGCAATCAAGCTTTGTTGCGTCAGTTTATTACCGTAGCTAAAACCAAATATGAGACCGGTAAGGGTTTACAACAGGATGTTTTGCTTTCACAGCTGGAACTCTCCCGATTGATGGATCAGGATATTCAGCTACAAGCCATACGGCGCAACCAGGCTATACAGCTCAATATCTTGATGGATAGACCTGCTAACGATCCTATAACGCTACCGGATAAGGTTTCCAAAATGATGCCAAATCTTGTTGATGAGAGCGAGCTTTACCAGAAAGCGGCGTCCGTGCGACCGCGCTTGAAACAAATGGAAACGCAGATTGATGCTGCGAAATCTCGTCTCGATCTGGCTAAGCGCGATTACTATCCTGATTTTAAACTAGGTGTGACCTACGGTGATCGAACCGGGGACAATCCGTTACCCCGAGGTGGAGCACGTTCAGATTTTGTTTCTGTCATGGTGGGCGTAAAAATCCCGCTCTACGCTGGCCGGAAACAATCCAAGGCAGTTTCGCAGAAAAGTTTGGAACTACAGAAAAATCGCTACGCACTGCTCGATGAAAAAGGCCTGGTGACGGCGGCAATTTCATCCGCCGTTACAGATTACCACCGGGCAAAGCAACAATATTCGCTCTTTGGTAGCGGCATTGTTCCGCAAGCTCAACAAACGGTTCAATCAATGTTGGCAGGCTACCAGGTCAGTGAAGTGGACTTCCTGAACTTGGTGCGAAGCCAAATGACACTTTTTAATTACGAACTGCAATATTGGAAGGCGTTAAGCGATGCAAAGCAAGCATTAGCCCGCCTAGAGGCCGCCGTTGGCGAGGAAACTGTTTATGAATAAATCTACCCTTTTAATCGCCGTACTGATGCTAGGTATTGGGATCGGCACTGGTTACTGGTTGTCCGGTAATAGCAGCTCGACAGTGGCAGTAACAGAGCAGGATAAAAAGCCTTTGTTTTACCGCGACCCGATGAACCCGAGCATTACATCGCCGGTACCAGCAAAAGACTCCATGGGTATGGATTACATACCTGTCTATGCGGATGAAGATAAGCCATCGGCCGAACGGAAAATCCTTTTCTATCGAAACCCCATGAATCCATCAGTGACTTCGCCTGTACCGGCTAAGGATTCGATGGGAATGGATTATGTGCCAGTTTACGCCGACAACGAAGTCAGTGAGGTTGCAGGTACAGTGAAGATCGACCCGGTGGTGGTTCAGAATATTGGTGTTCGTACCGCCATAGCCAAGCAAGAGTCAATCAGCCGAACCATTCGTGCTGTTGGTCGAGTGGATTTTGATGAAGAAACTATGGCGCGATTGCACCCCAAGGTTGAAGGATGGATCGAAGAAATCCGTGTTGATAAGACGGGGCAGAATGTGGCTAAGGACGATATTTTGCTAAGCATCTACTCGCCCAAGTTAGTTTCGACTCAGCAGGAATATTTATTGGCACTCAATAACCTGTCTGCTTTGAGCAAAAGCCAATTTGATGAAATCAGGCAAGGTGCAGAGGATCTGGTAAAGAGTTCTCGCGAACGCTTGGAGTTACTGGACGTGCCTGAGCATCAGATTCAAGAGCTAGAACAAACCCGAAAAATTAAGAAAAGTTTGCATATACATTCACCGGTAGCCGGTACGGTTATTCGTATTGGCTCCCGCCAAGGGCAATATGTTACGCCAAAAACCGAGTTGTACATGATGGTTGACCTTAGCCAGGTATGGGTTTACGCCGATGTCTATGAATACGAATTACCTTGGGTCAAGCTTGGCGATGAAGTCGAGATGACCTTGGCATCCGTGCCCGGTAAAACCTTTAAAGGCTCTCTGGACTATATCTACCCCTATGCGGAATCGAAAACACGGACCACGAAAGTACGTTTGGTGTTTGACAATCGTGAACTGTTACTACGCCCGGATATGTTTGCGGAGGTCAGCATTCAATCCGATACGCTGAATAACGCCGTCATCGTACCCGCTGAATCGGTTATTCGCTCCGGTAGCAGGACGCAAGTTTTTGTTGTCAGAGGCCCCGGTAAATTCGAACCGAGAACCGTTAAGTTGGGTATTGAGTCCAGTGGCCAGGTTGCTGTACTGGAAGGTGTCGCGGCGGGCGAGGAGGTCGTGACCTCCGCCCAGTTCCTGGTAGATTCCGAATCCAAGTTGCGGGAAGCGACGGCCAAAATGATGGACGCGCTAAACAACTCTAAAGGTATTTCTGAAGATGATTCGAGGAGCGTGGAAAGTCACAAGGGGATGGTTCACGGCAGTGAGGAGATGACTGATCACTCCCAGATGGAGATGGACGGTCACACCGATATGGAAATGAGTGAGCAGATAGATGGCTCAGGGCATGGAGTGCATGACCATGATTAATGCCATTATCAATGCCTCCTTGCGCGATCGTTTTATGGTGCTGATCGCGACTGTCATTATTGCGCTAGTCGGCTTGTTTGCTTATAAAAACGCCCCGCTAGATGCAATACCGGATTTATCGGATGTACAGGTCATCATCTTTACCAAATATCCCGGCCAGTCGCCACAAGTAGTAGAGGATCAGGTTACATACCCGCTAACCACGTCGATGTTGGCGGTACCTCGTACCAAAGTGGTTAGGGGATACTCCTTCTTTGGTCTTTCCTTCGTGTACATCATTTTTGAAGATGGCACCGATATGTACTGGGCACGTTCTCGGGTGCTGGAATCTATTAACTATGTCAGTGGCCGATTACCGCAAGGCATTACACCGACGTTAGGGCCAGATGCAACAGGTGTTGGTTGGGTCTACGAATATGCACTGGTGGATAAAACGGGTAAACATGACTTAGCCCAACTCCGCTCTTTGCAGGATTGGTATTTACGTTACCCGTTGCAGACCGTTGAGGGTGTTTCAGAGGTCGCCTCAGTGGGAGGCTACGTTAAACAATATCAGGTAGAAGTCGATCCCAATGCCTTGTTGCGTTACAACATCCCGCTGAACAAAATTAAGATGGCCATCAAAATGTCCAACAAGGATGTGGGTGGGCGTCTGGTTGAGATGGCGGAAACCGAATATATGGTTCGGGGCCTGGGTTACATACAGTCGATTGATGATCTCAACAGTATTCCAGTAGCTGTTGATGCGAACGGTACGCCCATACGCCTACAGGATGTGGCGCATGTTCAAATTGGCCCTGAGCTGCGTCGAGGTCTCGTAGATTTGAATGGCGAGGGCGAGGTTGCCGGTGGTGTGGTGATTATGCGATTCGGCGAAAATGCTCTGGCTACTATCCAAGCGGTGCGTGCTAAGTTAGAGGAATTGAAAGCCGGTTTACCAGACGGTGTAGAGATTGTCCCAGTCTATGATCGTGGTGACTTGATCGAGCGTGCAGTGAAAAGCCTGAACACCTCACTGATGCAGGAACTGATAATCGTCAGTTTAGTGGTTATCCTGTTTCTGCTACATGCGCGCTCAGCTTTCGTGGCGATCATTACTCTGCCATTGGGTATTTTGATGGCTTTTATCGTCATGCGCATCCAGGGGCTCAACGCCAATATTATGTCCTTGGGTGGTATCGCTATTACCATCGGCACCATGGTCGATGGGGCTATTGTGATGGTCGAGAATGCGCATAGCCGGTTAGCCGAAGCCAGTGGAAAAAAGGCAAGTGAAGGAAAAGGCAACGAACTGACACTGGATGAGCGCTGGAAGACGATTGGCGCGTCCTGCCATGAAGTCGGCCCAGCCCTGTTTTTCTCTCTGTTGGTCATTACAGTATCGTTTTTACCGATCTTTACTATGCAGGCCCAGGAAGGTCGGCTATTTAGCCCGCTGGCCTTTACTGCTACTTATGCCATGGCCGCTTCGGCAATTTTGGCCATTACCTTGGTACCAGTGATGATGGGCTATCTCCTACGAGGGAAAATCATTGCTGAACACAAGAATCCGATTAATCGGGCACTACATGCGTTGCATAAACCTGCATTGACGCTGGCGATGCGGTGGAGAAGCATTACTTTAATTGTGGCTGTAGGCTTGTTGGCAGTGACCTACTATCCCTATTCCAAGCTGGGTAGCGAGTTTATGCCACCGTTAGATGAGGGCGATATTTTGTATATGCCGACTACGTTCCCTGGTATCTCTATTACCAAAGCCAAGGAGTTGTTGCAGCAAACCGACAAAATATTATCGACATTCCCTGAAGTGCATCATGTGTTCGGCAAAGTAGGGCGCGCGGAATCTGCAACAGACTCGGCACCTTTGGCCATGATCGAAACCACGGTTCGATTAAAACCGAAAGAGGAATGGCCAGACCCCAAAAAATCAACCAAAGAATTGATGAATGAAATGGATAAGGCGATTCAATTTCCCGGATTGGCTAACGCTTGGACAATGCCGATCAAAACTCGAATCGATATGTTATCGACGGGTATTAAAACGCCTATTGGTATCAAAGTCTCCGGCCCCGATCTGAATGTCTTACAACAGGTGTCTCAGGATATTGAGCAAGCCATGAAAACACTACCGGAGACTACTTCGGCCTTTGGTGACAGGGCGGTTGGGGGCTATTACCTGGACTTTAACATTAATCGGGAAAGCGCAGCGCGCTACGGGCTAACTGTTGGAGCGGTTCAGGATATTATCCAAAGTGCCATTGGCGGTATGAATATTACCGAAACTGTCGAGGGGCTTGAGCGGTATCCGGTCAATCTACGCTACCCGCGTGAGTTGCGCGATGACTTGGAAACCCTCAAGCGTGTATTAATACCCACGCCTACGGGCACGCAAATTCCACTGGCGATGGTGGCGGATATCGACTATCAACGGGGTCCTCCGGTCATTAAAAGTGAAGATGCGCGTCCTAACGCCTGGATTTATCTCGATATTTCCACTTCGGATATTGGTGGCTATGTTGCCAAGGCTAAACAGGTGTTGAATGAACAAGTTACGGTTCCTGCGGGATACACTATTACCTGGTCCGGCCAGTTCGAATACATGGAACGTGCTGCTGAGCGCCTGAGCATTGTGGCTCCAGCAACGCTGCTCATTATTTTCCTACTCCTGTACTTCAATTTCCGAAACATCACCGAGCCATTAGTTGTGATGATGTCGATTCCGTTTGGTCTCGTAGGCGGAATCTGGCTTATCTATATCAATGATTACAATATGTCGGTGGCTGTTGCTGTGGGCTTTATTGCGTTGGCAGGGATGGCGGCAGAAATTGGTGTTCTGGTCTTAAGCTTTATTGATGTCGAGATCACCAAACGACGCGCCAAGTCGAGACAGTTGCTATCGCTAGAGGAAATAAAGGATGCGGTACTGTCTGCAACGTCAAAGCGGGTTCGACCTGTGGCGATGACGGCCATATCCACGATGGCTGGACTGATTCCTATCATGCTAAGTAGCGGCACTGGCTCCGATGTTACGCACCGTATTGCCGCGCCGATGTTAGGCGGGATGTTGACAGTCATGATACTGAATCTTTTGGTGCTGCCTGTGATTTATAGCCTCATTCTACAGTACCAAGAGAAGCACCGAGAGCTACCTGCGAATGCTGAATACCAGGTGTTAACTGAAAAAGGAGACACTGCATGATATTTGCGATTGTGTTGGCATTCAGTCTGGTTGCGGTCACTTTTACATTTCATTACCGAGTGCTGCTTTGGCTTGGTTTGAATACGCCAAAGATGAATTTGCCAACACAAACGCAGGTGTTAGTTATTGTCGTCGTACTTTTCCTAACACATATCGTTGAGATTGCTTTCTACGCAATAACTTACAGCTGGTCTGTATCCTCGCTTAAGTTGGGTATGTTTCAAGGGGCACCAGTGGGTGATGCAATGAGTTATTTATATTACTCAGGGGTTATTTACACAACACTGGGCTTGGGAGATATACAGCCCGAAGGGCACATTCGCTTTATAACCGCCATGGAAGCATTGAATGGTTTTCTTTTAATCACCTGGTCTGCGTCGTTTACGTTTCTTGCAATGGGTCGTTTATGGCCATGGGATGACTCGTGCACTGGTCGAATCGATGGGCAAACAAATAGCACCGATTAGTCGCGACGCATTTGGAGTCAACGAACGAGGAGGAGGATATGATCAACAGGAATAAATTTGCGGTGGCAAGCGGACTATGTGCGGGGCTATTGTGGGTGATATGTAGCATTCTTGTAGCCCTTTTTCCTCATTACATGCTGCTAATGACAACGCATATGATTCACGTCGATATAACACAGATGGGATGGACGTTGACATGGTCTGGGTTTCTGGTCGGGTTAGCCGGTTGGATGATTCTTGCCGGTGTTGCAGGAGCGTTACTGGCAGTTATCTATAACCGGATGGTTGGCTGTGAAACCAGTTAGGCTAATTTTTTAGATATGCTGAAGAGCAATTATTTTGAGCGGTACTGCTAATGGTTGAAAAGAAAAAATATTTTCAGCCAGACTTTGCGTCGACAATTGAAACTCTCTCAGAGCTGGGAGCACTGGCTGAGAAACTGGCATTTCTGATCCGCAGTAAACTGTGGCTACAGATTCTTGTTTGTATGCTTGGGCATAGGCTTGCTGGTGTCTCCGGAAGCTGCGGCCTTGGTGTCTGATCAAACAAGCTGAACTTGTTACCGGTTGGCTTGTGTTGCCTGGGCATCTGTTTTTGGCATTGATTCAAATGATTATGCTGCGCTTGTCGTGACATCAATTGTGCTTGGTATAGCAGGCGCTGATGACCTGACCAAGCCTCGAAAAACGGGGTTGCGAATCTGTTTTTTCATCATTCAGGTAGTAATAGCGATAAAACCCGCGCGTTCGCTGAAATTTTTCGAGTACTCAAACTTGGCGGACGATTGCATGTGGCGGGCTGGGGAAACCGACTAATGTCCTCATGCGGCTACTGTTTTACTCTATTCGATGGCTGGATGGCTTTGCTAACACGAAGGGCAATGCGGGAGGTAAGTTGCCTAATTTAATTCATATTGCCGGTTTTAATGATGTTTGAATTGCTCATCAATTTTGCAAAGTTTTTGGTACGTTAACGCTTTATCGAGTTTGAAAAGATAAGTGATTATTATCAAGAAAAGTTGGGGAAATATAGTAGTCACGATGAAAATCGATAAAAGAATACTTTTTAACTTAGGATACACACCATGACGATTAATTTTGAAAAGGCACTGGGGATTCATGAGCCAGCACTAAAATTTCGCACCCAAAGGGCAGCTGTATTGGCAAATAACCTTGCCAATACAGACACACCAAATTTCAAAGCACGGGATGTGAGTTTTCAGAGTGTTCTGCAGGAAAAAATGTCAGAAAAAGTGAGTTTAAACCAGACAAGCCAAAGGCACATCGAAGCGCCCGGTGCAGCTACCCCCCCTGAACTCTTGTATCGCACTCCTCAGCAATCATCGATTGATGGCAATACGGTTGAAGAACAGGTGGAACAAGCCGCCTATATGAAGAACTCGCTGGACTTTCAGTTCAGCTTTATCAAACTTAATGGGAGCTTTAAAGGGTTGATGAAAGCGATCAGGGGAGAGTAAGCGCGAGAACACAGATTTTCACCTCTCCCAGACAAAACTAATGCACTTACAAATTTAGAGTCTATCTTACCGCTCAACCGCCGTCGGTAGACTTGGTCATCTGCATAAAACGAGTGGCCAGATTCAATGCCGGTCAGGTCTGGCCGGCAATCGTGTTGAATTTAGCCGCTCCACCATCATCAGGATAACAACAAACAGGGTGCTTTCCCCCGCCTTTATTTGGTCTTGCCTGAAGGTTTGGATGCGCTACCAATAAGATAAATCGTTTGTATGGATTTCTTATCTCTACGGTATTCAAGTAATAATATAATTGTCGATAAGCATCAGCGCTGCCCTCGGTATGCTCTTATTGTTGATTGGGGGCATAGTGCGTCGACTATCGGGCACTGATCTAAAGTATATGAGCGCCTTTTTCACTGTTCAGCCATCGTAACCACTAACAACTCTGCACATCTATGAATGAGCCTCTTTGGGGAGAAGAAGTGGTATGATCCATAAAGACCGTTGGATTAGATCAAATTTAAAGCTCTAAGCTATTGCTCGTCTTGATGAGTTTTGGTTGTTTTTTGTGCGCCCTGGAAATAAATGTAACTTTTTTAAATTTTTTTCTAATCATGGTATTTATCATGGCATTGTCTAAATGTTGAATTTTAACTGTATGAAAAATAAGAAGAAAAATGTCTTATTTACAATCGAGTGGGAGTGACGCTCTTCGCTACTTAGGCTGTTGGCCGATAGTGGTAAAAGCAAAAAAAAACCAGCAGCAGCTGGTTTTTTTTTGCTTGTTATTTTGGTTTACCCAGCTGTGTAGATGGTATTAGGTATTTATTTTTGTTTATTAACAACAACTAATTACAACAAGCTGGCTGGTACTGGGTAAAGCATCTCCTCTGTGCTGGTGATCACTTTAAGTGTAAGCATAGTGAGGCAAACTTGGTGCCAATAAAAATATCATTTAATTAACAATGAAAAGCACAAGGCTTGCTAAAATCCGAAACCTTAGGCGTATCAGTTGTTGTGATAGAGCCAAGGCAGAGTGTTTAAGCTAGTTATTAAGTTGCAGGCAAAAACGCTGTCGAATATTGTTTGAGATAAAAGTTGTTTTGCTGAATTTTCTTGAGTATCACGCAGTTTGCCTCTATTGGGTGGGAAGTTATGGCAAAAGGAATCGAAATAGCCTAATGCTGGTGATTTATTTAGCCTAAGCCTATGTTTCTCAAAGCTTAACGCAGTGATTAAAGGGCGAAAAGATAGGGGTTTTTGTATTTATGAGCTATATAATATATCGACACTAATTAATGGCTAAAATGTGAATATGATAAAAGTAATCGTTGTATTGATGGTTGTCAGTATGCAAAGTTTTGCTTGGGGGCAGCAAAAGTCTTGGTTTCCAGTGGTTATAGACTCAGCAGTAAACCCCTTTGATATGGAGGGTGAAAGCCGCCAACTCAGCTACAACGCGCTTGCTAAAGCCAGTAAAAAATGGCGTTTATGCGTTAGCATTCCGCATCTAAAAGATGATTACTGGATGGCGCTTAATTATGGTGTAGTGCAAGAGTCACGGCGCCAGGGGGTGGCGCTAGAATTTTATCAGGCGGGTGGCTATGGTAACTTGGCTTACCAGATTAAACAGATCAAGCAATGTGTGGCACAGGGTGCTGAGGCAGTTTTGATTGCGGCCATAGATAGTGAAGGTTTAAATGATTTGGTGGCCGAATTGGCCGAAAAAAATATTCCTGTTATTGATCTGGTTAATGGTATGAGTAGCCCCTTAGTGGCAGCTAGATCGTTGGTATCTTTTTATCATGTTGGTAAAGTAACCGCACAATACATTATTGAAATGCAGCGGCAGCTACAACGGCCGTTAAAGTTGGCGTGGTTTCCCGGGCCTGAATCAGCCGCTTGGGTAGAGTTGGGGAATCGTGGCTTTGTTGAGGCTTTGGCGGGGCATCCCATTACTATAGTGGCTACCCGATATGGTGATGTGGGGCGTAAGGCTCAGGGTGAGCTGTTACTAGAAACCTTTGCAGACCATGATGATATTGATGTGGTTGTAGGTAACGCCGCCGCTATTTTGGCAGCGCTGCCTATGGTTAGGCGCTATTCTGGCGTTAATAGGCCAGAGCTAATCTCCTATTATATGACGCGTAGTATTTATAATGCGATTGCAAGGAAGCAGGTGTTAGCGGCTCCCAGTATAGCCGCGGTGCTGCAAGGGCAATTGGCAATAGATCAAACCGTAAGGATTTTAGAAGGAAAATCATATTACAAGCATGCCGGGCCTAGGATAAAAATGATTGATAATAATAATATACAGCAGGTCGATACAGCGGCTATGTTGGCGCCCAATGGCTTTTCAGCTGAATTGTCCATT
Organism: Dasania sp. GY-MA-18; assembly: GCF_024734385.1. GTDB lineage: Bacteria > Pseudomonadota > Gammaproteobacteria > Pseudomonadales > Dasaniaceae > Dasania > Dasania phycosphaerae. The sequence continues at coordinate 60,886 of NZ_JANHAP010000015.1, read as the reverse complement.
AAATAAATGATTAATTTATGACACTCACAAAACCCTCTAAACGCTTATTACTGGGCGGTGTTATTTGTTTGATGGCAATTAGTATTATTATTGCTGTGTTTGCGTTTGATCAATGGCGTGCTGCACATAGTAGCTGGCAGCAGCAAGCAAATATGCGAGCCCAAGACGCTTCCAGGACGTGGTTAAATTGGCTGCAGCAATATCAAGAAACCTTATTGACTGTATTGATTCATCAAGAGGCCTCAGAGTATGTGTCAGAGGATGAGTTTTTCACCGCCATAGAGCGCTTAGAATACAGCTGGGAAAGAAACCGTACGGTTGAGGTTGCGGTATTAAAGCGTTGGGCCAGCAGCGGTGATATCTCGGTAGTCCACTCTTCTGTAGTTGATCCCGCTTTGCATGTAGGGGCAATTTTTAAGCCCAGTTCAATTATTGCGAGTGCAATTGCTACAGCAGCTAAGGATGATCGTTTGTACTTTTATCCTATGAATAGCCATAGTGACAATGCGACTAGTTTATTAATTAGCGCTGTGGGCGGGGGGCATGATGATGACTTGTTTGTGGTATCACTTATTTATTTGCAGGAATTGCTTAATGATTTGTCGGCCTTAAACAATGAGCCGGGTTTTAATGGCCAATTAACAATAGAGTCGATTGCGGGTGAGCATTTAACAAAACTCATTGTCAATGGTGATGTTATTTCTGACCCACAATATTGGTTGGAAACACGGTTTTTATCGGCAGGGGCAAACTGGCATTTTCGCTGGTTTTTTGATCATCAGTTTCGCGGAGGGCCCGATTTAGGTAAATTCAAAATCACGGTTTTTTTTGGCTTAGTCATTATTGTATTAATAATGATTTTTGGTTTGTTTTTGATTTACGAGGTTCAGCAGGTCAGGTTAGAGTCTATAAAGCGTAAGGAGGCTGAACTAGCCAATAAAGCAAAAAGTGAGTTTTTAGCCCGAATGAGTCATGAAATACGCACGCCTATGAACGCAGTTGTTGGCATGGCCTATCTGTTAAAACAATCACCGTTAGCAGAAAACCAAAGAGAGCAGCTAGCCAATATAGAGTTAGCCTCACACTCCTTGTTGCGGATCATTGACGATATTTTAGATTATTCTAAAGCTGAAGCAGGTAAGCTAGAACTAGACAATCAAAGTTTCGAAGTTAGCCGTTTAACGTATAAGCTTGAAACCTTGTTCAAGCATGCTGCTGAGAAAAAAGGTTTAAAATTAATTACCCAAATAGCGGCCAGTGTCCCTGCCGTCGTTAATGCCGATGAAACGCGTATTATGCAAGTGCTGAGCAATTTGCTTAGTAATGCTATTAAGTTTTCTAAGCAAGGGGCAGTAGAAGTATCAATAGCTGCAACTGATGTTAGTGATTCAGGGGTGAGATTAATATTCTCTGTGGTAGATAGCGGTATAGGTCTGGATGTAGAGCAGCAGAAAAAAATATTTCATCCATTTACCCAGGCCGATGGTTCAACTACCAGAGAGTATGGCGGTACTGGTTTAGGCTTGGCTATTTGTCAGCAGTTGGTTGAGCTGATGGGCGGTGAAATAGGGGTAAGCAGTATTAAGCACAAAGGGGCAGAATTTAGCTTTTCTATACCCGTACGCTCAGCCGGGGCTAATCACGGCCATGATAAGACTAGTGATTATAGGAGTGAAACAAATAATGAGCGGCGGCTATACTCTGGCTTGAAAGTGCTGCTAGCCGAGGATAACTTAGTCAACCAAGCTGTTGCTAAAGGAATGTTGGAGCATTTTGGTATAGCGGTAGATGTGGTCGCCGATGGATTGGAGGCGGTGGTTAAGTTAGATAATATTGCTGCCGACACTTACGCACTAATATTTATGGATATAGATATGCCTGTTATGGATGGCGTAACTGCCGCTGTTGAAATTCGACGGCGGCCGCAATGGCAGAAGACTCCCATTGTCGCTATGACCGCTCACGGTATGGTAGGCGACAAGGAGCGGTTTTTAGCGGCTGGTATGAATGATTACCTCAGTAAACCCATAGATCCTAAGCGTTTAAAAAACTGCATTATCAAAAATATCCATTCTAGGCAGGGTCAGGCCTAGTTAGCAGTTCAGTTTTAGTTCTCATGATTAGCTACTGTGACGTTTAGTGGCTCCTGTATTCTTTATCTTTAGCAACTTATTTTGTTAATTTCTATATTGCTATATACATAATTTTTTTTATCAGCAAAAAAGATATAGACGCGATTAATTGCTGCTGGCAATAAAGTCACTGTGAGCTATTTTAAATGGGGAGCTTAATAGATGTTTTTAATCTATAGCGATTAATTTTATCAACCCAAGCTGTGGATATTGGTGTTTATGGCCGGAGCTAATATTAAATGGATTTCTTAGGGTTACATCAGGCTAATCACAGTTTTTATTCTCGGCGCCAAACTATACTCGGTTATCTATTGTCAATGCTACTGGTTTCATCGGGTAGTCTGGCTGACGAAGTTGCACCCCCCCATTTTTCATTGGCAGATTTAAGTTTAGAGCAGCTGGCCAATATTGAAGTGACCTCTGTTGCCAGGAAAAACGCATTACTATCAGAGTCGCCAACCTCCATATTTGTTATTACTCAAAGTGATATACGCCGATCTGGTGCTAATAGCCTGCCAGAGGTGTTACGTATGGCGCCTAATTTACAGGTAGCGCAGGTCGATGCTTATAGATATGCCATTAGCGCTCGCGGTTTTAATGGCTCGGTGAGTAATAAACTACAGGTGCTAATAGATGGCCGCATGGTCTATACCCCGTTGTTTTCCGGTGTGTTCTGGGATGCTCAAGAGGTAATGCTTGAAGATGTAGAACGTATAGAAATTATTAGCGGGCCGGCTGCAGCTATTTGGGGGGCCAATGCCGTTAACGGGGTGATCAATATTATTACCCGCTCTGCTGGCAATACAGCGGGCGGGCTTATTAGTGCTGGTGCGGGCAATATGGAAGCGAATGTAGCTGCTCGTTATGGCAATAAGCTTGGGGAAAATGCTGACTACAGGATCTATGCCAAATTTTTAAATAGACAGCCCAGCGAGCGCGCCGACGGTGGCGATCAAGAGGATGGCTGGGATAGTTTACAAACAGGTTTTCGTATTGATTGGCAGTCTGGTGCGGATAACCTGCAGTTACAAGGGGATGCCTATAGCGGGGAGATAGAGTTACCCGCACCTGGGCACCGAGAAACTGCTGGTGCCAATCTACTGCTGCACTGGCGGCGTGAGCTGGGTGTTAATGAAGGGGTGGCTGTTAGTGCCTATTACGATTATACCTCTAGAGATTATCCAGGAATTTTTGCCGAACATTTGCGTAGCTACTCTATAGATTTTCGTTATCACTTTCAGCCGCTGCCAGCACACAGTGTGCAGTGGGGAATGGATTATCGCGAAGCAAAAGACAGCATCAATAATACTCCAGTATTAGCTTTTTTACCGGCCACAAAAAACTTGAGTTGGTACTCATTGTTTGTGCAGGACGAAATTAAGTTAAGTGAGAAACTACTACTCACCCTAGATGCACGGGTAGAGCGCAATGACTATTCGGGAACGGAATTTATGCCTGCCGCCAGATTGGCTTGGTATATTGATAACAAACAATTGCTATGGGGGGCTGTTTCTCGAGCAGTGCGTACGCCTTCGCGTATAGATAGCGATTTTTATTCGCCAGGACTAGAGCCTTATTTAATAGCGGGTGGTGATGGTTTTGAGTCTGAGACCGCGCAGGTTTATGAACTAGGTTATAGGCAATCGTTACAGGCTGTGAATTGGTCGATAACCGCTTTCTACGCTGAGTACGATGATTTGCGTACTGTGGAACCTAACAGCATGGGGGCCTTTACTCTGGCTAATGGTTTGACAGGTGTTTCACAAGGTATAGAAACCTGGGGTAGTTGGCGCTTAAGTGATAGCTGGCAATTAAATGCTGGGCTGTTAATTCAGCAGCAGCGTTTTAATTTAAAGTCTAGCAGCGCCGATCTTAATAATGGTGAGAGTGAGGGCAATGATCCTTCGCATCAGTGGAAGCTACGCTCACAGTGGGATATAGCTGATGATAAGCAGCTAGATATAACCGTGCGTAGGGTAGGCGCTTTACCTCAGCCCGAGGTGCCTGCTTATGTGGCGGTGGATGCACGCATAGCTTGGCAGTGGCGGCGAGATATAGAGCTAGCCTTAACAGGGCGAAATCTTTTTGATGGCCAGCACCCAGAGTTTGGTACCAGCCCCTTGCGTACCGAAGTAGAACGTAGCGTTTATCTGTCGATAAGGTGGCAGCAGTGAAGAGATATACAGCAGTTACATCCGCTAAGGTTTTACTGCTCTGTTTTATCTGTAGTTTAAGTTGGTCGCAAGAGGTGGCAACTGAAGCTCGTGTTAAGGCAGCTTTTCTATATAAGTTCTGCAATTATATACGTTGGCCAGTAACTGTTTTCCCTGATGCTCAATCGCCGCTGAAAATTGCGGTGATAAACGATGATGTTATGGCCCATGAACTACAGCACGTTGTTTATGATCGTATAGTCGCCGGTAGAAATGTTGAAGTTTATAGTTTCTCTTCGGTGTCTGAACTAGAGGGAATGCACGTCATTTATGTTGCTGGTGAAAAATTTATGCAGGTTCATCAAGTGTTAACCCTGTTACTAGAAAAACCAGTGTTAACAGTTACTGAAATTACTAATGGCAAGCGAGTCGGGATGATTAATTTCGTTATAGAAAATGATCGTGTGAGATTTGATATAGAAAAACACTATGCGGAAAAGTCAGGGCTAAAACTAGGGGCTCAGCTATTGTCTGTGGCACGCAAGGTATCAACGAGTGACTAAATATGAGTATACACTCTATACGTACTAAGCTTATGGTGGCTATTATGGCTACTACTATCATTGCCTTAGTTATTTCTTCAGGCGTTAAATTGTATAAAGATTTATCGCATTATCATGAAAACTACAGCAATGAAATGCTGGCTCAGGCCTCAATGCTTGCCAGAGTGAATACGCCCGCATTGCAGTTTGATGATAGTGACTCTGCAAATGAATATTTATCTTACTCAGATGACCGGGATTATATCCAAGCCGTGGCAATTTATAATGAACGTGGAGGATTGTTTGCCCATTATACTCGCTCAGATATTAGTAAAGATAGCTTGCCAGCTTTGCCTGATTCTGAAGGTATTAAAGTCGAGGGTGATGCCATCCTTGTATTTAAGCGGATAGTGGCAAATGATGAAATACTGGGTACGATTTATTTGCAGGCGGACTATAAGTTATTTGACAAGCTTTTACTTAATCTTAGTTTTACCTTAATTGGTGCTATTTTAGCTGTTTTTATTGCTTTCCTGCTTTCACTCTGGTTACAGGATACGGTTACCAATCCTATTTTAAAGGTTGCCGGTTTGGCGCGTAAGGTTATGCAGGAGCGAGATTACTCCTTGAGAGCAACTAAGGTGAGCGATGATGAGGTTGGCGGATTAGTTGAAGCGTTTAATTCCATGCTGGCAGAAATAGAAAAAAGCAGCAAGAAACTATTGGATGCCAATAGAAAAATGAGCCAAGAGGTTAAAGAGCGAAAATTAGCTGAAAAGGCTTTGCGTGAATCTGAGTCTAAAGTTTTGCGTCTCAATGTGGAGCTTGAAAAAAGAGTTAAGGATAGAACACTGCAGTTAGAGACCATCAATAAAGAGTTAGAGTCATTTAGTTATTCAGTGTCACACGATCTTCGTACGCCGTTAAGAGCCATAGACGGTTTTAGCCAAGCATTATTAGAGGACTATCAAGACAGCTTTGATGAAATGGGTGCCGATTACTTAGATAGAATTCGTTTGGCTGCGCAGCGTATGGGTATTTTGATAGACGATATGCTGAACTTATCCAGGGTTAGTCGGACCTCCTTTAAATTCGAAAATGTCAATTTAAGTGAGCTGGTAGAAGAGTTATTTACAGAGTTGCAAGAAGATAATCCTGAACGCGACGCTGATATACAGATAACTTCCGATCTTAGTGCAACATGCGATAGGCAAATGATGCGTATAGCCTTGCATAATTTACTGCATAATGCGTGGAAGTATTCCAGTAAAAAAGACAAGACCCACATAGAGTTTGGGTTGCGGCAAAAAGAGGGGAAAGCGGCATTTTTTGTCCAGGATAATGGTGCTGGTTTTGATATGGCTTATGCGGGTAAGCTTTTCGGTGCTTTCCAGCGCTTACACTCTTCTGATGACTATCCCGGGACTGGTGTGGGCTTGGCCACTGTTAAAAGGATAGTGAGTCGCCACGGTGGCGATATATGGGCTGAGTCGAAAGTGGGCGAGGGGACGGTTTTTTATTTTACTGTCTCTGGTGATAGCAGTGCCAGTAATCCGGTTGATAATCTAGGGAGTGATTTTAATGAACAACAATCCAATATTGTTAGTTGAAGATAATCCAGACGATCAGCAGTTAGCCTTGCGAGCGTTTAGAAAAAGCAAGCTGAATAATGAGATTGTTGTGGCTAGTGATGGCGTTGAGGCCTTGGACTATTTATTTGCAACCGGCAGTTACCAGGGGGTTAAAACGGTATTGCCAGCGGTAATATTATTGGATCTCAAGCTGCCTAAAAAAGATGGCTTGGAAGTGCTGCAAGAAATTCGAGCTAATGACACTACTAAGTATCTTCCAGTAGTGATTGTTACTTCATCAAAAGAGGAACAGGATTTGGTGAGTGGATATAAATTGGGTGCCAATAGCTATGTTAGAAAGCCAGTGGATTTTAATGAATTTGTGCAGGCTGTTAGTCATTTAGGTATGTATTGGTTGTTGCTAAATGAGCCAGTGAATACGGTGTGAGTTATATAAGGGAGTATGTTATGAGCAACGATAAGGTCGAGATACGTGCCTTGTTAATTGAAGACTCTGAAGATGATTGTTTGTTGTTAGTTAATGAGTTGTCGCGTGGGAATTTTTCTACAAAATATACGGTTGTTGAAACTAAAGAGAGTTTGAAGGAAGCGTTGAAATATCAGTGGGATATTGTTTTTTGTGATTACTCCATGCCGGATATGATCGGTACAGAGGCTCTTGCAATTGTTAGGGGGGTAGATAGGCAGACGCCTTTTATTTTTGTTTCTGGAACTATAGGTGAAGAGCTTGCCGCAGAGGCTATGAGGATAGGCGCGCAGGACTACATTATGAAAGGGAATTTTAAGCGCTTAATTCCTGCAGTGCAAAGAGAGCTGGCAGATGCTAAGAGTAGGCTACAACACAAGGCTGCGGAGGAAAAGTTAAATCATATAGCCAATCATGACGATTTAACTTCATTGCCTAATAGGTTTAGTTTTGTTAAGAGTTTGTCGAAGTTGTTACGTAGTGGCGAAGCTAATAAGGCTATGGCATTGATTTATTTAGACGTTGATAGGTTTAAATCGGTTAATGACAGTTTAGGCTATAAAGCAGGTAACTTGTTGCTGAAAGAAATCGCTGCCCGACTTAAACGCTGTTTGACCGCTGAGGATCTAATTGCAAGATTGGCTGCCGATGAATTTGTTGTTTTGCTAGCCGATGTAAATAATGTCGAGCAGGTAAGCAATTTCGTTAAGGGCTTAGCTGAGGTGTTGGATAAGCCTTATGATATACAAGGCTGTAAGTTATATATGACCCACAGCTTTGGTGTAGCTATGTGTCCAGGTAATGGCAAAAACGCCAGTAGTTTATTGCGCAACGCCGATATTGCGCTGGGCAAAGTTAAAAACGAAGGCGGTCAAGGTGTGCAGTTTTATAATGCAAGTATGGCGGTAAGATTAGAGGACCAGCTTGAGTTGGATCATGCCATGCGCACCGGGCTAGGCAGGGGTGAATTTGTTTTATATTATCAGCCAAAAATCGAGGTGGCCACGGGTAAAATACTCAGTGTTGAGGCCCTAATACGTTGGAATCGTGAGGGGGTAGGTTTGGTTTCCCCAGCCCATTTTATTCCCTTGGCAGAAAAAACCGGTTTTATTTTGCCCATGGGTGAGTGGGTTTTACGTCAGGCTTGTGCTGATGCCAAGCACTGGCTTTCATGTGGTTTGCCCATAGTTCGTATTGCAATCAATGCCTCGGCCAGGTAGTTTTATTTGGATGACTTGGTTGCAATGGTGGTTCATGAGTTAAATGCACATCAATTAAGTTCAGCCTCATTGGAGGTGGAGATTACCGAGACGGCTATTATAAAAGATGCCAAAAAAGCGTTGTTGTCATTGTCTGGTTTGCGGGAGCAGGGTATTAAGGTTGCGCTTGATGACTTTGGTACTGGCTACTCTAGTCTTGTGCATCTTAAAAATTACAAAGTCGATTTTCTGAAAATTGACCGCGAATTTGTCAAAGGTATTCCGCAAGATAAAGACTGTATGGCTATATGTTCAGCCATTATTGCCATGGCGGCTAAACTGGAGGTGGCTGTGGTGGCTGAGGGGGTAGAAACCGCTGGCCAGTATGATTTTTTGCGCAGGGAAGGCTGCAAGTTTATCCAGGGCTATTATGTGGCCAAACCCATGGTGGCTGATCAGATTGAATTGATGTTGCAACAACAGTCTCTATTGCCGCTACACGCCTAGCGGCAATTTCCTAAGGTTTTATCGCTGCTCAATGCGGCTTGTATCAAGCCGTTTATCTATTTTTATGCTGCTATGATTGTTATTATCCGCCTTCTTGTACTGGGTGTTTATAGGGAGTGGGTGGCAGGTGTTGACTGACGAATACTGGATGGCAAAAGCGCTGCTCTTAGCCGAGCAGGGGGCAGCCAAAGGTGAAGTGCCGGTAGGAGCCATCTTGGTGGCTGATGATAAAGTGCTGGGTCAAGGCTATAACTGCCCGATTAGCAGTAACGACCCTACCGCCCATGCCGAGGTGATGGCTGTGCGGGATGCGGCCACAGTATTAGGCAATTACCGCCTGCCCGAAACTACCCTGTATGTTACTTTGGAACCTTGCACTATGTGTGCGGGAGCCTTAGTGCATGCGCGGGTGACGCGCGTGGTTTATGGGGCCACCGAACCTAAAGCGGGGGTGGTGGAAAGTAATCCCTGTGTGTTTGAGGGCGAGCACTTAAATCATAAAGTGGCCTATCAGGGCGGGGTGTTAGCCGCAGAGTGTAGCGCTATGCTCAGTACGTTTTTTAAAAAACGGCGGGAAGAGAAGAAGGGAGTCGCTAGAGGGTAGCTGCTAGTAAAAGCAGGGCTCCGGCTTACACCAGAGTGACGACTAGCCCTAGCGACTATAAGCTAGGAGCTATAGGCTATGAAACTATAGACTAGGAGCTAGAGACTTTTTCATAACGCATCAAAACTCCCTAATAAACTCTCTGGTAAATATTGATCCATTTGTTTGGGTGGTGGGGTGCGATTTTGGCTGAGTTCCGACCACTGCAAATAATTATAATAATGCCGTATATTTTGCACATAGGTTAAGGCTTCCTGGCCGCGGGCGTAGCCGTATTTGGTGTTTCTATACCAGTTACGTTTTTGTAGTAATGGCAGGCGGGTTTTAATGTCGGCCCATTTATTGGGGTCGCCTCCCTGTTGTTTGGTAATTTTTCTCACGTCTTTTATGTGGCCCAGCCCCAGATTGTATGCAGCCAGGGCAAACCAGGTGCGGTCGGGTTCTTTGACGGCACTGGGTAATTTGCGTTTTATTTTTTTGAAATAAGCGGCGCCGCCCTGCAGGCTTTGCTCTAAGTCCAGGCGGTTAATTATGTTCATTTCTTTGGCGGTGCTTTGGGTAAGCATCATCATGCCGCGCACCCCAGTGGGTGAGCGCGCTCTAGGGTTCCAGTGAGATTCTTGATAGCTAATCGAGGCCAGTAGGCGCCAATCTATATTGTATTGCTGGGCGGTTTTTTCTATTAGTTCGCGGTACTGGGGCAGTTTATTATCCACCGCTTTGGCAAAGGTATTGGTGCTGACTTGTTCTTGTTCTTCGGCGTGGCTGTAAAAACGCTCTTGTAATTGTTGTAAGGTACCGTCTTCAGTAATTTCTTTAAAAAAGGCTGCTAGTGAGAGCAGTTGCTGTTCGCTGTGGGCGTTTTTAGGTAATGCCCAAGCCAGCTGCCCAGGGTCGCCAATTTCAAAGGCAGGACGCAGGCTGGGGTAAAAGCCGCGATTGGCGATAAAGTCGTTGGAGTCGATAACGGTGTAGTCACTTTCGCCGTTGGCCACCATGTCTAGCAGATCTATGGTTTCTGCATCAGGTGCTTCGTGCCAGCTTAATTCTGGGTGCTGCAGTTGTAGTTGCTGCAGAATTTCGCCATGGCTGCTACTGGTCATGATGACCATACGGTTGCCTATAAGGTCGCTTAGCGCCTTGGGTTTGCGGTGAGTCTTGCGGTTGTAGATTACCCACTGCTGCACATCTAAATACGAGGGCGAAAATAGCCACTGCTGTTGCCGTTGGGGGGTGATGGTTAATCCGGCGGCGGCTAAGTCGGCGCGATTTTCCCGCAGCGCGGTAAAAATATCATCCAGGCTGTGCACCGAGACAAATTCCAACTCTAGGTTTTGAAATTCGGCGTAGCGTTTAACTAGCTCATACTCAAAGCCGGTGGGGCCGTTTTTATCTTGGTAGTAGGTGGTGAGGCCGTTGCGAGTGACTACTTTGAGATGGGTTTTGTTGTCAGGCTCCAGCTTGCTGAAATCGCAGGCGCTTAACAACATCATTAGCCACAGGCTGCTTAGCAGCTGGCGTAGTCGTGGGGTCAGTGTTACTGGGTAGTAATGCATAGCGCTTATTTTAGCAGCCTGGACTGGGCTTGTATTTGCTTATCATTGGCGAAAAAATAGCCAGCGCTTTAGGGCCGGCATAGCTATTTTAATAAATGACGGATTTTAGCGCCCTCTAGCCCTACAGAAACATAACTCTTTTGTAAGAATTCAAGTAGAATGGGGGCTTTTTAATACTCCCCTTAGGAAGGAATGAATTCAGTATGCTGATAAATCGTGGCGCCCCAGCACTATCAGAGTTTCGTATCCAAAAGCTTGTTGCTCAACTAACCAAGTCTATTCCCGGCCTAGAAGGTATTTACGCAGAGTTTGTTCATTTTACAGACGTAGACGGTGAATTACCCAAAACCAAACAAAAGGTTTTAGAAAAGCTACTCAGCTATGGCCCCAAGGCTAAAGCACAAGAGGCTGAAGGCTTGCTGTTTTTAGTGTTGCCGCGCCCAGGCACCATTTCTCCTTGGTCTAGTAAGGCTACTGATATAGCGCACAACAGTGGCCTTAAGGCCGTGAAGCGTATAGAGCGCGGTATTGCCTTTACGGTGATGGGCAAAAAAAGCCTCAAACCCGAACAGGCCGAGTTATTAAAGTCACTGATTCACGACCGCATGGTAGAGGCGGTTTATACCAAGCTGGAACAGGCTGAGGCGCTATTTGAGCACGAGCAACCCAGCCCTATGACCACGGTTAATGTGCTTAAAGGTGGCCGCAAAGCGCTGCTTAAAGCCAACCAAGAATTGGGCTTGGCTTTGGCTGATGATGAGATAGATTACCTGGTTGAAAGTTTTAAAGGCTTAGAGCGCAACCCCAGCGATGTAGAGCTAATGATGTTTGCCCAGGCCAACTCAGAGCATTGTCGCCACAAAATTTTTAATGCCAGTTGGACCATAGATAACAAGAAGCAGCCGCACTCGCTGTTTAAAATGATTAAAAACACCAATGAATTGGGTGGTGAGAACGTATTGTCGGCCTATTCCGATAATGCCGCCGTAGTAGTGGGCAGCAAGGCCGGGCGTTTTTACCCTGATCCTGAAACCTATACCTACAATTATCACCACGAAGATATACACCTGTTAATGAAGGTGGAAACCCATAACCACCCCACGGCGATAGCGCCTTTTTCAGGTGCCGGTACTGGCTCTGGCGGTGAAATACGCGACGAGGGCGCGGTAGGTAAGGGCTCTAAGCCCAAGGTGGGCCTCACCGGTTTTACCGTGTCTAACCTGTATATCCCTGATTTTAACCAGCCTTGGGAGCTGGACTATGGCAAGCCCGAGCGCATAGTTTCGGCGCTGGATATTATGATAGAAGGCCCCATAGGGGGCGCAGCCTTTAATAATGAGTTTGGTCGCCCCAACTTATGTGGCTACTTCCGTACTTATGAAGAAACCGTCAATGGCCCCGCCGGCATAGAGCGCCGCGGCTATCACAAGCCCATTATGATTGCCGGTGGTTACGGCAATATTAAAGCCGAACATGTGATAAAAACTGAATTCGATGCTGGCTGTAAGCTGATTGCCTTAGGTGGCCCCGCCATGCAAATAGGCTTAGGTGGCGGCGCGGCTTCTAGTATGGCTTCAGGTAGCTCTACCGAAGATTTAGACTTTGCCTCAGTACAGCGCCAAAACCCCGAAATGGAACGTCGCTGCCAAGAGGTAATAGACCGCTGCTGGGCCATGGGCGAAAACAACCCCATAGCCTTTATTCATGATGTGGGTGCCGGTGGTTTGTCTAATGCTTTCCCCGAGCTAGTAAAAGACGGCAACCGTGGTGGCAACTTTGAATTGCGCAAGGTGCCCAACGACGAGCCGGGCATGTCGCCCTTAGCCATTTGGTGTAATGAGTCGCAAGAGCGCTATGTAATGGCGGTGAAGCCAGAAGACTTAGCCACTTTTGAGCAAATCTGTGAGCGCGAGCGCTGCCCATATGCGGTAGTGGGCGAGGCCACCGATGAGCATCACCTGCGGGTGGGCGATACCCACTTCGAAAACAACCCCGTCGATTTGCCCATGTCGGTATTGTTTGGCAAACCCCCTAAAATGCACCGCAAACTGTCGCGTATTAAAGTTAAAGGGGTGAAGTTTAACACTCGTTTTGTAGAGCTAGAGGAAGCTGCCGAGCGCATACTCAAGCTGCCTACCGTGGCCAGCAAAAACTTCCTGATCACCATAGGTGACCGCAGCATTACCGGCATGGTCGCCCGCGATCAAATGGTAGGCCCCTGGCAGGTGCCGGTAGCCGATAGTGCGGTGACTACCGTTTCCTACGATAGCTATGCCGGTGAAACCATGGCCATGGGTGAGCGCACCCCTATGGCATTAATCAATGCCCCTGCCTCTGGCCGCATGGCGGTAGGTGAGGCGCTTACCAATATTGCCTGTAGTGCGATAGCCGATATCACCGATATTAAATTATCGGCCAACTGGATGTGTGCCGCAGGCCACCCTGGCGAAGACGAAAAACTTTATGACACCGTAAAAGCGGTAGGCATGGAGTTGTGCCCAGCCTTAGGCTTGACCATACCTGTGGGCAAAGACTCTATGTCTATGCAGACCACTTGGGATGCGGGCAACCACACTAAGTCAGTCACGGCACCTATGTCGTTGGTGATCTCGGCCTTCAGCCCTGTTACCGATGTGCGCAAATCGATTACCCCACAATTGCGCACCGACCAAGGTAATACCGACCTACTGTTAATTGACCTAGGTATGGGTAAAAACCGCTTAGGTGCCAGCTGTTTAGCGCAAGTGTATAACCAAATTGGCGATACCCCAGCAGATGTGGATAACCCAGAGCACTTAAAAGGCTTTTTCAATGCCATGCAAAAAGTGCTGGATAAAGAGTGGGCTATCGCCTATCACGATCGCTCTGATGGCGGCCTGTTTGCAACCCTCTGTGAAATGGCCTTTGCCGGTCACTGCGGTGTAAATATAGATATTAGCGAGTTAGGCGAGCAAGACCTGGCGGTATTGTTTAACGAAGAGTTAGGCGCGGTACTACAAGTTAAGCGCCGCAGCCTGAAGAGCGTGATTAAGGCCTTTGCCGATCAAGGCATAGCCGCTGCGGTTAAACATATAGGTGAGGTCAGCAGCGATGACCAAATCACCATTAAGCGCGGTGAGGCGGTGTTATTAAGCCATCCCCGCAGCCACTATCAGCAAATGTGGTCAGAGGTCAGCTACCGTCTACAGGCGCTGCGTGACAACCCCGAGTGCGCGCAGCAAGAGTTTGATTTAATCGCCGAAGATGATCCCGGTCTCTCTACCAAGCTAACTTACGACCCCAATAAAAATGTGGCCGCTAAGTTTATGAAAAAGCGCAACAAGCCCAAGGTGGCGATACTGCGCGAGCAGGGCGTTAACGGCCAAATGGAAATGGCGGCGGCTTTTGATAAGGCCGGCTTTGCTGCTGTAGACGTACACATGAGCGATATATTATCGGGCCGTGTAACACTGGACGAATTCAGAGGCCTAGCCGCCTGTGGTGGCTTCTCCTACGGTGACGTATTAGGTGCTGGTGAAGGTTGGGCCAAGACTATCTTGTTTAACAAGCGCGCCCGCGATCAATTTGAAGCCTTCTTCCACCGCGAAGACACCTTTAGCTTAGGGGTGTGTAATGGCTGTCAGATGATGTCTAACCTTAAGAGCTTAATCCCCGGTGCCGACCATTGGCCACGTTTTGTACGCAATAACTCCGAGCAATTTGAAGCCCGCGTATCGCTGGTTGAAATTCAAGAATCACCCTCCATATTACTCAAGGGCATGGCTGGCTCATATATGCCGGTCGCGGTTGCCCACGGTGAAGGCCGCGCTGAGTTTGGCAGTGCCAAGCAGCAGCAAGCCTTGGCGGCTACTGGTCATGTAGGTATGCGCTATATAGATAACCACCTGCAGGTCACCGAGCGTTACCCCGCTAACCCCAACGGCTCGCCTGAGGGTATTAGTGCGGTGACCAGTGCCGATGGCCGTGTCACCATTATGATGCCTCACCCCGAGCGGGTGTTTCGCGCGGTGCAAAACTCTTGGCAGCCCGATGAGTGGGATGAAGATGGCGCTTGGATGCGTCTATTCCGCAATGCGCGGGTTTGGGTGGGCTAGGTCCAGCCTTTAACAAGTACCGTAAGACCTTAATAACAAGAACAACCCTAGAGCGCTGCCATTAAGGCGGCGCTAATAATGGAACAACTATGCTTAATAAAACTCCTGTTTGGAAATACCTGCTGATAGCGTTTATTGTCAGCGTGGGTTTCTTTTATGCCGCCCCTAATCTTTATACCCCCGATCCGGCGGTGCAAATTTCCGGTGAGAGCAGCGCCACCTTAATCGATGACAAAGCCCTAAGCCGCGTTACCGAGGCACTGCAGGAAGCCGGCATAGAATATTTTGGCGAGGAGATAGGCGATAAAGCAAAAAATGCCTTGATCCGCCTGCAGCATAGGGATGATCAACTGCATGCCCAAAGCGTGATACAGCGCGCGCTGGGTGATGGTTACATCGTAGCCTTAAATCTAGCCTCAACCACCCCTGATTGGTTGAGCAGCTGGGGTGCAGAGCCCATGAAGCTGGGCTTGGATTTAAGTGGTGGCGTGCACTTTTTATTAGAGGTGGATACTCAGGCTGCCTTAGCCAAGCGTATGGAGTTTTACAACACAGGCATTAAACGCCAGCTGCGAGAAGAAAAAATACGCGGTTTTGTCAGCCTGGATGAGCAGGGCGGTTTTATTCGCGGTAAATTTAAAACCGAAGAGCTGCGCCAACAAGCCAGCAAAAAAATACGCAGCGAATACCCCGAGTTGGTACGTGAAGATATAAGCGGCGACAGTGGTTATCAATTACGCTGGACAATTTCAGAAGCCAAAATCAAAGAGATAGAGGACTACGCAGTAGGCCAAAACTTAACGACCTTACGCAACCGTGTTAACGAGTTGGGGGTGTCAGAACCCTTGGTACAGCGTCAGGGTCGCAACCGCATAGTGGTGGAATTACCTGGTGTACAAGATACCGCGGAAGCCAAGCGCATATTAGGTAAAACCGCCAACCTGGAATTTCGCTTAGAGGCCAAGCTTAGCGCCAGCAGTGCTACCCGCGAAGAATTCCAATACCGCGATGAGCGCCGTGGCACTGCATGGTTAGAGCGCAACGTAGTGATTACCGGTGAGCGTGTGGCCAACGCCGCCGCAGGTTTTGATCCGCAAACCAGCCAGCCCGAAGTTAACATCACCCTGGATAGCGAAGGCGGCAGCATGATGCACCGCGTTACCCGCAATAATATTAAACGTCGTTTAGGGGTGTTATTTATAGAGCGCAAAAGCCGTACTCGTTATGAAATCAACGAGGCCGGTGAAGAAGTGGCGGTGCGTATACCCTATGATGAAAAGCGCATTATCAGCTTGGCCACCATACAATCGGCCTTGGGGGTGCGCTTTCGTATTACCGGTTTAGATAACCCCGCCGAAGCGGCCGAGCTAGCCTTGTTGCTGCGCGCCGGAGCCTTGGCTGCACCCATGGATTTTGTGGAAGAGCGTACCGTAGGGCCGTCATTAGGTGCCGAGAATATTCAACTGGGCTTAATGTCGGTACAAATTGGTTTGACCTTGGTCGCCGCCTTTATGATTTTGTATTACCGCGTCTTTGGTGTGATAGCGGTGGTTGGCTTGGCGGTCAATATGGTATTGCTAGTGGCTATGATGTCGCTAATGTCGGCTACCTTAACCCTGCCGGGCATTGCGGGTGTGGTATTAACCGTAGGTATGGCAGTAGATGCCAATGTGTTGATTTTTGCCCGTATAAAAGAAGAGCTTAATAATCGCATGTCGCCGCAGCAGGCGATTAACTCCGGCTATGAGCGTGCCTTTGTTGCCATTATGGATGCCAACCTCACTACCTTATTAGTAGCGGTAATACTTTATGCCGTAGGTACCGGCCCTGTGCGTGGTTTTGCTGTGACTTTATCGCTGGGTATTATCACCTCAATGTTCACTGCCATCGTTGGTTCTAGAGCGTTGGTTAATTTAATTTATGGCGGCCGTAAAGTCGGTAAGCTTTCTATTTAGCACGGAAATAACGGTTATATTATGTCAGAACAAAAAATAATTAATTTTATGGGGCAGCGAAAAATTGCTGCCGGTATTTCTCTAATATTACTGCTGCTGTCTATAGGCTCGCTGGCAATCAAGGGCTTAAACTTTGGTTTAGATTTTACTGGCGGTACTTTGGTAGAGGTAAACTACAGCGTCGCTGAGCCTTTGCAAAATGTGCGCAAAACCTTAGAAAATGCCGGTTATAAAGGTGCTGTGGTGGTTAACTTTGGCTCCGATACCGATGTGTTGGTGCGCTTGCCTCATGGCCATAGTGATCAGCTAGGTAATGAAATCATCCAGACGCTAAGCCAAGATGTCAGCAGTGAGATAGAGCTGCGTCGTGTCGAGTTTGTCGGCCCGCAAGTCGGTGATGAACTAAAAGAGCAGGGCGGCCTAGCTATGTTAATGGCTTTGGGTTTGGTGATGCTTTATGTGGCGTTGCGCTTTCAGTTTAAATTTTCGGTAGGTGCGGTATCCGCGTTAATACACGATGTGATTATTACTTTGGGTATATTTTCTATCTTACAAGTCGATTTCGATTTGACGGTATTGGCGGCGGTATTAGCGGTGATTGGTTACTCGCTTAACGATACTATCGTGGTGTCTGACCGCATCCGTGAAAATTTTCGCAAGGTGCGTAAAGCCAGCCCTATAGAAATTATTAACATATCTTTAACCGAAACCTTGGCAAGAACCTTGGTGACCTCCTTAACCACCTTGTTGGTATTAATTGCCTTGTTTGTTTTTGGCGGTGAGTTAATACACGGTTTTGCTATGGCTTTGCTAATTGGTGTGTTTGTTGGTACCTATTCATCGATTTATGTGGCTGCCAATGTGCTGCTTGCTATGGATCTTACTAAAGAAGATTTAATCCCACCTCAAAAAGAAGGCGGTGAGGTTGATGAGCTCCCTTAATTTTTAAACTGGCTGGGCATAGTGCCTGACCTTAACCACTGTAGAAAGGATGAACCATGAAAACAGTAAAGAAGACGTCTGAGTACACCATTAAGCAGCGTAACGACGAGCGTTATGCAGTAATCGGTGCCGATAAAAAAGCGATCAACGGTGAAGAGAAAGTAAAAATTCTTTTAGCTGAAGGCTTAATCAAGCTAACTGAAGCTGCGCCTGCTCCTGTAGAAGAAGCGCCTGCTGAAGAAGCTGGCGAAGAAGCAGCTGAGTAATTAGTCTTGCTTTTTGGCTAAACAAGCCAGACTAAAAAAAGCGTTAGTTGTTATGGCTAGCGCTTTTTTTATGGCTGCCAAAAAACTTGATAATAAAATCAAATAGCTTGCGCGCTAGGCTTGAAATAATGGCTGGTGGGTGAGAAGAAAACTGGGAGAGAAGAGAGCGGGAGCTACTTCCCTGTAGCGAGTGTTTAGTTGAGCTAATCTTAAAAGTTATAGCTTAACTCTATACCGTAGGTGCGTGGTGCGCCCCTAATGGTGTAGTTATAACCAAAGGCTTCACTGAGGTTAATGGCGTAGACCTTGTACTCTTGATCCGTTAGGTTTTTACCCCATAGGGCAAGCTTGATATTGCTGTTGCTGCTGGGCGTAAAGCTAATACGGCCGTCGACCAGGCTGTAGTTGCTTTGGCCTATACTGTCGTAGCCCGCGCTGTCGTTAAAGGCGGTAAACCATTGGTCATCAATAAATTGATAATTGAGGTAAAAGTCCAATTGCCCTTGTTTAATTGGCCACTGGTAATTGGCAGAGAGATTGGCATTGATATCGGGGGCATTGGCTAACGCATTACCCGATAGATCCCAACTTTGGCCACCCGCATCTAGATTGATGCCTTTTTTAAATTCCGAGTCTATCAAGCCCAGCCCCGCTTGCAGGCTGAGTTGTTCGGTGATTTGGGCGTTTAGCTCTAAATCCAAGCCTTTAACGCTGGCTCTGTCGGCACTTTCCAGCAACTGGCGGGTGCCGACTATATTAATAAATTGCAGGCCGCGATAGTCGTAGTAAAACAGTGCCGAGCGGTATTGCAGCTGGCCGTTTAACCATTGCCCCTTGGCACCAATTTCATAGGCGTTGACATACTCCGGGTCTACCGGGGCCAACTCGCTGGCGTCATTCACCGCGGCGCCGTTAAAAGCGCTACCGCGATAACCGCGGCTGTAAGAGCCGTAGAGCATGTGCTCATCGCTGAGCTGGTAGGCCAGCTTGCTGGTGCCGGTCCACTCTTCATCATTAATGCGTTGGCTGGGGTATGCCGCATTGGGCTCATAGGGGAATGTTAGGGGGATTAAACCCTCCAAGGGGACTCCAGCGTAATTGCCAATGGAAGTGTTAACGTTGTATTGCTTATTGCGGTCGCGGGTATAGCGCAGGCCAGCGGTGAGGGTGAGCGCATCGCTAAGCTGGTAGTCTAGCTGGCCGTAGATGGCTAGTGAGTGCCTGTCTTGCTCGTAGCGCTGCTCTTGGGTAAAGCCAGTGTTGGGAGGGGCGTAGCCGGGTAATACAGCCTCCAGACTGTGGAAGTAATCAAAGGTGACGTGGGTGTCTACGCTGTCTTGGTGGTAGTAAACCCCGGCAATATAGCCTAGCGGTGCGGTCTCTAGGCTGCTAATGCTAAATTCCTGGCTGAACTGGCGGCTGTCGGTGAGGTAGTCCAGCTCCAGTAACTGTTGGGGGGTGCCATCGCTATCGGCGCGCAAATCATAGCTGCTATCGTAGTAAGCGGTGGTGGAGTTTAGGTTAACGCTGTCCAGCTGCCAGTTAAGTGCCAAGCTGGCACCGTCTACCGCTATAGCCATTTTGCCATTTTTGCCATTATTGGCATCGTGGCCGTCAAAGCCACTGGGGCGTACATAAAAAGGTTGGCTAAACAGCCCTAGGGTGGCACTGAGTACATCTATATTGCCTGCTGCCGTGGCTATGGTGGCTTCAGGTATTACCGCGGGGGCGTTGGTGTCGCTGCGGCTGCTGTTAAGTTTGAGTATGGCTTCTACGTTGTCGTTGGCCTGATAGCGCAGGCTTAATCTATAAGATTGACGGTCAACTTGGTTGAGGTCATCTAGGCCTGGGGTATGATTTTCGCTATAGCCATCGGTGCGAGCAATATTGGTGGCTAAGCGTGCGGCCAGCTTATTCTCTATCAAGGGCGTCTCATAGGCACCGTTAAATTCGTGGGCATTGTAATTACCTAGGCTTAATGAGGCGTAGCCATCGGCAGTAAAGTCTGGGCTATTGCTCAGTAGGTTGATGGCCCCAGCCGTGGTATTGCGGCCGTATAAGGTCCCCTGTGGCCCTTTTAAGACTTCCACCCGTTGCAAGTCAAACATGGCTAGGCCGTGCATGAAATTGCTGCTGAGATAAACCCCGTCTTGATAGATACCCACGGGGCTGGATTGGTTAGTGCTGTAATCCGCCATGCTAATGCCGCGTATGGAGAACAGCGGTAGTACTTCGCCATTGGGTTGTGCCACCTGCAGGTTGGGTACCAGCGCCGAGATTTCGCTAAGGGTTTGCAGGCTGGAGCGTTGGATTAAGTCTGCGCTCAGCACGTTAACCGCCAAGGGCACTTTGGATAGTGCTTGCTCGCGCCTTAAGGCCGTGACTAACACTTCTTCTAAGGCCTGTGGATGGGAGGGTGTGGGGCTATTCGCTAAGCTAGGATTGGCTAATATGAACAAACTACCAAAACCTAGTAAGCCTATTGTTTTCGTATAATTCTTATTCAATGTTATTCCAAATTATCTAAATTAAGTTATGTGGGGGCTTATTCGGGAATAAGTGTAGACCAGATATCGGCAGCCTCCTTGAATTATTGAGCATCAGGAACTTTAATTAGGTGTATAGGTATAAGTCGTCATTGATGTAGCACCTTTGATGCTATACGATAGCGCATAGTTAGTTGATGGAACTACCAGGGATATTACCTTTAGGAGTTGTAACTATGTTGATTTTAACTAGAAGAGTCGGTGAGTCACTGAAAATCGGTGATGATGTCACAGTGACTGTATTAGCCAGCAAGGGCAATCAAATTCGTATAGGTATAGATGCCCCACGCGATGTTGAAGTCCACCGCGAAGAAATATATGAGCGCATACACGGTCAAGCTGAAATTGGTAACCAAAAAGAAGCTTAAACCATAAAAAAACCGAGTTAATACCTCGGTTTTTTTATGGCTATAAGACCTGCTAAAAGCAGCCTTATTGCAGGCTGAGGACTTTGACAATTTTAGCGCATAGCGTTGCCAGGTCTTCATCGCTAATAATAAAGGGCGGCATGGTATAAACCAGTTTGCCAAAGGGTCTAATCCATACCCCCTCGTCTACCAATTGTTTTTGTATAGTGGCCATATTCACGGCCTCTTTCATTTCTATTACCCCTATCGCTCCCAGTACGCGTACTTCCGCGACCTGCGCTAAATCTTGCGCGGGTTTTAAGCCCTGTTGCAATTGCTGCTCTATATTAGCGACTACCCGTTGCCAAGGCTGAGATAGTAGTAGCTCTATGCTGGCGCAGGCTACTGCCGTGGCCAGCGGGTTGCCCATAAAGGTAGGGCCGTGCATAAAGCAGCCGGCTTCGCCCTGGCTAATACCCGTGCTGATTTTTTCGGTGCATAGGGTGGCCGCTAGACTCAAATAGCCACCGGTAATGGCTTTGCCTAGGCACATAATATCGGGGCTGATATTGGCGTGCTCGCAGGCAAATAATTTACCGGTGCGGCCAAAGCCGGTGGCAATTTCATCCAGTATTAACAGCACATCGTATTCATCGCACAGCTGGCGCAGCCGTGTTAGGTAAGCGGGGGAGTAAAAATGCATACCGCCGGCGCCTTGCACTATGGGCTCTATAATCACCGCTGCCAGTTGTTGATGATGCTGCTCTAGCGCGGCTTTCATGTCGGCTATATGTTGCTCTTCAAAGCTTTCATCAAAGCGGCATTGAGGCTGGGCGACAAAATGGTGCTGAGGCAATACATCTTGAAAAATATGATGCATACCCGTGGTGGGGTCACATACCGCCATGGCGCCAAAGGTGTCGCCGTGGTAGCCATTGCGCACGGTTAATAATTGATTTTTCTCTTTGCGGCCTATGGAGTACCAATATTGCAAAGCCATCTTAATAGCGACTTCTACCGCCACAGAACCTGAGTCACTAATAAACACTTTAGACAGCGGCGCAGGAGTAATATCCACTAGCAGTTTGGCCAATTTGGCGGCGGGGGGGTGGGTAATACCGCCAAACATGACATGGGACATATCATCCAGTTGAGTCTTGGCGGCTTGGTTTAGCACCGGATGGTTGTAACCGTGTATGGCGGCCCACCAAGATGACATGCCGTCTATTAACTCGCGGCCGTCAGCCAGCTTTAGGCGCACACCTTTGGCCGACACCACAGGGTAACTGGGCGGTGCATCGGTCATGGAGGCATAGGGGTGCCAGATATGGGCTTTGTCTATGGCTAAAATTTGTTCGGTGCTAAGGGCGGAGTTGGACATAAGCTGGCCTGTATTGCTGGCAAAAAGCCTATTGTAATGAAAAGCCAACACTAACCACAACGAAAACCCATGAGCTGTGTATAATTGCGCCATGATAACAACGCCCCACACCCAAACCCCGCAAGCACTACTACAGCAACTCTATGGCTACGATAGTTTTCGTGGCGATCAAGAGGCGGTAATAAACACCTTAGTGGCTGGCGGCGATGCCTTGGTGTTAATGCCTACTGGGGCGGGGAAATCACTCTGTTATCAACTGCCTTCCATCTTGCGGCCGGGAGTGGGCATAGTGATTTCGCCCTTGATTGCCCTGATGCAAGATCAGGTTAATGCTATGCGCCAGCTGGGTGTTTCGGCGGCCTATTTAAACTCTACGCTCTCTATTGCCGAGCAAAATCATGTAGAGCAACAGCTGCGCGATCAGCAACTGGATTTACTCTACATCGCCCCTGAGCGTTTGATACAAGAGCGCACTCTGCAATTACTGTCGCAATGCCAGCTGGCATTATTTGCTATAGACGAGGCTCACTGTGTTTCGCAGTGGGGCCATGATTTCCGCTCTGACTATTTATCCCTAAGCTTATTGCACGATTATTTTCCGCAGGTGCCGCGGGTAGCTTTAACCGCCACTGCCGATGTGCGCACCCGGCAAGAAATTATTCACAGGCTGTCGCTGCAGCAAGCCCAGCAGTTTGTCGGTGGTTTCGACCGCCCCAACATACGCTATGCCATTGCAGTTAAAAGCAATGCACGTAAACAATTGCTGGCCTTTTTAAAAAATCGCCAAGGCGAGGCGGGCATTGTTTATTGCCTGTCGCGTCGCAAAGTGGAGGACACCGCCGAGTGGCTGACTAAGCAGGGCTATAATGCGTTGCCCTACCATGCAGGCTTACCGGCACAGCTGCGTGAAAGCCATCAAAATCGTTTTTTACGGGAAGAGGGCGTGATCATCGTCGCCACTATTGCCTTTGGTATGGGTATAGATAAACCCGATGTACGCTTTGTTGCCCACTTGGATTTACCCAAAAGCATAGAGGCCTACTATCAAGAAACCGGTAGGGCGGGTCGCGATGGTGGTGATTCTGAAGCCTGGATGGTTTACGGCTTGCAAGACGTAGTGCGCCTGCAGCAAATGCTGGCACAATCGGAAGGGGCCGAGCAGTTTAAACGGGTAGAGCGCCATAAGCTGGATGCCATGTTAGGGCTGTGTGAGGTCACCAGCTGTCGTCGCAAAGTGTTGTTGAATTATTTTAATGATGAAGCTTCAGAACATTGTGGCAACTGTGATAACTGCCAGATCCCTCCCGAAACCTGGGATGCCAGTGTGGCGGCACAAAAGGTGCTATCAGCCATTTATCGCACCGGCCAACGCTTTGGGGTAGGCCATATTTTGGATGTGTTGCAGGGCAAGGAAAGCGACAAAGTTTTGCAGCATGGCCACCAGCAACTCAGCACTTTTGGCATAGGTAAGGATATTTCCGAGCCGCAGTGGCGCTCGGTCATACGCCAATTAGTCGTGCGGGGCTTATTGCGGGTAGATGTAGAGGGTTATAGCGCGCTGCAATTAACCGAGCAGTGCCGTCCGATTTTAAAAGGCGAACAGGCTCTGCAATTACGTAAAGAAGAATTAAAAATCAGTAGCAGCAAACGTCAGCCCAGTAAAACAGAAGTGCCTATAGAGCATGAAGCTTTGTGGAACGCCTTGCGGGATTGTCGCAAGCGTATAGCCGATGAAAACAATGTGCCGCCCTATGTGGTGTTTGGCAATAAAACCCTGCGCGAGATGATTGAAGTCATGCCCATGTCGCTGCCTGAAATGTTGGCCATACACGGCGTAGGTGAGAATAAACTGGAAAAATACGGGGCCGAGTTTGTGTCGGTGATTAATGATTATGCTGAGGCTCTGTAAGCGTGTCTTTTGAATTCAGCGTAAAACGGCAGGCGCGTAAAACCATGGCTCTGCATGTGTTGGAAGACGCCAGTGTAGAAGTGCGCGTGCCCAAATGGTTGGCCAAACGCGAGATAGAGCGCTTTGTTAGCGAACGCCGCGACTGGGTACTGAAACAGCAGCAACAGCGTCGTCAAGCTTTGGCGAACAAACCTGGTTTTACTCACGGCGAGCTGCAACCTTATTTAGGTGAGCGCTACCCTTTGCAAATTAAAGCGGCAGCCCGCAACTGTGTGAGCCTGCAAGACGGTCACTTTAAGGTGGCGGCCACGCTGCCGCAGGATCAAGCTCATATTAAAAACTGTTTAACCGAGTGGTATAGGGCGCAGGGCAAAGTATATTTTTTACAGCGCTTGCAGTTTTATTTTCCTCAGTTACCTATCAACAAGGCCATGCCGCAATTAAAGCTAAGGGTGATGAAACGTCGCTGGGGCAGCTGCTCCAGTGCGGGGGTAATTACTCTTAATGTAGAGCTAATGAAATACCCGCAGGCTTGCATAGACTATGTGGTGGTACACGAGCTTTGTCATATGCTGGAGATGAACCACAGCCGCCGTTTTTACCAATATTTGGCCAGTATTTTCCCCGACTGGCGTCAACGTGAACTGTTATTAGAGCAGTTAGCCCAGTAATTTTCACCGCAAAGTCAAGATTGCGATGCAGCGGCTATTTCAGTAGCATCCGGCCCTCGCGCAAAAGCTTAATAGTGATACACCGCTAAAGGTTGGTTTATGTTAGTTCGTTATGTGATGCAAAAAGTGATGTTGCCCTTGCTGCTACTGTTTGTGGCTTTGATGGTGGTTTTATATATTTATTATCCTGAGCCTGAACCCTTTGATGCCACTGATCAATTAGATGAGCGCGCCGCCGCTTTAGTCAATACCTTGCCTGATTTTAAGCAGTACAAGTCAGTACGGAAAAAAAAGGCGGCTTTTTTTGCGTTTATGCTGCCTATGATAGAACTGGAAAACGATAGGATAATGCGGCGCCGGGCACGTATTTTAGAGCTGCAAGCGAGCTTACAGCAGGGCAATAAATTAGTCGCCAGCGACAAAAAATGGTTACTAAAGTGGGCAAAAAAATACAATGTCGAGAGTAAGGGTTATCAGCCGCTAAAAATAATAGAGCAGCTATTAATACGAGTGGATAAAATACCGCCTTCTTTGGCGCTGGCGCAATCAGCCAATGAATCAGCCTGGGGCACCTCGCGTTTTGCGCTACAGGGTAATAACTTATACGGGCAATGGTGCTTTTCGGTAGGCTGCGGCATAGTGCCCACAGGCAGGCCTGAGGGTGAAACCTACGAGGTGGCTAGTTTTGCCAGCCCTATGGACTCCGTGGTGAGCTATATGCATAACCTCAATGCCTACAGCGCTTATATAGAGCTGCGAGAGATACGTGCGGATTTACGCGCTAAAAATGCGCCCTTATCAGGTTCTGTTTTAGCTGAAGGTTTGCTCAGTTATTCCACTAGGGGTGAGGAGTATATTAAAGAGCTGCGGCAAATGATTAGAATTAACCGGTTAAGCCAATACGATCAGCCAAAAGTGGAAGCAGCGCTAAACCCTTAATCTAAAATCCAAGTGCCGTCATCTTTTAAACGCACCCACGGCTTGGAATACCAATAATAACGATTATCCCCGGCGGGTAGGGTGCAGTTATAACGCGAGCGTCCGGCAGGAATATCAACAGCCGCAGTAATTGTTACAGTATTAGCTTGCCACTGCAGTGGCAGCTTGCCACCAGGGCCGTAGCATTGAAAAAACGGTTTGTGTATAGCCTGCTTAAATTCCAATGTCACTGTGGGTTTTGATTGTTTGGCACTAAGCGGCGTTGCGCTACTGCTAAGCTCTATGGCAGGCATCGCTTTGGTGTGTATTTTAAGAATAAAATCATCCAGTTTGCTGTAATCACCGGCTATGGGGTAACGGGGGATGCTTTGGGCGTGGCTATAAGGACCTAAGGCACCCGATTGCTGGCCAAAAGCCAGGTAGCCCATTTGCGCTAGCTGTTCTTTTAAGCTTTGATTATGTTCGCCGTAGGGGTAGGCAAAGAGCTTATGTTGGCTGCCTATTTGCTCGGCGATGCGCTGCTGTGCGCCGTCGATTTCTTGCTGCATACGTTGTTGCCACTGCTTATCGTTTTCGCCCTCAAAACGGTAAAGCATATGGGGGTGGTTAACGGTATGGTTGGCAATAGTGGCACCGTTGCGGCTCATCTCTAATAAGGCTTGCCAGTTCAGCTGTTTATTAAACTGTTTATCTACTGAGTCGGTGGTGACGAAAATAGTAAAGGGCATGCCGCGTTGTTTGAGTCTAGGATAGGCTTGGCTGTATACCGATTCATAAGCATCATCAAAAGTAATCGCCACGACTTTATCGGGGATGCTAAGGCCTTGGCGGTAGTGAGTCATTAACTGCGGCAGTGGCCATACTTTAAAATCATTGGCCTGTAAATAATCCAGTTGCTGTTCAAACTGCTGTGGGCTCACGCTGGTAATAGCGGGAGTATCGTCAGCTACATGATGGTATAGCAGTATCACTGCGCTGTTATTAATAGTGTTTTCATTAGCTTGTTGCTCGCTGTAGCCAAGGCTGGTGCTGAGCAGGGTGATAAGCCCCAGGATAATATTTTTAACTGTCACGGTTCTCTCTTTTTCGTTGTTGGCGTTGTACGCTAGCCAGATATTGTTGTAGCTTATTTTTGTGTAATGGTTGCTTAATAATCAGCTTGCCACCTATTACGCTATGGGGGTGGCCGCCTTGTATTAGGTAGTTATTTAATATTTGAATCCGGCAATCTATGCTGTAGTCGTTGGGCAAAATAATCACCACATCGTCTAAGTAGCGAATATTTTTTAAGTGGTTTTGGACGTTGTCGCTAAAATATAACTTGATACCATTGCTTGAAAGGTTAGATATTCTGACTGATTTTAATGTTGGCTCTACATCGTTTAAGCGTATGCGCAGGCCACGTTCATTATCGACATAAACACGATAGCTGCTGCGGTTGTGATTATGCCCCAACTCTTTGGGCAACTCTAATAAATAACTGCTATCACTGCCGTTGCGGCAACGGCGAATCACCCGCGTGTAAAAGTTCAGCTGCTGGCCCGCGCTGTTGCTTATTAGCTGCAGGGTGGTGTTGGCGGTTAAGGGCTTATCCAGCGCGGGGAATAAATCATCAATTAACAGCTCATGATGCTCTTGGTCTATATGTAATATCAGGCTTTGATAATCTATAGGGTGATACTTCAACCGTATAGTAATGCTCTGATGGCTATCGCAGAGTTGCTGCAAGCGCTGGTAATGGCTGAGGGTACTGGCATTGGGCTGTTGGCCGCCCAGCATGGCCATAAGCCATTTTAGTTGTTTGATCATAGTCAATATCTAGCTGTTTAAGGGCGCTGGTATGATAAATCCGCTAGTGTTAGGCAACAACTGGCGAAAGGCTAGTGTAAAACCTAAGCTTTTAGACGGTGATTTTGTAAATATGATCTAAGCTGTTGAATACTAATAAATAAAGCTGCAGTGGGCAAAATAATAAGTGCTAGGCCTAAGGCCGGCAGCACAGCCCGACTATAAGGTGAAAAGATAATGCAAGATGATGTTTATAGTAGTGTAAGCCCTCTGTTGGAGCAGAAGATAGCCGTTCAGGCGCTATCACTGCCCATGTTACCCCAGGTTACCACTCATGTTTTAAGCCTAGTTAATGATGTTAATTCTGATGCCGCGGCGCTGTCGCGTTTAATCCAAAGCGACCAAGCCTTGGCGGGCCATGTTATGCGCATAGCCAATTCTGCTGCCTATAGCCCCAGCGCTAAAATGACCTCGCTACAGCAGGCCATAGCCCGATTGGGTATGCAAAATATTGCGGAAATAGCTATGGCTGCCACCATGGGGCCTAAGTTATTTGCGGCGCCTGGTTTTGAACCTTTGATAAAAGAGCTGTGGCTAGCGTCGTTATCGACGGCAGTATGGGCTAAAGAGATCGCGCGTAAAGCCCGTAAAAATGTGGAGTCTACTTTTTTATCGGGCTTATTGTTTCAGATTGGCAAGCCCGCGGTATTGCAGGCGGCGTTGGAGTGCGCCCAAGAGTTACAACTTGAGGTGGATAGGGCTAGTGCGCAGCGTTTGATTGATCGCTATCAGAAGCAGGTAGGGGTGATACTGGCAGAGCGCTGGCAATTACCGGCAGCGGTGGCTGAGACCATAGCCAATATTGATAGTGAGCAAGCGCAATCTAAAGCTCAGGATGTGATTGATGCCATTAGGGCGGCCAGA
Source organism: Dasania sp. GY-MA-18 (assembly GCF_024734385.1). Classification (GTDB taxonomy): domain Bacteria; phylum Pseudomonadota; class Gammaproteobacteria; order Pseudomonadales; family Dasaniaceae; genus Dasania; species Dasania phycosphaerae. The sequence goes on along the minus strand of NZ_JANHAP010000015.1, from coordinate 32,373 downwards.
GTATTTGCACAAGTGGCTTTAGAGCAAGGCGAGTACGACGCAAAGGTTTTGGCTAGCGATCCCTATGTGGTAGTTATGAACCTGTATGTCAGTGATGTAGAGCAATTGCTGGAAAAACTGGACGATATTAATAACACCATAGAGGCCTTAAAGCTGTGAGTAGCGAACAACAATACGACATTATAGTAGTGGGCAGTGGCCCTGCTGGCCAAAAAGCAGCCGTGCAAGCAGCTAAGGCCGGTAAACGAGTGGCGATGATAGAAGGGGATAAAGTACTAGGTGGGGCCTGTGTACATAGAGGCACTATACCCAGTAAAACTCTGCGCGAAAACGCCCTGCGTATCGCTCATTTGCGTGGCCATGCTGAGATTTTTTCGTTTTCGCTACGCCCAGATACCGAAATGGCCGCTTTAATCGACAATATGCATTCGGTAATCAAAGCTCACGACGACTATATACATAAGCAAATCGCTCGTAACAAAATCGAACGGGTGCATGGTCGCGCCAGCTTTGTAGACAATAAAACCCTAAAAGTCGATATGCCCGGTGGCCAACAGCAAACTTTTAAGGCTGATTACTTTGTGATTGCCACCGGCTCCATACCCCGGCATGTAGACAATATAGAAGTGGATCACGAATACATCTACGACAGTGACTCTATACTGTCTATGATGTACTTGCCGCAAACTTTAACGGTACTAGGGGGCGGCGTAATTGCCAGTGAATATGCCTCTATCTTTGCCAGCCTGGGAGTAAGGGTGACTATGATAGATCGCTACCCCAGGCCCTTGGGTTTTTTAGATGCTGACTTAACCGATCGCTTTGTTCATGCCTTCGAGGCCAGTGGTGCTCAGTTTATTCCTAATGTAAAAGTCAATAGAGTGTATTGGGATGGGGTGTCACAGGTGATAACCGAGCTAGAGGGCGGGCGCATAGTACGCAGTGAAAAGCTACTGTCTGCCGCCGGTAGGGTGGCCAATGTAGAAGGGCTGTGTATAGAGAATGCCGGATTATCATTGAATGAACGTGGTATTATCCCCGTCGATAAACATTGTAAAACCGCGGTGGATAATATTTATGCCGCCGGTGATGTGATAGGGCCACCTTCATTGGCTTCGGCCTCTATGGAGCAAGGGCGCAGAGCTTGCCTGGGGGCCTTGGGCATAGATTTAGGTGAAATGACCGACATGATACCGTCGGGCATTTATGCCATACCTGAATTATCTACCGTAGGCATGAACGAGCAACAGGCTCGTGACAGCTATGGCGATGTTATTGTTGGCTATGCTCGTTTTGAGGAGATAGCCCGCGGCCAAATTTCTGGCGTGCAAGACGGCTTGTTAAAATTAATTGCCTGCCCCAAAGGCAAAAAATTATTAGGGGTGGCGATAGTGGGTGAGGGCGCTACCGAACTCATTCATATAGGGCAGATGGCGCTGTTATCGAATATGGAGGTCGATGGCTTTGTGGAAAATATTTTTAATTTTCCCACCCTGGCAGAAGCCTATAGAGTGGCGGCATTACATATAGCAGGGCAGCGAGCTAGCTAACAATAAGTTCTAGTTTTGATTAAAAACCAGCACTTGTGCTGGTTTTTTTATAAATAAAAAGTGAAAGCGATAATGAAAAAAAGTTTTACAGCGGCGTTGTTATTGGTCTTAACAGGCTGTGCGGTATACGCCAGCCACCAGTTGGACTTGCAATTTGGCGAGCCGCAGGTGCGCGAACGTATGTTGAGCGAGCACAATCACTCGGCCGAGCTGATGGAATACCGACGCGATGTAAAACCGATATTAGATAATCGCTGCGTGGTGTGCCACGGCTGCTATGACGCGCCCTGCCAGTTAAAGTTATCTAGCTTTGAGGGTATAGATAGGGGGGCGACTAAGGCCAAGGTCTACGACGGCAAACGCCTATTGGCCAGTAATGTCAGCCGCTTATTTATCGATGCCGAAAATACCCAGCAGTGGCGCAATAAAGGGTTTTATCCGGTATTAAATGAGCGACTACAAACGCCGCAAAATAATTTAGACGGCAGTGTTATGTATAGGCTGCTGGCAATGAAGCAGCACCAGCCCTTGCCGAAAGTGACACAATTGGGCTCAGAGTTTGATTTTGCTTTAAATCGCGACCAACAATGCCCCAAAATTGAAGAGCTGGACAGTTTTGAAAAGGATTATCCACTGTGGGGTATGCCTTATGGCTTGCCAGGTTTAAATAGCCAGGAATTTAATACGGTTAAGCAATGGTTGGAGCAGGGCGCGGCAGTGCGCGAAAGAGGCGCCCTAGGCCCTGAGTATCAAAATAAACTGGCCTTGTGGGAAGGTTTTTTAAATGGCCCCAGCAACAAGCATAAACTGAGTGCCAGGTATATTTATGAGCATTTGTTTATTGCTCATCTGTATTTTCCCGATTTGCCTGCCGGTGAGTTTTTTCGCTTAGTGCGTTCTTATACCCCTAGCGGTGAGCCTATACGGGTGATCTCCACGCGCAGGCCCTATGATGATCCTGGTGTAGAGGTGTTTTATTATCGCTTGCAAAGAGTAAATAGCACCATCACCGCTAAAGAACACATGCCTTACAGCTTGGATTCAGGGCGCATGTTGCGCTGGCATCAGTGGTTTATTAAGGCCGATTATGCGGTGAATGAGCTGCCATCCTACGAGCGGAAAAAATCAGCCAACCCTTTTATTAGCTTTGCGCAACTGCCTGTTAAATCACGTTATCAATTTATGCTGGAAGAGGCCGCTTTCACCATCAATGGTTTTATTAAAGGGCCAGTGTGTCGTGGCCAAATTGCTTTAAATGTTATTGATGATCATTTTTGGGTGTTGTTTGTTGATCCTGACGAAAATCTTATGCATAAAGTGGAACGCTTTATTACTAAAGAGTCAGATACGCTGAATTTACCTGCTGAAAAAAGTAGCCAAACCCTGTCGCTGTTGAATTGGCTGGCTTACTCTAAAAGTGAGAGTGAATATTTAAAAGAAAAAGAAAGCTTAAAGAAGTTATATTTCTCCAAGGGTAAAAAACTAGAATTGGATTTTATTTGGGATGGTGATGGCGATAATGACAATTTAGCCCTAACCGTGTTTAGGCATTTTGATAGTGCTACGGTAAAAAAAGGTTTGTTAGGAAAACAACCTAAAACCGCCTGGTTAATTGATTACCCATTATTAGAGCGCATCCATTATTTGCTGGTTTCTGGCTTTGATGTTTATGGCAATACGGGCCACCAGTTATTGACCCGTTTGTATATGGATTTTTTACGCATGGAGGGGGAACGTAATTTTCTCAATTTATTACCATCAGCCAGTGCCAAGCAAGAGCTGGAATTTTGGTATAGAGATGAAGAGGAGAGCGTGAAAAAGTATATTGACAGTTTGGCTAGCGGTAATGATAACGAACTGGGTATAGCTTATAAAAGTGCTAACCCTAAGGCTGAGTTATTTGAATTATTACAGCAGCGCATAGGGGGCAAACTATTGCCAGAAGACAGTATTAATCGGCCAGTCACTATGGCGGCAGCGGGCTCTATGCAGCACTCCTTGCAAACCTTGGCGGAGTTTAATGGCGAGGCTATTAGTTATTTGCCTGAAGTGTTGTTGATACGAGTTGGCAAGGCAGGTATGCAGGGCGGTGATGAACTGTACACCTTGCTTAGCAATCGTGCGCGCAGTAATGTGCTGACACTATTACGCGAGAAGTCCACGCTGATACCTAAGGAGCAAACCGTTACTGTGATTAACGGTGTGGTGGGGGCTTACCCCAATACCTTTGTGCATGTGCCAGAGCAAAAAATGGCTGATTTTGTTGCCGAGTTAAAGGCTATTGATAGTGAGCAGGCTTATCGTAAATTACTTGACCACTACGGTATACGCAGAACCTCATCGCAGTTTTGGTCTTACAGCGATTGGCTACACCATTATTATAAACGCAGCGAGCCTGTGGCCTCGGGGCTGCTGGACTTTAATCGTATAGAAAACCGCTAGTCTGGCTAGGCGCGAACACAATAAGGGCTGAGTAGTGGGTTGAGCTGGATTGCTCACCCAGCGATAGAAAATGGGCTGGTGCCAACTGGCTGTGCTGGCACAGGCCTAAGGGCCTACGTGCATAATCACCAAGCGTTGGCCGCTGTAGTGCCTGTGTTCCCATAAATAAATACCCTGCCAGGTACCTAGGGCAAGTTTGCCGTCGATAATAGGTATAGCAATACTGGTGGCGGTGAGTGCTGTTTTAATATGGGCGGGCATATCATCGGGCCCCTCTAAAACATGAGTATAGAGTGGGTCGTTTTCGGGTACTAAACGATTTAACCAATTTTCTAAATCATGCTGGGCACTGGGGTCGTAGTTTTCCTGTATTAATAAGCTGGCCGAAGTGTGTTGTATAAATAAGGTACACAGGCCCTCTTTAAGCGCTGTTTGGCTTAACTGCTGTTCTACTAAGGGGGTAATCGCGAGTAAGCCTTGGCCGCTGACCTTTATAGCTAATTGTTTAATCATCTTCTTTTTTTGCAAACCATAGTTCGGTGCCACAAAATTTGCAGTATTCCGCATCTTTTTCGTGACCGGCGCGCTCGCAGTTACGGCAGGCGTATACCGCACGCTCTTTTTTCATTTCATTGATTAATTCGGCGCTTAGTATGCCTGTGGGCACTGCTAAAATCGCGTAGCCCGTTAGCATGGCGAGTGAGGCGATAATCTGGCCGGCTAAGGTGTGCGGGGTGATGTCGCCGTAGCCTACTGTGGTGACCGTTACTATGGCCCAGTATATGCTTTTTGGAATATTGTCAAAGCCGTATTCCGGTCCTTCCACTACATACATCAGTGAACCATAGAGCGTAACGGCAATGCTGATAGAGTATAAGAAGATATAAATCTTTCTTCTCGCCATAAGAATTGAACGCATTAATACATGGGCTTCGTTCATGTAATTAAACAGCTTTAATATTCTGAAAATGCGCAATAAACGTAGCAGCCTAACAACAATTAAAAAGTTGGTTGAGGCAAAGATTAGCGATAAATAGGTGGGTATTACTGCCAGTAAATCTACTATGCCATAAAAACTGCTGGCGTAAGCTTTGGGGTTGGGTGAGCAATACAGCCTAGTCAAATATTCTATGGTGAAAATAATGGTGAAAAACCACTCTATGCTAAACAGTAAGGTAGAGTACTCTTCGTGGTAGAGGCTGAAGGAATCTAACATGACGCAGAGTACGCTAATTAGAATAAGGCCAATCAGTATTAGGTCAAAAATACGGCCGGCTAGCGTTTCGGTGCCAAAGATAATGCTATAGAGTTTTTCTTTTGTGGTTTCGCTGCTCATGTATTATCTAATTGTGAGAGGGTTTATAATCAATGCCTAGGTAGATGGAAACGACCTAGGCGTTGATTATGGCGTAATTTAAAGGCGATTATAAGTCTGAATCGCCGAAGTCGAACTCTCCTTTTATAATTTTGGGGTGGCCGCATATGGCCCTAGAGGTTTGCAAGCCCGCCATGGTGGCGGCTTCAACACAGCCCGCATTTAAGCCGGTTTTAATCCAGTCGCCGGTAAAGTAGATATTGCTAAAGTCGTCAATTTTAGTCTCTATGCGATGTTTGCTGCTATCCACCAAGGATTGCACATAGCGCTCGGAAGGGTTGATGTTAGAGCGCCAATATTGATCTTGAAAGCGTTGCTCGCCCTGCAGTTGATTGGGGGAGGTGAGTACCTGCCAGTCAAAACTGTCAGCAGTGCCTGCATTAGGCCATAGGCTGTAAAGCTCGTGTTTCATTTGTTGCAGGCAGTTATGCTGCACTTTGTCTTTACAGCGTTGTGGAAACTCATAATCATCTCTGGCGGGGATCTCAGTAATATTTTGTACGCCGCAATAATAGGCTACATTTTTGGGGTTTAGCTGCAAGTCTCCCCAATCCTCTTTGCCTAATAACTGGTTCATGGCGGCCCAGGTATCTACCGGCTCGGTCCAAGAGGTCATTACCGGTTGCTCGCCGGTGTCGGAGTAATGCTCCCAGCCTAGTTCAGGCAGGCTGGGGTTGGTCCATAGCTGGTAGGCTTGGGTGACTACGGTTTTGACATTTTTATGGCAATTGGCCAGCTTGGGGCTGTGTTGCAATAGCTGCTGGCAATTGTAGGGCATGCCACCTATGGACATGCCGTGTATGACTAGGTCGAAATCTTTGCCTTTTTCTAGCAGGGTTTGTGGCAGTGGTTTGCCATAGTGTTGTTGGTACACCCTGGGCCACTCGCTCCAGAAACTTTCTAAGTCTATGTTGTTGTCTTGTAGTAGTTGCGCTTGTTCGGGCACGATTTGTTGGTATAGCGGTGCACTGGGCCAGCAGCCTATGCTTTTAACATTGACCAAGGGGTGATAGCCCTGTTCGCCGTCTACTAAATCGACTTGCCGGTTGAGGCGTATTTGCTGCACGGTGCTGGGGTCGTTGGGGTCTAAAATCAATTCATCCACTTCGTGGAAAAATTTAAATTTGACACCTCGCTGTTTTAATAGCTGGTAATAGGGCGTGAAAATAGTGTCGCCCATGCCAGCCTGCATTTTCCACATAACGCTACCGTTATAACACAGGCCTATACGCAGCAAGCCTCTTAGCATTGTTCCCGCTTCGACATTGGCTTTGTGTATGTCGCCATCTTCAAAGGCGAAAATTAAATCGTAAAGGGCGCGCACGGTGGTGGATTGCACGGTGTAGGTTTCATTGGCGCCATTGCGGCGCAGCCATTCGCGAAAATCTAAATGGTTAATTACATCATAGCCTTCGTGTATGACATCATCGCGTATCATGCCTGCGATAATAGTTATGCCTAGATCTATGCCTATAAATAAATGGCGTATATTGGCGTTATTGTCCAAGTATTCGCGGGCTTCTTCTTCTATCCATTCTTTAATTTCTTCCAATATGTGTTTGAGCAATGAGCGCTCGGATATTTTTTGGGCGGAGATGTCTTCAGGCAAAGATTCGATAAAATTATGCAAGCCGCTAACCACGCTTTCTATATCATCGCGGGCTTCTTTGATTTCATCTTCTATCCAGTCATCTAAGGATAGCAGCCTGGCTTTTAGGGATTTGGGGGTTGTTTTGTTGCGGGCTTTTTCCAGGCTTTCGGCTTGTTTTATCTCGCCGCGTATATCGCCTAGCCATTCGTGTATATAGGCATAGATAGTGCGTATCAGCTTCCATACGGTGACCGACTCCGTGCCTACGCCGGGGTTGCCGGGCGTGGTGGGGAAGTCTAAGCACCAAGGCGTCCATATATCATTAAAATGCTCCATGTGTACGACAAAGTTATGGGGCTTAAAGGCGTCTTGCCAAGTACGTAAGGTGCTGCCTTCTGGGCGGTCTAGCTCGGCATAGGCCTGCTGTATGTACTCAAAGGCGTTTCTATAAAAGCCAAACCATATATGCAGGCCGTGCTCTTCTATACGTTCGCCCATGGCACTGTTGCGACCACTGGCACCTTTGCCGCCTATGCGCCAGCCTTTTTGGTAGAGGGTGATATCGTATTTATCTTGCCAGCCCGGCTGATTAGTTAAAGCCATTGCGGCAGTGCAGGAGGCGACGCCGCCGCCCAGTATGGCAATTTTTTGTTTGGCGGCTATATGGCTATTGTTGACTAAGGTTTTAGCGGCAGGCACGGTAAAGCCAAAGTCTACCCAAAAGTTAAACGCCGAGGTTTGCGCGCCAGTTTTAATGCCTAAGTCGCGGGCTAGAGGGATACTATCAATATTGTTAATAGTAACCTCGTAGTCCCCCAGTAATAGGCCGCCGGCGCTAAAGCTGTTGACTATGGCCGGTGCCTCTACCAGCGCCTGGTAAGCGGCTTTTTGGCCATCACCCTCGGGTAATTGCCTGAGGAATATTTGTGCCAGTTGCGGCTGGGTCAGGTCGTGTAGGATTTCCTGGTAGCCGTTTAAATCGGGGCGGTATAGGTGTGCGCCATCGGCTAATTCGAATATGCCCTTCATGGCATCAACGAAATCATCCCATTTCTCTACCGGTGTTTCGCCTGGGGTTAGGTTTTTAATGCTAAGAGCTTGGTTCCATTCCGATTCGGTTTCGCGGGAGTACTGCTTAAAGCTATTAACTGCTGCACTAAAATAATCTGGAGCATTGTGAGGGGGTAGGTTGATTTCGGCGATGGTTTTTGGATAGCCATATATATCGCGGCCATTGACCATGGCTATAGGGTTGTTAACCCAGATATAAGGGGTATACCAATAAAAGTCATTTAAATATTCTTTGCCATCTTTGCTGACTATATTACCCACAGGCACCCAGAAACAAACATCGTTTTCTACGCCCCAGCCTTTGCCTATATCCTGTGATGAGGAGGAGTAGCATTTTTGTATATTGGCGAAGGTGAGCATCACAAAATTAGACAGGGGTTTAAAATTATACTGGCCAGCGGCGGCAGCATTGAGGTCTCTGTCTATGCATTGCTGTAGGGCATCGATTTGGCCTTCTATAAAAAAGCCATACATTTTGGTGTTTTGCTGTTGAAAGGGAGGGTGGTCCAGCATATCTCCACCGCGATAAATAAAAGAGGGGGCATTAGGTTGTTCCATGAGTCGTTATCCTTTTCACTCTGAACTAACAAATTTTATTTATGTGGGTTTAACTGTTATTTAGGTTAGGCATGGATTTAGGGCTGCGCCAGTCGAAAATTAGCGCGGCTTAGAATGCTTTGTCATAATTGGCCTTATGGTCTGGCTGGCTTATACTGTTGACTCAAAACAATGATAAAAATTTAATGGCTGGGGTGTAGATGTTTCATCGATTGATTGTGTGTGTTGGCCTGCTATTCGGATGGGCGGCGTGGGCTGAGAGCGCAGAGCTGTTAACAGATGATTCCATAGTCTCACTGCTTGACGCTGGGCTGTTTTATGAGACTGGTGATCAAACATTAAGCCAAAGCGTTAGAGTGGCCCCTGCGGAACCGGCAGCGTTTATTAAACAGTTAAAGCCTGCGACAGCTATTGATAGGGTGAATGGTGGCGGTTACTGGTTTTATAAAAAATTTATTAATCAAAGCCAGCTTAATAACTGGGTATTAGATCCCTCTAACTCCATCATCGATAGTGTTGTTGTCTATGTCTACCAAAACGGTGAGGTGCAGCAATATACTAGCGGCTACCTGCATGATTTTAAGCACGGCTTGAGCTACGCAGTTGATTTTATGGTTGAGCCTGGCCAGGCGTTTGAAGTACTGGTCTATATGCAAAGCCGTTACTATACCTACGAGCCCAGGCTAGAGCTAAAGCCCTATAGTGAGTTTTATCGGCAGTTTGCTATAAAAAACTTTATTGTGTTTGCTTGCTTTGGCGCAATACTGATATTAGCCTGCTATAACCTTTTCTTAGGGGTATGGATTAGGGATAGGAGTAATCTCTATTATTCCGGTTATCTGCTGCTTAGCATAGTCTCTTGGTTGGCGGCCTTTAATGCACTGGCAGACTGGTTTTCGTGGAAAAGCTATTGGTTTTTGATTACTCCCTTCTTCCTTACTGTCGCTTGCAATACCTTATATGTAATTCATTTTTTAAATTTAGCAGCCAGTAACCCGCGTTTAGTCAAATATTTTTATGGCTTTGTGGGCTTTGCATTGCTTATGGCGGCTGCCATGCCTTTGTTTTCTATGGGCGAGTATATGTTGCTGTATGGGGCGACCAGCTCGGTGTGGTTGTTAGGCGCGCTTATTATTGGTACTAAACGCTTAATGGAGGGATATAAACCTGCGCGTTTCTTTGTGTTGGCCTTTGCGGTATTGGCTATAGGGGTAGTGGCTTCGTCTTTACCTATGTTTGTGTCCGGTACGCAATACAGCAACCAGTATCTGATAACCTTGATTGCTCAAACCCTTGATATGCTGCTACTGGCTTTGGCCTTGGCTGACCGCATTAACTTACTGAGGTCTGATAAAGAAGCAGCCTTGAGTAAGATGGTTGAAACTGAAAGTTGGGCCATGGCGAAGGAGAAAGAGGCCAATGTCAAGTTACAGCAAGCTTTAACAATTTCGGAGGAGGAGAATCAGCGTAAGTCCGATTTTTTACGCATGGTCAGCCATGAATTAAGAACGCCTTTGTATTCCATTATTTCTTCGGTAGAGCAGTGGGATGAAATTGATAATGATAGAGGTCGCAAGGATCTGCTGGAATACATGAGCTACGGCGCTGCGCGCTTGCGTATGCAGGTGGATAATTTAGTGTTATTGGCTGAAACCGATAATGATGATTTGGAGCCTACTGAAAGACCTTTTGAAATCCGTCCTTTGCTGAGCTCGCTATGTGACAATACCAAGGGTTTACTTAATCCAGGAGTGGCCTTTGATTATCACTGCAGTGAGTCTGTGCCGGTTAGTTGTGTTAGCGATGCTTATTTATTTGAGCATATGTTGCGCACGGTTTTGGAAAACGCCTGTAAATATACTGAGCACGGTAGAATTACTTTGTCTGTGCAATGGGATGAGGAAGACAGTAGCCTAGTGGTAGAGTTAACCGATACTGGCTGCGGCATGACTCAAGATCAGCAGCGCATTATGTTTAACGATTTTGTGCAAGTGAGTCGAGGTTTAGAAAGAAGCTCTGAGGGCTTGGGTATAGGTTTAACTGTGTGTTACCGCTTATCCACCGTGTTAGGGTCGGACTTGAATATACAGTCTGAGGTTGGTGTGGGCACCATAGTGGCCATTACCCTGCCGGTAGAAGTCGTTTCACAAGTGGCAGTGCCTGCTAATACGGGGGGCATAGAAAAGGCGAGAGTGTTAATTGTTGAAGACAATGTGGTAAACGCGCAAATTTTACAAAGCCTGTTGAGTCTCATGGGGGCTGAGGCAAGCATAGTGGAATCTGGTCAAGAAGCCTTAAAGGTCATAGATGAGGCTCACTTCGATATTATTTTAATGGATATACAAATGCCGGTGATGGATGGTATTACTGCCACTCGCTGGATACGGCGCCGCAATCACTTTATGCCCATAGTGGCAGTAACTGCCAATAGTGACTCATCGGTGCGCACGCGTTGTGTAGAGGTAGGTATGAATGACTTCTTGGTTAAGCCTATACGGCGAGCCGATTTACAGCGAGTGATGGAGCGCCAGCTGTTTACTAGCAAACCGTTTCGCAGTTAAACATCGATAGTCAAAATAGCGCGGGGTGTGGATTTAGCCCCCTGTAGAAGGGGGGCTAAGTGATTAGGCGAGAGCGGATTGCCTACTTGGCGGTTTGCTTTAAATGTGGCTGTACGGTTTGCAATAGCGCCTTAAAAGTTTTGGGGTTGCCGGTTACGATATTGCCGCTTTCTAAATAGTCGTTGCCGCCTTTGAAGTCGCTGACTAAACCGCCTGCCTCTCGAATTAATAAAATGCCTGCGGCTATATCCCACTTGTTTAAACCTATCTCCCAAAAACCATCTAAGCGGCCAGCGGCTACATAGGCCAGGTCTAATGCGGCTGCACCACCGCGGCGTATGCCTGCTGTTTGGCGAGTCACTGCCTCCAGGCTGGCCATATATTCGGGAATGTGTTGTTCGCTGCGTGATTTGTAGGGTATGCCTGTGCCGATTAAAGCGCCTTCTAGGGTGGTGCGCTTGCTAACGCGTATGCGGCGGCCATTGAGTTGGGCACCGCGGCCGCGGCTGGCGATAAATTCTTCGCGGCGTATAGGGTCTAGGATTACCGCATGCTCAATTTGGCCTTTGTAAAAACAGGCTATAGAGATGGCGAAGTGGGGTATGCCGCGGATAAAGTTGGTGGTGCCATCCAGTGGGTCTACTACCCACTGATAGTCGGCATCGGGGCTGCCGATTAGGCCGCCTTCTTCGCCTAGTATGGCGTGGTCGGGATAAGCTTTGCTTAGGCCGTAGCGTATTTCGCGCTCGGCGGCCTTATCAACCTCAGTAACAAAGTCATTGTTGCCTTTGGACTCAATATCAATGGTGTCGAGATTTTCGCACGCGCGGGCAATAATTTCGCCTGCTTTACGGGCGGCACGAAGGGCGATAGTGGTCATCGGTTGCATGGACTTATCCTGAAATGTAAAAGAGCGGGGTAATAGGCGGCGGATTATAGCAGAGTACTTTGGCGCTTTGCCAAAGTAATTGCCCTATTTATGTCCTATGGGCTACGTCTAAGGCCCGGGTATCTGCTAAACTGCGCGCCGTTTTATTTAATCGTCATTATTCATTTTAATACAGTAGGTAAACTCGTGACCGACACGCCAGTAAATACCCCGTCTCCGCTAGATAATATTCGCATTGTGCTGGTCAATACCACGCACCCCGGCAATATAGGTGCGGTGGCCAGAGCGATGAAAAACATGGGTTTGTCTAAATTGTATTTAGTGGAGCCTAAAAACTACCCTGACGAGGTCGCCTATTATAGGGCGGTGAGCGCACAGGATGTGTTAAATGACGCGGTGATTACCAGTACCTTAGAAGAAGCTATAGCCGATTGTGGTTTGGTGGTGGGTACCAGTGCCAGAGGCAGGCGCATACCTTGGCCGCTGTTAAATCCCAGAGCCTGTGCTGAGCAGGCTTACCCGGAGTTAAGCCAGCATCCGGTGGCGATAGTGTTTGGCCGTGAGGACAGGGGGCTGACCAATGATGAGCTGCAGTGCTGCAATCTGCATGTACATATACCCACTAACGAAGAATACAGCTCTTTAAATTTGGCCATGGCCGTGCAGGTTTTATGTTACGAGATGCGTATGGCGCACTTGGGCGCTAACGAGCAGCAGCAAAACCAGCTGTTATCGCCAGATCCTATGAAGGAGTGGGATGCGCCGCTGTCTAAGTCTGAAGATATGGAGCGCTTTTTTGTGCACCTAGAGTCTACTCTGCGCAATATGGGCTTTTTAAAGCCATCTGCGCCCAAGCAGTTAATGACGCGCCTGCGCCGCTTGTTTACCCGCACCCGTATGGATGAGCTGGAAATTAACATGATGCGCGGCATTTTAACCTCGGCCCAGCGCTGGGTTGATAAAGCCGGTGGCGCCCAGCAGGAAAATAAGGACTAGGGCTAGGGTTTATGGCGGCTTTGCGTTACAATCGCGGCCGCGTATCGCCATGGGCTATACCACTTCTCTTGTTGTCAGTTCTTGTTCTACTTCCTCGTTCGGCCAATATCCTACTGTATTACTAGGTCTTATAGTTGACTGTTTTACTGGGTTATTGCATACTGGCGGCAATCTTAAAGGCGGTCGGCGGGCCATAATATGCGATTAACTACCAAAGGGCGTTATGCCGTTACAGCGATGCTGGATCTTGCTTTGCATGCTAAGCAGGGGCCGGTGAGTCTGGCTGATATCTCTGCCAGGCAAGAGATATCGCTGTCTTATTTAGAGCAATTGTTCGCCAAGCTGCGTCGCAATGAACTGGTGCAAAGTGTGCGTGGCCCCGGTGGCGGCTATCGTTTAGGGGCTGAGGCGGCGCAAATTGTCGTAGCGCAAATCATTGATGCCGTTAACGAATCTATAGATGCCACCAGTTGTGGTGGTGAGGGCAATTGCCAAGATGGCCAAATTTGCCTTACCCACCACCTGTGGTGCGACCTCAGCAAGCAAATACATCAATTTTTAAGTGGCATTAGCTTGGCCGATTTAGTGGCTAGGCAGGATGTGGTGGCTGTGGCTAAGCGTCAAGATGACCTGCAGGCCCTAGATCTTATTGAAGCCAGTGCGGTATAAGCATGAGTGCCCCGATTTACCTAGATTACGCCGCGAGCTCGCCGGTAGACGAACAAGTCGCCGAGGCCATGAGCCGCTGCTTAACTATGGATGGCATCTTTGCCAACCCTGCCTCGCGTTCCCATGTTTATGGCTGGAAGGCCGAGGAGCAGGTAGAGATCGCCAGGCGTCATGTGGCCGATTTATTGGCCGTGGATGCCCGTGAAATTGTCTGGACCAGCGGCGCCACTGAATCAAATAATCTCGCCATTAAGGGGGTGTTTGAAGCCGCGAGTGAAGGCGGGGTTTATAGCGGCCATATTATTAGCTCGGTAATAGAGCACAAAGCCGTAATCGATCCGGTTAAATGGCTGGAATCAAAAGGCGTGGCGGTCAGTTGGCTAACACCCAATGCCCAAGGCTATATAGATCCGCAACAAGTACAGCAGGCCTTAAGGCCGGATACACGCTTAGTCAGCCTGATGCATGTGAACAATGAAACCGGGGTTATTAACCCCATTGCGGCAATAGCGGGCGTTTGCCGTGCCGCCGAGGTGCTGCTGCATGTAGATGCGGCGCAGTCGGCGGGTAAGCTGGATATTAGTATCGCCAGCTTGGGCGCAGATATGCTGAGTTTGTCGGCTCATAAATTTTATGGCCCCAAGGGTGTGGGCGCTTTATATGTGAAGCGTGCGCTGCAGCAGGGTGCGGTTGCCCCCATTATTCACGGCGGTGGCCATGAGCGCGGCTTGCGCTCGGGCACATTGGCTACCCATCAATTAGTGGGCATGGGCGAGGCGGCTAAAATTGCCAAGCAGCGTCTTAGCGATGATCAGCAGCAGCTAGCGCAATTGCGTGACCAGCTGTGGCAGGGCATTAGTGATTTGCCCGGCGTGCGTCGCAATGGCAGTGCTGAGCAGGTTAGCCCCAGCCATTTAAATGTGTGTTTTGCGGGGGTGGATGGCGAAACATTATTGCTATCCCTGCGCGAATTAGCGGTTTCCTCTGGCTCGGCCTGTACCTCGGCCTCTATGGAACCATCTTATGTATTAGCGGCAATGGGCTTAAGTGATGCAGATGCACATAGCTCATTGCGTTTGTCGGTGGGGCGTTATACCCGCAGCGACGATATAGAGCGAGCCATTGCCCATATTCGGCAAGTGGTTGGCAGCTTACTAGCGGCCTAGAGCTATAGAGAAGTATTATGACTGAAGAAATTAACAGAGCGTTAGCGCGCGAATACGAAGCGGGTTTTGTTTCCGACATAGAGTCAGAAACCTTTGCACCGGGTTTAAACGAGGATGTGATTCGTCGTATCTCGGCGATGAAAAAAGAGCCCGAGTGGATGCTAGAGTGGCGTCTAAAAGCCTATGCCAGTTGGTTGGAAATGGAAGAGCCAGACTGGGCGCATGTGCAATATCCCAAGATAGATTTTCAGGCTATCTCCTACTACTCCGCCCCTAAAAGCTTGGCCGATAGGCCCAAGTCTTTGGATGATGTGGATCCAGAGTTGCTGGCTACCTACGAGAAATTAGGCATACCTTTATTAGAGCAGCAAATGCTGGCCGGTGTGGCGGTGGATGTGGTTTATGATTCGGTTTCTGTAATCACCACCTTTCGCGAAAAACTGGCCGAGTCGGGCGTTATCTTTTGCCCCATCTCTGAAGCCATACAGGAATACCCCGAGCTGGTTAAAAAATACTTAGGCAGTGTGGTGCCGCAAAAAGATAATTACTTTGCCGCCTTAAACTGCGCTGTATTTACTGACGGTTCTTTTGTGTACATACCCAAAGGCACACGCTGCCCCATGGAGTTATCGACCTACTTCCGCATTAACGAAATGAACACCGGTCAGTTTGAGCGTACCTTGATTATTGCCGATGAAGGTAGCCATGTAAGTTACCTAGAGGGTTGTACTGCGCCGCAGCGCGATGAAAATCAATTGCACGCCGCGGTGGTGGAGTTGGTTTGCTTAGACGATGCCGAAATCAAATACTCTACCGTGCAAAACTGGTACCCCGGTGATGAAGAGGGCAAGGGTGGTATTTATAACTTTGTAACCAAGCGCGGAGTTTGCCATAAAAATGCCAAAATTTCTTGGACTCAAGTAGAGACCGGTTCGGCAGTAACCTGGAAATACCCCAGCTGTATTTTACGCGGCGATAATAGCGTAGGTGAGTTTTACTCAGTGGCCTTAACCCGCGGCATGCAGCAAGCCGATACAGGTACCAAGATGATACATCTGGGTAAAAATACTAAGTCCACCATTATCTCTAAAGGTATTTCGGCGGGGCGCAGTAACAATAGTTACCGCGGTTTAGTGCGCATGAACCCCGGTGCAGAAGGCGCGCGTAATTTTACCCAGTGTGACTCGCTGTTAATTGGTGATAAGTGCGGCGCGCACACCTTTCCCTATGTGGAAAGCCGCAATCCCACCGCCATCGTAGAGCATGAGGCGACCACCTCTAAGGTGAGTGATGATCAAATGTTTTTATGCCAGCAGCGCGGCCTAGATGCCGAGAAAGCGGTGTCCATGATAGTTAATGGTTTTTGCAAAGAAGTATTTAAAGAATTGCCTATGGAGTTCGCTGTAGAGGCGGGCAAGTTATTAGAGATTAGCCTTGAAGGTTCGGTGGGTTAAGCCGCTTATTACAGATTTAGGAATGACAATGTTATCAATTAAAAATTTACATGCCAGTGTTGAAGAAAAGCAAATTCTTAAAGGCTTAAACCTTGAGGTTAAGCCTGGCGAAGTTCATGCCATTATGGGACCTAACGGTGCCGGTAAAAGTACCTTGGGTTATGTGCTGTCTGGCCGTGAAGGTTATAGCGTACAAGACGGTAGTGCCAGCTTACAGGGCGCTGACCTGTTGGATATGGATATAGAAGAGCGCGCCAAAGCCGGTTTGTTTTTAGCCTTTCAGTACCCCGTGGAAATTCCCGGTGTAAGCAACTTGGAATTTTTAAAGGCAGCTGTGGATGCGCAGCGTGAAGCCCGTGGTGAAGAGGCGCTAAGCTCAGCCGAGTTTTTAAAAATGGCCAGAGAAGCCAGCAAACAAGTAAACCTGCCTATAGAGTTTTTAAAGCGCGGCGTGAATGAAGGTTTCTCCGGCGGCGAGAAAAAACGCAACGAAATTTTACAAATGTTATTGCTACAGCCCAAGTTATGCATCTTGGATGAGTCTGACTCAGGCTTGGATATAGATGCCCTGCAAGTGGTAGCCAAAGGGGTGAACAGCTTACGCTCACCCGACCGCGGTTTTATAGTAGTAACTCACTATCAGCGCTTACTGGATTATATTAAGCCTGATTTTGTACACGTATTATCCGACGGCAAAATTGTGAAAAGTGGCGATGCTTCTTTAGCTTTAGAGCTGGAAGAGCAGGGTTATGCTTGGTTAAACAAACAGCCAGAAGATGATGCCGAAGGTTTACAAGTATGAGTGAGTGGTTAAATACAGTATTGAGCCGAGCCCAGTCTGTTGATGACTGGCTTAGCCCCAAGCGTGAACAGTCACTGGCTTTGTTGCGTGATGCCAAATGGCCTAATCGTAAAACCGAGGCGTGGAAGTACACCCCTTTAAGAGCGGTGGAAAACGCCCAGTTTGCAGCACCGGCTGATGTCGAGGCGGCGGTAACGGCAATTGCTGGCTTAGAATCTATAGACTTGGTTTTTATTAATGGTCGTTTTGCTGCCGAGCAATCCACTGCGAACTTGCCACAAGGCTTACACATTACCCAGCTAGCAGACGTGAGTGAGGCTGATAAAACTTGGGCTTTGCAGGCCTTTGCGGCCATCAAGCCCAGCCGCCATTTATTTGGTTTGGTTAACGATGCCTTAGCCACCGAGGGTGTGATTATAGATGTAGCAGCGAGTGCGAAGATTACGGCGCCGGTGCGCATTGTTAATCAACTTAGCGAAAATGCCGAAGCGCATAACCGGGTGCTGGTGCGTGTGGCGCAACAAGCCTCGCTAACCGTGGTAGAGCAAACCATAGGCGATGCCTATAGTTTTAACACCGCCTTTGCTGAATATGATATAGCCGACGACGCCAGCCTAGAGCACTACCGATTTGCCCTGCAAACCGATAAGGCCATGAGTGTAGGGGGTAGCCATTTTCAGTTGGCTAACCGTTCACAGCTCAACAGCACTTTGGTTGGTTTTGGTAGCAGCCTGTCGCGGTTGGATGTAGATGTAACTCACGGTGGCGAGCACGCCTTTGCCAAACTCAATGCTATTTACTTATTGGATGGCGAAGAGTTATTTGATTTGCACAGCACCATAGAACACGCTCAGCCCCACGGCACTACCGAAGAAAACGTGCGTGGCATAGTGGGTGATAGTGCAACAGCCGTGTTTAATGGCCGTATACATATACACCGCGATGCGCAAAAAACCTTGGCAGAATTAAATAATCGCAATTTGTTAATGTCTAACAAAGCTGTGATTAACACCAAGCCCGAGCTAGAAATTTACGCCGATGATGTGCGCTGTGCTCACGGTGCCACCATTGCCGAGATAGATAAAAAAGCCCTGTACTATATGCAGTCGCGCGGTGTTGATCGCGCGCAGGCGCAGGTGATGCTCAACTTTGGTTTTATTAATGAATTGGTTGATCAAATGCCCAATGCTGCATTGGCAGAATGGTTGCGCCCGCAATTGCGCCAGCGCTTTGCCAAAATGGAAGTAAACTAAACAGGCCGCGATGATGAGTTTTGATGTAAATGCCATACGTGAGCAGTTTCCTATTTTGTCGCGACAAATTGATGGTCAGCCGCTGGTTTATTTAGATAATGCCGCCACCACGCAAAAGCCGCAGTGTGTCATAGACGCCATAGTTAATTACTACAGCACTTGTAACTCTAATGTGCACCGTGGCGCTCACCGCTTGGCCGATGAGGCTACCCGTTTATACGAGGGCGCACGCGATACCGTGGCCGAGTTTTTACAGGCCAACGCGCGGGAAGAAGTTATCTGGACGGGGGGCACCACCGAAGCCATCAATATCGTCGCCAATGGTTTAGGGCAAATGCTTAAGCCCGGTGATGAAGTGTTGGTGACCGAGATGGAGCACCACGCCAATCTAATTACTTGGCAGCAGGCTTGTAAGCGGGCAGGGGCGAGCTTAAAAATCGCGCCCATTAATGACGCCGGTGAGTTAATGCTGGATGCCTACGAGCAGTTGCTTAATAGCAATACCAAGTTTGTCGCCTTTCCGCAGGTGTCTAATGCTTTGGGCACCTTAAACCCGATTAAAAGTCTAATCGCTAAGGCCAAGGCAGTTAATGCCTTGGTGTTGGTAGATGGTGCCCAGGGTATAGCGCACGGCCCGGTTAATGTGCAGGAGTTAGGCTGCGATTTTTACGCTTTCTCCGCTCATAAGCTTTTTGGCCCCACTGGGGTGGGCGTGTTGTGGGGCAGGCAGGAGCTATTAGCGAGCTGGCCAGTATGGCAGGTGGGCGGCGAGATGATTAGCTCGGTCAGCTACCAGGACGCGCAGTGGAATGTATTGCCCTATCGCCTAGAGGCTGGCACACCCCATATAGCCGGGGTGATTGCTACCGGTGAGGCAATACGCTGGTTTATGGCTTTAGATATGGCCGCACTGGCCGCACACGAGGCGGCCCTGCTAGCCAGTGCCACCGAGCAGGCCGAAGCTTTTGAAGGTTTACGCATAGTGGGTAGCGCTCAGCAGAAAATGGGTGTGCTCAGCTTTGTAATGGATGCCGGGCACCCGGCAGACATAGGGTTTTTACTGGATAGGCAGGGCATAGCCATACGCACCGGCCATCACTGCGCCGAGCCTTTAATGGGGCGCTTAGGTGTGCCGGGTACAGCTAGGGCTTCGTTTTCTATATACAACACCTTGGCTGAAGTGGACGCCCTGTTCGCCGGTTTAAGCAAGGTTAAAATGATGCTCGCCTAATAAAAAAAGGTGAGTGGAGAGATGAAATGACAGTAGCGAGTTTTGATCCCAATGCGCAGGCGGTGACGATGACAGCCGCTGCGGCCCAGCACTTTGGCCAAAAAATAGCCCAAGCTGGCGACAAGATTATCCGTTTAAGCACCAAAACCAGTGGTTGTACCGGTTACGCCTATGTATTGGACTTGGTGGACGGACCACAAGAAGGGGATGAGATATTAACCCCTGCGGATGCGATTACCTTGGCGGTAGATGGCAAGGCACTAGCCTTATTGCGTGGCACTGAGATAGACCTAGTAACCGAGGGGGTCAATCAGGTGGTTAAGTTTAACAATCCCAATGTTGTTGCCGAGTGTGGCTGCGGCGAAAGCTTTAGCGTTAGCGAGTAAGCGTTTTCAGGTTCAAGTTCAGGTTATAGCCCTATGCAACAAAACATGACAGTCACCAAGCACGATTGCCCCGCGCGACGTGTGCCTTCTGGTGACAAGGTGATTATCCCCGGCGGCCAGTTTGTTACCATTAACCAAACCCTAGGTGGTAATTACACAGTAACCTGGCAGGGCAATATGCTGCGCATAGATGGCACTGATGCCTCAGCCATAGGCTATGAGCCCGAGCAGTTGCACTTTGAAGACGATGGCTCTGGCCTGATTAACGAAGATTATGTGTGGCAGGCGTTGGACAGTATTTTTGACCCTGAGATACCCGTGAGCCTGCTGTCATTGGGCTTGGTCTACGGCGTGAGCATTGATCAAGAGGCAGGCCGAGTCGATATACAAATGACCCTAACCGCCCCCGGTTGTGGCATGGGGCCGGTATTGGTGGGGGATGTGGAATATCGCGTCGCCATCGTGCCTAATGTGAAAACCGTCAATGTGGAGCTGGTGTTTGATCCGCCCTGGTCCAAAGAAATGATGTCGGAAGAGGCCCAGCTAGAAACCGGTATGTTTTTCTAGTAACCTGAAAACCCCTGTAATAACAAGCGCTTATGCTAGGCGCTAAATGTCAATGTAAGAGTGTAGTTATGGCTTTGCCCAGTACAGATGAAATTTTAGAGGACTTGGAATTCTTCGATGATTGGGAAGAGCGCTACAAGTACATCATCGATTTAGGCAAGGCCCTGCCGGCTATGGATGAGAGCCTGCGTACCCCCGAGCGTCTGGTCAAGGGTTGCCAAAGCAGCGTGTGGATAGATGTGGATTTGCAGGACGATGTACTGCATTTTGTGGTCGATAGCGACGCCCATATTGTGCGTGGCCTGCTGGCAGTGGTGATGGCGGCCTATTCGGGTAAAAGCCCCGAAGACATAGTAGCTTTTGACGTGGATAGCTATTTCCAAAAGTTGGATTTAGAGCGCCACTTAAGCCCCACTAGAGGCAACGGTTTAAGAGCTATCGTGGCCAAAATTCAAGCGATAGCCAAGGCGACAGTAGCCGCATAGGCGTTGGTCTTGATGGCAGTCGCTCTGGTGGCTGCTTTTTCCTATTTA
Organism: Dasania sp. GY-MA-18; assembly: GCF_024734385.1. Classification (GTDB taxonomy): domain Bacteria; phylum Pseudomonadota; class Gammaproteobacteria; order Pseudomonadales; family Dasaniaceae; genus Dasania; species Dasania phycosphaerae. Next base: position 11,279 of record NZ_JANHAP010000015.1, on the reverse strand, counting down.
AGCCCTATTTATAGCGGGCTTTGCATACTAATCACTGGCAAATCCGCGTATAATCTGCGGGCTTTATTATTGGGCCCGGCCGGATGCTGGCCCACAGCTTTATTATTGATTGTTCTTATTGAATATTTGGGAGGCCTTAATGGCACTAGAACGTACTTTCTCTATCGTAAAACCAGACGCCGTAGCTAAAAACGTCATTGGTGAAATATACAGCCGTTTTGAAAAGAATGGCTTAAAAGTGGTTGCATCAAAAATGTTGCGTTTAAGCCGCGAGCAAGCAGAAGGCTTTTACGCCGAGCATAAAGGTCGTCCTTTCTTCCCCGCTTTAATCGAATTTATGACTTCTGGCCCCGTAATGGTGCAAGTGTTAGAAGGCGAAAATGCAGTATTAAAAAACCGTGAGTTGATGGGTGCTACTAACCCTCAAGAAGCAGAAGCGGGCACTATACGCGCTGACTTCGCTGAATCTATAGACGCTAACGCCGTACACGGTTCTGATGCGCCTGAATCAGCAGCACGCGAAATTGCTTACTTCTTCGCAGCTAGCGACATTTGCGACCGCGCTTAAGCCGGTTTAGCTAATATTGAGTGGTGTAACCATGTCTGAATCTGTAACGCCTGTAGTTGTCGATGCTAGTGCCAAAGCGGGTGCTGAGCCTGAGCAGGCCAAGATTAATTTGCTGGGCTTATCCCGTGCGCAGATGACAGAGTTTTTGTTATCCATGGGCGAAAAGCCTTTTCGCGCCCAGCAAATGATGAAGTGGATACACCACCGTGGCATCAATGATTTTGATGCCATGACCGATATCAGCAAAGTCTTCCGCGAACGCTTAAAAGCCTGCGCGGAAGTACGCCCCCCCGAAATAGTCACGCAAGCCGACTCTAAAGACGGTACCCGTAAATGGGCCATACGCGTTGAGGGTGGCGGTTTAGTTGAGACTGTATTAATTCCCGATGGCGACAGAGCTACCCTCTGCGTTTCATCACAGGTAGGTTGCAGCCTGGATTGCAGCTTTTGCTCCACCGGCAAACAGGGCTTTCAGCGCGATTTAACCGCCGCTGAAATCATAGGCCAGGTCTGGTTGGCAATAAAATCTTACGATGCCTTTCCCTCTACCGAAAAACGCGTAGTCACCAATGTGGTGATGATGGGCATGGGCGAGCCGCTGCTTAACTTCGATAATGTAGTGGCTGCTGTTAATTTAATGATGGATGACTTGGGTTACGGCATTTCTAAGCGCCGCGTGACCCTAAGTACCTCAGGGGTAGTGCCTGCGCTGGATAAGCTGGGTGATGTTTGTACCGCTTCACTGGCCATTTCATTGCACGCCCCCAATGATGAATTGCGCAATGAGCTAGTGCCCATTAATCGCAAATACAATATTGAAACTTTATTGGACGCCTGCCGTCGATATATAGCCAAGCAAACTGATACCCATAGGGTGGTGACTATAGAGTACACTCTAATGGCTGGCATTAACGACAGCGTGGAACAGGCCAAAGAACTGGCCATAGTATTAAAAGATTTCCCCTGTAAGGTGAATTTAATTCCCTTTAACCCGTTTCCGCAGTCGGATTATCAGCGTCCTAGCAAAAACGCCATACAGCGTTTTTGGCAAGTAATGACTGATGCCGGTTTTGTGACTACAGTTAGAACTACCCGCGGCGATGATATAGACGCCGCCTGTGGGCAACTAGTGGGGCAGGTGGCCGATCGCACCAAACGTAGCGAACGCTACAAGGCGAGTTTAGCCAATGAAGAAGCGCCGGTCAGAATTATTAATTAAGCAAAAAATACTATGAATACAGATAATAATAAAACCTTAGTCATTATTCGCAGTGTTATCACGCATACGCTTTTGGCATTGTTGCTAGTGGGTTGTGTTACCACCGAAACCGGCATGTTTACCGAAAAAACGGATGATAAAAAAGCACTGGAGTACAGTATTCAACTCGCCAAGCGTTATATCTCAGAGCGCAAATGGGAGCTGGCGAAGAGACATTTAAAAAATGCCCTAGAGCTGGACGAAGACTCGGCGGAAGTGCATGAGGCACTGGCTCTGGTATTCCAAAATACCGGTGAATTCGAACGCGCTGAAAAACATTTTAAAGAAGCCATAGACTTGGATCGATCACTATCACGGGCCAGGTTGAACTACGCTTCGTTTTTATACACCTTACAGCGTTATAGCGAAGCCGCTGAGCAGTTAGAAGTGGTAGTAAAGGATACTTTGTATGAGCGCCGTCAAACGGCCTTTATTAATTTGGGGCGCTGTTACTACTCCATGATGCGCTACGAAGATGCCGAGCAAAGTTTTCGCACCGCTTATTTAATGAGCGACAGACATCACCCTGCACTTATTTTACAAATGGCTGATGTTTATTATCGCCTAGGGCAGTTTGCGCTATCGCAGCGTTATTACGACAGCTATGGCAGCAAGGTTAAATCGAAATCGGCTACTGCGTTGTTACTAGGCGCGCGTTTAGCCAAGCAGTTTGACGATAAGCATGCCATATCCAGTTATGGTTTGGCTTTAAAAAACTTATACCCGCGCTCACAACAATATTTAGATTATAAACAAGAGTTTTTACATGGAAGTTAATCAAGAAGTGAGCGGTATGATTGACGAGTTAGTGCGTGAATCTATAGGTGAGCAGTTGCGCAAGGCGCGCGAGAAGAAAGGCTTAAGCACCAGTGCTGCGGCCGATAGCCTACGCATCATGGCTTATCAAATAGAAGCCTTAGAGCAAGAGAATTTTTCCTGCTTTAAAGCCGATGTTTTTATACGCTCTTATCTGCGTAACTATGCTCAGTTGTTGGGGGTGGATACTCAAGCCTTGTTAGCCCAGTATCAGCAAGAGCATTTTGTAGAGCGTGCAGCACCTATTATTAATCGTCCCAAACCGGTACACCTGCCCTGTAAAAAACGTTACTTGGGTATTGTGGCGGTGCTAGTGGTAATTGTGGGTTTGTGGCTAGACAATCGCGAGCAAGCCGCTAGCGATAATGCGCCAGCAGCAACACCACTAGCCGAAATAGAAGATGCCGGCTTAAACGCCAATGCCCAGGTGCAACCGAACGAGGCTAGCGATGCAGCATTGGCGCCTGTGAACAGCGCTGCAGAAAACCCGGTTGTAGCCGTTGAACCTTTATTAACGGCCGAGGCCGAACCAGCTATAGCCGCCGAGCTGGATGTAGACTCTATTATTGCCGAAGCAGTTAGTGTGCTACCAGAGCATCAGCTAGAGCTAAATTTTAGCGCTGAGTGCTGGGTAGAAATTAAAGACGCCGAGGGTAAAACCCTAGTCGCTGACTTAAAGCGCAAGGGTGATCAAGTGCTTGTTGAAGGTGCCGCGCCGTTTAATATCATACTGGGTTATGCACCCGCCGTAGCCTTGCGCTACAACGGTGAGGCGGTAGAAATTAATACAAATACGCGCACGCAAGCTGCGCGTTTAGTGGTAGGTAGGTCATAGCGATGAAATTTGAATCGCCCATAGTTAGGCGCAAGTCTAGAAAAATTTACGTAGGTGACGTGGCCGTAGGTGGCGATGCGCCTATATCAGTGCAAAGCATGACCAACACAGATACCTGTGATGTGGCTGCTACGGTAGGGCAGATTAAAGCCTTGGAAGATGCCTGTGCCGATATCGTGCGGGTATCTGTACCTAGCATGGAAGCCGCCGAAGCGTTTAAGAAAATACGCGAGCAGGTTAACGTACCCTTAGTGGCCGATATACACTTTGATTATAAAATCGCCCTAAAAGTGGCTGAATATGGTGTTGATTGCCTACGGATAAACCCCGGTAATATTGGTAATGATGCCAAGGTGCGTGCAGTAGTAGATGCGGCCCGCGATAAAAATATCCCAATACGTATAGGCGTTAACGCGGGCTCTTTAGAAAAAGAGCTGCAGCGCAAATATGGTGAGCCCACCCCCGACGCATTGGTAGAGTCGGCCATGCGCCATATAGACATACTCGATAAATTAGATTTTCAAGATTTTAAACTCAGCGTAAAAGCCTCCGATGTCTTTATGGCGGTTGCGGCCTATAGAAAAATTGCTGCGCAAATAGAGCAGCCCTTACATCTAGGTATTACCGAAGCCGGTGGCTTACGCGGCGGCACGGTGAAATCTGCAGTGGGCCTGGGTATGCTGTTAATGGACGGCATAGGCGATACCATTCGTATTTCTTTAGCGGCCGATCCGGTAGAAGAAATTAAAGTGGGCTATGAAATTTTAAAAAGTTTAAAACTGCGTACCAAAGGCATTAACTTTATTGCCTGCCCCAGCTGTTCGCGGCAAAACTTTGATGTGGTGGCTACCATGAATGAATTGGAAAGCCGCCTAGAAGATGTCACCACGCCTTTAGATGTGGCGGTGATAGGTTGCATAGTGAATGGCCCCGGTGAAGCTAAAGAAGCCGAGATAGGTTTAACTGGTGGTACACCTAAGCATTTGATTTATGTGGATGGTAAAAAAGATCACAAGATTGAAAAAGATAATCTAGTCGATCACTTAGAAGACATGATACGTGCAAAGGTCGCTAAAAAAGAGCAGGCCGAAAAAGACTTAATCGCAAAGCAATAATTTCGCAAATTCTTACAGGTTACAGACAGTTGGCAAAAAAAATTCAATCGATACGCGGCATGAACGATTTACTACCCAGTGAATCGGCGCTGTGGCAATACTTAGAGCAAACGGTAGCCAATGTGCTGGGCCGTTATGGTTATCAAGAAATACGTTTTCCTATCGTCGAGCAAACAGAGCTATTTAAACGCTCTATTGGTGAAGTGACGGATATAGTCGAAAAAGAAATGTATACCTTTGCTGACCGCAATGATGAAAGCATCACCTTGCGCCCAGAGGGCACTGCTTGCTGTGTGCGCGCCTGTTTGCAGCACGGCTTGTTAGATAATCAACAAGTGCAGCGCCTGTGGTATGCCGGCCCTATGTTTCGCTATGAAAAACCCCAAAAAGGTCGCCTGCGCCAGTTCCACCAAATTGGGGTAGAGAGCTTTGGCATGGCCAGCGCCGATATAGACGCTGAAATGATTATTTTAACCGCGCGCTTATGGCAGCAATTAGGTGTTAGCGATGCGCTAACTTTAGAGCTCAACAGCATAGGTAGTCTAGAGGCCAGGGCTGCTTACAAAGAGGCCTTAGTGGCTTACCTAAGTGCTCGCGTTGACCAGTTAGATGAAGATAGCGTAAAGCGTTTAGGCACTAATCCACTGCGTATTTTAGATAGTAAGTCTGCAAGCACTCAGGCCTTGTTGAATGATGCGCCTTCATTAACTGACTATTTGGACGAGCAGTCCAAACAAGACTTTGCTGAGTTAACGGGCCTATTGGATGCGGCGGGCATCTCTTATCGCATCAACCCGCGTTTAGTACGGGGTTTAGATTATTACAATAAAACTGTGTTTGAATGGGTAACCGATAAGCTAGGGGCCCAAGGTACGGTTTGTGCGGGTGGTCGTTATGATGGTTTGGTTGAGCAATTAGGTGGTAAGCCTGTGCCCGGTATAGGATTTGCCATGGGGGTAGAGCGCTTATGTTTGCTATCAGAAGCGACTGATAATATCCCCACTAGCATAACTGCTGGACCCGATGTATATGTGGTAGTGGCCGGCGATAAAGCTAAATTGGCTGCAGTAGCCCTGGCTGAACAATTACGTAGCGAGTTACCCAATTTAAAACTGATTACCCATTGTGGTGGTGGCAGTTTTAAAAGCCAGTTTAAAAAAGCCGATAAAAGCGGAGCGGCTATAGCCTTAGTATTAGGTGATGACGAGGCCGAGCAGGGGCTAGTGAATATTAAATGGTTGCGTGCTGAAAAAGAGCAACAAACACTGGCGCAGTCTGCGGTTTCGGCTTTATTGTCAAGCGAGCTGGCAGCTGAATTATCTTAAAAATTTAATTGTGAATAAAATTGGACGTATAGAACCATGAGCACAGATTATCAAAGCGATGAAGAACAAATTGAAGCCATAAAAAAATGGTGGAAAGAAAACGGCAAGTCAACCGTTACCGGTATAGCCTTAGCCTTAGCCGCGGTATTTGGCTGGCAGGGTTGGCAAAAACAGCAGCAAGAAACTAACTATGCCGCATCGGCTGCCTACCAAAATTTATTAAATGTAGTGGCCAAAGACCAAGCGCCATTAAATGACGAGCAAATAGCTAGCGCTAATTACTTGGCTGATATATTAAAGAATGATTACTCAGCTACTGCCTATGCGCAATTTGCAGCGCTTTATAAGGCACAATTGGCCGTTAAAGCCGGTAAGTTAACCGATGCTGAAGCCGAGTTGCGCTGGGTGCTTAGCCAGTCGCCGGTAGAAGAAGTTAAAGCGCAGGCGCATTTGCGTTTAGCCAAAGTGTTGTTAGCTAGCGAAAAATATGATTTGGCCTTGGCTGAGTTGGCGCAACCTGCATCAGCTTATAAACCTTTATATACAGAGCTAAAAGGTGATATTTATCTGGCGCAAGGTGATGTCTCCGCTGCCAGAGATGCCTACCTACAAGCTAAAACCTTAGCCACTGCAACAGCCAATGCCAGTGCTAACAATTTACTAGAGCTAAAAATTCAGCAGTTGAAAGTTGCTGAAGGGGTATAGCTAAATGATGCAGCAAGCAGTATTAAAATTCCTTTTACTATTTAGTGTATTAGTGGTTTCGGCCTGTAGCTCTTTTGATGATGAAGACGAGTTAGGCCCTGCCGAGTTAATCGATTTTAAAGAGGAAATGGAATTTGATCGGCTGTGGAGCCAATCGGTGGGTGATGGCCAAGGCAAGTTATATAATCGCCTAAGACCTGCCCATGATGGCAAAATGATAGTGGTTGCCTCTGCTGATGGTGAAGTCGAAGCTTTTAATTTAAAAGACGGCGACTCGCTGTGGGATGTGGATGTAGATGCAGAGGTCAGCGGCGCTATTAGCATAGTAGGCGATGCGGTTTTTATCGGTACCTTAACCGGTGATGTAATCGCCTTAAACAAAAAAAATGGCAAGCAACTTTGGAAAGTAAATGTGCAGGCCGAAGTGTTAGCCGCGCCAGCGGGCGATGGCCAACTGGTATTTGTGCAAACTTTGGATGATCAACTGCTAGCGCTTAATGCACAAACTGGCGCGCGGGTATGGTCTTATCGTAATACTATGCCGGTATTAACTTTGCGCGGCACTAGTACACCTTTGTATATGCGCGGCGTAGTAGCAGCGGGTTTTGCCAACGGCAAAGTCGTGGCCTTTAATGCTGAAAACGGTTCGGTATTGTGGGATGCACGTATAGCGGCCAGTACAGGTAACTCTGAGATAGAGCGCATCGTTGATATTGATGGCGACTTGTTGCTGGAGGACGGTACTTTATACGCTGTTAGTTATCAGGGAGCGATTACCGCCATAGACCCAGCCAGTGGCAGCCGTAAATGGTCACGTGAGGCCTCCAGCTATGTCAGCATGGGTTATGGCTTTAATAATGTGTACGTGGCTAACCAAGAAGGTAGCATTATCGCTTTTGCCAATAATGGCCAAGGCGTACGTTGGGAGCAAAGCGTGCTCGCTAGGCGTCAGTTAACAGGGCCAGCAACCCTAAGTAACTTCGTTATAGTGGGTGATTTTGAAGGTTATTTGCATGCCTTTTCACAATTAGATGGTCACCTAGTGGCTAGAGAAAAGGTCGATTCCGACGGCCTGCGCTCACGCTTAATTGTGCATAACGATGTGCTTTATGTTTATAGTAATGACGGTACCCTTGCGGCCTATCGTCTGGTTAAAAAGTCTAAAGGCTTTTTCTCCTCTTAGTTGGAATAAAATAGATGGTTCCTGTAATCGCTTTAGTTGGGCGTCCAAATGTGGGTAAGTCCACATTATTTAATCGTTTAACTAAAACGCGTGATGCCTTGGTAGCAAACTTCCCCGGTTTAACTCGCGATAGAAAATATGGTGAGGCTAAATTTGATAGCCGCCATTTTATAGTTATAGATACCGGCGGTATTACCGGCGATGAAGAGGGCTTAGATGCCGAGATGGCTGGCCAGTCCATGCAGGCTATAGATGAGGCCGATGCGGTTTTATTTATGCTGGATTCGCGCGCAGGCTTAACCGCTTCCGATCAATTGTTAGCTAATCATTTACGGCAAATATCTAAGCCGGTTTTTTATGTGGCTAATAAAATTGATGGTGTGAACCCCGATGTGGCCATGGCTGATTTCTATAGCCTAGGGGTTAAAAAAATTCACCCTACCACCGCCACCCATGGCAAGGGCGTGCGTCAGCTTTTGGAAGATGTGTTTGAGCTTTTTCCACAAACTGAAGAAGAGGCCGAGCCTGAAGATGAAGATCGCGGTGTAAAAATCGCCGTAGTGGGCCGCCCCAATGTCGGTAAGTCTACTTTGGTTAACCGTATGTTGGGCGAAGAGAGGGTAGTGGTATACGATCACCCCGGCACCACCCGCGATAGCATTTACATAGACTATGAGCGCGAAGGGGTTAACTACACTTTAATCGATACTGCCGGTGTGCGCCGTCGTAAAAATGTTAAAGAAACCGTAGAAAAATTCTCTATTGTTAAGGCTTTAAAAGCCATAGATGACACCAATGTGGTGATACTGGTATTAGATGCTCACGAAGGCATAGTTGACCAGGATTTACACCTGCTAGGCCACAGCATAGATGCAGGCCGAGCTTTGGTTGTGGCGATTAATAAATGGGATGGCCTTGATGCTGACCAAAAAAATCGTATTAAGTCAGAGCTGGACAGGCGCTTACAGTTTATAGACTTTGCCGAAATACACTTTATTTCGGCCTTACATGGCACCGGTGTAGGGCATTTGTATGAGTCTATAGATAATGCCTATAGATCTTCTACGAATAAGTTACAAACCAATAAGCTCACGCAAATATTAGAAGCAGCGGTTTACGACCATGCGCCACCTATGGTCAATGGCCGTCGTATAAAACTACGTTATGCCCATGCCGGTGGTTTTAATCCGCCGATTATTGTTATTCACGGTAATCAAACTGCCAAGGTGCCTGCCAGCTACCAGCGTTATTTAGAAAAAACCTTTCGCCGGCAGCTGGATTTAGTGGGCACCCCTATACGCATAGAGTTCAAATCTAGCGAAAACCCCTATGCTGAAAAACAGGGCGATCTTAGCCAGAAAAAATTCGATAGGAAAAAACGTATCAAGCGCCAAGCCGTAAAAAGAACTGAAGCGAAAAAGCCTGATAACAAAAAACCTAGGCGTTAAATTGTAACAGCAAAATTTTGAGCTGGGGGTAAGGTGGACTTTAGTTTACTACATGCACTTATTCTTATAGCCACTGGCATAGTAGCAGGGGTGATAAATACCCTGGCCGGTGGCGGTACCAACCTAACTTTGCCAGCGCTAATGATTATGGGTATGCCTCCCGAGGTGGCGAATGCCACCAACAGGGTGGGAGTTTTTCTACAAAACATTGTTGCTCTACTGGGTTTTAAAAAACATAAAAAGCTGCCCACCGACGACATAGGGCCTATCTTAGTACCCACCATACTGGGTGGTTGCTTAGGTGCTATTGCTGCCGCCTATGCGCCCTCTGAAATTCTCAAACCGTTATTATTTACCGCCATGATTAGCATGACTTTGATCATGCTGTTTAGGCCCAGTGTAATCTCACCGCCTGTAGGCACAATCCCTAATAAAGTCAAAGCGACGCCTTCATCTTGGTGGTGGCTAACCGTGGCAGGCTTTTATGGCGGCTTTGTACAAGCCGGTGTTGGTTTTATTTTAATTACTGCTTTGGCGGGTAGCCTGCGCTATGACTTGGTGCGTACCAATGCTTTGAAAGTGGTATGTGTTGCCGTGTTTACGGGTATGGCTTTATTGGTGTTTATTTTCCAAGGCTTAATTTGGTGGGCGCCAGGCTTAGTGTTGGCGCTGGGCACCATGATAGGTGCGCATGTGGCCGTTAAGTTTGCGATTAGCGCTAAGCCTTCTACTTTGAAGTGGTTTTTATTTGTGATGACGGTGTGTGGGGCAGTGGCGGCGTACGTATTTGATTAGTGTCGACCGTATTGCTGTTAAACAAAAATAAGCTAGCAAAAGCAAAAAAGCCGATCACAATGATCGGCTTTTTTAATATATGGTGCCCAGAAGAGGACTTGAACCTCCACGCCCTTGCGAGCACCAGCACCTGAAGCTGGCGTGTCTACCAATTTCACCATCTGGGCAGATAGTCAGAACATATTAGCTCTGTGTAGAGGCGCGAAATTTACGCGTAGTGTGGCGCTTTGTCAATATTTTCAAAGGGTGGGGAGTTGAATGGTGTTTACTTAATGAGTCATTCTGGTCACTGAGCCCACTAGTGTCCGGTTAAAATCGTATTGGTATGTATTTGACGTTATAAATAGGAAATAGAATGCACGCCGCTTAGATTTATGACTCACTTTCAGGCTGTCGTGCCCAAAGCACTCGCGATGCTCGCGGGGTAGGCTCTGCCGGCCTTGAGCCGGTACCCATAGGCTTACGAAATTCGGAGCATGTATCTAACGCAGGCTTTTAAAAAATAACTATTTTGATAGAGCATTCTAATCACATGCTGAGGATTGCTAGGATATTTCAGTTTTCGTGGATGCCGGGCCGGAGCCCGGCATGACCGGAATAGTAATTTAACCGGACACTAGTGGGTCACTGAGCCGGAATCCAGCTGATAAATATGGATATCGGCTTTTGACGTTAGGGGCTGCTCCATGAGCGTAGTGAGTGCTGTGGGTATGACAAAGTATTGAAGATATATGGTTTAAGTAAGTGCTCTCCGAGGCGGTATTGTTGAAATAAAAAAGGCTCAGCTATTTAAGGCTGTGGCTTTGGTTGGGGGAGTGGATTGACTGAAATAGCTTTAGGCTATTTCAGCCCTGCGGGCGCCTTTTGAAAGCAGGCGTCCCAATTTTGCCGTAGGCAAAATTGGTCGAACAGTGGCTCTCTCCAGCGATCATGCCAGACAAAAAATATCTACCTTGTTCAGAGTGTGGGCTTTGGTTAGGGGAGTGGATTAATCAAAACAGCTGAAGGCTGTTTTGACCCTACGGGCTTCGCCGCTATGCGGCTCGTAGAAATTTGTGCTGTGAGCACAAATTTTCGAACAGTGGCTCTTTCCAGCGATAGCGCTGTCCCGTCCTAAAATACGTTGACGGTTTTTGATTGTAGCGGCTGCCTTAGGCAGCCGCTTTTTTGTGCACCTCTTCGGGGGTTCTCATCCCCAGGCTCAAGTGCGGCCTCATCGTGTTATAGATAT
>NZ_JANHAP010000014.1 GCF_024734385.1 Dasania sp. GY-MA-18 | reverse complement strand
CTGCGTTTTTCACCCTCTCCCGTCGGCCTCTGCCTTGGAAGAGCGGCGCATTATAGAGATCTCATACGCCTTGGCAAGCGCTTTTTAAAATTAATTTAAAAAGCTGTTTTGCCTGCTGAAAAAAGCAACAACAAGCTGGCTTTTTAGACAACAATTTAGCCACTGCAATCAAATTGCAGCTTGCCGCCGCCCTGAACGCCACCAGCTCACAAGCCTAAGATTATAGCGGTGGCAACTTTTCCCATGGGCCATGCTGGGCAATACACGTTAAACTTACCCCTATGAGCAATACCCAAGCACTTCGCAACTTGATTATCCCTATCTACCTACCCTCTATCTTTTTAGCTATAGGCTCTGGGGCGGCACTGTTTATTATCCCTTTGATTAGCTTAGAGCTGGGCGCCACCATAAGCTCAGCCGGCCTAATTTTTTCACTGCGCGGCTTGGGCATGCTGATCAGCGGCATACCTATAGGCTTGCTCATCGCTAAGCTGGGCAGCAAAACGGCAATGCTACTAGGCACCGCTTTAATTTGCATTGCGGCCATTATCGCCAGCCAGGCACAACAACAAAGTGGGATAGCGCTAGCTTCGCTGCTTATGGGGGCCGGCTCTGGCTGCTGGATACTCGCGCGCATACATTTTGTTAGCCTGGCCACCTCTATTAGCCATAGGGGGCGCGCCATGGCCACCATGATGGCTATAGAACGTGTAGGCTGGTTAATAGGCCCCTTGCTAGCAGGGCTTATTATTAAATTTTTCGACCATCATAAAGCCTTTTTACTGGTAGCAGGCATGGGTTTTATCTCACTGCTACTAATCGCATTGACCAAGCACACACAACGTGGCAACGAGGTAGATGACAGCCAATTTAAGCGGCTTTCAACCTGGCGCCTTTTGTTCAACTATAAAGATATTTTTATCGGTGCCGGCAGTGTGGTTATCGTCTTGCAGCTTTTGCGCTCGGCCCGCAGCTTTATTATTCCGATTTGGGGAGTCGCTATAGGTATAGATGAACTAGCCATAGCCTCAGTCACATTTTTTTGCTCCTTGGCTGACCTAGCTATGTTTTACCCCGCAGGCTGGCTGTTAGACAAAAAAAGCCGCAAAGCAGCCGCCATCCCCTGCCTCGCTATTTTCTCTTGCAGCTTTTTACTGCTACCACTGGCCACCAGCTACTCTTATTTTTTATGGATAGCGATACTCAGCGGCCTAGGTAATGGTTTAGGCACCGGCTTTATTATGACCCTAGGAGCAGACTTTGCCCCACAGCGACAAAAAGCACAGTTTTTAGGCCTGTGGCGCACTATAGGTGACGGCGGAAATTTAAGCGGCCCAGTTATTATTGGAGCCCTAGCAGAAGCTCTAAGCTTGAGCAGCGCCACTTTAGTTGTAGGCAGCTTAGGCTTAGCAGGGCTGCTGATATTGATTTACAAAGTCCCCGAGCCTATAAAAAAATCACTCTCTTAAACCCTATCTTTGTGACTAACAAACACTAACGGCACCAAAAAAATAGTGCGCTAACACACTATTGCGCCAGCCACTGTTGCTCCAGTAGCAAATGCTCGCCCTGAAACACCTTTGCTAAAAACTGATCGCCGGCTTGCACCACCCCCACCCCCTTGGGGGTACCCGTCATCATCACATCGCCATCCTCTAGACTCATAAAACTCTTAATATCGCGCAATAATTCCTGAGGTTTATTCATCATTAAGGAATAAGCTCCCTGCTGTATCAGCTGCTGATTAATCCATAGCTCCATGCGCAGTTCAGAGCAATCACCATCAAAAGCGACAAACTGCGAAAACACCGCTGAGCCATCAAAGGCCTTGGAGCGCTCCCAAGGCAGGCCTCTTTCCTTTAAATAGCTTTGCAACTTGCGCTTGGTCATATCCAAACCAAAACCCACAGCCTGTAACTTGCCGGCCTTAATTAAAAAGCACAACTCACCTTCATAATGCACAGGCTCGTTATCGCCCACAAATAAGTTATCGCTAATTGCCGAGTTAGGCTTTAAAAAAATGACTGGCTGCTCTGGCACTTCGTTATTTAGCTCTTGTATGTGTTCCACATAGTTGCGGCCTACACAAATAATTTTGCTAGGGCTGAGCGCCTGCCCCGCCAAGATAATTGTATTCATGGTTTACACCTAAAAGCTTAAGGAAGAGGCCGCACTGCTTGTGCTGCCGCCAGCATAGGCTATGAATTTTTCGCCGTTGCTGCAAACTTAATTGCCGTCGCCCCCCTCAAACTCCTCGCTAGCTAGCAATTATTCACTTGCTAACAGCTCTTGGCGTCAAAAGTCTTAACAAATAAACGCGACGGCAATATTAGCCACAACTAGCGCTTTAATTATTTTTTATCCGCATGCATATATAAAAACTGCAGCGCCAAAGAGGCACCGGCTAGTGAGGTAATCTCGGCATGGTCGTAAGCCGGGGCCACCTCTACTACATCGTAGCCAACAATGTTTAATTCAGTGATGCCACGCAAAATTTGCATAGCCTTGTTGCTGCTCAGCCCGCCGACTACGGGCGTACCCGTGCCGGGGGCGTAGGCGGGGTCTAACGCGTCTATATCAAAACTTAAGTAGGCTGGGCTGTCGCCTACCCGCTGTTTAATCGCCGCCACCGTTGCCGCCACCGACTGTTCGTTAACAAGGTCGGCATCCAGCACCAGGTATTCATGATTCTGTTTGTCGTATTCAGTGCGTATACCCACTTGTACCGAGCACGCAGGGTCCACTAAACCTTCTTTCGGGGCGTGATAAAACATGGTGCCGTGGGAGTATTGCACTTCTTCTTTATAAGTATCGGTATGGGCGTCAAAATGTATCAACGCCAATTTGCCGTAATGCTTGGCGTGGGCACGCAGTAGCGGCAGGGTAACAAAATGATCACCACCAAAACTGATCAGAGTTTTACCGGCGGCAATAATCTTCGCGGCTTCGGCCTGTACCAGCTCTAGCATATGTTCGCTGTTGCCACTTTCAAATTGCACATCACCGTAATCAATAACATTTAATTTATCAGCGATGGCAAATCCCCAGGGCCAGCGTTTTTCTTCCCAACGTAAATTACAACTGGCCTGGCGTATGCCATTGGGGCCACCGCGGGTCCCTGCCCGGCCACTGGTGGCCAAGTCGTAGGGTATACCCATAACCGCCACATCCACACTGGCATCGCTGAGGTCGCGGCATATGGGAAAGCCCATATAGCTAAAGATATTGCCGTAAATACTGTATTCCTGCTCTAAAAATTCTGCCTGCTTATTTGCCATTTTGCCCTTCCCTCCTGCGGCCTGCACATACAAAAACGGGCAACCTAAGTTACCCGCTCTGTGTTGCGCTTATAGTGTAGCTGACAATTAAAACTCAACCACTGAGCGTATGCTTTCGCCGGAATGCATTAAATCAAAAGCCTTGTTGATATCCTGCAGTGGCATTTTATGGGTGATTAAATCTTTAATATTGATTTTGCCATCCATAAACCAATCTACCACCTTAGGCACATCGGTACGGCCTCTGGCACCACCAAAAGCGGTACCGCGCCATACTCGACCCGTCACTAACTGGAAAGGCCTAGTGCTAATTTCCTGGCCAGCCCCAGCCACACCTATGATGTAAGACTCGCCCCAACCTTTATGGCAGCACTCCAAAGCTTGGCGCATGGTATTCACATTGCCTATGCACTCAAAGCTGTAATCGGCACCGCCGTCGGTGGCCTCGATTATAGCGTCGACGACATTTTCAACCTCTTTGGGGTTAATAAAGTCGGTCATACCAAACTGCTTGGCGATTTCAACCTTAGAGGGGTTGATGTCTATACCTATGATTTTATTGGCGCCTACCATCTTGGCACCCTGAATCACGTTTAGGCCTATGCCGCCCAAGCCAAATACCACCACATTAGAACCGGGCTCGACCTTGGCATCAAAGGCCACCACCCCCACGCCAGTGGTCACACCACAGCCTATGTAGCAGGCTAGATCAAAGGGCGCGTCTTCACGGATTTTTGCCAGTGAAATTTCCGGCAACACGGTGAAATTAGAAAAGGTAGAGCAGCCCATATAGTGCAGTATGGGCTTGCCATCTAAAGAGAAGCGGCTGGTACCATCGGGCATTAAGCCTTGGCCTTGCGTAGCGCGTACCGCTTGGCATAAGTTGGTTTTGGGGTTTAAACAAAACTTACAATTGCGACACTCGGCCGTGTATAAGGGGATAACGTGGTCACCGGGCTTAAGCGAGGTAACCCCAGCGCCCACTTCGCGCACTATGCCCGCACCTTCGTGCCCTAAAATAGCGGGGAAGGCGCCCTCGGGGTCGTCACCTGATAAGGTAAAAGCGTCGGTGTGGCAAACGCCGGTAGCCATAATCTCTACCAACACCTCGCCGGGTTGCGGGCCTTGTAAATCCACTTCAACAATTTCTAAAGGTTTGCCTGCTTGAAAAGCAACGGCTGCACGCGTTTTCATTTTTTATCCTCTATTCATTTATTGGGCTGTGGCTCAGTGTTTATTGAAACACCACGCACTTATTGCCACGCACGATGACTCGGTCATCTAAATGATAGCGCAAGGCTCTGGAAAGTACTGCGCTTTCTACGTCTTTACCCATGCGCACCAGATCCTCTTTGGAGCAGCTGTGATTAACCCGTATCACGTCCTGCTCAATAATCGGGCCTTCATCCAAATCTTCGGTAACATAATGGCTGGTGGCACCAATTAGCTTCACACCGCGCTCATAAGCTTTTTGATAGGGGTTGGCACCGATGAACGAGGGCAAGAAGCTGTGATGTATATTGATCAAACGACCGGCAAACTTCTGGCATAACTCCGGGGGGATGATCTGCATATATCTGGCCAGCACTACGGTATCGGCATTGTGGCGCTCGATAATTTCGTTCATTTGCTTAAAGGCTTCAGGCTTGTTCTCTTTAGTCACCGGCACGTGGTGAAAGGGGATGCCATGCCACTCCACCATGCTGCGCAGGTTTTCATGATTAGAGACTACACACGGTATGTCGCAGTTCAGCTCATTACTGTGCCAACGGTACAGCAAGTCAGCCAAACAGTGCGAGGCGTGACTGGCCAGCAATACGACTTTTTGCTTTTCATTGGAAGCGCGCACCGTCCATATCATTTCGAATTTATCGGCCACGGCTTGAAACTGCTCACGAAACTCCTCAATACTAATAGACAGAGAGTCCGCATTGATGACGTTACGCATATAAAACCACGCACCCTGCACATCGGTATAGTGGTTAGACTCGACAAAAGAGCCGTCGTGCTCGGCGACAAACTTGCTGACTTCGGCAACGATACCTACCGCATCGGGGCAGGATATCACTAGGCAATAGGTTTTGGCCTGTTCGGTATCACTCATAACTCTTACTCTCATCTCAAGTTTCGATTTTGTAAATCATTGCATACACCTCTTGCGGCCTCCCTCTTTTAAAAAGTGACTGCTTAGGCAATAAGTTGATCAACATTGTAATGGCCAGTAACCCTAAGGCTACAAAACCATGCAACTATACTGCGCCCTGCTAGCTATCAGCATAGCTTATACGCTTAGCTGCCAAAGAGCAGGGAATGAGTGGGCCGGTTCGGCTTGCTTAACTAGGCAAGGGAATAAGCGAATACTCATAACGCCCTCTAGCGGAAGCGCGAAAATAACTGGTATTGCATTATCAGAGCTGCTTTACTTTACTGATTATACGTATATTTAGTTGACTAAACAGACGTATAAAATACTTATTCTATAAAGAAACAATCTTAGGGAGTCCGCTCTATGACCAGCACTAAAACCCATGTCGGCGAGGCCATACAAGCTGAGCGCAAACGCTTGCTTATTGAAGCCACCCTCAGCGCCATCTCTGAGTTTGGCCTGTCGCAGCTGACCTTAGCCAAAATTGCTGCTGGCGCGGGTTTAACGGCGGGCTCAGTCAATTTTCACTTCGCCAGCAAAGAGGCGCTATTACTAGAGACCCTGCAGTTTGTGGCTGAAGAGCTGGACCAAAGTATTACCGCAGCCCTGCAGCAGGCAGGTGCAGACCCCAATAAGCGCCTGATCGCCATTATTAACGCCCAACTCAACCCCGAAATTACCGAGCATAGAAAAGTCGCTGTGTGGAATGCCTTTTCGGCAGAGCGCTGGGCTAGAGAAGATTACAAGCGCATATGCGGCACCCGCGATAGCAATAATTTTAATTTGGTCTTAAACCTCTGCAGCGAAATTATTCAGCGCGCCGACAAACAAAAAGTCATGAGCGCCCGCGCCATAGCCAGTGGCATACAGGGCATTATTGATGATGTTTGGCACGACATACTCTACGCGGGCGAAGACTTCGACCGGGAAGCGGCCATGTCCTTATGCCTGTCTTTTTTAGCCAGTGTTTTCCCATGGTGCTTTACCATGCCGGCGCAACCCAGCGCTAAAAACCCGCAACTATCTACTGCCGATAACAGCCTAAGCGTTGTTAAAGCCCAGCCCAAACACCTAGCTGATGCCGCCCAGCTGTTTGATTTATACCGACAATTTTATCGCGAAAGCAGCAATATAAAGCTGGCCAGCGACTATCTTAAAAAACATATGGAGAATAACAGCTCCACTATTTTTCTCGCCTATACCAGCGATGGCAAAGCGGTGGGTTTTACCCAGCTGTACCGCAGCTATTGTTCACTGGCTGCCGCGCCTATTTTTATTTTATACGACTTATATGTAGATAACAGTGCCAGGCAGCTAGGTGTAGCCCGCACCCTAATGAACCAAGCCAAAGCCTATGCCAAGGAGCAAAAAGCCCAACGCATAGATCTAGAAACCGCCATCGACAACTACCCAGCTCAGGCGCTGTACATAGACTTAGGTTATAAAAAAGACGAGGAGTATTTTAAATACTCGCTAGAGCTGTAAGCGAAAAAATACGCAAAAAAAAGCTGGCGCATATCAGTGCGCCAGCTTTTTTTGTTTGCTATAGCGCCTTACTGAGTGTCTAACAAACCATAAACACCTAAGGAATAAGCGCGGCGCTGCTGCTCACCCAGTAGTGAAGACTGGCGTATAGCCTTGCCAAAACTCACATCTTCTTTTATGTAGCGGCTATTACCGGTGCCGGTATCAAAACCCACCATACCCGGGTCAGACAAATAATAAGCAACCACATCGCCCTGCTGCACACCTACGCTCACAGAAAAGCCTACTTTTTGCAGCCCGGCGTCATTAATCGCCAAGGTCTGACTCTCCCAAACCACTACTAAATTATCTTCCACTTTACGCATAACCTTCACGCGCAAACTACCCGCACGTATAAAATAACCACCCACACTGGTTAGCGAGCCATCTTTAGGTACAGTATTAGCCAAATCCACGACTAATAAAGGCTGCTCATCTACCGCTGTACGCGCCACTAACTCCCCACCTATATAATCCAGCAGATTGCCTTCTAATAAAAAACTTTTTAAGGCATCAACTTGTTGCTGTACAAATTGACGCACTTGGCCGCGCAACTGAGTAGATGTCACCACCCGCGAATTTTTTTCGCTGTTTAATACCCCTATCACCCTGTCGCGTTCGGCCAGCTCACGCTGCAGGTTCGCCTCATCGGCTTTTAGCTGAGTAATTTGGGAATTAGCTTGCACGAGTTGATTTTGCAAACCCGCTTTTTCGTTTTGCAGCTGCTGTATATCCGGCGGTGTTTGGCAAGCTGCTAATAACGAGGCCGTGGCCACCAGTACCATTTTTTTTCTCATTGCTAATACCCTTATGGCTTAATCACAAATGACTGACTGTAAATATTTTTATTGGCTAACAAAATCTCTAAGCGGTAACCGCCGGCTTTAAAACCTTCTACCGGACGTTTAATTTTGAAAAAGTTATTACCCGCCTGGCCACTCACAATTACCGGTACCGCAGCAATTTGTACAGTCTGCTCACCATCGTAAAGTGTAGCCTGTAAAACCGTGGTGGCCTCATCAAAATTTTTGTAGCTAAAGGCTATATGCAACACCCTGCCCGCTTTAAATTGTTCGGGTAAGTTTTGGCTTATATCAACAATAGGCTCGCCACTGAGTTTTAACAACTCTATCACTGGCTGCATCGCATCTATCTCAGCCTGGCGAGCTAATAGCTGGGGGTTATCCGGCAGCAAAGCCAAGGCCGGGCTTAACGCTTGTTGCGCCAAGTCTAACTCGCGTCTAGCAATATGCCCCAACAGCTGCGTATTTAATTGCCCGCTAAGTTGTTGCAGCTGCGCACTGGCAGCATTGTTATTGGGGGCCAAGGCTAAAACTTTTTGCAAGCTTTGCACGGCATTGGGCTGACCGCTAAATATCGCATCCTGCTGCACTAGCTGTTCGGCCTCTAGTAATAATTGCGCTACTTTTTGCTCTAAGGCCTGCGCCTTTTGCACGCGCGCTTTTAACTGAATTAACTCGCCGTGAGCAGCGTTAACACTTAAGCCCTTGTCTATAAAATTTAAGGCACTTTGATAACGGCCCTGCTGTTCTACACTTTGCGCTTTTTGTAAATACGCTTGAGCGATACGCTGCAAGCCATCACGAGCTTTGCCATTATCGGGGTCCACTGCCAGCACCGCATCGTAATAGGTTTTTGCATTCTCACCAGCGGGGCTTAGCCACTGCTCTTGAGCAAATAGTTGTTCCGCCGTACTTAATTGCTGCTGCACGCTTTGCTGGGCACTGAGCTTGCCACGCAAACGTTGGTAGCGCTTATTGTCGGCCAAGTTAGGAAAGTAACCTAAGGCCTCGGTTAATGACGCCTCTATGGCCGACAATTCGGCCGCATCATCACTTTCTTGATCTAGGGCGGCGGCGATATTTTCCAATAACTCAGCTTCTATGGCCGCCAAGACTTGCCCGGACTCGGTATTGCTGGGCTCGACAATCAATAAGCGCTGATGGGCAGCTACCAATGCCGCTAGCTGCTCGGGATCACTGCTATAGGCTTGTTGCAACTCTGCTATCTGTTGCTTTAAGCGCTGAGCCTCGGTTAGTGTCGGCGCTGCGGCAAGATTTTCAGTACCGGCCGGTAGCTGGGTCGCCGGAGCTTGTGGTATAGCCGGCTCTGCGGTTTCAGCCATTGTTTCTTCAGATACAACTCCTTCAAAGGCAGCTTCTTCAGCAACAACTTCTTCAACTATGGCTGAGCCAGGCGTTACCGCAGGCTTAGCGCTAAGCGGCTGCTCTGCGACGGTTATGGCTGCTGGTGTCTGCATCAGCTGCTCTAAGGTTAGCCGGGGCTTTTCTACCAAGCCTAAGCGCTCTAAGGCCGCCTGCTGATCCGCAGCACTGGGGGGAATTTGTAAGCCAAATAAAGTGTAATAGCCGGTAGCCAAAACGGCGATGAGAACTACCGGCAATAACCATAATGCCGAGCGCTTGCTGGTGGCGGCTGGCATATGCTGACTGCTTTGCGCGCGTAATACCGTGTCATCGTGGTTGCCGGTAAAGGCCATGGAGGCGGCTTTTTTATGAGCGGCATTATTAAAATATTGCTTGCGGGATTTATCAATCACCGCCCCAGACAAGCGCTGCACATCAGCCACTAGCTCAGCACCACGCTGGTAGCGCTGCTCTCTATCTTTGGCCAAAAGTTTATTAAGCACAGGCTGAAATACCGCTAAACGCACAGGCAGCTCGGGCACAGGCTCAGAAATATGTTTTATGCCTATGGTCACAGCAGAGTCACCATCATAGGGCACGGTACCCATCAGCATTTTATAAAACACTATGCCCAAACTGTATAAATCGGCACGGCCGTCGACCTTTTGGCCGCGCGCCTGCTCAGGGCTCATATAGTAGGGCGTCCCCAAAGCCATGCCGGTTTGGGTAAGCCCACCGCCCACATCGTCGGCCTTGGCTATGCCAAAATCCATAAGCACAGCACGGCCGCTCTCGGCATGCAGCATAATGTTTTCGGGCTTAACATCGCGATGCACATAGCCTTTTTGGCCAGCAAAATCTAAGGCTGAACCTATTTCACGCAGTACCCGCAAAATTTCATCGCCGCTAAGCTCCGCCAGGCAGCTTTTTAACTCACGACCGGGTACATACTCCATGGATAAATAGTGATGACCGTTATGTATGCCTACATCGTGCACGGTGACTATATGCGGGTGGATTAAGCGACTGACCACCTTGGCTTCATGTATGAAGCGCTCACTAAAGGCGGCATCTTCTGACAGTGAGGCGGCCATTACTTTTAAGGCCACTTCGCGCTCGAAACTTTGCTGTATTGCCAGGTATACAGTCGCCATCCCCCCCTTACCTAAAGGGCGTATCAACTTATAGCCGGGTATTTCTATGTCTATAGGGTTAGCGGTTGATGTAGTAATGGTTACACCCCTGTACAACAAGCCTGATTAGTTTAAGAAAACGCTTAATAGAATAGCCTAAGTATTTATTTTATCGGAGTTATTTGTTCACAAATTGCTTTAGCCATAGGCACTAGCAAGTACAGATCTTAGGCATAAAAAAGCCCGCCTTAGCGGGCCCACAGCTCATATACAGCTTATTCGGCAACACCGTGCTTAGCCGCAGCTTCGTCGATTAAGGTTTTTAGCTCACCCTTATCAAACATATCGCAAACAATATCGCAGCCGCCGATTAGCTCGCCATCTACCCACAACTGCGGGAATGTCGGCCAATTAGCATAGGCAGGCAAGTGCGCGCGCACATCGGGATTGCTTAATACATCAACAAAGGCAAAACGCTGGCCGCAAGACATTAATGCCTGCACGGTGCGCGCCGAAAAACCACACTGTGGCTGATTGGGCGAGCCCTTCATGTATAAAAGAATAGGGTTGCTTTCGATTTGTTCTTTCAGGGTTTCTGTGATGTCCATTAATATACCTTTACATAAAACTGACAATATCACGGCCACCCCCTAGCGGAATGACCAAGCGCAATGGCGGCCATTATACCCTGTATTTAGCTGAGATGCGCTCCCCCTATCGCGGCCGTGACGGCCATTGCCAAGCCAGGGCATAGGCTATATGATGCTTGCTTACTAGGCAGCCTTCGCTGCCTTTTTGCGTTTTTACAGGCACTCACTATGCCCCACTCCAGAGCAGCCCAGTAACAATGCCCCTGTAATGAGTTAGGATTTTTTGCATGACCGCCATTATGAATACCTATGGCCGCCTGCCAGTGACCTTTAGCCACGGCCAAGGCGTGTTTTTATATGATGCCGACAACAAGGCTTACCTGGATGCCATTAGCGGTATAGGTGTTAACGCCCTAGGCCACTGCCACCCCGCTGTAAGCGAAGCCATTAAGCAGCAGGCCGATACCCTGATGCACACCTCCAATCTATACGGCATAGAGAAACAACAGGCCCTAGCCGAATTACTATGCCAAATCTCAGGCATGGATAATGTGTTTTTTGCTAACTCCGGTGCCGAAGCCAACGAAGCGGCTATCAAAATTGCCCGCCTGCACGGTCACCAGCAGGGCATAGAGTCACCGCAAATTATCGTGATGGATAACGCCTTTCACGGCCGCACCATGGCCACCCTAACGGCCACCGGCAACCCCAAAGTACAAGAGGGCTTTGGCCCCTTACTAGAAGGTTTTATCCGCGTAACCTATGGCGACCTAGCCGCCATCCAAGCCCATGCCAGCAACCACAGCGTCGTGGCCGTATTAATGGAGCCCATACAAGGCGAAGGCGGTCTGCACGTATTAGCCGATGGCTACCTAGCCGAATTGCGCCAGCTTTGCGACAGCAATAATTGGCTGATGATGTTAGACGAAGTGCAAACCGGCAACGGCCGCACCGGCCGCTATTTTGCCTACCAGCACGATGCCATACTGCCCGATGTAGTCACCACCGCCAAAGGCCTGGGCAATGGCGCCCCCATAGGTGCCTGCTTGGCGCAGGGCAAGGCGGCGCAGGTTTTTGGCCCCGGCAACCACGGCTCCACCTATGGCGGCAACCCGCTGTGTTGCGCCGCGGCACTGGCCGTAGTCAACACCATACAAAGCCAGCAACTGTGTGACAACGCCACGGCCATGGGCCACTATATACGCCAAGGCATCAGCCAGCGGCTAGCCGACTCACCGCTGTTAAAAGAGGTGCGCGGCAAGGGCCTAATGATAGGCATAGAACTGACCAGCCCCTGCGCCGAGCTAGTACACACTGCCCGCGAGCGCGGCGTACTGATTAACGTTACCGCTGGCAGCGTGCTACGGCTACTGCCGCCACTCATTATCAGCCAAGCAGAGGCTGACACTATCATAGACACAGTCGTTGCCTGCGTTAATGATTTTCAACCCCAAAATACTTAACGGGAAGCTTACGTCACCATGACTACCAGACACTTTCTCACCCTACTCGATTTAAGCCCCAGCGAGCTTAATGCCTTAATTGCCCGCGCTACAGAGATGAAAGCGCAGCTGCGCGGCGCTGGCCACGAACGCCCTTTTGTTGGCAAAGTACTGGGGATGATTTTTGAAAAATCTTCCACCCGCACCCGCGTCTCTTTTGAAGCAGGCATGTCACAACTGGGCGGCCACGCCATGTTTTTATCGCCACGCGACACCCAACTGGGCCGCGGCGAGCCCATAGAAGATAGCGCTAGAGTACTGTCCTCTATGGTGGACATTATTATGATACGCACCTACGCCCACCAAAAAGTGCAGGCCTTTGCCCAGCACTCCTCGGTGCCAGTAATCAATGCGCTTACCGATGACTACCACCCCTGCCAGCTACTTGCCGACGTACAAACCTATGTGGAAAACCGCGGCAGCATACAGGGCAAGACCGTTACCTGGGTGGGGGATGGCAATAATATGTGTCACTCCTATATCAACGCTGCCCGCCAGTTTGACTTTGAACTGCGTATAGCCTGCCCCGAGGGCTTCGACCCCAACAGCGAACTCGTGGCCGCCAACAAAGACCGCGTCAGCCTGTTCCGCAGCCCTATAGAAGCAACTAAAGGCTCAGACTTAGTGGTCACTGATGTATGGGCCTCTATGGGCCAGGAAGACGAACAACTAGAACGCGAGAAGCAGTTTGCCGGTTTCCAGGTCAATGCCGAACTCATGAGCCACGCCCATAGCGATGCCCTGTATATGCACTGCCTACCTGCTCATCGCGGCGAGGAAATTAGCGCCGAGCTAATGGACAGCCCCGACACAGTCATCTGGCAAGAGGCCGAAAACCGCCTACACGCTCAAAAAGCCTTAATGGAATTACTGCTCAATAGTTAGCCAGCGTAAAACCCCACTGACAGCCATAACCTTAACGGCCAAAAGCCCAACAACCATGGCTGTCAGCCCAATAATTAATCACCCCAAAACTACGGCCACAGGCGGTAAAATAAACACAAAAACCAAAAAGCATACCTAAGCGATTTTATATGCCGAAAAAGTTTATCTTCATAAAATCTTCATTAAATTGTCTTGCAAAAACGCCATCATTCTCACGCCCTAGCTCTGCAGGTTAGTGACTGCCGACCTGCCCACTTACCCACATTTTATCCACAGCTTGCTAGCAACTTATACAGCTTGCAAAAAGCCTCAAACCGCATTATCTTGTGTGCAGTTTTTCAAACACCCCCATATATGGGGCATAAAAAAAGAATCGTTGTAGGATATTAAGTCACCAACCCCTTATTGGTAAGTGCTTACTAAGCGATCTAAACGGAAAACAAAGGGGTATACAGCAAACCAAACAAGCCTAGCGCGACTACTGCCAAGCCATACACACAAACTCAACGTGTTTTTATGTATGGCGCATGAGTTGCCGCATCAGTTGCTGCTAGTGCAGAGCTTAACGCTTGCGTATGCCCATAAAGGATAAACCGCATTCTTATTTGACCGATCGCCATTGATCACACAGCTACGTTCCGGAGAACACATGCACACTGACGTTGAAACCAGCTCTACGAGCTCCACCTCACAACCCGCCACCCCAGCCGCCAGCCAAGCCGAGCTTAATGCTACCGCCCCTGGCCAGTTGCGCGTTATCAAACGCAATGGCACCGTGGTTGTGTATGACGAGTCCAAAATCAGCGTCGCTATTACCAAGGCCTTTTTGGCCGTAGAAGGTGGCACTGCCGCCGCCTCTAGCCGCATACATGAAACTGTAGCCAAATTGGCGCAGCAAATTACCGTGATCTTCAAGCGTCGTATGCCCTCTGGCGGCACCATGCATATAGAAGATATACAAGATCAAGTAGAGCTGGCCCTAATGCGCAGCGGCGAGCACAAAGTGGCCCGCGATTACGTACTCTACCGCGAAGAACACGCCCGTCAGCGCGCCGAACAGCAAACTGGCGAAGAGCCCACCAAAGCCCACCCCAGCATACGCATTAAGCAAGAAGACGGCAGCCTAACCCCCTTAGACCTAGGCCGTTTAGAAATTATTGTCGCCGAAGCCTGTACCGACCTAGAAGACGTCAGCGCCAGCGCCATTTTAAATGAAGCCCTAAAAAACCTATACGACGGCGTTGCCGCTGCCGAGGTCAACACCTCATTAGTGATGACCGCGCGCACCATGGTAGAAAAAGAGCCTAACTACACCTATGTAACCGCTCGCCTGCTATTAGATAACCTGCGTGCCGAAGCGCTAAACTTTTACGGCATAGCCGAATCTGCCACCCAAGCCGACATGGCCAAGCTATACGCCGAAGTGCTGCCCGCCTACGTCGCCAAAGGTATAGAGCTAGAGCTTTTAGCCCCCAACCTGCAAGACTACGACTTGGACATGCTAGGCGCAGCCCTGGATTCACAGCGCGACCTGCAATTTAACTACCTAAGCCTGCAAACCTTATACGACCGCTACTTCATACACAGCAATGAAGTGCGCATAGAACTGCCACAAATCTTCTTTATGCGTGTCGCCATGGGCTTGGCCATAGAAGAAGAAAACAAAAACGAGCGCGCTATAGAGTTCTACAAATTATTAAGCTCTTTCGACTATATGAGCTCTACCCCCACGCTATTTAACGCCGGTACTTTGCGCCCACAATTATCCTCTTGTTATCTAACCACCGTACCCGATGATCTGCACGGCATCTACGGTGCCATACAAGACAATGCCATGCTCTCCAAGTGGGCTGGCGGCCTAGGCAATGACTGGACTCCCGTACGCGCCTTGGGTGCCTACATCAAAGGCACCAACGGCCGCTCACAGGGTGTAGTTCCCTTCTTAAAAGTAGTGAACGACACCGCCGTAGCGGTAAACCAAGGCGGCAAGCGCAAAGGCGCGGTATGTGCGTACTTAGAAACCTGGCACATGGATATAGAAGAGTTTGTCGAGCTGCGTAAAAACACCGGTGACGACAGACGCCGTACCCACGACATGAACACCGCCAACTGGGTACCCGACTTATTTATGAAGCGTGTATTCGACGACGGCAAGTGGACCCTGTTCTCCCCCAACGATGTACCAGACTTGCACGACCTGTACGGCCAAGCTTTTGAAGATCGCTATACCCAGTACGAAGCTATGTGCGAAAGCGGCGAAATCAAATACTACAAAACCGTACGCGCCCAAGACCTGTGGCGCAAAATGATAGGTATGCTGTTTGAAACTGGCCACCCTTGGATTACGTTTAAAGATCCTTGTAACCTGCGCTCACCGCAGCAGCACGCAGGCGTGGTGCACTCATCTAACCTGTGTACTGAGATTACCCTTAACACCAACGCCGAAGAAATCGCGGTGTGTAACTTAGGCTCGGTTAACCTGGCTCAACACATAGGCCCCGACGGCTTAGACCTGGCCAAGCTAGAGCAAACCGTAAAAACCGCTGTGCGTATGCTGGATAATGTTATAGACATTAACTACTACTCGGTGCCACAGGCGCGCACCTCTAACATGCGTCACCGCCCTGTGGGCTTGGGCTTAATGGGCTTCCAAGACGCGCTGTACATGCAGCACATACCCTACTCCTCAGAGCAGGCGGTGGACTTTGCCGACCGCTCTATGGAAGCGATCAGCTACTACGCCATCCAAGCCTCTGCCGACCTGGCTGAAGAGCGCGGCGCTTACTCCAGCTTTGAAGGCTCATTATGGAGCCAAGGCAAAGTGCCTTACGACTCTATAGACCTGCTATGTGACAACCGCGGCCACGACTATATAGAAGTAGACCGCTCTATCACCTTAGATTGGGACAGCCTGCGCGAGCGCGTTAAAAAAGGTGTGCGTAACTCTAATATTATGGCCATCGCTCCTACTGCGACCATCGCCAACATTACCGGCGTATCGCAATCTATAGAGCCGACTTACCAAAACCTCTATGTAAAATCTAACCTCTCCGGTGAGTTCACCGTGGTAAACCCACACCTGGTGCGCGACCTTAAAGCCCGCGACCTATGGGACATGGTGATGGTTAACGACCTTAAATATTACGAGGGCTCGGTACAAAACATAGACCGCATCCCCGACGATATTAAAGCCCTATACGCTACCGCCTTTGAGGTAGAGCCACGCTGGTTAGTCGATGCCGCCAGCCGCAGACAAAAGTGGATAGACCAGGCGCAGTCGCTCAACCTTTACATCGCTGGCGCCTCGGGTAAAAAACTAGACGTGACCTACCGCATGGCTTGGTACCGCGGTTTAAAAACCACTTACTATTTGCGCGCCTTGGCTGCTACTGGCACCGAGAAGTCCACCATAGAGAGCGCCTCGCTCAATAAGGTTTCTTCTCAAGCTGCCGCACCGGCAGGCCCGGCCCCTGTGCCGCAAGCTTGCTCACTGGACGACCCAGATTGCGAAGCCTGCCAATAACGCTAGATGATTAAGGCCTCAGCCCATAGCCCGCTGAGGCCGCAACTGACAACAAAGTAACAAAAAACAAGAGAGAGACGTAATGCTGAATTGGGACGAATACGACGCCGAAGAAGACAACAGCAAACCAGCCCCACAAGTAGTCGCCAAAGCCGCCGAACAGGCTGCCCCCGCTGCCAGCACCAACACTAGCAGCCCGGTAAAAGCTAACGATAGAGTAAAAAAAGCCAAGGATAACCTACAGTCACTAGACGTAGCCCCAGGCTTAGAAGAATTAGAAATGGGTGCCGCCCGCCTGACCGTGGACGACAAAGCCATGATCAACTGCCGCGCCGATTTAAACCAATTAGTGCCCTTTAAATACGATTGGGCCTGGCAGAAATACTTAGACGGCTGCGCCAACCACTGGATGCCACAAGAAGTTAATATGACCGCCGACGTTGCCCTATGGCGCAGCCCCAACGGTCTAACTGAAGACGAGCGCCGCATTGTTATGCGCTCACTGGGTTACTTCTCTACCGCCGATTCGCTGGTAGCCAACAACTTGGTGCTGGCGGTGTATCGCCTAATCACCAACCCCGAGTGTCGCCAGTACTTATTGCGCCAAGCTTTTGAAGAGGCTATACACACACACGCCTACCAATACTGCGTAGAATCTTTGGCCATGGATGAAGGCGAGGTATTTAATATGTACCGCGAGCTGCCCTCTATCGCCAAAAAAGCCGCCTGGAGCTTACAGCACACCCAGTCGCTGTCTGACCCCAACTTTAAAACCGGCACTACCGAAAACGACCAGGAATTGCTGCGCAACCTCATCGGCTTTTACGCCGTTACCGAAGGTATCTTCTTCTACTGCGGCTTTACCCAAATTCTTTCTATGGGTAGACGCAACAAGATGACTGGCGTAGCCGAGCAGTTCCAATACATCTTGCGCGATGAGTCTATGCACCTGAACTTTGGTATAGACGTGATCAACCAAATTAAACTGGAAAACCCCCAGCTATGGACCGCAGAATTCCAGGAAGAAATCACCCAAATGATAGTTGAGGGTGCCGAGCTGGAAATCGAATACGCCAAAGACTCTATGCCTAGAGGCGTATTGGGCATGAACGCCGCCATGATGGAAGAGTACCTACAGTTTATTGCCAATCGCCGCCTTAACCAGCTGGGCTTGGCCGAGCAATACCCTGGTGCCACTAACCCATTCCCATGGATGAGTGAAATCATGGACTTGCGTAAAGAGAAAAACTTTTTTGAAACGCGAGTTATCGAGTATCAAACCGGTGGCGCGTTAAGCTGGGATTAATTCCCAGCTCAACCCACATAGCGATAACGTTAGTGCAGTAAGAGGACAACAGCAACAGCACCGATAGGCGTCGGTGCTAAACCTACACTCACAGAGTCAAGGCCGAACTATGAGCACGCAGAAAAAAGTTCCCGTGGATACGGAAACCATTTTAATGACCTTAGATCAGCTTAGCCAAACCATTGAAATTATGACCAGCGTCGTTGGACGACTGCGTCACTATGTCTGCGAGCAGCAAGATGCCGCCACTCCCCCCCTACCTCCCACGCAAAAAAACTCCACGCTTAAAGATATAGAAGAGAGCCTCAAGCCTATCTCCACCACTTTACATTAATCACCCTAACAGATAGAGTTAGCGACACTAAGCCAATCCGTTAGGATTGCTTGGTCGCGCAATACCAGCGGTAAGTACAACCCCTTATAACGATAAGTACATAAGCTCATTATTAATGAGCAAGTATTGCATATAAGATAGCCGCTAATATTTCATACACTCAAAGCCGCTGTACCCGTTTTTTTGGAGGCATCATGTTAGTTTTATCACGCCGTTTAGGTGAAACCCTAGTTATAGGCGATCAAGTCAAAGTATCAGTGCTGGGCATTAGCGGTAATCAAGTACGTTTAGGCATAGAAGCACCTAAGGATGTTAGCGTACACAGAGAAGAAGTTTACCTACGCATACAAGACGAACAGGGTGCAACGGAAAAGTCAGATACCTAAATTCAACAGTTTAAGCCTGCTTAGCGTAACCGTTAGCAGGCTTAAGCTGCAGCCAAACTAAAAAAGAACGTCGCTCCCCCCTCTGCATTATTATTAAAACTTAACTCCCCACCATGGGCCTGCACAATAGACTGGCAGATAGCCAAGCCTATACCCATACCATTATCTTTAGTGGTAAAAAATGGGGTAAACAGCTTATCCCATAACTCCTGCGCCACACCGCCGCCATTATCAACAACACTAAAGCGCACACTTTCACCCTGCAGTTGCGCCCTAACAATTACACTAGGTGGCGCAACTATAGCCACATGGGCAGAACGATGATGGCTAGCCTCCATGGCATTACGAATTAAATTCAATATCACTTGTTGAATTTGCACCGGATCGGCTAACACCTGCGGTAGGGAGTCATCGGGCTCATAATGCAGCGGCACATCGTTAACCCTAGAGTCTATTTCCGCTAACGCCAGCACATCATTCATTAGCTCATTGGGGTCACACACCTGCCTGCCCTGCTCAGGTTTTTTTACAAAACTGCGCATGCGCTGCACCACTTCTGAGGCGCGCACAGATTGGGTATTAAGCTTTTCCAGCAACTCACTAAGCCGGGCTTTGTCCAGCTCATCAGCCGCTATTAAACGCTTAGCCACCTGTGCGTAATTGACTATAGCCGTCAGCGGTTGATTAACCTCATGAGCTATGCCGGCAGCCATCTCGCCGGTAGTGCTAAGGCGCTCCATATGCGCCATATGCTGGCGCTCCAATTCCACCTCTTCGCGAGCCACTTTTAAGGCTTCTTCGCTGGCCACCCACTCACTAATATCGCGCAACACCACCACTGCCCCACCCTCGGGTCTAGGGCTACAGGTAATCGCCACCGGTATGAGCGTACCATCGCGGCGGCGAATCACCTCCATATCACTATGAGCCGCTATGCCTTGGTAATAGCTGCGGTAAGGTAAGCTTTGGTACTCCATAACTTGGTAGCTATCATCAGAATTGAATAGCTCTATAGTCGATAGCAACTCGCCAAAACAATCGGCCGCCGCCCAGCCAGTAATCGCCGTTGCCGCGGGATTCATTAACAGCACCCGGCCATCTTTATCCAGGCCGATAATACCCTCACTAACAGCATTTAATATTTGTAAGTTTTCTGACTCCAGCTCGCTATTACGCCTGGCCAGCTCGGTCTCCAAACGGTGTATTTTGATATGATTGCTGACTCTGGCAACCACCTCGTCAGCCTGAAAGGGTTTGGAAATATAGTCGACCCCGCCGACGGCAAAGCCCTTCACCTTAGCGGCGCTATCCTCTAGCGCTGATAAAAAGATCACCGCAATATGCGCGGTTTCTGGATCTTTTTTTAATGCCTGGCATACCTCATAGCCATCCATGCCTGGCATCATAATATCCAGCAAAATCAAAAAGGGCTTTACCTCTCTGGCAATAGCCAGCGCCGTTTCGCCATCTTTGGCAACATGCAATCTATGGCCAGTAGGCTCCAAGGTTTTATACAGGATTTGCAGGTTGATGGGGTTATCATCAACCAGCAGCAAGGATTCTATTGCCACCTGCTGAGACGCAGCTTTATTTTTGTCAGTATCCATAGCTAAGTATGTAAACTCATGTAAGAGCTCCCTGCCTGTTATTTTCGCTCAACTGCCCATTTAAAAAATCCAGCAGTCCTTTCAAGTCAAAATCAGATAACTGCTGACGGCAATATAACAGCCAATCACTATCACCAAAACCGCTTTCTGCTAAGTGTTGAAACAGCTCACGCAGCCGCTCTATATCGCCCCTGTTGGCAGCCCAGCGCAGCTGCTCATACTGCTCGGCAGCCAGGCCAGTGAGCGCTGGCGGTGCTAGCGATGGCGCAGCCAACTGCTGGCTATCATACTCACCCACTACATCGGCACCTACCGCATGCAGGGGTAAACTTAGGCTAAAACAGCTGCCCTGACCTAGACTGCTGGCAACGCTAAGCTCGCCACCCAATGCCTGGCTTAGCCGCCAACAAATGGGTAAACCCAGGCCCGTGCCCCTAGCATTGGCGCCCCCTAGTTGAGTGAAGGGTTTGAAAATCTCTTGGGCCATACACTCATCAATACCTATACCGGTATCACTGATGGCAAACCTCAAGCTAGGCCCTGAGCACTGCGGCAAGGGCTCTGCTAAAGTCACCGATAGGCGAACTTGGCCACACTGAGTATATTTAATCGCATTCGACAATAAGTTCATTAATATTTGTTTGAGTTTAAA
This sequence comes from Dasania sp. GY-MA-18, assembly GCF_024734385.1. Lineage (GTDB taxonomy): Bacteria > Pseudomonadota > Gammaproteobacteria > Pseudomonadales > Dasaniaceae > Dasania > Dasania phycosphaerae. The sequence goes on along the minus strand of NZ_JANHAP010000014.1, from coordinate 62,517 downwards.
GCCATCTAGCGCGACTTTTTGGGGCAGACTTGCATCGACATCCAGCACTAACGCCAAGCCTTTGGCGCTGGCCTTGCTAGTCATTTTATCCACTACCCCCTGCACCAACTCAACCAAGCAATATTCACCCACTTGCACGGGCATATAGCCGCTATCAATTTTTGATAACTCTAAAATATCATTTACCAAGCGCAATAAATAATTACCCGCCTGCTCTGCAGACTGCAATTGTCGGCGCTGCTCATCATTCATTTCAGGATCACGCTGCAACAATTGCAGATGCCCTAAAATATTATTTAAGGGCGTGTGTAACTCGTGACTCATACTCGCTAAAAACTGCTCACGCACATGGCAGGCCTCTTCCACCTCAACGTGAGCGCGCTGCAAATCAGACTCTAAACATTTTCTATCGCCTATATCCGTCACTATACCTGCCAAAAAGCCAGCTTCACCCGCCAACCTTTCACCAATAACACCACCGCGGCTATGAAACCAGTGATAACCCCCTTGCGCATGTTTAATGCGAAACTCTATACCCGCCGCCGCCAATTGCGGGTTATGTGTTACTAGCCCGTCGGCTACGATGGCTTTATCATCGGGATGGCAAATATCCAGCAACTGCTCAACGCCTATACTTTCTTGCCCGGGCAGCTGCTGATAACCCAACTTCGTTAGAAACTTGCCGGTAAATTTAAGCCATTGCTTGCTAACATCCAGCTCCCACAAATAGCTATTAGAAGCTTTTAAAGCCAAACGAAATCGACGTTTACTACGCCTTAAATCCTGCTCATAGGATTTACGTTGCGCCAACATATGGTTGGCATGATGAGCTAACTCTACAAACTCTTTGTACGGTAAATCCTCTACTGCTATAGCCTCGGCCTGCTCACCACTGCGGTTAAAAAATTGTATAAAACGCTTAAAACCCCGTTCATTAACACGGTAAAAACTATAAGCAATGGCACTGACTAGCATTAGAAACAAGGCTATCACTGCAACAATAAAAATAATGGAACGCTGGATTTTCTTGTCAAAGCTTTGCTGCTGTAGAGCTAACTCTTGGTAATAGTCCGCCAGTAATATTTGCGCCCCCACTACCCACTGCCACTCGGGGTGAGATCTCACATAACTCATCGCCGGCACCACTGCAGCTGACTGCGCACCCTGCAATTGATAAGTTAAAAAACGTTGCGACGGCTGCGCACTATCAGGCTGCGCTAGGCCAAACAACTGCTGCCAAAGTTCTACCAGAGGCAGGGAGGGGCCCGCCTCAGTAACAGTCACCTGGTCATAGTCCTGTAAACTATCGGGCCTGACTAATAGCTGAGCATCTTTATCCAGTATAAAAATAGAGGTATCAGCTATAGAGTTGTTATTACCAAAACGCTGTAAAACCTCTGCTCGCACCTGTTGCGCAATAACGCTAAGCGCATTGTGATTAACAATCACTATATTGAGCTGTGGATGATATTGCGCAAAGGCCAATAACAGGTCGGTATTAGGGCGCTGTTCCGACACCCCGTGTATGGTGAGGTAAACCTCTCCCTTGGCAACCACCTCCGCCAAGGCATTTTGCAAAGCCAAGCGTTCCTCGCCTTGGTAGAGCTGTAATAACGAGCGCTGCTCTAGATGGGGCCGCTTCTGCCCTAATAAGATACTGCCTTCAGGGCTAAGCACCGTGTAATAACCATGCTGCGCTTGTAACTGTAGCTTCCTTAAGGCGCTAAGCACAGAGGCCTGATCTGCACCAGACTGGTATAGAGCGTCGGCAATAACCATAGCCTCTTCAACACGGTAGCGTAAACCCTGACGCAACAGCTGCTGCATTTGTGACTGGCGAAACTCTATATAACTGAGCACACTGGCAACTTGCTGGCTTAGCTCTGCCCTATACTTTTGCATATGGCTTTGCTGCCACAGCGCTGCGGATTGCTGAAAGCTTTGCCGAGCATCGGCTATCCACAAATAGCCCACTAAGGTAACCGGCAGGATGGCAACCAGTAACATACTGACAAGATAGCTATGTATGAGACTGTGTTTGGCTCTTTTCATCTTTTGGCCTTCAATCCATTAAATACCGCAAGTTTTCTGGCAAGCTTGCCGATAAACGATTATTGTTAAATATAAATAGGTATTAATACTAGGCCAGCATTTCATAAGCCGGTATAGGTACAAATACCCACACTTAGCTATAAAGTGGCGCATGTTTAGCCTCACAAAAAGATAACAAGGAAACACAGCTATGGATTTACAACCTTGCGTTCATATTATTGAAGATGATGATGCAGTACGTGATTCCTTGCAGATGATGCTTGAGTCTATAGGACGAAAAACCAAAGCCTTTGCCAATGCCGATAGCTTTTTATCCATCTACAACCAAGAGATGGCCGGCTGCATAGTGTTGGACATACGCATGCCCGGCATTAACGGCATGGAGCTACAGCGCAAACTCAATGAATTAAATTCCATATTGCCAATTATTTTTGTTACCGGCCACGGCGATGTACCCATGGCTGTAGAGGCCATGCAACAAGGGGCTATAGACTTTGTGCAAAAGCCTTATCGCGAGCAAGAACTGCTGGACAAAATAGCCACCGCCATGGCGCTGGACGAGGAAAACCGCGCCAGCCTGCAACAACGGCAAGTCATTATGCAGCGCATGAACGAGCTCACCCCGCGCGAAAGAGATGTTATGCAGCTAATGGTAGAGGGCAAGGCCAATAAGGTTATCGCCATAGATTTAGATATTAGCCAGCGCACCGTAGAAATACACCGAGCCAGAGTCATGGAGAAACTAAGCGCCAACTCACTGGCGCATTTAGTGCGTATGTTTATGGCGGTAGAGGGGCAGCTGGTTAACAACCACGAATAGTTGAAGGCTAGGCTGCCGACAGCAGCCTATCAATTTGCTGCAGGCAAGCGAGTAGCTCCTGCACCCGCACTAAATCCTGATTAAAATATTGCTCGGCCATGGGGCAGACCTGGCAGCTAGTGGGTAGCGCCAACTGTTGATCCAGCAATAATTGCAGGCGCTCTATAAATATAAACTGTAACCACTGGGGAAAACTCAGTGTATCCACGCAAAAGGGCTGCTGGCTAGCCAGCGCTTGCGCACTGGGTCGCTCAGCCTGCCAATGACCCAACTGCCGCAACAATAGCTGCAAGTCCATTAATAACGAGGCCAAGGTTATGGCTTTAGTCATCGCCGCTAACCTAAACTGTGCCTAAACGGCGGCAGCGCATCTAATAAGGCGCGGCCATAGCGCTTGCTCACCACCCGCCTATCCAACAAGGTCACTTTACCGCTATCGCTCTCGGTACGTAGCAAGCGGCCACTGGCCTGTATTAAGCGCAGTGAAGCATCGGGCACGCTGATATCCATAAAGGGGTTGCCGCCGCGCAACTCTATCCACTCCGACAATGCCGCCTCTACGGGTTGATCGGGCACCGCAAAGGGGATTTTGGCAATCACCACATGGCTGCAATAATCTCCCGGCAAATCCACTCCCTCGGCAAAGCTGGCTAAGCCAAACAAAATAGATTGCTGCTTATCGTCAATGGCTGCACGATGTCGTCGCAACACCTCCTGTTTAGAGTAATCGCTTTGCCGCAGAATTTTTTGCCGCCACACTAGGGGCAGGCCATCATAGACGTTTTCCAATTGCCGCTTAGAAGAAAACAACACCAGGCTGCCGCTATCGGCTGCGAGTATTTGCGGCAATAACTCGATTAACTCTTCAGTGTGCGCATCAGCATTGGAGGGCTCACTGCGCATGGCGGGTACCACCAGCTCACCAGCCTCGGCATGATTAAAGGGGCTGGGCACAACTATATAAGCGGCATCGGCTGGAGTGCCAGCACGCATCATAAAGCGCTCAAAACTGCCCAAAGCCGTAATCGTGGCAGAGGTCACCACCGCCGAAAAACAACGCGACCACAAATAGCGCTGCAGGGTATTGGCCGCCAAAATCGGACTGCTGGACACCTCAAAATCTAACTGCCCACCCGCCCCTTCTACTACCGCCACCCAGCGCCCCTGCGGCGGCTCTTCCACCGCTGTTGCGCCGCTATAATCCTGCCATAAATGTTGATTGCCCTCGGCCCGGCTGCGCAACATAGAGAACGAGCTATACCAGGCTTCGGCCTCGGGGCCGGTAATGCCGTGCTCCTGAGTATTAATGGCTTCTTCCAGAATATTGCAGGCCTTGTCTAGCAAGTCATGCATATCGCGAAAGCCACCAGCCAGCTCCTGTGCCGCCAAACGCAAAGGCTCGGGCACTATGCCCTGCGCAAAACGGTGGTAGGGGATGGCCCCGCGCTGGTCGGGCTGGGTTTGAACATTGGCCTCTAGATGATTGAACAACATGCCCAGCTGCTGCTTTAAGCTATCCATAATGGCGGGCAGGCGCTGTATATATTGGTTCGCCGTAGTCGTCGACAACTCTGGCGCCGCCTTGGCTAAGGCCTTGGCGCCCTGATCCAGCCAACGCTCGGTGGAGCGCACCCGGCTAAATTGCGAAAAGTGATTAATGGCTTTTTCTGGCAGATGGTGGCCTTCGTCAAAAATATATATGCAATCTTCCGGGTCGGGCAAAATTGCACCGCCGCCCAGCGATAAATCCGCCAACACTAAATCGTGGTTGGCGACTATCACATCCACTTTATCTAAAGCTTCGCGACCCTTATAAAAATAACACTGGCGTATATTGGGGCAACGCCTGCCAGTACACTGTGCGTGATCGGTAGTCACCCGCGACCACAGCGATACTTCCAACTCATCGGGCCAGTTATCGCGGTCGCCATCCCAATCACCGGTGGACAGGGAATTGAGCATGGCATCGTAAACTTTTTGATCCTGCGCCTGCACCTGCTGCTGCATCTCATCGGGGTACAGCGCCAGACTTTGATGATTGCTATTAGTGCCCTGTAATAAGCTATCCAGTTTACTTAAACACAAATAGCGGCCGCGCCCCTTGGCCAAAGCAAAGGTAAAATGTAAACCGCTGTGCTGCAAAATATCAGGTAGGTCTTTATGCACTACCTGCTCTTGCAAGGCGACGGTAGCGGTAGAAATGATTAGCGTTTTATCTAGGGCCTTGGCTATAGGAATAGCGGATAAGGTATAGGCGATAGTTTTACCGGTGCCGGTGCCAGCCTCAGCCACGCAGACTTTAGCACTGCCCTCGCGATGGCCGTTGGCATCCATATCGGCCCCGGCCAAGGTTCTGGCCACTTCAGCCATCATTAAGCGCTGACCCAAGCGTGGCTTTAAACTTTTACTGTCTAGTAGGTGGCGATAAGCGCCTTGTATTTCTGCTTTTAGCTCATCGGTTAGCATCAGCCCTGTGCCTGCCGCTCGCGTATGCGGTCTATGGGGTTGGCATAAATACCCAGGGCGTAAGGCCTGTGCTCTGCAGGCAAAGCGTCTATACGTTTTTGAAAAGCCTGTTCTACCGACTCTAAACCTGTAATAGAAAAAGGCTTGCGCTGGTCGGAATAAACACCCTCAGGGTAACTGCCATGTAATATTTTATGGGCAATAAAATTGGTGGGGTGTAACACATAGTTAGCAAAAATTTGCTGATCTATGGCAGCAGCCACATCGTCGGCATTGTCAAACTCACCCTGCAGCGGCTCACCAAAGGACACATGCACATGGTCCTTATCGCCAGAGATACCTAAAGCGATGCTGGTCACATCCTCATGCTCGCCCTTTTGATAATGACCGTGGGTAGCCTTCTCATATAACTCTTTTGCTTTAGCGCCATCGCAGGGATCCAGCTCATAGGAAATAGCTACCGGCACTATGCGCATTTTATTAATAAATTCGGAAAAGCTTTCCTGCTGTTTGTGCTGGCTCATGGCTATCATTTTAATCATGGCCGGTTCGGTTTTATCGTTGCCATCTTTGGCGCGGCCCTCGCGCTGGGCTATCCATATAGGATTGTGGTCTACTTCTATGGAATGGCGTATATAACGCGACAGTAATTTATAAGCCGCCAACATAGCCCGGCCTTTGGCAGAGCGCTTAACAATAAAACTTTTATTAAGCCGCATTAAGTCAGACACATAGGGCTTGGTTAATAAATTATCGCCTATGGCGATGCGCACCATATCAAAACCGTTATGGCTAACAGCATAATTAACAAAGGCGGGGTCTAGTGCGATATCACGGTGATTACTGATAAATAAATATGATTGTTTGGGATCTAACTTTTCCAGCCCCGACACTGTGCACTGGCTAGTGGTTTTATCCACCATACCGTCCATATACGACTTCACCAGCGCCTGCACCTCGCGCACCGTACTAATGCCGCTGACCTGTTTGCGCAATATGTGTTTTACGATAGGGTAAACCACAGGCTTACAGCATTTATGCCAGCCCCCCAGGCGCAAACTCGCCACCGCAGCGATAAATTCCTTATCGTTTACTAGACGCTCAAGTACGGGAGAGACTTCATCATCATTGTAGGGTCGTATTTCGGCAAACTGGCCCATAGAGATACCGTGCTCACTTCATTTTGAATGGGTTAAATTAGCGGTGAACCATACCGGAAATAGTGGAATTAGTCATCCGAAATGCAGCCAGCCACGAGCAACCTAGCCCCCACCCGAACACCGTATAACTCCCCGATAGAATGGTACAAAAACCGTACACAAAAGCCAGCAACCAGCGCAACACTGCACACAAAACCACCAGCTTTTTATATTTATCGCATTTATAACACTAAACACCAGATTCCCCTTGACGACCACGGAGTAGATCACTAATATGCGCGGCTCATTACGGAGAGCGGCTCAACCAGAACCACTCTCACGCTGAGCTAGTATCAGCAAAGTTAAGTGCGGGGTGGAGCAGTCTGGTAGCTCGTCGGGCTCATAACCCGAAGGTCGTCGGTTCAAATCCGGCCCCCGCTACCAAATAAAAAAGGCTCGCCATAGGCGGGCCTTTTTTATTTGTCGCGAAGCGGCCCGTGAAGAACCGACCCCGGTTCACAAATTGCGCCAGCAATTTGCTACGAGGCGCCACGCGCCGACGCCCGCAGGGTTGAAACAGCCTCAAGCTGTTTCAATTCAATCCGGCCACACCACCCCCTAATTACACCCAAACCCACCAACACCATAAGCATGCCTTTTTGTGTGCCGCAAAGCGGCCCGTGAAGAACTGACCCCGGTTCACAAATTGCGCCAGCAATTTGCTACGAGGCGCCACGCGCCGACGCCCGCAGGGTTAAAACAGCCTCAAGCTGTTTCAACTCAATCCAGCCACAACCCCCACACAAACACTTTAATTCCATACACACACGCTAATTTATTGCTCAAGCGGCATTTCACACGCATAATTAGTGAGCAGCCAATTAACACACCGGCCATATAATAACGCTTAAAATAATAAGGGAACTCCATGGACATATTTTTAATCCTGTGCGGCTCTATCGTTCTTGCTTTAAGCTGGTTTTCACTGCTAGTCAGTAGCGCTAAAGAAGATTTTACCTGGGGCTTGTGCTCGTTTTTTCTCCCCCCCCTTTCCTATCTCTACAGCTTATGCCGCTTAGATGTAGCCAGAGACGCTGTCATATTAGGCCTGATAGGCTTAGTACTTATAGGCTTGGGGCTATAAAACCCCCACAATGAAAGTTAGCCATTACTGACTTTCCAGCAAGTAAATGATAGTATCCGCCACCCGGCACCAAACGCATAATAACGAGACCCACATGAGATTTAGCACCGCGGCTACATTATCAGCCCTGATATGTTTATTCAGCCTTACGGCCCAAGCAGCCAAACCTACCAGCATAACTTTTGAGTCAGACAAAACCTCTGCCGAAGGTGATGAGTACTCCGTTTATGTAGTCGTTTGCTCCAACCACAAAAGCCTGAAATTATCGGCCTGGGACAAGCGCAAGAAGTGGTGCCTAGGCGAGGGCCAATCAGAGGACTGCGAACGCAAACAAATCAAAGCAGCCAAAAAAGCCTGCCGCTAAGCTTATTTCTGGGTGGGATAGCCCTATAAAAAAAGGCCTCTAATGTTGAGTTAGAGGCCTTTTTTATGCGCAACACACAGCAAAATAATAATAAACGACTAAGCTTGAGCAATAACCCTGCTAACGATGGCAAGCCCATGCTTAACTCAGCCCCCAATATTAAAACACTAGCGCACTTGCTGCAGGTTAAACTCAAGCCTCAAAAACTAGCGCGCAACGACAGTGTAAACAGCTTTGGCTTAGAGCTTCATAATCGCAAAAGCAAACAGCGCCCCACAACAGAGCATGAACCCCCCACCTACGCCGCCAGCCAAAGCAACCTCAATCCAACCACAGCCTTCTTACAAAAGAGTAAACTCGCTCGCAGCGCAGATAAACAGCGCAAACAGCGCTAATAGCTAATTAACGCCAGCTCAGTAAACATATCCTCAGATTGCTGCTTAGCTTTAAAGCGCCTAGTGATCTTATTAAATTCTTTAGCCACCTCGTGCATACGATCCACCGCCCGGTTATGGCGCACGCCATCACGGCTGCAAGCTAAAAACGACTGCTGACGCTGCATATAATTCTTGACCGCCGCCTGCGCTTCTAGCATCTCGCCTATATCAGCCATATTAGGGTTGGGTAAATAGGGGATCTTTGCCTCTTTGCAAGCCGCCCAAGCGGGCAAAGCCAATAATGAGGCCAGTACCAATAGGATAAGTCTCTGTTGCATAGCATTACCTTGTTGTTATTTTATTATTAGGGCCTAGCCGCTAAACAATTATAGCTACGAAAAACATCCAGATAGTTATGTAAAACTGTATTTATAATAACCAATAACGCTAACTAATCAATGACCGCCCAATTATTTCTAGGCTATCCAACCCTCGCAGCCATTAGATTAGCGCTCACTGCAAATAGGGCTGGTCGCTGCTTGACATCCACCCAGCAACAAGGAATAATCTCGCCTCTTATTTTTTGACCCCCTATTTTCGAGGAGTTACAAGGTGGCAAATTCTCCACAAGCAAAAAAACGCGCTCGTCAGGCCGAAAAGCGTCGTCAACACAATGCCAGCCTGCGCTCCATGGTACGCACATCTATCAAAAAAGTGATCGCTGCTATTGATGGTGGCAACGCCGAAGAAGCGCAAACAGCTTACGCAGCTGCGGTACCTGTTATTGATCGCATGGCTGACAAAGGCATTATTCACAAGAATAAGGCCGCACGTCATAAAAGTCGTCTGAACGCTAAAGTTAAAGCACTTGCTGCTTAATTTTGCACTCAGCATAAAAAAACCGGCCTAGGCCGGTTTTTTTATGCTTGTTATTTCTAGCGCTAAAACTACACCAAAACCAGATTATCCCTGTGGATTAACTCCACATCACCCTGATAACCCAGAGCACCCTGCATAGCCGCACTGCCCTTGCCGATGATTTTTTGCGCTTCGGCGGCACTGTAGTTAACTATCCCTCTCGCCACTGCAACCCCCTTGGCGTCCACGCACACCACAAAGTCACCCCTATCGAAATTACCGCTTATTGCCGCAACCCCCACAGGTAACAGACTTTTGCCAGAGCTACGCAGCATAGCCACCGCACCGTCATCCAGCTGCAAGCTGCCACACATTTGCGACTGCCCCGCCAACCATTGCTTGCGTGCCGCCAGCGGCGCCTGCTCGGCCACCAACAAGGTGCCCTGCACCTTATCGCTAACTAGGTCTACCAACACATTCTTTAGGGCCCCGCCCGCAATAACGGTATGGGTGCCCGACCTAGCCGCCAACCTAGCCGCCCGCACCTTGGTTAACATCCCTCCGCGCCCCAAGGCGCCAGAGCCACCACTGGCCATAGCATCTAAAGAAGCATCATTAGCATGAGCAAAGCTGATCAGCTCAGCATCGGGATTAGCGCGCGGATCACTGGCAAACAAGCCTTGCTGATCTGTTAAGATCACCAGCAAATCGGCATCAATTAAGTTGGCCACCAGCGCCCCTAAAGTATCGTTATCACCAAAGCGTATCTCATCGGTGACCACGGTATCGTTTTCATTGACCACTGGCACCACCCCCAACTCCAATAAACGCGCGATGGTACCGCGGGCATTGAGATAGCGGTCACGAGCAGAAATATCATCGTGCCCTAATAATATCTGCGCCGTATGTATATCGTACTGCTTAAAACAAGATTCGTAGGCCTGCACCAAGCCCATCTGGCCCACGGCAGCTGCCGCCTGTAGGTCGTGCAGGGAGCTGGGGCGCTGCGACCAGCCCAACCGGGTCATGCCTTCAGCCACAGCCCCAGAGGACACCAGCACCAGCTCTATACCCCGCTGACGCAGCTCAGCCATTTGCGCCGTCCAGTTAGCAATCGCCTCTACATCCAGGCCCTTGCCGCCAGCAGTTAATAAGGCGCTGCCAATTTTCACCACCCAGCGCTGGGTTTTCGATAAGCTTGGTTTATCCACGTTATTATCTTTCGTCATTATTGTTTATCAAATCAGGCTGCCACGATGACACTAGCGCTCATAATGCACTTCCACGTCGTAATCGTCATCATCAAAATCATCATCGTCTTTATCAGCCGCCAACCGCGCCAAGCGTCGCGCCTCGGCTAACTCTTGAATACGCTCGCGCGACTCCGCCTGCATACGCTCCTGTATAGCTTGCTCCTCGGCCAACACCTCTTCATTTTCTTGCTCTAGGCGATTACGCTCTTCTATATAAGCCATCACCTGGCCACAGATGGGCTCCACGCCCTCTTTGTTGATAGCCGCTATAGCGAATACCGGCCCCGTCCAACCTAACTCATCAACAATCTCTTGGCAGCGCTGTTCGCGCTCATCTTCGGACAACAAATCAATTTTATTCAACACCAGCCAACGCTCACGCTGGTGCAAGGTGGGGCTAAAGGCCTCCAACTCACGCACTATCGCCTTGGCGTTTTCAGCCGGAGAAGACTGATCAAAAGGCGCCACATCCACTATGTGCAGCAATAAACGAGTGCGGGTTAAATGCTTCAAAAAACGCACCCCCAAGCCAGCCCCCTCAGAGGCCCCCTCTATCAAGCCAGGTATATCAGCCACCACGAAACTGCGATGGGCCTGCACTTTTACCACCCCTAGGTTAGGCACCATGGTGGTAAACGGGTAGCCCGCCACTTTCGGCTTAGCCGAAGACACCGCACGTATAAAGGTAGACTTACCGGCATTGGGCAAGCCCAGTAAGCCCACATCAGCTAACACTTTTAGTTCTAGGCGCAGATTTCTACACTCCCCCTCACTACCCGGCGAAGTCTGCCTAGGTGCGCGATTGGTACTGGATTTAAAGCGAGTATTCCCTAGGCCATGCCAGCCACCTTGAGCCACCTTTAAGCGCTCACCATGCTCACGCAAATCACCCAATACCTCGTGAGTATCTTCGTCTATCACCGTAGTGCCCACCGGCACCTTCAACACTAAGTCACTGCCGCCCTTGCCGGTACAATCACGACCCGAGCCAGACTTACCATTTTCGGCTTGGTAATTACGCTGATAGCGGTAATCCACCATGGTATTAACAGCAAAATCAGCCTCTAAAAAAACACTGCCGCCGTCACCGCCATCGCCGCCATCAGGGCCACCCTTGGCAATGTATTTTTCACGGCGAAAACTTAAGCAGCCGTTACCACCGCGCCCCGCCTGGACCTTGATGGTAGCTTCATCGACAAACTTCATGGTTTTCTCCCGTTAATCACTTGCCAGGCAAGCTAAATCTCTTACCTATAAAATAGCTAAAAATAGCCAGAAACAAAAAAGCCCCGTCATAGTAGACGAGGCTTTCGCTATAGCACAGTGAACTTATGCAGTTACAATGCTAACAAACTTGCGGTTTTTAGGACCTTTAGTTTCGAACTTAACCACGCCATCTGCCTTAGCAAACAAAGTGTGATCGGTACCTAAACCTACATTAACGCCAGCGTGAAACTTAGTGCCGCGTTGACGAACAATGATGTTGCCCGCTAATACTTCTTGGCCGCCAAAACGCTTAACACCTAAGCGCTTACTCTGGGAGTCGCGACCGTTATTAGTACTACCGCCTGCTTTCTTATGAGCCATTACTTATCTCCTAAATCTGTTAAGCACTGATACCAGTGATTTTAACTTCGGTGTACCACTGACGGTGGCCGGCCTGCTTCATCGAATGCTTACGACGACGAAACTTCATGATTTTTACTTTCTTGTGACGACCTTGCTCAATAACCTCTGCAGTTACTTTGCTGCCGGCAACGTAAGGAGCGCCAATTTTAACGCCCTCACCTTCGCCTACCATCAAAACATTATCAAAAGTGATAGTTTCACCAGTAGCGACTTCAATTTTTTCTAATTTAAGGGTTTCACCCTCAACGACGCGATGTTGCTTACCGCCGCTCTCAATAACTGCGTACATGTTTTACTCCAGTGTGTAGCCTGCTTGCAAATAGGGTCTTACTGCCAGCATCAGCTGGGACAAGTCCAGGCACCTCAGCCATTCACCCTCACTTATTAACCAAGAGAAAAGCAAAAGCCGGTTCGGTTTTTCGGAGGGCGGATTCTACGGCAGTTAGCCAGTAAGAACAAGCATTTTAAAGCCCAAAACCACCTTTTACTCACAGCGAACTGGCTTTTCGCTGCAGCATTGCCGTACAGGCTACGCCAGCAGCTTGACAGAACCCCCTACCCCCCATAGCATGCCGCGTTCTAGCTAGAAACATCCACAGCCCGCACCCCGACATACAGAACAACAACATGCAGCAAGCTCGTGACATCGTCGCCACCGAATTTGAAGCCGTAAACCAGCTTATTATCGACCACCTGCACTCCCGCATCCCCCTAGTCGGCAGCATAGGCCACTATATAGTGGATGCTGGCGGCAAGCGCCTGCGCCCCTTATTGGCACTGCTATGCGGCGGCATTAACGGCAATATAGGGCAGCAGCATATCGCCTTCGCCGCCTCTATAGAGTTTATACATACCGCCACTTTGCTGCATGACGATGTAGTCGACATTTCATCCCTACGCCGTGGCCGCCCCACAGCCAACGCCGAGTGGGGCAATGCCCCCAGCGTATTAGTGGGCGATTTTCTCTATACCCGTGCCTTTCAGCTACTGGTCAGCCTAGGCAAGCAAAAGGTCATGGAACTGATGGCCAATACCACCAACATTATTGCCGAAGGGGAAGTGCTACAGCTCACTAAAGCCGGCGACCCCAGCACCAGCGAAGCGGATTATTTTGATGTTATCAAAAGCAAAACCGCAGTACTGTTTGCCGCGGCCTGCGCCGGCAGCGGCGAACTCTCCGAGCTGGATCAAGCCAGCATCAGCAAACTCTACGATTACGGCCTAAACCTAGGCATAGCCTTTCAACTGATTGATGATGTTTTAGACTATGAGGGCGACCCAGAAACCATGGGCAAAAACGTAGGCGACGACTTGGCCGAAGGCAAGCCCACCCTGCCTCTGATCCACGTTATGAAGCAGGGCAGCAGCGAACAACAAGCCCTAGTAAGTAATGCCATCAAAGAAAAAAACAGCAGCGAGCTAAACGCCATCTTCGCCGCCATACAGGACTGCGACGCCCTCAACTACACCAGGCTAGCCGCCATCAAGCATCAACAACTAGCCACCGCAGCTATCAGCGACTTTGCCCCCTCAGCATATAAAGATACGCTATTACGACTAGCAGAACTCTCGGTGAACAGGCATAGCTAACAACCTTTTATACGCACCCGCTCTAAACTCACGGTGACTGGCTTCACAACTTGAGCAGAGCAGCTCAGCTAATAGTTGCCAAAAACCCTCCCGCCTATCTACACTTTGATCATCGCCAACTGACTATGCGCAACTCACCATAACAAGGCTGTAACCATGCACAAACTACTGACTTTATGCCTACTTTCCACCCTATTAGCAGCCTGTGGCGGCGGCGGGGGTGGCGGCAGTGATGATACTGCAGCCAGCAGCAGCTCTTCCAGCGACAACTCCTCCAGCAGCGCCACCGAAAACAATGAACAATCCGCACCCTCAACACCGGAGCCCAGCGACCCTGAGCCCGAACCCAGCCCCAGCCCTAATACCGGAACCATCACCTTAAGCTGGACTGCCCCCACCACCCGCGCGGACAACAGCCCCCTAGCCCTAACCGAAATCGGCGGCTATGAAATTTACTACTACCTGGATGGCACGCCTATAAACGAAGGGCAAATGGTTAATATTAGCGACCGCAACACCACCACCTACACCACTCCGGAGCTGCCTGCTGGCAAATACTATTTCGCCATCTCTACCTATGACACCTCGATGATATACAGCCCCCTATCAACACCGGTATCCGCGGAGATCGATTAAGCAGCCAGCTGATAAATAGCCAGGCCGTCAAGCATACGTCGAATAAGTTTACAGCTTGACAACAGCAACACTTGCCACTGGCGCCAAGATAGGATAAAAGAGCTTTAAATACAGGCAGTTAACGCTTTCCAAAACACCTAGGGTGTTCGGTACGTTTTTTGCAAGATTTATATACACCTTCAAATAACCGCCGCTCAGATTAAAAGTATTTATGAAAAACAAGAACGATCACATCAGGCTTACCGGTAGCAATGGCAACAAAGCTAGCATCCCTGCGCCCGTAACCTTGGTTAAAAACAGCGCCAAGTCTATTTTGATGCACTGTTTAGAAAACCTGTTCAACAGCTGTGACGACTTATTTTTCGATCTTTCCAGCCGCGCCACCAGCAACACCGAGCAAAACCTCTATTTTGAGTCTATGCGCGAGCTGCGCATCAAAAAGGCCGGTGCATTAAGCAGTTTTAGCCGCAAAGTAGAAGAGCACTTTGACGCTTTAAATCAGCCCGGCAATACCGCCCCAAAAGCACCACCTAAAGAGCCACGCGGCGACAGCCTCAGCCTAGTGCAAGATGACGATATAGAGCGTGATGTCGCGATTAACAGCATGGTTAGCAAAGCTAGAGGCAGCAACCAAGAGGCGCTATACCACCTGCAAGTACGCCTAGACTACCTCACTAACAATCGCAGCATAGACAGCGATAACAACCCGCTAGACCCACAGCAGCTGTGCAATAATTTTGCCGATGTTTGCGAGCTATTTGATATCCATATCAAAGCTAAAATTATTATCTACAAGCAGTTTGACCGCCTGGTCATCAGCCAGTTAGGCAAGGTCTACGGCACCGCCAACGATCTATTAATCAACGAAGGGGTGATCCCCAAGATCAGCCACAGCGTGGCCAAATCAGATAGCCCAGCCCAGCCCGAAACCAGCACGGCAAACAATGATACCGCCCCCCCTCAGGCCTCGGCAGAGCCCGCTAGCTCTGGCACGCAATTTAACGAACTTAGCACCCTATTGGCGGGTATACGGCAACTAGGCGCCATACAGGTGCCCAACTACAACCAATACACCGCCAACCCCGGGCCACAAATGAGCAATCACGAATTGCTCACAGCACTATCTAACATTCAAGTGGAGCAAACACGGCAAGCCCTAAGCGCCGAGAACGCCGCCAACAGCCTGCACATGTTTGTGGATTTAATACTATCCAAATCCAATCCCAACGCCCCACAATCGGTACAGCAAGCAGACGAAGACACCATCAACTTAGTCGCCATGTTTTTTGACTTTATACTGGACGACCAAAACCTGCCAGCGCCCTTCCAGGCCCTGATCAGCCGCCTGCAAATCCCAGTGCTAAAAGTTGCATTAAAAGACCGCGGCTTTTTCCAAAATAGCGGCCACCCTGCCAGAAAACTGATTAACACCATAGCCTCAACGGCAATAGGCTGGGAGGCAGAGCTACCAGAAAAAGATAAGTTTTACCTGCTGGTCGCTCAAATCATTCAAGATATCATTGAAAACTATGGTCAGGACGAGAGCATATTCAGCAATAAGCTAACCGAGCTCAACGAAGCCGTTAAGCAATATGAACATCGCCAAGCGCTTATTGAAAAACGCTCCAAGCAGGCCGCACAAGGCAAAGCTATTACCAATACCGCCAAGGCCCTGACCCAAAAAACGATTTTGGATTTGCTCAAAAAAGCCACCCTGCCCCCAGAGATCAGCCAGTTTCTTATTGATCACTGGCAGGCCTTTATGGTGTCTACGTTTATTAAATTCGGTAAAGATAGCCCCGAGTGGCTAGATGCCACCCAGCTGATCCACGATTTACTGTGGGCCTGCCAAACCCAGCAAGACGCCAAATCAATAGCCAGGTTGGAAAAGATTAAACCCGCGCTTATGGCACGCATAGAAAAAGGCCTGCTGCACATCATTACCGATGATGAAGACAGGCTACAGCTATGCCAACAAATTCATCAAATCATCGAGCAATTACAAAGCAACAAGGCAGAGCTCAATATACGCCCCATTAGCCCAGCGCAAGCGCAGGAGCTAGGCCACACCCCCGGCAGCGGCAATAAAAACTGGAAAGAAATGACCGCCCTAGAGCGGCAAAAAGCCCAGCACCAAGCCCTGACCTACGAATTTATTAAACAAGCGGAATCTATCGCCCCTAACACTTGGTTTGATTACCAGATAATCAGCGAACAAAAAACTGTGCGCTGCAAGTTATCCGCTCGTATAGAGGCCAACGATAGCTATATATTTGTGAACCGCTTTGGCTTTAATATTTTAGAAAAAACTCGCAAAGAGTTTGCCTACGACCTACAGCAAAAGCGCGCCAAGGCCTTAGAGTCCACCCCCTTGTTTGACCGTGCCTTTGGCAATATTACCGATAACTTACGCCAGCTAGGGCAGCCAAACCGACAACCCACCTCATAAAAACAGCAGCACACCCGCTCAGCATCGTTTAAAATGGCCGTGGGCCTTAAGGGCCACAGCCATTATTTAATAATAAAAGAGACATTAGTCGTTCATGGATGCCAATCAAATAACCTATTTTAGCTACATAGGCGGCGGCATACTATTTGCCATACTCACACTCACACTCATTTGGCTATGGCACCGCAAAGCAACCCATTTCACGCTAGTAACAGCAGCGCTGGTTTCCACTGCCTGGCTGTTACTCGTCGCCACCCATTACGACCACAGCACTTTATCGCTAGGCGATATGCTGGTTATAGAGACCTGCCGCTACGCCGCCTGGATTACCGCCATTCTGGCAGCACTCAAGTTTGCCACCGGCCAAGAGCTACCCAAAAAGTTTTTCTACGGCATACATAGCCTATGGCTAAGCGCCTTAGTCATTATAGGATTACTTAAAAGCACTGCCCCCAGCCTATTGGATAACAGCGATATTTTTATCTGGGCCAACCTATTACTAGCTATAGTCAGCCTAATCTGCGTTGAGCAGCTGTATAAAAATGCCAATTCACTGCGCATTCTCAAACTCTACAGCTTAGTGCTAGGCGGCCTGTTTGCTTACGACATATTTTTATTTTCCTATAGCCTTATTTTTAATGTGATAGATATACAGCTATGGCAGGCACGCGGTGCAATTAACGGCTGCTCCGCCCTGCTGATGACCATAGGAGCAATCACCCTTAGCACCCCCAGCGCCACAACCCGCATAGCCATCTCTAGGCCAGCCGCCTTTTACACTACCAGCATGACGGTGTCGGGGGCCTTTCTCGCGATCATGGCCACCGGCGGCTATTACCTACAACTATACGGTGGCTCCTGGAGCAATGTTCTGCGCACAGTGATCATCTTTCTGGCGCTAACCTGCATCATCACCTTATTTATTTCTCAAACGCTAAGGTCCAGGCTCAATGTCTGGATTAACAAACATTTCTTCAGGCACAAATACGATTACCGGGTCGAGTGGCTAAAGCTGATTAACGCCCTATCGCGCCCCTCTGACAACCAAGACTTTCAGCTTATCGCCGTCAAAACCCTGGCCTCCATCTTTAAAAGCCCTAGGGGTGGCCTGTGGCGCAAACACGATAAAGTGTTTAAATTGGCCGCCAGCCACCAACTGGAGCTACCCAACCCAGCCCCCACCGAAGCCATAAACAGCGCTTTTTGCCGCGCCTTAAAAGAGCATGAATGGGTTTTTTCACCACTTTCCCCTGACGAAGGTAAGCTATGCGAGCTCAATGCCCTACTACCCGAGTGGATAGCCAATATCCCCGATCTGTGGCTAGTGGTGCCCCTGCTGACAGAAAACGATTTATTAGGCTTTATTATTTTGACCGAGCCAGAACTAGATGCCGATATTACTTGGGAAGATTTAGACCTACTCAAAACTGTAGGCAGACAAGTTGCCAGCTATCTGGATCGCCATCAAGCCGCGGAACTACTGGCAGAGTCGCGGCAGTTTGACGCTTTTAACAAGCTTTCAGCCTTTGTTATGCACGACCTTAAAAACCTGATTGCCCAACAGGCCCTAGTAGTCGAGAACGCCGCCAAACACAAAGACAACCCCGCCTTTGTGGAAGATGCCATCAACACCATCGACAACTCCGTCGCACGCATGAACACCCTATTGCGCAAATTGCAGCAAGATGAGCCCACCGAAATACGCACCATAGACCTAGATAGCCTATTGATAGAGGTCATCAAAAAATGTCAGCAACAAAAACCACTGCCCTCCATACACAGGGAGTGTAGTGGCCTCAAAGTTAACGCCGACCCCGACAGCTTATTAATGACTTTGGTTCATATCGTCAAAAATGCCCAAGATGCCACAAGCCATAATGGTTTTATTGATGTAACCTTAGGCTCAGAAGAAAACTTTGCTATTATCAGTGTCGAAGACAATGGCTGCGGCATGAGCCAGGACTTTATGGACAACTATTTCTTTAAACCCTTTGCCACCACCAAGTCCGGCAAAGGCATGGGCATAGGCGTCTACCAAACCAAAACCTACATAGAATCCATAGGCGGCACGGTAGCGGTTGAAAGCACCGAGGGGACAGGCACACACTTCACCGTGCGCATCCCCACCATAAAAGCCTAATAATAATTAGCACATAAACCAATAGAAACAATAACTGCCTCAGTAACTGACTAAGTAATATGAGCAAAGACATACCCAAAACCTTATTAATTGTCGAAGACGACACCGGCATACAAAGCCAACTGCGCTGGCACTTCGATCAGTTTCATGTGGTCATCGCCGGCGACCGTCAAGAAGCCATTGCTGCGGTACGCCAATACGAGCCCGCCGTAGTTATTCAAGACTTAGGCCTGCCCCCCGATGACGAAGGCGTAGAAGAAGGCTTTAAATGCGTACAAGAGATCACCAAGCTAGCCCCCAGCACCAAAATCATCGTCGTCACCGGTAATCACGACTATGAAAACGCCGTGCGAGCGGTGGCACTAGGCGCCTATGATTTCTATCAAAAACCCATAGACACCAAAACCCTGGATTTAATCGTACAGCGCGCCTACAACATCTTCGACCTAGAACATGAAAATGCGCGCCTACAAGAGTCACAAAGCACTCCGCTGGCCGGCATTATTACCGCCGACACACAAATGCTAAAACTCTGCAAAACCATAGAGAAAATAGCCCCCACTACCGTTACCTGCACCATACTGGGTGAAAGCGGCACCGGCAAAGAAGTCTTCTCCCGCGCCATACACAACGCCAGCCCGCGCAAAGAATTTCGCTTTGTCGCCATCAACTGCGCGGCAGTGCCCGAAAACCTCATGGAAAGCGAACTGTTTGGCTATGAAAAAGGCGCCTTTACCGGCGCCGCCAAAAAAACTCTGGGCAAGGTAGAAACTGCCAATGGCGGCACCCTATTCTTAGATGAAATAGGCGATATGCCTCTGGCCCTGCAAGCCAAACTACTGCGTTTTTTACAAGAGCGCGTTATTGAGCGCGTAGGCGGCCGCGAAGAAATCGATGTTGATGTGCGCGTTATCTGCGCCACCAATAAAAACCTAGAGGAAATGGTCGCCGAAGGCAGCTTCCGCGAAGATTTGTTTTACCGTATCTGCGAAATGGTGATAGACCTGCCCCCCCTACGCGATCGCAGCGGCGATAAAATCCTGCTCGCCAGGCATATACTGGGCCGCGTCGCCAACGAACAACACCGCAACATCACCGGCTTTACCCCCGATGCCGCCCAAGCCATAGAGGCCTACAACTGGCCAGGCAACATACGCGAGCTAGAAAACAAAATTAAACGCGCTGCAATCATGTGCGAAAACAAGCATGTTTCCGCCGAAGACTTAGGCATCACCTCGCAGGAAAATTTCTCCATCAACCTGCGACAGGTACGCCATAACGCGGAAAAAAATGCCATCAAACTGGCCATCTCCATGACGGATGGCAACTACTCAGCAGCCGCAAAACTGCTGGGGGTAACACGCCCTACGCTGTATGACTTAGTCAAAAAATATGAAATTCGGTCACCCGACCACGAGAGTAGCTAACTCATTACTTAATACACTTAATAATAGAAATAACAAGGACTGTAGATATGAAGAACTACACCTCTACCCGCAAAAAGTTTGCCCGCAAAGCGCTAGCCAAATCTATCATGCTATCGGCAGTGCTCGTGCTAGGTGCCTGTGATAGCGCTTCCAACTCTGAGGCTAATATTAGCAACCACATCAAACGTGGCGATAGCTATATGGGCCAAGGGCAATATAAAGCAGCCCTAATTGAAACCAAAAATGCCATTCAAAAAGCCCCAAAAAATGCCGAAGCCGTCACCCTTATGGCAAAAATTTTAAACTCCCTAGGGCAATCTAAAAGCGCACTAAACATTCTTAACGAGCTAGAAAGTAACGACCCCGAATTTCTCTTTACCAAGGCCGACACCCTGCTGAATTTGCGTAAAGCCAAATCAGCTCTTAGCTTAATAGAACAACATCAGGCCAGCCTTGCCACGGCCGACCCCACACGCTTAAAGCTGCTTACCGCTAACGCCCACTTGGGGCTATTACAACTAGAGCAAGCCCAGGCATTGTATGAAGAGCTAATCAGCGAGCAAAGCGACAACATAGACGCCAAGCTGGGACTCACCAAGCTGGCGCTACAAAACAACAACACCGATCAAGCCAAGCAGCTGCTGGCCGAAATTTTCACATTAGACCCCAACCACTTTGAGGCGCTTAGCGTACAAGCTCGTATGCAGCACTTCCAAGGTGACCTGGCCGCCGCTGAAGACTCACTCTCTAACGCCTTAGCAGTGTTACCCAACACCGACATCATGACACCACAGCGCATACACACCCTGCGCTCACTTGCCGAAGTACTCACCCAGCAAGGCCGCAGCGCTGAAGCACTGCTCTATAGCAAAATCTTAGCTGAAGCTCAGCCCGGCATGGACGAACTGCAGCAGGACTACGAACAAGCCATCACTCTTCTTAAAGAAGGCAAAGTCGATCAAGCCGAAGAGTTACTAGACAAAGTGCTAGCCAAGGCTCCCTACCACGAAGCCGCCGCACAATTGCTAGGCATTATCAATTACAGCCAAGGTGATATAGAAAGCGCCAACCAACACTTCTCAGGCAATATCGACCCAGAAACTGCGCCCGAGCAAGCTAAAACCATCTTTGCCATGACCAACCTCAAACTCAATAAACCCGACGCGGTATTAAAGCTATTAGGCGACGGCATAGAAAGCAGCAACAACCCACAAACCCTCAGCCTTTACGGCATGGCCGCGATTGCTGCCGGTAAATATACCGAAGGCGAACAAGTACTCAACAAAGTACTGAGCTTAACCCCCAGTGCCTCGCGTATACGCTTAGCACTGGCCAAGCACTACAATGTTAATGCTCCGCAGCGACCAGAGCTGGCACTGCAGGAACTAGAAAAGGCTTATAAGCAAAGCCCACAAGACCCCTTTGTACAATCTGCCCTAGTACAGCAATACCTGAGCTTACAGCAACGGGATAAAGCCAGCAGCCTGGCGCAAGAGATCGCCCGCAACAACCCAGAGTCCGAGAGCAGCCAAATTATCGCCGGCAACCTAAACCTTGTTAACCAACAGGCCGAGCAAGCCAAGCAACGTTTTAGCAAAGCGGTAGCAATCAACCCCGCCAGCGTTAACGGCCTGCAGGGTCTAGGTAGAGCCAACCTCGCCCTCAAACAATACCAAGCTGCACAAGCCAACTTTGAAACACTAATAGAAAAAAGCCCCAAGCACCCCATAGGCTATAAGGGCTTAATTAGTGTTTATGAACTGCAAGGGCAAGTCGAAAAAGGCCTGGCTGCCGTTGACGCCATGGTGACAAAAAGCGATAACGCCACCCCCGCCGCCATACTGGCAGAGTACTACGGCCGCACCGACAACTTCCCCGAGGCCAACCGTTACATCAACAGCGCCAAAAGCCTAGAGCCAGATAACGGCGAAGTACGCAAGCTGGCAGCCACCCTAGCCATGGCCGAAGCGGCTAAAAATCTGCAACAACAAAACACCAAAGACGCGCGTAATATCGCCATGCGCGGCCTGACCGACTCACCTAACGACCAAAGGCTGCTCTCGCTGCTTACCAGCATAGAAATTCAAGCCAAAAACTATCGCGAAGCTAGCAAGCTGATTAAACAGGTTGAGGTCGATAACGCCCAGCTAGCCACCCTGCTAAAGGCCAACCTGGCAGAAGCCCAGGGCGATACTCAAACAGCGATCCAGCAGTACCGACTAGCTTGGGACACCTCACCCAATGATCTTATTGCAGGAAAGCTATACCAACAGCTACAACTAACAGCAGATGACGCTGCCAGCCAATCCTTTTTATCAGAATGGCTGTCCACCTTTCCGCAAAGCCTAGCGGCCCTCACCACCAGCAGCAATGTTGAAATTAATGCCGGTCGCTATAACAGCGCCATTCGCGACCTAGAAAAAGCCCTGAGCCGACAAACCAACAAATCCCCCGCGCTGTTAAACAACCTAGCCTGGGCCTATCTGCAGGCGGGCAACCTAGAACAAGCTCAAGCCAAAGGCAAAGCCGCCTTTGATGCGGCCCAAGACAATGCCGCTATCATCGACACCTATGGCTGGATACTGGTTAAGAGCCAGCGCATAGATGAAGGCATAGCCATGCTAGAAAAAGCGCTAGGTATCGCCCCTAATAACACTGAGATCCAACAACACCTAGCAGAGGCCAAGGCCCTGCGCTAAACCTGCCACTAGGCCCATAGCGGGCAACCGCTATGGGCCTCCTCCCCCTACTCATCGCCCCCTCTAACATTCGTCGAATAACTTTACAAAGAAAACCTTCCTTACTCAGCGCAGACAGCTAACCCGCTGAAATTAAAAGAAAAAAAATATTTGGCCCAATAAGTGCTTACTATCATCCGTATAGTGAATTACCTTGTGATTCAGTGGACGATTCACAAAAACTAACATTGCAGTAAAACCTAATATTTAACATTCAAGGACTTTGGAGAAACGAAAATGGCATTTTTAAAAAATATCATGTCTGCTGCCGCCCTAATCGGTGCCTTCACAGCCGGCACGGCAAACGCGGCCTACATACCTGATACGTATTTGGGTAAAGATACTAATTACGGCTACGGTGATAAATCTACCGATTATTCCAACACAGATAAAATCGGCAGCTCTAGGTATGAAGTTTACGGCGCCCAAGTAGGCTTAACCGGCTCTATCTTAGAAGTTTTAATAGACACAAATTTCTACGCCAACGACCCCTATGAATACTTTGGCGACCTATTCATCAGCACCAATGGTTACAACCCCGTAGCCAATTCTAGCAATGACTTTGGTGCTATCGCTTCTGGCCCAAACTCTATACAGGGTTCTCAGGCTGGTGCTCCTGGCGAAATATGGGAGTTAGCATTTGACACCTCCGCCATGCAGCTATTGAGCTTAGACGGATCAGAAATATTAGACCTAGGCACCACCAAACAAGGACAAGAAGTCCGCGTTAACAGTGGTGGCACTGCTATTGCCAACAACCAAAGCTCTTTTTCGGAAGAAGGCTCAGTACAAGGCCTGCAAGGCTCTAACGTACTTAAGTACACTATTGACCTCTCGTTTTTAGGGCAAAGCTACTTTGATGACCCAGACCTAGCCATACACTGGACTATGTTCTGCGGTAACGACGTCTTTGAAGCTCCCGTTTCAGAGCCAGGCTCACTAGCACTATTATCACTAGGCTTAATTGGCTTAGGCGCCATACGCAGAAAATCTGCCAAGCGTTAATATCTAGCGACCACTTCTTAAAGCCCCTCAAGTTTACTTGAGGGGCTTTTTTATTGCCTCGCTGTCGGCAATTTTTACAAACACCCCCCAATAAAAGCACGCGCTAGCGCTTACTTATAACCCTTACTTACCTTAAACTTTGACCCCTAATAACTTTATTGCTCCCCTCGATGAACAAGGGCAACTTGTGACCACAATAAGAATTGCAAATCAGCATGATCAAGCCGCATGGGACAATTTCGTCCACCAACAAAGCAACGCCAGCCCCTATCACCTGTTTGCCTGGAAAACAGCGATAGAGCAAACCTATAAACATAAAGGCTACTATCTTATCGCCGAAGCGGAGCAGGCCATATGCGGCATCTTGCCGCTAATACTGGTACAACCACCGCTGGCCAGCGCTACCCTATGCTCACTGCCTTTTTGCGACTTAGGCGGCATTATTGCCAGCGATCAAACGGTAGTGTCAGCGTTAATGAACAAAGCAGCGACGCTATGCAAAGAGCTTAAAGCCGGAAAGCTGGAACTCAGAAGCCGCAGCATGAACAACGGGAGCACGCTAAGTGAAGAGCAAAAAGTCAGCATGCTACTACCATTACCAGATTCATCGGCCGAGCTCTTAGCACAATTTAAATCCAAGTTACGCAGCCAAATAAATAAAGCCAAAAAAAATGGCCTTACCGTGAGCTTCGAAAAAACGCCACAAAACATCAACGCCTTCTACAACATCTTCGCCAATAACATGAAGCGCCTGGGGTCCCCCGTACACAGCCGGCAATTATTTCACGCACTCAACCAAGCGTATGGCGAGCAACTACTGTTGGCGGTTGTTAGCTTAGATAATACCGCCGTAGGCGCCGGCATAGTGTTACGCGCAGGCAATCGCGCCTGCATCCCCTGGGCCTCAACCTTATTCGAATACAACCGACTGTCACCTAACATGCTGCTATATTGGAGCCTGCTAGAACAACTGGCCGACAGCGGCTGTAAACATTTTGACTTTGGCCGCTCCAGCTATAACTGCGGTACCTACAAATTTAAAGCCCAATGGGGGGCACAACCACAGGCGCTAGAGTGGCAGCAATACGACAGCAATGGCGAGCTTAGCGAGGCCCCGCAAAGCAATGGCAAAGCCAGAAATATCATTGAGCAACTATGGCAAAAACAACCTCTCGCCAGCGCCAATTTTTTTGGCCCTATGGTGCGCAAGTACATTACCCTATAAAGCCCTTTTATGAATAACACCGTATCGATTACCGCTAAACGCCAAACAACACCCGCCCCCAGCTCTGAACCCGCTACCTTAGGGATACCCTACGCCCGCGGCCAGCTCAAAGCAGACCAGCCGCTCGCATTAACGTGCCAACAGGCCCAACTACCCCTAAATACTGAAATAACAGCCTACTGGAATGACGGAAGCGTGCGCTGGCTACTAATAAAAACGCTGCTCAGTAGCGATATAAAGCATGGCGACCTACTGACCTTGGCCCCTAGTTCCGCGCCATCTTGCTCCCCCGCGATCACCCTAGACCAAAGCCCTAGCGGAATCACAGTCAATACTGGCTCTATAACCTGCACCATAGGTAAACAACCCCCTTTAATCGCTGTCACCGATTTAAGCACCCAAGCCCAGCTCAATCAGAACATTAAACTGCTCACGACCAATGACCAAGCAGCCGCGCTGATACTTGATGACCTTAAGGTCAATACCCAGCACCCCACTCATTTTTGCACGATAGAACTAGCTGGGCATTACCTGCTAAATAACACAAAGCGCTTAAACCTGTCCGCCCAGCTTAGCTTCTACAGCAACAGCTCGTTAATTGAATGGCAATTAACTGTGCACAACCCCGCAGCAGCCAAGCACAAAGGCGGCTTTTGGGATTTGGGCGATGAGCATTCTCTATTTTTTAATGCCCTAAGCTTTGACAGCCAACTCCACCAAACAAATTGCTGTCAGCTACAAGCACAAACTGACAGCGAATGGTTCTGCGATAACAGCCTACAATTATTACAAGCTTCTAGCGGCGGCGAACACTGGCAGAGTGCCAATCATGTCAATCATCAAGGCAACATACCGCTAAGCTTAAAAGGCTATAAACTTACACAACAGCAGCAAGAAGTTTGCGGACTAAGAGCGGACCCTATAGCGCACTGCAGCAATAGCCACACTGGCATTAACGCCTACATAGAAAAATTTTGGCAAAACTTCCCCAAAGCTGTAAGCCTCGATCACAATACGCTATCGCTACAGCTATTTCCTAGCCAAGCGGGAGAGCCCTATGAGCTACAGGGCGGCGAAAAGAAAACACATCGCCTACTTTTAGATATCAATAACAACAGGGAAAGCCTGCTATGGGCCAGAACCCCAAGCCAGCTGGTGCTCGATAGAGAGATCTATGCCAAAGCAAATACACTACCCCATTTTGCCAGCAGCGCTGAAAGCAACGCACTGCAACAATTAATTAATCTGGGCGTAGAGGGCGATAATAATTTTTTTAGCAAACGTGAAAAAATTGATGAATATGGCTGGCGACACTTTGGCGATTTATATGCTGACCATGAAACTCTATATCAATCAGCTAACGAAGTACCATTGTGCTCACATTACAACAACCAGTATGACCCTGCCCTAGGCTTTGCCAAGCAATACATGGCCAGCGCCAAGCCACAATGGCTAGAGCTTTTTGACGACCTCAGCCGCCACATACTAGACATAGATCTATACGATACTGACCTGGACCGAGATGAATACAATCACGGCTTATTTTGGCATACCGACCATTACCTAGATGCCGGCACCTGCAGCCATAGAACCTTTTCCAAGCAGCACTTAAACGTAGAGCACACTGCCCAATCTGGCGGCGGCCCCGGTACCGAGCACTGTTACACTACTGGTTTACGCTACTACTATTATTTCACCGGTAATTTACGGGCGAAAGAGGCGGTATTAAAGCTCAATAGTTGGATGCAATACGCCCAAGAAGGTACTGGTGCCATACTAGAACGCCTACTCGCAATAAAAACCAAAGATATCCCTTTATTGAAACGGCTCAATAAAGGCTTGGCTATCAGCCCTTACCGCTATCCGCTAACCCGGGGCACAGGTAACTATATCAGCACCCTTTTAGACAGCTATTACCTTGATGGTAAGTACAGCCATATAGAGCAGATAGAATTTATTATCCGCAACACGATACACCCAAGCGATATTATTTCCGAACGCCATTTTGAAAATATAGAACAAACCTGGTCTTACACTATTTTTCTACAGGCACTCACTAAATACCTGCATTACAAAGTTAGTGAAAACAGCTTTGACAAACAATATACATATGCCAGAGACTGTCTACTGCACTACGCCCAGTGGATGCAACATCATGAGCGACCCTACCTAGAGCAAATCGACGCGCTAGAATACCCCAACCACACTTGGGCAGCACAAGACTTGCGTAAAGCACATATTCTATTTGAAGCTTATTATTTTTCTCCTCAGCCCGCGCCTGACTACCGCCAAAAGGCAGAGCGTTTTTTACACTACGTCACCGACACATTACAGCAAGAACCCACCCGCAGCTTTACCCGCATACTGGCCATATTGATGCAAAATCAACACGATTATGAACACATCACGCCACTAATTGAGCACACAGAGCAGGCTACCCTAGCTGTAGGCACTTACGGCCCAGCCCCTAAACTCAAACGCAGCGGCATAATTACCAATATTATTAAAGACCTAGTTAAAGCAACGCTGAGATTTTCCTACCAGCGTGAAAAGAAATGGTTAACAAGCCGCTTAAGCTAAGCGGCTTTTGCCTAGCTGTAACAGCCGGTCCACCACGGCCCAACTGCGGCCCAACAAATAAAAATAAAATACCCAAGGGGTCACCAGCCAGGCCATGGGCTTTTTAAGGGGAAACTTGATCAAACTCAGCGCCAAACAAAAGCCGTAAGCCAGCATTAAATACAGCACGACCAGCTCACCAACGCCAGCCATTAACACTAGCAGCAGCAGCAATACCCCGGCCAACTGCAAGCTGGCCAGCCAAGCCATTTTAGAAGCCGCAAAAGCAGCCCACGACTGTACATCCTCAGAACCATGCCAACGCTCGCGCCGCATAAAAGCCAATACTGTGGTGGGGTAACCATAATGGGTCACTTTTAGCGCCTTGTTATTTTCCAATACAGCACCAGCCTGCACGGCCCGCATACAAAAATCATAATCCTCAGCTGTTTCCAACTCAGCATTAAAGCCCCCTATAGCCTCAAACAACGCCTTAGACGTAATTAAATGACCAGAATTAATATAGGCAGCCTCGTATTCATTTAAATAGGCAAACCAATAGCGATTTAACCAATGACTATTGTCTACTGGCAAACAGCGCGACCCCGTTACCAACATAGGCTGCTGGGCTAAGCGTTCGGCCACAGCTTGCAGCCGCTGCCCCCAATCAGCTGCCACCACAACATCGGCATCGATAAACACCAGCACACTGCCAGCAGCTTGCGCTACCCCTTTATTGCGTACCGCGGCCACTGATCCTACTGGGCAGTCCACCAATACAACCCCAGCTCGCCTCACCAACTCCCGCGTCTTATCGCTAGACCCGTTATCCACCACTATCACCTCGTAGGGTAACAAAGGCGGATTAGCTTCGATGGCAGCTAGAGTGCCCGCTATATACTTTTCTTCATTATAAGCGGGGATAATAATTGAGATTACACACATCTTTTTTGACCTAATGCTTAGCAAGCAGAGCAATATTATTGGTATAGATATAATTAGCCGCAATAATAAACCGAAAACAGCCTACACACAGTTTTTTAGTCGCACAATGGCAATATGCACAGTATTAGCACTGCAAAGATGACAAGGAATCGAGTATTCTACACCCTAAGTTAACGTGACCTAAACCCTGCTATTGTGGGCAACTATAATAATGACTACCGCTATTCTGTTAATCACTATCATTAGCCTAATAATCCCCATCTATGTCTATGTGGGCTACCCTCTGCTATTGCTTATTTTGGATAAATACTGCCGCGCCCAGCCAATAGATGCTCAAGATATCACCCCCAAGGTCAGCCTGCTGGTGAGCTGCTATAACGAAGTTGAAGTCATACAGAGCAAAATTAACAATTGCCTGGCCATTGATTACCCTAAGGAGCTAATCGAGTTTATTTTTATCTCCGATGGCTCCGATGATGGTACCGACGAAGCCATTAAAGAATATGCCGAACAGGGGGTAAAGCTAATACGGCAAGAGGGGCGCCTAGGCAAAACCTCGGCCATTAACTTAGCCATACCCGAGGCCAACGGCGATATAGTGGTATTCTCAGATGCTAACGCCATGTACCAGACCGACGCCATTCAAAAAATCGTCCGCAGCTTTAATGACCCCAGCGTAGGCTATGTAGTGGGCGCAGCACTTTATAGCAATGCCGACGATAACGCCGCCGCTGAAAGCGAAAACAGCTATTGGCGCTATGAAATATTTATGAAGAACATCGAGAGCCGCTTGCATTCAGTGGTGGGTGGGGATGGCGCAATCTACGCCATTAGAAAATCTTTATACACCCCATTAGCTGCCGACGACATCAACGACTTTGTTAACCCGCTACAAATTATTGCTATGGGCTATAGGGGTATATTTGACCAAGAGGCCATCTGCCATGAAGAGGCCGCTGCCAGCTTCGCCAAAGAAGCCAAACGTAAAGAGCGCATAGTTAACCGCAGCTTTAACGGTCTGATGAAAGTTAAATCAGTCATGAACCCTTTTAAAACGGGGATTTATAGCCTAGAGATTATTTCCCACAAATTGCTACGCTGGTTAATACCGGTATTCCTATGCGGCACAGCATTAGGCTCGGTGTATTTATCACTACACGACTACACCGTATTTCAATTGCTAGTAGTCTTAGAAGTCGCCTTTTTCTGGCTGGCGATGATAGGTAACGCAATCAAACACAATGATGATATACCTGCTCTGTTTTTTTACCCCTACTATTTTTTAATGGTTAATTTTTATTCGCTAATGGGGGTTATTCAAGCCTTAAGGGGCAATATTCAAATTACTTGGACCTCACCTAGGCAAGCCGAACAGAATCAGCAATATGCAGGTGTTAAAATCATTCTTATCAACAGCGCACTGTTTGTAGTAACACTACTGCTACTACTTGATTCACTTGCCGGCTTATTGAACGCATAAACTAATAAAAGCACCCCCTTATGAATATACTGCAATTTATTTGCCCTACTGGTTTTTATGGCGCAGAGCGCTGGGTACTGGCCATAGCCAACAATTTAGATCAAGCCGATGTACGCTGTGATATGGCGGTGACAGTGGAGCCCCATCAGGGCACCCTGGAAATTGTTAAACAATATCCAGATTGCACGGGCAAGGCATTTGAAATCCCTACCAATGGCCGTTTTGACTTTTCCGCTGTTAACAAGCTATGCAACTTGATCAAAGAGCGTGAAATCGACGTTATCCATACCCACGGCTATAAATCAGATATTTTAGGGTTATTAGCTGCCAAAAAGGCTGGCATTAAATGCGTTAGCACTCCGCACGGTTTTGGCGAAGCCAAAGACTTCAAGCTCAAAGCTTATATACGCACCGGGGCCTTTTTATTGCGCTTTTTTGATGCCGTAGCTCCACTATCCCAGCAACTCTTTGATGAATGCCTAGGTTACGGCGTGCCACGCAACAAGTTGCGCTATATACAAAATGGGGTAGACCTAAAAGAAGTAGATCATTATTTACAAAGCAAGCAAACAAAGCCTAGCGAGATTAAAACCATAGGTTTTATCGGGCAAATGATACCGCGCAAGAAAATAGATCACATACTAGAGATCTTCGCCAATCTATCAACGCAGCACGACAATTTACAGCTACTCTTTTTAGGCGATGGCGACAGCCGCGCCGAGCTAGAAGCCAGTGCAGCGCAACTGCCTTGCAGTCATACAATCAAATTCTTAGGGTTTCGCCAAGATCGCCTTGAACAATTACGGGACTTTGATTTGTTTGTAATGACTTCATCCTCCGAAGGCATTCCACGCTGCCTTATGGAGGCACTAGCCATGGAGATACCTGTAGCGGCCTATAACATCCCCGGCATAGACCAGTTAATGGCCCACGAACAAACAGGCTTGCTCGCCGACTATGGCGACAAAGAAACCTTACAGCAGTATTGGGAAACTTTATTATTTGACCAAGCCAAAGCCCAGCAACTTGCCAAAGCTGGGCGACAATATGTGTTAGATAACTTCTCTGCCGCCCGAATGGCCAGAGAGTACTATGATTTATTCACCCAACTGCTGCAGCAAAAGCAATAACCATGTGCGGAATAGCAGGTTTTACACGTTTTCATAGCCCCACTGGCGACAGCAATACCTTAGTCGCCATGGGCAATGCCATTGCCCACAGAGGGCCCGATGCTCATGGCGAATACCTGGATGAACGTATAGGTCTCTGCCACAGGCGGCTAAGTATTATTGACTTATCGGCGGCGGGCAATCAGCCCATGTACTCTAGCGATAATAATATTGTGCTGGTTTTTAATGGCGAAATTTATAATTTCCAAGAGCTGCGCGAAGAGCTACAGGCAGAGGGCTACCAGTTTAAAACGCATACAGATACAGAAGTTATTATTGCCCTGTATTTACGCGATGGTAAAAACTGTATCAAGCAACTCAATGGCATGTTTGCCATTGCATTATGGGATAAACAACAGCAAACCCTACTGCTTGCTAGGGACCGGCTAGGTAAAAAACCGCTGTATTACTTTCAAAAAGACGATCGCTTTGTTTTTGGCTCAGAAATCAAAGCCATACTTGAAGTTAACAACATTCCCAAAGTCATCAATCAACAGGCTGTGTATGACTACTTCAGCTATCAATATGTGCCCGACCCTAAAACCATATTCCAGGATATTTACAAATTAAAACCTGGCCACATGATGACAGTAGACCAAAATGGTCAGCATATCGAAGAGTACTGGGATGTTTCATTTGCCCATGAAAACAGCCTCAGCGAAGAGGAGAACTTTGAGCAACTCTACCAGCAGCTTAACCACTGCACCCAGCAACGTATGGTTAGCGATGTACCCTTAGGTGCATTTTTAAGCGGCGGCGTGGATTCCAGCGGCATTGTTGGACTGATGGCTAAAAATAGCGATAAACCCGTCACTACTTGCTCTATAGGTTTTGACTCCGAAAAATTCGATGAAGTTAAATACGCCAAGCAAGTTGCTGAACTGTTCAATACTGATCACCATGAGTTTACCGTTAAAAGCAACGTCCGCGAACGGCTAGAGCACATAGCTAGCTTTTTTGATGAGCCTTTTGCCGACCCCTCTTTAGTCCCCACTTACTTTGTTTCAGAATTAGCCAGGCAACAAGTCACTGTAGCCTTAGCTGGCGATGGTGGCGACGAGAGCTTTGCTGGCTACAACAAGTATCATATCGATAACATAGAGAATCGGCTACGCAACCTTTTCCCCGGTTTTATTCGCCATACAATTTTTCCGCCTCTGGCAAAGGCATCCGCAAAAATTAATCATCGGCTATTCAAAAAAGCCAGCACCTTGCTCAACACCCTTAGCAAAGATGCAGCCCATGGCTTTTACATGACTAATGCCTTTATGTCCGATGACACTTGGAATCAACTAGTCAATGAGCAAACTAAAGCTACTCTCGCTGGCTATCACCCATCTTCTATTACCGAGAGCTACTACCATAAGTCTGATGGCAACAATCATCTGGCTAAAATCCTATATACCGATATTAAGACTTACCTAACAGGCGATATACTGGTAAAAGTTGACCGCATGAGCATGGCTAACTCGCTAGAAGTACGAGCCCCCATACTTGACCACAAAGTGATAGAACTTGCTGCCCAAATGCCAGCTCAACTAAAATACAATAATGGTGAAAAAAAATACGCTCTTAAAAAAACCTTTGCCAAACTACTACCAAAAGAAATTTTGTACCGAAAAAAAATGGGATTTTCCGTACCCTTAGCTGAATGGCTAAGAGACGAAATAAAAGATATTGCCGAGCAAAAACTATTAAACAAAGACTCAGGGTTATCGCAGTTTTTCAAAGTAGAAGCCATCAACAGCCTGTGGCAACAACATCAAAACAAACAACGGGACTACTCCAGCGAGCTTTGGTCTATGCTAATGTTTGAGCTATGGTGGCAACGTTACATGAATAACGAGCACACAAATGGCTAAGAAAAAAATCCTACACGTCACCTTTGATATGGCTATAGGCGGCACCGAGCAGGTAATATGTCAGCTGGTTGAAAACACCAACCCCAACAACTATGAAACCGCCATTGCCTGTATAGACAACAAGATTGGGGAGCTAGGCTTAAAGCTGCAACAGCAAGGCCATAAAGTCTATGTTTTAAACCGCAAGCCCGGCTTTGACTACCGTCTAATTGCAGCATTAAAAAAACTGATAGACACCGGAGGTTTTGACATACTGCACTGCCACCAATACACCCCTTATATTTATGGCGTATTCGCAGCCTTAGGCACAAAGGTTGAAGTTATCTTTACTGAGCACGGCCGCTTTTATCCTGACAGTTATAAATGGAAGCGTTTTATCATTAACCCTCTGCTCACCTTGCGCACCAAAGCCATAGTCGCGATCTCAGAGGCCACCAAACAAGCCTTGATAAAATATGAGAATTTCCCTAAAAACAAAGTGCAGGTTATCTATAATGGGCTAGCCAGCTCCCCTAGCGCCAATGACGACACCACCGCGCTCCGGAAAGAATTAGAGCTATCGCCCAGTGACATTCTGCTGGGCACCGTCGCCAGGCTGGATCCCATTAAGAACCAGCACATGATGATTTCAGCCTTTGCCAAAGCAGCCAAAGAAAACTCAAATCTAAAACTGATCATTGTTGGTGATGGCCCCATACGGGCTGAACTAGAGCAACATGCAATAAATGAAGGCGTTAAAGATAAAGTGTTATTTACAGGCTTTATCGTTAACCCTAAGAGCTACTTCCAGCTGATAGATATATTTTTACTATCTTCTCTTAGCGAGGGAACCTCAATGACACTGCTGGAAGCTATGGCTTGTGCTAAACCTTGTATAGTGACTGATGTTGGAGGAAACCCTGAAATCATCACTAATGAATTCAATGGCTACATAACACCCAACAGGAACTCTGATGCTTTTTATAAAGCTGTAATAAATATCACTAATTTACCAGGAAAAAGGGTTGCGATGGGAGAAGCTGCGAGAACCAGCTTTCAAAATAAATTTACCGTCGAAAAAATGACTGAACTCTATACAAGCCTCTATCATGAATGCTATTAAATTATTTTATGCATACATTTTTACAATTGCTGCGCTCATTATCTGTGCTGAGTTACTGCTTGAATATCGACACTATAACCTAGGGTATACAACCCCTATACTCGGCACCAAAGCACCTCAAGAAAAAGAATATTCCTCCCCTCAACTTAGCCCAAAGTTTGGCCCGACAGAGGCCTTTCCATTTAAGAGTAGAATAATCCTCCCCAAAAAAACAACCCAGCTGCGGCTATGGATTGCATCGTCATCCCATGCAGTAGGTGGTCGAACCCCAGCCAAAGACATATTTCCTAATCTTATTTGTAAAGCAATAAGCACAACGGGTAACTGTGAAACAATAAATGGTAGTGGCCCAGGAATGTTAATCAATGAAAATATTCAGCTACTCAGAAAATACGCAAAAACATACCAGCCCGACTATGCAATCCTGTATCAAATGAGTCTTGAAATATCTAATCAACAAAAATTGCTAACAAGCTCAAGAGTGCCTCCACCTAAAAATCATGCAATTATAAATACCGATTATCTTACTAAATGGCTGCAACAAACCTCACTATACACTCACCTATCAGATTACATTGGCGGCAATATTAAGCTATCAGGATTGCTAAAAGAAGAACTCCCACCATCAATGGCTACAGACTTCGAAAATCGAATTATTTCATTTATTAACACCTGCAGGGAATTGAACATCACACCCATCTTAACGAATTTTTCTGTTTCTCATGATTTGAGTAATTTAGCCAATATGCATTACTCCGAGCGAACTAACTTTGTTAAATACAACAGCTACTTATCCCCTACAGGCTGGGTAAAAACACTTGACCAATATAACTCATTACTGCTGGATATTGCTAAAAAGCACGAAATTGAACTGATAGACTCTAGAACTGTAATGAATGGAAAACCAGAATACTTTAGCGACTTTATCCACTTCAACAAACGCGGGCATGCTGCTTTAGCACAAATTATTAGCTCGCATATAAATGCCACCTTAGAAACAGAGCACACCCAAGATG
This sequence comes from Dasania sp. GY-MA-18, assembly GCF_024734385.1. GTDB lineage: Bacteria > Pseudomonadota > Gammaproteobacteria > Pseudomonadales > Dasaniaceae > Dasania > Dasania phycosphaerae. Next base: position 27,072 of record NZ_JANHAP010000014.1, on the reverse strand, counting down.
ACATTTAACTCCATTAACTTCGCCCTATTTCTCCCTATATTTCTTATTTTATTTTATAGCACTTATAAACAGGAGAGATTAAGGGACATTATACTACTAATTGGCAGTTATATTTTTTATATGTTTTGGTACTGGCAATATGCAGCCCTGATAGCCCTTTCAACTATTGTTGACTTCCATATCGGAAAAAGACTAGATAGTGAAAAACAACAAAACCGCTTAGCATTGCTAATTACAAGCCTAACTGTAAATCTCGGCATATTAGCTACTTTTAAATACTACAACTTCTTTTACGAAAGCAGCCAATTAGCCCTTGGCTTATTCGGCATTTTTATTCCAGATCTATATCACCAACTCTTGCTGCCAGTTGGCATTTCTTTTTACACATTCCAAACACTAAGTTACACCATCGATATTTATCGAAAAAAAATATCTCACGAACCTAGCTTTACAAAATTCGCAGTTTTTGTATCTTTTTTCCCTCAATTGGTTGCGGGGCCAATTGTACGAGCGAAAGACTTCTTACCTCAAATCAACAGCCCCATTACCATCAACTCTAAAGATTGGGAGCTAGGCTTCCAGATGATTTTTTTAGGTTTATTTAAAAAAATCATAATTGCTGATTTATTGGCTTATTTAGCAGTGGATGCTGTTTTTGACAACCCCTCTACATTTTCATCTTTTGATTTACTGATGGGAATTTACGCCTACTCATTTCAAATTTATTGTGATTTTTCTGGGTATTCAGACATAGCAATTGGCATTGCTCTTTTATTAGGCCTCAAACTCCCAATCAATTTTAATCGCCCATATCTTGCTCAATCACCTTCAGACTTTTGGAAAAGGTGGCATATATCACTATCTGGATGGCTTAGGGATTATTTATATATATCCCTAGGAGGAAATAAGGGATCAAGATTCTTTACTTATCGAAATCTCATGATTACTATGCTCCTTGGTGGTCTTTGGCATGGAGCCGCCTTTAACTTTCTGCTCTGGGGAGCATTTCATGGACTTATTCTTATACTTACTAGGAACGCAATTATTGAACAATCGTTTAACTTAAAAATGATTGGAAAAATAATAATTAACTTTCACCTCATCGCTTTCAGCTGGCTGTTATTTAGAGTCAGCGACATAAATACATTTAATGAGTATATAGGCGGCTTATCTGAACTATCATTAACATCGTCCCTAAGCCCTCTATTTTATTTAGTATTATCAACAGCCATAATAGCCCATGTAATACCAAGAAATTTTATTGAGCGCATTACAACCAAAGACTTCATAGCCCTACCTACATTATTTAAGTCTTCAGTCTATGCGGGCTTATTGCTCTTATTTGTCGGGGCCTCCATTGGCACCCCAACATTTATCTATTTTCAGTTTTAACACACTACTCAAGCCTCTTACAATGACCAATACAGCTGACAACTTTGAAAAAAAATCTTCGGAAAGTATAATATGGTTTACCGTTCTCCCACCCATCCTTCATATTTTTCGTTTTATCAGCTCAATAATATTAGCACGAATACTTAGTCCTCATGACTTTGGAATCATGGGGATCATCACTGTAATGATCCATTATAGTAACAACATATCTAATTTTGGCCTAACCAACGCAGTCATACAGCGCACCAAACTTGCAAGCCATCATATCGATGCTTTTTTTTGTTTTAACATAGGTATTTCAACAATCCTTTTTTTATTATTTTATTTCCTATCACCCAGCATCGCTTCTTATTTCAATATTTATGAGCTTGAAACAGCAACACAAGTTTTTGCTACTATGTTTCTAATTACAGCCCTAAGCGATATCCCCCAAGCAATACTGCAAAGAGAATTAGATTACAAATTCTTAGCTCTAATTGAAGCAGTGAATGTTTTTCTTTCGATTATCATTTCCCTTGTACTAGCTCTAAACGGATTTGGATATTGGTCAATTATAATTGCAACAATAGCTAGTAATTTCGTCGCAATGCTATTAATGATAATAAAAGCAAAAATTCGACCACATATTTCAATTAAACACCAATATCTAAAGGACTTAATGAGCTTTGGTGTATGGGATTTCATCTGGGGACAATCCAAAATTATTGGGGATCATATAGACAAGCTTATAATTGGAAAATATTTGGGTTCTGAACAACTTGGCTATTATGACAAAGCAGCGAGCATTGCGCAGATGCCTAATGATCAAATCGCCAAACGCGTTGCTATGGTTTCATTTTCTACATTTTCACGCTGCCGCCATGAAATATCGGAGCTTAAAAAGCACTTTTCAAAAGCCTTTTCTATATGTGCGTTTCTTAACACTCCCCTCTACATAGGATTATTTTTAGTCGCAGAGGACTTCACACTTCTCATCCTTGGGGAAAAATGGACTCCCATGATTCCTGTATTTAAAATATTCTCACTCTCATTTTTAATAATGGCTATTAACGAGCCTATATCTGCTCTGAATAGAGCTGCTGGAAAATTAAAAATTCAAACTATTTCTCGAATTATCTTATTAATTGTGCTTATTACGAACCTAATTTATTTTGCCGACCAAGGCACACTCACCTTATCATATATAATCCTTTACTTTAACTTTGCCTCCTTAATATCCTCTTTTATTATTTTACAAACCGTAATAAACCTAGCCCCTTCAACATCAATAAAACTACTTCTACCTCCGACACTTTCTGTAACTGTGATGTATTTGGGGATAACTGCCTATTTGCAGTTCTACAACACAAGCGGGGATTGGTTTAGCTTTATTCTTTCAATTACCATTGGCGCGACTATTTACACTGCATGCTTTTTTCTCATACCCTTTTCCGAATGGAATTTTCTAAGGGCCAATGCTCTAAACAAACTACAGGGAAAATTCAGCTAGAACCATATATGCCCTGCAACCACTATTTAATAATTTTAAATAACCAATAGTTATAATTGGAGCTATAATACTCTTATGCCAACTACATATTCCCAAATAAACAAAAATATACACTGTGGCTAGTGAGCCACATCTCATAAAGCGCATTACACTATTTAACTTTTTTCACGTACAGCTACACTTAATACCTACCAAAGATCTACGACACTTGCGCCATACGTTCAACGAGGCTTTCACTATGAAAACACTAACCCCTGCTCTACTTAGCTGCGTATTGATAAACAGCTCTCTAGGGGGCGTCATTTTTGAATCTGACTTTTCTGCCGACACCGGCTATACCATTAACAGCATTAATTTATTTGAGACGAGTAATGTTCCCACAGGCTGGGATGCAGTCAAGGCTTCTGAAAATTCGAGCATTGAAGTAAAAAGCGGTGAAGGATTAAATGGCAAAAATGCACTTAAACTGACTTGGGACCCCAACTCATCTCAACCAACTATCCGCCTGATGAAACACCTAACTGGCAATAAAAACACAGGTTATGATGAGCTTTATATTCGCTACCACGTTCGCTTCCCTGACAGTTTTAAGGCTGGAGATGGCACCTCTTCGGTTCCATACTGGAAGTGGGGACGCTTATGGCAAAACACTTCCCCAACACTAGATGCAACATGGACGGAGAACCGCGAAGACTCTTTCTATGTGGTTTGGAATTTCGCTGGCAGCCCAACTTATGGCATTGACACCAATGTTGTAGTAAGTGCCAACACCGGCAGCAATCTTGCTTTTGGAAGCGCCGGAGGAGAACGTTACAACATTGATTATTACAATGGCATTACGGACTTCACAAAAGCTAGTGGTTTTTTCCAAAGCATTGGCAATGGAGCCTGGGAAATAGACTGGATCAACAATAAAGGACACTTTATTACTTACGGAACCAGTCAATCTCAAACATGGCACACTATTGAATATCATATTAAATTAGCTACAAACGCGACCTCAAATGATGGCGTGTGGGAAATGTGGTTTGACGGTGTAAAACAAGGGGATTGGGTTAGAATCATCGAAAATGGTGGTGCTCCAAAGCTCACAGGCATACCTACTACCAAGCATGGCAGTGGGTTTAACTTTTTTGTATTCTTTGACAACATGTACGCTTGGAATAAAGACTGGGGTCAAAGTGGAGTGGATGGATTTATTTACGTTAATGATGTAGTTGTTAGCGATTCTTATATAGGCCCCGACTATCGCGTAGGCGCAAATATAGGCCCTGCCACAATAACTCTCCCGCCACCTAAAGTTAACAAATAATTATGTACACCCCTTATTTTTATTAATAATGAATTTAAGGGGTGCACCACAACAAATATAGCTGTCAATTTTTGGAGTTAATTGGATCCTCACGATCCATTTTTTTCCATATCGGCTTCATCCCAAGCCTTGCATTAAATCTAACATTATAGGTATAGGGATCTTCAACCTTTTGATCTAATGAGTAACCGTAGATTTTACTCACCTCTTCGGCATCATAGTTCATCAACTTCAGTAATGTGGGAAATATATTAAAGTGGCTAACAGCATTATAGTTATGGTTTAAATTCTCACTCCAATCAAACTTTGCTTTCCCTCCCTCAAGTACTACCAATGGCACAACAGCCTCATTCGATCTGGCGCGCTCGCCACTACAATGAGTTGTCACACCAGACCTACCATCAAGGTGTAAATCCTGACCGTGATCAGACGTATACACCATGATTAAATTAGACAACTTGGCCTGCAGTTTAATTGTTTTAAAAAACTCACCCACACTCCATAAAAGCGTGTTTTTATAAGAGTTAACGTAGAGCCGCCACTCATCAGCACCATCAAAGCCATCCCTATTACCAGTGTCACTAATACCAACAAAACCACCTCTTCGCAGTACAGGTTTATAATAAGTAAAGTTATCAGGGTATTTATCATGAACTGGAAAATGCGCCCCCATTTTATTAACCAAAATAAACTCAGCCGTATCATTCTGTGAATATTTTGCAATCTTTTCAGCGGCAAGAACATCTCTATACAATATATCTACACCATCAAACTGGACAAACTCATCAATACTTAACAACTCTTCAGAATCCATATAATTTTGAAGCTTGCCTGCAGTGCGCTGTGTATCAATATAAACAGTTTTCATGTCAGCTTTTTTTGCATACTGCCAAATTGAAGGGTGCCTCGCTATAATTGCTTTATATTGCTCTCTTGTTCCACCATATCGGAGGGTAACATTAACTTCCGCACTACATGTAGCTACAGCAACAGCCAAACCATAGTTATACAATTTCCAATTAACATCACCGTCAGCTAACCCCGTATAAACGCCATTATTAGCATTAATATCTAAAAAATCGCCTCTTACACTCTCATCAATAACAAAAACAATATCCTTACCTTGCTCAACCCCTGCTGTTTCAATAGTAACAGGAAGCCTGGGGCCGTTATCTTCAGCGGCTTTTTCATATAAAAATAAAATTGAGTATGCCATTGGAGTATAAATCAGAGACAAACCCTTTCCACCATCGCCACCACGAATAAACAGCATTGACACCAATATAAAAATTGACGTTAACGGAATAAAAAGCACAAATAAGTTTGATGGTGATTTTTTTACAGGTATAACTAAACCGACAAAGAGCAAAGCCCCCAAAAAACCACTTATTAAAAACAAATTACCATACTGCTCCATGGCATCACCAACGAAGCCATGAGCATTGACCATCGATATAAATGACGAATAAGATATGAATCCACCTGTCACCCGCCAATAAGCATCGGAAAAAAGAAAAAACACGAGATATATAGCAGCGCACAACCAACGGGTAATTGCGTTAGTTATTACCGATGTAATCAATACAGAGATAAGAAAAAAAGTGTACAAGAGTATAAATAAAGCAATTAATGGAGCGCTATTAATTTCGGAAATACGCTCTAGTAAATAAGGGCCGTTAGATAACAATGCAACGCAAATTAATACCCCCTTAACCACGAAGCGCCTACTCATTAGCATATCTAGCACACCACAGAAAAGCCGATGCCGACAAAAGCTGACAAATTTCAACTTAAAGCACTCGCTAATTCAGCTATTAGCGCAGCTTCTGTGCAGCTTAGAACCACACCATTAACGTGCAACGTCTTACCACTCCTGAAATCTTCTACAGACATTTCTCGAATTTTATCAGCACTGCCCGGCAATACACTTCTATTTGCCAGATAATCTTGTGGAGTCAAACTCATAGTTTTTAGCCACGCATCTAACACCTTATTAATTTCAGATACCGAAAAATCACTTTTTTCTGTGTGTGCTCTACTCACTAAAGCCGCATTAAAAAGTGGTAAAGCTGCAGCCATTTTTATCAACTGCCTTTTTTTCAAATCAATCATGAGCATATTCCCTCTTGATGTAATCCGCCAATCGAATAGTCATGGCAACGATAGTAAGAGTTGGCGCGACATGCCCGCCAGTTGAAAAAACCGAAGATCCCCCCATAAATAAATTATTGGTACCAAATACTCGGTGATATTTATCAACAACACCATTGTCAGGGTTTTCAGCCATCCTTGTTGTGCCCATATGATGCTGACTAAAACCTAACTGATCTCCCCATATTCTGCTCGCCCTCTCATACAGCAAGCGCATACGCCCAATATCAAGCGCGCCAATTTCGTTAGCAGCTAACTCTAGCGTTTTCCAGACCATAGCTTTATCACTTTCTTTAAGCTCCCAGTCAATTTTTAATTTCGATATACCCATTTTGTCTTTTTTAGAGCCGAGCCTTATGCGATTATCTCTATGCGGTGTCTGCTCCATCATCATCGGCATTTGAAATCCAGCGAAGTTTTTAGAATAATCAAACAAGCTTTTTTGAAATTTTTTCCTAGACACCGCCTCAGCTACTAAATCAATATCCGCTGTAAGGTTAAGAAGGTGTTGGCCAAAATTTTCTGGCACATCACCCTTAGCAATTGCATCAGATAAAATATGATATGATGATATTCCATCGGAGAGCATATACTCTGTAGATGGGTGTAATGGCATTCTTAAATTTGTGGTTTGTTCGGAACGAACTACACTTTCCTCTAATGAGAAATATCCTGCCACCAATTTATCCCCCGTCTCCTCACCCAGATAAAAACTATACCTTTCGGGGGAGTCCGCCAATAACTGTGCAGCTCTAGGCGTTGGATGCTCCATAAAATAACGTCCAACGGAATCACCTTGATTCCCTAATTGATTATCATATTTGTCATTAAACACCAACATCATACGAGCATTTTCAATACCCCCAAGACAAAAGATAAATATTTTTGCACTTACACTCAGCTCATTACCGCCAGTGTTTATAGCCTTCGCAAGCTCAACATCTTTATTATTTTTGTTATATATAATATCAACAAGATTCAAGCCTGTATAAACAGTAATATTATTACTATTTATCAAAACATCCCCATGCTGCTGAAAAAACCTAACCGGCGGCACAGCATATTTAGATATTTGAGTTTTTAAAACCTGAGAACCAGCAGCAAGATCATTTTTTTCTAGCTTTTTAGACCAATAATTTTGATCATATCCGTCATCACCAACACCACAATACCATCCCGCCTTCTTGTAATAATCACTTAACTCCTCAAACCCCAAAGGCCAGCCACTGTTTTTTATCCAATCCCTTTTTTCAAAATCTAAAGGACTAAAAGGTGAGGTGTTATTTTCCCAGTGATTACTAGATCCACCAAGCATGCGCAGCCTAGAGTATAGCGGATTAGGGATTTGTTCATGCTGGCTTTCAGCCTCATATAACTCTTGTGCCTGCGCGTTATAATCTTGACTTCCTGACTCTATGACTACGATACTAGAGAAAGCACTACTAAGCTCATTAGCCAACACAATGCCTGCAACACCCCCACCCACAATACAAAGCTCACACTCAGTCTTGACCTCTTCTCCAATTTTTAAACCATCAATAATCATAAACACGACCCAAATTAAAAGCAGTAAAATCACAAGCGTGATATTTTTCCATCATTTTTCACATTAAGATTTTCAATATCGAAATTCATAAGCCTTATCAGGCATATTACAACGGCCCAGATTAGCCAGATTAAATCAGAATAGGCGAGCTCATAAAAAGACCCGCCTAGTAGAAACACCGTTTGAGCACAAATTAATGTCTCGGAAATTTGCTTATAAAAACCATTGGGATCTAAAGAATCATGAAATCGATATGCCATCATCCTTAATTTAAATAGCTTTATATAAGATACTACAAATAGAACTACCCATATGATAAACCCAATATAACCTGTCTCAGCTAATATCTGAAAATGACTACTATGAACAGATCTTTTACTACCATAAAACCCATTTGAGTAATCATATAAATCATAATAACTAGAATAGCACCCTGCACCTATCCCTACAGGATTGTGATCGGCCATTCTTTTAGCTGTTTCCCAGAAATGCCCCCTTGACTTGGCAGAGTGATCAAGCTCTTCTTCCTCAACAAAAACACTTTCTATCCTTTCTTTATATCCTTCTGGGAGAGGTATTATGAAAAACGAGACTACTAAAAATGGCAGTATCATTAATACATGTTTAACGCCATTAGGCTTCATCATAAAGAAACCGACAAAGCCCGCAAAGGTAGCCAAAGAAGCCCCGCGCGATGACAGTGACACAATGTTATAAATTGACCCTGCAATAATAATCAGCATAATTATTTTGAAATATTTGAGTCTATTGTTTTTAGAGAAAATAACTGGCATTATCGATGGGTTGCTTTTTGCTTGTTGATATATAAAAATCATAAAAAAAACAAGCATTCCCGTACCTAATGCATATGCATTACTGCCAGAAAATAAGCCGGTTAAATTTTCGGCTCCATAGTTACTAACCCCACCCTGCAATAATGAATTAACACCTGACTTCCCGCTATGAAAACCTAAAGACAACGCAATAGTCAGCATGAGAGCTACAACATGGGCCTTGGTCTCAATTACCCGCTCTGTTAACAGAACTGTATATATCAACACTGGCATTGCAACAATTGCTGCTTTTATGCCAGACGCCACTGTGCAACCATTTGTAAAGTTGGCAATTAAAGCTATTACAATCCATAGTAAAAAACATAATGACAACTTATCTTTAATTCTTGGCACATAGCCCCTAAAAAGTGCCGGTATGAAAAATATTAGTGCTGCTATTAATGGCAGACGAAGAATTGAAACATCCCACCAAATCCAGTCTTGCGGCCTAAATATTGCAAACCACCAATAAAGCAACATGGCTACAAAGCTGCTTTTCATAGCCATTATCATAAAATAGGCTGTAAATATTAAAACGACTATAGAACGCATTATCTTTGGCCACCAATACCTGAAAACTATAGAATGATATTTTTACTAGCAGTTCTCGGTACGCAGCTTAATAAGCTTTGCTGGGTTCCCAGCAACAACTGAAAAGTCTGCAACATCATTAACAACAACCGCTCCTGCAGCAACGACACATTGCCTACCTATATTAGCCATGACAATGGCGCCATTTCCTATCCAACTATCTTCACCGATGAAAACCTTTTGATAGCTGCCACCCTGCTGCTGTATAGGGACATCCAATCTAGAGAAATCATGCTGAGATTTACCACTTAATATGTGGACACCGCTACCTAGCAGGCAATTTTTCGCAATGTGACTTTTACCTATATTGCACTGTGGACCAATATAAACGCCCTCTTCTATTACAATATCAGCATCTGAAAGCAGAGTAGCAAAACCAATAACACAGCTTTCACCGCAGCTTTTTATTACAACTCTATAAAAAGCCTTTCTAAGATAGCTCCCAAACTTACCAGGTATTAAGCTTAAAAACTGAGAAAACCCTATAAACAAGCTTTTTTTATTAAAAACTAAGCCCAATAAAACGAATAAGGCAAGCAAAGGAATTACCACCAAAAAAAACATTAGATTGATTATTCTTTTAAGCATTTTACTTGCCACAGTTAAATATTAAAAAATTTAAACAGCTTTAGACTCAGGATGCTTTACCAAAAACGGCCCTATAGCCAGCCAATCTAAATTACCCAACAAAAAGGCTCTTACTGCATCATAGGGGCTGCAGACTATGGGCTCTTCATGCATATTAAAACTGGTATTAATCAAACTAGAGATACCGCTTAGCTTTTCATACTCTTTAATAATATCGTAGTAGCCAGGGTTTACCTCGCGCTTAATTAACTGCGGCCTAGCGGTGCCATCTACATGCACAGCGGCTGGGCAATCACGTTTCATCTCATCAGTACAATCAAAGGTGACTGTCATAAACTCAGCAGTATGTTCTGCACCTTTTATATTGTGATAGTAACGCTTTCTGGCCTCATACAAGGTGACCGGTGCAAAAGGCATAAACTCTGTTCTGCCTAAACGCTTATTTAACCACTGATTTACCTCTGGCTCGCGAGCGTGATACATAATCGTACGGTTACCTAAGGCCCTAGGGCCGTATTCCATACGACCATCAAAGCGCGCCACTACCGCGCCACCGTGGATATGGGCTGCCACTTCTGCTGCTAAGTTATCGGGGCGCGTATAGCTTAAGTTCGCTTTTTCCAGCTCGGCTATAATTTCTTGTTCAGTAAAGTCAGGGCCAAAATAAGCATTGCTAATACTGGGCTTAACACCACCCGGCCAAGAGTGATACAGGGCTGCCCCGGTGCCGCAGCCACCATCCCCCATATTGGGGTAAACAAACATTTGTTTAACCCCCTCAATTTCAAAGATACGCTGATTTAATTTTACATTGGCTGTAACCCCGCCCGAAAGCACCACGGTATCGATACCTGTTTCTTCTACCCAATGCTGTACAAAGTTAGTTGCTACTACTTCTAATACTTTTTGGTAGGCGGCGGCCACATCGATTTTTGGGAAATGGGCAGCGAGATAACGCGAAAAGTAAACATTATTCGCTTCGTACATTTTAATATCACCGTCTTGTTGTATAAAACGGCTTAATAAAATATCAGACAAGATTTCGGGGTCGCCATAAGAAGCCAGCCCTACAATTTTGCCTTCGTGGCGGCTAGGCTTAAAACCTAGACAGGAGGTAACCTGCTCATAGAAGCTCCCTAATGAGTAAGGAAACTTAACGCCGTGGATACGCTTTATTTTTCCTTCGCTACCTATGCTTATCGATCCTGCAAGGCCAGTACCATAACCATCTAAGGTAATGCACAATGCTTTTTCATAACCACTCGCATAAAAACTATTAGCCGCATGACTAAGGTGGTGATCTATGCGTTTTAGCTTCCCCTCAAGCCCTAAGCTTTTTAGCCCCTTATCTAACTCTTGCTGCCACTGTTTAAATGACGCTAATGCATTATCAGACCACCGCTGAGAAGCTTTTTTAGCCGCCAGTTTAGAAAAAGCTGGAGTGGCTCCTGCCAAGCGAAAATAAGCGCGCTTTAATAAACCCTTGTCCATTTTCTCATTAGGATCTTTCAAACCATGCACACCCTCGGTGCGCTGGGGTATATTTTTTTTCGCTGCTTTAACCTGTGTCGCTAAACCATTACCTTTAAAGTTAGCTATAAAGTCTTGCTCTACCTGCATATTGGCTGTAAACAGCTCCTGCTCTTTTTCCCAAGGCATAAAGGGGTAGGACACCACATCAATATCTTCAATTTTGGTGCCGGTATAATCTAGAGCTTTTTGAATAGCTTCGTAGGGGAAGCCATCTTGCTGTTTTACGCGAGAAAAACGCTCTTCCCCAGCGGCATAGATAATAACGCCGTCCTCAACGATGGATACGGTAGCGTCTTTATCTAATGGTGATAGCCCCAAAACCTTCATCTGTAACTCTCCAATTTTTGTTTTAATAAGCTAGGCGTCGTTGCCTCGCCTTTTAATTGTGTAAAAAAATAATCAAAATAACGTCTAAATGAATCTAAAAATTCTGCTAAATCTTGCTCTGTTTTTACATAAGGTGCCATGCCTGGTTTAACACTGGTGCTGTGAAAACTCCAAGTAAAAGTACGCACCCCACGCTTTAGTAAGTATTCGGTTAATTTTATGTGCTCTTGACTGCTAAACCCTTCAGGAGACAACATCAGCCTATCCACAGCAGATAAACGTGACAATATGCCTTTAGCTTTAAATTTTTGCAGTTTACCCGCCATGTTATATAGCGGGCGCTGCAAAGCACCAGCCCAACCAACAAACGCGCCAGTAACCGGCAACTCCAACAAGCCATTATCACTACCAAACCAAAATGGTTGAGCATGAGCGCGACTATAATCCGGCCCACCATCGGCGCGATAATCAACAGGTGGACACACCGACACATCTACTTCAAAACCCAGCTGCTCCATAATAGCGCTTGAATTTGAGCCCAGACCATAGCGGCCTGCCTTGTAGATTGTGGGGCGCTTAGCAAAAACTTCGGTAATTTTATCGACCATAGCTTGCAATTTTTTCCGCTCCAGCTCTGCGGGTAAATTACCGGCATAGGAGTTAAAAGCGGAGACCTCCTCATCATAAGGAGGCGTAACCCATGGGTGTAAGTGCGCACCAATTTCACAGCGCCCTTCACTATGGTACTGCCGTAACAATGCCACACCTTGTGCTTGACTAACTACGGGATAATCCACCACATAGCAGGGCACTATGCCATATTGATCAAAAATATTTTGCACTCTATCTATATGCTGCATAGCTGATACTGATGTTTTACTACGGTCGGGGCCTGCCCCCCAGTCAAACTCCTCTTCGGTATCAATCACTACAATCAACTGCGGCGGCTGTTCAGCAGGCAATGCGATAGGCTGATTAACTGAAAACATAGCGAGGCTCTTATTCTTATCCATAGGAATGATCTCTGCATCAATGGCCTAGTTACAGCTTTATAAATCCAAGCTGTCGGCCATTGTGGACCATTTGAATTCTTGTAGCATTTTATCTAAACGCGATTCTACTCGCCCCAAGTTTAAATAATGCCTAAACTTGGATTTAAACGATAAGCCTTGCTGCCTAGGCTGCCCGGGATCGATCTCCCAAGGATGCATATAAAAAATATAAGGCTGCGCATCTTTATCATGGAAACGCTTTATCGCCCAAGATGTTACTCGGTAAGGGTATAACCTAAAATAGCCACCACCAGAGATGGGTATGTTTTTATTATTCATAACCAAGGTGCTTAATGGCACTTCCCACAAACCTTGTTCGGTTTTATATTTAAACCGTGGCGCATCTGGCACACCATAGTGATCATGGCTAACCGGGTAAATACTAGAGCTATACTGATAGCCTTCTTCCAAAAGCACATCGTAAGCCCACTCATTAGTTCTATCAATGGAAAAGCTGGGTGCCCTGTAGCCGTGAACATCGCAACCGGTAAGATCCTGCAACAGTTTTCTAGCAGAGCCTACATCTTCTTTAAACTGGGCAGTGGTTTGCCCAGTAGCCCGCTGATGCCAATAACCGTGACTGGCAATTTCATGACCTTGCTGGGCCAAGTTTTTTATCAACTGAGGATAGCGTTCGGCCACCCACCCCAACGTAAAAAACGTTGCTTTAACATGGTGCTTATCCAATAAAGCCAGCAGCCTATTCATACTGGCTTCTACGCGCATCTCTTTTTTTTCCCAATCGCTTACAGCAACAGTGTCGGCAAAGGCGGAGACTTGAAAGTAGTCTTCCACATCGACGGTGAATGCGTTTTTAATGGTCATTTTTAAATCTACCTTTTTCATTATCAACTGATACTTCAAAAGGCAGTGCAGACCTTACATTAGAGAATTGTTCTGGTATGTATTGGCCCAATTCTGCCGCAACCCCATCTGGCTTACCGTTGAAAACTGATGAGTACGCTATAACTGCTCCGGCATCAGTAACTCCAACCATCCTATTTAACGCTTGATGCAATTTGACAAATAGTCGATGAGCAGATCGAGTATTCTCCAATTCATACCAATATAAAACGATTCGCTTTTCTCCCTCAGGATTTGTAATCAACACTTTGTTAACACTTGTAGCCTGATCATCGATAACTATACTCGAATATCCTTGACTGATAACACTCCACTTATCAAGATCAAAAATACGATGGGAGTTAGACACCAACTCAGCACCAGACTGATTATCCTTATACCAGGCGATAAACAACTCTACTGACCCACCCGCCAAAGGTCTGTCAATAAGCCTGATTAATTTAGAGTCCGATGACTTCGAAAAATATGGCCTCCAGCCTCCTTTATAATGGCTAGTGTCACTATGAGCTGGCAGTAGTTCCACATTAATTTTAGCAGGCAGCGGCTTATTACTCGCTTGTAGCTCCTTCAATCCTATATAGGCCACCATCAGGAGTAATATGACAACAAATGCCCCGCCCCATCGTCCTTGCTGCCACCATGACATAAGATCAGCGCGAGTCACTTTAGCTGGCTCTTGATTAGACTTAATATCGGCCAACTGCACACACTCACCACACAGTATTAACAACAGCAAGATAAAAGAAAAGAAGACCCAACCAAATACCAAATGATCAACACCGTCCGCATACTCCATGCCAAAATACTGACCCACAAGCACTGTCAAAAATACTCTCACCCCATTGGCTAGGATTGGCAGGACAATAGCTAACAACATAAAAAATACTTTAAGCCTAACTAAAGTGAAGCTAAAGTGGGCATAAATAGCGCTAAACGCTAGGCAGGCTATAAAGAATTGAACTCCCGAACACGCCTCCGCCACTACAAAACGCCCTGCCGGAATATTTATATACAAGCCCTCACGATAAACCGGAACATTAGTAAACCCCAAACACCATAAAGCAATATCTGCTGTCATTTCCTGAAACAAAGGCACTAACTCTGCTCCAACTGGCACAGCAAACAATATAAACACTAGAGGAAAGCGAATAACTGCAGATATACGCCAGCCTAAAAAAAGAATAAGCAGCAAAGAAAAGCTAGAAAATGCCGCGATATGTGAAAATAATTGAACTTCTCCGGCCTTACCTAGCAACCCCAGCATCAAAACGGGAGCCAACAAAAACAAAACATTATAAGCAGGGGTGACAGGCAATTTAACCCACTCAGATCTCTGCCGCCAAATCAGATACAAAGCACCTGGCAAAACAAAAAAACAATGGTTATACGTCTGATTTATTGACCATACGTTTATCGCAGAATATATATCTAGGTAAAACGCCGATAACCATAGGAAAATAACACCTACTAATAAACCAGCAGGCCCAATTTTAGTAATGATTTTGTTAGGCCCAACTAAGAAACGATCCATTTTTATCTCATTATTTAATCATTAAATATACAAATATTGTCACTCAGGCTATCGCCAACGATAATTCAGATATAGCGTTGAGCCAAAGGCATCATACTCGCGACTGCTAATATATTGATTATCCCTAGTCTCATAATTTATATCGAAGGATATTCGCAGTGCCTCCCCCACATCATAATGAAAGCCTAGTTTTGTTTGCTCGATCTCATCTTCACCTATACCCGGGGTATCAATAAAATCGGTGCGGCGGTATTCAAGATTTAAAAACCACCTCAAGTTTTCTGCCATGTCGTAGTGTAAGTTCATCACGCCACTTAGCGAGCGGGTGTCGGCTAATAACTGCTCATAATCGTTTTCATTTTGTAGCACCCTCAGCGACATGCCTACACGGCTATTGGGCACCTTGCGCGTATAGGAGGCTTGCATACGGGTTCTGTAAATAACATCTGAAATACGAAAATCGCCATCGCCTGCGCCGCCATCCAAATCTAAGTCGCCGTCTAAATCTTCCCCTGTAACACCTTGCGTGTTATTAAATGGATTAGCGTCACCTAAGGTGCTTAGGCTAAGCCCTATACTAGAGTCAGTAATTTCACGACTATAAGAAAGCAACCATTGACCGTTATCTTGATTAAGGCTGAGCAATGCGCGTAAATAGCCATCATCGGTTTCTAGACCATTGCGGCGCTCTAAACTAGAGTTACCCGCGCTCAATTGGTAAAAGCTGCTGCGGTATACCCCCGACAGTTCTATGCCAATGGTCTTGTTTCTATAATCATTTTGCGCCAACTCAAAATCCACATCACTATAACTGCCCACTAAGGCAATTTTATGCTGCGAATTAAGGCTGTGACTTAAACGTATAGAGCCAGTATTACGGTCGGAGTCATTATCCGTGGACTTATCAAAACGCGTACTAATGCTACGCGCCTGCAACGACAAGGTATCCACTGGGCTAATCTGCAAATTAACATCTGGGCCGGTGATAAAGGTGGAACGTTCATCTCTATTATCAGGGGTATCGGCTTGCAAAAAATTTACTTGCCTAGCTGATTGTTGATGCCGGGCAAACCAAGAATAACGCTCAGGCGTCGTTGAGATAATTAATTGCGACGCCCCTGACAGCCAGACCTCATCACTAAAGCTGCTGTCTCTATAGCCGGTATTTTTTAAGCGATAATTTGCCTTGGCGTTTACCGCACGGGTGTTTTTTAGGTAACTTAAATCTACCCCATAAGTTTGTATAAGGTCCGTCTGTTTATCCGTATCTTTTTTGGCAACGTTATCTGTGTAACGTGCATCGGCAAACAAACTGATCGAGCCGCCGTCTTTCGCCTCTTGCGACAACCCATCCAGCAACGAGGAAGTTTCCTGGCTCTGCGCGCACACCATCACTGAATTTACACCGATCAGCCATGCCGCCAAATATTTTTTATTGCACATGATGAGACACACTCTAGCCTTATTATTTTTTAATTATTAAAAACAATGCCCGCTAACTTAGATTTATCAACCACATCCACGCCCGCCTGCACTTGCTCCATAGTGGTTTTACCATAGGGCAGTACTAACACCGCCATGTCACACAAATCTGCCAGTATTCTGGTTTCCGCGCTATTAAGTATGGGAGGAGCGTCTATGACTATAAAGCGATCGGAATAACGAGCTTTCATTGCCGCAATAAACTCACTCATGCGCTCAGATGAAAAATGTTCGGCGCCACGCTCCCTATTACTGCCTATAGGCACCACACGCATGCGCGGCACCCCTGATGCGTAGATTATGTCTTGCACATCCAACTCATCGTCATCCAAGTAATCGGTAATACCGTGGCTGGCATCAATGTTGAGCATAGTGTCTATACTGGGGGCGTATAAATCACAGTCCACCAACACTGAGGTTTTGGTTTTATCTAGTGCAAACGCCGCAGCTAAATTAGTCGCCACATAAGAGCCCCCCCCACCACGTTCACACAGCGAACTCACCAAACAGATGAAGTTTTCACCTTTAGATTTTTGCAACAACTTAACTCGCAGCTCTCTAAAAGCATTAAGCACCTGCCGATTTTGCATGCCGGCATGCAATATTTTTAAGCTATCTAACTCGTCAGTTGACAGTTCATGCACCTCAGCCATAGCCTTAATTTGCACACGGCTAGATTTAGCGGCAGCAGTTTTTTTAGCCAAGGCCAGCTCGTGCAGGCGTTGTTTAATTTCTGCCTCATTGTTTAACTCATTTTTTACATCAGTCATTAAATCATCCCCGCCCTATGAGCAAAAGCTAAGCCCACATAAGCCGCCATAAACCCTGCAGCCATAAAACATAACAGCACCATATCCGCGCGGGCCAGGCGTTGGTATAAAGGGGTTTTGATATGCGGCACTACTGCCAACAAAGGTGCATTGACTGATGCCTCGACCAAACTGGCAAAACGTAAACGCTGATCCATCAACACATAAGCTATAGCAATAGCTACAGGAGCTAAGAAGCCGAGTATTGGCCCTAATAGCACAAAGTGTAAAAACCGTAAGCCGCTAGGCTTAAGTGGAAACTCTGCAGGCTCTTGTATTTTATAACTCACGCCCTGCCCCTCAACATTTAAAGTCATCGATAGGCGCGCTTTTTCTTTACGCTCTAACATATCGTCATAGATTTTTTTGGTGACATTATAATCTCGCGTTAGCTCAGCCAGCTCTGCCTGTCTGGACGCTATGCGCTTACGGCGCTCGTATTCTTGGGTCAAGAGTTTTTTGGTGGCCTCCAGCCGGCGAACCTTAGTATTTAAGCTCACCTTAGACTCAGCCAACTTACCGCGTAACTCCTCATACAGCGGGTTTACTGTTAAGTCGCCTTGACGCTGAGGTGCGGATGACGCGCTTTCACCCGAGACCTTTTCTTGCTCGGCGTCTCGTATATTTTTTCTTACTTCTTCCGCCTGCGCTCTTAGGCTCACCACATCGGGGTAGTTTTCTTTATAAGTTAACAACAGCACATTTATATGCTCCTGTATGGATTTGAGCCTCTCCCTGTATTCATCTACCTTATAACGCTTGGCATTATAGCGATTCTCTTCCTTAAGCTGCTGTTCCAGAGCCATGACCCTAGAGGCCTCCTCATCAATATTGATTTTCATTTCCTCTATGGATGAGCGCAAAGTGGATATACGCGAATCTACGTCGGAATCTCTACCATCAAAATTGTCGGAATTAAACTCTTTCAGGCGCTCCTCAGCAGCCAACAATTGCTCTTTATATTGCTTTACCTGCCTATCTATAAACACAAAAGCTTCCTTACTTTCTATGCGGCGATTATCGGAGCTATCTTTAATAAAGCGGTCAACTACCGCATTTAAAGTATTATAGGCAGCATCATCAGTATTATCGGAATAGCTGACCTTAATATAATTAGAACCCAAGCGAGTAATTTTTAGGCGGTTGCGCAATTCAACCACTGCTCGCTCCATATCTGCTGCCGACTCAAAAGAATCTATGTCATGTGTATTCTCAACTACATCGCGAAGAATACGCGGCGAGTGGATAACATCCTGTACCACCCGCGCCTGATCTTGCACTTTGGTAACCGCCGCCTGCTCGGCCAATAAAGGCTTGAGAATATTTTGATTATCCGCATAAATTGTAGTGGCCGTTTTATACGACACCGGCCAAAAAATACCGGCGGCCAACACAGTTATAGCGACGATGGCAAAACAAAAAAAGGCGGCAAATTTATGAGCCCAAAGCTCCCTAAATATGACCGGCGCATACATAAATACCAGTGAAAAGTTCATAATCCTTTAAAATACTCGCTCAGGCACAGTTAAAATATCAGACGGTGCTAATTCGTAGTTGGTTTCCAATTTACCCTCTTCAAGAATATCCTCTAAATAAACAGGGTAAACTTTTAAGCCGTGCTCAGTTTGCCTATATAGCAAAGCACCGTTAGCCACACCAAAGGGGGTAACACCACCAGCCTGCAAAACCACATCCATGACTGTCATGCCCTGCTGATAACCTAGTGATTGTGGTTGTTTTACCGAACCTGTCACTCGCACCCGCTGCAAGTAATTAGCGCTGCGTGGGTCGGTAACAATTACCGTAACTTCGGGGTTGCGCACAAAACTGCCGATACCTTTGGCTAACTCTTGGCTAAGCTCGGGAGAGGTTCTGCCTGCGGCAACCACATCCCCCACTAACGGCACGGATATTTTACCGTCCGGCCTTACCGGTACTGATATAGATAGATCGGGGTTGCGCCATACACTGACTTGCAATAAATCACCCACACCGATTTTATACTCTTTCATCAGCATACCGGCTGACAGCTCCGGCGCCTCTTTAGAAACCTCTACCGAAGAGCAGGCCACTAAAAAAAGCCCCAGCCACGATACCATTATTTTTTTAAACATCGTTCTACCCTCAACTCAAGCTAATACCTGCAACATGCAGGCAATAATCAATCACGCCAACCTACAGGTTAACGCACCCCTTTACCCAATAGGATCACCTCTACGGTTTGCACTAAGATCAATAAATCCAGCAGCAAACTATGATTCTTCACATAGTACAAATCGTATACTAACTTTCTTTCTGCATCGTCTATAGAGGCGCCATAGGGATAATTTAACTGCGCCCACCCCATCAAACCCGGTTTTACCCTGTGACGAAAATCATAATACGACAAGGTTTGGTTTAACTCAGCGACAAATTCAGGCCGCTCTGGCCTAGGCCCTATAAAGCTCATATCGCCGCGCAGTATGTTAAAAATTTGCGGCAACTCGTCTATACGCGTGTTACGCATAAAAGCACCCACACGAGTAACGCGGGCATCATTGGCCGCAGCCCACACGGCCTTGCCGCCCTTCTCTGCATCCTGTGTCATGCTACGAAATTTATAAATACTGAAAGGCTTACCATTTAAGCCCGTGCGCACTTGCTTGTAGAGTATGGGCCGGCCCGTTTCTAAAAAAGTCGCCACTACTGCAAACAGCATTAGCGGCCAGGCCAACAGCAGTAATAACAAGCTAATCCCAATATCAAACAGCCTTTTAGTAACATCACGCAGCTGGCTGTAATGGAAGCCATCGCCAAACACCATCCAACCTGGATGCAGCTCCGACAGCTCTATTTGACCCAACTCACGCTCATGAAACTGTACCGCCTCGGTAATACGCACCCCTTTGAGCTTGCATTCCAGCAATTCCTCCAAGGGAAAATAGCCACCATGGCTACGGCGACGCTCATCGACCGCAATGACGATTTCATCAACTTTATGCTTGTCGACTAAGCGCTGCAAACCACCAAAGGCATCCAGCAGCTTTTCCTGCGGCAGCACCGTTTGCTCTGGCGCTGCGGGTATAAAGCCCACTATATCAAAACCTATGGCCTGCTCATCCCTCACCTTATCTATAGCTGCTGCTTTGGCTCCCGCCCCCAACACCAATACATGACGGCGCAGCTGAGAGATATCCACCAGCAGATAAAACAATTTTCTGGCCAGCAAAATGATGACCAGCGATAAAATAACAGAGCCAAACAGCGCGCGCCGGCCTATATACAAATCCGGCACCAGATAAAACAAAATCACCATAGCCGCACTGCCTAACAAGCAGTAGCTCACCACGCAGCGCACCGCCATACCGGCAAAGCTTTCACGCACGCCGGCAGCATAAGAACCTAAGGCCAAAGTAGACAGCAACATTACCAAGGCATAAACCAGCGCATAACGCATGCCGGTCTCACCGTAACGCAAGGCCTCATCGCCCCAGCCCCACTGCGTTACCCCCAAATAGGCGCACACAGCCAATAGCGTAAATTCGGCGGCGGCCAGAAATATAAAAGGGGATTGTACGTAATGATTAAAAATTCGAATATGTGCCACTGATAACGACGTCCCAGTTTTACCCCAAGGCATTACCGCGAGTGTTTAGCGCTAAACACCCCTAATAGCAACCATGCCTAATGTGAATTATTCTAATTAAACTAATACAGCCAAGATATCTTGTATACGTTATGCTTGCATACGTTATGATAGCGTCTGTTTATAGCCTCGTTTATTATGCCCGCATAATATCAAACTATCAGCGTAAAGACCTTAACAATAAAATGATAATCAGCCTCTACTCCTATGCCTGCGTTAATTGACCCTATATCCCATATCAACCCTACTCATACAGCAGCTTGGAATAGGCTGATAGATCAAGCTGCTCGCGCACAACAGCTAAGCATAGCCGATTATTTCAGCCATGATGAGCAGCGCTACCAGAACTTTAATTTCAGCACTAGCCATGTGCAAGCCAACCTCTCCAGGCATTTTATCAACGAGAGCATACTGGCTGATTTACTGGCACTAGCCGAAGACTGCGAGCTAGCAGCCGCTATTAATAGTTTAGAGCAAGGCCTGCCGGTCAATTTTACCGAACACCGCCCAGCACTGCACTGCCAGCTACGCACAAGCAGCACTCAGACCAAGGAAGAGCAGCTAGCTGCAGACTGCCGCTCAAAAATGCAACGCATCTGCCAACAACTGCATTCACAACAGTGGACAGGCTTTAGCGGCCAGCCCATAACCGATATTGTCAGCATAGGCATAGGCGGCTCGGACCTGGGCCCACGCATGGCGGCCGAAGCCCTCACCCCCTACCACAACAGCAAGGTCAGAGTGCACTTTGTTACCAATATTGACCCCTGCGACCTAGAGCACACCCTAGCCCCATTAAAGCCCGACAACACGCTGTTTATAGTGATTTCTAAATCATGGGGCACACTGGAAACCTTAACCAATGCCAAGGCCGCCAAGCGCTGGCTAACCGACCGCTCTCAACAAAGCGATATCAGCAAACACTTCATTGCTATATCAGCCCGCACTGACTTATGCGAAGACTTTGGTATAGACGAGGATAATATCCTGCCCATGTGGGACTGGGTGGGCGGACGCTTCTCGCTATGGTCAGCCGCCGGTCTACCAATAGCCTTAGCCACTAGCTACGCTACCTTTGAAGCCCTGCTAGCAGGCGCTCACGATATGGACCAGCACTTTTTCAACACCCCGCACCGTCACAATCTACCAGTGATACTTGCGCTACTGGAAATCTGGTATGTCAATTTTTGGGGCTGCAGCAATGTTGCCGTACTACCCTACGACCACACTCTAAGACTGCTACCCAACCACCTGCAGCAGCTCACCATGGAAAGTAACGGTAAAAGCGTGGACCGCCAGGGCCGCCCCCTTAACTATGCCAGCGCACCGGTGCTCTGGGGCAGTGCTGGCACCATAGGCCAACACTCCTTTCACCAATTATTGCACCAAGGCACCCAGCTTATCCCAGTAGATTTTATAGTGCCGCTAAATAGCCACAGCAGTAATCAAGCCCAACACCAGCATATGGTAGCCAACTGCCTAGCTCAGGCCCAAACCTTAATGGACGGCCAAAGCAGTGAGCAAGTCAAAAAACAGCTCCTTGAGGCTGGCTATAGCGAGCACGACGCAGCCCTACTGGCTCAGCACAAAGCCATGCCAGCCAATCGCCCCTCCAGCATTATTAGCGTAGACAAGCTCACCCCCGAAACACTGGGTGCACTAGTTGCCCTATACGAGCACAAAACCTACGCCGCCAGCATTATTTGGAACATTAACGCCTTTGACCAATGGGGCGTAGAGCTAGGCAAAACCGCCTCAACTACTATATATACAGCCTTGCAAAACGCCTGCGCTGGGCTAGAAAACCCAGCCACTCAGGCCGCCTGCCAGGCGCTTACCCCCCCCAACATCAAGCCCCCCACGCCATGAGCCATATAGCACTGCCTACCTCACCCCATATCGCCATCATAGGATTAGGTTACGTAGGCCTGCCGTTAGCCATAGAGTTTGGCAAACAGCTGCCCTGTGTAGGCTTTAATATCAACCCTGAGCGTATTGCGGCACTGCAATCGGGGTTGGATGAGACCCTAGAGATAGACCCTGCTGAATTGGCGGCTAGCTCGCAACCACGACTAAGCCATCAACTCAAAGACCTAACAGCCTGCAATGTTTACATTGTTGCCGTACCCACCCCCATAGACAACAATAAACAGCCCAACCTCACCCCGCTGCTCGAAGCATCCAGGCTTATCGCCTCCGTGCTAAGTGCTGGGGATGTGGTGATTTATGAATCTACTGTTTACCCTGGCTGCACCGAAGAACAATGCGTGCCACTACTAGAACAGCTGAGCCAACTTAAACTCAACCGCGACTTCTCAGTAGGTTACAGCCCCGAGCGCATTAACCCCGGCGATCAAGAACACCGCATTACCAATACGATTAAAATCACCTCAGGCTCCAGCCCTGAGGCAGCCAGCTACATAGACGCACTCTACCGCCGTATCGTGCTGGCCGGCACCCACTTGGCCAGCAGCATCAAAGTTGCCGAGGCCGCGAAAGTAATTGAGAACACCCAGCGCGACGTCAATATAGGTTTAGTCAACGAACTCTCAATCATTTTCAAAGACATGAATATAGACACTGAAGAGGTACTCAAGGCCGCTGAAACCAAATGGAACTTTTTACCCTTTAGGCCCGGCCTAGTAGGCGGCCACTGCATAGGTGTAGACCCTTACTATTTAGTGCATAAGGCAGAACAAAACGGCTACCACCCTGAAATCATCTCTGCTACCCGCCGCCTCAATGACAGCATGGGCAAGCGCGTGGCCACGGATGTCATGCGACTAATGACTCAAAAACGCATACATATAGTCGACGCCAATATTCTTATTTTAGGGCTAGCCTTTAAAGAAAACTGCCCCGATTTGCGCAACACTGGCGTAGCGGATATTTATAATGAACTGCGTAGCTGTAATGCCCAAGTAGACGTACACGACCCCTGGGTTAACCCTGAGGAAGCACAGCAAGCACTCAATATCAGCGTGACCAGCAAACTCAAGCAACAATATTACGACACCGTTATTATTGCCGTTGCCCATGAACAATTTAAAAAGCTAGATGGCAATAAACTCAAACAACTGTGCAAAGATAAACACGTTATTTTTGATATAAAATATTTACTCAGCGCCAAACAAGTTGACGGACGCTTATAACGGATTAACTATGATTATTTTAGTCACCGGCAGCGCCGGTTTTATAGGCTGCGAAACGGCCTTACAATTACTCGCCAGAGGCGACACGGTAATAGGCGTGGATAATGTTAACGACTATTACAGCACTAGCTTAAAGCGTGATCGCTTACAACGACTTGCTGGCCATAGTAACTACCACCATTATGAATTTTGCATTTCAGATTACGACCAGCTTAACGCCGTTTTTAAACAGCACGCACCACAGCGCGTCATCCACTTGGCGGCTCAAGCCGGGGTACGCTATTCCATTAGCAACCCGCAAGCCTATGCAGTGTCAAACCTCAGTGGTTTTTTAAATATTTTAGAGTGCTGCCGCCAACACCAAACCGAACATTTGGTATATGCCTCCAGCAGTTCGGTTTACGGTGCCAATACCGCGCAACCTTTTTCCACCCATCACGGCGTTAACCACCCGGTAAGCCTGTATGCCGCCACTAAAAAATCCAATGAGTTAATGGCTCACAGTTACAGCCACTTATACAACATCCCCACCACTGGCTTGCGTTTTTTTACCGTTTACGGCCCCTGGGGCAGGCCTGATATGGCACCTATGATTTTTGCTAGAAAAATTTCTGCCGGCGAACCTATAGACGTATTTAACTACGGCAATCACCGCCGCGATTTTACCTACATAGATGATATTGTGGAGGGCGTAATACGCAGCTGTGACAAATTGGCTCAAGCCAATCCG
The DNA here is from genome assembly GCF_024734385.1 of Dasania sp. GY-MA-18. GTDB lineage: Bacteria > Pseudomonadota > Gammaproteobacteria > Pseudomonadales > Dasaniaceae > Dasania > Dasania phycosphaerae. Next base: position 2,065 of record NZ_JANHAP010000014.1, on the reverse strand, counting down.
CTATGGAATAGCGACAGCCCCGATCCTTCCAGCTCTACCGCCCCTTATCGCATCTACAATATAGGCTGCAACAAACCAGTAGAGCTTATGCGCTTTATAGAATTAATAGAACAGGAGCTGGGCATAGAAGCACAGAAAAACCTGCTCCCCATGCAACAAGGTGACGTGCCCGACACTTATGCTGACGTATCAGAATTAATTAATGAAGTAGGCTATCACCCCGACACCAGCATAGAAACTGGCATCAAGTCGTTTATAGCTTGGTATAAGGGATATTACAGCTAGAGGCTAGAGGCTAGAGGCTAGAGGCTAGAGGCTAGAGGCTAGAGGCTAGAAATTTTGAACTTGCTCATCACTAAATCAAGTCTTTTTCTTAGCTCTTAAAACTTATAGCTTGCCGCTTACTAAATCTAATAGCTACGCGATTAGATTTAGTAATTCCTCGGTTTTACGCTGCATCAACGCCACATCTCCACGCGACTCCACGTTTAAGCGTATCACCGGCTCGGTATTGGACATGCGTAAACTAAATCGCCAATCGGTAAAGCTAACGCTTAAGCCATCGGTGCGGTCTACATCTAAAGCATCGCCGCAATAGGTCTGTTCAACTTTTTGCAAAACGGCTGCGGCATCATCGACCTTGCGATTGATTTCACCGCTGCAGGGGTAAGCCGCTACGCGCTCGGCCACTAGCTGCGATAAGCTCAGACCTTTTTGCTGTATTAATTGTGCCACCAACAGCCAGGGAATCATGCCGCTATCGCAGTAGGCAAAATCGCGAAAATAATGGTGAGCGCTCATCTCGCCGCCATAGACGGCATTTTCTTTACGCATACGCTCTTTAATAAAAGCGTGGCCGGTTTTGCTTTGTACTGCGGTGCCGCCAGCGGCCTCGACTAGGGCAATGGTATTCCAGGTTAAGCGCGGGTCGTGGACTATGTTGGCCGCGCCTGACTTGGCCAAAAACGCCTCCGCCAATAACCCGACTACGTAGTAACCCTCCAAAAACTCACCGTTTTCGTCAAAGAAAAAACAGCGATCAAAGTCGCCATCCCAGGCTATCCCCATATCCGCCTTATGCGCCTGCACGGCATCTATAGTAGGCTGACGGTTTTCCACCAATAATGGGTTGGGCACACCATTGGGGAAGTTGCCATCAGCTTGATGATGGACTTTGATAAATTCAAAAGGCAGGTGGGACTCAATCCTATCGATCACATCTCCCGCGCCGCCGTTGCCAGCGTTCACCACTATTTTCATGGGCTTTAATTGCGCCACGTCTACATAGCTGAGCAAATGCGCTATATAGGCATCTGCCGTATCCAAGCTATGCAACTGACCTTTTTGCGTTGCGTCGCTAAAGCTACCCTGCTCAGCTAAGCGCTGTATATCGAACAATCCCGTGTCACCACTAATAGGCTTAGCGCCCTCACGCACAAACTTCATGCCGTTATAGTCTTTGGGGTTGTGACTGGCGGTAACCACTATGCCGCCATCCATCTTGTGGCCATCGACCTCGCCCGCAAACGCAGCAAAATAAATTTCCTCGGTGCCGCACTGGCCTATGTCATAAACATCCACCCCCGAGTCTAGCAAGCCCTGCGCTAAAGCGGCTTTTAATTCTTGACTGGTTAAGCGTATGTCATAGCCCACCGCCACACGCTGAGGCTTAATCACCTCGGCATAGGCACGACCTATACGGTAAGCAATTTCGGGATTGAGCTGGTCGGGGATACGACCGCGCACATCGTAGGCTTTAAAACAACTAAGAGACTGAGACATTGGAAAACCTTTGCCCTGCGGGCAGCTTTAAGAGGTAAGCAGCAAGCTTTAAGAAAAAGATTGACTTCGAAAAACCTGCTCTAATAATTTTTAAGCTTGTAGCTTGTAGCTTGTAGCTTGTAGCTTGTAGCTTGTAGCTTGTAGCTTGTAGCTTGTTGATGTGACCCACATAAAACGGACACTTAGATTGCAGCTTTATAGCAGAGCATTGGCACCTGATTCAAGGTGCCATGTACTCGCCACGTGTTATAAAAGTCATTAATGTAGGACTGCACCAAGCGTT
>NZ_JANHAP010000013.1 GCF_024734385.1 Dasania sp. GY-MA-18 | reverse complement strand
TACCTTCCTTGCAGTAGGTTCATCCTGAACCGAAAATAACTATAAAATGGCCCGCTAATCTTTGCAAATAACTATTTGCAATATCAGATCAGCGAGGAAATATAGGTGTGGTTGATGCGGCGCTTACTAAGCCCCAACAATTTAACACTGCCCTCTTATTTAATCTTATTTTTTTACCCCCCCTTACGAAGCGCGATATGCAAGGAAGCAAGGTAGCTGTTTGCAAGACAGTCGCTGGCATGGATGCCAGCGCCTAGCCTAGGGCCTGCCCCATGAGCGTGCGAGTGCTTTGGGTAGAGCCTGCCCCATGAGCGTAGCGAGTGCTTTGGGTATAGGGACATATTCACGGCGTGTCTTGCAGGCAGCTACCTTGCTTCCCACCCTACCGTATACCCACCACCACAGTAAAAGCTTTACAAGCACTCATCGCTTTCTAATAATAAGCGCAACACAACCCGCCCCAACTTTGGGCTCTTTAAGTTAATAATTGCTATGTCACGTTACCGCCCACCCCGCCCCAAAGGCTCGTTTTACATCACCCCCGAAGGTGAAAAAGCCATGCGCGATGAGGTGTTTCAACTTTGGAAGATAGAGCGCCCGCAAGTGACCTCGGTAGTACATGAGGCGGCTAAAAATGGTGACCGCTCTGAAAACGGTGATTATATATACGGCAAAAAGCGCTTGCGCGAAATTGATAGCCGGGTACGTTTTTTAACCAACCGCCTAGAAAACTTAAAAGTAATACACGACAAGCCCAGCGACCAAAGCAAAGTTTTTTTTGGTGCCTGGGTCACGGTTGAAGATGAACAGGGTAAGGAAAACACCTACCGCATCGTAGGCCCCGATGAGTTTGATTTAAGCCAAAACAAACTGAGTATGGACTCGCCGCTAGCGCGGGCTTTATTAGGCAAAAGCATAGATGACGAAGTCATCTTCAAAACACCGGAAGGTGAAAGAGACTTATATATAGTGGCGGTAAGCTATACCCCACCACAGTCTTAAAAATAAGCGCAACCTTTAGCGCATAATCGCCTAGCCGCTAATAACAAGCAACTATCATAGCCATAACCACCATTACTGCGCCAGCAATCATCTGCAGGCTCATTAATTCAGCAAAAAATAACCAGCCCGCTAAGGCTGCCAAAGGCAAATACAAATTAAAAACGGCTGCTAAAGTAGCTACCGAAACCGTTTTAAAAGCCTGAGCCCAGCTAAAGTTATACAAGGAGCCGAATACGGCAGCTAAGGAAATTAAAGCAATCTGCAGCAGCGATGGTGTTTGCCATACCATCCAAGCAAGGGGTGCAAGCCCTATAGCGGTTAATACCGCCAGCCAAAACATCAACACCCCCGAAGAAATATCACGGCCATAATGTCGAGTTAGTACATTCATCAACCCCCAGCTGGCCGCCCCGACTAGCCCCAATAACACTGGCAGCCACGCTATGGGCTGTGGCTCAGTGCCTATAGCCACAGGGCCTATATCCAGCATGAGGATTACACCAATGAAACCTACGACCACCGCTATATAGCGGCGAATAGGGTTATGCTCCTGAAAAAGTAAGCGGGCAAATACTATAGAAAACAGCGGTTCTAAAAAAAATATTGCCACAGTCAAAGACAATGACAGCTGAGAAAGGGTATAAAAAAAGCTACCTGCGCCAACAAGATTTAGCAACATACGAATACCATGTATGCCAGTTATACTAAAACCTCGCCACCAGCCATATCTATAGGCCAAGGGTAATAAAATGATTCCACCTATCAACCAACGTAAAAAATTTACCTCTAATACAGGCAAATACGCTAATACATATTTAATCACCGTATCAAAAGCGACATTAGCAACTATCGCCAAACCGGCAAAATAAATCCCATAACCAGAACCCAGCTTGGCCGGTAATAAAGCAGTGCTTTGTATCATAAAGTGATAACAGCCTTAACCCCGCCTACAGACTGCGAGCTGAACAATCGACAAACAGGAAAAACAAAGAGAATCCTAGCCCCGTGGTGGCAGCTATGGTACTAATCAACTAGCTCCAACCCGGCCTTACTAGCCGCCTGCTGCTCACGCGCCAGTGCGCGCTGATAGCCCGGCAATAGCTTTACCCGCTCGGCGTGGCGGAGAATAGCCGGATAATCAGCCAGTGAAAAGCCGGCTTCTAAGGCCATGCCGTAACACCAGTGCAAATACACATCCACCATAGAGTACACGTCGCCATACCACCATGAGTTTGCGACTAAGCGCATATTCAGCTCAGCCAATATTAATCGCACATACTCCACGCCTTTGTTGTAAACCCCTGAAGGCTCGGACAGGCTAAAACGTTGAGGCGCACGCAGCATACGTACCGCCGGATGCACTGTGCCTGAGCACCACTGCAAATCGGCATTAATGCGGGCTCGCTCAAGCTCACTATTAATCACAGGTAGCAGCTTGGCCCCAGGGTAAATGCTATGCAAATACATAATCATGGCGCTGTTTTCTGTTAGCAAATCTTCATTGACTAACAACGCTGGCACTTTTGCTCTGGGGTTTACCTTTAGATACTCAGGACTTTTTTGAGCGCCGGAAAAAATATCTATCACACAATCATCGTACTCAAGGCCTATGATTTCTAAAGCAACCATAGTCACCTGTGAACATGCGCCAGGGTAGTGATATAAACAAATTTTAGCCATAAGCGCTCACTGATAAATTGATAACCTTTGCTTAATTATTCAAGCAACAATTGGCTTGCGCTTGTCCAAATAAATAGCCGGTAAAATTGCGCACAAAAAGCATAGTATGATGCCTATAAAACCAATTTTAACGATCAAGTCATAACTTTCGCCATTGACTATGGAGGCTGCCACAAACGGCCCAGTAGACAAACCTAACTTTGACATAACCCCACCCGAAGCTGCTAGCCGGCCGCTAACATCTAAATCGGCACAGATACCAAATAAATACGACAACAAAAATGCCCAAGCTATTTGCAATGTAATATTTAAAATCAAATACCACTGCGCACTAGCAATGTAGAGAAACCCGATAATACTTGCAGCCGACACCAAGGCCGCCGCTGCAATCAACCAGGCTCTACCAAAACGGGTGCTTAACGCCGCTGCCAGCACCGCACCTGCTATACCCACCCACAAACCTATGGCTAATGATAGGTTAACCCAGTCCATCTCTAAACCTATAAACAGCCCTAACCTTTGCAGGTACACAAAAAATTCCATATTTGCGCCCTGGCAAAGAAATAACGAAATCAATGCCAGCACGACTAGAACATAACGACTAGAGGTACTACCCGCTTCCGTTGCTTTAGCAAGGGGGCTGGCGGGTATGGGGTAAGCTGCACAAAATTGGGTAATTATTAAAGCCATCGCCCCCAAAGTCATCAATGATAAAAACATGCCCTTAGCACCAAAATACGGCACCAACATAGGCAGTAAATACATACCCAAACCACCTAAGCTAAAATGGCACATCAACATAACGCCGTAGGCACGAGTAGGATTACTCAACCTCGCCATTACGCCTATTACACAGCCTGCAGCCATACCACCAAAGACCCCCGAAATAAAACGACTGGCCACCAGCAATTCAAAAGACGATAACCAAACCGAAGCGAAATCCATCACCACTAAGGCGCCTAACCCCAAAGTGACAAGTTTCTTCCAAGGGCAGGATTTAATAACCAATACCGCCAACACTGCCCCCAGTGAAGCGCCATAAACATTAGCCGAAGAAATATATCCGGCCTGACTTTCACTAAATCCCAAGCCATCAATTAAAGTACCCACCAAAACAGGTAGTATATTGACATAGTAAATACCCGCCATAGAGATAAACCCCAAGGCAAAATAGGCGAACATACTATTGGGATCGCGCCAGGTAGAGCTTTTTTTATCATTCATATTTATCTCTCACTTATACAACCTAGCTTTCAGGTCATTTCATTTATTTATGCACAGTTATTACGTCAGCATTGCCGGTATTTAACCCAACTGGATTTCGCTGAGACTTAATAGCGCAGCGAACAGCATACAAACACAGCGCTAACAATATTACTGCTGCAATAACAGCACCTAAGAAACCATAAGCCGCCACTAAAAAACCAGATAAAGCAGGCCCCAAGGCCAAGGATACGGTAATCACAAAAGCGCCTAAGCAAACTACACCGGCACCTGCGCCCAAACTAGCCTGCACACCTTGCAAATAAGGCACGGTAAAAGACCAAGCAATATTGAATAACACCATACTAATAATAAAGATGATTAAAGAAGGTGAATACGTCACTAATGACAACAGCACCATCACAATAATGCCTACACCTATAGCTATCGATAGCGCCCTGCCTAATTTCACCCCGACTAACACAACTAATAGCGCACCCAGCAAGCCAGCTAAAGTAGCCAGTGCTAAAGCCTGCGAAATAGCCGCAGCACTAAGCTGCCATGAACTGCCCAGCCTCTCAACCTGTGCCCATACCAGCGACATAGCCAACTCAAACAAGCCTACGGCCAACAGTGCAGGTATGGCTCCTTTGGCCGTTAAAATCTTTCTAAACGAAATGAGCTCACTGTTGTTATTATCCCCGCCCTTAAAGGCAGCTGAAAACAAAATGGCTAATAGCGCAAAACATAGGAAGGGAAGCTTAATAATATCGGCACCAAAGCGCTCAAGCCCAAGGGGAAGAACATACAACAACAATGCCCCTACTAAAAACTGAATCAATAAAAATAAACCAAATCCTCTATCAGGGTCACGACTATTGCCCAGCCAAGTGTAGGTACAACCGGCCACTACACCGCCACCTAGCCCTGATAAAAAACGAAATACATACAACGCCGCCAAGGATTCAAATACTAGCGAAATGATCTCTATCACTAATACGAACAAAGCCGCATAAGATACATTATTTTTTAAACCATAGCGCAGGGTATAACGACTTAACAATAATATACCCATAGACACGCCAAATAACTGCGCTGCGCTGACTGTGCCAGCTACTTTTTGTGAGTACTGCTGGTATTCGACCAACACCCCTACCATTAACGGCAGAGTCATTAGAGGGATAAAGCCGATAAAGCCCGCAAGGGTGACCTGCAACGCTGGAATATAACCACGCACACTAGTAAGGAAACTGCTCATTCACTCTCTCTTTAATAAGGCTGCGCTTAGTGGTAGCGGGTTTAAGCGCATGAATAAGCAATTATTATGAGTGATAGGAGCGGCTGGCTGAATATCAGAAAAGTAATGTATATATTTGAATATAGATCAGCTAACTGAGCTGAAGGGTAGAATGGTAACTACTAATCCAAAAAGTCGGAGGGCGAATGGCAAAACTCCAGCTCAGCTAAGAAGCGCTCAGCCACTACCGGCAGGGACTTTCTATTTCTTGTTACCGCCAAAACATCAGCCTTAACTAAGGTTTGTTCGGGTTTCAGCATACGCATCTGGCCGCTGTCCACCCAGTGCTGGGCATAGTGTATAGGCAGGCTTGCAATATGTTTACCTGATAGCACCAGTAAGGCTTGGCCCTCTATATATTGGGAATGTGAGTTGCTGGTTAGTAGCTCAATTTTTAGTTGAAATTCATCAATAGATTCTAGATAACCCCGATCTATATACTTCGCATCAATTAAGTCTTCATCAGTGATGTCGTCATCATTCATGCCAAAAAATTTATGCCTGTCCCCGCAAAACAGGGCATGGCGAGTTGAGTACAGCGGGGTGTACTCCAGTGATTCATGCTTTTTATTAAATAAGCCAATGACTAGATCTAAGCGGCCATCTAGCACCTGCACTTCTAAATCTACAGGGTCACCGATAAAAACATTTAAACGCACCGCCGGTGCACTTTCTAAAAAGTTACCCAGCGCCATATCTATATGCGAATGGGGATTGGTAATGGCATTATCCATTACGCCTAAATCCAGCTTACCTTTTAACTCTGTGCCAGTTGTAGCCAGCTCTTCTTTGAATTCATCTAGAGCATGAAATAATTTTTCGGTGGCACGTATTACCATCTCACCATCTGCAGTGAGCATAAAGCCTGATTTTCCGCGCTCACATAAGCGCGCGCCCATGCGCCCCTCCAACTGCGACATTTTCGCGCTGATATTGGATTGGCTCATACCCAGCTTTAGCTGCGCCTGAGTAAAGCCTCCGCACTCATAAATAGAATAGAAAATTCTTAGTAGTTTAAGGTCTACGTCGTGAATATTACCCAGCATACTTATACCCTATGAATTTTAATCAACTCAGCCGCGCTCGGGCCACAGAACATAACTTTAGCGCTTGCGTGTCTTTTAGCATAGGCCAATACCCAAACAATTACTCACTAGCAATATTAAAAAAGTCGGCCAGCTCGGCCTCTATACGTACTTTGGCCGATTGTTTCGCTATAACAACCAAGCTGCTATACCCAGTAGCATCCGATGCGTTGCTAATTAATTGCTGGGGGAACCAACGCTCTCTCACTGTTTGTAAAAATAACTGGCCACTGCCATTGGGGTTGGGGGTTAACAACTTTATACGCAGTACTTCACAGTCAACCTTGAGCAAACGCTGATCAATAAAATCCAGCAGCGCCTGCAATGCTATGGGCCTGTCAGTTTTATAAGAGATGGAAAAAACCTGCTCGGGGTGACTGTGGTCTGGGTGGCTATGCTGATCTGTTGAACTTGCTAAAGCCTGCGCCTGCAGGCTGGGCTGCAGCTGCTCTATATACCGGCCAATAGCATCATCTGTCTGGGCAAGCAGCTCGCCGGGCTCGCCTTTAACCGACGTTAACAGCGCCTGAATTTCATTGATATTAGTGGCTGCCTCCCCCTCTATTTTATTTATCAGCACCCTATCGGCATACAGTAACTGCATTCTAGCTTCTAGGCTCTCTTGGTGGGCGCTTAGAAAGTTGTGCGCATCCACTATAGTGATCATACCCTGGTAGCGATAGGGCGAAAGCTTCAACGCATCCGAGTTAAGCTGAGCCAGTATAGGCTCCGGCGAGGCGATACCGCTGGTCTCAATAATTACCCGTGAATAGCGCGGCAGCGCTGCCCGCTCTCTACGCTCGTACAGCGACATTAGCGTCAATTCTAAATCGTCAGCGCTGCTACAGCACAGGCAGCCGTTTTGCATTAATACAATATCGTCGCTAACGGTTTCTAAGATAAGATGATCCAGCCCTATCTCACCAAATTCATTCACAACCACCGCAGTGTCCTGAGCATTGCCCTGGCTGAGGTAGTTTTTGATAAAGCTGGTTTTACCGGCGCCCAAAAAGCCAGTTAGCAAAATAACCGGTATAGGCTCATCGCGATAGAGAGCTATTGATTGGGCTATGGCGCTTAAGCTCTTGCTCACATTTCATCCATCCAACTGCCGTCCCAAAATAATTCAGGGGTTTGGGCTAGCGCTTCAAACGCCCCCACTTTCGGCAGTGCACGCTGCTGACCTTTTGTGCGCTGCTGTAATTCCGCCTTGGCCTGATCAATGAGGCTGCTATCGTGGAATAGCTCTACTGCTGCCATTGCCAAGGTTTCAGAAGCCATTAACGGCCCTGCAAACCCGGCCTTATGGCCCGATAAGGCGGTATATGACCAATGGTGTATGGGGACTTCTTCAGGTACCGCCCAGTTGACCCGGCCCAACGGTATATGCCAACTGACTTCGCCATCATCTTGGCCGTAGTAGTCTACCCCTTCTTGATAATAAGCAATGCTCCTATCTAGCGAAAATTCGCCATTGGGGCGCACAGCCTTTACCAGCTCCTGCTGCCAGGCAACATCTTCATCACTCCATTGTGGCGGGCCTACAATTTCCATATTGCGGTACAGTAACTCACCTAAACTATCATTGGGCAGGTAGCCATGGGATGCAGATATATACTCTCGGTTCAAAACCAGATTATTTTCTTCCGCAACGCGGCCACACACCTCCATCACAAAATTGTAAGCATCCTGTGCCCGGCTATACACATCAGAGCGGGTAGAAAACCAAATCCCCGCCTCACTAGGCACCACCGTAGGGCAATCACCGCCACGACGAATAATTGAACGTATGGTGGCATCAGGAAAATGCTCATGCTGCGCCCGGGTAATGGTTTGCATAGCGGTTTGCAAAGCTTCCATCGCGCTGCACTGGCTAGAGATACCGGCGTGACCCGAGTTACCATAAAAACGCACCTCGCCACTAAACACGGACTGACAAGGGCGAGACATGGCACCATTTTGGTAGTCGCCATGAGAGGTTAACAATACGTCAGGCTTGCCTATGCCACCACGCTCTAATACTGCCACCTTACCCCAAACAATTTCTTCTGCCGGGCAGCCTATTACCCGTATAGAGCCGGGTAGATTATTTCGCTCTAAATAGCGCTTAGCGACTATCGCAGCACCTATATTGGCAGCACCTATATGATTATGGCCACAGCCATGGCCAGCACGGCTACCCAGTGGCTTTCTATAAGGCGTCGCGGCGTTATCCACCCCTGGTAAGGCGTCGTATTCAGCAAAAAAACCCACCGTAGAACCACCCTGCCCCCACGTTGCGGCAAATGCGGTGGGCACCCCACTGAGATTGCGCTCTAAGCTAAAACCTTCTTTTTGCAGCCACTCACCCAATATGCGTACTGACTCAAACTCCAGACACGGCAACTCTGCACACTGCCAGATTTCAGTAAAATAATGTTCGATATCGGCTCTCAGCTCATCGAAAATATGGTGTACCTGTTCCTTGGATTCAGACACTGAAGCATTCACGGCTTAATCTCCACTAATAAGATTTTTCTAAAATCTCAACAACATTAATAAAAGTATGAGTCAGTAAAACCATAACAAGGATAAACCAGTGCTTACATAGCCAAGTTTAGATCTACACATTACAACAAACTTACGCTTACATGATTTTTGGCTTGGTTAAGGTAGGCTCTGCGTGATTCGCAGCCTGATAACGACTGACACCACCGAGCAATTTGATATCTGTGTTTGAAAAAAAGCGGTAGTCAAATCCTCTATAGCCGCACCACAGACTTACAAGCTACAATTTACTGACGGCTGCTGCAGCCATTATTATCGACTACACCGGCACAAATCGGCCTCAAAGCTAACACCACTAATAACTATGCAAGTTATAACCGACCCGCATTTGTGCGGCTTTAAAGTGCTGCAGCAAACGACTAGCCCTTTTTGGCGGCTACAAAAATAAACTCGACCAAATATTCTGGCGTTGCCAGCTTCGCCTCAGCGCAGGCGCGGCTAGGTGGGTGTTCTGGGTCTACCCAAGCATCCCAAATAACATTCATTGCCTCGAAATCATCCATGTTCGCCAGCCAAATAGTTGCCGATAGTATGTGCGATTTATCACTACCCGCTAGGGTAAGTAAACGCTCAGCTTCACTGAGCGCATCCAAGGTTTGCGTGGTAATAGAATCACCTTGCCCCACCTGCCCCGCCAAGTAAATCATATTGCCCTGTATGGACACTTGGCTCATGCGGCCACTTTTTTCTAATCGTGTAATCGCCATGTTGCTTACCCTATTTGCATTAGCTTATAAATCTGCACCCGGCAGTAATAATGGCCATGGATTAGACTCACTGCCTTTATCACAAGGGATTTCAATCACTACAGGGCCGTCTTCCACAAAAGCTTTTAGCAAGACCTTCTTCAAGGCATCTGGGCTAGTCACTCTATAACCTGTTGCGCCAAAGCTTTCCGCCATTTTTACAAAATCAGGATTTACCAAATCAGAAACATGCTGGCGACCATCAAATATGGCGGTTTGATCACGCTGTACGTTATACCAACAGTTATTATTAAAAACTAAGGTCACGAGGTTAATTTTAAATTGAACCGCAGTAGCCAGTTCATTAACGCAAAACATAAAGCCACCATCGCCAGTTATCGCTACTACCGCTTTATCAGGGTTAGCAACTTTTACGCCTAGAGCTGTGGGAAAACCATAACCCAAATTTCCCGAATAGCTACAGGTTACAAAGGTGCGTGGCTCATAAATAGGGAAACCAAAAATAGAGCTAAAGCCTACCTGTGAACTCTCCTCAGAAATAAAACCATCTCTGGGCATCACTTCGCGTATGGCTTGCAAATAATCTACCTGTGGCTGTATGCCATAGATTTTTTTATTAGCTGCAGCTTTAGCCTCTTGTAGACGCTCTGTATTATCACTAAAAGAAACGCCTTTATTTTCCAGGCTGCGGTTAAGTTCAGTCAATGCAATAACTGAGTCGGCGACTATGCCGACATCGGGTTTACGATGGAAAAACTGAGCTGGATCTATGTCTATACGAATGATTTTGATGCCTTTAGGCATATCTACCCAACGATCGTATTGCAACTCTAAGCGACTGCCTATACCAATCAATAGGTCTGTTTGTGGCCACAATTCATAGCCTTGTACCCCATTAAAACCATGTATATGATCATCGGCCACTATGCCTCGGCCGCTGCGGTGAGAAACCACTGGCGCTTGTAACCGTTCCGCTAAAGCTAATACTTCTTGCCCTGCATTGATTGCACCACAGCCTACTGCAATCATGGGGTTTTTAGCATTGCGAATAAGTTCAACCGCCTCGGCAATCGTATCGAGATCCACCTCTTCTGACTGGTAACGTGGCCCGGGGGTAGCGGCTTTGATATCTACAGCCGCAGAACTGTCCATTACATCCCAAGGGGTTTCTAGAGCTACAGGTCGAATTCTGCCAGTACTTAGTTTTTCAAAAGCCTCGGCAATTAAGCCTGGTGCTTGCGAAGGATGGTTAATGCGTTCGGACCACTTTGTTAAAGATTTTAATGTTGCCAGTTGATCTGGCAACTCATGTAAATGCCCTAGCCCTAAGCCAATACCATCGGATGGTATCTGGCCAGTAAGGCATAATACTGGCGCGTGAGCGCTGTAGGCCGAACTTAATGCGGCGGCAGTATTAAGTACCCCTGGACCGGGCACTACGCAGTAGGTACCCACTCGACCTGAGGATTTGGCATAGCCCATGGCCATATAGCCTGCACCTTGTTCATTTCGCACCGATATGGTTTTTACCTTATCCTGGTGACGCCCTAATGAATCAAAAACGTCATAGGCTTGCACACCCGGCATACCGAATACCGTATCGACACCATTAGCTATAAGAGATTGGACGATTGCTTCGCCACCTGACATTTTTTCCATTACAAATCCTATTAAATAACTACTGTGAACATTTGGTCTCAGTGCAAAAAACCACTGATTTTAAAAAAGCTTTAAACCTAGGCCAAAAACTACAGAGTGGCGCTACATTCAATTTCTACTTTTGCGTCTAAAGCCAAACCATTAACGCCAAAAGTACTTCTAGCTGGGTAGTGCTTATCAAAAAAACTTACATAGATACTGTTCATTTTTGCAAAATCACTCATATCTGCCAGCATAACGGTGCAACGTATAATTTTATCCATAGATGAGCCACGGGCGATTAATAGCTGTTTAATATTTTCCATGGCCTGCTGAGTTTCTGCCGTAATACCACCAGCAACCAAACCATCTAACTTATTATCATAACCAATTTGACCAGATAGATAGAGCATGTTGCCTACCTGCACCACATCGGAAAACGGCAGCCCTTGGGCAGCAACATATTCCACCTGAGGCAAGCTAGCATTTTGCCCTGTCGTTTGTGCCTGCAACATAGTGCTAGCAGCTGTCAGCATCAGTGTTATAAAAAGAAAAACTTTCATATATTCCTCATTTATCGCATTAAATATCGTTATTTTTAGCAAACCGCACAATATGCTCTGCCGCCCTAAATGCCAGCGCCATAATAGTCATCGTAGGCTGACCACGCCCTGAAGTCACAAAGCTACTGCCATCACAAATAAAGAGATTTTTTACATCATGTGATCGATGATAACGATCAACTACCGAGGTAGCAGGGTCATCACCCATACGGCAAGTCCCCAATAAATGCGCAGCAATACGAGTAGGCTCTATAGGTGTACCCCATTGCGTAACAGCGCCGGCAGCATCTAATAATTCTGATGCTTTATTAGAAAAGAAAGCCATGTTTTTTAAATCATCGGGGTGATCTTGATAGGTCATACGTATCGCAGGCCTACCCCACTTATCTTTAATCTTAGGATCTAAGGAGACGCTATTTCTCTCCATAGCCAGTGAGGTTAGATGACTAAATAAGGTCAGCGTGCGGGTAAAGTTATGTGCCACCATTTTTTTATAAGGCGCGCCCCACTTAGGTGCTTCAGGCGGCAAACCGTCTAAGGCAAAACCTATAGGCGTATTAGGCAAAGCTCTGGCATCTATGCCACCGCCGCCGTAATAGCCTTTAGATAGATCAGCATCATAAAAATCGTGTATTACTTGGGTAGTGAGTACACTTTTATACTCATTTAATGGCTCTTCAAACACACCCCAGTTTAACGCCTCTGCGTTAAGCATTAAGTATTTTCCTACCAGCCCACTACTATTGGCTAAACCATTTTTGTGGCTCTCAGATGCCGACATTAATAATAAGCGTGGCGTTTCTGCACCATTAGCGCTTAGCACCATGGCCTTACAGCGCTGAGCCTGCTCGTTGCCGTCTTTATCCCAATACTGTACCTGGGTCACACGACCCTGTTTGTTAGTCACTATATTAAACACGGTGCTTTCGGAACGGATCTCGCAGCGCCCCGTGGCCTCAGCCAGCGGTAACATAGTGGAGAGCGACGAGGATTTAGCACCCATTTCGCAAGGATGGCCAGAACAAAACCCACAGTGCATACAGGGCGCACGATTATTGAACGCGGTGGAGTTAATCGCCATAGGCGCAGCAAAAGGTTTTAAACCCAATTTTTCAGCCGCTTTTTTTAACAACACCCCTGAGGATTTAATAGGCAGTGGTGGCATGGGGTAATCTTTGGAACGCGGTGGATCAAAGGGGCCGACTTCACCAGAAACCCCCATCTCCCAATCGACCTTGGTGTAATAGGGTTCTAGCTCTTGATAATCTATAGGCCAGTCAGCAAAACCAGTGCCTTTGATAGGCCCCAATAAACTGCGTTCTTTAAAATCCACTTCGTGAAATCGCCAAAAATTAGCGCCATAAAGCACACTACTACCACCCACCATTTGGCCATACATCAAAGGCCTATAAGATAACTCTTTAGCCTCTTCATCTTCGGTTTCGCGATAGGTTTGCGGGGTATCAGCTAAGCTGCCCCCCATCATTTTTTGATTAACAGAGTTCATCCATTCATCGTGGGGTAAAAAGTCCCCTAGGCCATAACGCTTGCCTTGCTCTAACACTACTACATTAAAACCGGCGGTTGATAACTCTTTAGCCATAATGCCGCCTGCGGCACCAGAACCTACGATGACAAAGTCAACTTCTTCTGTGGTAGAAAATTTATTGCCGCTAACAGCAGTTGCCGCTGCACCTTGGTGACTGTGATGTGTGTTGGCCATAAAACTTACCCCTTGATTTTTAATACTTGCGCGTCGTAATAACCAAACGGGGATTGCCAATAACCTTGATCTTTAAAGCCTATTAAATCCCAGCCAACCTTATTTTTATTGCCGCCATAAGAAGGACTGGCAAACATACCGCATAGCGTCAAAAACCGAAGCAACTCAAAAAATGGTGTTGTTTCTATACTTTGCAATAAGGCAATTTGCTGATCATTAGCCAGAGCTATAAACACCTTAGCGTGTAATTTTTTAGCTTGAGCATCTAAAGCCTGCGCGCCATCTTTAATAATATCGGCGATATGCGCTTGCTCGTTTTGCAACACGTTATCGACAAAATAAACAACCCCGGCTTCTCGCGCTCCTGGACTATCATCCGATGGGATAATCTGTGCAGCCACAGCATCTACCGCTACAGCTTGCGCGGGCGTTAGTACTCTATAGCCAGCATTATTATTTCTTGCCGCCTGAGCCTCTTGGCTGGCAGCGCTTATAGCCGGCAAACTCAATGTCAGCCAAGCGCAGCCCACCATATTGCCCGACGCCTGCATAAAGCGCCTGCGTGTAAGTTGTTTACTGTCCATACTTCACCTATTAGTTGTGGTTAGTACTAGCCCATAACGGCCTTAACTTCGACAAAATCCTCAAAACCATAAACGCCCCACTCACGGCCGTTACCCGACTGCTTGTAGCCACCAAAAGGGGCCTGAAAGTCAGCTAGCGCACCATTGATATGCACCATACCTGTACGTAATTTCCGCGCCATGGCCCGTGCTTTATCTGTATCACCCGAGTGTATATAGCCTGATAAGCCATAGGGCGAATCGTTGGCAATGTCTAGCGCTTGTTGTTCATCGCTGTAAGGCATAATCGCCAGTACAGGCCCAAAAATTTCTTCACGAGCGATCAACATATCATTGCTAACATGAGAGAAAATGGTGGGTTTAACAAAATAACCTTGCTCACAACCTTGTGGCTTGCCTAATCCGCCATAGGCTAAATGGCTGGCCTGCTCTATAGCTTTAGCGATTAACTGCTGCACCTTATTAAACTGCATCTCACTGGCTAACGGCCCCATGGTGGTCGCCTCATCACTGGGATCACCTATCACCAAACTGTCAGCTACCTGCTGCGCCAGAGCAACAATTTCATCATGTAAATGGGCTGGCACTAACATACGGCTAGGCGCATTACAGGACTGCCCTGTATTTAAAAAGCACTCCAGCACTCCGTCCTCAACTGCCTTAGTTAAATCCGCATCAGCCAAGATTATATTCGCCGACTTGCCACCCAACTCTTGAGCCACACGCTTTACACTATCGGCTGCCGTTTTTGCTACCTGTATACCCGCTGCCGTCGAACCGGTAAATGAAACCATATCAACATCAGGGTGATTGGATAAACGCGTACCCACAGCTTTGCCATCGCCATGCACTAAGTTAAATACACCTGCTGGCACTCCGGCCTCATCCATTACCTTAGCAAACACAGTTGCACTTAGTGGCGCGATTTCACTAGGCTTTAATACCACGGTGCAACCTGTTGCCAAGGCTGGCGCCACCTTGCAAGCAATTTGATTTAAGGGCCAGTTCCAAGGCGTGATTAAGCCGCAGACCCCGATGGGCTCTTTATAAACCACACTATCCCCTACCACTTCTTCAAAGCGGTAGCGTTTAAGCACTTCCAGCGCAGCTGCCAAGTGGCCAACACCGGCGTCGGCCTGTAACTGCTTAGCAAAACCAATAGGCGCACCCATTTCGTCACTAATGGCTTGGGCAATCTCATCATAGTGGTCTTGATATGCCTCTATAATGCGCTGTAACAAACTCACACGCTCACCCACACTGGTTTGGCCATACAACTGAAAAGCCTGTTTAGCAGCCGCTACGGCCTTATCAACATCCTCAGTGCTACCCAGTACGATTGAACCTATTTCTTGCTCTGTAGCAGGGTTAACCACTGCCAATGTCTCTGAACTGATAGGGTTTACCCATTCACCATTAATATAAAATTTCTTCTGGTAATACATTGCCAGCCCTTGTTATAAAATTTTTAGTCAAAACCTTGAGAAAATCAGCGTAACAAGAACACAGAACTCGATACATACTCGGTTTCTTGTGCATACATTGCAAAACCAGAAAGTCACCCCACTAACCGCCTCCAATACAACAACCAACTAAATAGAGCGCAGCCAAACCCCTGGTAAAAATTAGTAAACGCTCACAAAAAATATCAATCACAGGCCACTGGCCATGCGCCTTGAGGCTATCAGCAATACCCCCTAATTTTTAAATACATAGATTTAAAACCCAGTATGCGACTTTATTTTATGAGTGATATGTTTTAGCCAGCTGGTGGTTTCAGTTAACAAATATATTTCACAACCTAGTAGAAAACTTCAGGAGAAGTATGCATGAACAAGACCTATAATAAACACATACTTGGCGTCAGCATTGCCTTATTAAGTGCTGGTATCACAGCCACCGGCGCCAACGCAGCACAATTAGAGGAGCTGCTAGTTACCGCTTCCAAGAAAACTCAATCGGTTCAAGACGTGCCGTATAATATTTCTGCCATGACCGGTAATGACCTAGAGGCCAAAGGGGTAAGCGATTTAACTAAGCTATCCCGCGCAGTACCCGGCTTAACATTTTCAGATAGAGGCGCACGTGCAGGTTTAATTTCTAGCGGCTTGGTTATCAGAGGTATCAATGCTGAAGATGCACGCGCCAACCGCCCCAACACCAATGTGCCAGTTATCTCTACTTATATTAATGAAACACCCATCTTTACCAATATACGATTGACTGACATAGAACGCGTAGAGATTTTGCGTGGCCCTCAGGGTACGCTATATGGATCAGGTTCACTAGGCGGCACTTTGCGTTATATACAGCGTGAACCCAACCCCGATCAATTCGAAGCGAAAATCAGCGGTGAAATAAATCAAGTCAACCACAGCGACGATTTAGGCTGGAAAACTGACTTAATGCTTAACATCCCTCTAGCTGATGACTTGGCAGTAAGAATTAACCTGGGCAAAGAAGACCAAGCTGGTTTTGTTGATCAAAACCGCTTATACCAATTGGATAGCAATGGTGCCCCCTTACTCGCTGACCCTAGCGATATAGTTAACAGCCCAGGTTTATTTACTAGCAAAGATGATGTTAATGATTCGGATATAGAAAATGCACGCATACACTTTATGCTGCAAACCGATAATGCCACCATCAACCTAGCGCATCACTATCAAAAAACCACCTCAGGCGGTTCGCAAATGATTGGTGCCACAAGTAAAAAACTTGATAGCCCGGTTATCATGCTAGAAACCTATGAAGGCGAGAGTAATTTAACCTCCTTGGATGTTGAATATGATTTAGGTTTCGCCACCTTAACAACCAGCCTTTCTACTTATGAGTCAGAAAACTCTGGTATTTCTGACCAAACCGCTCTGTATGAAAACTTTTCTTTTTACAATGACTACTACGGCAGCGGCCCTCGCCCCTTCGTGAGTGAATTATCTATTTGGAACGAAGAAGCAAACATTGCTGAAGTACGCTTAGTGTCTGAATCAGAAACTAATTTAGACTGGGCCGTAGGTGCTTTCTACATGGACCAGGATTCAGAGATAGGTATAGAAGATAGCTATTTCGGTTATACCGATTACGCTAATGCTTGTTTTGACAATGGCGGCCCCTTTGGTGGCGTACCTTGTGGATACGGATCATTATTTGGTGTTTATGCTAACAATGGCCCTCTCGCGATTACTGAAAGTAACAAAGATTTAGCCTTCCTAGCTTTAACTGACAACAACTTTAAAGATAAAGCCATATATGGTGAGCTAACCTATCACTTTACCGATGAGTGGCAGGTAACTTTAGGTGGCCGTTGGTTTGATCAAAAGTATGTTTCTGACGCAGTATCAGGCTTAGCCTATGTACCTGGATTAGTATTTGGCGGCAATGAGGTGTTTGAAGAAAAAGATGCACTCTTTAAATTCAATACATCTTATGACATCAACGAAGATACTATGACTTACTTCACGGTTACCGAAGGTTTCCGTCGCGGTGGTGCTAACGCCTTAGGTGGCGCAATCACCGAAGAAGAAGCCAGACGCTATGACTCTGACCACACTACCAACTATGAGTTAGGTATTAAAGGTAATATCGATCGCTACTACAACTACACCGTAGCAGCCTTTTATGTAGACTGGAAAGATATACAGCTAAACTCTACCTGCGGAATATTGGCGCTTATCTGTGTAGTTAACGCTGGCGACGCCGAAAGCCAAGGTATAGAAGCGCAAATTGAGGGCAACGTCAGTGACAATTTATCTATTAGCGCGAGTTACACCTACGCCAAGGCAGAGTTAGTCTCTCTTAATCCCACGCTGAATAATTACACAACCTTTATCGTCGAAGAAGGTATGCAGTTACCGCAAAGCCCTAAACAATCGGCCTCTTGGGGAGCAACCTATACCCTACCTTTAGAAAACGGTATGGATGTAGCCTATCACCTTGGTGGTACCTATAGAGGAAAATCTGAAAGCCGTATTGATGACCAAAACGTATCAGTCGATGCCTTCACTTTGTGGGACGCCTATGTGTCATTGACCAGCGATCAATGGAACGTGCGTTTGTTTGTTGACAACATTACCGATGAAATAGGTATAACTGGTGAACTAACCGAACTACAGTGGGGCAGAGAGGGCGCAAGAGCTAATATTAGTCGCCCACGCACTGTAGGCCTAGCTGGCTCTTACTCTTTCTAAGCCTTAGCACAAGGCATTACACAATATAAACAACGCCGGCCATAGCCGGCGTTTTTTTATCTTATAAATCCACCTAGGTGATGACTATGGAGCAGCAAGCAACAGCAAATGAGCTGTATTTAACTATATGGCAACACTTACATGCAAACCAACACAAGTTAGCCTATAAATTACTAGATAAACTTTCACAACTAGCACCTCAATGGTCTGAGACTTATTTCACCCGCGCCTATATTGCATTACTGGCCAAATCTTACCCCCTAGCCTTTGAAAACTTTCAAAAAATTTTACTGCAAAAACCCCAGCATTTAACCGCTCTTGCGGGTAAAGCGCTCTGCCTGTTGCACTTAGGGGAATTCACTGGGTCGCTATTAATAGCCAAGAAGCTGCTACAAGAAGAACATAATGATCCGATTTACTGGCATATGCTATCGGAGCTTTTTCATGCCAGTGGTGAATTGGATAGCTATCTGAGTTGCTGCCAAAAACTCACCGCTCTAATCCCTAACAACGCCAATATGTTAGCTAATTTATCTGAAGCTTTACGCTATACAGGGGATTATTTAGAGTCCGAAAAAATAGTTAATAAAGCGTTAACCTTAGCGCCAGGCAATGCAACCATGCTGTATAACCGCAGCCATATACGTAAGCAGAGCAAAGATAAAAACCATATAGAACAACTTAAAACAATACTAAGTAAACAGCTCAGCCAACAACATGAAATGCAACTTTGTTACGCTCTAGCCAAAGAGCTGGAAGATATAGGCGAATACCAACAGGCATTTGATTATTTAAAACGTGGCAGTCAATTACGGAGAAACAGCTCTAATTATAACGTAGCAAGTGATATAGCCACGATGAGGCATATACAAAAAACTTTTAGCTCGGATAAGTTTGACACTTTCACTGCCGGCTATGAAACAGAAGAACCCCTGTTTATTATGGGCCTGCCTCGTACGGGAACAACTTTATTAGAAAGAATTATTGCCAGCCACACAGATGTTTTTGCCGCCGGTGAACTACAAAACTTTTCGGGGGTTTTAATCAAGGCATTGAGCCAACAAAACCCAGGAATCAAGCTCAATAAACAGCTATCAGTTGACTTGGCTTGCAAACTTAACTGGCAAGCATTGGGGCAATCTTACCTTGCCAGCACTCGCCCTAGAACAGGTCACAGTAAACATTTCATTGATAAAATGCCGATTAATTATTTATATCTAGGCCTGATTGCCCAAGCCTTACCACAAGCAAAAATCATACTTGTACAGCGTCACCCTTTAGATGCCTGCTATGCCATTTATAAAACATTGTTTGCTCAGGTCTACCCCTATTCATATTGCCTGCAAGACCTAGGGCACTATTATGTGGCTTGGTATAAGCTAATGACTCATTGGCAGCAATGCCGACCCGATAATCTAATTACTGTTAACTACGAAGACTTAGTTCATGACACGCAAGCTACCACTAGCGAATTATTACAGTTTTGCAAACTGCCATGGCAGCAACAATGCCTAGACTTTCATAGCTTAAAAACCGGCGTAGCAACTGCCAGCGCCAGCCAAGTGAGACAGCCTATCTATAACAGCTCTATAGGCAAGTGGAAGCATGTAGAAAATGAATTAGCACCGCTAATTGATATATTAAACAAGGCCAACATCCCTTTTTAAGACCGCCACGTTTAAACAATTAATAAAAAGCCCTAGCAGCGCTAGGGCAAAAATAGACGCAGAAATATAACAGCAAAAACCTTGCGTCTAAGGAGACACTGAACAAAGCATCATTCAATGAAGTAGTTAATAAGCTGCTAGTAAATATGGGGATACAGCCATCAACAACACGATAATAACAAAGCCCAACGCCCGCTCACATACTGACTATATGATTACTACATTCGCATTCAGTAATACGAGTAGGCTAATGTTATTTGGTTAGCAGCCTATCCACCGCTAACAAAGCCGCCACCGATAAGGCGTCGGTAATTTCACCGTTTATGGCCATAGTCACCGCCTCACTGAGCGGCAGTTTTTTAACGACTAAATCACCCTCGCTAGGTTCTAAGGCTTGCTCACCGGCTTGCAGGCCGGTGGCTAAAAAAACCACGGCCTCTTCATCGGTTACCGAGTTAGAAGTATGCAGCCGCATAATTTGCTGCCAGTGTTGGGCGCTGTATCCGGTTTCTTCTTTAAGTTCGCGCTGGGCAGCTAGTAAAGGCTCTACTGTTAATGGCCCGCCGCCCATGGGCAGCTCCCAACTAAAACTATCTAAGGTGTAGCGGTGCTGGCCTACCAGCCAGGTATTAGCCTCGTCATCCACGGCTACGATGACGATAGCGCGATTTTTAAAATGAATATTGCCGTATATACCTTCAGTGCCACCGGGGGTGCGCACGGTTTCGTGGTGCAGGGTAATCCAGGGGTTATCGTATACCTGCTGGCTAGTAAGCTTTAACCAAGGGCCGCGCTGCTGGGGTAGCTGGGTTTTATTATCACTCATGTAATACCCTTATATCCTATCGCTGTATCAAGGCAGCCCTACCAGTGCAAAGCCTCTTTCACAAAAGGAATGGTCAACTTGCGCCGCTCCTGCAGTGAGGCTCTATCCAATTGTGCAAGAGTTTTTAACAGTGCATCCATATCGCGCTGGCAGCGCTTATAAATATATTGCGCCACCTCATCGTTTAACTCTACACCGCGGCGCTCAGCACGTAATTTTAAAACCGCGATGCGCTGCTCATCATCCAAGGGTTTGAGTTGATAAAAAGCACCCCAACCTAAACGTGAGGCCAGGTCGGGCATGCTAATGGCCAAATCCGCCACGGCTTTATCGGCGGCAATTAATAGGCAATTACCCGCTTCGCGCATTTGGTTAAATAAATGAAACAGCGCCTCTTCCCAACGGCTATCACCCAAGACTTGGCTGATATTATCCAAACAGACTAAAGGCAACGCCGCCAAACCTGCGAATAGCTCTTCCGGCGGGTAGTGGCTTAATTCTTCCAGCGGTAAATATACCGAGGCATGGCCTTGCTGGTCGGCATGATGGCAGGCTGCCTGTAATAAATGGCTGCGGCCACTACCGCTAGGCCCACATAGAAAAATATAGGGCTCGCCATTTTGTAGCTGACGGCTAATTTCATTAACCGCTAAGCCATTGCCGCCCGCGTAAAAATTCTCAAAGGTGGCATCATCTCTTAGCTGAACTGCCAGGGGCAGCTGCTCGTATAAAAAACTCATTGATAAACTCATTAAAGAAAAAACCGTTATGGCTTAGCCACATCGTAAAGCTCGCTACTTTTATAGTGAGCGTGTAAGTGCCTTAACCAAACCATAATCACTGCGGCCACCGGCAAGGCCAATAGCACGCCTACAAAACCTGCTAACTGGCCACCGGCCATGACTGCAAATATAACCGCTACTGGATGCAGGCCTATACGATCGCCAACGAGTAAAGGGGTAAGCAATACGCTCTCTAACACCTGCCCTACGCCAAATACCAGCGCCACCCACAGTAAGGGCAACCATTCATTAAACTGAAAATAGGCTGCCACGCTGGCCGCGACTATACCCACAATAAAGCCTAAGTAAGGCACTATAGAAGCTAAACCCGCCAACAGCCCTAACAATAACGCTAAGTCTAAGCCAACTATGCCTAAACCTATACTGTAAATTATACTCAGCGCTAACATCACCATTAATTGGCCACGTACAAACGCGCCTAAAATCTCGTGGCATTCCGAGCTAACGTCTACCACTTTAGTTTCCCAAGTTCTGGGTAGGGACTCGCGTAGTTTTGCAATCAGCAAATCCCAATCGCGCAGCAAATAAAAAGTCACCACCGGGATTAATAATATATTAGCCACCATGGCGATAATCACCACGCTAGAACCTGCCACCCGCTGCCATATCACAGCAACTATATTGCCCGCGCCTTTTAAATCACCGCCTATGTTTTCGCGCAACTCTTCAAACCCCCAACCGCCTGCGGGCAAGTTGAACGTGCGCTGCAAAAAGGGCAGTAACAACTCTTGTAGGCCATGCAGCCACTCGGGTATGCGGGTAATTAAAATATCTAACTGCCGGCCTATCATGGGCAGGGTGATTAATAACACGGTCGCGACCACTATAGAAAACACCGCAAAGACTACACACACCGCCACGGTACGATTCAAATGCAGCCGCTCTAACCTATCAGCTAAGGGGTCGCCCATATAGGCCAATAATGCCCCCACTAAAAAGGGCGTTAAGATAGGGTGCAGTAAATACACCAGTACGGCTACCAGCAATACCGCTGCGGCTAACATCAAACGCTGTAGGTCGCTCATATTCAATCCTTGTTTTGTGAGTACTTAGCCTATTACTGCGCTGGCCAGTGGTAGTTCAATTGCGTTAAGGGATAATTGCCTGCTTGCAGGCTGTCCAGTGGCGCGATTTTTTCTAACTTTTTGCCTAAAGCCAAGGTTTGCTCTAATTGCTCTAATTGGCCATCGGCAATCAGGTGTATAAATAGCTGTTGGTTTTCTACATAAATGGGGTTGGCATAACGCACTGCCGAGAGCTGTTGCAAATAGGCGACGGCGCGGGCATAGGCGCGAAAGTCTTTAATGCCGGTAAGCCTAATAACCACCCCGTCCTCTGACATTTTTACCGGCACTATGGCGTATTTACTGGCCAGTTGATCAGCCGCCACATCAATGGCAGCACCTATATACTCACTCAGTTGTGGGGCTTGGCCCTCTATCTCGCTGCGCTCACCCTGATTGCTAAACAGCCAGTTGCCCAGCCACTCGCCGTTGCTTAGCTCGGTCATGCGGCCTATTAATAGGCTATCGGCCTTGTAGCGGGCGGCGGCTCGCTGGGCGGTCCACAAATTCATTTGCCATAGATCCTCGGGGGAGATGGCGATAGTGTCCTCTAAATCCAGAGTGGGCAGCTTAACCACCAGGCCACGGCGCGCTGCCTGCTGCTGTATGGCGCTGACTATGCGCTCATCGCCAGCACCGATAAAGCGCTTGCCCTCTAGGCCGTCAACCACTGCCCACAGCAATACCGTGGGGCGGTTCTCCGACCATATAGGTAGGCTCTCACTGCGCAACAGGTCTTCTATTAGGCTGGGTTCAAAATCCATTTTTATCATTAACTGCTCTTGATCGCTGTCGGCCACGGGCTGGCGAGCATAACTAAAGCGTTTGAGATAACGCTCGGCCTGACGCACCTTGGCCCTAAGCTGATCGTTTTCCAGCACACTGTGGTGGCCCGATATGCGCACCAATACGGTTTTTAGCCCCTCGCTAGCAGCGCGCAGGCGGTCGCGGCGTGACTGTGTATCCACTGCCAGCTCCACCTTATACAAGCCCTGCGCCACCTCGGCGGCATGGGCTGTGGATAGACTCAGGCATAACATGATGGCCGCTATGCAGGCGGTATAAAACCGAGTATTACCGTGTATTTTTGTCATCATTACTTAAAACCTGTGGCTATGGTGCTGCCCATTTACGCTAACAACTTAATTTATAAGCAGTTATTGTAACAAGAGTATCATTATTTCATTAGCGAATTCACAGGCTCAAGCTCACAGAAAGCAAATATAGGCCCGCCCCCTGACTAATCGGGCCAATATCGGGGTAATTTACTAGAGACTGAAGGCAACATCCGCTAGAATAGCGCCGCCCAAAAAACTCGCTGCGAGCCTATCTACATGACTGATCAAAAATCCTCAAAACCTTCTCTTAGCTACAAAGATGCTGGTGTCGATATAGACGCAGGCAACGCTTTGATAGACCGTATCAAGCATGTGGCTAAACGCACCCGTCGCCCCGAAGTAATGGCAGGCCTAGGTGGTTTTGGCGCTTTATGTGAGTTACCTACAGGCTATAAAGAGCCGGTACTGGTTTCAGGCACCGATGGCGTGGGCACCAAACTGCGCCTGGCGATGGACCTGGGTATACACGACACCATAGGCATAGACTTGGTAGCCATGTGTGTAAACGACTTAATCGTAGCTGGCGCTGAGCCGCTATTCTTTTTAGATTACTACGCCACCGGCAAGCTTAATGTAGACACCGCCGCTGCCGTAGTAGAAGGCATAGGCAAGGGCTGTGAGTTATCGGGCTGCTCGCTAGTGGGCGGTGAAACCGCCGAAATGCCCGGCATGTACGAAGGTGAAGACTACGACCTGGCGGGCTTTTGCGTAGGTGTAGCCGAAAAATCCAAATTAATTGATGGCAGCGCCGTTAAATCAGGCGACACCCTAATAGGCCTAGCCTCATCCGGCGCCCACTCCAATGGCTACTCTTTAATCCGCAAAATTATTGAGGTTAGCGATGCCGACCTCGACACCCCCTTAGGTGACCAATCCCTAGGCAAGGCCCTAATGGCCCCTACCCGCATTTATGTTAAGTCTATTTTAGCGCTAATGAAAAAGTGCTCGGTACATGCGCTGTCGCATATTACCGGTGGCGGCTTACTAGAGAACATCCCCCGGGTATTACCTGCCGACTGTAAAGCTGTAATCGACACCCAAAGCTGGCAGCAGCCAGAGGTATTTAACTGGTTACAACGCAATGGCAATGTAGACTCCGTAGAAATGTACCGCACCTTTAACTGCGGTGTGGGCATGGTGATTAGCGTAGACAATGCTGATGCGCAAATGGCCTTAAACTACCTGCAAGAGTTAGGCGAAGACGCTTGGATTATCGGCCACGTCGCCCAAGCTGACAGCGATGAAGAACAGGTAGAACTACAAGGCCTGTAAGCAACAACATGAGCAATAGCCACACTCAAGGCCAGCGCCGCAAGCTAGTGATTTTGATTTCTGGCAGCGGCTCTAACCTGCAGTCCTTTATTGATGCGACCCAAAATGGCCAACTCAATGCCAGCATAGAGGCGGTGATTTGTAATCGCCCCAATGCCCTAGGTTTAGAGCGCGCCGCCAAAGCAGGCATACCCGCGATACTTTTGGATCACACCCAATTTGATGGCCGCGAGAGCTTTGATGCCGAGCTAATCCAACGCATAGATCACTACCAGCCCGACTTAGTCATACTGGCCGGTTTCATGCGTATTTTAACGCCGGGCTTTGTGCAGCATTATTTAGGCCGCCTGCTTAACATACACCCTTCACTACTACCCAAGTACCCCGGCCTTAACACCCATCAACGCGCCATAGATGCCGGTGATGCCGAAGCCGGTGCCACGGTACACTTTGTTACCGAAGAGTTAGATGGCGGCCCCGCCATCGTACAGGCCCGTATAGCCATCACCCCGCAAGATGACGCCAGCAGCCTGGCCAAGCGCATCCTAGCTCACGAACACAAAATTTACCCACTGGCCGCCCAGTGGTTTTTAGAAGGCCGCTTAAAACTTGCCAATAACTGCGCTATGCTGGACCAAACAGCTTTGAGTGCCAGTGGCCATGCCTACCCCTAAACCGTTTTTTATTTCAGCGCAGCGCGCCCTGCTAATCGCGCTGCTCGCTGTTGTTGTCAGCCTACCCGCTGCTGCCAACACTATTAGCCCCTACCAAGCCAACTACCTCGCCCACAGCAAAGGCTTTAAGCTCAAACTTGAGCGCAGCCTAAGGCAGCAAGATAACGGCCAGTGGCAGCTAAGTAATATTACCCAGGTATTGTTTAGCCACATTACAGAAAGCAGCGTTTTTACTCTTGCAGATAAGCAGCTACAGCCACTGAGCTATCACTACGACAACCCTCTAAGCCGCAAAAAAAATTCCTCACTCTTATTCGACCCCGCAGCCAACACCGTGCAAGAACGCGAGCGAAACAAAAAAACACTAGCGCTCACCCAGCCCAGCTACGATCAACTCAGTTTTCAAATGCAGCTGCGCTTAGACTTAATCAACAATCCCCAAGGTTTTAAACAAAAGCGCTATCAACTGGTTGATGGTGACGATTTAAAACAATACCAAGTAGAGCTAGTAGGCGAAGAGACTATTAAGGTGGGCGCTGGCAGCTTTACGGCAGTTAAACTGAAACAATACCGGCCCGGCAAAGAAAAATACACCTTGATATGGCTGGCCAAAGACTGGCAGTACTTTATTTTGCGCTTACAGCGTTTTAAAAAGGGCAGTAGTGATAGCAGCATAGAGTTACAAAATGCCATTATCGATGGCAAACCTATTAGCGCTAGCTAATAGCACTACTGCCAAAGGGCTATTATTAAGCCCTAGTTAGGCCATACTCTCCTGAAAACCTAATAGCACATTGGCGGTGTTAACCCCCAAATCCTCCACCGCATAGCCGCCCTCAAACACAAACAAGGTAGACAATTGCATAGATTCTATTAACTTACCCATTTCGGTAAAATTTTCCGACTTTAATTTAAACGATGAGATAGGATCGTTTTCAAAAGTATCCAGCCCTAAAGAAATCAACAGCACATCGCAATCAAACTCTTTAATCGCCGCTATACAGCGCTGTAGCGCTTCTTTATACACAACCCAATCGGTAGTGTGCAAAGTCAGCGGTATATTTAAATTACAACCCAGTCCAGCTCCCTCACCCGTTTCATCGCCGTAACCACTAAAATAAGGATATTCATAATCGGGGTCGCCATGTATAGAGGCCACAAATACGTCATCCCTATTGTAGAAAATACTTTGGGTACCATTACCGTGATGATAATCCACATCCAGTATCGCTACTTTTTT
This sequence comes from Dasania sp. GY-MA-18, assembly GCF_024734385.1. Taxonomy (GTDB): domain Bacteria; phylum Pseudomonadota; class Gammaproteobacteria; order Pseudomonadales; family Dasaniaceae; genus Dasania; species Dasania phycosphaerae. The sequence goes on along the minus strand of NZ_JANHAP010000013.1, from coordinate 69,619 downwards.
ATACCCTTTATCGCGTAAGTGTTGCGCCGCTACCGCCACATTATTTACATAGCAGTAACCACCCATTTGCTCAGCCGAGGCATGATGGCCAGGAGGACGGCATAAAGAAAAAGCCGTGCGCTCGCCACTGGCAATAATATCAGCGCCACTAAGCGCCACATTGGCAGAGCTTTTAATCGCTTGCCAAGAACCTGCTGACAGGCCTACCGCCAAATCAAAAGAGTAGTAACCCAACTGGCCTTTAATATGCGCCGGCACTTTATGACGGAAATCATGCATAGGAAAAGCTTCGGGGGTGGCATCATTGGCGGCACCAAACTCGGCCTCCCAGGCGGGCCAGCAGTTTTCTAAAAATGCAATATAGCCTGAGTCATGCACTTTGGTGACATGCTCTATAGAATACTCTTTAGGCTCTAACACCTCACCCAAGTTTCTCTTAATTACCTGCTCTAACACCATATCGGCACGCGAAGGCTTTTCAAAACAAGGGGTAGGCTCACCGCCCGACATTTCATAGCGCAAGGCATGTAAGCGCTGATCATCCGAATAAACAATTTTCATAAATACCTCTGGTTTAACTTACCGCTCAAACAATTTTTTACTTAGCCATTAACAATTTATAGCCAAGCCAATAATAAAAAACCCACTGCCGTAATACTGGCGGCCATTAGGGCATAAGGCAGCTGGGTTAAGGCGTGATTCATAGGCGGGCAACCACTGCCCTGCGCCGATAAAATAGTTGAATCGCTATAGAAACAAGCATGACTGCCAAATGCTCCCGCCGAAATCACCGCACCTATCATTAAATACACGTCCACCCCCATGGTATTAGCCAAGGGAATCACCACCGGCAAAGCCACTGCATACAGGCCCCAAAAAGTTCCCGTCGCAAAAGCCACTATGGCCAGCGCCAAAAAAGTAATCAGGGGCAATAGCAGAGGGTTAACCCATGAGGTGGCTATATCGATCACATAAGGTGTAAGTTGCAGCTGATCGTTTACGTCTTTTAAGACGAAAGACATGATTAAAATGGCAATCACCTCAACCATGGATTTAACCCCCGTCATGCAGTGGTCAAAAATCTCATGTAGTTTCATTAAACCTTGCAAGCTATACATGGCAATAATCAATACCAGAGTGGCAAAAGCCCCTTTTAAAATATCGATATCAAACAGCCAGGTAAAACCGATTAAAGCCAACATGGGAACAACAAAATGCATAAAGCGGCCTTTAGCTGCCCCACCTTCAGCATGCTCATCTTGCGCGTCAATAAAACCGGACGGCTTAGACTGACCGGCTTGCGCACGCGCCTGTGCTTTACGCATCCCTCCCAGTAAGGGCAGCTTACCGGTGGCCAATAAAGGCGGCATCAACAACGCCACCCAAGCGTATAACATATAGGGTATGGCGCCAATATAGGCGTGTATACCCTGCCCTACAGCCGCGACATTATTAGACTCTAGCAAGCCCGAAACATAAATTGCCCAAGTAGAAAAAGGTAATAAAATACACACTGGAGCGGCGGTAGTGTCCACCACATAGGCCAGCATCTCGCGGGAAACTTTTAGCTTATCAGTGACTTTTTTCATCGCCGACCCCACCGCCAAGGCGTTGAGATAATCATCGAGAAAAATTAATAAACCCAAGCCCCAAGTCGCCAACAAGGCCTGCGGCCCGGTTTTAATATAGCGAGTCAAAGAGCTCGCAAAGGCGTTGGCACTTCCCGACTTAACTAACAGGGTAATAATGCTGCCAAACATCGCCACCGTTAATACTATCCAGCTAACAGTTTCATTATTCATAGACTGCAATACAGCGTTTAAAAAACCCGCCATAAACAAATGTTCTTGCAGCATTATAAATCCCACCAAAGCACCGATAATCAGCGCCTCTAAGGCACGCTTTAATAGCACGGCGCTAATAAGCACCACTAAGGTAGGTAATAAACTGCTTATTCCTGGCTCTAGCATCAGTAGCTCAACTCACGGTTAGCAAATAAAAATCACAACGGTTTAAAGCTAAGTGTGTGGCGAAATGCCAGCACACTTAGGGTCTTACCGTAACACAGTGTAGCGCTAACGCGGGCTCTACCACTTGTAGGTGAATGACGCACCGTAGGTTCTTGGTGTACTGGGGTTATACGCAACCAGCGACTCCAAAGTATCGGGGAACATCTCAGTGACATACTCTTTATCAGCCAAGTTTTTAACCCACAAGGCCACTTCCCAATTGCCTGCTACGGGGCTTAAGCTGGCTCTGGCATTAGCTAACCAAAAACCGTCTTGGCTGGCTGCTGCGGTGTTTTGTACGGTAAAGTAAGTGTCATCTTGATAATTAAAGTCGGTTTGCAAGGCAGTGATATAGCCTTCGCTAGGCGACCACTCGTATCGCACTAAACCGTTAAACATCCACTCGGCAGCATTGGCTGTGGTATTTCCTACCACGATGCCGTTGGCCACTTGGTCGGCGGTAACTTTTTTAATTTCAGCATCGGTATAAGATGCCCCAGCACGTAAATCTAAGCCATCTAATGGACGCCACCACAACTCTAACTCAGCACCATAGATATCGGTTTCGGGAATATTACTAACGTTGAAAACACCACTAGCATCTAACACAAAGGCCTGCAAATCTTGATAGTCGTAATAGAATACACCACCGTTTAATTGCAGGGTGTTATCCATTAAGGTGCCTTTAAAGCCCAGCTCATAATCAATAAGTGTTTCTATATCATAGGGGGCCAGCTCGGCATTAGAAGAAGTCCAGGTACCATTGTAACCGCCACTTTTAAAGCCGCGGCTGACAAAACCGTAGATCAACCAATCATCATTTGGCTTGTAATCTACCCCCAGCTTCCAAGTAATTTCATTAGCGGTGGTTTCTTTATCGGTAGCCGTTGATAGCTGACGACTTTCTAAGGGCACGCCAAATAATAAATCATCAAAGTCGGCATCGGTTACGTCAATGATAAAAGTGCCGCCATCAAAGGTAATTTCTTCAGCGGTATAACGGGCATCAGCAATCAATGACCAGCTCTCATCCAAATGCCATTCACTGTGGCCGAATACTGCATGAGTAGTTGTTTCTTGCACAAAATCCACTAACTTGCTGTGAAACCAAGTATCGGTATATTCATAAGTATCTTTGGTATCAACTTTATCAGCACCGTAATAAATACCGGCCACCCAGTTATAATTATCACTATCACCCGATAGACGCAGCTCCTGCGAAAAAACATCGGTAACAGAGGTATACGTTTGGTCGGCACTAATGGCGATAGTGCCATCAAACTCTTCTTGCAGGATACGATCAGAATACAAGTAACCCGTCACCGAGGTTAAGGTAACTGTGTCGGCTTCGTAGTTAACATTTAACATCGCGCTGTATAGGTCGTGGTGGTAAACCGGCTCTAAACTATACTCACCTTCATACAAATCACCATCACCTGTGTGGCCGGTACTGGTAACACAGCGCCCCTGCTCGTTAAGAGCCTGTATTTGTTTGCGGGTCATGTCTTCGGAGCAGGCATTACTGCCAGCAAAACCTGTTGAGTTACCTGCACCATAGGCCTCATCACGGCCAAAGGCATTGGCATCAGCCCAATCAACACCGGCATTAGTTTGTGGGTCTGAAACATCGGCGATACCAAAGCTCGCCCAAGGTGTGTTACCACTGCGATCCTTGACCGCCTCCAACACTAACTGTGTGGTAACCGCTGAGCTGGTATCCCACAGTAAGCTACCTCTAGCTGCCCACATTTCTGCTTCGCCTAACTCATTACCCGTGGCTTTATTTTTATAAAAACCATCACGGTTTTTAGTAGTGAAGGCAAGACGCCCTGCTACCGTCTCGCCCAGTGGGCCATTAATAAAGCCGTCTGTTTCCACTAAATTTTTATTGCCTAGCTGCAGGGTAAATTCACCACCGGTCTCCATGCTGGGCTTGGCAGAGAATAAGCTCATCGCCCCGGCAGTACTGTTGCGGCCAAACAGAGTGCCTTGCGGGCCTTTTAACACTTCTATGCGCTCTATGTCGTACATAGGCAGTGACATCAAACTGGTATAAGCCAGATTGACCTCATTCATGTACATACCCACAGGTTGTGCAGCATTAGTCACAAATAATGACTGCCCCACGTTGCGTATGCTGATGTAGGGGTTAGCCACACCTATACCATTTTTAATAAATAACCCTGGCGTTTGCGCTGCCACATCTATGGGTTGCTCCATACCCAAATCTTTAATCGACTCACTGCCAAAGGCGGTAATCGCGATGCTAACGTCCTGTGCGCTTTGCTGGCGTTTTTGCGCGGTTACCATAACTTCTTCAAGCTGGTAGGCCCCGGCCTGTAACGCGACGCTGCTCACTATCGCTGCAGCTATAGCCTTTAAGGCTGGTTTGTTGTGCTGGTACATAGATGCTCCCCATTATTATTGTGCTACCGTATTTGCATTAAATACGGCTATCATGTCTAGATAGAAGCCCAAGACTTCCGGCACACATAGGAGACCACAGCTAGGCTAGCTTGAATATAACGTCGGGGGGGTATTTGTTAGCGAACAACACAATAATAAGTGAGGCAAACTTGAGCGGCACACTGACACTGAACTCAGAGCAATGGCATCAACAACTGGCCATGCTGGTAGATAAGATAGGCTGCGATGATTTTGTACTGCAATTATCGGCGGCAATTTGCAGCATCACCCAATACAATCATATAGCTGCCTACACACTATGTTCACAGGAAAGGCCGGTCGTTTTATATCACAACTTGCCTGAGCAATGGGCTAAGCCCACTTTTCCCAGCTATTCTGAAGGTGCATACTTACTGGATCCCATCGCGCAGTTTTGCTTTAACGACGCACCTTCGGGGGTTTATCATCTAAAAGATTTAGCCCCCGATCATTTTAAACAAAGTGAATATTTTAAACGTTATTATAAAAATATAGGGCTGCGAGACGAGAGCGTAGTTTTACTAAAATTAAAACCGGATTTTTATATAGCTCATTCCATAGGCCACCGCTTTAGCAGCCTAGGCAGAATGAGCAAACGCGAGCAACAGCGCTTACACTATGCAGCGCCAACTTTACTAGCCATATGCCGCAGGCACTGGCAAATAGCTTTGCAAAATAAAGCCAGCGACGAAAATGGGGCCAAAAACATAGCCACTGCTTTCCACCAATTTGGGGCAGAATTATTAACCAGCCGAGAACAGGAAATTGTTCGTGAAGTATTAAAGGGCCATTCTAATAAATCTATAGCCCAAAATTTATGTATTAGCTTTGAAACTGTAAAAGTACATCGCAAACATATTAACAACAAACTGGGAGTATCATCCCACGCTCAATTATTTAGCCGCTTTATTGACTATCTTGCCAGCAGCTTGGATAAGTGAGCACTATGAAACCGTTGGCTAAGAAGCGTTATTACCGTCTTCTTTAATGTGCTGGTAGGCGTAACGAATCACATAGCCCAACATTACACAGCATAAAACCACAATAATTACACCGCCTACTACCGCATCATCCACATACATCGCCTTGTTCCTCTCTACTAAAACTACTGATTTTCAACAGTTATAGAGTAGGCCTTATGCACTCAAGCAGCCTTGATGCAAATCAACTTCGCTTCAGTTTAAACGGTGGGGCTGCAATTCTATTTTTTCTATCTCCTGACCCAGCATGATGACTCGGCCCTGATAGCGCTCATTACCGGTAGAGCTAAATTCAAACACAAAAGAGCGCCATAATTTTAAACGCCCCTGCTCATCGCGCTTGCACCAAAAACCGCGCAAGGCCACGCCTTCATCCAAAAGCTGCACATCCATTTCTTTACAGTGTTTTTTAACGGCGGCAAACGCCTGCTGTTTAACACCCTGGGCCCGCCACCAGTACACCAGCAAAGTAATAAACGCTGCCAGTAACAGTAAATCACCTAAACTAAAATACACTCTGCCACCTCTGTTATACCCTGTTTTTATATTGAGGCTTGCTCAGCTTTTTCTAAACGGCTGATGTGCCATAACACTAAACTAAAACCTAATACACCAAATACCGCGGCGCCGCCCACTTCACCCGCGATCACGCCTTTAGCGCCAAACCATTGCGACAATAAATATACTAACGGCACCGTGCCTAATAGGGCTCTGCCAAAATTCAGCAAAGTGGCAAAATAGGCTCGGTGCAGATTATTAAAACTGGCATTGGCGATAAACAGCATGCCACCAAACACAAAGCCGCCCGCTAAATAATAATTGTAAAAACCAATTAGGGCGGCGGCGTCTCCATCTACCCTAAAAAATACTACCAGACTATCACTGAGTAAAAATAACAGTCCCCAAATCAGTAGCACATACACCAGGTTACTGAGCATGGCATTCCATACCACCTGCCTAACCCTATCATAACGCCCAGCCCCGGCATTTTGCCCTATGATAGGCCCTATGGCGCCCGACAAGGCAAACAAAGCCACAAAGGCTACCGGGGCAATGCGGCCTATAATCGCGGCGCCTGCCACCGCGCTATCGCCAAATTCCGCCATCATTTTTAGCACATAACTACTGCCTATAGGGGTGGCGACATTGGTTAATACTGCGGGGCCGGCAATAGCCCCAATGGCAGCAAGGTCGGCTTTAAAAAAGGCCTTATTGGTTTTGCTGGGTAATTTATGCACCTTAACTATGGCCATCACCGCCAGGGTGAACACCCCTATACGGGCGGCGAAAGAGGCCATGGCGGCCCCTTCTATGCCCCAGCCACAGGCAAAAATAAAGATAGGGTCTAACACCGCATTAATCAGCGCCCCGCCCATGGTGGCATACATTGCTCTGCGGGCATCACCTAGCGCCCGCAGTGAGGCAGCGGCGCACATACCCACAGCCAACAGCGGCGTGGCTGGCAGCAAAATATTACAATAGGACAGCGCCAAGGCCAGGGTATGGCCCTGCGCCCCCAAAAATCGCAATAACTGCTCGGCAAATAACCATACGGGAAAGCACAGCGCCGCGGCAATCAATGCGCTAAATAACATCACATTGCTGCAGTAACGCCCCGCCAAAGCTCTATCATTGCGGCCCTCGGCCCTAGCCACCAAAGCCCCCATAGCAATTTGTAGGCCTATGCTTAGCGAGGTCATAAAAAACAATAAGGCACTGGCAAACCCTACTGCAGCCGCCATTTTCTCTTGCCCTAACAGGCTTAAAAAATAAATATCAATCAGGTCCACAGTAAACAGGGTAATCAAGCCCACGGTGTTAGCGCCGGTCATTATGAGTATATGTTTAAGGGTAGAGCCTTGGGTAAATACAGCTTGTTTCATTCAGGGTTCAATTAAATATACTAAGTGAGGGGGTTTTCTTAATGTGCAAGATGTCTATACTAACAGAGGTTGGCGCCCAGAGCTGAGCCAGCTTAGCCTTAGGTTGACAATCAGCCCGCAACCAACAGCAATAATAATAAAACCAGCCGCCGTATAGGCAGATGGCGTACAAGGTAACAATATGGCAAATATATTAATCGTAGATGACTCCCCTATAGATCAAAAAGAGCTGTCCAGCATATTAGAAAAAAACGGTCACTCAGTAATCAGCGCCAACAATGGCGAAAGCGGCGTAAAGATGGCCAGCAGCGAAAAGCCCGACCTAATATTAATGGATGTAGTCATGCCTGGCTTAAATGGCTTTCAAGCCACTCGCCAAATCAGCAAGGCCAGCGCCACAGCCCATATACCCATTATTTTAGTGTCCAGCAAAGACCAGGAAACAGATCGCCAGTGGGGCCTGCGCCAGGGTGCCAAGAGCTATATGGTAAAGCCTGTTAAAGATAAAGAGCTGCTCAGTGAAATAGCCGCCTTACTGTAAGCACCACCGCTAGTCTTAAAGGGCCTCTATATAGGCCCTTTTTTATTGGGCCAGGACTTTCGGCGCTATGATTATTTTCAGCAAAACAGCCATTTTCGCTCTATGCTTAACAATAAGCAGTACATGTTTAAGCAGTCAGCAAGATTATGAGCAATCCTGATATACGCAGTTATCCCGACGTAATGCAGGCCTGCCAAGCGATAGCCAACTTGGTCGGCAAGGTTTGTGAAGTGCCCTCTACCCTGATCATGCGGCAAAATAGCGACAACATGGAAGTCATCACTGCCTCAGACTCGGCAGACAGCCCCTTTCACAGCAGCGATAATGTGCCTTTAGGCTCTGGGGTTTATTGCGAAACCGTAATTAGCCAGCAGCAGGCCCTGCACATAGATAACGCTTTTGACGATCCACAATGGCATGACACGCCAGATTTTAAATTGGGCATGATTGCCTATTATGGCGTACCCATAAACTGGCCTGACGGCAGCCCCTTTGGCACCTTTTGCGCACTCAATACAGTTGCCGGAAAATTTAACCAACAACAAACCAGCCTGATAGACGAGTTTGCCGCCGTTATTGAGGCCTTACTGAAACAAGTCACGTCGCAGGAGCAGCTACGTGTACTAGCCGATTACGACAATCTCACCCAGGTTTATTCCCGCAGCCGTCTGCTACAGCGCCTGCAACATGAATTCGATCGCTACCAGCGTTACCAAGCCCCGCTGTCACTGATTTATTTGGATGTAGACCATTTCAAGCAGGTGAATGATAACCACGGCCACGGCATAGGCGATTTGGTTTTACAATTAATTGCCAGACAACTTCTAAGCAACCAAAGGCAAACCGACTTTGTCGGACGCTTAGGGGGAGAGGAATTTTTAATTTGCCTTAGCGACAGCCAATTAAACGCCGCCAACCAACAGGCTCAACGATTACTGCAAAAAATTAGCGAAATTGATGTGGAAGTCAAAAACCAGGCTATCCATATTACCGCCAGCTGCGGCGTAGCACAGGCCAACCACAGCGATCAAAATATCGACCAACTGATAGCCCGTGCCGACAAAGCCCTATATAAAGCAAAGCTGGCGGGTAGAAATCAAGTCAAAAGCGACACTTAGTATGACGGCCTTAGCCTAGCGGCTAATCATCCAGCTCTGATAAATCTTCGCCACCAAAAGCGCCGTAGAGATCTTTAATAAACTTGGCGAACTCTAAAGTCATAATACTAAAGTCCACATCAAACTGAGCGGCGGCATCATCGGCATCCTGCTTTTCAGCCTGCTCTTGAATCAGATCGCCAAAGCTAATGCGCTTAATTGCCAGCTGGTCATCGACGATAAAATCGATGCCGCCCTGCCAGCTCATGGCTAATTTATTGACGCACATGCCAGCAGCCAAATGATTATTAATTTCTTTAGAGCCCAAGTCCTGATTTTTACAACGTATTACACTGCTTTCATCTGCCTTATCACGCAGCTCGCACTCACCACCCAACTCAAATTTAGCGGGCGGGGTATTTTCTAATACCCACTGGGTCATGGCATGTTGCGGTAAGTTTTTAGCGGTGGCAGCAATAACCGGTAAAGAGCCTATGGTTTCACGCAAATAACTCATAAACTCTTCTGCGCGTTTCACGGCACCGGTATTAATAATGAGTAAACCTTCGCGTGGATCTATATAGGCATACTGCCTTGATGAGCGGGTAAACGCCTTGGGCAGCAACTCAAACATCACCTCATCTTTTAAATCTACCCGCTCTTTGCGCCCCACCGAGCGGCCGTCGCGCGCTTGTATTTGCTCTATTTTTTCAGCCAGCGCTTCGTTAATAACGCCTGCGGGCAAAACCTTATCCTGCCGTTGCGCGCACAACATAATAAAACCATTGGCGGTGTGGGTAAAAAGGTCCCCATGCTTGCCTAAAGGTGCTGCCCAACCATAGCTGCTAAGCTCTTGGCTGCCACAGGGGTTAAAAGCTTTTTCTGCTAAGGCAACTTCCAAGCTTTCTATTGTTTCGGTAAAAGGCTTGGTAAAACGGTAAACTAATAAATTTTTAAACCACATAGCGACTTCTTTCTTATCTAAAAGTGTTGTTATTAGGGAGCAAAAATAATTGGCTCATCACCTGGCTGCCACTGTGGATATTTAAACATCACAGCGGCAAATAATTCTGATTGTAAAAATTGCTGCAACCAATGTTGCACGTTGCTGTAAGGCGCTAGATCGAAACCCGCCTTATCAACAAAAGCGAATTGCCGCACAAAAGGCAGGATCGCTATATCAGCCATGCTAATACTGGGCCCAAATAAATAAGCGCTGGCCTGCAAGCGCTGCTCTAACTCATTTATAAAAATTTCCGCCTGTTGTTTGTGCTGCTGCTCTATTTGCAACAAGCTCAGTTGGGAGAAATCCTGCGCATAGCGGTTAGGGTATTTATACCTGTCCAATGCAGCTTTAAAAAAACCATCGTTGCGAGTAATCCATTCGATCTGTTCACTGCGCTTAGTCGCCCATAAACCAGCGGGGTCGTGGGCCGCTAATGCCCAAAGCATTATCTCCAGGCTTTCGTCTATCACCTGGCCATCAGCTAACTGCAACACCGGCACAGTGGCTTTGGGGGAGCAGGCTAGCAATTGCGCAGGTTTATCCCGCAATACCACTTCCCGCAGCTCTACCGTTTGCTGCGCGGCAAGCAAGGCTAAACGCGCGCGCATAGCATAGGGGCAACGACGAAAGGAATATAAAACAGGCATAGAAAAAATAGTAAGTAGTCAAAAGTCTCTAGTCGCTAGCTCTATAAACTAGAGACTAGGGACTTACTACTAGCTACCGTAATTAAGCAACGATATCTAGCAACTCAACTTCAAAAACTAGGGTAGCGTAAGGACCTATCGCGCCACCGGCACCACGCTCGCCGTAGGCAAGGTTGTAAGGTAGTGATAACTTCCACTTAGAACCCACAGGCATTAATTGTAGGGCTTCAGTCCAGCCAGCAATTACGCCGTTAACGGGGAACTCAGCAGGCTCGCCACGCTCAACCGAGCTATCAAACACCTGACCGTTAATTAAAGTACCGTGGTAGTGAGTGCGCACAGTAGAACTGGCGCTAGGCTTGTCGCCAGTACCTTCTACTAATACTTCATACTGTAAACCAGACTCAGTCACCGTTACGCCATCACGCTTGGCATTTTCGGCTAAATAGGCTTCGCCTTCAGCGGTAAACTCTTTAGCTTTTTCAGCTTCTTTAGCTTGCATACGCTGGGTAATTTCTTGGAAAGCCGCGCTCAAGTCTTCTTGCGAAACAACGCTAGGCTTGCCAGCTAGAGCATCGATAAGACCAGCGGCAACCGCGTCGGCATCAACGCCATCAAAAGGGTTAGAGGCAAGCTGGTCGCCCATTTGACGGCCTACGCCGTAGCTGGCGCGCTGTTCAACGCTGGTATAGGTATCAGACATAAAATTTACTCAATCTGTCATTAAAAAGGCCGCACAGCTTATCATAAACTTAGCGCCACTGCCGCCTGCAATAGCAGGGCTGTTGCTGTGCCAATACAAAGCTACGGTTTAACGCTAAACTAGCCGAGTTTTGGCTACCAAGCAGCCAGCTATCCAACCAGCAACAGGCCCCTATGCGACATTTAGAAACTAGCCCACAGGCAGAATTCAAAGGTTTTAACTGGCAGATATTACTGACTATCTGGCCCTATTTGGCTGCTTATAAGGGCCGTATTGCACTGGCCATAGGCTGCCTGCTGGCGGCCAAGGGCGCTAATGTTTACGGCCCCTTTATACTCAAAGATTTGGTAGACACTTTAGATGTGCAACGCGGCAGCGATGCCCAGCTCATCGCCCTGCCCTTGGCCTTGGTACTGGCCTTTGGTCTCGCCAAATTCTCCAATGTGCTGTTTAGCGAGCTGCGCGATACGATTTTTGGCCGCGTTACCGAGCGCGCTATGCGCCGCATAGGCTTGCGAGTTTTTCAGCATCTACACCAATTGGATTTAGATTTTCACCTCAACCGCCGCACCGGCGGCCTATCACGGGATATAGAGCGCGGCACCACCGGCATTAGCTTTTTAATGCGCTTTTTTGTATTTAATATCTTCCCCACTCTGGTAGAGATTTTAATGATAGCCGGCCTGCTGCTGGTCAATTACGGCATAGGCTTTTCGCTGATTATTATCGCCGCCGTCAGCCTGTATATTGTTTACACCATAGTCGCCACCGAATGGCGCACCCAGTTTGTGCGCGAGGCCAATCAGGCCGATTCCGCCAGCACTACCCGGGCAGTGGACAGCCTACTCAACTATGAAACGGTTAAATACTTTAATAATGAAGACTACGAGGCCCAGCGCTATGACAACGCGCTGGCCGAGTGGGAGTCGGCTAGGCGCAAAAATCGGCTATCACTATTTACCCTCAATGGTGGCCAGGCCCTAATCATAGCGGTGGCGCAAACCCTGATGATAGGGCTGGCAGCCCAACAGGTGACTGAGGGCAAAATGAGCCTGGGGGATTTCACCCTAGTTAATGCCTTTATGATGCAGCTGTTTTTACCGCTTAACTTCCTGGGTTTTGTTTACAGAGAGATCAAAAGCTCTATGACCAACATAGAGCAAATGTTCGCCCTCTTAGGCCAGCAAGCACAGGTACAAGACGCCGAGCAGGCTACTGAGCTGGTGGTCAGCCAAGGCCATATACGCTTCCAAGACGTGTATTTTAGCTATAACCCCGACCGCCCCATATTGCAGGGCATAAGCTTTGAAATACAACCCGGCGAGAAGGTGGCGGTAGTGGGCGCCAGCGGTGCCGGTAAGTCCACGTTGGTGAAGCTGCTGTTTCGCTTTTACGACCTCACCAGTGGCAGCATAAGCATAGATGGGCAGGATATCAGCCAGGTCAGCCAGCAATCCCTGCGCCAAGCCATAGGCATAGTGCCGCAGGACACCGTGTTATTTAACGATAGCCTCTATGAAAACATACGCTATGGCCTACCCAGAGCCAGCCATGAGCAAATTGAGCAGGCCTGCCAATTGGCCCACCTCGCTCCCTTTATCGCCAGCCTACCGCAGGGCTACGACACACAGGTGGGCGAGCGCGGCCTCAAGCTCTCCGGCGGCGAAAAACAGCGCGTGGCCATAGCTCGCACCCTGTTAAAAAACCCGCCTATTATGGCCTTTGACGAGGCCACCTCGTCACTGGACAGCCACTCCGAACAGGCCATATTAAAAGCCTTGCAGGCCGCCGCCCAAGGCCACAGCAGTTTGGTGATAGCCCATAGGCTTTCCACTATTGTCGATGCTGACCGCATTATCGTGTTAGAACAGGGCAAAATTGTCGAGCAGGGCCAGCATCAGCAATTGCTTAAGCTGCAGGGCCACTACGCCGCCCTGTGGGCTGTGCAGCAACGTGAAAACAGCCCAGAGCCCAGCCTATAAGCCACTGCCAACAATATTCCAGCCCAGCTTGGCTGGTTTCTGCGCTGATAGCACTGTACCTTGCCTCAGCCAGCTATTACACTGTGTGGCTGGCCCGCAAACAACTCTGGCAACCGTAGTGAAAAAGCCCGTTAGCAAAGCCCATATACGCAGTGAAATGGAAAAGCAGATCAGTAACTTTTTACGCGAAGGCGGAGAAGTGGCTGAGATAGCCTCTGGCATCAGTGGCCGCCCTTCCAGCTATGGCCCTCTTAAACCTGACAACGCCCCCTTCCAAGAACCTAAAGCCGAACGCACCTATGTGCCGGAAGTGGTGGCAGCCCTGGAAGAGCGCAAAAAAGCCAAAAGCAGCAGCGCCAAACCCAAAACCAACCGCCGCCCCCGCAAAAAAATGATTTATGACGATTTTGGCGAACCTTTGCGCTGGGAATGGGAATAAGCGCTATTAGAATTATTTTTCATATTGTGAATATTACCGTTTCAATTTAAAGCAAAGTGCGTACAATCGCCCCCCTTGCCGCCCGTAGAGGCACTAGCGTCATCAAGACGTAACAACGCAAGACCATAATCAATAACAATAACAACTGAACTAAGCCTGACTAAGCAGCTCTAAGCTGCCACTAACAGCATGCTTAGCTCCTACAAGAAACGACGTAATCACGATGACACGCGCAGAACAATTAAAGACCTCTATAGAGGCAGGTTTAATAGACGACGTTGAATGGCTGGTGGAAGGTAACAACGCCCCCATAGGTTGGGAACATGTACAACTGGCTATAGATAGCCAACAACCCGCCGTTGCTGAACAATTAAAAACTTACATCAAACTGCACAGCAACGCTTAATCCGCAACAGGCTGAGCACAAGTAAAGCCATGCTGACCATATCCAACGCTGTAACCATACCCTTAGAGTTTATAGAGCTAAGTGCCATACGCGCCCAAGGCGCGGGCGGCCAAAATGTTAATAAAGTCTCTACCGCTATACACTTGCGCTTTAACATACACTGCGGCTGCCTGCCCGCCTATTATGTAGAGCAATTGCTGGCGCTAAATGATAAACGTATTAGCAAAGATGGCGTGATTATTATCAAAGCCCAGCGTTTTCGCAGCCAGGAAAAAAACCGTGAGGATGCCCTCAACCGCCTGCAAGCCTTAATTCAACAAGCAGGGGTAAGGCAAAAAGTACGCCGGGCCACTAAGCCCAGCAAAAGTTCGCAAAGTAAGCGCATGGATAGTAAAAACAAACATGGCAAAAAGAAGGTGCTTAGGGGTAAGGTTGAGCTTTAACTAAGCCTTAAACTCGTTTTTTGCGTTTTAATTTCGCTTTAAGTGTTTTCTTAAAGCCTTGCTTAGCATCATAAGACCACAGCATAGACTTCCAATATTTTATTTCTTTACCGGCGTGGCGCTGATAAGCCGTTATAAAAAACTCGCGATCGACCCAGTTTAATTTATAGCAAATGCGCTTTAAATCTATCCCACGCTGCATATTAGTTATCACTTTGCTTTTATCTATGACTGCCCTGCCTATATCTATCGCGTAAAATATTAAGCCCTGCTCATCTTTAGTCATCATCAAATTACCCGATGATAAATCTCTATGAATAATATTGCAGCTATGCATTTTAGCCACAAAGCCCGCTATCTCAGTATAAAAAGCCTCTTTATCCAAGCCCTTATAACTTTGTTCACCGCTATTAAAGGCATGAAACACATCGCGCGCTGAAAAAGCATTAGGGACAAAACGGCACACATAGTAGTTATCTTCTATGCCCGCGTTACTATGACGCTCAAAAAAAGCCAGAGGCTGCGGCGTATTAATACCTCTGCGCAGCATTTCGGTAGCATTATTCCAATGCCTTTTCCCCTTACTGGGCATAAAGCGGTAGGTGAATTTTTTAATACCTTTAGCGCGATTTAATTTAACCGTTTGTATTTCTTCAGCCTGCTCATCTAGCTGTATATTCCACAGGCGATTGCGGGTGTCGCGCAATACTGAAATTTCCGGTTTTGCTAACATTGACGCAGGCATATAAGCCTCCACCGTAGCCTCAGCGTCTTGGCCATCAGCTACCGCTACCACCCCCAGCCACTGCGGCGTATTCACCGACACCGACTGTAAACCGGGGTGGGCATGATAGACCACCGTGCTACTTAGGGTGTCATCTAAAGTACGTATATCGTCGGTGCTGGGTCGCAGGCTTTGCTGTTGTGGCCACTCTATTAGTAGCGGCTGCTCTGTAGCCATATGCGGCGGTTGTACGGGCGCGGTTCCGTAAACGGTTCTAAAACTAGCACTCTGTAACTGGGCTTTGCTGTATATATCAGTCAACGCTAGGGCACTACGATCCAAACACCACAGCGCATGCACTTCGCCACCCTGCTCAGTTTCAAAAATAAAATGATTAATGCCGTTATCGGCGCTCACACCTTGCACACAGGTAATATGACGCAATAAAGTCGATACATACTTAAAGGCGGTATAGGCTTTAGTGGGTTTAAAGTCTGCGACTTGCCCGCGTACCTCTTTATAAAAACTAACATTGTCTACATAGGGATAGCTGCTATCGCCACAGTCAACTAAGCCATCGCGATTGCAAATTAATGGCCCCCAATACACCCTATCCAAAGCGCCACTGGCGGCAGCAATAATCAAATAGCGCACTAAGTAATCGGCATTTTTTTGTTCGGGGTCTAGGGTCCAACGGCTAAGGCGTTTTCTGGTCCAGCACTTATAGGTGCAATAAGTTTTCTCACAACCTTCTTGGTGGCCTATCTCGGCGATAATACGCGCTTTTTTAATCAGATTAAGGTTGAGCTTACGGGTGGCCCAATTGCCCGCCACGCGGTGGTCGTAAGCCTCGGGCTGTACTACCCGTTCAACAAATAAGTTATCGCTGTGTATCACGGGCACTGAGTCTACCCGCTTCATGGCTTTTAAATAGGCGAAGTTATACAGCGGCTCAAAATCTGAAATATTGGGGCCTGCCAAAGTAAGGTTAAAGCCCTGCGCCACCTCGGTGGCAATTTGCCAAGCGTGTAAATAACTAATGCCGTCAAAGCCCGACCACTTGCCGCGGTTAGGTGTGCTGCCTATTTCAAAAATACTGACCTGCCCGGCGTAGTCAGTAAACACCTGCTGTAAAAATTCGCGCCAGCGCTGCTGTGCCTGCTCATCATCGCGCAGGGCTGCGGCCTCTTCTTTGGGCGGAAATAAATCCAGCATCACCTCCAAGCCTTCAGCCAAGACGCGGTTTAATAAACGCTGAGCATCACCCTGCTGCGAGCAGTAGCTGTAGTCCATACGCACTTGGCGTATGGATAAATCTTGTAAATAATCCAGTACTTTATCATCACAGGCGGGATCACTAGAGGTGGCGATATTAACCCCCACAAAGTCACTGCCTATGCGGTTGCGATGGTGAATTTCGTGAGACAAACGCAACCAAGAGGGGATTTCGGCTAGACAGCTTAGTACATCTAAGCCCGCTCTGGCCCAGATTTTCCACGGCACTATTTTGCTTGCGATGGTGGCGGCTGCCACCGTGTTTGCTGCCTTATTGTCGACTACCGTTTTGCTCAAAATTCACACTCGTTATAATGTTATATAGCCGCCATTGTATCGCGCATGCCGCTAAGCGGCCATAAATCAAACGACTAAGTCTGTTTATACCGCCACCAGCAATCGTACGGCCTCCAATTTAATTCTAGCTTGTTGCAAGGCTGCAGATAGCATATCCGTGGCCTGTAGCTGAAAATCAATTTCTTCTTGCCGTATATTGGGGTTGCGCTGGGCCAGAGCTTTAAGTCGCTCAGTTTCTTCAGTTTGCTGCTGCAACATATTTTGCTGGGCGCTGGCCACGATATCCTGCTGCTGCGCAGTCGCTAGAGTTTCGGCCTGTTCGATAAGTGCCAAAATATCTTTGCGCGTTTGACGCACCAAGTCCTGACCCACTCGCTTAGGAACTTTGGCCACTAATTTTGCCAGGCGCTGTGCACTTAAAATATTACTGAGGTCATTATTATTCGCATCCACCACTATACGTATAGTGGTAAGCGGCAAATAGCGGTGCAATTGTAATTGGGGTGGCGCAGTACACTGAACGGTAAACACCGCTTCCAACATTAAAGTGCCGGGTTTAATAGGCGGCAATTTAATAGTGGCTAGCGCGGTATTGCCCAGCTCGCCTCCCAAGATCATATCCATGGCACCGGTGACCATGGGGTGCTCCCAGGTTAAAAACTGTATGTCTTCACGCGACAGCGCCAATTCGCGCTGATAGGTGGCGGTCATACCATCTTCCGGCAAGCCGGGGAAGTTGTGGCACAACATATGATCACCGGGATGTATCACGGTGCTTAGCGCCGAGTGTTCCTCTTGGTCTACACCAAATAAATCAAACACCTGCTCCATATATTTAGCCAGCTCATGGCGACGCTCTTCGGCAATAAAGGCTGCTACTACACGCTCGGCCTTAGCCTCATTAAAAGAGTTTAACTCCACTAGGCGATCGCGGCCCTGCTGCAGCGCGGCCAGAGTTTGCTCGCTAATCTGCTGGGTATGGCTGAGTAATTGCGCTAGCTGCTGATCAGTCGCCTCACCCCGTAAACAAGCCAATAACTCGGCCTCAACCTGTTGGTAAATATTATTGCCCGCCGGGCAGGTTTTTTCGAAAGCATTTAAGCCCTCGTGGTACCAACGCAATAAGGTTTCTTGCGCACTGCCCTGATAATAGGGGCAGTGAATTTGCACATCGTGGCGCTGGCCTATCCTATCTAGGCGGCCTATGCGCTGCTCTAATAAGTCGGGGTTTAACGGCAAATCAAACAACACCAGGTGATGGGCAAACTGGAAGTTTCTACCTTCACTACCTATCTCAGAACAAATTAATACCTGAGCGCCATCCTCATCATCAGAAAAATAAGCTGCCGCCCTATCGCGAGCTACCAAGCTTAAGCCCTCGTGAAATACCGCCGACTGCACGCCCTCTTTCAAGCGTAGGTGCAGCTCTAAATCTAAGGCGGTTTCGGCCCGCGCGCAGATCACTAATACTTTATGACTGCGCCGCTCTCGCAGCCATCCACTCAACCATTGCACGCGCGGATCAATAGTTAGCCACTGCTCATCACCCAGTAAGGTTTCCGGCCGCAGGCTGTCGCTTAGTTCTGCCTGTGCTAACTGGGCGGTGTACTCACTGGGAGCCGTTAAGGGGTGTGTATGCAAATGCCGGTCGGGGAAACCCGCTACCGAGGAACGCGTGTTGCGAAATAAAACGCGGCCGGTACCGTGTTGATCTAATAATAATTCTATCGCGTGATTAATCGCCTGCTGTGGCTCTGCACCCTGCAGCTCCTGCTGTAAATGCGCTACTGCAGAGTCGCCCAGGTATTGGGTTAACTGGCTAATAAATGCTGGCGCGGCAATATGTTCGGCAACACTGTCGGCCATTAGCTTTTGCACCAGTTCATTAACCGGCTGGTAGTTTTGCTCTTCGGCGATAAATTTTTCTACATCGTAATAACGGTCAGGATCTAATAAACGCAGGCGTGAAAAATGGCTCTCTATGCCTAATTGCTCTGGGGTAGCAGTTAGCAGCAATAAACCCTGTGCGGTTTGCGCCAAGGCCTCTACACATTGGTAGGCAGGGCTGACCTGTTCGGGGCTCCAGGCTAGGTGGTGAGCTTCATCCACTACCATTAAATCCCAGCGTGCGGCCACGGCCTGCTGATGTAAGTCTTGATGTTCGGTAAAAGTGGACAGGCTGCACAGCACTAACTGCGCCTCTTCAAAGGGGTTATCGGCACCGGACTCGGTAAGGGCCTGACAGCGCTGGGCATCAAAAATACTAAAATATAAATTAAAGCGGCGCAGCATTTCTACCAGCCACTGATGCACTAAACTATCGGGCACTACTATTAGCACGCGGCTGGCGCGGCCGGTCATTAGCTGGTGATGTATTACCAGGCCGGCCTCTATGGTTTTACCCAAACCCACTTCATCAGCTAACAACACACGGGGAGCAAAGCGATTAGCCGTTTCACTGGCTATATACAGCTGGTGGGGTAATAGTTGCACTCTGGCCCCCAGCAAACCACGCACCGCTGAGAGCTGTTGGTGGCGTATATGCTCTAGGGTTTCACAGCGCAATTGAAAAGCGCGGTTTTTATCAATTTGGCCAGCAAAGAGGCGATCTTGCGGCTTGCTAAATTGTACAAAACTATTGAGCTCTAACTCGGGCACCGTTAGGGTTTCGCCCTGCTCGTTAAGGCCTCTATAAAACAAGCAGTGGCGTTCTTCTATGACCTCGCTAACGGTAAAGCTTTGCTCATCAGCCGTGCTCACTTGCTGGCCAACTTCGTAGCGCACACGGTTTAGGGGCGCATTATCTACCGCATAGGTGCGCCGCTCGCCAGAGGCCGGGAAACTGATGTCGACACGTCGGTTCATGACTTCAACTACTATACCCAGGCCTAACTCTGACTCGGTATTACTTACCCATCGCTGGCCAGGTACAAACAACATTTCGCTCACGTATGCTTCCTATTTGTTCTATAAAGGCCGCGGATGATAAGGCCTTAGCGACTATTTGCAAGTTCTTAGCAGTAAAAGGCCTAGCTTAGCGCGTTCTGCTCTGGCCTAGCTCAGCCATAGCGATTAAGCTTAGCAGCTATTGCAATAGTCAAAGGACAGCACCAGCGCTATGAACCTCGCTCAGCAGCTACAACACCTCTATAGTGAATTTGGCCATATAGAAGGCATACACATAGAGTTACACAAGGAATTAATTGCCGTTGCCGTTAATAACAGCGCCGCCAAAGCGCTAATATTTTTACAGGGTGGGCAAGTTGCCGAGTACCAAGCCCATGGCCATAGTAAAACCCTATGGCTAAGTAGCAGCAATCGCTACCAGCAGGGCCAGCCCTTGCGAGGCGGCATACCCATCAGCTGGCCCTGGTTTGGTCAGCTGGCGCAAAACCCCAAAGCTATTACCGCGCAGTTTGATGCTGCAGCCCAGCCCCCCGCCCATGGCTTTGCCCGTAATAATTTATGGCAGCTAGACAGCATCACCCCCGTTAGCAGTAGCCAAACACAATTAAAGCTCAGTTACGAGCTGGCGGCTGAGCAACAAGCGCTGTGGCCCTACGCCAGCCGCCTAGAATTGACCATCACTGTAGGCGAACAGCTAGAACTAAACCTAGTCGTTACCAATACCGGCAGCAAGCCCTTTAGCTATAGCAGTGCTCTGCACAGTTATTATGCCGTGGGGGATATTAGTCGCTGCCAGGTTAGCGGCTTAGAAGAGCAGCGCTATATTGATAAGCTAGACAATGAGCAAGTCAAAACTCAGCAGGGCTTGCTCAGTATCAGCAGCGAGACGGATCGTATTTATCAACACTCCAGGCTGCAACAAAAAGAGCTGCCCACCATACGCCTTATAGACAAAGAGCAGCAGCAACAAACCCTTATCCATAGCAGCGGCAGCCACAGCACGGTGGTGTGGAACCCTTGGCGCAATAAGGCCCAGCACTTAAACAATTTTGCCGACGATGATTACCAACAGATGCTATGCATAGAAACCGCCAATGTGGGTGAAGATATAGTCACGCTAGCCCCTCGGCAAAGCCGCCAATTACAGCTGGCTATTAAGCCCCAGCCACTCTCTGCCACATAGCAAAACGGCGTAGTGTAAGCTACGCCGTTAATTTAAATCTATGGTTACGCTATCTATACAGTCTTAATGTGCAAGGCTTAGCGCTTAGCAAATTGAGCAAAAAGTTTTTTCACCACTCTCTCGGCTATGGCATTAATCTGCGTCTTACTCTTAGAGGATTGATCCATAATTCTTGACGCTGTGCCGCTCCATAATTCTTTTTTACTAAACTTATCACGCACCGAAAAGCGCAAAAATAACTCGCTAATTTTCTCAGGCACAAAGCCTAGCTGTAGGCCGGGGTCACCCATAGTTGCCCCGGCATCCCAGGCACCTTCCAATGCCTTAGGCGTGGCCATAGGGTCACCTTGATCGACGCTGACCATGCGGGTATAGCGATAATCCACCACAAATTGCGCCTCAGCAGGCTCCACCAACCGATAACCTTTGGCCTTTAGCTGGGTATTAACCGCATCGCGTAGTGCATGATCCAATATCACCAGCCGCTCTGAGCGCCCCTGCTTATGTGTCATAGTGGCCGTTGCCCAACTATAGTCACGGTATTGTTTACTATTAAAACGACCAGTATCGCCCGCATCAATTTGCGTGTTGGCGCAGCCAGCTAGGCACAACACAGCAGCCAATAAGCTTAAACCTATTAATTTATTCACAAAAAACCCTCAACAGTGACGCATCGTTGCCATTCATTGATTATTACTAGTGAGTGTAACCCATGTCAGCCGGCCAAGGCCAAATATAGCGAAATAAGGCCCGCAACAGCTATCAGTTTAGTGGTGAGCAAAAGCCTAGCCATGCAAGGTTAAGTCATAGGGAAACAATGGCAGTTGCTCACCGTAGCTGTCGTGGCTAACTTGAAAGCGTACCCCCAAGCCCAACAACCTCACCCCCAGCCCAGCCCCTCGCTCAAAGGCTTGCTGAAATAAATCATGGTAAACGGACAGCCTAATACTGCCTGCCACCACGCACTCTACGGTGGTGGTTTGAAAGTCAGAAAATTTAAATTTTACAAACTGCTTAGTCACCAGATAACTGCCCTCTAAACCCTCCAAACGCTGATTAAGCTGGGCAAACAAGGCCGGTAATTGCTGCAAGCATTGCGACAAGCTGTCTTTATCTTCTGGGTAGGTGTGCTCTACACTCAAGGATTTGCGCTGACGGCTGACCTTGACCGGCCTATCATCCTCGCCGCGGCATAATTTATACAAACGCTGGCCAAAAGCGCCAAATAACTCCACCAATTCAAACACCGTATAAGCTTGTAAATCACCACAGCGCTGCACTCCTAAGCGCTGCAATTTTTCAGCAGTCACCTTGCCCACGCCGTTGATTTTGGCCACCGGTAACTCCACCACAAAATCGGCAACTTGCTGCGGTAAGATCACACATAGGCCATTGGGTTTATTCCAATCACTGCCAATTTTTGCCAAGAATTTATTACCCGCAACTCCCGCCGAAAGTGTAATACCCACCTCGGCATGTACCCTGGCCATAATCTCTTTAGCGATTAACGTTGCACTGCCTTGGCAGGCGCTGCTGGCACTCACATCCAAGTAAGCCTCATCTAAAGAGACCGGCTCCACCGCATCGGTATAGTCATAAAAAATATCACGTATCTGCTGAGCAGCCAGCCGGTATTTGGCCATATTATGAGGCACTACCAGTAAATCTGGGCACAATTTTTTGGCATGGGCAGTAGCCATGGCTGAGTGCACACCATAAGCCCTGGCTTCGTAATTACAGGTAGAAATCACCCCGCGCTTATCGCTACTACCACCCACAGCCATAGGCCGGCCCCGCAACAAAGGGTCATCGCGCATTTCTATAGCGGCAAAAAAACAATCACAATCGCAGTGAATAATTTTTCGCAACGACGTTTCGGTAGCAGAATTTAACATTTTAAAAGCAATTAACTGTATGTAAAAACAGTATACACCGCCCAAATAAAAAACAAAGCCGTATAATTTGCCCACAACCGCACTATAATAAAAGAAAGCAATTTACCTTAGGCACGCAGTATGAGTATAGGCACCTGGTCAGCAGACCCAGCAGCATCACAATCCATAACCATGAGCGAGCAACTATTACAGAGTTTTATCGCCCTAACTGAGCAACAGCAGCTGGATGATTTAAGCCAACAACTATCAGCGCAGGAACAGGCCGACTATGCACTGCTAATGCGTCAAAACCTGGCATTCTGGCAGCCCCATGTACAAGAGCTGAGTGATGCTGAAATAATCGCTTTAATGAAGTTTTTTACCAAAGCCGAGCAACTGCCCGGCTGGGATGCCGGCGATCAATCGCCAGTTATAGCCCTAGGAAAGATCTTAAAACAACGAGGCACAGGCATTAATAAAGAGCTAAGCCTATGGATTAAAGCCAATAGTAATAACCGCTTTTTGCCACATGGCAGCCTGTTATAAAACGGGCTGGCCAACATGAGTTAAACCCGGTTATTTTTTCTTATTGGCATTAAACGCAGCCAATTGCTCTGGGGTGGACTCTAATTGATATTTCTCTTTCCACTCGTCATAGGGCATGCCGTAAACAATCTCCCGCGCCTGCTCGTAGTTTATTGCTTGTTGGCGCTCGTCCGCCTCGGCCACATACCACTTCGACAAGCAATTACGGCAAAAGCCCGCCAAATTCATTAAATCGATATTTTGTACATCTTTACGGCTGTCAAAATGGGCCAATAAGCGACGAAAAACCGCCGCCTCTATTTCTGTTTGGGTCTTCTTTTCCATATCTTCCACTCTTTTTTTAGTTCAAAACACTATGGCTTAGTGCGGTAAAAAAGTATGGGCCACAAACACCCCAGCCCGCAAGGTTGAGGTAACATTTCTCAGCAAAAAGCATCGCAAGGGGATAAATGCCGATTTATTTTACAAAAGATCAAAAAAATAATGCCTATTTGTTTAATTTCCACCACTTATTTTCTATTTTCACTTTCCTCACGCAAAAAGCCGCGTATAATTCGCTGGTTTTTTAAACAAACCTTTTGAACCTTTATAATTAATTTTTTAATGAACGTAAGGACAAAACTATGGCCGCTGCAAAAAAAGCTGCAAACCCTGTTGTTGAAATAGAAAAAGAAATCGCTCAGTTAAAAGCTAAGCTAGAGAAAGCCCGCACTGCTCAAGCTGCTAATGCTGAAAAAGCGGCAACTAAAGCTGCTAAAGACGCTGCTAAAGCCAAAACAGCCAGTGCTGCTGCTGCTAAAAAATTAGCTGCTGCTCAAGCTAAAGCCAAAGCCAAAAAAACTGCTGCTACTAAAGCTGCCGTTGCCAAGGCTAAAGCTGCTGCGGCCAAAGCTAAAGCTGCTGAAAAAGCGGCTAAAGACACTGCCAGCGCCCTTAAAGCTGAAGTTGCTGCTGCCAAAGCGGCCCTGAAAGCTGCTGCTGCTGAAGCCAAAACTGAAGCTGCTGCTAAAAAAGCGCTTGCTAAGAAGGAAGCTGCTAAAGCCAAGAAAGCTGCTGCCAAAGC
The DNA here is from genome assembly GCF_024734385.1 of Dasania sp. GY-MA-18. Classification (GTDB taxonomy): domain Bacteria; phylum Pseudomonadota; class Gammaproteobacteria; order Pseudomonadales; family Dasaniaceae; genus Dasania; species Dasania phycosphaerae. Next base: position 45,169 of record NZ_JANHAP010000013.1, on the reverse strand, counting down.
TAAAATAGCTGCTAAAAAAGCCGCTGCCAAAGAAAAAGAAAGAGCTAAAAAAGCTGCTGCCAAAGCTAAGCTAGCTGCTAAAGCTAAAGCTGCTAAAGCCAAAGCCGCTGCTAAGAAAGCTGCCGCCAAAGAGAAAGAAAAGGCCAAAAAAGCGGCCGCTAAAGCTAAAGCTGCTGCCAAAAAAGCCGCTGCTAAAGAAAAAGCGAAAGCCAAAAAAGCTGCCAAAAAGCCTGCCGCTAAAAAAGCAGCCCCTAAAGCTGCCAAGAAGCCTGCTGCTAAAAAAGCCGCTAAAAAGCCAGCTGCTAAGAAAGCCAAAAAAGCTTAATTAGCCCGCGCTAATAAAAAAGCCCGCTGCTAGCGGGCTTTTTTATGCCTGATGACTTTGCCACTGTGCTTATTTGGCAAAGGCCCGCAGGCTGTAAACATCAAATCTTACCGCTTTACCGGCCAAACTGAAGCTGGGCTTTTGCTCCGCCAAAAAAGCAGATTTTTTTGGCCGTTTCACCACTACCCTATGCCTAGCCTTGGCTCTCGCGGCGGCTAATAGCTCACTGGCATCTTGCTCTTTGCCAACTATGGCGTGAAATGCGCGCATATCTTTTTTAACCAGCGCAGATTTTTTAGAGGGCGGGAACATAGGGTCTAGGTAGATTATATCGGGGGCGATGCTATCGCCAATTTGCGCCAAGTATTCCTGTGCCTCGCCCTGCCATAGCCGCATGCGGCTAGCGATTTCCTGCACCTCTCTATCTTCGCACTGGCTGGCTCGCAGCAGGCCATCGGCTAATAAACTAGCCACTACCGGGGAGCGCTCTAACATTTGCACGCTAAAACCCCAGCTAGCCAACACAAAGCTATCGCGGCCTAAGCCCGCCGTTACATCTAACACACTGGGTCGCTGCTGTTTACTGCCTCCCATGGCTTTCACAATAAGCTCGCCGCCACCCATATTGCGCCGATGCGCGGCAGTGCCAGTCACAAAGTCGACGCATACTGGCCCAGCTTTGCTGGCTAACTCTTTTACCCCTAGCGCCTGCTGAAAAAAACCTAAACCATATTCAGCCTGGCTGCAGGCTAAGTCATCGGCATTTAATAAGGGCAACTGTAATTGTTGGGCCAGCGTATGCAGTTGCGGCTGGTGATGATCATCCAGCAGCACAACAAGCTTGGAACAGGGCATAGGGTTTACTCGGGACGATGTAGGGTTTGCTTAAGTAATTCGGGGTCGTTTTTTGCCAGCAGCGATTCTAAATGTTTACAGTTATTTTCTAAAGCTTCCATATATTTATTAGTACCGCCAAAGTGCGCCTCCACGTAGCGGTATAAACCCTGAAAGTGGCCGTCTAAACGCTCAGTAATTGTGGTTTTAATAAAGCCTGGGGTCTTGGCCAATAAATCTTCTGCCGAGCTGTATATGACTTGCTCGCTGCCATCGGCCATGCGCTGTTTTAACATGCCCCCTAGCTCAAATTCTGGGTACAAACGGTCACGGCATTTATTGAGGTAAGCCGCATCTGCCATTTGTGCCACCACATCGGCAGTGCCTATCATCGCCCCCAGTACTCGATGCTTGGGGTTGGCCAAAGTGATGGACTCGGGCGGTAACTCGTAACCGGTAAAGTGCACCAGCTTTTCGGCAATCTTCACCCACTGCGCCATAGCCACTAGAGGAAAATAATGGGCCATAAAGGCAGCGCTGCGGCTTACATGGGTTTTGGTGTACTCGGCCCCGTGACTAGTGGTTTTATCATCGCTGCTGCGTATATAGCCCGAGTCGTGAAACAGCGCCACGGCCATACCCAGCACCGCCAACTCGGGGCCTAACTGTTGCTCAGAGCTGTGGCTTTTATCGTAGCCATCCAATAAGCGCGCCATAGCCAGGCTTACATCTAGCACATGCTGCACATCGTGATAGGGGGTCTCGCAGGCTATGTAGCCGGGGTAATTACCGCTATACAGCGCGGCAAAGTCTTTATAGAGAGTGCTAATAATAGTGAAGTCATAACCGGGATAACGGACCGTCAAAATCCCCATCACAGCATTGCACACAGCCTGTGCATCGCTGACATTTACGGTTCCGGTCACATCCATAGTGACTTGTTGAGCGCAGCCTGCCATCTTCCCCCCGGCTTTTCCATATTTAGTCGTCGGCCACCGCTATGCTGGGCGATAACCGCTTTAATACGCGTTCACTATCGGCGATAGCGGTTACTCCATCGTATTGGCGTTTGGGTAGATTACTATCTGACAGGCCTAGTAGGAGTGGACGCCCGTCACAGGTTCGAATATTAATGCGTAAATTATAGACGTTGCGGCTGTAACCATGCTTATCGGTGACCTTAAAACGGCGTACGCTGCGGCCGGCACTGGCGCCAGTTTCACCGGTTAAGTAACAGTGTATATCACTGATTTTTTCACCGGAAAGCTCCAAGCCGTTTAAGGGGCTGGTGCGGCGACTGACGCGATCCACAAAGTTTTGGCTATCGACGGTAACCAAGTAGGCGCCCTCGCTCCTGGAGGTGGGCAACCAGGTATCTATATCACCTATAAAAATTTGCCCGGGCTGAGCCAGCTCTAACATACGGGCCAGCTCTATAGTGACATCGCCAACAATAAAACTATCCACCGCCCCGTTACCCGATTCGGTTTGGTAGAACTCATAGTGGCTGCCTATGTGAAAGCCCGTGCGCAGCAACGGCACATTGTTGGCGTTGACCCTGCGGCCTTTATTTTTTTGCTGCATTTTACGGCGCGCTAAGGCGTTATCGGCCAGCACTAGCAACATAAAATAAAATAGATCGGCATTGCCCTGAGGTTTGGTATCCTGGTTCCAAATATAATAACCGTCACCCGTTGTGGTGCGGGAAAAGTTTACCTCCACCCCCGTGCTAAGCAGCTTTACTCTCGCCGAGTTTAAAGAATAGGACAGGCTGCTGAGCTGGCTGATTTGCTCAAAGGAAGTAGCCCGAGAAAAATCACAAATATCAAATAACAGCACACCACGGTTTTTAACATAATTGAGGCTATAGCGCTGTACCAGCTGATCAATGGCTTTGCACACGGCCAGCTTTTTTGTCACCGGTACCGGTAATTCTAAGGTTTGTATTTCTAAGTCAAAACGTTTAGCGGTGCCGTGTAAATCTTCTACACTTAGCTGCCGGCCGCCGGAAATTAACTGGCGTATAAAGCGGCCATTAAGAGCATCTAATCTATCTACCGGCGAACAATCATTCAGGCTTTCGGTAAAATCACTTAAAAAATAATGAGGTACTACCAAAACCTCTATGCCAGCCTCCACCGCACACCAACATAAGATAATATTGCGGCCATGGCCCCATAGCTCATTAAACTGCTGCGCCAAAAGCTGCAAGTTTAGCTGCTGCACCTTGCCTATTTCAGCCGCTATGCTGGCATCTAAACCTAGCGGATTGGAATTTTCGTCTACCATAAACTCTTATGTCGTTATTGATGGTTTTAGCACGGCGTAACAACCGACCAAGCTACTGCTTTATAAATTCACAAACATTAAGCCCATACCACCGCCATTATGATGCACCACCTCCATAGGAATGGGTTGATCATTGATGACGCCGGTATAGCGCTTAATCTTTACATTTAGTACCGTGCCTACTGGCGGCGCAGTATTGGCCCCCAGTATTACAAACATACCACCATCCGATAAATCCCTGGCCTTAAGTTCGCAGTGGCCAAAACTGGGGTGGCTCAGCTCTACCAGAGCCGAGCATTCAGCCCGTACATATTTGCGCTGCTCGTCCATTATTCACCTTTTGCTTAACTTTCTTCTTTGTTATTAGTAGTAGCATAATAGCTAATATGAGCAATAGTGCTTATTAAGGCCTAATTAAGGCTGTGCTGCAAGCCCCATAATCATTACAATAGAGCGCAAATTATTGCCCATTATGTATTAATGAAATTACTCATCGCCCTGTTAGCCAAATTGCCTTTGGCCTCACTATACAAACTTTCTAACGGTTTATATTGGCTAGCTTACTATCTGGTACGCTACCGCCGCGACATCGTACGCAGCAATCTTAGCCAGGCTTTTCCCGACAAAAGCCTGGCCGAGATTATCCGCATAGAAAAAGATTACTACCGTTTTATTTGCGATAACTTTATGGAGGCTATCGCCTCCCAAAACATCAGCGCCGAGGAGTTGGCCTCGCGCTTTGAGTTTACCAACCTAGAACTCATCCAACCCTATTTAGATAACAAACAGTCTTTACAGCTGCTGTCTATACATCAGGGCGGTTGGGAATGGCTGGTGCAGCTGCTGCCCTATAAACTTAAGGCCCCGGTGGACGCCATCTACAAGCCCTTACACGATGACTTTTTTGATGCCATTTTTTTAGCCAACCGCTCCAAGCTAGGCACGCAATTAATCCCCTCAAGTAAAGCTATGAAACACATCTTGCGCAAGCGCAAAGAGTTTCACCTGATTACTATGACGGCGGATCAAGCCCCTATAAGAAAAGACAAAAAATATTGGCAGATGTTTTTTAACCGCCCTGCGCCCTTTTATTTAGGCAGCCAAAAAATTGCTGAGTTAACTCAAAATCCAGTGGTGTATTTTGCCGTACACAGAGTCAAGCGGGGCTATTATAAGGTGACTTTTGAGATTATTGCTCAGCCGCCCTATGCCAAAAACAGCTATCAAGTATTAGATAATTATATTGCCGCCATGCAGCGCGCCATTACTGCCCAGCCCGAAACCTGGCTATGGAGTAATCGCAAATGGCGCCGTAGCCCCAGTGGTGATAGTAGTGATATTTTTGCCGAGGATTTTCCCAAACATCAGTACCTGCCTGAGCAAAATCAGCCTTAGCAACTCAAGCGAGCTAATCAATAGCCAGCCAGTCAAAGCCCTGATCTTGCTTAGCCAGCAACAAAGGCTGGTCGTCGCCATAGACTTCCACAATGGCATTGCGGGCTAACATTTCAGTATTATTTTGCTCGCTGATATGGGAGATCACCAGATGCTGCAGTGGGTCAGTCTCTATCTCGCGCAGCAAATTAGCCGCCTGTATATTATTTAAATGTCCCCACTGGCCACCTACCCGGGTTTTTAGCGAAGGCGGATAAGGCCCCATGGCCAGCATGCGGCTGTCGTGATTGCACTCCAACATTAAACTATCGCACTGTTGATACTGCTGCACAATAAAGGGGGTAATGCTGCCCAGGTCGGTAAGCACCCCCAGCGTTTTTTGCCTATGCCTAAACACAAACTGACAGGGCTCGCGGGCATCGTGAGGCACCACCACAGGGGTGACTTCTATATCGGCAATATGAAAACTTTGGTGGGTATTAATCAGATGGCGGCTAGGTAATTTAGCCACGCCCTTGTGCTGGGCGGTGCCGTGCGTCATATAAACAGGAATATTGTAACGGCGCGCCAAGGGACCTACGCCGGCAATATGGTCGCCGTGCTCATGGGTGACCAAAATAGCCGTGAGGTTTTCTGGCTGGTGACCCAGCAGCTGCAAACGCCTAACGGTTTCCTTAATGGTAAAGCCGCAATCCAGCAGCAACAAGCCCTGCTGCGACTCTATAAGAGTCGCATTGCCTTTGCTGCCACTACCTAAAGAGGCAAAGCGCAGGCTCACTAACTCAGCTGCCGCTTAATCAGTTTTAATAATTTATTGGCTTCGCCTTCGGCAAAAGGCTGACCGTTGGGCTGCTCTATGCGTACTTCTACCGCTTGTTCATCGCGATCTTTCACCCGAATATGGTATAGCACACCCAGCTTTTTAGCGGCGCTGTCATCATCGCTAAACCAGCCAGAGAACCAACCCGAAAACCAGCCGCCATCTTCGTCTTCATCTTCATCGTCGGCTTTGTTGGGTATATAGCGCACATAGTAAACTTTTTCGCCTATATCCAAATCCGATTGCTTAAAGCCGGCTTTCTCTATGGCTAAGCCTAAAGAGGCCCAAGCGCGGTAAAAAGGCAGGCGCAATAATATATAAGGCTCGCTGCCATGCTGTTGCTCTATGCTAACCCGGCCGGAAGAATCCAAGGCCTGTTCAGCCAGCATAGATACCGAACCTTCTATCGCGGAGTCAGCTAAAAATTGTGCCAGCTGCGTCACTAAAGCGGTCTCGCGCTCAAAGCTAGTTGATTGGCTGGGCCACTGCGGGCCGGCAGCTATATCCATATGCAACACATACACTTCGCTGCTGCCGCGCTGCACCCCTTGCTCTATGCGCAAGCGGTAGCGCTCTTTAGGTAGCTCAGCATTAACCGGCTGTATCCACGCGGTTTCCAGCACACCTTTAACGGCATCGGTGCGCAATAAACCCACTCCACCCAGGTTAAAAAAGCTGCGCAGGCGGGGCCACACTTGGCCGGGCGAGCCGTTAACCAGTATCCACTGCTCGTCACCTAAGCGGTTAATGCGCACCGCCTCTCTATCCACTTCGGCACCTAAGGAATCCGGGCGCGGCACCACAAACTCGCCGCTCAATTCGGCGCGATCGGAAATGGCCGGGATCATATAGCCGTCATCAATGCTGTCGCTGCGTATGCCCGCTGGCAACTGCATGGGCGGTAAATCTTTAGACTTGCGGTAATCGTTGCTGCGGTCGCGAAAAATGCCGTCATCGCCGGTAAGCCAACCACAGGCACTAGTGCTTAGAACCACTGTTAGCAGTGCTGATATTTTTATACTTTTAGGGTTTAACAACGTTAATTACCTGTATTTAAGGACTTATAAAATGCCTGACTCTTGCATGGCCACGCGCACCACAGGCTCAAATTCTTTGCTCATTACCGTTAACGGTAGGCGCAGGGTCTCACCGATTAAGCCCATTTCATGTAAAGCCCACTTCACCGGTATGGGATTGGCCTCAACAAAAAGCTTGTCGTGCAGGGGCTGAATTTTTTGGTTGATTTGGCGTGCCAACTCAGCATCGCCCTTCAGCGCGGCCTCGCACATTTGCGCCATTTCAGCAGGTGCCACATTGGCGGTTACCGAAATATCGCCCTTGCCGCCATTAAGCATCAACTCTAGGGCTGTAGGGTCATCACCCGAATAAACTGCCAGTTGGTCGCCACAGCGTTGAATAAGTTCAATGCCGCGGGCCACATCGCCGGTGGCATCTTTAATGCCAATAATATTGCTAATACCTGCCAGGCGCAGCACCGTGTCGTTAAGCATGTCGCAGGCCGTGCGGCCTGGCACGTTGTATAAAATCTGGGGGATGGCTACCGCCTCCGCCACTGCTTTAAAGTGCTGGTACATGCCCTCTTGGGTGGGCTTGTTGTAATAAGGGGTCACTAATAAGCAGGCGTCGGCCTTGGCTGACTTGGCAGATTCGGTGAGTTCTATGGCCTCGCGGGTGCTATTGGCGCCGGTACCGGCAATAACAGGGATACGGCCATTAATATGCTCTACAGTATGGCGTATCACTTTGCAGTGCTCTTGCACATCTAGGGTGGCGGATTCGCCGGTGGTGCCTACGGCTACTATGCCGTGCGTGCCCTTCTCTAAATGCATGTCTAGCAAATCTGTTAGAGCCGCCCAATCAACGTCGCCGCTAGGGGTAAAGGGGGTTACTAGAGCAACAAGACTGCCCGCTATCATACATCTCTCCGGAAGGTCGTACCGGCGTATTACCCGTTTGCAAAACGCCAAAATAAAATAAGGGGCTATGGTACTGACAGGCTAGAGCAAGCTCAAGCTAGAAGCGGTAAATTAGCGCAATATCTGGCAATTAAAGCTCGCTAGTGTAGCTTTTTTGATTAAACTAGCACAAGCAAAGCCCAACTAACCTAACAAAGGAGAGCATCCCATGTACAAACATCACTACTTAACTTTGTTTTGTTTGGTCCTAGGCCTGTGTTTCAGCCTTAACAGCTCGGCCCAGCAGTGGCGCAAAGAGCCACTTACCGTCAATGATCAAACCTTTATGGCCGCCCAGCGCGACCGTATAGACGAGCTCACCAGGATACATTTTGGCCGCCAATTAAACGGCAAAAAAGACAATGATTTTGCCCTAATGCAGCGCCTGTTAGACGATAAAATCGTCAAATCTGATCAAGTCGCAATCTTACAGGCCATGGGCGTGGTTTTGGGCAATATACTCAAAGAACAGGAAGGCCTGAGCTGGACTATTTATATTGATCGCTATGGCCGCAGCCGCGCCTTAGCGGTGCCGGGCAAGCCCGATGTGGTATTTCCCATAACCATGATTTCTCGGCGCTATGAAGTCGGTGCCGAGGTCAACATAGAAGAGATTTACCAAAAAGCACTCGCCAGTGTTACCGCCATCAAAAAACAGATTATTGTGCCCTAACGCCAAAAATAAAAAACGCCACGCTTATCAATAACCGCTTATCAATAAGAGTGGCGTTTTATACACTCAGCATGCACTGCCTAAGCCGTCACCTGAGCCTTTGATTTTAACTTATTAAACACAGCACCTATGGCGCGCTCCATAAAACTGCGCTTTTCCAACACCACCAACTCTATAGTACCCGCCTGCATGCCTTTGGCCAGCTCCACACACGTCATCACCGCCTGCTTAACCCCGGCATTATTAACAAACATATAATTTGAGGTGACTCGGCTATACCAGGCCAGCTTCATTCTATCGCGGCCGCCATCTTCACGAACAAAATCAAACCAAGTACCAAAGGCAATATCTTTTAGGGCATCTAACTGCTGCTGCTCGGTTTCAGACAGCGCCTCTTTTTCCCGCGCCGCTACGGGTGCCAACTTGGCCTTAAGGGCCATTTTGGCTTGTTGGCGCTGTATGGCTGTTTGCGGCGGCTCCTGCTCAGTGGATTTTTGAGTTTCACTTTCCGGCACAGGCTCAGCTTTTGGCGCACTTACTTCGCTAGCCGCATTAGTTTTTTGCGGCTCGGCCTTAGCCGCGCTGCCGTCTAACACCAATTGATGGTAAGCCAGCTCTTGCGCCTCATGTAAGCTCAGCAATAGGCCTTTAGAGGCTTCAGGGTCATAACCCATGGCCAGCAAGCCCTCTTTAATAGAGGCCTCAAACTCATGCTGGCGGCGATGAAAATCTTCTTTGTTATCGACTGCTTGCTTTTTCTGTATGCTCCACACCACAGCATCAACAACTTTTAGTGCCGATTGCCAAGTACTACCCTCGTCACCGTGGCGCAATAAGTTAAACGCTAAAAAGTCAGTCCAAGGCTTTTGTAAAATAGCGGCGGCTTGCTGATCTATCTCGCCACTTTCAAAACGCACTAACACTTCTTCTTCGGCGCGATGGCGCGACAACTCCAAACGCTCCATGCCCAGCTGTGATTCGGTGTTGCGCTTTTCTACCATTTTTGAGCGTTTTTCTAGGTTTTCCCTAAAACGCTGAAAATCTTCTAACAGGCGATCAAAAATACTGTAGTCATCAACAAAGCCTTTTAATATGGTCTCTACTACTAGGCGTATTTTAGGCAGTACCGTTTTATCGTCCTCGTCTTTTACCCAACGCCCACCCACATCAGCCAGGCTATTGATTAATATACGGGCGCTGTGCTCATAGTTATCGATAAAGGTTTTATCCATTAACGCCAATTTAAGATAAGGGGTATGCAAATGGCTAAGCAATGACTTAACCGCATCGCTGAGGTTTTCATCATCCAGAATATAGCGAAAAATCATCCCCACTAAATCAACCGTATTGGCATCGGCGCCCGTCATTTTATGGCGTGATTTTTCATCACCTTGTTTTAATAACTGCTCTACAACTTTTTTCTCTACCTGCTCAGCAGGCATGGGGCGGTTTTGCGTCACCGCCTGTAAAACTTCTTTTGATTGCTGCACAGCACTTAGCGCTAAGGCGTAATCCATTTGCCCAAAGGCCGCCGCGCTACCATCACCATCGGTAGCTATACCCCCTAAGCTAACACCGCCAGCGGTATGCGTGCGCGGCCCCAGCTGGGCTTGTATAGCCTGTATGGCCTCAAACATTTTGCGCTGATTTTCTATGCTGGCGGGGCTTTCATGGGCGTGATCGGGCTCGGCCAACACTGGCGGGCTGGGCATGCCGCCATCAGCCTGTTGCTGCGCCAAAAATTTAAGATTGGGCAAAATACCCTTGGCTGATAGCTGCTCGTTTAATTGCTTTAGTGGCTTTTCAAACCCAATAATAAATAATTTGCCCAATTGCTTATAAACCAGCAGCCGAGCCTTACTCTCTAAACCTAGGGCATTGACCGCGGCCTGCAAGGCCTCACCCACCATGGACGGGGCAAAGGGGTTGTCCTCATCGTAAACCGGAGTGCCACTGCGCAATACCGACAGGCGTTTATTTAGCTTCCATAACGGCTCGGAATAGCGGCTATTCGATTTAGAAACAATCACCGAGATCGCTAGGTCATCTTCCAGCTTTTGGGTGTTAACCAGCGACAGCTCATCCACTGCCTCTTTCGGGGTTTGTGAAGCCACTACGCCATTGCTAAAGCGTTGATAGCAATCATTGAGCTGTTGATTAAAGGCATCGTGCATACTGCCGGAGTTTTTACGGCAAAGTTGCATGGCTTCGTAATAGAAACGCTGTTCGTCATTACTCTTGGCGGCATCAGAGTGCTCAAACAAACTATCGATCAACTTTTTTTCGGCTGCTACCAGTAAATTACTGTAGTAGCCGTGGGCGTACTCACGACAGTTATTCAATAGCTCCATTGGCGTTTATCTCTGATGTCTCATTGTTATTAGTTATTTAAGCGCCAGTTAAATTAGCGCAATAGTCTTTTAAAGGTAGCCTATTGTATTGATTTTAGAAGATAAATTCTTGGCTAAGAAACATTTTATTAAAGCCCTACACACTCTCTCGCAGCAACTGCTGGTACAAGTCCGCCAAATTAGGGTCCATGACCACTAAATAGACCTCTTGCAGGCTAGAATTATTATTAGCGAAATACGCCTTTAAGGCAGTGACAGCCTCAGTGCAGGCCAGCGTATGTGGATAACCATAAACGCCACAACTAATCGCGGGAAATGCAATGCTGGCCAAGCCCAGCTCATCCGCCAGCGCCAAGCTGTGCTGATAACAGCTGCGCAATAACGCCGCCTCATTCTTCTCACCGCCGTGCCACACCGGCCCCACCGTATGTATTACATAACGGCACGGCAAATCATAAGCCTGGCTAAGCTTGGCAGCGCCGGTTTCACAACCACCTAAGCCCTGGCACTCTGCCAGCAAGCCCGGACCCGCCGCCCTGTGTATAGCACCATCAACGCCGCCGCCACCCAGCAAGCTGTTATTAGCAGCATTGACTATGGCATCTACCGGCAGCTCGGTAATATCACCTAGCTGTATCACTATATTGGCCATAGCCTTGCTCCACAACCAGGTAAGTTTAGTTATTGCTTTCAAGCTGTAGCTTAGCCTATAAACCCGTCTAATAAGCTATTTAAAACTTGGCTGCTGCATTTAATAATTTAGCGGTAAGCCGCGCGCCATGAGCTATAGTAAAAAGGTTAGCTGATATTGCGAGGTTGCCATGGCCCAAGAGTTCACCAGTCGCTTGCATATACCCAAAGCCCCTTTCCGGCCCGATGAAGAGCCCGACTTTTCCTATCTCGATATACCCAGCCCTGAATCCTCCAGCAAACCCGAGCCGCTGATAGACCCCAACGCCATACGTCACATGGCTTATGGTTTAGTACGGGTGCTGGACGACGACCACAAAGCTAAGGGTGAGTGGCACCCCCAGCTCAGCGCTGATAAATTGCGTTTTGGCTTAAAAAAAATGATGCATGTGCGCGCCTTTGACGATCGCATGTTCGCCATGCAACGCCAGGGCAAATTATGTTTTTACTTAAAATGCACCGGCGAAGAAGCCGTGGCCGTGGCGCAGGCCATGGCTTTAGATCAACAAGACATGTGCTTCCCCACGTACCGACAACAAGGCCTGCTATTTGCCCGCGGCTACCCGGTGGTAGACATGATGTGCCAGTGTCTCTCCAACTCCCGCGATAACCTAAAAGGTAGACAACTACCGGTGCTATACAGCTGGAAAGAAGGCGGTTTTTTTACTGTCTCTGGCAACCTCGCCACCCAATACTGCCAAGCTGTGGGCTGGGCTATGGCTTCGGCTTACAAAGGTGAAGACCACATCGCCGCCGCCTGGGTGGGGGATGGCAGCACCGCCGAAGCCGATGTGTACCACGCCCTGCAATTTAGCTCCACCTACCAAGCGCCGGTGATTTTAAATGTAGTCAACAACCAGTGGGCCATCTCCACCCCGCAATCCTTCGCCTCGGCAGGCACCACCTTTGCCGCCCGCAGCCTGGGTTTTCACATACCCGGCATCAGAGTAGACGGCAACGATTTTTTAGCGGTGTACGCCGTGACCCAATGGGCTGCCCAACGAGCCCGCAATGGCGGCGGCCCCACCTTTATAGAGCTGTTTACTTACCGCGTAGCCAGCCACTCCACCAGCGATAACCCCGATGCCTATCGCTCCCCCAAAGAGGCCGAGCTATGGCCCTTGGGCGACCCCATTACCCGCCTTAAAAATCATCTAATCAGCCTAGGGGAGTGGAGCGAAGAGCAGCACCTAGCACTGCAACAAGAACTAAAAGAGAGCGTGACCGCCGACTGGCAAGAGGCACTATCCTACGGCTCGCTGGAGGAAGGCCCACACTGGCCGCTGAGCTCTATGTTTGATGATGTTTTTAAAGAGTTACCCCAACACCTGCAAATACAACGTCAAAAAATGGAACACGGCCATGAGTAAAATGAATATGGTGCAGGCCATTAACTCGGCCCTGGATATCAAAATGTCGCAAGACCCCTGCGTACTGGTTATGGGCGAAGACGTGGGCTTTTTTGGCGGCGTGTTTCGCTGCACCGAGGGGCTGTACCAAAAACACGGCCCCCACCGCTCGCTGGATATGCCCATAGCCGAAGGCGGCATTATCGCCACCGCCATAGGCATGGGGGTTAACGGCCTGCGCCCCGTGGTAGAGATACAGTTTGCCGATTACATTTACCCCGCCTTCGACCAAATCGTCAGCGAGCTGGCTCGGCTGCGCCACCGCAGCGGCGGCGAGTTTTGGGCACCGGTCACCATACGCACCCCCTGCGGCGGCGGCATACGCGGCGGCCAAACCCACTCGCAAAGCCCCGAGGGTATATTCACCCATGTCTGCGGCTTAAAAACCGTCATGCCCTCCAACCCCTACGATGCCAAGGGCCTGCTGATTAGCGCCATAGAAGATGACGACCCGGTATTATTTTTTGAACCCAAACGCATTTACAACGGCCCCTTTGATGGCGACCACAACAAGCCTTCGGTGAGCTGGGCCAACCACCCCTTGGGCGAAGTACCCGAGGAGCATTACAGCATCCCCATAGGCCAGGCCACCATCAGCCAAGCAGGCAACGACGTGACCGTGCTGGCCTACGGCACCATGGTACATGTGGCCGCCGCGGCCATTAAACAAAGCGGCATAGACGCCGAGCTCATAGACCTGCGCAGCCTGGTACCACTGGACTTAAACACCATTGCCAACTCGGTAAAAAAAACCGGCCGCTGCGTGGTGATACACGAGGCCACCCGCACCGGCGGCTACGGCGCCGAGCTGGTGGCCGAGGTGCAAGAGGAATGCTTTTGGCATTTGCTGGCCCCCATAGAGCGCGTGACCGGCTGGGACACCCCCTACCCCCACGCCTTTGAGTGGGAGTATTTCCCCAGCCAAGAGCGCATTATCGAAGCCCTGCAACGCACCCTAGAGAATCGCTAATCATCGGCATTGAGGAGGCTAGTTGATGAGTACCTTTAGTTTCAAACTGCCCGACTTAGGCGAAGGCATAGTGGAGTCTGAAATTGTGGCCTGGCATATCGCCGTGGGCGATGAAGTTAGCCAAGATCAACACATCGCCGATGTGCAAACCGACAAAGCGGTAATAGAAGCCACCTCGCCCATTAGCGGCACCGTAGTCAAACTAGGCTGCCAGGCCGGTGAAGTATTAGCAGTGGGCAGCGAGTTAGTGCTGTTTGATACCCAAGGCACTGCCAGCGCCACAGCCACCAGTACAGCCGATACGCCAGCAGCAAGCGCTAAACCGCAAGCCGCTGCTACACCACAGCCAGCCGCCGCCGATAAGCAAGCTGTCAGCCCTAGCGCCACTACAGAGAGCAGCGCAAGCCAGCAAAACGACAGCGCTATATTAACCTCCCCCTCGGTGCGCTTAAGAGCGCGGCAACATAATATAGACTTGCACAGCATTAGCGGCAGCGGCCCCAAGGGGCGTATTAATCACAGCGACTTGGATCGCCTTATTCATGAACCCAAAGCCAATAGCGCCACTGCCGCCAGCACCAAAACAACGGCGAGTAACGCGTTACCAAACACCCCCAAAAAAAGCTACCCGCTGACCGGCACCCGCCGCATTATTGCCAAAAAACTACAGCAGGCGGCGCAGCAAATCCCCCACTACAGCTATGTAGAAGAGGTAGACGTCAGCCAGTTAGAGCAACTGCGCCAGCAACTCAACCAACAGCATAGCCATCACAAAAGCAAACTCACCTTGCTGCCTTTTATTATTCAGGCGCTGCTAAAAAGCCTGCCGCAATTCCCCCATTGCAACGCCCATTTTAATAACGACAGCAACGAAGTAACTGAGTATCAAGCCGTGCATATGGGCATAGCAACCATGACCGACCAAGGCTTGATGGTGCCCGTAATAGAAGACTGCCAAAGTTTAGATATGTGGGAGTGCGCTGCCCGTATAGAGCAACTTGCCGATGCCGCCAGAAATCACCAGATCAAACCTTCGCAGTTAAGTGGCTCTACCATTACCCTTAGCAGCCTGGGGAAATTGGGGGGCATAGCCGCCACTCCTATTATCAATGCACCGGAAACCTGCATTATTGCAATTAATAAAATTCAACGCCGCCCCGTGGTGGTAGACGAAGCCATAGCGATACGGTCTATAATGAATCTATCGGCCTCATTTGATCATAGAATAGTGGACGGTTATGACGGCGCGAGCTTAGTGCAGGCTATCAAAAAATTATTAGAACAACCCGAAATGTTAATTAACCCCTAAATAAAAAAATAACAATAAAATGAAAACCCGCTTAGAAATGGTCAGCCAAACCCGCAACTATGTGCTTAGCGTTTGCGCGCTAGTTGGCGTAGGTGAGATTGTTACCTTTACCCATATACCGCAATACCCCATGCTTAGGCTTACGGCCACTGCCTTTGCGCTGGCCATATTAATTGCCATAGTGCATATAGGCGTGCTGTGGTGGCAGGCTTTATATCAGCCCACACTAGGTAAAAAGCGCTTAACATTTTTTAGTGGTGAGGTACGCGGGGAGTTTTCTTTGCTGGTATTTATACTGCTAATCGCGCTAGGGTTTTTGCCCATTATTTATTATGCCGCAAGCAGCGGCATTACAGGCTAAGTTCCAAGCGCGGCCCCACCATAGCAAAGCCATTTGCTTGATAAAAATCTACCGTGCGCTGGCAGCGCGGCACATCGGGTGCCCCTACCTCCAGTACTGGCCAGGCCTTTTCTTGGGCAAAGCGTTTTGCTCTAGCTATTAATTGCTCGCCGATTTTTTGCGAACGGTAATCGGGCCGCACATACATTTCCGTTATTTCGCCAAACTCACCGCCAGCATAAATGGCCACGCAACGGCTGAGGTTAAGCATGCCCACCATTTGCTCTTGCTCATTAAAAGCCAGCAACGACCACAGCCCACCATCGGGGCGCAAGCCTTGAAATGCCGCCTTTTGCAGTTTAGCTAAAGGATAGTTAGCTGCCTCGGCGGGGAATAACTCCGATAATAAATCGTAAACACCTTGCGCCACCAAATCACTTTGATCTATGCGCGCCAACTGAATTTTCACCTTACTAGCTCCCTGCGACTTACCCTACACACCCATGCTGCTCAGCTTCACCATAATATCTTTTAATACACCGGTTAAAACCGGGTGCTCAGCCTCAAAGGCGGTGGCCAGCTCATCCACTTGCTCGGATAAAGTATCGCTGTGCTCCTCCCCCTCTAGCTCATCCAGGCGTATTTCTATATTGTCAATTAGGCCCTCTAGGGCATCTTGTTCTTGCTCGCTGAGGTCTTTATCGTTGATGTAGCTATTGAGTTGCTCTATGTATTCTTTTAACTGCTTCTTTGCCACTGGCTGCCTCCAAAAGACGCTTAAAATATAATTGTTAGCATAGCACTTGCTACTGCAATAACGGCCATAGTTAAGCAAAATCCCCAAAAAGTAAAACGCCTTTTGCTTAAATCACGCTATACTTGCCCCACCTTATTTTTTGACTGGAATATTGCATAACTTATGGCCGGTTTACTGTCACGTCTGAAAGCAGCCTTTAACAGCAGCCCCGTTGCCCTCCCTGCCGGCAACGACACCATAGAAGTTGCTGAGCCCTCTAATTTTAGTATGGCCTCTATTTCCGCCAGTTTTTATCGCAGCCTGTTTGGCAAGGCCGAGCAGGTAGACAGCCTTAGCGTACCGCAAAAATTGATACTGGATGTAGTCACCCAGGACATGAGCCAGCAGGCCAAACGCCTTAAGGCCGTGCCTAGACTGCCTTCGGTAATACCCAGGTTATTACAGAGCCTGCGCAACAAAAACTCCTCGTCAAAAGACTACGTTAATATTATTAACAAAGACCCAGCCATGACCGCCGCGGTGTTAAAGCTGGCCAACAGCGTTTACTTTAACCCCGTGGTTAAACGCATTACCAGCATAGACATAGCAGTAGTAAAACTGGGCATAGACGGCCTGCGCACGGTACTGTCGGCAGCGGTCATGCAACCGGTGATAGAGCGCAAGTCACCCTACTTCACCAACTTTGGCCACAAACTGTGGCAGCACTCACTCTCCTGCGCGGTAGCTTGTGAAATTATCGCCCGCCAGCGCGGCTTGGAACCCTATAAAGCCTACCTATTGGGATTAGTACACGACATGGGCAAAATCACCCTGTTTAGCGAGCTATGCACCCAATTTAAAATCAACAGCCACCAAATGGACAAAGTACTGCCCAGCTACGCCACCTTCGCCCCACTAATGGAAACCCTGTCACCGGCACTGAGCTACACCATAGCCCAAGACTGGGAACTACCCGAAGAGATCTGCTCGGCCCTGCAGCAACAACAAGATATCAGCCCCGGCGATAAAGTGGGCGCCTACGCCCATTTACTATTTCAAGCTAACCTGGCTTGTGAAATGTACTTCACCTTAAAAGAAGCCCCCGAAGAAGACAGAGAAATATTAGAGCGCGCCTCGCAAAAAGCCTTAACGGAAATGGCCTTGCCTAAGAATTTGTTTAAGCAGTTGGATTCTATAGATCAGCAGGTGACGGGATAGTCGTGTCCTGCTAGTAATTTTAAGACATTAAAGCGGCCAGCATTTTTGCTTGGGCCTTGTAAAATAATCTAGCACTGCTTTTATTAACTTAGTCCAACAAAGGGCCGTCTCAATTTCAACGACATTGATCCTTTGAAGCCATAAAGGTTAGGCACACATAGCTCATGAATAGAATTGTGGTGTTTACATTATTTTCGTTTTTTTCTTATTGGGTTTCCGCAAATGAAATTGTTGAAAGCATTAAACGGGCTGGATTAACTAAGCAAGAACCTCCAACTGGGGGAATCACCTCGAATAAAATAAAATTAAAGTCATACAAGGTTACACTGGAAAGCAACCAGCTTAGTATATCCCCCCTGGCTCTTTCTGAAGCTAGCGATATGAACAGTCGAGAGACTTCCATTAATGGGTATAGGTTAATTGGTACGGACAAGGGCGAATGGGGAGGTGAATTAACATTGTATCCCCCCAGCAATGAGCCCAAAGTATTACTTAAAGATAATATTACAAACATTCACAGATTTAACGACTCTATCTATGTGATTACTGGGCAAGCACACTTGGGCTCCAACGGTGGAGCAGTACATGAACTGATCAACTTAGAAACGAACCCTGAATTAAAACTGATTACACTATTACCAGCCGCTCCAAATTATGTTATTTCTGATGAAAATCGTATTTATATTCTTACATACGATGGACTAGTTTCACTGGAGTATTGGAATGGCGCTTTCTCAATAAAAATCATTGTTCATAACGCTCCTTGGAATGGTTTTTCACCTCGCAGCATGGTCAAAATAGGTAAAACCTTTGTAATAGGTATGCATACAGGGGTTACTGTCATTCACGAAGAGCCATGGGGCAATGAAATAAATTTCTACGGTAAGTAACAAAATGAGCCAGGGCTCTGGCCTTCCTTTTATCAACCCCCACCCCAACCCCAGCAGCTTTAACAAAACCCAAAAAGCAAAAAGGGCTGATCATCAGCCCTTAATAAAAAACAATCACCAGATTACGCTTTGCGGCGAGCAAAACCTAATGCCGCTAAGCCCAAGCCAAACAAGCCTAAAGTAGCAGGCTCTGGTACCGCGCTAGGCGCGCGTACATTGTCTATATATAAATGATCAGATTTTGCATCCACACCATTGCCTATGGCTTCAATGCGGAACTCTAATGTTTGTAAGCCTACCAGTGCAGATACATCAATATTAATATCTAGATATTGGCCTATGGCTTGCGAGTTCCAAACTTGGGTGGCGCCTATATATGCTGCCGCAGTCATAAAGGATTGATAGCTGGTGCCAGGATTAGGGGCACCGCCAAGGTATGCATCAAAGTAAATGTCGTTAATGCCGCTCATATCAAATGTTTGTGCCAGGCCAATATAATTGCCGGCAGTATAAGAGAAAGCGCCGCAGCCTGAAGTCGCACAAGAGGTATACGACCACATGCGCGCCGATGTTGTTCCGTCCGTTACATTTGCTGGGCTAGTACCAGAGCCAAAGCTGCCAGATTTGGAAACAGTCCAACCCGTTAAACCGCTTTCAAAACTGCCATTAATCAAGCTGGCATGTGATAACAGCGATGTGCTCGCAAGTAGGGCAACTGCCAAAAAACTACGTAAAACCGACATTATTTCCTCCGTATAGCAGCCAAGCGCTACTAAAGTGTTGTTAGTGTTTGCGGCTTAGCCAGGCAAAAATAGGGCCCACCTATATAGGCAATTGATTTTAAAGGGAAAAAAATTAAAAAGCGTCACTTAAACCAGTGTTGTCAGGTGGCAAATGTAAAGTATTCCGTCAGTGTTAACTTGCCTTGCTAAGGCTATTTGCCATCGCCACCAAACCCAGCCCGCAACGGCTAGCTGCTAACGGGTATTGGTGGGCAAAACGCCTGCACTTAAGAGCAGCTTCCATTTTATAGGCCGGCAAGCCAGCGGCTGATGCTGTATGATTCGCCATAACATACCGTGAGTTAATTACTCCCCCTCCCTACGTTTCAACGAGGCCCGTTTTTCAACAATGATAGATTTTATTGCCGTTTTTATTACATTTTTTGCCGTTATAGACCCTATAGGAACAATCCCAGTTTTTATTGCGGTAACCGATCAATATGACAATAAAACCAAAAGGCGCATAGCCTTACTCGCCACTGCCGTATCAGCCTGTGTGTTGTTGTTTTTTGTGGTTGCTGGCGAGATTGTGCTCAATGCTTTATCCATACCACTGCCCGCCTTTCAAATTTCGGGCGGTATTGTTTTATTTTTATTTGCTTTAAATATGATATTTGGCGATAGCAAGCCCGAAGAGGAGATAAGGCTGCTGGATAAATCCCACAAAGAAACCGCCATCTTTCCCCTAGCGGTGCCCTCTATCGCCAGCCCCGGTGCCATGCTTGCCGCAGTGCTGCTCACCAAAAACTCCGTTTTTACACTATGGGAACAGGTGCAAACCAGCTTGGTGATACTAGGCGTTTTAGTCTTAACCTATATTTTAATGCTGCTTGCCGGCTTTATTAATAAACACATAGGTAGCAGTGGCGCCAGCGTTATTAGCCGAGTGATGGGCTTAATTCTTTCCTCTGTCGCCACCACTAATATACTCAGTGGCCTTGGTGAATATTATACATTTGCGCAGCTATAGCTAGCCTAACAAAGCCGGCTATACGCCGGCCAACTCTAATAAACCCGTAGCAGACAGTAAAAATTAACCGCCTTGATGCTTATCAGTAAGCCTATAATTATCCAGCAAAGTGCTTCAAAATCGCCAAAGCAACAGCATGGGCACTCGCCGGGTTTTGGCCTGTAATAACGCGATCATCCTCTATAACAAACTCCTGCCAAGGCTGCACCTTATTATATCTAGCGGCATTACGGGTCAGTGACTCCTCTAAGAGAAAGGGAATTTTTTCAATAGTACCGTAATCTATTTCCTCTTCGCGGGTAAAACCGGTTACTGATTTATTAGCCAATAATTTTTCACCGTTACTTAATGTAATAGGCAGCAAGCCTGCAGGGCCGTGGCACACAGCCGCAACAATGCCGCCTGCTTGGTAGTGCTCTGCAGCTAAACTGGCAAAGTCCTCATTAGTGGATAAGTCAGACAACAAACCAAAACCACCGGGGTAAAAAACTGCATCGTAGTCAGCTATGTTTATTTGTGAGACGGGAATCGTGTTATTAATGCGGCTTTGAAAGTCATCATCGGCCAGTATTCGGCTGTTTACCTCGTCATCCTCAATGTCAGTTCCATATATTGGTGCCCTACCGCCTTTAATAGAGGCCAAATCATAATCAACACTCTGTGCTAAAAACGCAGCTAGGGCATGAGTCAACTCTGGCGCATACGTACCGTTGGCTTCATTGGTAGCGCCCAAGGTGGCATGGTTGCTCAGGGGGATAAGTACCTTTTTCATATTCACGTCCTCTTAATCATTAGGCTATCTGATAGCTAATGAGTTTAATTGCTTACCTGATGCTTGATAATATGAGAGATTAGCAAATGATCATTGTTATATAGCAACAATAAGGTGGCCATGAATAGCTTTGAGGGTATTATCGAGTTTGTAGCCGTGGCTGAAAGCCAAGGTTTTTCTGCTGCAGCTAAACAACTAGGCTGCAGCACCAGCCACGTAAGCCGACAGGTGGCAAGGCTAGAGCAACGCTTAGGCAGCGCTTTATTTGCAAGAACCACACGCCTAGTCAGCCTCACCTCCACTGGTGCTGCCTACTATCAGCAATGCAAAGATTTGGTAGTGGGCCTGCAACAAGCCAACGAGCAGGTAAACCAACAGCAGTTTTACCTTAACGGCACCTTACGCGTAAGTGGCGCGGGCACCTTTGTAGAGCAATTTGTTGCCCCCGCATTAATGACTTTTGCCCAACAACACCCGGGGCTAAATATAGATATGGATTTTAATAGTCGTATTGTTAACTTTGTTGAAGACGGCATAGACTTCGCTGTTCGCTATGGAAAACTGGCAGACTCAGGGCTGGTAGCCCGAAAGCTCGTTGACCGGCCGATGATGGCTGCTGCCAGCCCAAGCTATTTGCAGGCACATGGTACTCCCACACAACCCAGCCATTTACATAAACATAGCTGCATCATCTCAAATAATGAGCACTGGCTCTTTGAGCAAGGCGGCATCACCGACAGTATAAAAGTCAGTGGCCGCTGGCGCAGCAACAATGCCCACACTGTAGTGCAAGCCTGCGAGCAAGGCTTAGGCATTGCCTATATGCCAAAGAGTAGTTTTATAAGACCTATAGAGTTAGGCAAGCTAAAGCCTGTGCTAGAGCCTTTTTGGAGCAAAGGCGCAAGTAGTTGGATTGTGTACCAAAACCGACGATTCTTGCCCATGCGGGCACGCTTAGCCATAGATTACTTGCTACAACATTTTGCCGATTGGCAAGAGTAATCATTGGGCAGGAAGTAGCGACACAACCCAATAAAAACAAATACATTAGGATTTGCAAGTACTTACTTATCCATCTCTTTGCAATACTTAACCTGCAACCAAGCGCCCCGCCTGATAATCCGCTATCGCCTGCTCTATCTCTGCGCTGCTATTCATCACAAAGGGGCCGTACTGGGCGATGGGCTCTTTTAAAGGCTTGCCGGCAATTACCAGGGCATTAAGGCCTTCGCTGCCCGCCTGTAAGTTCAGGCCTTCACCCTCACCATATAAGCCCAGCTGCCTGGCTGTGAGCGACATGCCTTGGGCCTCAGTACTGCTGCCTTGATACACATAGACCGCCAGATTATGCGTTGCGGGTATAGCCGCCTGCCAGGAAGCGCCGGGGGCTAATTGCAGGTCCCAATACAGCGCCTCGGTAGTCCCCTGGGGGATAGGGCTGGCCACCGCTTTAGCTTTTTGGCTGCTCTCAGCCAGAGGTGTGTAAGTACCCGCTATGACTTTAAGCCAGCTACCATCTCCCAACTCAACCACAGGCAATTGCGCATGGCGATAATCGCTATAAGCGGCAGGCAGCATTTTTTCGGCGGCGGGCAGGTTTAGCCACAGCTGAAAGCCGTGCAGCAAGCCCTCGCTTTGCTCGGGCATTTCGGAGTGTATGACCCCGCGCGCAGCCGTCATCCACTGCACATCGCCGGGCGCTAACACGCCCTCGTTACCCATGTGATCTTTGTGGCGCATGCGCCCCTGCTTCATATAGGTAATGGTTTCAAAACCCCGGTGCGGATGCGAGGGGAAGCCGCCTATGTAATCGGCCCCCTCTTCCGAGCGTATTTCATCCACCATTAAAAATGGATCTAGGGCGGTATTTAAATCGCGCCCAGCTAGGCGCTGTATTTTAACGCCGGCACCGTCGGATGAAGCCTGCGCATGCACTATGCGATTAAGTTTACGTAATTTCATGTTTAACACTCCTCTTGCAGGCACTTAAGGCCTGCAACTCACTAACTCGATTACTCACTCGATCTCTTACTCAATAAAGCTCTATCGTGGGGCTGCATAAAGTCATGCTCTTGCCCTAAGGGCACTATGCCGGTGGGGTTAATGGTGCCGTGGCTACGATAATAGTGCTGCTTGATATGCTGCATATCCACCGTGGCCGCCACCCCGGGCTGCTGGTATAAATCGCGCACATAAGCCGATAGGTTGGGGTAATCGGCTATACGCTGCTGGTTGGTTTTAAAGTGGCCAAAGTACACTGCATCAAAACGCACCAAGGTGGTAAATATACGCCAGTCGGCTTCGCTTATCACCGCGCCAACCAGGTAGCGGTGCGTAGCTAAGTGCTGCTCTAGCTTGTCTAACATGGCAAACAGCTGGGTATAGGCTTGCTCATAAGCCTGTTGCGTAGTGGCAAAACCCGCACGGTAAACGCCGTTATTAACTGCGGGGTAGATAGCGTCATTCCAAGCATCTATCTCGGCCCGCTGCGCCTCTGGGTAGTAATCCACGGTATTGCCGGTTAGGTGATTAAAGGCACTGTTAAACATACGAATAATCTCAGACGACTCGTTGCTAACTATGGTTTGCTGTTGTTTATCCCACAACAACGGCACGGTAACACGGCTAGTAATTGCAGGGTCTACCCGGCTATAAAGCTGGTGTAGATACTGATAGCCATAAGTATTTTCGTCAGCGGCTGCCTCTTGCTGAAACACCCAGCCATGCTCGCCCATTAATGGGTCAACGACGGTTACGCCTATGTAATCCTCTAGCCCCTTGAGTACACGAAAAATCAAGGTGCGATGTGCCCAGGGGCAAGCTAGCGACACATAGAGGTGGTAACGCCCCTTCTCAGCCTTAAAGCCGCCCTCGCCAGTAGGGCCCGCATCACCGCTAACGGTAATCCAGTTTCTAAATGCGCTAGCTTGGCGCACAAATTCGCCTTTCGAGACCTCAGTGTCATACCACTGATCCTGCCATTGGCCTTGTACTAATAAACCCATCATGCACCTCCTTACTGCTTGCTAGCCAAAACATTATCTAGGGCGTAACGGCCACCACCTTGTACCGCCAGCGCCACGCTCATGCCAAGTAATGCCAGTGCGTACTCATAGCCACCATTGCTGATGAAAAAACCAGCTGACCAGTGCGCCAGAAAAATAGCCACTAACATGGTCACCGCCAATACCGCCGCCGCAGGCCTAACCAGCAGGCCTGCAATTAAGGCTAGGCCGCCAAAAAACTCCGCACTGCCGGCCATTAACGCCATCAAATAACCCGGCTCTAAGCCTATAGAGGCCATGTACTGGCCGGTGCCTTGCAAACCATATCCGCCAAACCAGGCAAATAATTTTTGTGCACCGTGGGCGGCAAAAATAACCCCCGCTGGCAGGCGCAGGGCCAAAGAGGCATAGCTGTTGTCACTGCTAAGTAGTGATTTTACGTTTAAAACTGTCATGGCTTACTCCAAACAATCAATTAATTTAATGTGATGAAGTAAGTATATTCTTGCCCGTAAATTAAAAAAGCGATATAAACTGACTGATTCTATCAATTTATTTGAATAATAAAGGTCACCATGAAAAACCTAATCAGCCTAGAGGCAATAGAGGTTTTAGACGCCATACAGCGCAAAGGCAGCTACGCCGCGGCCGCCAGCCACCTCAATAAAGTGCCCTCGGCGCTGTCGTATACCATACAAAAGCTAGAGCAGGATTTAGCCGTCACCCTGTTTCAAAAACAGGGCCGGCGCTCGGTGCTTACCAGTGCTGGTGAGCACTTACTTGAGCAGGGCCGCAAGTTATTACTGGCTGCCGAACAGCTCAGCCACAGCACTCAGCAGGTAGCTACTGGCTGGGAGCCGCGCCTGCGCATAGCCTGCGATACAGTTATACCCAGCAGCTGGCTGCACCCCTTGCTGGAGCAACTCTACGCCCTGCAAAACAACATCATCATAGAGTTAAGCGAAGAAGTGTTGGGTGGCACTTGGGAGGCGCTAATAGAAAACCGCGTCGATTTAATCGTGGGGGCAGTCGATAGGCCACCGGGGCATCAAGGCATACGCTGCTTAGAGTGGTTTGACGCCGATATGTGTTTTGTTGCCAGCCCCCAGCACCCTATTACGCAGGCAGCACAACCGCTAAGCGCCGAGAGCCTCAACCAGCACCGCTCGGTGATAGTGCGCGATTCCTCCCGCAACCTCCCCACCCTTAACTACGGCATACTCAATCGCAAGCAGTACCTGTATGTGCCCAGCATGGCCGAAAAGATTAACGCCCACTGCGCGGGATTGGGCGTGGGGCTGGCCCCGCGCTTTAGAGTGGCTGAGCAATTGGCTGCAGGAAAGCTAATCGAGCTGCCGCTAGCTCAGCCCCCCGCCCGCGCATCCCTGCATTTGGCCTGGAAAACGGCTAACCGTGGCCAAGCCCTGCAATGGCTGGTAGCACAGCTACAGCAACTCTGCACGCCGCCAAACGCTGCGCGATGAAGCCAGGCCGGGGCCATCCTATCGCCAGACTTTTAACAACACAGGCTGGCGGGCTAGGGACTTAAGCCTGCGCCATTTGCTGTAATAGCTGCTGTGTGGCCTGGCGGTAGCAGGCAGCTTGAGTAATCGCCGTCACCACTGCCACCGACCTCACCCCGCTGGCCAAGACTGCCGCAATATTACTGGCGTTAATGCCACCTATAGCAGTCACCGGGTAACGCTGTTGCAATAAAGGCGCCCAGCACTGCAAGTTATCCAAACCTATCACCTGCGCCGGCTTGGTTTGGGTAGCAAACACCGCCCCCAAGGCAATATAACTGGGCCTCAGCGCATGCGCCCGCGCCCACTCATACTCGCTATGAGTACTCACCCCCAAGCGTATGCCCGCCGCGCGCAAGGCGTTAATATCGGCACTGCCGATATCCTCCTGCCCCAGATGCACGCCATAAGCTTTAAGCTGCAGGGCCAGTTGCCAGTGATCGTTAATAAATAGCCGCGCTTTATATTCTCGCCCCAGCTGTATAGCTAGGTTTAGCGTTTCACTAAGCGCCTGACCCTGTAAGTTTTTAATCCGCAATTGAATGGTACTCACCCCTGCGGCTAATAATTTTTTTAACCAATCAATACTATCAATCACAGGGTACAAACCTAGGCTATCGGTATCACAGCTGGCAAAAGGACTGGGGCTGACATAATCGGCCTGCTCGCTAACCTCCGGGTAATCACTAAGCGCCTTAGGCCATCCGCCATTTAACACCGGGCCTGCCCCCTGCCCCACGGCATAGCCAGCACGTAAGCCCTGCTGCACATAGGCATAGGCCAACACCACCGCATCGGCCATGGATTTACCCAGGCTGATAAAGGCGGCGATGGCGCTGGCCATCACGCAACCGGTGCCGCGATTATTAGCGGCCGCCTGCCTAGGGCTGCTTAACCAAAACTGTTTATCCGGGCTGTAAAAATAATCCTGGCTGCGCGTGCCGCCGCCTATGGCATGGCCACCTTTAATCAACACCGCCCCAACCCCCTGCCGCTGTAATTGTTTAGCCGCGCAGATCACATCCTCAGCGCTGTTGATAGGCTGGCCAGTGAGCGCTGCGGCCTCGGGAATATTAGGTGTGATTAAATCCAGTTGTGGCAGTAATTGCTTATAGGCCGCGATAAAGTCAGGCGAGTGAAAATTATGGCCAGTGGATGATTGCAGCACCGGGTCGGCAATCCACACCGCGCTGTATTGCCCGGCAATAGTCGCCAGCGTTTTTACTTGATCACTATTAGCTAGCAAACCCACTTTGCAGGCCACAGGCTTTAAGTCTTGGGCCACACTTTGCCATTGCGCAATAAGACTTGCTTGATCGCTGGCGCTGCACTGTAGCAGGCGCTGTGAGTTTTGGGCGGTGATCGCCGTTACTACACTGCAACCATGCACAGCAAGATCGCTTAATGTGCGTAGGTCGGCTTGCATGCCAGCATGAGCACTGCTATCAGAGGCAGAAAAACAGCAAACACTCACTCTGCGGAAAACTTTCGACATAAAATTTCAGCCATTAATAATTAGGCTGATGCCAAAATGGCTGGCCTATAGTGGGAGTAGAGGCAGAGGCGGTTTGGCGTTTTTGCATCAGCCCGGCCAGATACCCCTGCCGGCCGGCGACAATGGCATTGGCAAAGGCCTGAGCCATTAATACCGGCTGATGCGCCTTGGCGACTGCCGTGTTTAATAACACGGCATCAAAACCCAGCTCCATAGCTTCGGCAGCCTGTGAAGGTGAGCCTATACCGGCATCAATAATCAGCGGGGTATGCGGCAAGCGCTCGCGCAAAGTGCTGAGCTGATATTTATTCAGCAGCCCTTGGCCCGTGCCTATAGGTGCGCCCCAGGGCATCAGCACTTCGCAACCCACATCCAATAATTTTTGGCAGACGATTAAATCATCCGTGCAGTAGGGCAGCACTTTAAAACCGCGCTTAATTAGCACCTCAGCGGCTTCAACCAAAGCGTAAGGGTCGGGCTGTAAATTATAATTGTCGCCGATGACTTCCAGCTTTATCCACTCGGTGGCAAACAGCTCGCGTGACATTTCCGCCAGATTAATGGCCTCTTTAGCCGATTGGCAGCCCGCCGTATTGGGCAACAACTGGCAGCCTGATGCTTTAATATATTGCCATATCGCTTCACCGCTATTGTCATTGGGGTTTTGTCGCCGCAACGACAGGGTGATGATTTCACAGCCCGCAGCGCTAATACTGTCGCGCATAATTTGTGGCGATGGGTACAGCGCTGTGCCTAACAAAAAACGACTGCAAAAAGTTTTATCGTATAAACGTAATGGTTCAGTTTGGTTTTCTGGCATCTTTATCCTCCGGCTATGGGGCAAACGATATCAACTTCATCGCCCTGCTGTAGCACAACCGTGTGGTAATCCTGGCGGGGAACAAAGCAGCCATTCACCGCCACCGCAAAGCTGCCCGAACCTTGGTAAGCCCGCACCGATGGCAGCTGTAAAAATTCCTGCAAACATTGTTCGCCAGCCAAGCTAAAATTATCGCCATTGCAACGAATGCTGATCATGGAAAAACCTCGGCGCTTACAGCGCGCCCCTCTACCACGGCCTGAATCCTCTCTACCATAGCGGGCGCTAATAAGTAGCCATGCCGGTACAAGCCGTTGGCTCGAATATAACCCTGAGCACAGTGCAAGCAGGGCTGGTTATCCATCATGGCTGGGCGCAGATTAACATCACTGCCCAGTACTCTGGCTTCGGCAAAAGCCGGGTGCAAACTATAAAGTGCGCTGCTAAGTTCCAGCTGGGATTGCAAGCTAATGGCACTGAGATCTTCTGATTCTATTTCTGTGGCGCCAACAATAAACTGCTGATTAGGCTTGGGCACCACATACAATTTATAACGGGGATGCAATAATCTAACAGGCCGGCTTAGCTTGACTTCACTGCTGCTTACCCACATCACTTCACCGCGCACACCGCGCAAACCCGCCAGTTCCTGCTTGGCCCCCAGGCCCCGGCAATCGATGTGCCAGTCGGCGCTAATCCGCCCCTGCGCAGTCTCCATGCCCTGCTCACCCACTGCACTTACCGCGCACTGATCTACACAGATGCCCCCCAGCCGCTGAATCTCTGTTAACAATAAAGGCAGTAGCGAGCGGTTGTTTATGTGTGCCTCTGGTTTCAATAATATGCCCTGTGCAAACCGCTCTAGTGCAGGCTCTAACTGCTGCAGTTGCGCTGGCGCAAGCAACTCAAACGTTTCCTCAGGGGCCTGATGATAATGTAACTTGCTGGCAAACTGCTGCAGCTCAGAGCTATCCTGTGGATGCGCCACAATCATAGAACCCCGCTGCACAAACAGGCTGTGCATACCGCCCGGCATCTCACTTAACCACTGCGGCCATAGTGCTAAGGACTGCGTACCCAGCTCGTAAATCGCCCTGTCGCTATCCACCAGCTCCGCCAAGGGTGACACCATACCGGCGGCAGTTGCCGCAGCACCGCAATAGCGTTTGAAGCAGGCCGCCTCATAGAGTCGCACCTTATGGCCAGCCTTTAACAGCCGCCAGGCAGTTAAGCGACCCAGCAAACCGCCACCGGCTATCGCAATATCTAAGCCCATGCTTGATTAAGCCTTATGATAAATTTCACTGCCTTTATCCCTAAAGGCTTCGGACATGGCCTGCATACCTTGCTCAGCTTCCTGCTGGGCTGCAAAATCACGCACCTCTTGGGTGATTTTCATAGAGCAAAATTTAGGGCCGCACATAGAGCAAAAGTGCGCGGCTTTGTGTCCCTCTTTAGGCAGGGTTTCATCGTGATACGCTCTGGCGGTATCCGGATCCAGGCTTAAATTAAATTGATCTTCCCAGCGAAACTCAAAACGCGCTTTTGAAAGTGCATTATCACGCAACTGCGCCCCCGGCATACCCTTGGCTATATCCGCAGCATGGGCGGCAATTTTGTAGGCAATAATGCCTTGCTTAACATCGTCTTTATTGGGCAAGCCCAAGTGTTCTTTAGGGGTGACATAACACAACATGGCGCAGCCAAACCAGGCGATCATGGCGGCCCCTATGCCCGAAGAAAAATGATCATAGCCTGGGCTAATATCGGTAATTAATGGCCCCAAAGTATAGAAAGGCGCTTCGTGGCAGTGCTTGAGTTGCTCGGTCATATTTTCTTGCACCATGTGCATGGGTATATGCCCCGGCCCTTCAACTATACATTGCACATCGTGCTGCCAGGCGATTTTGGTGAGTTCACCCAAGGTTTTCAATTCAGAAAATTGTGCCTCATCATTGGCGTCGGCCAAACAGCCCGGGCGCAAACCATCGCCCAGTGAAAAAGACACATCGTAGGCCTTCATAATCTCGCAGATTTCTTCAAAGTGGGTGTAGAGAAAATTTTCCTGATGATGGGCCAGACACCATTTCGCCATAATAGAGCCTCCGCGAGAGACTATGCCGGTAAGTCGCTTGGCTGTCATGGGCACATAGCGCAGCAATACCCCCGCATGTATGGTGAAATAATCCACTCCTTGTTCGGCCTGCTCTATTAAAGTGTCGCGAAATATTTCCCAGCTAAGGTCTTCGGCCACGCCATCCACCTTTTCCAAAGCTTGATATATAGGCACTGTTCCTATAGGCACTGAGGAGTTGCGCAATATCCACTCGCGAGTTTCGTGTATGTATTTTCCGGTAGATAAATCCATTACCGTGTCGCCACCCCAGCGGGTTGCCCACACGAGTTTTTCCACCTCTTCTTCTATCGACGAAGTGACTGCAGAGTTACCAATATTGGCGTTAATTTTTACATGAAAGTTGCGCCCTATAATCATAGGCTCTAACTCGGGGTGATTGATATTGGCGGGGATAATCGCTCGCCCTGCTGCCACTTCCTGACGTACAAATTCGGCGGTAATTTCTTTGACCATTTTCGCGCCCCAATTATTGCCGGGGTGTTGATGAGCCAGCAGTTCATCGCTATTGCGCTGCTGCTCTCTGGCCATGTTTTCGCGTATGGCGATAAATTCCATTTCGGGGGTAATAATACCCTGGCGGGCGTAATGCATTTGGCTAACATTACAGCCCGCTTTAGCACGCCTAGCCTGATGCTGGCCATTAAAACGCAGCTGTTCCAAGGCAATATTATTTTTTCTCGCCTTGGCAAATTCAGAGCTAGCAGCACTTAACAGCACGGTATCATTGCGCTCGACTATCCAGTTGGTACGCAACTTATCTAAGCCTTTGCGCACATCGATGGCAATAGCGGGGTCGGTATAAGGCCCTGAGGTATCGTAGACTCTAACCGCGGGGTTATCTGCCAGACTACCATCGTGCAAGCGAGTTTGCTGCAGTGTTATCTCTCGCATAGGCACACGAATATCGGCTCTGGAGCCCTGCACATAGATTTTTTTGGAAGCAGGCAGGGCCTGCGTAGAGAGCGCATCAACTGTCGCGCTTGCGCTGAGGTGATTATTTGAAAAAGTCGTCATAGTTTACCTGCTGCCGTGTAGATTAATGGACGACTCAGGGTAAACAGATGGCGCTGCAAAAGTGGAATAATGAGCATAAGCTCTGCCTATCGCCCTAAGGCGATGTGCACAGTCCAATCTTTTTTCCTACGCAGGTACTAACCTGATCAGGTACAGCGGGTTCCAATATGGTCTCAGCCATGACCTGTATCAAGTCACAGCACCCCGAGAAGATTTGCCCGCAGTGTATACAAGCACAACATCGAATTGCAAGCAGAAAGGAATTTTTAATGGTTATAGCAGCTATGCCTGTATAGCTACCTGTACAGTTAGGCAATACAAATAATCAAATGATTTATTGCCCACAAGCACGGCAACTACCAGGGTAAAACTTCACCGTTGGCATGCCAAAACGTACCGGTATTCTCAAGATTTAGCTCGTCCACGCGGGCAATTAAACGCTCCGCCGCGGCCTCTGGCGTAACCTCACCACCAAAACCCACCATGCCCGTTTGTACATAGCCGGGATGTAAAATCGCCACCGCTATACCGCGGCTTTTTAAATCCTGCGCCAAAGACACGCTGGCTGCATTCAAGGCAGCCTTAGACATGCGATAGCCGTACTGACCACCTGAACCATTATCCGCCATAGACCCCATGCGGCTGGTGACCATGGCAATTTTTGCGCCCTCACCCAGGTTAGCCAGCACGGCATGGGTTAAGCGCAACGGCCCCATGGCATTGACCTCAAATTGACGCGCCACATCATCAAAGCACAGCGTATCTAAACTTTGACTCACCAGAATACCGGCATTGTTAAACAATAAGTCCAAGCGACGACCTTGTAATTTTTGTGCCAGTGCAGCTACCGACTCAGCCTCGGCAACATCAACACCTGCAATCACCTCCACCCCTAGTGCGTCTAGCTCGGCTGAACTCTGGCGGCAGACGGCAATCACCTCATCGCCACGCTGTTGAAAAATAGTGCTCAGCGCATAACCTATGCCTCGGTTAGCGCCGGTAATTAATACAGTTGCCATAATCAAGATACTCGCTGTTGTTAATATTGCCGTTAATACGGAATAATGCTTTGCCAGCCTTCAAAGATAGACCTTTTCAACCCCCAAGACTAGCGCTATAACGAAACCATAACATTAATAAAAGCGTAGTTGCCAATGCCGTATAAAATTTTAGCCACAGCCGCTTTAATCACGTTACACTTAATACGCCGCAGCTTAGGCTACAGCTAATTTCCTATTGCGACTCTCGCCTTTGCAAGACTTATAACAGCGGCCACCAATACAACCAGCACACAGGTAATACTCTGAGCATGTCCAGTAATACTCATATTAAAAATCACTATGGCGTTAACTTTTTAAGCGCCCAGCACAAGGACTTACGCCGTCTCAAAAACAGCAACGAACAGCCCTCTATACACGGCAATAAATTTTGGGGCTCAACCTACTTGCTTATGGACTACCTGAACAACAACCCTTTGGAAGCCGGCGCCAATGTGTTAGAAATTGGCTGTGGCTGGGGCCTGGGCGGCATTTTTTGTGCCAAAACCTTTAAGGCCAATGTTACCGCTATAGATGCCGACCCCTCTGTATTTCCCTACTTGCAATGCCATGCTGAACATAACGACGTACATATACAAACCCACAGCTGCTACTTTAATGAAATCACCGAAGAGGACTTGGCCTGCTTTGATGTCATCATAGGTGCCGACATCTGTTTTTGGGATGAGCTAGCCGAAGAGGTATTGGGGCTGGTAGAAAAAGCCTGCGATGCGGACGTTAAAAAAGTACTGATCAGCGACCCTGAGCGAGCGCCCTTTTTTGAGCTAGCCGAAACCTGCATGGAAGAGTTTTATGCAGAGCTACTACCCTATGCGGTAGACGAACCTAAACGCACCACCGGTGCTATTCTGGTGATAGAAAACGCCTAGTAAATACTCACAACATAAGGATATTAATATGAAACCGTTCATCAACAAGCGTTTAATCAGCTACGCCCTAAGCCTAAGCTGCCTGGCTGTTAGCTCACTGAGCTATAGCCATCAAAACCACGACAGCACTAACAGCCAATACCAGCAGCAAAATATTACTGACAGCTTAACCATGCTCAGTAAAAAAGGCGGCAATATTCTATTAAGCCAAGGCGACGATGGTCTGCTCATTATTGATAATGGTTATGCGGATTTAGCAGGCGACTTAGCAACTGCGCTTAGCGAGCTGGGGCACGATAAAACCCTTAAATATATTATTAACACCCACTGGCATTTTGACCACACCGGCGCCAACGATGCCCTGGGCAAAAGCACCACTATTATCGCCCATGACAATGTACGCAAACGCTTGGCGCAAAAATCGGCCATCCCCCTGTTTAACTACCAAGCCGACGCCCACCCCCAACACGCACTGCCCAGCCTGACCTACCCGCAAGCCATGCGAGTACATTTTAATGGTGATGAATTACAGCTAGAGCATTTTGCCAACAGCCACACCGATGGCGACACGGTGATATTTTTTAGCAAAGCCAATGTGGTACACATGGGCGATTTAATGTTTTACCCCAGCTTTCCTTTTGTAGATATACACAACGGCGGCAACGCCATTAACTACGCTAAAAATATTGGCCTAATCCATGAGCGCATCAATGACAAAACCATCGTTATACCCGGCCACGGCCCCGTCACCGACAAAGCGGGCTTAGCAAAATTTAAAAATATGCTAGACAACACCATCGCCGAAGTTAAAGCCATGAAGGCCAAAGGCATGAGTCTAGATGCCATGCAAAAGCAGGGACTAAACAAACAATGGCAAGACTGGGGCAAGGGTTTTATTAACCAAGCCACTTGGATTAGCTTTATTGAGGCTAGTCTTTAGACGCTAGACGCTAGAAGGATAGTCATGCCGGACTTGATCCGGCATCTATTTTTTTAATAACCACTAAAAACTTAACGATCTTATTCCGCTGAATCTATAGCCAGGTCTTCCTCAACATCAGGCTTAGTCAAATACAAGCCCAATTGCAAACCCGCCAACAAGGCGCTGGCTAAAATTAAAATCTGCGCTAATTTTTTCATACTGTTTCGTTATCACTACTGTTTAAATTAATCACTCGGCCACAATTGCGGCCATCAGACTTGGCTTGGTATAGCGCCTCGTCAGCGTGCTTAATAAAATCGACCACATTGACTTCATCACTGGGCCGCACCACGCAGGCACCAAAACTCATGGTGACATAATCAGAAACGCCGGATTGACTGTGCTCTATTTGTAATTCCGCAATAGCTTTTGCTGCCCGTGCTATTACCCCCGCCTCATCCACCACCGTACCTGGCAGTATCACGGCAAACTCTTCGCCACCGTAGCGAGCCACCATATCCACCGAGCGTGAGAAGGCCCCTTTTAAAGCGATGGCGATTTGCTGCAGGCATTTATCGCCGGCTATATGGCCATAGTTATCATTATATTTTTTAAAATAATCGACATCACAAATAATTAACGACAGCACGGTTTTATCACGCCGCCCTCTAAACCACTCTTTCTCTAGGTACTCATCAAAGTAGCGTCTGTTCGCTAACTGCGTTAGGGCATCGGTGCGGGTAAGATGTTCTAATTTTCGATTTACAAAACTCAGTTCACGGGTGCGGGCCTTAACTTCTTCCTCTACATGCTCGGCTCTGGCGCGCAAAAAATAAATATAAAAACTCAAGGCCAAGGTGATCATCATGCCTATGAAGGCTATATACTTACCCTGCCCCGTGGCAACTAAGCCCAAATATTTAGCGGTGGGCACACCTTCAATTAACCATCGGCGGCCACCGGCAATAACGGTTTCTATACGAGCACCGTATTCTTCTAGTAAACGGCTGCCTTTTTCCGGCTCGTTTAGTGCAATATAAACGGTGCGCTCAGGCGAGGTGATATCTGAAACGGTAATTTCTAATTGCTGATAGCGCTCATAGTTTAAGTAATCAAAAATTAGCGAATCTATGCGTATAGCACCAATTAAAAAACCTCTAAATGCCTCTTGGTAGGCGCTAACAGTCGTGGGCGCACCGGCGTATACCGGCATCATGACCATGAGATAATTTTTGGCATCTTCAGCATCGTACTGCGGGTCGCCAAAAATAGGCTTTATATCAACACTAAACGTTCCCGGCCCTTGATCGCGTATCCTATCCAACTCACGACCCAGTAGCCCATCCGCTAAATTTAAACCCAACCCCGCACGATTATTGCGCGAACTCTGGTAATAAATGGGGTAATAGTAATCACGCAATTGCTCAGTGATTAACACGCCCTTATCGTTGCGCGTTTTAAATTCGTAGCCGGGGTATAGTTTTTTGGCAACCCCCTCATACAGCGCCCGCTCGCTGGCCACCACTTTGGGCACCCAAAATAACGATTGTAGATGTTTGTAGTTAGCCAGCGCATCGGCCCCCACTAGCTCAAAGGTGTGGTGGTCAACCTCGCTAACACTAAAAAAACTTTCTAAGGTGTTTAGCAGTGTCAAGGCCCGCTGGGTCTCGGCAGTGAGGTAGCCACCGTAAAGCTCTATATCAACGGCTACCGTTTGGTTGGCACGATTAAGTGCACGAGTTGTAGAATATTGAACCAAGGCATAGGTGATTAGCAGCCCTATCAGTAACAATAGTATGGAAGCCCAATAATGCTTTACTTTCATAATGTACTCATAGGGTTGCTATAGCCTTAACAAGCAGAGCGCTTATAAAAACATAGCAGAATCTACTTAGAACCCAAATGCAATTTTGAATACTACGCCATCTTCCAGTTCAGCATTGTTGACGCTATCAGTATCCACCTCTATAGAGCCATAACCCAAGGATATAGCTCCGTTCTTGATAACATGGGCCTTAACCCCTAGCGACCACTCTTGGTAGTTTTCTAAATCATTGAACGAGAGCTTGCCCGAGGCATAGTAAAGGTCAGCGTAAACTGAAACTTTATCGGCTACCGGTAACTCTGCTGAGCCCCCTACGGCTAGCGCCATGCCATCGTCAAAATCACTTTCTAAGACCACGCCTTTTAGGCCTAGCTTTAAGTCTAGTTGATGTATGGTTTTAGCTTCGCTCTCGGGAGGCAATACATCTACATAAAAGCCTATACGCAGCAAGTCAAAATCGTCGTCGTGTAATAAGTTAATATCTGCCGATGAATTTTCACCTACGGGGTCAAAACTGGCGCCTATACCAAAACTTTCATCACTCACGCTTAAATTAAAGCTGTCGGCTACAGCACTGTAGCTCATGCATAAGCCACACAGGGCTATAGTTTTTACCAGGTTTTTTATTGTCATTGTTTATCTCCTTTAGTGCTTAATTAGCAGTACTTGGCCTGTTTAATACAGGGTTTAAGTACCTAACTTGCTGTTGGCTTAGCCCACGATTTAGTCGACCAGCCGCCATAATTGTTGCTGGCAATATGCCACCGATTCTTTCTCTAGCTTAAGTAAATGCGCCCACAGTGATAATTGGGCTACCTCATGTAGTGCACTATTTACATCGCTGTAAACCGCTGCGGTTAGTTGCTCTAAACTTGCCGGCTGCAGGGTTTTTAAGGCCTGGATAATTTTACTCTCGCGGGCTAAACGATGTTGTAACAAGCGCTCAATTTCAGCAATGGGCTGCTCAATAAGCAGGCCATGGGCCGGCGCTATTGTAGTAATGGGGTAGTTTAACAGCAACTGTAGCGAGGCTAGGTAGGCCTGCATATCACCATAGGGTGGGATAATCACC
The DNA here is from genome assembly GCF_024734385.1 of Dasania sp. GY-MA-18. Lineage (GTDB taxonomy): Bacteria > Pseudomonadota > Gammaproteobacteria > Pseudomonadales > Dasaniaceae > Dasania > Dasania phycosphaerae. The sequence goes on along the minus strand of NZ_JANHAP010000013.1, from coordinate 8,680 downwards.
ACCGTAGAGCCCTGCATTATATGGTCACCCGCCAGCAGCATGCCCTCTTGTTCTAGTAAAAAACACAGGTGATTGCCTACATGTCCCGGTGTATGCAAGGCCCTTAGGCTAAACTCCGGGCTAGTAAACAGCTGGTTGTGAGCCAAGCTATGGTCGGGCTTAAAGCTCAGGTCTTGATGGCCATCATCTTGCGGCAATAGATTACCCAACAGCTGCGCACCTGTGCGCTGAGCCAACTGCTGAGCCGCCGGGGAGTGATCCTTATGGGTGTGGGTGACGAATATCCATTTCAGCTTGCCAGCGCAGGCTTTTATTATGGCCTCTATATGGCTGGGCTCGGCAGGGCCAGGGTCAATAACGGCAACCTGTTGCGTACCTATTAAATAGCTATTGGTACCCGGCCCCGTCATCAGGCCGGGGTTAGGCGCTGTAATCCGCCGCACTAGCTTAGACAGCTGTACGCATTCACCGGCAATAATAGGCTTCAAGGTAGCGAGTTTCTCTTCACAATAAAAAGGCAGCGTATGCTGCCTTTTTGAGATTGCTTATACTAGATTTTTTATAGGTACTACGGGGTCTACTTCGGCCTCGTAATCTATTTCATCAAAACCAAAACCAAACAGCTTTAAGAACTCATCTTTATAGCCCTGCATATCGCTGATTTCGAATAAGTTGTCATCGTTAATTTGCGCCCACAAGTCTTCAACCTTGCGCTGCACATGTGGCATTAGCTCTTTGTAGTCTGCACGTAAACGGCCGTCTTCATCCAGCTTAGGCGTGCTGCCATAAAGGCTTTCGCGGAACAGTAAATCGATTTGCTCTATACAGTTTTCGTGGGTGCCTTCTTCTTTCATGACTTTAAACAACAAGCCCAGGTATAAAGGCATAACGGGAATAGCCGAGCTGGCCTGGGTGACCACGGCTTTGAGTACCGATACTCTGGCGTCACCACCGCTGGCAGCTAGCTTTTCGCGTATGGACAGTACTTTTTTATCTAAGTCTTTTTTAGCGGCGCCTATGGTGCCATTCCAATAGATATCCTGAGTGATTTGGTCACCTAAGTAAGTGTAAGCGGTGGTTTTGGCGCCCGGGGCCAACACACCAGCCGCATCTAAGGCGTCTATCCACATCTGCCAATCTTCACCGCCCATAACGGCAACAGTGTTGTCTATCTCTTCTTGGCTAGCAGCTTCTATATTGAACTGCTTCAACACGTTTTTATCGGTATCTATACCAGTCTGCACCACATCTTGGCCTATAGGCTTAAGGGTAGACTTGTGTAGCACATCAGTCTTAGGGTGCTTGCGCACAGGGGAAGCCAGGCTGTATACCACTAGGTCTACTTGGCCTAAGTCCTCTTTAATCACGTCTATGGTTTTTTGTTTAATCCCATCAGAAAAGGCGTCGCCATTGATGCTTTTAGCATATAGGCCCTCAGCCTCGGCATACTGATGGAAGCCAGCTGAGTTATACCAACCGGCGGTGCCGGGCTTTTTCTCGGTGCCTTCTTTTTCAAAGAATAAGCCTAGAGTCGCCGCGCCGCTGCCAAAGGCTGCGGTAATACGTGAGGCCAAGCCGTAACCGGTAGATGAACCTATCACTAAGACCTTTTTAGGGCCGTTTTCTATGCTGCCATTGGCCTTTACGTAATCGATTTGGCGCTTAACATTGGCGGCACAGCCTGTGGGGTGAGTAGTTACACATAAAAAACCGCGTACGCGTGGCTTAATAATCATAATTGGCCCTTGGTTTAGGAGTCAGGTCATTAAAGACAGTGTTTAAATGAGCGGTATTATAAACTGCTAGCTCCACATAGCCAGCCTGTTTTTATGTGATAAGAGTAAAACTTTAGGCCAGCAGATTGCTATAATGGCGGCTTTTGCCCCTATAGCTATTGGTAGTATCCCCCCTATGAGTAAAGTTAATTTAGCCTATCAAACCCCCGCCGAGTGGACCGCCGCTGTACTGGCAGACTTTGATCGTTTTTTGCTCGATCACGCCACTGCTGAGAAAAAGGCCTCGGGTATGGCTATGTCTATGCTCTCCCATTACCCCGACCGCATAGAGCTGGTACACGCCATGGCCGACCTGGCCATAGAGGAGATGACCCATTTCCGCGAGGTGATCAAACTGGTACACGAGCGCGGTGGCCACGCCGACAAGGACGAAAAAGACCCTTACGTAAACGAGTTTCGTAAAGCTTTTAGACGCGGTAAAGAGGAATATTTTTTAGACCGTATGCTAGTAGGTGCCATTATTGAAGCCCGCGGTGCCGAGCGTTTTGGTCTGATTGCCGAGGCCTTAGAGCCAGGTAAATTAAAAAACTTCTATATCGCCATTAGCCGCTCGGAACAGCGCCACGAAGGTTTGTTTGTGGACTTGGCTTATATTTATTTTGATAAAGCCATAGTTGATCAGCGCTTGGCTGAACTGATTGCCATAGAAGCCGACATAGTCAAAGCCCTACCCCATCGCGCAGCGCTGCATTAAACCATGTCAGCCGTTGCGAAATACCTACAGCACTACGCTGAGCCCGAATCGCAATGGCTAGAAAGCTTTAGCTACCGCTTTGCGCAATGCCTGGCTATACCCATGTATAAGGAAAGCCCAGCCAACTTCGACTATTTTTGCGACTTTGCTAGCCTACACCCCGGCACCCTGCTAATTATTGTGCTTAACCGGCCGGTAAGCGACCACGAACAACTTTGGGCGCAAACGCTAATCAACAGCCTATCAACACCGTTATGGCAAGCCGCCCATCATCCCTTAAGCTATTACCCTTTAGCCCAGCACAGCGGTGTATTGCTGGTGGATCGCTGCGTAACAGGCGCAGCTATTGCCACCGAACAAGGGGTGGGCTTAGCCAGAAAAATAGCCAATGATATAGCCTGCCAGTTAATCCAGCGCCAACAGATACAACAGCCTTGGATATTTAATACCGACGCCGATGCGCGCTTACCGCAGGATTATTTTACTAGCGCTGAGGCTTTTGATAGTAATAAACATGCCGCCCTGTTATTTAGCTACCAACATATAGGCGCCAATCAGCCTACGTTAGACACTGCCACCCAACTCTATGAACTGTCATTGGCCTATTATGTTGCTGGCTTAGCATGGGCGGGCTCGCCTTATGCTTACCACACCTTGGGCAGCATTATGGTGGTGAACTATAAGCACTACGCTCAAGTCAGAGGTTTTCCTAAACGCGCAGGCGCAGAAGATTTTTATTTACTCAACAAATTGGCAAAAACAGCGGCCATTGTAAGTTTAGACACCAGCATCAGCATACTCAGCCGTGCCTCAAACCGAGTACCCTTTGGCACCGGCCCCGCCGTGCAACAAATTATAGCCAGCGGCGACTATGACGCCATGCCCTTTTATGACCCAGCTATCTTCCATTATTTACGGGCCATGCTGGCAATCATAAGCGCACTGGCTAATGGCGCAACACTACAAGCAGCGCTGCACACTATTGACGAGCCTGGCGTCGATAAGGCCCTGCTAGAATCAGCCCTGATACATTTCGATTTATATAAAGCCCTGCATCACACAAATAGCCATGCCAAAACCCAGACACAACGCTTACGACAACTAACTACCTGGTTTGACAGTTTTAAGACCTTAAAATTTTTGCATTATATTCGTGACATGGCCTACCCCATGCTAGCTTATAGCGAATGGCAACAAGCCATTAAGCAGCAAGCCTTTGGGCAAGAGTTGCAACTACCTGAGCTAGCGAGCTAGCTAAACTCTGTTGTTAACAGCGCTAGCCACGACCAGCTTATAGGCAAAAGTTTACTCCGCCGTTTTAATAAATAATGTACTTAATATTTCATTAACCGCGGCGTCATCCATGCCGGCGTTGTCCTCGGCACAGGAGTAGGTAATCAATAAGGCCAGATTATCACAGCGCAAATACCAGTCTCTTACGGCATCGCCATCGTCACTATAGCAAAAATAATAGCCCTGCAGCTCGTCTAAACTAACTGCTTGGCCGCCACCAAACTGCTGCTCTACCTCTAAACTAAATTCGCGCAGTTCAGCATCACTGACAGCACCGTCGCTTTTTTCTAAAGTGGTAATTGCAATCTCACCCACGCCATCTTCATCGCTAATTAAGATGGTTTCTTCGTCTTCTTCAGCCTGCCATTCAGGGGGTAAATCAATAATCCACCACTGCGTTTCAACCACATTCATGTTTTATCTCCAGCACTGCCAGGCAGTTTCTTAATCATAATTTTTGCATGTTCACGGCCTTGCACTGCCGGGTAATAATTTTTGCGTAGCCCGACTTCTTCAAAACCCGTTTTAAAATATAAAGCAATAGCCGCTGTGTTTGAGGCTCGGACTTCTAAATAACACTGGCTGGAGTTAGCACCAATACAACGTTGCAAACCCTGGCTCAATAAAAAATGTGCATAGCCACGCTGATGAAAATCTGGATGTATAGCAATATTAAGTAAGCAGCTTTCACCACAACTATGCTGCAATACCATAAAGCCTAGCAATTGCTCGCCGGCCACTAACAGGTGGCAGTCGTGGCTTTGTAAACTATCGATAAACTGCCCTGGCGACCAAGGATAAGCCGTAGCCGCTAGGTTTAAAGCCGCCACCGCATCTACATCAGCTAGCTGCATAGGCCTAATCGTTAAAGGGGCTGTACTCATTTATTCAGCTAAACGCAGCGGTGCTATATGCTGCCACAGCTCACGCTTAAGTTGCGGTTGCGCATAAGCTTTGGCGGCGCAAGCAGTAATCAAACCGTTACAGGCTAGCGGCTCTAAGGATTGCAGCACACCCACTTGGGTATCTGCTAAGTTAAGATGCTGCGCAGCGGAGCCAAAAATAATCGCATTGCGCTTGGGCGTATGCTCTTTTAAAAAAGCATTTAGCGCCGAACGCGCAACAGCTGCGCTTTGATCAACGGCCGAACTGTTAATCATAGGCCAGCTAAAAGGTAAGTATTGTGGCGGCGCGGTATCGCCCAAGGCTAATAAGATATTGGCCAGCATATGCTGATAATCTTGCGCTTTTTGGCCGTTAATGGCCTCGGCAATCAATAAAAAGCGGCTGGCAACAACTACCACCAACGTAAACTGCGGCACCGCCCGCGACTCGGCCGCAGGCTCGCTGGCTTGGCTTGCTGTTGTTGCGACTGGTGGTTTAGTGACTTTTTTAACTGCGGCTGGGTCTATCAGCCCCATGCTAGCCATAACATTTTTAGCTGCCGAGGCTGCAGCTGTGGCGGCTTGATTTTCGTTATTCGCCGCCGGCTCTACACTGGTAGTAGCAGGCTCTGCCACTGGCAATAAGCAAATAGGCGATGCTAAAGCACCGGGCAGCACGGCTCTAGGGAAGTAGCTAGCTACGCCCATGGCATCCAAATACGCTTGCCGGTGTAGTTCGTTCATTAAATGCCTTTTTGTGGGTGGGCTTTTAATACCCCCGCATCCAATAAGTTCAGCGCATCTAAATAAGCTTTAACGGAGGCCACTAAAACATCGGTATCGGTACCTAGGCCATTTACAATCACCCCGGCCTTCTCTAAGCGTACGGTGACACCGCCAATAGAGTCGGTACCTTGAGTGACTGCATTGACCGAATACAGCAGTAGCGATGAGTCGCTATTGACCACGCTCTCTATTGCCTTAAAGGTAGCATCGACTATGCCATCACCTTCACTGGCACAGCTCACCTCTGCACCCGCTATGGATAAACGCAACTCTGCTGCGGGTTTATGGCCTGTTTGTGAGCGTGCATCTAAGCTAAGCAACTTGTATTTTTCTTCAGCGTTTTCGTTATTAGAATCCGAAACCAAGGACTGTAAGTCTTCATCAAAAATTTCATGTTTTTTATCGGCCAGCTCTTTAAAGCGATCAAACACTTGGTTGAAAACTTTTTCATCGTCAAAGCTCACCCCTAAATCGGTAAAACGAGCTTTAACCGCCGCGCGACCGGAGTGTTTGCCCAGCACTAATTTATTGGTATTCCAGCCCACATCTTCGGCACGCATAATTTCATAGGTTTCCCTATGCTTTAATACGCCGTCTTGGTGTATGCCCGATTCATGGGCAAAGGCGTTAGCCCCCACTATGGCCTTATTAGGCTGTACCGGGAAACCAGTAATAGAAGACACTAAGCGCGATGTAGGCACAATTTGCGATATATCAATCTGTGTCTCTACTGGGAATATGTCGCCACGGGTGCGCACCGCCATGACTATCTCTTCTAGGGCTGCATTACCGGCGCGCTCACCCAGGCCATTGATAGTACATTCTACCTGTCTGGCCCCCTGCATTACCGCAGATAAAGAGTTAGCTACCGCCAAACCTAAATCGTTATGGCAGTGCACAGAAAAAACGGCTTTATCGGCATTGGGGATGGTATTGAGCAGGCGGGCAATTAACTCGCCATACTGAGCAGGTTCACCGTAACCTACGGTATCAGGTAAGTTAATAGTGGTGGCACCAGCCTCAATGACCTGCTCTATGATGCGGCATAAGAAATCGAACTCTGAGCGCGAGGCATCCTCACAGGAAAACTCTACATCGTTAGTATAAGTGCAGGCCTGCTTCACCGACTGCACGGCACGCTCAACCACTGCATCAGGCTGCATGCGCAGCTTGTATTCCATATGTATGGGGGAGGTGGCTATAAAAGTGTGTATACGAGCACTATTAGCCGCTTTTAATGCTTCACCGGCACGCTCTATATCTTTGCTATTTGCTCTGGCCAGGCTGCAGATAGTGCTGTCTTTTACGGCCTTAGCGACGGCTTGCACAGCATCAAAATCACCGGGGCTGGCAATGGCAAAGCCAGCCTCTATAACATCAACCCGCATTTTTTCCAGCATTTTGGCGATACGAACCTTTTCATCCTTGGTCATAGAAGCCCCAGGGCTTTGCTCACCATCGCGTAAAGTAGTATCAAAAATAATTAATGGCGACTTGCTCATACATGCTCCGGAATCACACAAATAGCTAAACGGTTAAAAAGTGAATTGGCGCCATTGTACTAGAAATAAAACCTTAAATAACGGGCTATCTCGCAATACGCATTAAACGAAAGCCCATAGAAAAGCTGGCGGCATAGGGCTCGGCACTTTGTCTAGTGGAAGAGGCGGTAATCCAGGGGAAGCTAAACCAAGCGCCGCCACGTAAAACCTGCTCTTCGGTATTGCAATCTTCCACACGCGCACGGCCATCACTGGGGGCATTGCGGTAACTATCATGATAGCAATCTTGCAGCCACTCGCGCACATTGCCATTCATATCATACAATCCAAAGGGGTTGGGCTTATAGCTAGCCACTGGCGCGGTACGACGGCCCACGCCATCATCACAAGTAATTAAGGGCTTGCCACCTCTATCGCGCGCCTCGCTTATATCAGCAACATTGCCATATAAGCAAAGCTGATTAATATCATCACCAAAGAAAAAGGGCGTAGTCGTGCCAGCTCTAGCGGCATACTCCCATACTGATTCGCTGGGCAATTGGTAGTGCTGGCCGGTTTGCTGTGACAACCACTGAGCATAGGCCACGGCATCATCCCAAGTCACATTAATGACCGGTCTATCACCCCGGCCCCAGCCTCTATCGTCGGGCAACTCTATATTGGCCGCCTTAGCGTAGGCATCATATTGACTAAAACTCACCTCGTGCACCATAAGCGCAACACCCTCGGGAATAGTCACCAAACGCAAAGGCCGGTCGTCATCATAACAATCTGCTGCCACTTGGCAGCCCATCACATAACTAGCGGCTGGCAACCGCACCATCTTAGGCCCGGCCTCACCATTAGCTAAACGATCATTAAAAAAATCAGCCTCTGTAGGCAATGGCGCAGCCAGCGGTTGGCCATCCTCGGCTTGAAAAGAAGATGGCGCGCAGGCCGACAGGAGCACACAAACAACAAGCAACAATTTATCACGACTAAACAAACCCATTATTATTCTCATTTATTAAAGCTGGGGAAATTATCTAAGCATAGTAACAAAAATAAAAAGTAATAAGTATTGAGGGGGCAATGCAGGGGGGGATTTAGCAGCGAGTACGTTGGGCTCTTTGAGTATGTAACATACCTGCATAAGTGTGGGTTCAGCCTGGCTTATGGCTATCATCCTTCGGACTGCCCCATGAGTTTTGGGCACACATGGGCCTTTGTAGTGGCACTAGGTATCACTATCCAAAATAAAAAACCCCAGTAGGTGAACCTACCGGGGTGTCAGTGCGGCCCGCGAGCGTAGCGAGTGCTGTGGGCCTTTAAATTAAAGCCTGGCGAGAGCCTACCCCATGAGCGTAGCGAGTGCTGTGGGTATGACCTACTCTGTGATTGCCTCTGGCAAGAGCCTGCCCCGTGCAACGTTTTGGGCATCATCCTTCGGACTGCCCTGCGGGCATGAGCCTGCCCCGCGACTGCAAGGAGTGATTTGGGTACTTGCGCGAGACGCGCAATCACATGGCAAGCCTTTGGCTTGCTTCTGGGGGGAGTGTTTCCTCGCAATCCAAAATAAAAAACCCCAGTAGGCGAACCTACTGGGGTGTTTTATTTTGAAGCCTGGCGATGACCTACTCTCACATGGGGAAACCCCACACTACCATCGGCGATGACACGTTTCACTTCTGAGTTCGGGATGGGGTCAGGTGGTACCATGTCTCTATGGTCGCCAGGCAAACTGGC
>NZ_JANHAP010000012.1 GCF_024734385.1 Dasania sp. GY-MA-18 | reverse complement strand
GGACATGAGCAGTCAGATTATGCGTAGGATTTAATGGTTTTATGTAAAGTCCTGGAGACCTTTAGTCAGTGAAATCAAGGCCTCCAGCTTCTTGCTGTACATAAAAACTTACCGCCCCAAATATACCGCCGTGATTTGCTCACGCTCATGACCGAGTTCCTGAGAAATCGCCCAGCGGGCTACCTGATCATTCGCGCGCTCCTCTTCAGTGAGTTCACTGCTAGATGGGCCACCACAGGCGGGTGCCTGTTTTCCGGTGAGTTCGTAATACCGCTCTTGCGCATAGCGGTGACGCAGACCATGCAACTTGGATAGCCCTGCCTTTTGCGTCTCACGTTCATAGAGGCGCATTTGCTGAACATACATCAGGTGAGATGGAATCAATGAGCCTTTCCCGGCTACCAATCGCGCGCGCCTGAGAACATCTCGCTGCTCATCGGTACGTATAGGAATTTCCCGCGCCCGCCCTCCTTTACACCAGGTAGATTTCAGGCGAATGTAGGTATTTCGGTCTGCGTAGTCCGGGCTGAACTTGATCGCTTCTTCACGTCGCAGGCCAAAGGCTTTTTGCAGTTCCAGGCTGATTCTTAAATGCGGATCGCTGATTTTTTCAAGCAGCTCCTGATCCAGGTCACGCGCTTTCGACACGTTAGTAACAAAGACCCGAGAGTCAATGCCGTAATAGGCATTGTCCTTAGCCACGACATTTTGCTTACCGATTTTTTCAGCCCACCAACGCAATGCGGCGAGACGATTTTTTATCGTACCGGGAGTTAGCCCTTCTTCGAGATATTTGGCGACCAACGCATCAACATGTTTAGGTTTGAGAGATTTCGCCTCCATACGCCGATAGCCCAATTCATTAAGATGATTCGCCATCGTTTGTAACAACTGGAAACGTTCAGCCTGAGTACTACGGCTGCCATCCTGATTGCGCTGACACAAATCCTTTAATTGGTAATTGAGATCTTTCACAGACAACTCCTCGTCGAGAAATAAAACGTGCTTATATTCTCGACAAAGGGAAGTATTGAGTCGTGGAATAACCTTTCAGCCAGAAAAGTAAAAATTCACTACGAAGTGGAATAATAAACCAGCAGAACCATTGCCTTGGCGACAAAAAGGGAAATTCATCTATCAAAAAACTAACTGGAATTTTATCAACAGCTTCTTTGGGCCGTTTTACGATCCTATTGGATAGGGAGAACTGTTTTTGATTGTCTATTCGTTCCGGTCAGGTTTATTGTCTGTTCTTGTATAGAAATGACTGTTCAGAACAGACAAAACGTCTTTCAAAACAGACATGCGACCGTTCAGAACGGTCACCATAAAACTGGAACAGTGCGGTGTTAAAGTCTTGGTCAGTGTTTATGACTATCCAGCCACCGCAGTGAATGGAGAAGCAATCTTATTGATTACTAACGTCACGGGACACCACTCCCACAAACCTGAATAGCGGCATAACCAACAGTGCCAATCCCCGGATGGGTACGACGCTGTTTCGTTTTCACGCTTTAGACAGTACTACTACTTTCGTTTTTTCTTTTGCCAGGCATTCCTCCTTATTTACGTATAAAGCTAAGTGATAAGTCACTCATCGCGGTTGCGTGAATCAGCTTGAAAAGCCCTTTCGAGCCGGTTTGCTATTGAGGATGCAATAGCCACATATGGAATCTGTATTATCGATGAATAGGGTTAGAAGAACCCTGATAATGCTTTCGTCATGTTAGAAAAGTTACTGTAGGATAGATTTCGTAAGGGCTCGCACCCCACGTCACTGCATTTTATTTGCAGTGACGTGGGGTAGCATCTTTGCACAATTATTCATTGTTTGAATTGTAACGGAATATTCTCGCCATTCGATTAACACATTGCTCAACCCACTCGTTGTAGCTTCCTTCTGTCAAAGGCAGAAAGAGCCTGCTGAAATCTGCCTCTTCGTCTTTTGAAAACATGCGCATCGTCATTGACGAACCGCCCGGCGAATTAGCGACATAGGTATTTTCCATATTGCATAGCGCGATATGCACATACCCTGAATTAGCGGCAATCACATGCCTAAAACCTTTTGCGATGCTAACAAGGGTTTGCGGCGGCGCAAAATGTCCCGAGAAAAACCCTTCGCTGGTTTGTGTCGGATTAGCCGTGAGCACCGTCAAACCATTTGCGCAAAAATAGACGCTGCATTTTCCACTACTGAACCCCGTCCAATGCGCATGATCAATCAATTCATACCCATCTCGAAATTGGGTGACGCCGCCTTGGCAAAGACGCGCGAAGTAGTCATCCATTTTCTGTTCTAAAGCAATGATGTCAGTCACTCGCTCCGGTTGCGGTAGAAACGCAAGTATTAATTGAGGACCATCCTGATAACCATGCCTCTCGTTTATCACTTGCTCAATAAGTGTTTTGAAGGCTTCTTCCGAGACCGCCTGGCTCATAGTGTCGATATGGCGCAAAGCTTTGACGATTTCATTGTTCAACTCCAACTCTGTGCTAAAACCGGCTCGAAATACCCCAGCCTGATACGCTTCAACTTCAGCAATAAACGCCTGCTGCCGTGCATCATCTACAGGGGTTTGTTGGATAAAAGCCAATATTGATTTCCCGGTAGCCTTAGCGGCCTCGAATTCGGCTTGCGTAACAGATATGCCCTCCGGCGTCTCATAACCATAGGCTGATCCCAAAATGAGCAAATACACGTCACATTGCTCAACTTCATGGATACACGCTTTCTCTGATGAATAGGGCCTTGCGGAAAATGCTTCACACATAACCGGGGTTTGGTCCATTAATGTGATGGCCTGTTTTGCGGCACCTCGAAACGCCTCCATCCCTCCAACCACAGAACTTACAAATACCTTATTCAATTAACGACCCTCACTAAAATAAAACGATTATTCAACTATTTGATGGCGGCTTAGCTCACCCTTACTTCTAAACTATTTGTCCACATGATTGATTAGCCATTAATCGATGCGATGTTATGAATAGCTTACCGTACTACTATTACACCAGCCATCACGTTTCCGCTAGGTTTCACTATCAAGCCACTTACCACACCCAGTGTGCTGGGCATTTTAACGGGCTTTACCGGGTTCGCTGAACGCTCATTCCCCTGCGGGGAACTGCCGCCCTTACAATCCCTAATGCTTCATCCCTCTGGGCTGCTTAAATTCAGCAATAAACCCACGCTAATCCAACCCCACTAGGGGCTTTGCCCCACGCGCATTGCAAGTGCAAGGCTTCGCGCTTCCTCACCCGTTCAGATTCCCCCGCTTCGCTCCTCCACTTAGCTGCGGCTTCCGGTGAGCCACCTGCAATTTGCTACCCCCACGCTTCGCCAGCGGTGCAGGAGCGCAGACGGGCGCTGCGCTCGTTAAACACAATTCACAGACTCAGGGTTAACTACTATGAGAAAGACTATTTATGAAACTAACTACGACCGACTGATCAAGCTAGGCGTTATTGCCAAAGACGGTGCAATGCCGAAGCCCTACAGCAAAAGCCACACGAATGGTTTTATGGATTTAGTGCTGGAAAGAGTCGAACATATGGATGACGTATCAGGGAACTCTGGCATTGCGTTTTCAATGGCGCATTATTTCCGGCAAAACGGTGATCTTTGTAAAGATCCGGAAATGGTTGTCATCGTTTATCCAGCATTACAAATGGTTGAGGCTTTGACCTTTGAACAGTCCCTGCCACCGATCTATCAGGTAGTATTTCCTGAACCCGGTAAATTTTACCCTCAATTCAGAAAAGAGCTGAATGGATTTCTGCGACTATGGTTGAATAACCTTATTGATCAGGGGCATGGTAATAATTGGGTAGAAAATAACCCATAGCAAACCAACATTCGAACTGTAAATAATATTAACGTGCTCGGTGACTAATTCATTTGGTTAATCGAGCACTTCCTGCTCATCAATCCATTGCAGAATTGACGACATGCGCCACCCAATCATTCTACCACTTCCCAATTTTATCGGTGCAGGAAACTTATTATTTTGCCGCCAACGCCAAAGCGTAACAGAACTAACCCCTAAAATTTTTGCTAGCTCAGCCTGTCGAACAATACGATCAGCGGAAGCAATATCACTTCGTTGAATATCTACCATGCGCATACACCTCCTACATTAGTAGATTGATCCTACCGCACTAGAAGGGACTCGCTACCAATAAGCCTCCTGTTAACAAAGAAAGAAAAATGCACTTAATTAAAAGCAGAGCTGTAATAACAATAAATCAGACCGTCATTTCATCAAGATAATCAGCCCACTTTTGTAACCAGACTCCCGCTTCTTTTTCATATTTATGAAGATCATAAGTGCCTTCTATACCACTGCGGCTATGGCCCAGAATGGCTTCGGCAACTTCACTTGGGCATCCCATCCGAGACAAGCCCGTTCTCACCGTTCGCCTTAAATCATGAGGTGTCCAGTGTTCAATGTTCAGCATCCTGCCGGAAGTGCGAAGGTGCCACGCCTGCTCGGTGAGCGTTTTTTGCTGGATGGGTTTTCCTGTTTTCTGCGAGGGGAATAAACAATCACCCGTTGTCAATTTTAACTGCTCCAAGAATGCAACTGCCTGAACTGGCAATTGAACATACCGCTCTATACCTGTCTTGGTATCGGTAAGGTGCCAGGTCTTTTTAACGAGATCTATGTCTTGCCAATGCGCATTACAGACCTCACCTGTTCTACAGGCCGTCCATAATGTAAACCTAAGAACATTTTTTTGGGTGGGTGTAAAAACAGACCCCGGCAACCAGGCTAAGAAGGCTTTAATTTCCTGTTCTGACAAAGTACGTTTGCCTCGCTCAGACGTAAGCCTGATTTTTGCCTGCCGTAAACTATTTTTTGCCAATAAGGCAGGGTTGGCGAAACCATCATCAAATCGATCTAGGCCAATTGCGAATTCGTAAGCAGCTGACAACTCCCGTAAAACATTACCTGCCTGGACATTAGCCCCCCGCTCCACAATGTCCATAATCATCAGCACAACATCTTTTCTGGTTATTTTGCATGCAGGCCTGCGACCCAAAACCAGGACGGCATCGCCATAAAGGGTTCGCCTTACTTCTTTTTGGCCTTTCTTTTTACGAGCACCATGGATCAACTTGCCGTCAACCTCGCGGTCTTCTATGTAACTCTTTAGATACAGATCCACTAGCTGCTTGACCGTCAGTCTTTGCTCTTTAGGCGCATCTTTGAATTGCTGCTTTTCCAGATTTTGCTCTGCCGCTGGACAACGCCCATCACCTCTTGCCAGCTTTAGATCCTGTAGCTTTAATCTGGCGTCAGCAAGGGATATGGACGGAAAATGGCCGATCACTATTTGAGCCAGTTTATGGGTTACCGGGCTGGTATAACGATAGAAGAAGGTTGTTGTACCACCTCTACCACAACGTACCCTCAAACCTCTGTTTTCACCCGTATCCACCAAAACTTTATTGCCTGGCTTCATTGCTTTAAGTGCCATCGTTGATAAAGGTTTGGTATTCTGTTGGTTTGTCATTACTCCTCCTTGTAATCGGGCGGCTTCAACCAGCTGTTAGTCAATGACTTAGACTGCGATCAAGTTTAAAAGTGTAACATTTAGAGAGCAACTTTTTTATCACTAAAAAGTGTTACACTTAATGTTACACTTATTTGCGCAAAAACACGATATTTATTGAAATTTCACGAGCTTACAATCACATAGAAATATTCGATTAATTACACAAAAAACCTTATAAAACAGTATGATAATGAAAAATACTTCAATAAAATCAAGCACAAGCAATAACGAACACACACCAATGATGCAGCAATTCCTTAAAATTAAAGCCCAGCATCCCCATGAAATGGTGTTTTATCGCATGGGTGATTTTTACGAGCTGTTTTTTGACGATGCCAAAAAGGCTGCCGAGGTGCTGGATATTACCCTTACCGCTAGGGGCAAGTCCGGTGGCGAACCCATACCCATGGCGGGCATACCCTATCACTCGGCGGATGGTTATTTAGCACGCTTAGTTAAAGCGGGCATTTCAGTGGCTATTTGCGAGCAAGTGGGCGACCCCGCCACCAGTAAGGGCCCGGTAGAGCGCAAGGTGATGCGCATAGTCACCCCCGGTACCGTCAGTGATGAAGCTTTATTAGAAGACAGACGCGACAATCTGCTGCTGGCCATTAACCAGCAAGGCGAGCACTTTGGCATCGCCAGCCTGGATATAGGCAGCGGCCGCTTTCAGGTGTTTGAGGTTAGCGGCATAGATGCCGTACTGGGCGAGGTGCAACGGCTGGACCCCGCCGAGATTTTAATACCCGACAGCCTGGACCACAGCGATGCTTTTAACCGCAAAGGCCTGCGCCGCCGCCCGGTGTGGGAGTTTGAGCTGGAAACCGCCCAGCGCCTGCTAACCCAGCAGTTTCACACCAAAGACCTCACCGGCTTTGGCTGCGCCGAGCTCACCTTGGCCATTACCGCTGCTGGCTGCCTGCTGCAATACGCCCAAGAGACCCAGCGCACCGCCCTGCCCCATATACAAAATATCGTCCATGAAAAGCGTGAAGACAGCGTTATTTTAGATGCCGCCACTCGCCGCAACCTGGAAATAGACATCAACCTTAATGGCGATAGCGAATACACTCTGCAGTGGATTATGGACCGCAGTAAAACCGCCATGGGCAGCCGCCTGCTGCGCCGCTGGCTAAACCGGCCGTTGGCGAATTTGGCGCAAATACGCCAGCGCCAAGATGCCATACAAGCGCTATTACACAACTACCACTTTGAAAGCCTGCGCGACATACTCAAGCCCGTGGGTGATATGGAGCGCATCCTGGCCCGTGTCGCCCTGCGCTCAGCCAGACCTCGCGACCTGTCACGGCTACTGCAATCCTTATCCGTATTGCCCGCCCTGCAGCAACACTGCCGGGACATTAGCGCCAGCCAAATACAGCAACTGGCGCAACAGGCTGGTATTTACCCCGAAACCACCGAGCTATTAGACCGTGCCATCATAGATAACCCGCCGGTAGTGATACGCGATGGCGGGGTTATTGCCGAAGGCTACGATGTCGAGCTGGACGAGCTGCGTGCGCTTAGCAGCAACGCTGGCCAATTTCTTATCGACCTGGAAACCCGCGAACGTGAACGCACCGGCATAGCCACCTTAAAAGTGGGCTTTAACCGCGTGCATGGCTATTTTATAGAAATCAGCAAGGGCCAGTCCGCCAAGGCGCCTACCGAGTACATACGCAGGCAAACCTTAAAAAATGCTGAGCGCTATATCACCCCCGAGCTTAAAGAGTTTGAAGACAAGGCACTCAGCGCCAAGAGCCGCGCCCTTAGCCGCGAAAAAATGCTCTATGAAGAGTTAATCGAAAACCTCAACCAACAACTGCGCCAATTGCAGGATACCGCTGCCGCCCTAGCCGAACTGGACGTGCTGGCCAACCTGGCTGAGCGCGCCGACCAGCTCACCCTGTGCCGCCCCAATTTTGTGGATCAGCCCTGCATCAACATAGAGCAGGGACGCCACTTAGTGGTAGAGGCGGTAATGGACGAGCCCTTTATACCCAATGATGTGAAGCTGGACGACAGCCGCCGCATGCTAATTGTTACCGGCCCTAACATGGGCGGTAAGTCTACCTATATGCGCCAAACCGCGGTAATTACCCTGCTGGCTCATGTGGGCAGCTTTGTACCAGCACAGGCCGTGACCCTAGGTTTAACCGATCAAATCTTTACCCGCATAGGTTCCTCAGACGACCTGGCCGGTGGCCGCTCTACCTTTATGGTAGAGATGACCGAAACCGCCAACATCCTGCACAACGCCAGCGAACGCAGCCTGGTATTAATGGATGAGATAGGCCGCGGCACCAGCACCTTTGACGGTCTGTCGCTGGCCTGGGCCGCCGCCGTGCATTTGGCCGAGCAGGTTAAAGCCTTTACCCTGTTCGCCACCCATTATTTTGAGCTCACCAGCCTGCCCGAGGATTACCCCCAGGTCAGCAATGTGCACCTAGATGCCACCGAGCACAACGACCACATCGTGTTTTTGCACAGCATACAAGAAGGCCCCGCCAGCAAGAGCTACGGCTTACAGGTAGCCAAGCTGGCAGGCATACCCAAGCCCGTGGTAGATGCCGCTAAACACAAGCTACAACAGCTGGAAAGCGGCTCCGCTGCCGAGGCTTCGCAACCTATAGCCACTGCCAGCAAGGCCATACCCGCAACGCCTGCTAGCAGCTCACCGCAACCCGACATGTTTGCCATGGCCGAGCACCCTGCGGTGAGTAAGTTGAATAACATCAACCCCGATAATCTCAGTGCTAAGCAGGCGCTGGATTTGTTGTATGAGCTTAAAAGTCTCTAGCTTGTAGTCGCTGGCCTCTAGTTGAAAACAAAAGGCTGGTAGTTATGGACTCCGGCGTGCGCCGGAGTGACGGGTTAAGAGTATATGGATAGATAATGGGTCATACCGGCGTCTGCCGGTATCCATAACACCAACCTTTGCCTAAATGTCGTATTTCTAATGCCTAAGCACTATCGACTACCCTCTAGAGACTAGCTTCTATCGACTAGAGACTTCCCACTAGCGACTCCAAACTAGCGACTACAAAAACTTAATGATAAACTGCGCGCCGTTAGCCTACGGGCCTGCTGTAATTATCTTGAAATCGAGGCAAAGCAATGACATTTGTAGTTGGGGAAAACTGTATTAAGTGCAAGCACACTGACTGTGTAGAGGTGTGCCCAGTAGACTGTTTTTACGAAGGCCCAAACTTTCTTGTTATCCACCCCGATGAGTGCATAGATTGCGCCCTGTGTGAGCCAGAATGCCCGGTGGATGCTATTTACTCTGAGGACGAGTTGCCCGAGGATCAATTGGCATTTTTAGAGCTCAATGCCGAGCTGGCCGAAGAGTGGCCCAATATTACTGAAATGAAAGAAGCTCCTGCTGATGCTGAGGAGTGGGATGGCAAGCCTAATAAGTTGGAGCTGTTGGAGCGTTAAGTACGCATCGCAATATAGGGCAGATAAAAAAATGGGGTCAGAAAAAAATGGGGTCAGAGTAAATTTACTCGACCCCATTTTTTGTTTTTACGGTATTGATTTAGGGCAAATTTACTCTGACCCCGTTTTTGCTACTGACCAGCAAATACCGACTCACTACTCAAACCCTGCTTCTCTAAAATATCCCGCAAACGTTTAAGTGCCTCTACCTGTATCTGCCGCACCCGCTCACGGGTTAAGCCTATTTCCCTACCCACTTCTTCCAACGTGCTGGTTTCATAGCCACGCAAACCAAAACGACGGGCAACGACCTCGCGTTGTTTTTCGGTCAGCTCGCCTAACCAATCGCCTATGCTCGCGCGCATATCGTCATCTTGTAGCAAGGATGCTGGGTCAGACACATGCACATCGGCTATGGTGTCTAGTAAAGATTTATCCGACTCAGGGCCCAGGGGTGTATCTATAGAAGCAACACGCTCGTTTAAACCCAACATGCGCTTAACATCGTCTACCGGCTTATCTAATAACTCGGCTATCTCTTCTGGTGAAGGTTCGTGATCTAACTTTTGGGTTAGCTCACGGGCTGCCCGCAAATAAACATTTAACTCTTTCACCACATGTATGGGTAAGCGTATGGTGCGGGTTTGATTCATAATGGCACGCTCTATGGTTTGACGTATCCACCAAGTCGCGTAAGTTGAAAAGCGAAAGCCGCGTTCGGGGTCGAATTTTTCAACCGCGCGAATCAGGCCTAAGTTACCCTCTTCAATTAAATCTAATAAGGTTAAACCGCGGTTAACATAGCGGCGTGCTATTTTAACCACCAAGCGCAGGTTACTTTCTATCATGCGCTTGCGCCCCGCCTCTTCACCGCGCATGGCCATGCGAGCAAAATACACTTCTTCTTCGGGAGTTAATAAGGGGGAGAAACCAATCTCGTTTAAATATAACTGGGTGGCATCTAGTGTTTTTTGAAAACGGTCTGCGGGGAGTTTTATGGATTTGGATTTTTGTTTTGCTTTAGGAGCTCCAAGTAACTCCTCGTTATCATCATCGCTATCGTCCAGATCAAGATCTATTTCATTAACATCAAAATCTCCGGCAACAATTTTATCAAACTCAATTTTGCCTAAACTCTCTTCCCGTGTCGCTTCCATATATTCCACCCTCTCTCTTGGGTTATAAGACTACTAAGCTAATACCTAAACTCAACAGTTTTTCTGGTATAGCAGCCTCTCACAACTTGGCTAAACTCAGTACTCTTTAACTGTAACTACATGTTTATTACAGGTAAAACACGTCATCTAACTTCTTTTGGGCAACAAACTTATAGGGTTTACCGGTTTGCCATCACGTCGAATTTCAAAATGCAATTTAACGCGATTGGTACTGGTGCCGGTATCTCCCATTTCAGCAATCTTTTGGCCAACTTTAATCATCTGACCTTCGTTGACCAACAGCTTGCTGTTGTGTGCATAGGCACTTAAATAACTTTCGCCATGCTTAAGGATTATCAACTTGCCATAACCCGCTAAGCCACTGCCAGCGTAAACTACCTTGCCACTGTTTGCTGCCAATACAGACTCTCGCAAATCACCATGAAGATCAATACCTTTGTGTTGCGGTGCGGCAGTGCGAAACGGCTTAGTCACTCTGCCCTTAGCTGGCCACTGCCAATGAAAGGGGTAGCCCTTGGGCAAAGTTTCTTGCGCCGTTTTTTTATAAGCACTGGCACTATTAACTGCTGTAACAGCGGTGACTTTTGGTGAAGGTTTAGAAGCCTGGCGAGCCGCTATCACTGGCGACTTCTTAGCTGCAGATGTTACCTTTCCCTTGTCGTTCAGTAACACTTTGTTACCCGGATGGATAATATAAGGGGCTGCAATATTGTTAGTTGCCGCTAACCCTCGAACATCTAAATCATAGCGCCAAGCGATGGAGTAAAGTGTTTCCCCGCGGCTAACTATATGATGTTTATTAAAAGAGAAAGGGGTTTTAGAGCGATCTTCCAAGGGCGCATAGTTACTTCCCGTACCGCATGCGGAAAGCAGTAACACGCTCAATACTGTTAAAAAGGGAAGTAATCTCAAGCCAAAACCTGCTTATTTTTTAGCCGCAAAAATGCTAAGCCTAGAGAGTTGTATAGCTTTATTAATATTAAATTAAACTCTTAAAACACTGATTTTATTCAAAAAAATTATAATTTAAGTCTAGCAACTGCTTATATTTTAAGCCCTTATAATAACATCGAATATATAAGAGAGTATTTTTATATAAAAAAACAATCTAACTATTTGTGAAATATTTCATGTTTTTTAGCTTGCTTTCGTATTTTTACTACTGATTTTTTCCAACAGCAGCACCAGAGCCACCCCCGCCACGGCCATAGTTATGCAACTTACAGTTTGTGCCGGCTGCTGGGTTAGCAACTCAAAATCACCTGGCCAACGATTAGCTTGTTCCAAAGCCAGCTCTTTGCCTTTGCTATTAGTGTAGGTGCTAAGAGTTTGTTTCCAAGGCCACACTAGGTTTAATGAGCCTAACAGAAATCCCGTTAACAAACTCATGGTGAGGTAATAAAAGCGCGCTAACAACCAAGACAATAAATGGGCAAAACTCAGCAAACCCAAACCACAGCCCGCGGCAAAGCAGCTAATTAACACTAAATTTAAATCTTTTACCGCCGCCAATATAGGCCCATACAAGCCCATTAATACCAGTAAAAAACTGCCAGAAATACCTGGCAAGATCATCGCACAAATAGCAATACTACCCGCCGCAAACACTATCCAAGGGCTGGCTGTAAGCTCTGAGGGTTTAAGCTCGGTAATTAGTACTGCCAAGGCAATGCCTAGCAGCAACATTAGCAAATAAGAGCCGCGCCAGTTTTTTATCTGCTTACCCACATGCAAGGCCGATGCGATAATCAAACCAAAAAAGAAAGACCAAATTAACAAGGGGTGCTGATCCAATAAATAACTAATCACCCTGGCTAATGACAAAATGCTGGTCACTATACCCAGCAACAAAACCAACAGAAAACTACCGTTGACAGTCTCCCAAAAAGCACTAAAACCCTGCTGAGTAATCAAGCGAAGATTGCGAGGCGTAAGCGATTTAATAGCCTCTAATAAGGTGCCATAAATACCGGTAATAAATGCAATAGTGCCACCCGAAACACCGGGCACCACATCGGCAGCCCCCATGGCTAAGCCGCGCAAATAAATTCCTATTAAGGACATAGATCAGTCTCTAGTTGGTAGTCTCTAGTCGCTAGTGGTATTCCTGTATCTTTCTAGAGACTAGCGACTGTAATTACTTAATAGTGCCTGATTTAAAAGGCACAAAAAAAGCGGGCTCTATTATTTGTCGTTTTAAGCCCTGTTCGGTTTTTTCTATCAGTACTAAATCCTGCGAGGTTTCATCACCCACAGGTATCACTAAGCGGCCACCTTCGGCTAATTGTTCTATTAGCTCCGCTGGCACATCGGCAGGTGCTGCCGTAGAGATTATGCCATCGTAAGGGCCTTTATAGGGCCAGCCAAAACCGCCGTCGGCATGTTTGTATTGCACGTTACGCATTTTTAATAAGCGTAAACGCTCGCGAGCTTTATCCTGTAAAGGCTTAATTCGCTCCACACTAAAAACGCTGTCTACCAGTTGCGCCAGTATTGCGGTTTGGTAGCCCGAGCCTGTACCTACTTCTAACACCCGTTTTAAAGGGCCCGCAGCCAGCAGTAACTCAGTCATGCGCGCAACAATATAGGGCTGCGATAATGTTTGCCCATAGCCTATAGGCAAGGACTTATCTTCATAAGCCAGATGGGTAAACGCTTCATCTAAAAATATATGCCTAGCGGTTTTACTCATGGTTTCTAATACATGAATATTGCTAATGCCTTGGTCAACTAAACGCTGCACCAATCTGTCGCGGGTACGCTGGGAGGTAACTCCTATCCCGGCGAGATTTATCTGACTCACTGATTGTAGCTCCCAATACAGCCTTAACGGTTTTAATTATTGTTGTTTAGCGCGCTTACTGATCACGCTCGCGCTCCGCGCTGTGATAATCGACCAATTCTGCCATAACTGCGGTAGCAAAACAGCCGCTAGGCAATTCAAAACTTAACTCTAAAGTATCTTCATCTATAAACTGATGCTGCAGTTGCGCGGGAATTACTCGCAATGCCCTGCGCTCTGCCGTTAAACCTTGCTTTAACAAACCGGCACACAGCTCTGGGTGCTGTTCAAACACCAACTGCTCTAACGCGACTGCCTGCTCACTACAACACATAGCCAATGCCTTGCCAAACATAGGGCCGGTACTGTGGATATCACCCTGCTGTAAACGCAAGCGTATGTCCTCGGCTTCGCTTGGTTCTGGTTTAAACACACTATGGGTGCCAGCTAACATCATAATGTCGCCGGGTATATAGTCAGCCCAATTATTGTCTGCGACGCGCTTGGACAATAACTGATTAAATAATAATGAACGTGCCGCCGATAAAAACAATCCCTGCTGATTGCGGCGCGGTTTAAAGGCACCAGCAAACCAACGCTGGGCCGAACTGAGATTGCGTGCGCCGTGGCCAAAGCGCTGCTCACCAAAATAGTTAGGTACCCCCAGTTTGGCAATGGCTGTCACTCTTTCGTCTAAATAGGCTCTATCACCACTTAGCTGGCGCAAGCGTAAACGAAAATAGTTGGCTTTGTGTACACCGCGACGTAATTTACGCGGGTGACGGCTTTGTTTTAATACTTGTATTTCTGCATTATTGAGAGCGCTAAAATCGGGCGCTTGCTTGCCAGGCATCTGCACACTAAACCACTGTCGGGTTACCGCCCAGCGATCTTTCATGCCGGAAAAACTCACATTTTTAACAGCTACCTTAGCAAAAGTTGCGAGCTGCTCAGCGACAAACTGAGTATTGGCGGCGGTTTTTTCTATATAAATAAAGACATGCTCGCCTTCACCTTCGGGCTCAAAGCCTAAAATTTCATCTACAAAAAAATCTTGCGGGCTACTGCGTAATACGCCACTTAAGGTAGGGGCAGCATAGGCTTTGTGCTGCTCACTGAGTAAGCTCAGATAATCACTCATGGCTTAGCGACTAACAACACTACCGCATGGCTAGCTATGCCTTCTTTACGGCCAGCAAAGCCCAGCTTTTCCGTGGTGGTGGCTTTAACATTGATCTGTTTAATATCTACCGCTAAATCCGCAGCTATATGGCTACACATTTTTTCGGTATGGGGTGACAGCTTAGGCGCTTGTGCAATCACGGTAATATCGGCATTAGCTAGCTGATAACCCTCTTGCTGTACCAGCTGATAAACATGGCGCAGCAATACCCGGCTGTCGGCACCCGCATATTGCGCATCCGTATCGGGAAAATGCTTTCCTATATCCCCCAAAGCACAGGCACCCAATAAGGCATCGGCTAGGGCGTGTAACAAAACATCGCCATCGGAGTGCGCCAGCAAACCTTGCTCATAAGGTATGCGCACACCACCTAAAATAATTTCATTGCCGTCAGCAAAACGGTGCACATCATAACCATGACCTATACGCACGTTTAATCTTCCTCTGTGATTTGGCTTAAATAAAAGGCTGCCAGGGTTAAATCTTCGGGGCGGGTGATTTTTATATTGCTAGCCAGCCCCTCTACTACCTTGGGCTTAAACCCCAGCAACTCTATGGCTGAGGCCTCATCGGTAATGACCAAGCCTTGCGCTAAGCCCTGCTGTAAACCCTGCTGTAATAATTGATAGCGAAACATCTGTGGCGTTTGCGCGCTCCATAACTGGCTGCGATCTAAGGTGCTGTTAATGGCTTGCGCCTCACCTACCTGCTTAACGGTATCGCTAATAGGCAGCGCTAAAATACCGCCCACCTCGTCATTTTTTAAGCACGCTATTAACTTGTGTATGGATTTTTCCGCTATGCAAGGCCTGGCAACATCGTGTACCAATACCCAATCCTCAGGCTCGGCCTGTAGCACTGTTAATGCCGCCAACACTGAATCACTGCGCTCTTGGCCACCTTCTACTACGCGTATTTGGGGATGCTGCAATAAGGCTATTTGCTGCCAATGGGAGTCAGCGGCACTCACCGCTACAATAATTTCGCTAAACAGCTGGGCTTTTAGCAGTGCATTAAGCGTGTGTTCTAATACAGTTTGGCCGTTAATCTCTATGTACTGCTTGGGCTTAGCCGCCCCCACCCGCTTGCCAACACCGGCCGCAGGTACCACAGCATAGTAATTTTTTACCGGTACACTCATGGCTGGGAACTCGATTTTTTATCGTTGAGCAATAGATAGAAAGTTTCACCCTCTTTAATCATCCCCAACTCGGCGCGGGCACGCTCCTCTATAGCTTCATAGCCATTTTTTAAGCTATACACTTCGCGCTCTAATTCGGCATTACGCTGTTCTAAATTATGGGTGACCGTTTTTTGCTCAAGCAGTTTTCGCTCTAAAGAGACTATATTGGCCCAGCTGCCCTCGCCTATCCACAAGCGATATTGCAGGCCTATAAAAGCAACGATTAATAGAGGGAGTAGCCAACGCATAAGTTAAACAGCTAATTAAATAAATGGTGATTATTATCCATCGCAGGGTTAAATGCTATCTACACTTTCGCACTTTGCAGCAGCGCATAAAAAAGGCGGGCAATGCCCGCCTTGCTATGACTATGCTTTGAATTCAGCACGGCCACGATAAGGTGCTGCGGCGCCTAGCTCGGCTTCTATGCGCAATAAGCGGTTGTACTTGGCAACGCGGTCAGAGCGGCATAAAGAGCCGGTTTTGATTTGGCCTGCGGCAGTAGCCACGGCTAAATCAGCGATAGTGGTGTCTTCGGTTTCACCTGAGCGGTGTGAGATAACCGCGGTAAAGCCGGCAGCTTGTGCCATCTTAATCGCATCCAGAGTTTCGGTTAAAGAACCGATTTGGTTGAACTTGATTAGGATAGAGTTACCTATACCTTCATCTATGCCACGCTTTAAGATTTTAGTGTTGGTTACAAATAAATCGTCACCTACTAACTGTACGCGATCACCAATTTTATTGGTTAGGTCGGCCCAGCCTTCCCAGTCGCTTTCGTCCATACCATCTTCAATTGAAATGATAGGGTGCTTGCTGCTTAGCTCGGCCAAGTAGTCGGCAAATTCTGGCGCGCTAAATACTTTACCTTCGCCAGCCAGGTCGTACTTGCCGTCTTTATAAAATTCAGAAGAAGCGCAGTCCAAGGCTAGAGTAATGTCTTTACCTAATTCATAACCGGCATTGGCTATGGCCTCAGAAATAACGTCTAAAGCCGCTTCATTAGAAGGCAGGTCAGGAGCAAAACCGCCTTCATCGCCTACTGCAGTGCTCAAGCCACGCTCGCTTAATACTTTTTTCAGGGCATGAAAAATTTCGGCACCTTGACGTAAGGCTTCAGTAAAGGTTTTAGCGCCTACTGGCTGCACCATAAACTCTTGAATATCAACATTGTTGTCGGCGTGCTCACCACCGTTGATGATGTTCATCATAGGTACAGGCATGCTGTACTGGCCCGGTGTGCCGTTTAAGTCAGCTATGTGCTGGTATAAGGGGATACCTTTTTCAGCGGCTACTGCTTTTGCGGCGGCTAAAGACACGGCCAAAATAGCATTGGCACCAAACTTGGCTTTGTTTTCGGTGCCATCGGCATCAATCATTAGCTGGTCTATAGCACGCTGGTCGCTGGCATCTTTGCCTACTAATAAAGCTTTAATCTCAGTATTAATATTGTTAACAGCTGTTAACACACCCTTGCCCAAGTAACGGCTTTTATCGCCATCGCGCAACTCTAAAGCTTCGCGAGTACCGGTAGAGGCACCTGAAGGGGCGCAGGCAGAACCAATCGCACCAGAAGCTAAAATAACATCAGCCTCTACTGTGGGGTTGCCTCGAGAATCTAAGACTTCGTACGCTTTAATATCGGCAATTTCAGCCATGATGTTCTACTCCAAAGTATAAAAATTAAGATTTAATCGATTTGCAAAACCGGCAAAGCTTTTACCGCTTCGTCTATGGTTTTCATTTGCTGCAAAAAAGGTTCTAAGGCCGACAGCGGCAAGGCCGAGGGGCCATCACATTTAGCCTGATCTGGATTGGGGTGGGCCTCTAAAAATAAACCGGCCAAGCCTACCGCCATACCGGCGCGCCCCAACTCGGCGACTTGATGGCGACGACCACCAGAAGCTGCGCCCATAGGGTCGCGGCACTGCAGGGCGTGGGTAACATCGAAGATAATAGGCGCGCCGCCACTGACTTCCTGCATGGTGCGAAAGCCCAGCATATCAACCACCAAGTTGTCATAGCCCATGCATGAACCACGCTCGCACAGCATGACCTTGTCGTTGCCGCACTCTTTAAACTTATCAACAATATTGCCCATTTGCGCTGGGCTTAAAAACTGGGGTTTTTTAATATTAATGGCCGCGCCGGTTTTAGCCATGGCTGCTACTAAGTCGGTTTGCCGCGCTAAAAAGGCGGGCAGCTGAATAATATCGCAGACCTCGGCCACGGGCTGGGCCTGATCAACCTCGTGCACATCGGTGATCACAGGTACCTTAAAGGTTTGTTTAATCTCTTGGAAAATTTTTAAGCCCTCTTCCATACCGGGGCCACGGTAGGAATGCACCGATGAACGGTTGGCCTTATCGAAGGAGGCTTTAAATACATAGGGTATGTTTAAGCGGCCGCAAACTTCTACATAGTGCTCGGCAATTTGCATGGCCAGGTCGCGCGACTCCAACACATTCATGCCGCCCATTAACACAAAGGGGCGGTCATTAGCTATTTCTAAGTTGGCTACCGTTACCGTTTTTTGCATGTGCTGAATATCTCTGAGATTTATCGCTGTGACTGTTTAATCGCGGCATTAACAAAACCGGTAAACAAGGGGTGGCCATCTCTTGGGGTAGAGGTAAACTCCGGGTGGAACTGACAGGCCACAAACCAGGGGTGATCCGCCACCTCTACCACTTCTACTAAAGTGTCATCGGCAGACCAACCACCTATACGCAAACCGGCTTTTTGCAATTGATCAACAAAGTTATTGTTCACCTCATAGCGGTGGCGGTGACGCTCAACAATTAACTCTTTGCCGTAAACCTGTTTCGCTAATGAGCCTTCAGCTAGGCGGCACTCTTGACCACCTAAGCGCATGGTGCCGCCTAAGTCGGCTGCCTCATCGCGTTTTTCTTTATTGCCATCGGCATCCACCCACTCGGTAATTAAGGCGATAACCGGCTCTTGCGCGTGCTTATCAAACTCTGTGCTATTGGCATGGGTTAGGCTGGCGACATTTCTGGCGTATTCAATAACCGCTACTTGCATGCCTAAGCATATACCCAGGTAAGGCACTTTATTTTCACGGGCAAATTTAACCGTGGCGATTTTGCCCTCTACGCCGCGAGCACCAAAACCTCCGGGGACTAAGATGGCATCCACCCCTTCCAAAGCGCCGGTACCTTCGCGCTCTATATCTTCGGAATCGACATATTTAAAATTAATATTGGTATAAGTGTTAATACCCGCGTGCTTCATGGCTTCGATTAAGGACTTGTAGGCATCCAACAACTCCATGTATTTACCGACCATAGCAATGGTAACTTCTTGCTTGGGGTTGAGGTCGCCGTCTATCACCCTGTCCCACTCGGATAAATCGGCGGGCTCGCAAGCCAGCTCAAAACGCTCGACAATAAACTGATCCAAACCACGCTGGTTTAACAGGCCGGGGATTTTGTAAATACTGTCAGCATCCTCTAAAGGAATTACTGCACGCTCTTCTACGTTGGTAAAAGAGGAAATCTTTTTCAGCGAGGGCTCGTCAATTTTATGATCCGAACGGCACAATAAAATATCAGGCTGCAAGCCTATAGAACGTAACTCTTTAACCGAGTGCTGGGTGGGTTTGGTTTTAGTCTCACCGGCAGTGGCTATGTAAGGCACTAGCGTTAAGTGCATAAGCATGGCGCGCTTGGGGCCCAGCTCAGATTTAAGCTGCCTGGCTGCTTCGAAAAAGGGCAAACCCTCTATATCACCTATGGTGCCGCCAATTTCTATTACCGCCACATCGGCATCGCCAGCGCCTTCAATAACGCGGCGTTTAATTTCGTCGGTAATATGGGGGATAACCTGTACCGTGCCACCTAAGTAATCACCGCGGCGCTCTTTACGCAATACGGTTTCGTAAACGCGGCCAGTGGTAAAGTTGTTGCGGCGGTTCATCTTGGCGCGGATGAAGCGCTCGTAGTGGCCTAGGTCTAAATCGGTTTCAGCACCGTCCTCAGTCACAAATACTTCACCGTGCTGTATGGGGCTCATGGTGCCTGGGTCTACGTTAATATAAGGGTCTAACTTAAGTATGGTGACTTTAAGACCGCGGGCCTCAAGTATGGCCGCTAAAGAGGCCGATGCAATACCCTTACCTAGCGATGAAACAACACCACCGGTGACGAAGACAAATCGAGTCGCCATGAAGAACCTTTTATAAACTGTATCGTTGAACGTGTGTGCAATGTACTTGAGTTGGGTGTTAACAGGCCGTCAAATAGACTAAAAAACCGGCGTCGTTTTACCCCCTAAGATGGGACGCCAGTGTACCAGCAATGGCATAGTGGCTCAATCATAGAATGGTGCTGTGATAGCTGAAAATGGCGATTAAGGCCGCCGCCAGCAAATTTGCCAGCCCGGCTCAGTAGCAGACGCCTGCCAACCTTCCGCCACCAGCATATCGGCCACCGCAATTAATTCATCGCCACAGTACAACAGCGGCACCCGCCCACGCAGCCAATAGGGCACCGACAATTCCTGCAATAGTTTTTTAAGCTTGCGCGAACCACCGCGGCCCGCAGGGCGGCAGTGCTCGCCGCTCTGGCGAAAACGTATCTGCAAATCTGCGGCCTCAGCCCCCTTGCGCAGAGCTATACAGCCGCCCTCGCAGCGGCTAGCTGATAAGCTGCCAGCGCCGGGTAGGACGATCTCGTCGCTCAGGCTCCAACTATACCGGGCCTTATTATCAAAGTCGGGCAAGGGCTGATGCGCATAGAGCAGCCCCTCAAAACGACACACCTCTACCCCCGGCCAAGACACCGTGGGGCTGGCATCGGCCTGAGCGGAAATCACCGTATCTATCACTGCCAGCAACTGCGCCTCACTGGGCATAGGCAGCTGCTGCTGCGCCAACCAGTAACGCAGCAGATTTTTGCAGCGCGCCAAACTCAACGTGTTTAAGCCCGCTACCGCCAGCCCCTTTCCTGGGCCAGTAAAACCCAAACGCTGGGCATCCATAGCGGCCAACTCTTGATTAAGCTGGTAGGCCTCGGCACTGAGCCGGGCTGAACGGCCAAAACTCTCAGCAAACTGCGGCCAGCGCTGGGCCAATTTGGGGAGCAACTCTAGGCGTAAAAAATTGCGATCAAAATCACTGCTTTGGTTGCTGGGGTCTTCTATCCACCGCAACTGCTGTTGCTGGGCATAGGCCTCTATAGCCGCCCTGGACACCGCCAACAATGGCCGCACCAACTGCCCTGCCCCCAGCGCCCTAGCCTGCGGCATAGCCCCCAAGCCCTGGCTGCCACTGCCGCGCAGCAGGCGCAGCAATAGGGTTTCCGCCTGATCATCGGCGTGGTGACCCTGTAATAATAAGTCGCCGGGCTGCAGGGCCTGCTCAAATACCTGATAGCGCGCCTGCCTGGCCTGCTCTTCTAAGCTCTGCCTAGCTTGCTGCTCTATGGTGACGGCCTCTATATGCAAGGGCACAGCTAAAGCCTGAGCCTGCTGCGCGCAATGCTGCGCCCAAGCCTCTGCGGGTTGCTGTAAGCCATGATTGATATGCACTGCACACAAAGCCGGCAAACTTTGGCCTTGCTGCTGCGCTAAAAAGTGATGGCAGAGGTGCAGTAAAACATGGGAATCTACCCCGCCACTATAAGCCACCACCCAGCGCTTGGCGTTGGGGTAGTCTGTGAGCAGGGGGGATAAGAGTTGGGAGGCTGAAAGCGGTGCTAGCGTTGCGTTTGTAGCCAATCGGCCTCCCTGATGAGTTTATTCGTTACCGTACGACATTAAACGCTCATAGCGTTTTTCTAGCAAGTCCGCAGCGGGTAAATTCTCTAATACCGCTAAACGCTCAACCAAGTGATCCTTAATGCGCTCAGCCATTAAGTCTATATCACGGTGTGCGCCACCTAGTGGCTCGGGGATAGTGGCATCAACAATACCCAAGTCCTCTAGCACGGTAGAGGTTAAGCCCATAGCCTCGGCGGCATCCGGTGCTTTCTCTGAGGTTTTCCAAATAATATTGGCGCAACCTTCGGGCGAGATAACAAAGTAGGTAGAGTATTGCAGCATGGCCAGGTGATCACCTACGCCTATACCTAAGGCACCACCAGAGCTACCCTCACCTATTACTATGCAGATAATAGGCGTGCTTAAACGGGACATAACCGCTAAGTTTTTGGCGATGGCCTCACTGATACCGCGTTCCTCTGAGTCTATACCGGGGTAGGCTCCCGGGGTATCAATTAAGGTAATAATCGGCAGTTTAAAGCGCTCGGCCATTTCCATTAGGCGCTGGGCCTTGCGGTAGCCTTCGGGCTTGGGCATGCCAAAGTTACGGCGTACCTTCTCTTGTACACCACGGCCTTTTTCTTGGCCTATAACCATTACCGGCTTGCCATTAAGCCTGGCCATGCCGCCGATAATAGCGGCATCATCGGCAAAGTGGCGGTCGCCGTGTAACTCTTGAAAATCGGTAAATACGCGATTGATGTAATCCAGCGTATAGGGGCGCAGGGGGTGCCTGGCGACCTTAACTGTTTGCCAAGGGGTAAGATTAGCGAAAAGTTTTTCGGTGAGCTTGGTGCTTTTTTCGCGCAGCTTGGCAATTTCTTCAACGATATTCAGGTCGTTGTCGCTGCCTACTAGCTGTAATTCTTCAATCTTAACTTCGAGATCGGCAATGGGTTGTTCAAAATCGAGATAATTTGGATTCATAGGGGGCAAAAAACTCAGTTTACGAAACAGTTAAAGGCGCAGACTCTACTTGAATTTTTTCCTAGAGTCGACAGCTAAGGCCGCATAATTAAAGGCTTGCAGCCCTATAGCACAACCAGCCGAAACCGGATTTTAGCGACCAGTTCGCAACATTTAACCACGCTAATATGCGAACTGTCGCCATCGTCGGAGAAAAGGGCAAAAAATATTCAGCGAGTCTACTAATACTTTAGCTCAACTTTTTCATTTCCGAAGCGATCTTTTAAACATTGTATTAGTTCATCACTGGGGCTCACCTGCCAATTTGAGCCCAAGGTCAACTCCCCCTGCGCCTGCGCCTGCTGATACGCTATATGCACTGGGCAGCGGCCACCTAAAGCCGGTGACAGCATATCGCTAAATTCCTGGCTAAAGCCGCGTCTATGGCTGGACTGAAAATCCTCAGGGCTGAGGCTCAATGTCAGCGACTGGGCCAGCTCTTCGCGCACCTGCAGCAGGCTGCGCACGGTTTTACCGCGCACCTTGGTCTGCTTGCGGTATTCGTCAAACTCTACCTCGCCCTCTACCAGAATAACCGTGTCTTTGCTGAGCAAATCCCTGGCCTGCTCGTAGGCATCGGAGAATAGACCTATCTCTATGCGCGCGGTTCTGTCATCCAGCTGCACAAAGGCCATAGTGTCGCCGCGCTTGGTCTTCATGGTACGCATGTCTACCACTAGTCCCGCTATTAGCTGGCTGCTGCGGTCGGCTTTTAAATCGACTATGCGGTTGCGTACGATTTTCTTTAGCTCTTTTTCGTATTCGTCTATGGGATGGCCGGTAACGTACAAACCTAGGGTATCCTTTTCGCCTTTTAGACGCTCTTTGGGGGTTAGCGGCCGTACATTTTCAAAATCGGCATAAACATTATCCCCCTCGCCGTTGGGTACCACATCGCCAAATAAATCCATCATGCCAGCGTTTTTATTGCTGGCGCTTTGCTCAGCTGCCTTAACCGCCTCTTGAGTGCTGGCAATTAACACCGCCCGCTCTACCCCCAGGCTGTCGAAAGAACCCGAACGTATTAGCGCATCCAAGGCACGCTTATTCACCTTGCGCGGGTCTACCCGCTCACAAAAGTCGAACAGATTTTTAAAGGGGCCTCCCTCGTTGCGGGCGGCGATAATGCTGTCTATGGGGCCTTCGCCCAAGCCTTTAATCGCCCCTAAGCCGTAAATAATTTCGCCCTTATCGTTTACCGTAAACATATACTCACCCTCGTTCACATCGGGCAGTTTTAGCGGCAGCTTCATCTCTCTACATTCTTCGATGAAGATTACGATTTTGTCAGTGTTCTGTAATTCCGAGCTCATGGTGGCGGCCATAAACTCAGCGGGGTAATGGGTTTTTAACCACGCGGTTTGGTAAGACACCAAGGCATAGGCGGCCGAGTGGGATTTGTTAAAACCGTAACCGGCGAACTTTTCCACCAAGTCAAAGATCTTCATGGCCAGATCGCCATCAACACCCTGCTTGATCGCGCCTTCTTTAAAGATACTGCGCTGCTTGGCCATTTCCTCGGGTTTTTTCTTACCCATGGCGCGACGCAGCATATCTGCGCCACCCAAGCTGTAGCCCGCCAACACCTGAGCGATTTGCATTACCTGTTCCTGGTAAACAATAACGCCATAGGTGGGTTCTAATATAGGTTTCAGCCATTCGTGCTGATACTGCACATCGGGGTAGGCCACTTCGGCCATGCCGTGCTTACGGTTAACAAAGTCCTCTACCATGCCCGAATCCAACGGGCCGGGGCGGAACAGTGCCACCAGTGCGATCATGTCTTCCAGGTTATCGGGCTTGAGCTTTTTGATTAGCTCTTTCATGCCGCGCGATTCCAGCTGGAATACCGCAGTGGTCTCGCCGCGTTTTAAAAGCTTGAAGGTTTCCACATCTTCTAAATTGATGCGCTCTATTTCCAGCCCTACCACACTGCCATCAGACTTGGGGCGGTTTATCATTTTCACCGCCCAGTCGATAATGGTGAGGGTACGCAAACCCAAAAAGTCGAACTTAACTAAGCCCGCTTCTTCCACATCGTTTTTATCAAACTGGGTAACCAAGCCGCTGCCGGTTTCATCGCAATACAGGGGCGCAAAATCGGTAAGCTTAGAAGGTGCAATAACCACACCACCGGCGTGTTTGCCCACGTTGCGGGTCACGCCCTCTAATTGGGTAGCCATAGACCAAATTTCGGCGGCCTGCTCGTCTTCGCGTATAAAGTCGCGCAATAATTCCTCTTGCTCTATGGCCTTAGATAACGTCATGCCTATTTCAAAGGGAATCATTTTTGACAGTTTATCGGCCAAGCCATAGGACTTACCCTGCACCCTAGCCACGTCGCGCACCACCGCCTTGGCGGCCATGGTACCGAAGGTTACGATTTGGCTTACCGCCTCACGACCGTAGTTGTCGGCCACATAGCTGATTACCTTGTCGCGGTTATCCATGCAAAAGTCTACGTCGAAATCCGGCATAGAAACCCGCTCGGGATTAAGAAAACGTTCGAATAGCAGATCGTATTCCAAGGGGTCTAAGTCAGTAATTTTTTGCACATAGGCCACCAGCGACCCCGCACCGGAACCACGACCCGGGCCTACGGGGATATCGTGATCTTTGGACCACTGAATAAAGTCCATCACGATAAGAAAATAACCGGGAAAGCCCATTTCCAAAATAATATCCAACTCAAAATCGAGTCGTTCTATATATTCTTGATCCACCAAAGGTGGCAGGCTGGGCTTACGGTTTTCTTTTAAAAAGGCTAAACGCTCATCCAAACCTTCACGGGAAATTTTTCTAAAAAAGATGCCAGTGCGCAGCTCTTTTTCATACTCGGGGGTATCTTCTTTACCCGCCCAGTTTTTAGCTAGCGACTTGATGGTCTGCTGTTTTAGGGTTTCGTAGGGGACTTTCTGAAAATAGGGATCGTTCTCTAAGTCTTCTGGTATAGGGTATTCTGGCAGATAGTAAGTACCCAGTTTGATTTCCACATTACAACGCTTGGCAATTTCTACGGTATTTTGCAGCGCTTCGGGGATATCACTAAACAGCTCTTGCATTTCTTCTGGCGAGCGTAGGTATTGCTGCTCGGAATATTTTTTAACTCGGCGCGGATCATCCAAGGTGCGCCCCTCGTTAATACATACCCGTGCTTCATGGGCCTCAAACTCGCCCGCCTTTATAAAACAAACTTCGTTAGTGGCCACCACTGGGCATTGATACTGCCCGGCTAAAGCTACGGCTTGATGTAAATAATTCTCTTCGTTTTCTCTGCCGGTGCGCTGCAGCTCCAAATAAAAACGATCTGGAAACATAGTCATCCAGCGCTGTAAACGCTCAGCCGCCAAGGCCTGCTTGCCCGCCAATAAAGCGCGCCCTACCTCGCCGTCTTTGCCACCCGATAATGCAATCAGACCTTCGGATTTTTGCTGCACCCAGGAGCGTTTAATATAAGCCACTCCCAAATACTGGCCCTGCTGATAGGCCATGGAAATTAATTCGGTAAGGTTGCGGTAGCCTTTATCGTTTTGCGCCAACAAGCACAGTTTGGAGATTTGAGTTTCGTCTTCGTCATCTTTAAGAAAAAAGTCACTGCCGTAGATAGGCTTTACACCCGCCGCCACGGCCGCTTTATAAAATTTAATTTGGCCATAAAAATTTGTATGGTCGGTTAACGCCACCGCCGGCATGCCCAGCTCCGCCACGCGCTTAGCCAGGGGCTTTAAGCGCACTAAACCGTCGATTAACGAAAACTCGCTATGTAGGCGCAAATGGACAAAAGATGGGGTCATAAAGTGCTGCTCTGTATCGTGTTATGGCATAGCTTGCTATAGCAAACTCAGTTGCTCTAATTGTTTTTTTACGGGGCCAAAAGAACGCCGGTGTATAGGCGTGGGGCCTAAGGTTTCCAAGGCCTGCATATGCACCTTGGTGGGGTAGCCCTTATGCCCCGCCAAACCATAACCGGGGTATAACTCATCCATAGCTAGCATCTCTCTATCCCTAGTCACCTTGGCCAAAATAGATGCCGCCGCGATGGCTGCTACCCGGCTATCGCCTTTAACTACCGCCTCGGCAGGATATGACCATTGCGGAATTTTATTACCATCCACCAGCACATGCTCAGGTTGCACGGCCAGGCCTTGCACCGCTCTGGTCATGGCTAACAGGCTGGCGTGCAGAATATTAATTTCGTCTATCTCTTGTACCGTTGCTCTGGCTATACACCAGCTCAAGGCCTGCTCTTGAATAATAGGGAACAAGGCCTCGCGTTTTTTTTCGGTGAGTTTTTTAGAATCGTTTAAACCCTCTATAGGTTTATTGGGATCTAAAATTACCGCCGCGGCGACCACATCGCCAGCCAAAGGCCCGCGTCCCACCTCATCGGTACCCGCCACCAAGATACCTTGGTAGCTGCTATGAAAAACGTCCATCACTCTATTCCTAACTATTCTTTTTATGACTGAGCATCGTGAGATTCATTGTGCCGGTGGCGTATCATTTTTAATAACACCTCGGCGGCGCGCTCACTGGCGTTCATTTTTAATGTTTGGTGTATCTCGGTAAAACGCTCTATCAGCGCGGCGCGCTTAGCTTTATTTTGCAGCGCGTCTAACACTAACGGCCCTAACATTTCTGGCCGCACATCCTGCTGTAGCACCTCGGGCACCAGCATCTCACCCGCCAATAAATTAGGCAGAGCAATATATTTAGACTTAACCATGCGCGAGATTATGGCGTAAGACAACCCCGCCATTTTATAAGCCACTACCATGGGGCGTTTTAATAACATGGCCTCTAAGGTAGTGGTGCCCGAGGCCATTAATACCGCATCGGCGGCGGCCATAGCGGTTTGTGAATCGCCTTGTATTAAGGTAATAGGCAGGCCCGCACCGCGCTGGCTGAGCAGGGTTTGCAATTGCTGATAACGAGCCTCGTTGGCGGCTGGCAGAATAAACTGTAAATCTGAGCGCTGATGTAAACACCAGCGAGCGGTTTCTATAAATGCCTCGCCCAACATAGCCACCTCGCCACCGCGGCTGCCCGGCAATAGCGCCACCAAAGGCTTGTCAGCGCTAAGCCCCAAGGCCTGTTGCGCTTGCTGCTGGTCATTTTGCAGGGGAAACTTATCGGCCAAAGGATGACCAATAAAAGACACCGGCACATTATGCTGGTGATAAAACTGG
The DNA here is from genome assembly GCF_024734385.1 of Dasania sp. GY-MA-18. Classification (GTDB taxonomy): domain Bacteria; phylum Pseudomonadota; class Gammaproteobacteria; order Pseudomonadales; family Dasaniaceae; genus Dasania; species Dasania phycosphaerae. The sequence goes on along the minus strand of NZ_JANHAP010000012.1, from coordinate 108,201 downwards.
GCCTCAAAGGGGAATAAGGTCAGCATTCTATCCACTGCCTTGGCGATTTTATGTACCCGACCGCTGCGCCAAGCCCATACCGAGGGGCTGACATAATGCGCGGTTAACAAGCCTGCTTTACGCAGGGCCAGCTCTAGATCCAGGTTAAAATCGGGAGAGTCTATGCCTAAAAATAAATCTGGCGGCTTAGCAATAAAATGCTCTTTTAGGCTGCGGCGTATGCGCAGTAGTTCGGGCAGGCGTTTTAAGGGCTCTACTATGCCCATCACCGCCAAACGCTCCATGGGGTGGTGGCTGTTAAAGCCCTGGGCCAACATTAAGGGGCCGCCTATACCTTCAAATTGAGCTTGTGGGTATTGTTGTTTTATAGCCTTGATCAAGCTGGCACCGAGTATATCCCCCGATGCCTCACCAACAACTATCCCTATGCGTAAACTTTCCGCCATGATGTAACCTTGTGGAGGGTTGATAACAATGACTACAAGCCAAATGCCGCGATGATGATGGCTTAAAGTAGCGGCTTAAGGCGTGGAATTATTATCAGCCTGTGTCTAGTTAAGCTTTTACCGCAGCCTTGTTAGCCAGGCCCTTCTGAATTAGCTAGTGCTACCTGACTATGCCGCGCTTAGAAACACGTATAGAGTGTATTAATGGCCCCAACTCAGCGCAGTCTGCTTGCATGCTTTCCAATTCCTGCAGGGCTTCTTCGGTGGTTAGGCCGCGGCGATAGATGATTTTATAAGCCTTGCGTATGGTGGCTATGGCCTCGCTGCTAAAGCCCCTGCGTTTTAAACCTTCGGTATTAATCCCTTTGGCCGCTGCCGGACTACCCATAACGGTAACATAGGCTGGCACATCTTTACCTATAGCCGTACCCATGCCACTAAAGGAGTGCTCGCCTATATGACAAAACTGGTGTATCAAGGTATAGCCACTGACTATGGCCCAATCGCCTATATACACATGGCCAGCTAAGGCGGCGTTGTTCACCAATATACAGTGGTTACCCACTACCGAGTCATGGCCTATATGTACATAAGCCATAATCAGGTTGTCGTTGCCTATGGTGGTTTCGGCTCTATCCTGCACGGTGCCTCGGTGTATGGTGACACCTTCGCGTATTACATTATTATCGCCTATCACCAAGCGTGTAGGCTCGTTGTTATATTTTAGGTCGGGGGTATCGTCGCCCACGGTAGCAAACTGATAAATGGTATTGTTGCGACCTATCACCGTGGGGCCTTTAACCACCACATGAGACTTAATCACGGTGCCCGCCCCTATTTCTACATTGGGACCTATAATACTCCAGGGGCCGACCTCTACGTCATCGGCCAGCTTGGCACTGGGGTCGATAATGGCTCTACTGTCTATCAACATTCAACTGTTTACTCTTAAACTTTTTTATCTGCACATAATATAGAGGCAGATGCGGCTAATTGCCCATCGACATAGGAGCTGCATTGAAATTTCCAAATGCCGCGCTTGTCCGAAACATAATCAACTTTAAGCTCTAACTGATCGCCGGGTACCACTTGACGCTTAAAGCGCACATTATCCACACCAACAAATAAATATATAGAGCCATCAGCAGGCTTTTTATCCTGGGTTTTAAAGCCCAATATACCAGCGGCTTGAGCCATAGCTTCGATAATTAAGACGCCGGGCATGACCGGCTTATCGGGGAAGTGGCCATTAAAGAAAGGCTCGTTTACGCTGACGTTTTTAATGGCGGTAATAGACTCACCTAAAACCAGCTCAGTAACGCGATCAACCAATAAAAAGGGATAGCGGTGGGGCAAATATTCTCTTATTTCTTTCACGTCCATTATCATGGAGTTTGATCCCTATAAATAACACGGTGCTGTTATAGCACGGTAATAATCTGTAACGCACAGGCTTAATAGCAAGCCCGGCCTAGTTATTAGCCTTGATAAAGCGGCTTAATTTTTTGATCCATGCGTCTAGTTGCGCAAAGCGCGCAGCAGCTTTACGCCATTGCTGGGTTTCCAGCATGGGCGTACCCGATGAATAAGAGCCGGGCTGGCTAATAGACTTAGTCACCAAGGTATGAGCGGTAATATGGACATTATCCGCCAAACTAATATGCCCCACTATACCCACGCCACCGGCTATAGTGCAGCGGCTACCTATACGGGTACTGCCGGCAATGGCCGTGCAACCGGCTATGGCCGTGCCATCACCAATTTGTACGTTGTGAGCACATTGCACCAAGTTATCGATGATGACGTGGTTGCCTATAATCGTGGGGTTTAAAGCCCCTCTATCTATACAGCTATTGGCACCTATCTCCACATGGTCGCCAATCACCACAGCACCTAATTGCTCAATTTTTTGCCAGCCCTGTTGAGTGGGGGCAAAACCAAAACCGTCGGCGCCTATCACCACGCCGCTGTGTAATATAACAGAATGACCAATACTCACGCCGTGATACAGTGTCACATTTGCGTGTAATAAACCCTGTGGGCCTATAACAACATCATCCCCAATTACTGAGCCTGGCCCTATTACTACCTGCTCACCTATACGCACGCGCTCACCAATAACGCAGTTAGCACCTATGCTGGCGCTACTGGCAATATCAGCGCTAGCGGCAACTACCGCAGTATCCGCGATACCGGCCACTGCCTCACTCTGTTTTTTAAACAGCTGGGTAGCTTGCGCGTAACTAAGATAAGGATTGTCGGAAACCAACGCCGCAACCGGGCAGTGTGGCAACATAGCAGGGCTGACAATAACCGCACTAGCGGCGGTATTAGCTAATTCTTTTTGATAGCGGGGATTAGCCAAAAAACTAAGCTGGCCAGTCGCTGCCGATGCTAAAGTCGCTAAACCAACAATGCGCAGGCTGGAATCGCCTACGCATTCTAATTGTAGCTGCTCTGCTAATTCAGCTAGGGAGTAATCACGCGCTGTCATGGCTGGGTGAAAATAGCCTAGGTTTATTGCAGATTAAGTTTGGCAGTGACTTTACCGGTTACATCGTAGCCGTTATCTACATGCAAGGCCGTTTTTCTATCCAATAATAAACCTAGGCTTTCTTCTTTAATCACTTCAGGCATTACTTGCTGCAGCTTGGGGTAAAAAGCTTGCATTAATTTTTTGGCTAATTCTTGTTCAGCTGTTTGCAATTTTTTACGTACATGCTGAATATCAGTGGCGCTGCTTTGCAGTTTTTGCGCCTCGGCTTGTTTTTGCTCGTCACTCATTACGGCGCTATCTTTTTGTAGCTTTTCTTTATTGGCCATAAAGTCTTTTTGCAATTTCTCTAACTGCTTAACGCTCTCGGCGTAATCGGGGCGCGCCTGTAACTCTTTAAACTCTTTTTTGGCGGCTTCGGTTTGCAAGATAGCGGTTTGCACATCTAGTACGGCAATTTTGCCCTGTGCTGCTGCCATTAACGGCGCTGCCACAGCTGTGACTAGCACCATTAGCTTTAATAAATTTTTCATGGGTTTTCTCCTCATTATTTTAAATCAATACTATCCGTATCGCGGGCAGGCTACCAGCAGTAAACTTAAATAGTTTAAAAACTGCGGCCTAGAGAGAACTGGAAGTTTTCAGTCTCATCGTATTCACTTTCATTCATGGGCTTAGAATAACTAAAGGTTAGCGGGCCAAAGCCGGTAATCCACGTCATGCCCACCCCTACCGAATAGCGCAACTCGTCCATATCAAAATTAGTACAGTTCACCTGAGTTGCTCGGCAATCAGTGCTAAATACATTACCTACGTCAAAGTAAAAAGCCGAGCGTATGGAGCTTTGATCTTTAATAAAGGGCAAGGGGAACAGTAATTCCACACTGGCCTCTACCAGCAAGTTGCCGCCAAAGGGGTCGGGCTTATTATCGACTGAGCTGGCATTAAATGAACCGTCGCTGGCTATATACGAAAACTTATCATCTAATTGTTTCGCTTGGCCCACTACCGAGCAATTACTAACACTATTATCCACATCGGTCTGGCTACAAACAGCTACCACTGCTTGACCTCTGTCATAACGCAATGCTGGCGTACTTCTTGGGCCTAAAGTGTTGCTCTTAAAGCCGCGCACCGAGCCAAAACCACCGGAGTAAAAGTTTTGGAAGAAAGGCAGCTCTTCTACATCGCCAAAACCATCGCCATAACCTAAGTCACCGCGCAGGCGTACTATCCAGTTATTGGTAATGGGTAAAAAGACTTGGCCGGTATAGGTAAGCTTATAAAACTCTAAGTCACTACCCGGTATGGTGACCTCTAAGGCCAGGCTTTGCGAAGCACCACGGGTTGCCATGCGGCCACGGTTTAAGGTGGACTGCGACCAGCTGGTGGTAAAGGTAAAGTCGTTGAACTCGTTGCCGTACAAATCGATAAAGCCGGGTTGCGTCGGTGGCGTTAACAGATCGGCATTGGCCACTGGATCGAAAGTCTTAGGTAATTCAGCCTGGGCATAGGTGCTAACGCCATTTACATTGCCAGCAAACTCGCTGTCGTAATAGTGATTGATAAAGTCTGAATCAGCGCGCGGGCTGGCAAATATCTCCTGCACCGCAAAATCACCGGCCTCTATCTCGGTATTGGTATAGGTGAAGCTATAACCTACCCGCTCGGTTTCCTTGATGGGGTAGCTGAAATTCATCGAGGTACCCAAGGTATTGGTGGTGTAGTTAGACACGTTGATTTCTGACAGGTCAGCCTTGCGATAAAACACCGAGAAACCGCGGCTCACACCGTCTTCAGTGTAATAAGGATTGGTATAACTAAAGCGCACATTAGTCATATAGCGGCTTTTGTTTAAGCCTATGCCTACCTGCTTGCCGGTGCCCAACACATTGTCTTGCTGTACGTTAGCGCCGAATATAATACCGCTGTCCTGCGAGTAACCGATGCTGGCGCCTATGCTGCCTGAAGGCTGCTCTTCCACCTTGTATTTAATATCGATTTGATCGTCGCTGCCGGGTACTTCTAAGGTTTCTACCTTGGCATCCTTAAAATAACCTAAACGGTCTAAGCGTATACGCGACTGTTCTATGCGCGAGGAAGACGCAGGCGCACCTTCCATTTGCCGCATTTCACGGCGCAGTACTTCATCGGCGGTTTTACTATTGCCATCAAACTCTATGCGGCGTACATAGGTGCGCTTGCCAGGGTCTATAAAAAACTTAAGATTAACGGTTTGGTTTTCTTGGTCTATATCGGTAATGGTTTCAACTTTGGCAAAATTATAGCCATCATTACCTAAACGCTTGGTCAGCCACTCTTCACTATTGGTGACTGCCGTTTGCGAAAAAGTTTGCCCCGACTGTATTAATACAAAGGGCCATAGCTGCTCTTCTTTAACTACTAGGTCACCGGATAAGTCCACTTTATCAACGGTGTAAACCTCACCCTCTTTTATATTGATGGTGATGTATACCGCTTTGCGATCGGGGGTAACCGTCACTTGGGTAGAATCTATGGCAAAGGTTAAATAACCCCGGTCTAGGTAGAAAGATTTAAGGGTTTCTAAATCACCCGCCAAAGCCTCTTTGGCATATTTATCATCGCTGGTAATCCACGACCAAAAGCCGGTAGTGGATAACTCTACTAAATCTAATAGCTCTTCTTCGCTAAAATCTTTATTGCCTACTATATTGATGTGCTTAATCGCAGCGGTATTACCCTCATCAATATTGATATTCACCGCTACGCGGTTGCGGGGCAGCGACACCACTTCGGTATCTATGCCAGCATCGTAACGGCCTTGGGATACATATTGGCGAGTCAGCTCTAGCTTCATGGTCTCTAGGGTTGAGCGTTTAAACACCTGCCCCTCAGCCAAACCAGCACCTTTTAAGCCTTCTAATAAGGCCTCAGATTTAATCGCCTTATTACCCTCTAATACAATTTCGCTAATAGAGGGGCGCTCTACCACGGCCACCACTAGCACGGTGCCATCGCGGCCTATCTCTACATCATCGTAATTACCACTGCGAAACAAACTGCGTATGGCATTGCTAATAGCCGCCTGATCTACTGTATCACCTACATTAATAGGCACGGAGGTAAACACGCTGGCCGCCGACACCCGCTGCAAACCTTGCACGCGTATATCTGACACCACAAAGCTTTCTTCAGCGTGAACACTAATAGAGGAAAACAGCCACAAAGGGGCTAACAGGAATACTGTAAGAAAACGTCTCATTGATTATTTATTACCACAAAATTCATTAGCACAGGGATTCTCGCGTGTTCAAAGCTAGCCTGCTGTTCATTAGAGTCGACTAATATCGTTATATAAAGCCAGCATCATCATGCTAATGACAATAACAAAGCCCAATTGGTAGCCCAGTGCTTGAATACGGTCTGATACTGGACGGCCTATTATTAGTTCTACCACCCCAAATAAAATATGGCCGCCATCCAAAACCGGTATAGGCAGTAGATTTAACACCCCCAAACTCACACTCAATAAAGCCAAGAAGCTGAGATAGCTAGTTAGACCAGAGTTTGCCGAGGCGGACGCCACTTTAGCAATGGTTATCGGGCCACTCAAGTTTTTTGGCGAGATTAGCCCCATTAACATCTTTTTAATGGATTGCAGAGTAAAAACGCTCATATCCCAGGTGCGATTTAATGAAGCAGTAAACGCGCTAACAGCGTTATATTGGTAGTCTCGGCGCAACTCTGCTGGCCACTCTGGCCACTTTACCCCCATACCAACCTGACCATAGGCCCGGCCCTGCTCGTCAATTTTTCTAGCGGGGGTAAGTTCAGCGCTAAGCGGCTGCCCTGCCCGCAAAAATTGTACTTGTATGGCTTGCTGGGGGCGCTCGCGCACATACTCTACCCAGTCGCCCCACTCGGCTATGGGCTGCTCATCGGCCTGCACAATAATATCGCCGGTTTCAAAACCGGCCTGCGCCGCCGGGCTTTCGGCTACTACTTGATCTATCTGGGCAATCAGCTTGGGCCTATACAGTTCCACCCCTATACCCGCCATTAGGTCGGTGACTTCCTCCCCCGCCAGCCAGGCATCAACGGTAGCGCTAGAACTGTAGGTTAAATCGGAATCGGCATATTTGACGGTAAACTCTATTTCACCGCTATCACCTATGCGCTCTAGCAGCTGTAAGTGCAGCGCCTCCCAAGTGGGGGTAGGCTCACCGTCAACCGCAACTATCTCTTGGCCGGCTTCTAAACCTGCCAACTCGGCTACCGACCCTGCCTCTACCTTATCGATAATCGGGGCCACACCGCTAACCCCAGCCACAAATACAAACCAATACACAATAATGGCGAGGATAAAGTTAGCTAAAGGCCCGGCCGCAACCGTGGCTAGGCGATGACCCACGGGCTTGTTATTAAACGCCATATGACGCAGCTCGGCGGGCACTTCGCCCTCGCGCTCGTCCAGCATTTTGACATAGCCACCCAAGGGTATGGCGGCAATCACATATTCGGTATCTAGTTTATCGCGCCAGCGGTACAGCGGTTTGCCAAAGCCCACAGAAAAGCGCAGCACCTTGATGCCGCAGCGTCTGGCCACCCAAAAATGGCCATACTCGTGTATAGACACCAATATCGCCAAGGTGAAGAGAGTAATTAATATGGTTTGCAGTAATTCCATGGAGTGAGACAACAACCTTTTATTATGGCAACTTCAGTCAATGATTAGGCGCAGGCGCGGTTAGCAACCTGCTGCAGGGCTAAGTCCCGGGCCTGCTGATCGGCCAATTGGACAACGGCTAAAGTCGAGGGTTCAACCAGCTCAACAGCCGCCAACACGGACTCGATAATAACAGGGATATCAGTAAAGCGTATCTGTTGATTGAGAAAAGCCTCTACCGCCACCTCATTGGCGGCATTCAACGCCACCATTGCAGTCTTGCCGGTTTTAACCGCCTGCGCCGCCAAACCTAGGCAGGGGAAACGCTGATAGTCGGGGGCCTCAAAATCCAGTGTGGCGGTGGCGATAATATCCAAACTGGCCACCCCAGACTCTATACGCTCAGGCCAGGCCATAGCATGCGCTATAGGGGTGCGCATATCGGGGTTACCCAACTGCGCCAGCACCGAGCCATCCACATATTCCACCATAGAGTGAATAATGCTCTGCGGGTGTACCACTATCTCTATATCTTCAGGCTGGGCATTAAACAGCCAGCAGGCCTCAATAAACTCTAAACCCTTATTCATCATGGTAGCGGAATCGACCGAGATCTTACGCCCCATAGACCAATTGGGGTGGGCACAGGCCTGATCGGGGGTCATCGCCGCCAGCTGCTCTAAAGGGGTCTGCCGAAACGGCCCGCCTGAGCCAGTAAGCAGAATTTTACGTATGCCGCTGCTGGCTAGCTGGTGGCTACCGCCTTCCTCTTGGTATTGGGCGGGCATGCACTGAAAAATAGCATTATGCTCGCTATCTATGGGCAGTAGCACCGAGCCACTTTTTTTCACCGCCTCCATAAACAGGCCGCCAGCCATCACCAGCGCCTCTTTATTGGCCAACAACACTTTTTTGCCGCTCTCTACCGCCGCCATGGTGGGCGCTAAACCCGCTGCACCCACTATGGCCGCCATAACAGTATCGACCTCGGCATGGCTGGCAACCGCGTTTAAGCCCTCGTCACCGCTAAGCACTTGGGTATCATCAATACCCTGTTGCTGTAACAGGGCCGCCAACTGCTCTGCCGCCTGCGGCTCGCGCATCACCGCATAGCGCGGCTTATGGGCAATAACTTGCTCGGCCAATTCAGCCACACTGCTATTGGCCGTAAGGGCAAACAAGCGATAGCGCTGTGGGTGCCTGGCGCAAACATCCAGCGTGCTAATACCTATAGAGCCGGTGGCCCCTAAAACGGTGATATTTTCTATTGCGACAGCCTTATCCACCTATTACCAACCCACCAATATAATGCACAGCGCAAACACCGGCGCTGCTGCCGTTAAACTATCCAATCTATCCATAATGCCACCGTGGCCGGGCAATAGCGTGCCGCTGTCTTTAACACCTTGATGGCGCTTGACCATGCTCTCTAATAAATCGCCCAATACCGAGGCCAAGCCGGTTAACACCGCCACCACTAATACCTGCTCTAAGCGCATGGCTGCACTGCCGTAGTACAACCACAGCAGCAAGGCTAAGCTGCTGGTTGCCACTAAGCCGCCCCAAAAACCCGCCCAAGACTTACCCGGGCTCACCGCCACCGCCAACTTGGATTTGCCCCAAGCCTTGCCACTAAAATAGGCGCCGGTATCGGCACTAGCCACCAAGGCCAGCAATACAAAAATATAGGCAGTACCATGGGCATTAAAACGCAGCGAGATAAACGCCAACCAGGCAGGGATTAACACTAAAAACCCCATCAGCAAGCGGGCCGGTACGGCGCCCCAAAGCTTGCCGCTATAGGGGTAGCTTTTAACCCATAACAGCGCTACCGCCCACCACAGACAGCCCAAGCCCAGCACATCGCGCACTCGCGGCCAAGCCAGCTGTTCGCTGAGTAGCTGGCAATACCAGGCCACCAAGGCCATTAACAACAAGCTGCAAGCACTGTAAATTGCGCGGTTTAGGCTGCCAGCTAAGCCTGCCAGTGCCGACCACTCCCAGCTGGCCGCAAGAATAACCGCCGTCATCAGCGCGGCAAAATATAAAGGGGAAAGAAAAACTATGGCACTGCCCATTACGCAGACTAATACCAATGCTGTAATTATTCGCTGTTTAAGCACGACAGCCCTCTTTTGTTTATTCTAGTTATTTGCTGTCGGCGTCTTTACGAGCGCCAAAGCGTCTATCACGTTGCGCATAGGCGGTCAGTGCCTCACGCAGGTCGGGCTCGGAAAAATCCGGCCATAAAGCTTTTGAAAAAAACAATTCTGCATAGGCCAGTTGCCACAGTAAAAAATTGCTAATGCGATGTTCATCGGCAGTGCGTACACAGAGATCGGGAGCGGGCAAATCAGCCAAGGCCATATGCTTAGCCATATGCTGAGCATCGACCTGATCCAACGCCAACTCACCGCGCTGCACCTGCCCTGCTAAAATTTTAGCCGCATTGGCAATATCCCACTGGCCGCCATAATCCACCGCCAGTACCAATATCGCTTTATCATTATTGGCGGTAAGCGCTTCGGCCTCAGCCATTTGCTTACGCAAAGCGTCGCTAAAATTATCGCGATTGCCTATAAAACGCATTTGTACGCCATCGGCATGCAAGCGTTTCATTTCTTTTTTTAAGTAAGTGGCAAATAAGCGCATCAGCGCTTTTACCTCTAGGGCGGGACGCTGCCAATTTTCACTGCTAAAGGCAAACAGGGTTACCACTTTAATGCCGTAACCCATGGCCAACTGCAGCACCTGCCGCACCGACTCCACCCCAGCGGTATGCCCCGCGGTGGTGGACTTGCCGCGCAGCTTGGCCCAGCGGCTATTACCATCCATGATAAAGGCGATGTGCTGCGGTATTACTGCAAAATCACTCGCCTTCCCAGTTACCTCAATGGCAACACCAGAGTCGCTATCACTTGATTCCGGCATAATGTACTTATATTTCCATTAAGTCTTTTTCTTTGATCGCTAAGGCCTTATCCACCTCGGCCACGTACTTATCAGTGATTTTCTGAATATCATCTTGCGCGCGACGCTCATCATCTTCAGAAATTTCTTTCTCTTTTTGTAAGTCTTTAATATCGCTGAGTATATCGCGGCGTATATTGCGTATAGACACTTTCGAGTGCTCGGCTTCGGCGCGAGCTTGCTTGGTGTAACCCTTACGCGTTTCTTCCGTCAGCATAGGCATGGGTATGCGTATTACTGAACCGGCAGTAGAAGGGTTTAAACCCAAGTCGGATTTCATAATGGCTTTTTCTACTTCCGGCACCATGGGCTTTTCCCAGGGCACTACCGACAAGGTACGACCATCTTCAACATTAATTGCAGCAACTTGGCTAAGCGGGGTTTCAGAACCATAGTAATCCACGCGTATACCATCCAGTATGCTGGGGTGAGCTCGGCCTGTGCGAATTTTATTTAAACTAACACCCAAAGCGCTGATGGTTTTTTGCATGCGCTCTTCGGCATCTTGTTTTAATTCTTCAATCACGATTCAATCTCCTAAAACTATTTTTTGCTTTCTTTTACTTAACAGCTTATTCAGCAATTTCTTCTATTAAAGTACCTTCATCGCCACCCACCACAATATTAAGCAGGGCGCCGGCCTTTTCCATTTCAAAAACGCGCAGCGGCATATTGTGGTCGCGACATAAACAAATAGCGGTTAAATCCATCACCCCTAATTTTTTGTTTAGCACTTCATCATAACTTAAGCGGTCGTACTTAGTGGCTGTGGGATCTATAGCAGGGTCTGCGCTGTACACACCATCAACTTTGGTAGCCTTTAACACTAACTCGGCATCTACCTCTATACCGCGCAAGCATGCGGCAGAGTCGGTAGTAAAGAAGGGATTGCCAGTACCCGCGGAAAAAATTACCACCTCACCGCGCTGCAAGGCGCGCATGGCTTTGCGTCTGTCGTAGTGGTCCACCACCCCACTCATGGGTATAGCTGACATCACTCTAGAAACTATATTGCAGCGCTCCAAAGCATCGCGCATAGCCAGGCCGTTCATTACTGTGGCCAACATGCCCATGTGATCACCGGTGACCCTATCTAGGCCAGCCTTCTGTAAAGAAGCCCCGCGAAATAGATTGCCACCACCTATCACCAAACCCACTTGCACACCTATGCCTACCAGCTGGCCAACTTCTAGGGCCATGCGGTCTAGCACCTTGGGGTCTATACCAAAGCCCTCGGCCCCCATTAGGGCTTCACCACTCAGCTTCAATAAAATACGCTTAAACTTTCTATCGCTGGCTTTTACTGGCATTGATAAACCCTCTACACAATTATGATCATTGATAACTAGCGTTAGATTAAAGCTCTTAAATACCCACCGGTTGCGGCATTCAAAAGGCTCAATCTAACACGATTCCACCCTGCGTGGAATTGAGCAACTCTAATACTAAAACGGGGCCAAAAGGCCCCGTTTTGACTCAATTAAAATTAACCTTTTAACTGAGCAGCAACTTCTGCAGCGAAGTCTACTTCTTCAACTTCAATACCCTCACCCACTTCAAAGCGTGTGAATGATTGTACTTCTGCGCCAGCATCTTTCACCAATTGGCCCACAGTTAACTCTGGGTTTTTAACGAAAGCCTGCTCAACCAAGCTGTTCTCTTTCAAGAACTTTTGGATACGGCCAGTCATCATCTTCTCGACTATAGCTTCTGGCTTACCAGCCATGTCTGGCTGTGCCTTGATAATAGCTTTTTCAGCATCAACAGCAGCTTGATCCATATCTTCTGGCTTAGTCACCTGCGGATTAACAGCAGCAACGTGCATGGCCACATCTTTAGCCAATTCAGTTTCGCCACCTTGCAGAGAAACCAATACCGAAATCTTGTTGTTTGAGTGGGTGTAGCTGCCCACAACGCCATTGCTGGCTTCAACTAGCTCGATGCGACGCAAACCGATGTTCTCACCGATTTTTTGTACCAAGGCTTCACGAGCCTCAGTCATTTCGCCAGCCATGATAGCTTCAACATCGGTTTGCTTATCAGCAAAAGCCTTATCGGCCACCTTGTTAACAAATTCTAAGAAGCTGGCATCGCGAGCAGCGAAATCAGTTTCAGAGTTAACTTCAACCAATACACCGTAGCTGCCATCTTCGGCAACACGCGCAACCACAACACCTTCAGCGGCAGTACGACCAGCTTTTTTAGCAGCCTTCATGCCGCTGTTTTTACGTAGCTCTTCAATCGCTTTTTCGATGTCACCATCAGCTTCTTGTAGGGCTTTTTTACATTCCATCATGCCGAGCTGAGTACGCTCACGCAGTTCTTTAACCATTGCAGCAGAAATTGCAGCCATTGAGATATCCTCCAATGCGATAACCAACGCGAGTTAATTACCGATATATTCAAACTTAAGTTTCAAAAAAGGGGGCCTAGCCCCCTTTTCTTGCTGGGAAACGCTACTTATTCAGCAGCAGGCTTCTCTTCAGCAGCTTCTTCTACGAATTCGTTCTTCTTAGAAACAGCACCGTCAGCAGCACGACCAGCAATTACCGCATCAGCCATAGCCGTGGTGTATAGCTTGATAGCGCGGATAGCATCGTCGTTACCAGGGATAACATAATCAACACCATCGGGGTTGCTGTTAGTATCAACGATACCGATAACAGGTATGCCTAGGTTGTTAGCTTCTTGAATAGCGATACGCTCGTGATCTACGTCGATTACGAATAAGGCGTCAGGTAAACCACCCATATCTTTAATACCGCCTATAGAACGCTCTAGCTTTTCCATATCGCGAGTACGCATTAGCGCTTCTTTCTTAGTCAACGCATCAAAAGTACCGTCTTTTGCTTGCGCTTCTAAATCGCGGTAACGCTTGATAGAACCACGGATAGTTTTGTAGTTAGTCAACATACCACCTAACCAGCGGTGGCTAACGTATGGCTGGCTAGCACGCTCAGCTTGTTCTTTGATGATTTTGCTAGCAGCGCGCTTAGTACCAACAAAAAGAATTTTGTTGCGGCTGTTAGCTAGACGCTGAATAAACGCCAAAGCTTCATTAAACGCAGGAACAGTTTGCTCCAGGTTAATGATATGAATTTTATTGCGGGCACCAAAAATGTACTCAGACATTTTAGGGTTCCAGTAACGAGTTTGGTGGCCAAAGTGCACACCAGCTTGCAGCATTTCGCGCATGCTTACTTGAGTAGTCATAATATACCTTTAATAAGTTAGGGTTAGGCCTCCATATACCCCATTATTCAACCCCTTCAGTTCTACTTATTAGATAGGTAGAGCCTACAGAGCACCCAGAACAATGTGACGGTATATGTGCGGATTTATTGCTCAAATTCACCCGATCAAAATAACCCGGCCATTTGAGTGCGCGCTTTATACCACAACAGCCCCGCAACTGGAAGAAAAACGGCTATTTTTAGCAATAAAAACAACATCCGCCTGCCAGCAGCGCCATATAATTTAGCCAAGCCTACAAGCCATGGTTTACAATAGCCCGGCGCAGCGGCTAGGACCCACCAGCCGACGCCTAAAAAACACACAAACCCATTACAAAACAGATAGTTATATGAGCGTTACGATAAAAACCGCCGATGAAATTGCCAAAATGCGTGTAGCTGGCCGCCTCGCCGCCCAGGTGCTGGATATGATCGCCCCCCACGTGGTGCCCGGTGTGACCACCGGCGAACTGGATCAAATCTGCCACGACTATATCGTCAACGAACAAAAGGCCATACCGGCACCGCTAAACTACCACGGCTTTCCCAAATCTATCTGCACCTCGATTAATGAAGTGGTGTGCCACGGCATACCCCACGAGAAGAAAACCCTGCGTGATGGCGATATTATCAATATAGATATCACCGTGATTAAAGATCAATACCACGGCGACACCAGCAAAATGTTTCATGTAGGCAAGCCTAAGCCCCACAACGAGCGCTTGGTGAACATCACCCAAGAGTGCCTGTATAAAGCCATAGAGATAGTCAAACCCGGCTGTACCCTGGGCGACATAGGCCACATCATCCAAAAGCACGCTGAAGCCAACTACTACTCTATAGTGCGCGAATACTGCGGCCACGGCATAGGCAAGGTGTTTCACGAGGACCCGCAGGTCGTACACTACGGCAACAAGGGCGAAGGCATGGTCATTAAAGAGGGCATGACCTTTACCATAGAGCCCATGCTCAACGCCGGTAAACGCCATGTAAAACTCAACAAAAAAGACGGTTGGACCGTGACCACCAAAGACGGCCGCCCCTCGGCCCAGTGGGAACACACGCTGGCAGTGACCCGCGATGGCGTAGAGGTGCTTACCGCCAGACCGGACGAGCCCTTTTACCTAGCCTAGGCCATGAACAAACTGCCACTAGCGATTCCATCGGATATTTTTGATCGCGAGCACTTTCTGTGCGCGGTCAAAAGCGCGCGCCAGCCACTGCCACTCTTCAAAGACAGCATAGCTAGAGTCACCGACTATTTTCACCAGCAGTTTCAACAAGGCAGCGATATACGCCAGCTAATCTGGGGCCGCGCCCACTATATAGACCAACTACTGCAATGCGCCTGGCAATTATTCGACTGGCCTGACTCCATTAGCCTTAACGCCGTAGGCGGCTATGGCCGCGGTGAGCTGCACCCGCACTCTGACATAGACCTACTGATCTTAATCAACGAGCAAGCCGAACAGGATTGCCAGCAAGCCATAGGTGAATTTGTCACCCTGCTGTGGGATATGAAGCTCAACATAGGTCACAGCGTACGCAGCCTGCAGGAGTGTTTTGAGCAGGCCGAGCAGGATATCACCATAGCCACCAGCCTGCTGGAATCCAGAACCCTGGCCGGTCCACCAGCAATGCTGGCCAAAGCCGTTAGCAATACCGAGCAACACAGCTGGCCCAGCCACGCCTTTTTTCGCGCCAAGTGGCGCGAGCAGATCAAGCGCCACTCCAAGCACGGCAACAGCGAATACAACTTAGAGCCCAATGTAAAAAGCTCCCCCGGCGGCCTGCGCGACGTACAAATGATAGGCTGGATAGCCAAGCGCCATTTCAACGCCCAAGCCATGGATGACCTAGTAGAGCGCGGCTTTTTATTAAAGCCTGAACTTAACTCTCTCAACCAGGGTTTAGATTTTTTATGGCGGGTGCGCTATGCCTTGCATATGGTCACCGGCCGCGCCGAAGACCGGCTGCTGTTTGACCACCAGCGCACTCTAGCCAAAATGTTTGGCTTTGAAGACGACGACATACGGCTGGCGGTAGAAGGCTTTATGCAGCAGTATTACCGCTGGGCTATCACCTTGGGCCAGCTCAACGACCTGCTAATACAATATTTTGATGAAACCATACTACGCGCCAGCGAAGACGAAACCATCATCGATATCAACCCGCGCTTTCGGGTGCGCAACGGCCATATAGAAGTCACCCACAACCAAGTATTTGCGCAAACCCCTGCCGCCTTAATGGAAGTGTTTTTATTAATTGCGCAATCCCCCAACATAGACGGCCTGCGCGCCACCACTATACGCCTGATACGCGAATACGCCGCCACTATAGATGATGACTTTCGCAGCGACCCACAAATAGCCGAATATTTTATGGCGCTGCTGCGCTGCAAAGAAAAGGTCGCCCTGCAATTACGACGCATGTTGCGCTTTGGCGTGTTGGAAATGTACCTGCCCGAATTTAAAGCCATCATAGGGCAAATGCAGCACGACTTATTTCACATCTACTCCGTGGATGCCCACACCATGGAAGTGGTTAAAAACCTGCGCCGCTTTCACTACCCCAAGTTTCAAAAACGCTTTCCTGTGGCCGCGCGCATAGTACAACGCATGGAGCAGGTAGAGCTGCTGTATATAGCCGGGCTGTATCACGATATAGCCAAGGGCCGTGGCGGCGATCACTCAGAGCTAGGAGTGGCTGATGTCACCCGTTTTGCGCAGCGCCATAAACTCAGCAAAAAAGACACCAACCTAGTGGCCTGGCTGGTGCAACACCACCTGCTAATGTCCTCGGTGGCGCAGCGCAAAGATATTTCCAGCCCCGACGTGATACGCGACTTTGCCAATGTGGTAGGCAGCCAACGCCGCCTAGATTATCTCTATGCACTAACGGTGGCAGACATTAACGGCACCAACCCCAGCCTATGGAATAGCTGGCGCGCCTCACTGCTGCGCCAGCTCTATACCGAGACCACCGGCGCCTTGCGTCGCGGCCTGGAAAATCCCGCCGATAAACATGAGTGGATAGAAGAAACTCAAACCAGCGCCATGGAAAAATTACTGGGGCTGGGCTTTAGCGAAGAAAAAATTCACGGTCTGTGGTCGGGAGTGGGCGAAGAATATTTTTTACGCGAAAGTGTAGAGGACATAGTCTGGCACACTGAAGCCATAGCCCAAAGCCTCAACCAAAATGCACCGCTGATACTCACCAAAGAAAGCGGCGAGTTAGATAACGAAGGTGCCACCCAAATTTTTATACACACCCATGATAGGCCCTCGCTATTCGCACTCACCGCGGCAGCCTTGGAGCAACTCAACCTCAATATCATGGACGCCCGCATCTACAGCTCGGGTGATGGCTACACATTGGACACCTTTTATGTGCTGGATGCCGACAACAAACCCATAGGTGACAACCCCAAGCGGCTAGCGGCCATTAAACAACTGCTGCAGGAAAAAATACAAAACCCGCAACATTATTTAGCCAAGATTTCCAAGCGCACCCCGCGGCAAATGCGACTATTCTCTATACCCACCCGCACCCGCTTTCACAACGATGAAGATTTAGACTTCAGCGTGCTAGAAATCATCACCCCCGATAGACCAGGCTTATTAGCCCGCGTGGGTAAAATTTTTATGGAGCATGATGTCATGCTGCAAAACGCCAAAATCACCACCCTAGGTGAAAAAGTAGAAGATGTATTTTTTATTACTGACTACCAGCACAAGCCCATTACCGATAACGAATTGGCAGAAAAAATTCAACGCGCCATCTGCAAAGAACTAGACGAACAAGCGCAAATATAATCGACCAGTAGCGAAGCTATAAACCCATGAACTCAGATTTACAACGCCTACACCCCTACCCCTTTGAAAAACTCAATGCTTTAAAAGCTGCCGTTACAGCGCCAGCCGAGTTGGCCCATATAGCCCTATCCATAGGCGAACCCAAACACCCAGCCCCCAGCTTTGTTACTGAAACACTGGCTAATAATTTACAGCTGCTGAGCAACTACCCCAGCACCAAAGGCCTGCCGGAGTTGCGCAGCGCCATCGCCAACTGGGCCAGCCAACGCTTTCAACTAGCTCCCGGCAGCCTCAACCCCGAACAACATGTGCTGCCTGTTAGCGGCACTCGCGAAGCGCTATTTGCTTTTACCCAAGCGGTAATCGATCGCCGTGACGATGCATTAATAGTCACCCCCAACCCCTTCTACCAAATCTATGAAGGCGCAGCCCTGCTAGCCGGCGCTGAACCCCACTACCTACCCTGTTTAGACCAGCACGGCTTTATTCCCGACTTCGACCAGGTAGATGCCGCCACTTGGCAGCGCTGCCAATTATTATTTTTATGCTCGCCGGGCAATCCTACCGGTGCCGTGATTGATACCAGCGTGTTAAAAAAATTAATCGCCCTGGCCGATCAATACGATTTTGTAATCGCCAGCGACGAGTGCTACTCCGAACTGTATTTTGACGAACAACAGCCCCCCGCCGGTTTATTACAAGCCTGTGCCGAGTTGGGCCGCAATGATTTTAAACGCTGCGCCGTGTTTCACAGCCTGTCTAAACGCAGCAACTTACCGGGCCTGCGCTCGGGCTTTGTGGCTGGCGATGCCGACATCATGCAAGCCTTTTTGCTATACCGCACCTACCACGGCTGCGCCCTACCGATACAGCACCAACTTGCCAGCATAGCCGCCTGGCAGGATGAAGCCCACGTTAAACAAAACCGCAAGCTATACCGACAAAAATTTACTGCCGTGCTAGATATCTTAGGGGATTGCCTAGAGGTGGCAAAACCCGATGCGGGCTTTTACCTATGGGCCAAAACCCCTATTTGCGACAAAGATTTTGCCCAGCAATTATTTGCTCAGCAAAACGTCACCGTATTACCTGGCCAGTTTTTGGGGCGCGAAGTTAACGGCAGCAACCCCGGCCAGCAACGGGTGCGCATGGCTTTAGTCGCCTCGCTAGACGAGTGCATAGAAGCCGCCCACCGCATTAAGCACTTTGTAAATAGCCTGAAGTAAACAGCCGTACTAATAGTAAGTTACAGACTATGTTAAAAGCCGAGCGAGTCGCCTTTATACTCGAACAATTGCAAGCCTTATACCCAGAGCCACCTATACCACTGGATCATAAAGACCCTTACACCCTATTGGTGGCAGTATTGCTATCAGCGCAATGTACCGACGAGCGCGTCAATACAGTTACCCCCGCTTTATTCGAGCTGGCTGACAACCCCTTTGCTATGGCCAAACAATCGGTAGCAGACATCCAGGCCATCATACGCCCCTGCGGCTTATCACCTCAGAAGTCCAAGGCCATACAAAAACTCTCAGAAATGCTGGTGGAGTTTCACAACGGCATAGTGCCCGCCGATATGGATGAGCTAGAGAAACTACCCGGCGTAGGCCACAAAACCGCAGGCGTAGTCATGGCCCAGGCCTTTAACCAGCCCGCCTTTCCCGTAGACACCCACATACACCGGCTGGCGCAACGCTGGGGCCTCACTAGCGGCAAGTCGGTAGCGCAAACCGAGAAAGACTTAAAACGACTATTCCCCAAAGAGCGCTGGAACGCCCTGCACTTACAATTTATTTACTACGGTCGCGAGTACTGCTCGGCCCGCGGCTGTGACGGCACGGTATGCCCCATCTGCAGCAGCTGCTACCCCAACCGCCGCAAACCTAAAAAAACCCTTAAAGCCTAGCAGCCAGCAACCGCAAAACCTGCGGATGGTTGCTAGGTTTTATTAAACCTATATCTCATCACTTCAATCATAGCTGCTTATATTTAGTAGTTATGAAAGTTGCTATTGCTTAACTCCCGTCTAAGATTAACAAAACAACCGCAAACACTATAAACAACTGCCACTCTGACCCATGGCACAGTCACGGAGATAAGAATGCCTATAGCAACATCCCAGCAAGAGCAAGAGTTCACCATTACCTTAGACGAAAAGTTTAACTTTGATTCGGTAGAGCAATTTAGGGAGGCCTATACCGATAAAAACGCTGAAACTTATATCGTCGACTTTAGAGCCACAGAATATATGGATAGCTCCGGCTTAGGCATGCTGCTTAATATGAGACGTTACCTCACAGAGAAAAACATTAGCACTATAAAATTAATTAACTGCAGGCCACAAATTAAAAAAGTACTGATTATTTCCCGTTTTGAAAGCAAGTTTATTATCGCCTAACAATGGATATATTAATTGTAGATGACAGCCACTCCATTACCGTGCTGCTGGAATGCATTATTGAAGACTTGGGCCATCAAGCCATTATTGCTAAAAGTGGTGAGTTAGCGCTAGAGCACCTACAAAATGCCAAGCAACTACCGGACTTAGTCTTGCTTGATGTAAAAATGACTGGCATAGATGGCTACGAAACAGCCAAGCAACTCAAACAACTGGCTGGCGAGGCACATTTACCCATAATCTTTCTCACCGGCTCTACCGAAGCCAACACCCAAAATAAATGCTTAAGCCTAGGCGAGGACTATATATCCAAGCCCTTTAGCGTTGAAATCGTTACCTTAAAAATCAAAGCCCAGTTACGGGTAGCCCAACTCACCCAAAAAATGCACGAAACCAATCTCGAACTGTTGCGCCGAGACAAAAACACACAAAATGAGCACCGCGTCGTTGAAAGTATTTTTACCAATCAGTTTAAAAAACAGATTAATCACCCCCATTTAAAATACCATATGTCGCCGGTGTCGGTATTTAACGGCGATGTGTTACTTGCTGCCAACGGCCCCGCGGATAACACCTACTTATTAATAGGCGATGCTACCGGCCACGGCTTGGCCGCTGCGGTAGGTGTTATCCCCATTTATTCAGCCTTTCGCACCATGGCCAGTAAAGGTTTAACGGTAGGCACTATCGCCGCCGAGCTTAACAAAAGCCTATTACAGATATTGCCCGATCACATGATGCTGGCAGCTGCGGTACTAGAGATCAACACCCATACCAATCAATTATTTGTTTGGTCTGGTGGTATCCCCAACTTAATTATTGATAACGGCCAGGGCCGCATCAAAACGATTATCCCCGCTTTTCATCCGCCACTGGCCGCCACTAGCGAAGCCGAGTTTTTACAAAACATAGAAATCTATGAGCTAGTTGAAAACGATCGCATCTATCTTTTTACCGATGGTATAGAAGAAGCCAACAACCAGGAAGGTGAGATGTTTGGCGAACAACGGTTGCTGGATTTATTTGATGGCGCAAGCGAGGATCTATTTGAAAAAATATTAAGCGCACTTAAAAACTTTACCCGCAACACTTGTCAAGATGATGACATAACCCTAGTAGAGTTTAGCTATCATGGCCTAGCCAACCAAGAGCCCGTCAAACCGCCGCGCGCTGACCACATGGCGCTGTTACCCTGGAAGCTAGAGCTACAGCTAACCGCCGACACCTTGCGCCACAGCGATCCCATACCACCGATTATTCGATTTATAGAGAGCGCCGACGGCGTTAGCGCGCATCAAGATTTTATAGCCACTATACTTACCGAGCTATACAGCAATGCCCTAGAACACGGCTTATTACAATTAGATTCCAATATTAAAGATGACAGTTCGGGTTTTATAGAATATTACCAGCAGCGCCTAACTAGGCTGGCCGAACTGGAACAAGGCTATATAAACATTAGCTTAGAGTGCCTGCCCCAGCCGCAAAACAGCCAGCTCAAAATCACGGTTAGTGATAGTGGCCAGGGCTATAACCTGGCCATGCGCAACCGCCTCAAGGAGCAAGACAGCCACGGCCGCGGTTTAATGCTCATTAAAAAACTATGCCATAGCTTGGATATCTCCGAGGATGGTAAAACTGTTATCGCCCTGTACGATATCTAAACTCGCACTGGCTAAAAGCCGAACAATACACCCCCTCCATCGACAAACTTATCAAGCTCAGCAGCTAGTAACCTAGCGGCTGAGCTATGTTTTTTGTTATCCTTGCGCTCTTTTATCACTAAGAGCAATGGGTAAACTGTGGTCACACTGTACGGCATAAAAAACTGCGATAGCGTCAAAAAAGCCCGCAAATGGCTGGAAGCGCATGATATAGACTACTGCTTTCACGACTTTCGCGCCGATGGCATTAACGCCCAACAGATTAACAGCTGGCTGGAAGCCTTGGGCTGGGAAACCTTGGTCAATAAGCGCAGCACCACCTGGAAACAGCTTAGCGAAGCCACCCGCCTAGCCATGGATGCCAAACTAGCTGCCAAACAACTATTAGAGCAGCCCACCTTAATCAAGCGGCCGCTATTAGATACCGGCAAAGCTTACCGCGTGGGCTTTAAAGATAGCGACTATCAACAAATTTTTAACTCCTAACTACTTCAACTATAGGTAACTCAACATGAGCGCATTATTCAGCATAGGCCTAGGGGTCGGCACCCAAAACGCAAAAGGCGAATGGCTAGAAGTTTTCTACGCCCAGCCGGTACTAAAACCCTCCGAAGGCCTAAGCAAGGCTGTGATAGCTGCCACCGGCTATCAGCAAGGCAACCAGGCGTTAAGTCTGGATAAAGGCCAATTAGGCACTTTAGAAGCCAATTTACGTGAGGCCGGCGAAGCCGCCCAAGCCGATATCGTTAAGGCCATGAAGCAAAGCAGCCGCCCCTTAGTGGCCACTATTTTAGCCAGCGATGACAACCCCAGCTCCATACCCGAGGGCTATTTAAAGCTGCATCTACTATCACACCGCTTAGTTAAACCGCACGGCGTTAACCTAAACGGTTTGTTTGGGGTGCTACCCAATGTTGCTTGGACCAACAAAGGTGCCATCGATTTAGCCGAGTTACCGCAAGCGCAGCTAGAAGCGCGCTTAAACGGTGAGACCATTAGCGTTGATTGCGTAGATAAGTTCCCCAAAATGACTAACTATGTAGTGCCTGCAGGCATACGCATCGCCCACACTGCCCGTGTGCGTTTAGGCGCTTACATAGGCGAAGGCACGACTGTAATGCACGAAGGCTTTGTTAACTTTAATGCCGGCACCGAAGGCCCAGGCATGATAGAAGGCCGTGTATCAGCTGGGGTATTCGTAGGTAAGGGCTCTGACTTAGGCGGCGGCTGTTCAACCATGGGCACCCTATCGGGCGGCGGCAACATTGTTATCTCCGTAGGCGACGAGTGCTTAATAGGCGCCAATGCAGGCATAGGCATACCCTTAGCGGATCGCTGCATAGTCGAGGCGGGCCTATACATCACAGCTGGCACCAAAGTTATTGTGTTAGACGACCAAGGCCAAGCGGTAGAAACTGTTAAAGCCCGTGATTTGGTAGGCAAAAGCGACCTGCTATTCCGCCGCAACTCCATCACTGGCGCTATAGAGTGCAAAACTAACAAAACAGCCATAGAGCTGAACGAAGCTTTACACACCAATAACTAGGCCAGTCGCTAGTTCACAGCCGCTAGTCTCTAAACGCTTTTACTAGCAACTAGAGTCTAGCGACTGTAACTCCTCCATTAAAAACACCTTGTAGCCGGCCTGCTTTAATAAGTACAAAGCCAGCTCCCCCCGCTTGCCGCAGCCCGGCGCAATAATATAAGTATTGTTGGTACTGAATGTAGCTAGGTGCTTGCGTATGTAGGCGATAGGGAAGTTCTGTGCTTTAGGGTAATGGCCGTGCTTATACTCTGCCGCTAGGCGCACATCTAAATAACAGCGCTGCGGTTCGGGTATTTGCTGCAGCTCCTGCTCGCTTAATCTATGCATTAAGGGCTGCAGTATGATTTGCTCAAACTGTTCTTTAGCCAAACGGCCCAATACACCGTCGCTGGCCATCACCACGGTGGCATTGCGCGGGGTGTCGGCCACCAGCGCCTCGTCACCAAAATAACTGCCTGCGGTAAGTTCAAAGCTGGCGCCCTCAAAAGGGCCTCTGGCACTGGTCAGCACTTGCGCCACGCCTTTTTTTAATAGGTAAAAATAATCGCCGGAGCTATGCTCTTTAATCACCACCTCGCCCTGCTGCAGCTCTACATCCTCTATAGCCGAAAATAGCTGCATTAAGGTAGCTGCTGGTATATGGGCAGCCAAAGGGGATTTTAAAAACACCTCTGACCAATCATCCTCATAGTTGTCATCGATGGCCACATCGCTTAGCTCAACTATGGGGTCGTCATCCATGTGCACCACGCGAAAGGCCTGGCTTTCGCTCCAGGATAAAAACTGCTCTACCGTGCCTCTCTCTAGCGTCAAAATACTGCACTCAGGCCCAGCTTTAACACTGCCGCCCTGCTGCAATAATTCATCTAAGGGATTAAGACTGGCACTGGCTTTGGTATCTATAGTCTGGCGCTGTTCAAAAGAAAGCCGGTACTCTACCTCACCCGCTAATAGGTAGTGGTAGTGGCTAGCGGCAGCTTCACCGCGTTTAATCACTGAGCGCCCAGGCTTAGGGTGCACAAGGCTGGCCTGTGCCAGTAATCTGTCCAACAAGTGCTGGGCGATTAAATTGAGTGGGTATAGGCTTGCTATACGTTTCTTATCCCATATTTGTTCACTCACTCGCATAACTACCTCTTTATATATGCGTTATTAATTAGCCCCGCCAGCCTCGCTTATTTATAGAATTTTGGGTAACAGCGGATTAGCAGCATGATAGAATAGCGCCTTTTACAATTTTGGAATGCATACTATGGCTCAAAACTCAGCCACACTAGCGCTAACCTGCGAATTACTGAGCAGGCAATCTATCACCCCAGAAGACGACGGCTGCCAAGACTTAATGATAGACCGGCTAGAGGCCATAGGCTTTACTGTGCAGCGCCTACGCTTTGGTGAGGTCGACAATTTTTGGGCGGTGCGCGGCGATAGCGGCCCCATACTCTGCTTTGCTGGCCACACCGATGTGGTACCTACCGGCCCTGCCGAGCAGTGGAAGTTCCCCCCTTTTGAGCCCACCCTAGACGATGATGGCATGCTCTATGCCCGTGGCGCAGCCGATATGAAAGGCAGCTTGGCCGCCATGGTCGTAGCCTGCGAACGCTTCGTGGCCGAACACCCCAACCACAGTGGCCGCATTGCCTTTTTAATCACCAGCGATGAAGAAGGCCCCGCTATTAACGGCACCGTAAGAGTGATGCAATGGCTGCAAGAGCAAAATGAAAAAATTACCTGGTGCATAGTCGGCGAGCCCTCATCCACCAGCCAAGTAGGCGATGTGATTAAAAACGGTCGCCGTGGCTCTTTAGGCGCCACCTTAACGGTTAAGGGTATACAGGGCCACGTAGCCTACCCCCACTTAGCGGCTAACCCTATACACTTAGCGGCCCCCGCCCTGGCGGAGCTAAGTACTGAACTGTGGGATGAGGGCAATGAGTTTTTCCCTGCCACCTCCTTTCAAATTTCTAATATCAATGGCGGTACTGGCGCGACCAATGTCATACCCGGCGAGTTAACCGTGGTATTTAACTTCCGTTTTTCCACCGAGCTTACCGACCAGCAACTGCAAACCCGCACCGAGGCCATACTCAACAAGCACCAGCTTGATTACCACATAGATTGGAATCTCAGCGGCCAGGCCTTTTTAACCGCCGAAGGCGACTTAGTTGATGCCACAGTGAAAGCTATACGCGATGCCAATGGCCTAGAAACCGAGCTATCTACCGCCGGCGGCACCTCTGACGGCCGCTTTATTGCGCCTACCGGCAGCCAAGTGGTAGAGCTAGGGCCGGTAAACGCCACCATACACAAGGTCAATGAGTGCGTAAAAGCCGCCGACCTGGATACCCTCACCACCATGTACCAAGGTGTGATGACCAACCTGTTGGCAAACTAACAGCTAAGCTCAGCCATGAAGATACTCTGCCCACAGTGCCAACAGCCCTTGCAGCAAGCCGACAAGCATTGGCAATGTGCGCAGAACCATCACTTTGATAGGGCAAAACAGGGTTATACCAACCTGCTATTAGTGCAGCATAAGCGCTCTAAAATTCCCGGCGACGATGCCCAAATGGTCAGCGCCCGCAGGCGTTTTTTAAATCAGGATTTTTATCGCCCTTTATCTCAGGCCATCAATACTCTGGCCTTAAAACATGCTGACAGCAAACGCAAACTAGTAATAATTGATGCCGGCTGCGGCGAGGGCTATTACACCCAGCAACTGGCGCAGGCCTGTATAGCTGCAGAACAAAGTGCAGATATTACGGGTATAGATATTTCTAAGTTTGCCGTTAAAGCAGCCGCCGGACGTAACAAAAACATACAGTGGTTTGTGGCTAATAGTAGCCATTTACCGGTAGAGCCTAATAGCAACGACTTAGTACTCAGCCTGTTTTCGCCATTACCCGAACAAGAATTTAAAAGAGTATTAAAAAACGACGGCCTATTAATTGTGGCCTCTACCGGGCAGCGGCATTTAATAGAACTGCGCGAAAAACTGTATCAAACTGTTAGCAGTGAGGCCTTAGACCCTTGTCAAAAACTGGCGGCGCACTTTACTAAAAGCCATGAGCAAAATATTAGCTATACCCTAGACTTAAACAGCAGCGAAAGCATCACTGACCTGCTGAGTATGACCCCACACTATTGGCGCGCCACTGTAGAAAAAAAACAACAACTCAGCCAACTATCGCAGCTCACTGTAACTATTGATATCAACTTATACGGCCTGCAACTCAAACAGCCATGATTAAAACTCTGCTAAACGATACTAGAAAAATTTTAAAACTCTATGGCCTAGGGGCGATATTGTTTTTTATTGGCGTTGGTTTTATGCAGTGGGCAGACGGTCTGTTACCTCCTTCACTACAGCAAGAGCTGGTCATGCTACTAGGTTTGAGCTTAGCGGTAGTGGGTTTTAGCACTGCCATGCTGGGGCAGTGTTTACTCATTGTGCAGCGCTTTAAAAATATGGGAAAAAAGCCCTAATAAACGCCTCCCTATTCCACGTCACTGGCTTGCAGTAATTCCTGCTCTAAGCGATCTTTTAAGAGCTCAAACTGTTCAATAAATACCGGCCACACTGACTTGGCCGCCTCTAAATTGTTCTCTAAGGCATGCATCTCCATGGCCTTAGCCAGCTCAAAACAGGCGTTAGCACTTAAATTACCCAAGGCGCCTTTGATAGCATGCGAGCTGCCTCTTAATTCATCTAAGGATTTTTGCTCAAAGGCTGACGCTAGGCTCTGCATGTAGCTTTCCGACTCTTCAATAAAAATCCCTATCATCATTTTCAGGCGCTCAGGCTTACCGCCCATGCGCTGCAAGGCACTGGGCCTGTCCCAAACCTCTACGGTTTGATTCCCACTACTATCATCACTAACAGTATCCACGCCCTTCTCCTCTTCCACAGCAGTCACCCTAAAACTAGCACCACGCCATTTTTTTAACACGGCAGCCAAATGCTCTACATCTACAGGCTTAGCTAGGTAATCATTCATACCCGCATTAATACAACGCTCTTTATCGCCCTTCATGGCATTTGCTGTCATCGCAATAATAACTATAGCCTTATTGCGTTCGCCAGCCTCACCTGCTCGTATACGCCCGGTAGCTTCATAGCCATCCATGACCGGCATTTGGCAATCCATTAACACAAGATCAAAACTTTTCTCCCGTAACAGTGCTAAGGCTTCTGCGCCTTGGTTGGCAACTTCTACTTGGCAGGGTAAATCTTGCAGCAGGCCCAATGCCACCTCTTGGTTAATATGGTTGTCTTCAACTAGCAATACATTGGTATTTTCAGCTTGAGACTGTAGCAATAAGCTTTTCACATTATGATGGGTAACCAGTGGCTGGGCATGCTCTAGAGCACTACCACCTTCAATCACTACACTTAGAGCATTAAATAAATCGGCACTGGTAACCGGCTTGGGAAAATAAGCCGAGAACCCTATATCCGAAAAGAACTTTGCATCACCCCGCTCCGCCATAGAAGTCATCATAATCATCTTCATGGCATCAAAACGTTGATCCGCTTTAATCCGCCGACCTAATTCCGCACCATCCATATTTGGCATTTGCATATCTAGTAGCGCAACATCAAATAAATCATCAACGTGCTGTTCTAATAATTGTAAGGCTAACTCAGCACTATCTGCGGAGCTAACTTCGGCGCCCCAGATAGCCAACTGCCCTTGTAAAATCTCTCGGTTAGTTGAATTATCATCTACGATTAGAATTTTTCTACCACTCATATCAATTACCGGTAAAGCTTCTAAACCATAGGCACTTTTTTGCAAGCTCACAGTAAAGCTAAATACACTGCCCTTACCCAGCTCACTGCTTACGCTAATATCCCCACCCATTAACTCACACAACTGCTTGCATATAGCCAAGCCTAAACCCGTGCCGCCATACTCCCGGGTGGTTGAAGCATCCACTTGAGTAAAACTGTCAAACAAACTTGCCTGCTTGTCCTCGGGTATGCCTATGCCGGTATCTGTTACAGAACAACGTAGTAAAAAGTCTTCATCTTCATCTTGCTCTTGCAGCTGAGCACTAATTACCACTTCACCACCCTCAGGGGTAAATTTAATCGCGTTACTGATTAAGTTATTAAGAATTTGTCGCAAACGACCCGGATCACCTTTAACCATACCCGGAGATACTTTTTGAGTATCCACCACCAGTTCAATATTTTTTTCTTGCGCCTTAAAGGCCATAGATTCAACAATCTCATCCAGCTGGCTGTGTAAATCAAAGGCTATTGACTCCATTTCTAGCTTGCCGGCATCGATTTTAGAAAAATCTAAAATATCATTAATAATCGATAACAGGGATTGCGCGCTAGTTTTAGCTAGAGAGGCATAGTGCATTTGCTCAGTGGATAAATGGTTGCGCATTAGCAGGTCTAACATACCCAACACCCCATTCATGGGCGTTCGTATTTCATGGCTCATGCTGGCTAAAAATTCTGCTTTTAGCCTGGCGGACACCTGCGCTTCTTTTAAGGCTTGCTCGCGCTCTGCCTCTAAGCGTTTACGTTCATCTATATCTTGATGGGTGCCCGACATACGCAAAGGCTTACCCCTAGCATCTCGCTCTACTACCATGCCTCTGGCCATCACCCATACCCAGCTACCATTTTTACGCCGCATACGCGCGTCCCCGGAAAAGGACTCGGTGATACCCGACAAATGATTGCTGAGCTGATCGTTATTAGCTGGCAGGTCTTCTGGGTGTATTAGGTTAGTCCATTTTTCGATAGTCAAAGGGCTGAGCTCCGCCAGGCTATAACCTAGCATGGTCGCCCCGCGCTCGTTGATAAACATTTCACCCGTGCTTACATCCCACTCCCAGGTGCCTACATCAGTACCGCGAATAATCTCATCTAAACGCTGTTTTTCCTTGGCTCTGTCGGCATACAACTTAGCCCGTTCAGCTTCTAGCTCTAGTTGCTCGCTAATATCCCTAATCAAACCACTAAACAGTTTGCCGCTGTCGGTATCAATTTCAGACACTGACAAATAAATGGGAAACTCTTCACCATTTTTTCTTACTGCACTCAGCTGCCGCCCTTTGCCAAGAATGGTACTGATCTTTGTGCGCAAATACTCCTCTACTAAGTATTGATGCTGCTGAGCGTACTCCTCAGGCATTAGCAGGGTTATTTTTTGCCCTATGACTTCCTGCTCGCTATAGCCAAAAATACCTTCCGCCGCTCTATTATAAGATTGAATAACACCCTGCTCATCAATACTAATCACCGCATCTTCTATAGAGCTCAAAATATTTTTCATGCGGGTAGACATAAGCTCAGACTGCCTAGCCAACTCCTCTTGGCGACGTGACTTAAACTCTATTAAGGTCAATAGATTATGAAAACTTCTCGCTAAAACCCCTATTTCATCCTTGGCCTCTACGGGTAGATTATGCACCTTGCCCGTAACCTCATAATTTTGTAGTTCATGGGTCATCGTAACCAAGCTATTAATTAAACGGCGCGATAAAAATATCGAACAAGCCAACACTAAGAATGAAAGTGAGACAGCCAGAATAATACTTCTATTTCTGATCTCCTGTAGCATTTTATCAATGCCACCTACCGGCATAGTCAGCAGCATAGTCAACGGTTGATGCAGGCCATATTGCGAAAAATCTAACTGCTTATAAACCGCTAAATAAGTACTATTATCCAGCACTCCTCTAAAACTTTCAGACTTAATATTATTGAGTAAAGAGTCCTGTAATGCCGGAAAATCGTTTTGCAGACCTCCACCTAAGCTGTTGCTAAACAGCAAGGTTTTAGCCTGTTTAGGATGTAACAAATAATCGCCCTGTCTATTAGCCAGATAAAAATCTAGGCCTTGTAACGGCTTTATATCAAGTCGTTTCAGCAACTCACCAAAATCAACCTCTATCAATACAGCGCCAAACAATTCGCCCGATGCCGAGTCAAAAACAGGCGTAGACACCGTAAAACTTAACCGCCTAGCATTACCCGACTGCGCATCAGCGGGCTCAATGGTAACATCGGAAAAATATATCTGCCCCTCGTTTAGTGACAAGGTTTTATTGAACACTACAGAATCAGTATAATTTTTATAGTTTTGTATAGGGATTGCCTGGGCACCACTATAAGGGTTGCTAGCCGCCACTATCTCGCTAGCGAGTTGATCAGCTTGCACATAGGAAATCTTTGAATAAATAGGCCTTACGTTTAACACCCCAATAAAGATAACCTCTAAGCGCTCGCGCCACTGCTGTACTTGTTCATCTTCACCCAAGCGCGCATGCTCCGCTATTGCTAATACTGCGGGCGTTTGGCTTAAAAAACTAACACCAGCAGCCGCAGCCTCATAGACCTGCTCTATTTCAGCTTTTATTACGGAGGCCTTATGATCTAAGTCGCCGATTTCTCTCTCTTCAACTATGTGACGACTTTCCATGTAAAAAGTTAAGCCTACCGCCAAGGCCACAAATAAAGACAAACAAAAAGCGACTGCAGGCAACAAGAGGTTTAGCCTAATCTTGGGGTCACCCACATCGAGGATTTTTATATCTTCATTGGCTTTTGAGCTCTGGATAGGGTTACTGCTATTAATATTGTCGTCTGCCACTGTGGCGGATGGCTTACTGGTTTTTAGGGTTTCGGCCAACATACCCAGTAAAACACAGCCATAGGCGATTACTTTTAAAAAGTGCGCAATATTAAAGTGGTTATCAAATAAGGCCTTGGAGCCAAAAGCCATATATAGCTGCGTGGCTATCCCTGGAATAATACTTAGCATCAACGCAAATTTTACTAAGCTTTCATTACTGCGATACCAAGCCCAAAACAGCGTGCCACTCAACATAAATAGCGCTAAAGGGAGCACATCAAAAGGCCTAGTAATAACGGCCGTAGGATAGGTTGTTTGCGGCAACGTTTCGGCGTTAGCTACCCATAGGATAACGGCACTACAGACCGCCATAAGGAATAAAGCAAATCCCGCTATAACGGCCACACCGTGTTTTTGATAAAGTTGATCGCGTAGCAGCTGCTGACGTACTAGCCACATACTAAGCAGCGCAGCCATAACCATGATACTGGCATTAAATATTCGCGAAATAGCCCAAGTAAAAGGTATGAAGTCCATATTGCCACTTTGGGCATGGATAATGCGGGTTGCTGCCAAAGCATGAAATGCGTCAATAATGCCTGCAGCTAATAACGCCAAGCCAATAATGGGAACGGTTAAATCCCTGTGAGTAGCGTAGTGAAACAGAGAGACGATAGCCGTAATGACCGCTATAGTCACCGCGCTCCATTCCAGTAAGGCATGATGTATGCCCCCTGCCACCGCATAAAACAAAGCCTCCTCGGTGGGCTGTGCCCCATTGGCCAGCTCTAACGGGGCAGAAAACGACGCAAAATCAACACCCGCCAAGTTGAGCAAATAGGGGGCAATACAAATCAATAAAATAGCGGCTAGCAATACGTAACGAGTATATTGCTCATATCCAAAAGCGCGGGCCATCGTATCCGGCATTATTTTTATACCTATATTTTTAAAAATGTCTGTTTTTTATTCTAGTTTATGGCAGTTAGCTTTCAACCTGTATGCTTACTAAAGGCATTATTGCCCAACACAGATTAGCTCTTGCGCCCCGATATAGCCAAGGTTAGCTCCCCTTCTGCATCGACCTCACAATGGCCCTGATACTTTAAAAGTAAGCCTTGGGGATTTTTGGCATCAAAGGGAATATCAAAAACCTGCCTAGCCAGCCCATCGTCACTAGGGCGCGGGTTATTCTCTAGCATCAGTACATCTAACATGGTGCGGGTTTTCTTTTTTAATGCAGCTATACACAGTGGCCATGCGCGATTAGCACTAATCGTAGGCTCTGCCGACTCTGCAGCGATGACTACCGGCTCAGGGGCAACAACAAACTGCTCATTCAGTAATATGGGCTCAGCCCCGTTGACGGGGTAGCTATAAGAAAGGTTGTAAGACTTACGGTTTTTGTCTCTGCAGGTCACCACAAAGTAATAGGCCTGCGGGGTGGTTTTCTCTACCACTAAAGAGCCCTGTATCACCTGAGCGCAGCGAGTGGTTCGCTCAGCTTCAACGGCGGTGCTAAGCAGCTTATTTTTAGCAGCCGTATAGCGTTTGGGTACCCAAATATCACTTTCTGTTACCGCCATTAGCAGCGGGCTATACGCGATTAATATCAACCCACATAGGGGCAACTTATTGCGAAACATCATTAAAACTCTCGTGGCTGTGCGTATTTGCTTATTCCATAGCCAAAAGCCTGTGCTTTGTACACTATCGAAACTTTTTCTTATATCTGCTAACTTTAGCTTATATAAAACACTACGCCTATAGCATATCAATGTGACGTACCCTCTAACCTTTCGGTGTGACTTTGGCTATATTTGCTATTAGGGACAGCAGGCCAATAACAATGAATATTAAGGATGATCCATGTCTATCACCTGTGTTAATGCTTTATTCATTAGTAGCAGCCCAAATCATAGGCAATTACTAGCCAAGCTGTGTAAGCAGTTTGAATACAGCGAAATCGAAATTTCTTACAGCGCTAGCGCTGAGCTCGCGCAACAGTGTTTAAGCGAAAAACACTACGATATCTTACTGATAGGCACCGAGTCTGAACTGGAGCAGCGCCTAGAGCTACTCAGTAACCTCCCCAATGACGAGTCTTATGTGCCGGCCACGCTACTGTTAAGCCATAGCAAGCAGGCTTTTAGCCAGCACAAACACTTACACTCGCGCATAGACAGCCTACGCATACAGGAACTTACCCCCGCCCTACTGGAGCACTGTATACGTTATGCTATACGCCACAAAGCGGATGAGGCAAGGCTGTTAAAGCTAGCGCATCACGACCCCTTAACCGGCCTTGCCAACCGCTTAGCGTTTAAAAAGCAATTACTCAAACTCATAGCCCAAACTAAGCGCTCAGGCCACCTACTAGCCTTAATGATTGTTGACCTGGATAACTTCAAACTTATCAACGATGCCCTGGGCCACGATGTGGGCGATAAAGTGCTGGCGGACGCAGCCGAACACTTACAGCAGAGCGTGCGCGAAAGTGATCTGGTGGCC
Source organism: Dasania sp. GY-MA-18 (assembly GCF_024734385.1). Classification (GTDB taxonomy): domain Bacteria; phylum Pseudomonadota; class Gammaproteobacteria; order Pseudomonadales; family Dasaniaceae; genus Dasania; species Dasania phycosphaerae. The sequence goes on along the minus strand of NZ_JANHAP010000012.1, from coordinate 74,872 downwards.
CGCTTAGGCGGCGATGAATTTGCCATTATTGCCACTCATTTACATAGCCCTAAAGATGCTGCCACCTTGGCAAGAACTATTATTGAGCGCTGCCATTTTCAACAACATGGCACCCACATCAAACTAGACGTAAGTTGCAGCATAGGCATAGCACTGTACCCCAACGACAGCCAAGAACACTGCGTACTACTCAAACACGCCGACAACGCCTTATTTAAAGCCAAGCAAGCCGGTAAGCGGCAGTTCTCCTTTGCTGACCAAGAGCTTAACTTTAAAGATAAATTTCAACACGCTTTAGACAGCGATATCAAACACCCCAAGTTTTTAAAACAGCTGCAGCTCTACTACCAACCTATAGTCGATACCAAAAGCCAGCAATTGATAGGTGCTGAAGCCTTATTGCGCTGGAACAACCCCAGCCAGGGCCTACTGGCACCCGATAAATTTTTAAATGCTATAGAAAGCAATGGCCTGATGAATAAAGTGGGTAACTGGGTGGTGCACAATGCCTGCATGCAGCATTTAGCCTGGGTGAAACAGGGGCTACCCGCCATCGCCGTGTCGGTTAATTTAACCGCGCAGCAACTGGAAAATTCCTATCTGATCAATGTTATTAAAAAGCTAATTCACCACCAACAGTTTAACCCTCACTACCTGTGCTTAGAGCTTAGCGAGGCCGATGCTTTTAAATGCTCTGAGAAAGTACAAAACAGCCTTTATAAGCTACATGAGCTAGGGGTGCATTTGACCATAGATAATTTTGGCAAGGATTACTGCTCTTTAACACAGCTACACCGGCTACCTATAGACTCCATTAAAATTGATCGCAGCTTAATTCAGCGAGCCGAGTACAACGAAGAATACGCCGACGTAACCGAGGCGATCATTCAATTGGGGAAAATATTAAACTTAAATATTATTGCTCAAGGTATAGAAAACAGCCGCTGCCTGGAATACATCAGCACTAGAGATTGCCATCAGGCACAGGGCTTTTATATCGCCAAGCCCTTAAACCACAACCACTTTATGCACTGGATGGGGCAGCAGAACCAACGGCTAAGCAACATCGCCCACTAGCTTAGCGATAGCAGCTCAATTGCCTGGCCTGCAACTCCAGCTTATGGCAAAAAGCCTGTAAGAAGTATTGATCAATAGCCTGCAAGTCTAAAAATTGTAAGCCATAGGCGAAGTGATAATCGGGGTGCTCATCACTGGTTTTAGACGCGGCCACTACTTTTGCCAAAACCGTCATATCTCGCTCTAGGCCCGCAGCGCTTAACATCACCCCCATACTGATATGAGTTACCATCGCGGTTAACTCTTTCTCCACCACTATGCGTGCCCCCGAGCAACTAACATCCAAAATATAACCATGCATAGGGCTGGTATCCATACCCAAAGCCGTTTTGCCCACGACTTCTATGGGCTGATCCACCGGCAGTCTTGGTTCAGCGCGTAATTGCTGGTAATCAATATGACTGGGGTAGTCCAAAATCAAATACGGTGACGAGCCCTGCACCAGCTCATCTATCTCACTCTCAAAATGCGCATGCCCCAAGGCAGTGTTAACCTCACCTTCAATTTTCAAACCCTGATGCAGTAGCACCTGCGGTGGCTTATTGATTAACTCCACCATTAAGCGCATAGGTTTTTGATAACCGATTAACTTGGCCTGGCAATTATGACGCTTATAATCCTGGCCGATAATCGTTAACTCAAATTGTGTGGCTATGGCTAGCTTTAATTCTTCAAAACGCATAGTAAGGCTAATCTCTTGGGCGGGTTACAGCTAATAGCTAACTAATATAGCTGAAAGCTCTGCGGCTGTGTGGGCTAATTGCTAAGCAGCGGGCTAAGCCCGCGACATAAAGCGGTTATCTTCGGTATTAATTTTTACTGTTTCACCAACATCTATATATTCGGGCACTTGGATAACCAAGCCTGTAACAAAGTGTGCGGGCTTGGTTCTAGCCGAGGCGCTAGCACCTTTAATACCCGGGCTAGTCTCGCTAATCGTCATGGCAACGGACTGTGGCAACTCTATGCCTAGCAACTGCCCCGCCACTAACATACCCACTACGCTTTCCATGTTTTCAACAATATAGTATCTATCATCGCCTAGTTCGGCTGCAGTTAAGCTGTGCTGGCTGTAATCTTCATCATCCATAAACACATAGGCTTCACCGTCGCGAAAGGAGTATTGCATTTTGCGACGCTCAAAATCTATATCCGCCAACATATCATCACCCTTCAGGCTCTCATCCACTTTTTGCCCCGTTTGCGCGTGCTTAAAGCGAATTTTATACAAGGTCGCAGAGCCTCGGGAGGAAGGTGACTTTACTTCTATATGCTTAACAATATGCGGAGCACCTTTAATTGCTACCACATCTCCCTTTTTTAAATCGCTGGCTTTAGGCACTGCCCTATCCCCTTAAGATCATACAGACGGTTTCAGATTATTATGTTATTGAGCTGCTATCGCTGGCTGCGGGCCGTATAATAATGACCTTTACTCACAAAAACTACAGGCAGCGCCATGACTTTCAAACGCCTATCCATTAGCGACAGCAAGACCCTGTTAGATGAACAAGACGCCACCCTAGTCGATATACGCGACCAAGCCTCTTTTATCAGCTCACATATAGAACGGGCCATACACATAGATAACAACAATGTGCAGGCTTTTATCCAGCAGCAAGATCACAGCAAACCCTTGGTTGTGTATTGCTACCACGGCAATAGCAGCCAGGGCGCTGCCGACTTTTTTGCCAGCCAAGGCTTTAGTGAAGTTTATAGCATGGATGGCGGCTTTGAAGAGTGGCGCACACAGTACGCCACCGTAACCGAGAGTTAGCAGTTACCGCCCAATTATGGTGCCAGGCAATCCGTACAGCGCACATACAAACCGGCTGGGTCACTCATGCTCTGCAAAAATTGACTAGCCTCTTTAAAGGGAGCCATCAGCTGTTGCAACTGGCTAGGTAATACCGGGCTTAAAACCCCTTGCAAGGGCTGCACTAACACCTGGCCTAACTGGCGCAGCAGCTGCTCTTTGGGGGATAGCGGCCGTTCAATAAGCTGATCCCGGTAGTCTGACAGGCTGGCCAGTTTGGCCGCAGAATCTATCGCCTGTTTTAAACCCCCTAAGCCATCCACCAAGCCTAAACGCTCAGCATCTTGCCCCGACCAAACGCGACCCTCGGCTATATCGGCCACCTGTTCTTCGCTCATATCGCGGCCCTGCGCCACTATGGATAAAAACTGCTGGTAACCGTGCTCTATGTTTTTTTGTATGGCTCGGGCCGCGATGGGGTTCATGGGCCTGTCAACTCTAAAAGCATCGGCTACGGCAGTAGTGCCTACACCATCGTTATAGATACCTAGGCGATTAAAGCTTTTATCCAAGGTGGGGAAGGCGCCAAAAATACCTATAGACCCCGTTAAGGTGGTAGGCGTTGCCCAAATAAAATCCGCCAAGGATGAAATCCAGTAACCACCAGAAGCCGCCATACTACCCATAGAAACCACTAAGGGTTTACCTGAGGCTTTTAACAACTCCAGCTCGCGACGTATTAACTCAGAGGCAAAAGCGCTGCCGCCGCCGCTGTCCACTCTTAATACCACGGCTTTTACTGCATCATTTTTGCGCGCTTGCCGTATCAACTCGCTTAGGGTATCGCTGCCTATGCTACCCGGTGGCTGCTTGCCACCGCTAATATTACCAGCGGCTACTATCACCCCCACTACATTCTTGCTTTGCTGTTTTTTCAGCTCGTGTTTTTTTAACCACAGATAGCGCTCAAAGGCGATACCTTGAAAGCTGCCCTCGTCATTCTCGCCACCGGCTAATTCTATTAAGGTTTGATTGATTTCATCGCGACTTTTCAAACCATCGACCAAACCTGCAGCCACAGCCGCCTGTGCGCTATCGCCATTGTGACGTGCGAGTAGCTTATCTATTTCGTTAACATAGGTATTAATGTCGACTAACTCTAAACCACGGCGCTGGGCGATAGCATTGCTATATTGCTGCCACAATTGGTTTAACCAGCCCAGGTTGGCCTCTTTCGCTGGCTCAGACATATTATTGCGCATAAAGGGTTCTAGTGCGGATTTAAACTCACCCACCCGAAACACGTGAAAATCTACCGATAATTTATCCAGCGCTTCTTTGTAATAGCTGCGGTACAAACCATAACCCTGTATGGCTACGCCGCCCATGGGGTGCATGTAAATCTCATCAGCTTGAGCCGCTAATAAATATTGGTCTTGGCTGTAATAATCCGCCACCGCCACAATTTTTTTACCGCTTTTGCGAAACTCTGCTAAGGCCGCTGCCACTTCTTGTAATTTACTGAGGCCGCCGCGCATTAGGTAATCGGTTTTAATCACCAGGCTATTAATACGCTGGTCGTCTTTGGCCAGCAATATGGCGTCTATCATATCGGCCAGTAAGGTTTCTTGCTCTCTAGGATTATTATCCGCCATTAAATTCATCAGCGGATCTATATAGCTGAGCTGTTCCACTACTGTACCCTTAGGCTCAAGTATCAAAGCTCCCTGCTCGGGTATGGAGGGCATTTTTTTACTAGAAAAAAGCGAAATAACAAACAACAGCATCAATACAAAAACACCATTGACTATAATCACCCGCAGCCATGAAATTAAGCGGCCTAAAAAGCCAAAGCTTCTACGAATAATGCCCGGTTTTTTTTCTGTCATATGACTTCCTTATACTTCACTCTCGTTATCGTGCTCAGCAACCGCGCTGCGGGCTTTAAGCGCTCGCGAGCGCCAGCGTACATGCATCATGGCAGCAGTAAATAAAATCACCACCAGTATAGGCTCTAAAATATTTAACACGGTGCTACACCCTAAAGCATTGGGCACTGCGACTAAAAAATAACCCAGTAACATAAAACAAAACCACACATAGCTGCGTATATGCTGGCGCATCAGGCTGGGCAAAAAGCACAACAGCGGTACTAGGTGTAAACCCGCAATCAGCAAATTCCCGGAGCGGCCACAACTGGGGTACATCAATAGCGTCAGCACATACAGCACCAGTAAGCTGGCGTAGCTAAACAGCACGGTATAAAAAGTGTAGCCGCTTAAACGCTGATAATTATTGGACATAGTAAACCTATAAGCTGACGCGCTAATCACACGCTGGGTTGTAGTTGTAAAGCCAGTGTGGCCACACGTTTGCCTAAAGCCAGGCACAGAGCCTGCTCATCAGTATCTAAGGGTCGCCCCTGCTGCCCCGCCAAATGGGAGGCGCCATAGGGCGTGCCACCAGCCGCTGTTTTCATTAATGCAGGCTCACTATAAGGCAGTCCGACTAAGACCATGCCGTGATGCATTAGCGGCAACATCATGCTTAATAAGGTGCTCTCTTGGCCGCCGTGCATGCTGGCGGTAGAAGTAAATACCGCCGCCGGTTTATTGATTAACGCCCCGCTTAGCCACAGGCTAGAGGTGCCATCAATAAAATACTTTAAGGCCGCAGCCATATTGCCAAAGCGCGTAGGGCTACCCATCACTAAACCTGAGCAATGCTGCAAGTCCTCCTCGCTGCAATACAGCGGGCCATCGGCGGGTATATCATCGCTTACTGCTTCACACTCGGTGGATACCGCAGGCACGGTGCGCAACCGCGCCTCTATACCGGTGACCTGTTCTATACCACGGCAAACCTGCTTAGCCATGCTGGCCACCGCACCGTGGCGACTGTAATACAACACCAATACATAGGGGTTATTATTCATCTTTAGCTCTACTAAATAGTTGCGGTGTTTATAGCAAAGCTAAAACATTTTCCGGTGGGCGACCCAGTACCGCTTTTTTGCCTTTAACAACTATGGGGCGCTCGATTAATTTAGGCGAGGCCACCATGGCCGCAATAATAGCGGCATCATCCAAACTGGTATCGGATAAATTATGCTCTTTGTAGGCATCCTCACCTTTGCGCAATAGCTCGCGGGCGCTAATGCCCAGTTTTTTTAACAGGCCTGCTATTTCATCGGCACTGGGGGTATCGTCTAAATACAACACAACTTCAGGGCTAACACCTTGCTCTTCGATTAGCTGTAGAGTTTGGCGGGATTTTGAACAACGGGGGTTATGGTAAATAGTTACTTGGCTCATAAAAACCTCTGGTTAAAGTCGCGGGTAATCAACGTTAGCTCTAGTAGTCAGCGCTGGCTTGGTTATACTGGCAGCCATCGCCGCTAAAATAAAAAAGCATTATACATAAAGGACAGCACAAAAAAGCCTATGCTACGCCACCATCACGCTTTTAAGTTTATAGCTTATGTCGTACGCCAGTATATTAACGATGGTTGCAGCCAACGCGCCGCAGCCCTGACCTACACCAGCCTGTTTGCTGTAGTGCCGCTTATTACCGTAATGTACTCGGTATTATCGCTAATCCCCCAGTTTCAACACCTGGGCAATGATATTGAACAATTTATTTTTAGCCACTTAATGCCCAGCTCTGGCCAAAGTGTACAAAGCTATATACACAGCTTTTCACAGCAGGCACGCCAGCTCACCACTCTGGGAATTATCTTTATAGCCATCACCGCTTGGCTAATGCTGCGAAGCATAGAGGATATGTTTGAAACCATCTGGACGGCCGCCTCTAAACGGCCCGGTTTTAACAGCTTTATTATGCACTGGACCATTCTTAGTCTGGGGCCCATTTGCCTGGGGCTAGCGCTGCTGCTGGCAACCTATCTGGCCTCACTAAAATACGTTAGTACCGTGAGCGACTTGTTTTTTGCCACCCCAATAGTGCTTTATCTGGCACCTTTTGCCCTTATGGTAATAGGCCTAACCCTATTGTTTGCCTTAGTACCCAATTGCCATGTCAAAATAAAACATGCCTTGATAGGTGCAATCCTAACCACGGCCGCCTTTGAAGGGGCACGCAGCTTATTCAGCTGGCTGGTTGGCTTTACCAGCTTTGAGTTGATCTACGGTACCTTTGCCGCCATCCCCTTATTTTTAATTTGGATCTATACCAGCTGGCTAATTATTCTAGCCGGAGCCGAGTGGGTACATGCCTTGGGCTATTACCCTGGCGACCAAGCCAGCCAAGCACAACCGTGAGCCGCTTTATGATAATACGACTTAGCCTAGCCCTGTTATTAGCTGCCAGCCTCAGCGCCTGTGAACAAGCTAGCAACAGCGCAAAAACAGCCACCGCCAACACCGACTTTAGCGCCTATCAGGGGCAATGGTTGTTTATTAATTACTGGGCCAGCTGGTGCAAGCCCTGCATAGAGGAAATCCCCGAACTCAACCACTTTGCGCAGCAACAGGCAGGCAAGGCGCAGGTTTTTGCGGTTAATTTTGATGGTTTACAAGGGGCAGCACTACAACAGCAAGCGCAAAAATTTGCCATTAACTACCATGTGCTAGAGCAAGACCCCGCACCTAGCCTCAACCACGCCATCCCCATAGCCCTGCCAACCACCTACGTTTACAACCCCCAAGGCAAGCTACACAAAACCCTACTGGGCCCACAAACCATCGCCAGCTTGCAGGCGGCCATGCAATAACGGGCTATACCGCAGGCGCTGTTTTTATACTCAAACTGTCATTTTCCATAGCCTCGTATCAGCAGCCCGGTAAATACTCTAGACTTTTGGCTCTATTGAAATAAAGTTTTGGAGTTTTTATGTCGTCTTTACCTCTGCAGCAACAAGCCCTGGCCCTTAACGACTTGCAAGCCTGCCCCTCCTTTGGCGAGCCCATAGGCGAGCTGCCCAAGCAGAGCTATAGTGGCTTTTACGAAAAAGACGGCATTTCCATGGGTACGTGGGAATGCGAGCCGGGCAAGCTTAGGCTCAACTTAGCGGTTACCGAGTTCTGCCATATTATTAAAGGCCACTGGATACTTACCGCCGATAGTGGCGAAGTCACCGAAGTGAAAGCTGGCGATAGCTTTGCTTTTGACAAGGGCTGGCAAGGCACCAGCGAAGTGGTAGAAACCGTGCGCAAGGTTTACACCATCATAGAATAAGCCCTCACATAGGCCATCAGCCCCGCAGCCTATTTACTTATGCCTCAAAGCATTGAGGTATAAGTATTATTTTTTAATAGCGTTAGTCTCTTATTAATAAACCCACCCTCTAAGTACTGCCCCCATTATCCCCATTTAGTCCTAGAACTAGGGATATTTGCGCCTCACAGATGACTATAATTTATACAAGCCACATCCTATGAGGGTCTAATAATGAAAAGGCACTTTTATATTACCGATAACTTGGACGACTTAGAGCTAGTCGAACAAGAACTAGAAAGTAGCGGTGTTGAAACGCCACAAATTCATATTCTTAGCGAAAATGATGCCGACGTAGAAAATCACCACCTGCACGAAGTTGAAGCGGTGTTAAAAAAGGATGTTGTACACTCCATGGAAATAGGCGCCGTAACCGGCATAGTCGCCGCCATCATCGTGTTACTGGTGGCCTACCTAGCGGGCTGGACCGAATCAGCGGCAGGCTGGGTGCCCTTTATTTTCCTAGCTGTAGTGGTGCTGGGGTTCTGCACCTGGGAGGGCGGCCTATTTGGCATACAAGAGCCGCACTACCAGTTTAAGCGCTTCCAAAAAGCCCTGCACGAAGGCAAACACGTACTATTTGTGGACGTAGCGCCCAACCAGGAAAACACCCTCTGCCAAGTGGTCAGCCGCCACCCCAAGCTACAAATTGCCGGCATAGGCGAAGCCACCCCCAGCATGGTGGTAGAGGCACAGAAAAAATGGCGCAGCTTTATTAAAGCCATGCCCTAAGCAGCCCTCAGGCAAACCCTGTAAAACCACAGCCCGGCTGTGGTTTTTTTATGGCCGCAAAACACAGTCGCGGTTAACTCTGCAATCCGTTAGAATCCCAGCCTGCATTCAATCGCTAACAGCACAGGCCTATTTATGTACGTATTCTCGGTTAACGCCAACACGCCCCAGCCCTTTGATGATTTTAAAGCTGGCGACGAAGTCCCCTTTATGGTGTATGTGAACTTTAAGGACCTCAGCGGTGCCGAGTTACTGTGCAAATTTTATGTAGAGCAAGCGGGTTTTGATAACGTTAAAATAGACAAGCGCAAGATGATTGCCGAGCATTTTTTAGCCGACCCCAAGCTTATCGCTGCCGACCCCAATATGAAAGATGCGGTGGAAACCGGTTACGCCATACAAGTATTTAGCGCCCATTAATTAAACCAATAATACGACTCCCCCTATGCCTTTAAACCATTGCATACTGCACAAACTCGAACGCAGCGCCCCCGGCGGCGATATCAACAGCCAATTAAGCAGCGAAGAAGCCAATAGCAGCGGCCCTATTTTTTCGCTGTTTGAGCAACTCAAGCACAGTTTTCAGCGCTCAGCGCAAAAACAATTTGGCCATTTTGATAGCAGTTTGGAAGAAAACCCACTTCCGCAATGGATTAAACAACAGCAACAGGAATCCATCAGCTTTATCAGCCTTAGTCAAAACCTGGTTAGCGACCTAAGCGATAAACTGGACAGCAGCGAAGATGCTTTCAGCGCCCACATCTTAGTGGCACTGGAAACCGTCATGGAGCAAAAAATGCTCTATGTATTTTGGCTGGAACACAGCGAAGCCCTGTATATAGACTCCAATCTAGAAGTCAGCACCAGCAGCTTTATCAACAGCAAAAAAATGCACTACGCCATTAAGTGCCAACTCAGCGAATGGCTGGAAGAGGACAACCAAAAATACCTCACCATGATTACCAGCCGCGGTAACAAAGTTATTACTGAAGCCTTTACCAACAGCATAGGCTTTGCCGTTGGCGTAGATGTCAAAAGCGAAACCAAAGAGTTTTTAACCATAGTTAATGAATTCGCCGAAAAACTGCCGGAACAGCAAGCCAAAGAATATAAAGAAAAAGTTATAGACTACTGCGTAGAGCGCGATAGCGTAGGCGAACCGGTGGTGATTAAAGACCTATCCAGCCAGCTCAATGAATCTGCGCCCTTAGAGTTCTCCAGCTTTGTTAGCGATAAACAAGAAACGCCGCTAGCCGCCATACACACCGACCGCAGCAGCCTAAAACGTTTTATACGCTTCTTTGGCCGCGACAAGGATATGAGTATTAGCTTTTCATCGGGCCGTTTCGGCAGCGATATAACCTTTGATGAAATGTCGGGCAGGCTCACCCTTAATCAAATCCCCAAATCCCTGCGCCAGCAATTAAATAAACACCTTAAACCCCAGGCCAGCAGCAACGAGCAGCCCGCAGACGAATAAGCCCGGTAGCATAAACCATGTTTGAAAAACAGGATTTAGTCAGCATAGCCAATATGGCTATGCCCTTTGGCAAATACCAAGGCAGCCCACTTATCAACCTGCCCGAAGAATACCTGCTGTGGTTTGCTAAAAAAGGCTGGCCCGAAGGCAAACTAGGCGGCCTGTTACAGCTCACCTTAGAAATAAAAATCAACGGCCTAGAAAGCGTGATAGAGCCTTTAAAAAAGTAGCATTACGTTTAGTTTAAAGGTTTTTGGTTTAAACGTTTTTAATTTAAACGTTTTTAATTTAAACAAGGCAGCCCCATGGTCTACCCTATAAATATCCGGCTGCATTAAGCTAGTCAGCATTTTTTGCTACCCGCGCCCCCTTGCAGCCACCACTGCCCGTTTGAGGACGCGCTCTTGAGCCCAACCAGTAGCCATAATCATCAGCCCCTGTGGCAAGCCAGCGAGCAGCAAATACTAGCGGCCAACCTCAGCGCCTTTCGCCATTACGTTAACAAGCAGATACCAACCCCGTTACAGGATTATCCGCAACTCTACCAATGGTCGTTACAGCAGCCGCAAGCTTTTTGGGGCGCGCTATGGGACTACGCCCAAGTTCGCGGCCAGCGCGGCAACAGCGTGTTGCACAATGGTGAGGATATGCTCAAGGCGCAGTGGTTTCCCCAAGCGCAGTTAAACTTTGCCGAAAACCTATTGCGCCGCCAAGACGATAGCGATGCCATCGTGTTTTGGGGCGAAGACCAAGTACAACGCCGCCTTAGCCATGGCCAGCTTTATCAACAGGTATCGCGCACCGCACAAGCGCTGGCAGCGGCAGGGGTAGTTGCGGGCGATAGGGTAGCCGCGACCATGCCCAATATGCCCGAAACACTTATCGCCATGCTGGCCGCTACCAGCTTAGGGGCAATATGGTCTTCCTGCTCACCCGATTTTGGCGTGGCCAGCACCCTGGATAGATTTCAACAAATCCAACCGCGCATACTGTTTAGCGCCGATGGTTATTTTTATAATGGCCAATGGCAGGATTCACTACTGCAAACCCAAAACATAGCCGCGCAATTAGCCAGCGTAGAGCAAGTCATCGTCGCGCCCTACGCAGGTACTACCCCAGCACAAAACCTTAAACAAGCCACATGGCTGGCGGATTTTATTGCCCCCTATTCAGCCCAGTCTATACCCTTTGTGCAGCTGCCCTTTAATCACCCGCTATACATACTCTACTCCTCGGGCACCACGGGCATACCCAAATGCATAGTGCATAGCGCTGGCGGCACCCTGCTGCAACATTTAAAAGAGCATTTATTACATGTGGATATCAAGCCCGGCGACAAGCTGTTTTATTACAGCACCTGCGGCTGGATGATGTGGAACTGGCTGGCCTCAGGTTTGGCAGCGGGTGCCACCCTAATGCTTTACGATGGCTCGCCCTTTTACCCCAGCCCACAGCATTTATTTGATTATGCGCAACAAGAGGCCATTAATATTTTCGGCACCTCCGCCAAGTTTATCGATAGCTGCCGGCAGCAACAGCTACAGCCCAAACACAGCCACGACTTATCGGCATTGCGCTGCATACTCTCTACTGGCTCACCCTTATTAGCTGAAAACTTTGATTATGTTTATAAGCATATAAAAACAGATCTCTGCCTTAGCTCCATCTCTGGCGGCACCGATATTATCTCCTGTTTTGCCTTGGGCAACCCGGTATTACCGGTGTGGCGCGGTGAGTTACAGTGCCGCGGCTTGGGCATGGCGGTAAACATTTTTGATGAGCAGGGGCAGGCCATCAGCCAACAAAAAGGCGAGCTGGTTTGCACTCAAGCCTTCCCCAGCATGCCTATAGGTTTTTGGAACGACCCTGAGCAAAAAAAATATCGCGCAGCCTATTTTAGCCGCTACCCAAAGGTCTGGTGCCAAAGTGACTACGCCGAACTCACCGAACATGAAGGCTTAATTATTTATGGCCGCTCCGATGCCACCCTCAACCCCGGCGGCGTGCGTATAGGCACCGCCGAAATTTATCGGCAGCTCACCAAAGTCGATGAGGTTTTGGAGTCGCTGGTTATTGGCCAGGAGTGGCAAGGGGATGTGCGCATAGTCTTATTTGTAATGCTGCGCACAGGCCTAACGCTGAATAAAGCTTTAAGCGATAAAATAAAAACCACCATACGTGCCAATACCAGCCCAAGGCATGTACCCGCCAAGATTATTCAAGTAAACGATGTACCACGCACACGCTCTGGCAAAATTTTAGAGCTGGCCGTGCGCAACTTAGTACACGGCCAAACCATTAGTAATATTGCTGATATCGTCAACCCCGAATCACTGCAATGCTATAGCGATTTAGCAGAGCTCAAGCATTAATCTAATGCAATTTAAAAAACTGCACCTGCTGCATCACCTGCCGCCCTACCTCGCTCATTTCCTCACTGTATTGCGCAGTTTCATTAGAAATTTTAGCGGTTTGATTCATTAGCTCCTGCACGGTGTGCATATTATTACTAATATCATCGGCCACCACACTTTGCTGTTCTGCGGCTGTGGCTATTTGTTGGGTTTGGCCATTTACCCTATCTATCATGCGCTGTATTTCTTCTATCATTTGGTTGTTTTCTATCATGCGCGCTTCAGTAGAGTTAGCTATAGCCGAGCTTTCCGTCATAATTTTTACCGCATTTTTACTGGCAGCGCTAAGCTCTGACAACATGGTTTCTATTTCATTAACCGACACCTGCGAGCGCTGCGCCAGGGTTCTCACCTCATCAGCTACCACCGCAAAACCCCGCCCCTGCTCACCGGCACGGGCAGCCTCTATGGCGGCATTTAGCGCCAGCAAATTAGTTTGTTCGGCGATGCTACGTATTACATCCAATATACTTTCTATTCTTTGCGACTCATCCTGTAAGGCGTTAACCACATCGGCGGCTTCTTTTAAGCTACCCACTAATGACATCACCGTATTCATGGTATCTACCGAAGAGCTAATCCCCTTAGCGGCCAAAACATTCATATCATCGGTAGCTCTGGCCGACTCAGTAGTGTTTTCGGCTATGCTTTTGCTGGTCATAGAAAACTCTTCTATAGCCGTCACTACTTGCAAGGTGTGATCAGAAACTTCTGCTGCCGCATTCTGTATCGCCAAGTTTGAGCTCAGCAGAGTTGAGCTATTATTGCTAACGACCTGAGTAGAATTTTGAATATCTGACAAGGTTTTCTTTAGATGCACAATGGTGCTATCTAAAGCTTGGCCCAACTGTGCAATTTCATCACTGCCCTGCAAACCTACCACCATCTGCAAATTACCTGTGGCTAATTGTTGCGCTACATCCTTTACCTGCTGCAAAGAGGAAACCACTTGCTTAGAGATATAAGCACTAAATAACACCGAAACTAAAGCAGCGACAATAATGGCAATAAAAAACAAATTATTGGCTGAGCTAATAGCCTGCTGAGTATCTTTATTGGCTAACTGTGCTTGCTGATCTGTGTATTCTTGAAAGCTATGAAATGTTTTTTTCAACGCTTCATATGAGTTAACAAAAGTGGCAAACACCTCGTAGGGCGCTTTGTTAATCGGAGAATCTTCCATAGCTATAACAAAGGCCCTAGCGTTCACCTGGTAACGCTCTACTAAAGCAATTAAGCTTTCCAGCTTGGTTGGATCTCCCACATACTCTGTTTTTAACCTGGCCAGTAACGCCGGGGTTTGGTCAAAATTAGCTTTAATGGCTGCCACATTAGCCGGCACCTGCTCATCCAAGTTCAATAAGTAAACAATTTGTAAGCCCCGTATATTAACGACTAAATCCACCTGCAACGCATGGATGTTTTCCAATAACTGCGAAACCGTAAAATGGTCCTGATAAAAACGCGTAAAATTATTAGCAATACGATCATTCGCTGACTTCATAAAAAACATCGCCAACACAAAGATACAAGTAATCGCAGCCACCAATAATAAAAACTTATTGCGCATTTGAAGCTTGTTAATAAACATACAATTAAGCCCGTAAGTCAGATCGTTAAACATTGAGACATGAGACAGGCAACAAATTTAGCCCCCCATGCGCGGCATTATTAGCCCTAGCTAACCACCTCAAAACCGATAGCTAATTCAGCATAGCCCAAATTTACCGCCACATTGGCTGCCCGCTGCAGCCATCAGCAAAAGATAGCCCCAAACAATAAATAATAAGATAAAGATAGCTAAAAGCTATGGTGACTAAACGCCACAGTTAACCCCCTGCAACAGGCCTTATAAAAACAGAAAAAAAACTTGCATTCACTGTATAGATAACTATGCTGTATCTACATACAGTATGTATATAACAACAGAACTTATCAAAGCACGTATAAATAAGCTAACGGTGCCTTGCACCACCATGCTGCTGGAGCCAATTATGAATAAGTCCGTATTTACCCCTGTTAACTATCGCCAGTTTCGCCAGTTCTTAAGCAATATCGATGGCAACAAAATCAAAGGCAAGGGTTACGAAACCGCTATCTACGATAACCGCGGCACCATACAAGCCATAGTGCATGCCGCCGCCATAGATGAAAACGGCCGCTGCTACCCTGCCGAATACTTTATCCGCAGCCAAGGCCACAACGGCTCAGTCATGCTGGCAGCTTAAACTACAGCGTTTTACCCCAGGCACTGTTTTAGCAAGGAAGCTACTTTTTTACAGGCCAGCCTAGGAGATTTACGGTACACTGCGCCGCTTTATATAAGCACACAGATGCAGTAACTCATGGCCCAAAACGCAACTATATTTAAAGCCCAGCTTAATATTGCCGACATGGACAGGCATTATTACCACGAGCATAACCTCACCATCGCCCGTCATCCTTCCGAAACCGACGAGCGCATGATGGTTAGGCTAGCCGCCTTTGCCCTCAACGCCCACGAACAACTACAGCTCACTAAGGGTATTAGCACCGATGATGAGCCCGACCTGTGGCACAAAAGCCTTTCGGGCGAAATCCTGCATTGGATAGATCTGGGCATGCCCGACGAAAAACGCATACGCAAAGCCTGTGGCCGCGCACAGAGAGTAACTATAGTCTGCTATGGCGGTAACCCCGCCGAACACTGGTACGAGAAAAACGCCAACGCCCTGCAGCGCTGCCAAAATTTAAGCATCGTCAATATAGCCAGCGAAGAAAGCCAGGCCTTAACCGAACTCACCCAGCGCACCATGCACCTACAGTGCAATATTCAAGATGAGCAACTGTGGTTTAGCAGCGAGCAAGGCAGCGTCACCCTCAGCCCGCAATACTGGCTGCGCCGCTAAGCGACTGCCATGCAATACCTGCACTTAGCTTTACATGTTGTTGTGCCGCTGGCTGTGGCGCTTATTGCCTTTAGAGCGCATTGGCAGCGGGCTTTTGCCATTATGCTGGCCACCATGCTGGTCGATGCCGACCACCTATTAGCCAACCCTATCTACGATCCCCAGCGCTGCAGTATAGGCTTTCATCCCTTACATCATTACTGGGCCATAGCCGTTTATACCGCCGCCTGTTTTTATCAGCCCAGCCGTTTAATCGGCTTGGGGCTAATCATACATATGCTGTTAGATGGCATAGATTGTCTATAAGGCCTCTATCTCTTAACTCAAACCCTAGGCATAAAAAAAGCCCTAATACTAAGTATTAAGGCTAACAGGGATGAAGGACCTGGTTACTACTTACGCTACATCAACTACCAACACTTACATCAACTTACTAAAAAGGCTTTGCTAACCTACGCTACGCAAGCGCCCCCTATTATCACTACGCGCCTCACTGCCATAACTGATTAACCGCTTGGCTTTCATTAGCGCCAGGGTGGCGGGGTCTACAGAATCTAAAAAAGCATCAAACTGACGGCTAATACTGGGGTCACGGGTTTGATCACAGTATCGAATTAAGGCGTTCATATCGCCTTCATCGCTTAAACGATACTTTTCGCCAGTTTTACCCATTACCACTAAACCCAAACGATACAAATGAAAAATACTAGCCTGCGTAAAGATTATGCTCATGAGAGTTTCCTACTGTCGGAGGCGCCTCTGTGTAAAAGGGGCTAAGTCCTCACAGTAAAGCCCTAGAGCTAGAGCTTGTCATGGTGCAAAGCCGATATTAGCCTACCCATACCCAGAAATGAGAGCAGCGTCACAGCCCTATAGTGACAGCGCCGTCCTAACAAATTTTATCAGTTTGCTTTTTTCGAAAAGGCATAAAAAAAGCACGGCTTACGCCGTGCTTAATTAAGTTTGTTACTTATAGGCTTACAGCTATAAACCGTGAAAAAGCCTTAGGTTTTTGGCAGCGTCACCCCGGTTTGGCCTTGGTATTTGCCGCCCCTGTCTTTGTAGCTGATATCACACACTTCATCCGATTCAAAAAACAGCATTTGCGCCACACCTTCGTTGGCATAAATTTTTGCCGGCAAGTTGGTGGTGTTGGAAAACTCCAGTGTCACATGGCCTTCCCACTCAGGCTCTAAGGGCGTGACGTTAACAATAATGCCGCAGCGGGCATAAGTGGATTTACCCAAGCACACCGTTAACACGCTGCGCGGTATACGAAAATATTCCACTGTGCGCGCCAGCGCAAAAGAGTTGGGGGGGATAATGCACTCATCGCCCACCACATCGACAAAGCTATTTTCGTCGAAGTTTTTAGGGTCTACCGTGGCGGAGTGTACATTGGTAAATATTTTAAACTCATTAGAGCAGCGCACATCATAGCCGTAGCTGGAAGTACCGTAAGAGATCAAGCGGTCGCCATTCTCGCCGTAGCGCACCTGGCTAGCCTCAAAGGGCTCTATCATGCCCTGCTGCTCTGACATACGGCGTATCCAATGATCTGATTTAATACTCATGTGCTTTCCTATCTGTTATCTCAATCAATTAATCGTTAGTTATCACTATCTCAGGGATAGCCGACGTAGCTATTTGCTGGCGTAAGGCCAATTGGGCGGCCATATTACGCGCAATCTCGCCATAAAGAGAAGCGATTTTACCCTCTGGCTCGGCGATTACCGAAGGCTGGCCCGCATCGGTTTGCTGGCGAATAGTAAGCGATAACGGCAACGCACCCAATAGCGGCACGCCATATTGCTGAGCTATGCGCTGGCCCCCGCCCTCGCCAAAGATATGCTCCTCGTGACCACAGGCCGTGCATATATGGGTGGCCATATTTTCCACTACCCCCAATACCGGCACTTTGACCTTGTTAAACATCTCTATGCCTTTCTTGGCATCTAACAGGGCAATATCCTGCGGCGTGGTCACCACCACCGACCCCGCTACGGGTACGCGCTGGGACAAGGTCAGCTGTATATCGCCAGTGCCCGGCGGCATATCGATAATTAAATAATCCAACGCCTGCCAATGAGTTTGGCGCAACAACTGCTCCAAAGCACCGCTGGCCATAGGCCCGCGCCACACCATGGGGGTTTGCTCGGTGACCAAATAGCCCATAGACATGCTCTGCAAACCATGCGCGCTAATAGGCTGCATACCCTTGTCACCGTGGGGCTCTGGCCTAGTACCTTCGGCCACTCCCAGCATTAACGCCTGGCTGGGGCCGTAAATATCGGCATCCAGCAAACCCACCTTGGCGCCCTCGCGCACCAGCGCCAAAGCCAGGTTTACCGAGGTGGTGGATTTACCCACCCCGCCTTTGCCCGAGGCCACTGCAATAATATTCTTCACCCCAGCCAAAGCCTGCTGGTTAGCCGGCGTAGGATTGCTACTAATCTGGCTGTTAATAGCCACGTTAACACTGAGGCCAGGCAAAGCCTGCTCTATATGTTGCGCTATTGCCGCCTGCTGCTGCGCCTTTACACTGCCCATGGGGTAAGGCAGCTCTATCGCTAAATTCAGCGTATCAGCACTCAGCGCCATCGACTTAATGGCTTGCACATCCAACAAGCTGCGCTGCAAATGCGGATCCACATAGCTTAATAAACACTCTTCAACCTGCTGCTGACGGTACTGACTCATGATAAAACTCACTGCGGCTAAACGATAAACGGGGGCCAGTATACGCGGGCTTTAGCCCTAGGTAAAAAGCCTGTTAAATAAAGCTGTTAGCGGAAATTTGCACATGAAATATCCGCCCAAAACCGCTATAGTAGCGGGCTTTTAACGACTATCACACACTAACATCCACCCAGTATCCATTCAGGCACTCATACAGACAGCCCAGGTAAGCAAACTACTATGTCAGAGCAGAACAAAACGGCCCGCAAAATCCTCGTTACCAGCGCCCTACCCTATGCCAACGGCTCGCTGCATTTAGGGCATTTGCTAGAGACCATACAAACCGATATTTGGGTACGCTTTCAGAAGCAGCGCGGCCACCAGTGCACCTATGTATGCGCCGACGATGCCCACGGCACCGCCATTATGCTCACCGCCGAAAAAAACGGCCTCACCCCAGAGCAACAAATCGCCAACGTAAAAGCCGAACACGAAAAAGATTTTGATGGTTTTTTAATCGACTTCGACAACTACCACTCTACCCACAGCGACGAAAATAAAACCCTGTCGGAAGATTTTTATAAAAAACTACGCGCCAATGGCCATATCGCCAGCCGCGAAATCACCCAGCTCTTTGACCCCGAAAAAGAATTATTCCTGGCCGACCGCTACATCAAAGGCAGCTGCCCCAAATGTAAAACCGACGACCAATACGGCGATAACTGCGAAGCCTGTGGTGCCACCTACAGCCCGGCCGATTTAATTAACCCTAAATCAGCCATCTCGGGTGCCACCCCAGTTGAGAAACAATCTACCCACTACTTTTTAACCCTAGCCTCCTTTGAAGACATGTTAAAAGAGTGGACCCAAAGCGGCCGCCTACAACCGCAAATCGCCAACAAGCTTAACGAGTGGCTGGAGCCTGGCCTACAAGAGTGGGATATATCTCGCGACGCCCCCTACTTTGGTTTTGAAATACCCGATGCGCCGGGCAAATACTTTTATGTATGGCTGGACGCACCCATAGGCTATATGGCCAGCTTTCAAAACTACTGCCAAAAAGCGGGCATAGACTTTAACGACTACTGGGGTGCAGACTCAGAGGCCGAGCTGTACCACTTTATAGGCAAAGACATCATCAACTTCCACGGCCTGTTTTGGCCAGCCATGCTGGAGTCAGCCGGTTACCGCAAGCCCACCGCCATTTTTGCCCACGGCTTTTTAACCGTTAACCAGCAAAAAATGTCCAAATCGCGCGGCACCTTTATCAAGGCACAAACCTACCTTGAACACTTGGATGCCGAGTACCTACGCTACTACTACGCCGCCAAACTTTCCGCAGCCGTTGACGATATAGACTTAAACCTCACTGACTTCGTGCAAAGAGTTAACTCTGATTTAGTCGGCAAGGTCATCAACATCGCCAGCCGCAGCGCCAAGTTTATTACCAAAAAGCACGACGGCATTATGGCTGATCAGCTAGACAACCCCGAACTGTGGCAACAAGGGGTGAGCAAAGGTGAAGAAATAGCTAACTATTTTGAGCAGCGCGAATACAGCAAAGCCCTGCGTGAAATTATGGCACTGGCCGATGCCACCAACGAATACTTCGACAGCCAAGAGCCCTGGGCACTGGCCAAACAAGCAGGCCAGGAGCAAAAGGTACTGGCTATTAGCTCGCAGTGCATCAATATGTTCCGCCTGATTATGACCTACCTCAAGCCGATATTGCCGGTAACAGCTGCCAAGGCCGAAGCCTTTTTAAACAGTGATTTACTTTGGGTAGATGAAATTCAGCCGCTGCTGGGCCACCACATCAACAAATTCAAGCCCATGATGTCGCGCATAGAAATGGACAAAGTCGATGCTATCGTAGAAGCCAGCAAAGAAGAGCAAGCCGTAGCAGCACCCAAGGCTGAGAAAAAAGCCAAAAAGCAAAAGCCCGCTGAACCAGCAACACCCAGCGAAATCGAATTTGAAGACTTCGCCAAGGTAGATTTACGCATAGCCGAAATCGTCAACGCCGAGCACGTAGAAGGTGCCGATAAATTATTGAAATTGACTTTGAGCTTGGGTGAAGAGCAAAAGCAGGTTTTTGCCGGGATTAAAAGCGCCTACGGGCCAGAGGATTTAATAGGCAAGCTAACGGTGATGGTGGCGAATTTGAAGCCGCGTAAGATGCGTTTTGGCATGTCTGAGGGGATGGTGTTGGCTGCAGGGCCAGGGGGCGAGGATATTTGGTTGCTGGAGCCGCATAAGGGGGCACAGGCGGGGATGCGGGTTAAGTAGCCTGTTAGGTTTTAATTACTAAGCGTTTGTTCATTGTAATTTAAGCTAGGGTTCCGCCCTGCTGGGCGGGTTCATTTTCTTTGTTTGCCCAAAGAAAACAGAACCAAAAGAAAGGGCACCCCTAGTCCATCGCCCGCTACGCGGGTACCCTGCGCTACTCACAAATTTCGCTTAAGGCGGAATTTGGACGCCAGTTTCATAATGGCGCCCGAAGGGTGAAAATACGCCTTAGCGTATTTGAATCAAAAACTTACGGCCGCTGCGGAACTCGCACAAAAACGATACTCAATCGTTTTTGCACTCAGACAGTCCTCGCTACTACGTGCCGTAAGTTTCCTCCGTTGCTCGGCGATTCCCAAGGGGAAATCGGGTGCTTCGTAGCAAGTGATGGAGATAATTTAGTATCGGTTAAAAGAAGTGGGTTGCAGGGTAATTAAAAGCTAGAAACTGTCATCCCGGCGAACGCCGGGATCCAGTAAACAAGAATGGTAAAAACACTCTCACAACAATCGAGCCCTACCTCTTGGAATAACAAGCTAAAGGGCACTTCGTAGCTAGGCTTTCCTGTGATATGGTTCCACAAACAAAGCCCCCTACGAAGTACCCAATTGCCCCTTGGGAATCGCCGAGCAACGGAGAGTTTTAACGGGACGAAGTAGTGACGGATGTTTGAGTATTTTGAAGATTAAGTATCTTCAAAATGCGAGTTCCGGAACGCCCGTTAAAAATCGAGTAGCGCAGGGCACCCGAAGGGCGATGACAAATTGGCAGGATAGCCAATTTGCACAGCACAAAGTGCTGCCTTTAGGTGAGGCACATGGATGTGCCGAATGAAGTAGGGGTGGCCTTTCTTTTGGTTACTTTCTAGGGCAAGGCACAAACTGCATAGCAGTTTGAACGCCTGTCTTACAAAAGGCGCCCGTAGGGTGAAAAAATGCGAAGAGCATTTTTGAATCAAAGAAAAGTAACTCGCCTAGCAAGGCGAAACAAAAACTAGATTAAACAAAGATCAACCAGAAACAAACAGAGCAAAAAAGCAAAACATAGATACCGGGTCAAACCCGGTATGACAAACACACAAGCAACAACATAGACGCCGAATCAACCCCGGCATGACAAACCGCACAAACGCAAACACGTCATTCCGGCGAAAGCCGGAATCCAAAAGAAGGAAAGTAAATACCGGAACAAAACCGGTATACCAAACACCATGCTAGCCGACTACGCACTACTACTCATCAGCGCCGTACTAGTTAACAACTTTGTACTGGTACAGTTTTTAGGGCTATGCCCCTTTATGGGCGTGTCCAACAAACTGGAAACCGCCATAGGCATGTCCAGTGCTACCACCTTTGTGCTCACCCTGGCGTCCATCTGCAGCTGGCTAACCTACCAGTGGTTGTTAGTGCCGCTGGGCTTAGAATACCTGCGCACCATTTCCTTTATTTTAGTAATCGCCGTGGTAGTGCAGTTCACCGAAATGGTGGTGCGTAAAACCAGCCCGCTGCTGTACAAAGTGCTAGGGGTATTTTTACCGCTAATCACCACCAACTGTGCGGTGCTAGGTGTAGCGCTATTAAACATCAACAAAAACCACAGCTTTATGGAGTCAGCACTATACGGCTTTGGTGCCGCCGCAGGCTTTTCATTAGTGTTGGTGTTATTTGCCGCCATGCGCGAACGCCTAGCCGCCGCTGATGTGCCTACGCCCTTTAAAGGGGCCGCCATCGGTATGATTACCGCTGGCCTAATGTCATTGGCCTTTATGGGCTTTGCTGGGTTGGTGTAATGATAGAGTTAATCAGCTTACACCCACTACTCACCGCCGTGGTCGCCCTAGTTGCGCTTAGCATACCCTTTGGCGCGCTATTAGGTTTTGCCGCTATTCGTTTTAAAACCGAAGGCAACCCTATAGTCGATCAAATTGAAGACTTGCTGCCACAAACTCAGTGCGGCCAGTGCAGCTACCCCGGTTGCCGCCCCTATGCCGAGGCCATAGCCAATGGCGAGGCCATAAACAAATGCCCACCCGGCGGCGAAGCCACCATACACGACTTGGCTAACCTGTTAGATGTAGAGCCACTACCACTGGATGCCGAGCACGGTGCCCAAGACGTTAAAAAAGTCGCCTACATACGCGAAGATGAATGCATAGGCTGCACCAAATGCATACAGGCCTGCCCGGTGGATGCCATTTTAGGTGCCGCTAAGCAAATGCACACCGTCATCGCCGATGAATGTACCGGCTGTGATTTATGCGTAGAGCCCTGCCCAGTAGATTGCATAGACATGCTACCCATAGCAACCACGGTACAAAGCTGGAGCTGGCAGCTACCCCCTACACCCGAAGAGCAACTTAAGCGCAGCCATATTATTGCCACCGACCGCCAGCCGGAGGTAAGCGCATGAACCAGCGTCTGCCCAACACCCTATCCAACAATATGCCTAAAACCTACCCTACGCCGGGCGGTGTACACCCACCACAAAACAAAGCGCAATCTACCAGCCGCCCCATACAACAGGCCAGCCTACCGGCAGAGTTGGTGCTGCCCCTGTCGCAACACGCTGGCGCGCCCGCTAAAGCTATCGTTGCCGTGGGTGATAAAGTGCTCAAGGGCCAGTGCATAGCCCAAGCCAAAGGCAGCATTAGTGCTTATATACATGCACCCAGCTCGGGTGAGGTGACAGCCATAGAACCGCGCGCCATCCCCCACGCCTCGGGCATGCAAGATAACTGCATAGTGATAAAAACCGATGGCGAAGATAACTGGTGCCCGCTACAAGGCTGCGAGGATTTTAGCCAGCTGCCTGCCAGCGAATTGGTAGAACAAATACGCTTGGCAGGTATTACCGGCTTGGGCGGCGGGGGCTTTCCCACGGCGGTAAAACTGATTAGCTCCGACACGCAAGCCAGCCTTAACAAGGCCATAGACACGCTAATCATCAACGGCACCGAGTGCGAACCCTACATCACCGCCGACGACTTATTAATGCGCGAGCGCGCCCAGCAAATTATTAGCGGCATACAAATACTGCAGCATATTATTAAGCCCAGTACCGCCACCTTAATAGGGGTAGAAAATAACAAGCCCGAAGCCATAGCCGCGTTAGAAGCCGCTATAGCAGAGGCCAACGCAAACAATATCACCGTGGTGAGCTTTGCAGGCAAATACCCCTCGGGTGGCGAGAAACAACTGATACAAATATTAACCGGCCGCGAAGTTCCCAGCGGCGGCCTGCCCGCCGATGTAGGCATAGTCTGCCAAAACGTAGGCACGGTTGCTGCCGTACACGACGCTATAGTCTTAGGCAAACCACTCATCAGCCGTATCACCACCGTTACTGGCCAGGCCTGCGCGCAGCCACAAAACTTTGAAGTGTTAATCGGCAGCCCTATAGCCCATGTGTTAGCGCAAGCGGGTTTTGATGCCAGCGCCTGCCAGCGCTTAATTATGGGCGGCCCCATGATGGGCTTTACTCTTACCGACACCAGCGTGCCGGTAATCAAAGCCACTAACTGCTTACTGGCCGCCACCGAAGCCGAGCTGCCCTCCCCGCCACCGGCGCAAGCCTGTATACGTTGTGGCATGTGCGCCGAAGCCTGCCCGGCCTCGTTACTGCCGCAGCAATTATATTGGTACGCCCGCAGCAAAGAATATGAAAAACTAGAAGAGCTAAACCTGTTCGACTGCATAGAGTGCGGTGCTTGCTCTTACGTATGCCCCAGCACTATCCCGCTGGTCCAATATTATCGCGCCTCCAAAGCCGATATACGCGAGCACAAAGCCGAAATGCACAAGGCTGAGCAATCCAAAGCCCGCTTTGAAGCCAGGCAACAAAGACTAGAACGCGAAGAACAAGAGAAGGCAGAAAAACGTGCCGCTCGCCAAGCTGCCGCCAAGGCCAAACTGGCAGCCGCCGCCCAAGCCGGAGGCGAACAAGAGCTAGACCCCGTGCAAGCAGCCGTCGCCCGTGCCAAAGCTAAAAAAGCCGCCAAGGCCGCCGCTGCAGAAACAGAGGCAGGTAACTCCACAGCAAAACCCGAAACAAAACCAACGGACGAGGCAAATTAAATGTCATTATTAAATGTCTCATCACCCCATGCGCACAGGCCCTTAAGTACCGCCACGGTTATGCAACTGGTGTTGCTGGCCACGCTACCGGGTATAGCGGCACTGAGTTTATTTTTTGGTTGGGGGACTTTACTTAATTTAGCCATCGCCATCCCCTTGGCATTGTTGTTTGAAGCCTGCGTGTTAAAACTACGCCAGCGCCCCCTGGCTTTTTACTTGGGTGATTACAGCGCGGTAGTCACTGCGGTGTTATTAGCCATCGCCCTGCCACCACACTCACCGATTTGGTTAGTGGCCATAGGCATAGGTTTTGCCATTATTATCGCCAAGCATTTATACGGTGGCTTGGGTTACAACCCCTTTAACCCCGCCATGGTGGCCTATGTGGTGTTGCTTATCTCCTTTCCCGTGGAGATGACGCAATGGGCAGCACCGCTATCACTTATAGACAGCGGCGCTATTGATGGCCACACCATGGCCACACCGCTGGATGTATTAAAAAACAATAACAGCGAATTAGTTGCCGACCTGTTTGCCCACAACCCCGGTTTTGGCCGCTGGGCGGGCCTAGGTTGGGAGTGGGTAAACCTGAGCTTTTTAGCTGGTGGCTGCTTCCTACTCTATAAACGTGTGTTTACCTGGCATGCGCCGGTGGCGATGTTAAGCAGCTTAGCGTTTTGCTCCCTGTTTTTTTATGACGGTGGCAGCTCCGCCTCTAAGGGCTCACCGCTGTTTCACTTATTAAGCGGTGCCACCATGTTTGGTGCCTTTTTTATTATTACCGACCCGGTTACCTCGGCGGTGTCTAATCGTGGCCGCCTGGTATATGGCGCCTTAATAGGCCTGTTATTATTTGTCATACGCGCCTGGGGCAACTACCCCGACGCACTGGCCTTTGCCGTATTGCTAATGAACTTTGCCGCGCCCTTTATTGATTACTACACCCAGCCACGTACCTATGGCCATAAAGCCAAGCAGCCGCCGTCTAAAGAGGAGAGCCACTAATGCTAAAACAATCCATTAGCAATAACGCTCTATTATTAGCGGCCTTTGCCTTGGCCACCACCTTTGTGATTGCCGGTACTTATTTAAGCACCCAGCAACAAATTAAAAGCAATATACGGCAGGCACAACAAAAAGCCCTGTTAGAAATAGTGCCCGACCATCGCCACAACAACAGCCTGTTAGACGATAACAAGCTAGTGAATGATGCAACGCTACTAGGCCTGCGTGAAGCCAGCCGCTTATTTATAGCGACCATGGATGCTGATAACGTTGCCGCCATTATCCCCGCCACCGCCCGTGATGGTTACACTGGCGATATTAATCTTATCGTAGGGGTAAACGTGGATGGCAGCGTTGCTGGCGTGCGCGTGTTATCCCACCGCGAAACACCGGGCCTAGGTGATGCCATAGATTTAAAAAAGAGCGACTGGGTATTGAGCTTTAACGGCAAAAGCTTAGCCAACACAGACTGGCGCGTGAAAAAAGACGGTGGCGACTTTGACCAATTCACCGGTGCCACCATCACCCCGCGCGCCGTGACCAATGCTGTTAAAAAAGCATTACAGTATTTTGCAGCCAACCAAGCGGCGATATTTGCCCCCGCTGCTAATACCACAATCCACACCGCAACCAGCGAGCAACCGTAATGGCCAACGCCGATAGCAATACCGACATCGATAATAACAGCGCAGCCGACGATAAGCTTGGCAGCAAGCCCAGCGCTAACTATAAGGAAATATCCTTTAACGGCCTGTGGAAAAACAACCCCGCCATCGTGCAGCTGTTGGGCCTATGCCCACTGCTAGCAGTAACCGGCACGGTCATTAACGGCATAGGCATGGGCTTGGCCACCACCTTTGTATTAGTGACCTCTAACGTCTGTGTATCGCTAATACGCAACATTACCTCTAACGCCATACGCCTACCCGCCTTTGTAATGATTATCGCCATGGCGGTAACCTGCATAGAGCTACTTATGCAAGCCTATGCTTACGAGCTGTTTCAAATACTGGGTATCTTCTTACCGCTAATCACCACCAACTGCGTAATATTAGGCCGCGCCGATGCCTTCGCCAGTAAAAACCCAATAGCTCCCGCATTAATAGACGGTTTAATGATGGGCTTGGGCTTTAGCCTTATTTTGATATTGCTAGGCGCCCTGCGCGAAGTAATAGGCACCGGCGCTATTTTTGCCAATATGGATTTACTATTTGGCGCCGCCGCCAGCGAATGGAAAATCGTGTTATTTGAAAACTACCGCCAGTTTTTAGTGGCCATATTGCCACCCGGTGCGTTTATTTTTACCGGTTTGTTAATAGCCGCTAAAAATGTGATAGATGCCAATATTAAACGCAGGCAGACTAGATTGGCTGCGCCTATTGAAGCGGGTAGTAAGCGGGCTAGAGTTACTGGGGTTATTTCTTAAACCCATGGAGCAAGTGGTAATATTTACTAAAGTATTTATGGATTAATGGTGTTTTTACAGCTATAAAGACTAAAAATTTAGATGGATTTTGATAATAATAAATAACACCTTTTAGACTTATAATTTCTCATACATTCATGTAAGCAATAATGACCCGCTCATTATTCGCTAGACAGTGCATAGGATTTATAAAAACATGGAGTTGTCATGCATTCAATCGTTAAGCTCAGTATTATATTAACCACCTCAATCTTACTTGCTTGTGGTGGTGGAGGCGGCAGACAGCATACTTTTTGAAGATGACAATGGTGACTTGATCCTCTCTATGACCGCCTACCGTGAATTCAGCGCGGCTACTAATTCAAGCACTATTGAAGATCTCATTGGTCACGATGTACTTAATGACGATGCTGAGTTTATTGTTTTCAGTTAATTTTCCTGCCTAGGATTCATAGATCTTGACTATCGTTATTCTAGATTGCGCCCTTACTATTACTAGCTTTTAAAATATACAAAGGTGCTATCTGCACCTTTATATAAATATTAGCAGTCTATAAACACAGTACCTAAAGACAAGTTTTATAAGTCGATCCCAGTCACACTACACACCTGTTCCTATGTAAACCTAGCATATTGCCCCTGGCTGTACTTATTACCGAAATTAAGAAAGAGCAGAATCAGGCCTTACATCTCACAAAAAAGACATAAAAAATCAGAGCAAGTCTCAACTAAGAAAATTTAAGCTGTCAACCCTCAAACTATTTTTCAAGCCACTCTCAATTAAAGTTTGCTAAAAACCAACTCCCCATCCAACCAGGTTTTCAATACCTGCACTTTATGTATTCGATAGGGTTTCACCATAAATAGATTCTCATCCAGCAACACCATATCCGCTCTTTTACCTACTTCTATAGAACCTATTTCATGCTCTAATCGCATTTGGTAGGCTCCCCCCATGGTGTAGCCATAGATTAAACTGGCTATGCTTAGTTTTTCCTTTGCTAATGGCTGCATCATAGAGCTAGGGCTGCCTACTAACTGGCGAGTATGACCTACCTCCATGTTATATAAGGGGGCAATGCCTTCAAGGCCACCGCCGTGCGATGAAAAGTCACAGCCAAAACTTAATGTCACACCAGCATTAAGTAAACTATTAAAGCGATAGTAGCGCTGAAATTGATCCGCTGATAAAAACTTTTCACCTTGTTCATCGCCTGCAGCCCATAGTAAGGAGCTTTGCGCGATTACGCCCAATTGCGCAAATCTAGGGATATCTTTGTCGGCCATTACCTGTATGTGACTGATGGTAAACCTAGCACTGCTATCTGGGTGATTATTTTTTGCCAGCGCTATGGCATCTAATGATTCACTAATAGCTCTATCGCCCAAGGCATGAAAGTGGACGTCTATATTTTTGCTGCTAGCCTCATCCACTAAGCTATTGAGCTGTGCGGGTGTAAAAACTGACTCACCAAAATTATCGGCATCATTTTGATAGGCGTTAAACATAGCGGCAGTTTGGCCTTCTACAGTACCATCCACCATTATTTTTAATACGTTGATGGGGTGGCGCGTACCCTGACTTTTCGACTGAAGCCGCAACAGCTCATCTACGATGGTATCTTTATCGTCAATATTATCAATGTACTGCGAGCCCTGAAATCGAATTGTTAAAGCATCTTGGCTCTCTAGTTCTTCTAACACATCTAATTGAATATCTTTGGCATCCCATGGCCCGGCATCAAATACCGCGGTAACCCCGTAGCTGTTATACAGGTCTATAACCTTTGCCGTTCCCTCTGCCACACTCTGTACTGTATTGGCATTAAGCGCAGACATAGCCTGCCAAACAGTCCCCTCTAAAATATAGCCGGTAGGTTCGCCTCTACTATCACGTTTGTAGTAATCAAAATTTGAAAGATCAGGAGTTTCAGCGGTGATTTTTAAAACAGTTAATGCTGCACTATTAAGCCATGCGCCATGCATGCCCTCATCCATAATAAATACAGGCCTATCTGGTACTACGGCATCCAGCATAGCTTTATTAGGCCCATCTGCACCAAACGTGCTTGATAAAAAACCTGAACCTATAATTATTTTTTTACTAGGGTTAGCTTGGCTATAGTCTTTCACCTCTTGTAGCCAAGTGGCTATATCCGCTTTAGGATTTAAGACGAGGTCGTCCATATGCGCCCCCCCTAAAAATATATGCGAATGCGCATCTACAAACCCAGGCAACAGAAATTTACCCTGTAAATCCTGCGCTAGGGTTTTTGAGCCTATCCAGCGCTGAGCACCAACATCATCGCCCACATAAACAATTTTACCCTTGGCAATGGCAACGGCCTGCGCCCAAGGCTGAGCCTGATTAACGGTATAAATATTGGCGTTGAGTAACACTTTATCTGCCAAATGTTGCGACGTCGCTTGCAAGTTAGCGCAAGCACTCAACACCGCAACAAGCAGTGTAGCTAAAAAATATTTGATCATAATTTATACCCAGCATCCCATACTCAATAGATTAACAATAACTGGCTAGACTACTGAATGATTAATGTTTAGTCTGTCCTACAGCAAATAGGACAAATTAGTGACAGCTTCAAACTCAATCGTGCAAATATGGCCACCTCTCCCCACACAGCAACTCATACACCGAAACCAGCAGAATTGAAGCTAACACTTTCTGACTGTGCCAAATTCATCGACAGCTTAGGCAGTAATGACTTTCTTAATCAGTTACTGCAGTTTATTCACCGCTATATACCCACCCAGACCTTACAACTACACCGGCTACAGCTAAGCGCCGGAAAAAACAGCATAGATGATGTGGAGTATTTTGGTTCTGCCAGCATGGGCGACTGCCCTATTACAACTATTGATGAAGGTGGCCGTGATTTATTATTGCGCTATTCCTTATATAGCCGAGAATGTCCAGATATACAGCGCTTTGAAAACTTAACAAGCGGCACCAACGCCTGGATATCTAGCCCTACCGATATTCAATCAAAGTCCTTGCGGGATTTTTATTTTGATGAGGGCTACTTTCGCCAGTTTGCGGTGTATGCTGCGCTTAGACAACACAGCATCTATGTGCTCTGGCTGGGGAGGCTACATAATGACAACGACTTTAGCCAAGTCGACTTAGCAATATTACAACAACTAAGCGAGTTATTGTCGCCCTTGCTGGCGCAACATGCGAATAGTATTCAAGCACAGCTAAGTCTCAAACAAAGGCCTGTAGACTTACAATTAAAAGTGCAGCAGCAACTTAGCCGCAATAACATTGTATTATCTAAGCGCGAACTGGAAGTTTGCCTGGGTATACTGCAAGGCCAACAAGCGCCTGAGATAGCACTTAAATTGGGCGTCGCAAAAACCAGCATTGCGACCTATAAAAAACGTGCATTTGAAAAAATAGGGGTTAAAACTCAGCAGCAGTTTTTCAACTGGTGTTTTTTAAGACCTACAGTTTTAAATTAATTACCCATTAAACAGCTGCTTAGTTAGGCCTTGTATCTCAAATAACGCCTCTTACAAACACCCCTTCCCTTCTAACTGTTGTTATACTTGGCCTGTATGTCATCAAAAATTTGGGGGATTACGTCAAGCTTGATTTTATAGTTATATTTAACTGCATTTCATAGTCTACTTGCGCCAGAAACAAGGCATAACTTATCGTGCCCCAATGATCAAATACATTATGCACTCCCGCCTATTTGTTGTGCTGGTCACTCATATATCACCTGCTGTTTATCATATTATGGTCTATTGTTTGTATTGATTTGTAGCTGTTTTAATTAGAAAAATAACTCATCTTACATAGCAGGCAAATATAAACACACTGTATTTTTACCATCACCCTAAAATCTAATACAAAACAAATAGTTATTGATAAATATTAAAAATATAAGGAGATATAAATGAAGCAGCATAAAGCAGCCCCTACAAATAACACTGCCACCCAATTTGTAAACTTGGCTAATCACTATGTATCTTATGATGTCGTCGAAGATAATAATTCCTGGGCATTATCCCTATCGGCAGTAAACATTGACTGCGCTAGCAACCTTATGGCTCATGACTTAACTATTGAGTTGTTAGATAGCCATTATCAGCCCCTACCTTTACTTCAGATAAGCCCCACAACAGGGCCGTTGCCAGCTATCACGTTTAAAGCTGTGAGTTCGTATTTCATGCTAGCGCATTTTGCTAAGACGCAAGTACCTGCCGCTTACCTGTCACTAGGTTTGCTAGGCTGCCACGTGGTAACGGAGTTGCGCTTAACTCATGCCAAGCCTAGCCACACTGGGCAACAACAAGATCCAAACTTTATAGGTTATTATCAGGACCAAGCTATATTCTGCGCTCCGCCAGCTCCCCCACCACCGCCAGCAAAATGTTGCTGTGTTGCCAGCTTTACGCCGCCGAATGGCAATCTCCCCGTAAATACTACTCAGGCCACTGGCCGCATATATCTATTCCCTGACCCTTGGATTATTCGCGCCACTTTCACTGATAATAATAACTGCGCCTGTAACGCCTGCGAATACCGACAAGAAATTAAAGGCCAAATTACAGCACAGCAACCGGGGTTTATTGCCCTGCCAGTGCAGGGCTTGCCGCCACTTAATTTTAAACCCCCACAGCAACCCGGCGGCAAACCGCAGCCCGTTTATATAGATCCCAATCAGTTTCAATTAGACACTATAGGCGATGCGGCTAACCCTGGCTCATTTAAAGCAGCCTATGGCTACAAGCCCAGTAAAAACCCTGGCATGGAAAGTTATAAAAATTCTGGCTGTTCATACTGGTGCCTAGATTCCCCTAGCACTCATTTTGGCGTAGCCGCTGCGCCCAAAGGTACAATTATTAGCATAGACATTACCTTTAAAGGCTATTTTGAAGATATCGCCTGCACAGGCAGAAAAAATGAACAAACTTGGAAGTGGGTGCAAAGCTATACGGTATAGCGGCAAACTAAATAAGCATAAAAAAAGCCCGCAATCATTGCGGGCTTGTTAGTTTTAAATTTAAGCTTGTTTTTTTAGCCTTGCAAATCAAAACGATCTAATCGCATCACCTTAACCCAAGCTTCGACAAAGTCATTGACAAACTTTTTCCGGCCATCGTTAGCGGCATAGACTTCTGCTACTGCGCGTAACTCTGAGTGCGAACCAAAAATTAAGTCCACCGGTGTAGCCTGCCATTTTACCTTGCCTGTTTTTCTATCTACTCCGCTGTAGATACCTTCTTGCTGGGAAGATTTTTGCCAGCGGGTAGACATATCCAATAAATTAACAAAAAAATCATTACTTAAGGTACCAGGCTTATTAGTTAGCACACCATGTTGCGATTGATCAGCATTGGCATTTAACACCCGCATCCCACCGACTAACACTGTCATTTCAGGCACTGTTAGCGAGAGGGTATTGGCTTTATCCACTAACATTTCAGTAGGTGATAGACGATTACCCTGAGCATAGTAGTTTCTAAAAGCATCCGCTTTGGGCTCTAGTGCAGCAAAAGACTGCACATCGGTTTGCGCCTGGGTGGCATCCATACGCCCCGGAGCAAAAGGTACCTGCACTTTGTGGCCGGCTTGTTGCGCAGCTTGCTCTATGGCGGCAGCACCGCCCAACACAATAAGATCTGCCAGCGATACTTTTTTGCTAGCTGACTTACTATTAAAAGCCTGCTGTATAGCCTCTAGCTTTTCTAATACTTTACTCAGTTCCTTAGGATTATTAACAGCCCAATCTTTTTGTGGCGCTAGACGTATACGTGCACCATTGGCACCACCGCGCATATCGGTATCGCGATAACTAGCGGCTGCAGCCCAAGCAGCAGTTACTAATTGCGACGTAGTTAAACCGCTATCGAGTATTTGCGCCTTAAGCTTTTTAATATCCTTATTGTTAATCAGCTTATGATCCACAGCGGGTATAGGATCCTGCCACAATAAAGTTTCAGCGGGCACCTCACCACCTATGTAGCGCGCCTTGGGCCCCATGTCTCTATGGGTCAATTTAAACCAGGCTTTGGCAAAGGCTAGCTCAAAGGCTTTTGGATCCTGATGAAAACGCTGGGCAATTTTTTTATAACTGGGGTCAAACTTCAACGCTAAGTCAGTGGTAAACATAATAGGCGCATGACGTTTGCTTTTGTCATGGGCATCGGGCACTAAGTTAGCAGCCTCGCCATTGGCGGGTATCCACTGGATAGCGCCTGCGGGGCTCTTAGTTTTCACCCATTCATAGGCAAATAAATTATCTAAATACTGTGTAGTCCAAGCCGTGGGGTTAACCGACCAAGCACCTTCTAAGCCGCTGCTAATGGTATCGCCCGCCTTGCCGCTACCGCATTTATTTTTCCAGCCAAAACCTTGTTGCTCTATGCCCGCGGCGGCAGGTTCAGCACCTACACAGCCTTCTGGTTTTTTGGCACCGTGCGCCTTACCAAAGGTATGGCCACCGGCTATCAAGGCAACGGTTTCTTCATCGTTCATAGCCATGCGGCCAAAGGTTTCGCGTATATCCTTAGCTGCCAATAAAGGGTCGGGGTTACCATTAGGGCCTTCGGGGTTTACGTAAATTAAACCCATTTGCACGGCAGCTAGCGGCTTTTCTAATTGTCTATCACCGCTGTAACGCTTATCGTCCATAAATTTTTGCTCTGGGCCCCAATATACTAAATCAGCCTCCCAATCATCTTCACGGCCACCGGCAAAACCAAAAGTTTTAAACCCCATGGACTCTAAGGCAACGTTGCCTGTTAGCACCATCAAGTCAGCCCACGATAAGCTACTGCCATATTTTTGTTTGATAGGCCAAAGTAAGCGGCGAGCCTTATCTAGGTTAACATTGTCAGGCCAGCTATTAAGCGGCTCAAAGCGTTGCTGGCCACCAGCTGCGCCACCACGGCCGTCATCAACCCTGTAAACACCAGCGCTGTGCCAAGCCATACGTATAAAGAAAGGGCCGTAATGGCCGTAGTCGGCAGGCCACCAATCTTGTGATGCTGTCATCAAATCCGCAATCTCTTTTTTTACTGCCTTAATGTCTAAGGCTTGAAACGCTTGGGCATAATTAAAATCTTCACCCAAGGGATTAGACTCGGGCCCGTGCTGCCGTAAAGGCGCTAAGTCCAAGCGCTCCGGCCACCAAAATTGGTTAGATTTGGCCTCTGCATAAACCACACTAGGTGCCAGCAAGGGCGACAGGACTAGCGCAATAGCCGCCGCTAACGATAAGTCGCGTTTATTCATTGTTTTTCTCCTTTACTCAATTTATTGATGCAGACCACCAGCCATGGCATAGCCTTAATTAGCCTAGCTCTGCTTGCTAAGAAAGATAGTGGTATGGCGGCGATAATAGAAATTGATCTTAGCTATAACGCTAATAGGGAGATGTAATTAGCCAAGGTAGTCGGTGGTGATATTTCAAAACACAATAAAACCAATTTTTTTCATACTTTAACCTAGCTAATAGCGTCTAATTGCAGCTATATTAGCAGCCAGTTATAGCCGACAATTAAACCGCTCACCCTTAGCCGCTAGCGCTAAGCCTTTGGAGTAAACCTATGCCCATGACCCTTTATGGTTCAATACCCTCGCCCTTTGTTAGACGCATACGTCTGTTTTTGGCTGACGAGGAATATCAATTTAAGACGCTAAATGTTTTTGACGATGCCGAACGGGCTGAATACGCCGCCATTACCCCAATTAAAAAATTACCCGTGCTGGTAGATGGCGACATGACTATTTTTGACTCTCATGTTATTTATCAATATCTCATCCAAAAACAGGCTCTGCCACAACCGCCTATGGAAGAATATAATTTGGTCAGTGTGATAGATGCTGTTACCGACTCACTGGTTATTTTATTTATCAGCAAGCGCTCGGATTTGGATACCAACTCAGATCAACTGATCTTCAAACTACAGCGCGAGCGCATACCCGACAGTTTGCAATGGCTAAACCAGCAGGCAGCACAAGGCGCTTTTGCTGATTGGCATTACGCTACCATGGCCTTGATTAGCTTATTAGACTGGGCAGAATTTCGCGAGTTATACGACTTTGCTGACTACCCTGCATTAGTAGCAGCCAGAGAACTACACAGCCAGCGCGATATAGTCAAAGCCACCATGCCACAGTAAAACAGTGCTTAAAAGATGAAAGCCCAACAACACCTTTTTGCCCGCTACGCTCAGCAACTACCGCCCGCCACTTTATGCTGGATAGGTTTGCGACCACAGCACCGCGCGGCCATGGTCAGTGTTGATAGTTGCCAGGCAATCAAAGACTTGGGCTTAGCAGGCGACCACCGCAGTACCAAAACCCCAGGCTCAGGCCGGCAAGTCACTATTATTTCGCAGGAATTTATCCAACAAATAGCCTTGCACAGCAATAAGCCTGACTTACAACCCGAACAACTGCGCCGTAACTTAGTGGTGTCCGGCATTAATCTTAACGCCTTGCGCCACCAACAATTCAGCCTAGGCAGTGCCATTTTTGAAGCCACCGCGCTATGCCACCCCTGCTCACGTATGGAGCAGCCCTTAGGTAAGGGCGGTGTTGCCGCCATGCTGGGCTATGGTGGTCTGTGTTGTAAGGTTTTAAAAAGCGGTGAGATTAAATTAGGGGATCAGTTAAAGGTGCTGGCCACACAGGCCGAGCTTTTTTAAATACCACTAGCGCTTAACGTAACTGACTATCTTTACTACCCCTACGGTTGTAACCCACATTGGCACTGTGCTGCTGGTCGACCAGCTCTTGGCAGGCTATACACAAACGTACGCCCGGCAGGGCCTCACGCCTAGCCTGCGGAATAATTTTATCGCACTCATCACAACGCTGCGCACTTTCACCCTGCGGCAAATGGCTGCGGGCACGATTGATTTCATCATCTATGCTGGCGTCAATTTGCTCTTGCACAGCGCCATCTTTGGCAAAGCCACCGGCCATGACTAAACTCCTATTTAATAAAATTATACCTAGTAATAGCATAGCTGCTGCTCTGCAATTTAGGTACTATGTTCAAGCATTATTGGCAGCTGTGGCAGTGATGTAAATACTAAGCTTTTAACTTTTGATTAATCATTAAGCCTAAACCCAATTGGCTTGGGGAAACAAATGTTTGCTCTAAAATTTGAAAACCATCAAACCAGCTTACTAGCCGATAGCGAGTTGCCTAAGCTAGAGCAGGCCAATGTATTTTATTGGTATCACTTTGATGGTGACTTAGAAGACGCTAGACAATGGCTAAAAGACCAATTAAAAACTGATAGCCACAGCCTTAACGCCCTCTGTGACGAGCTAACCAGGCCTAGAGTGTTTGTTAACGACACCGAACAACTGATACTTACTTTGCGCTCCATCGATTATAAAAATGAAAATGAAGCAGAATTCCCCTCTCTACGTGCATGGCTTAGCCACAATGTATTAATAACCATTGCCAGAGTCACAGTCCCCGCGGTGACAGTATTATATGAAAAAATACAACAACTAGATAAATACCCCAAAACACCTTACTACCTTATCTGGCGTTTAGTAGATTTAATGACTGACCATATTAGCGCCCACCTAGTAGACTTAGATGAAAACTTAAATAACATAGAAGAGGAATGGGAGCTCAATCAAAAAATAGATTCCCATAAATTACACAGCATACGCTTAAACATTTCCCATGTAGGCCGTTTTTT
This sequence comes from Dasania sp. GY-MA-18, assembly GCF_024734385.1. Lineage (GTDB taxonomy): Bacteria > Pseudomonadota > Gammaproteobacteria > Pseudomonadales > Dasaniaceae > Dasania > Dasania phycosphaerae. The sequence continues at coordinate 38,119 of NZ_JANHAP010000012.1, read as the reverse complement.
ATTAGCGCAACTGGAAGCCTTGCAAAAACTCGATCATGAAGTCGCTGAAATCATCAGCAGCAAAAGCGAAAAAGGCCTTTACCAAGTGCGCTGGCGCGAAACCATAAACACGCTAAGGCGCGACATAGAAGTCCATGCCGCTATGCGCGAGCGCATAGGCTTACTGCGCGACGCTCTGCAACAACGCAACACCGAAACCTCTAACCGCACCATTTTATTATTATCTGTGGTGGCCACGTTTTTTTTGCCCCTCACCTTTCTTGCCAGTTTATTGGGGATGAACGTAGCAGGCATACCCGCTTACGATCACCCTTGGGCATTTAATGCAGTGTGCATTACCATGGTTATTATTGCCCTAATCCAATGGCTGTTATTTAAGCGTTGGCGCTGGTTAAAATAACCCCTATAGAGTTAGCACTATGTTTATGGATCCCCTGATGCCGCAGGCCGTGGCCGCTATTTTAATAATACTGCTAACCGGTATTGTGATTAAAATAATGCGCCAGCCACAATTAATTACTTATTTATTGGTAGGCATGTTAATCGGCCCATGGGGGCTAGAGCTGGTGACTGACCCCGCCCTAATTACCCGCCTAGGCGCTATAGGTGTAGTGCTACTATTATTTTTTGTGGGCATGGAAACCGACGCCAGTAAATTAGTTGCCAACTGGAAGCTGGCGGTTTTTGGTACATTTTTGCAAATACTATTAAGCATCGCCTGTGTGTGGCTAATCGGCCTTTGGTATGAATGGAGTTTGGCACGCATAGTACTCATAGGTTTTGTTATTAGCTTAAGCAGCACCGTAGTCGTTATAAAATTGCTGCAAGATAACGGCCTTCTTAACTCTAAAATGGGCCAAGGGGTGTTGGGTATTACCCTAGTACAGGATTTGGCCATTATCCCTATGCTAATTATTTTAGGGCTGTTCACTGCTGGCGACATCAATCCTACGCAACTGTTCAAACAAGGTGTGGGCACTATTCTCGCGGCGGCACTGTTTGGCTATATTATTTATCGCAAAGAAATCCACCTCCCCTTTGCCCGCTGGCTGCACGACGATAAAGAGCTGCAATTATTTACCGGCCTAAGCCTATGCTTTGGTTTATCGCTGATTACTGCCTGGTTTGACCTATCTACCGCATTAGGCGCGTTTATGGCAGGTATGTTTATAGGCGTCAGCAAAGAAACCCAGTGGGTGCATCACAACTTAGAGTCTTTTAAAGTGCTATTTGTTGCCTTGTTTTTTGTGTCGGTGGGCATGCTGTTAGATTTAAGTTTTTTATTACAACACTGGGTACAGGTAAGCATACTCGTACTGGCGGCATTGCTCACCAATACTTTTATTAATGCATTGATATTAAGAATGGCTAAGTTTAGCTGGCACGACAGTTTGTTTGCTGGCTTATTACTCTCACAGATTAGCGAGTTTAGTTTTGTATTAGCAGCTGTGGGTTATCAAGCCCATATTATTACTAACGTAGGTTATCAGTTATCCATATGCGCCATCGCCTTATCACTGTTGCTTAGCCCCCTGTGGATTAATTCAGGGCGGCGACTTTTGCACTGGCAACAAGGCCGAAACTAACAGCCGCTATTATTTCCCCTAAAAAACAATCGCCAGCCCCTTTGCAAACAGCGTAAAATATCGCCTTTAACTAATAATTAGGATGGGATTATGACGACTATAGGCACCCCTTTTTCTGCGACTGCCACCAAGGTCATGCTGCTAGGTTCTGGTGAGCTGGGTAAGGAAGTGGCTATAGAGCTACAGCGCTATGGCGTAGAAGTAATTGCCGTAGACCGCTACCCCAACGCTCCCGCCATGCAGGTGGCCGACCGCAGCCATACCATTAACATGCTAGATGGCAACGCCCTGCGCAATATAGTCGAAACCGAAAAACCCCATTTAATTGTGCCCGAGATAGAAGCCATAGCCACCGACGAGCTGGTTAAGCTAGAGCAAGAAGGCTACACCGTTATACCCACCGCCCGCGCCGCCCAGCTAACCATGGACAGAGAGGGCATACGCCGCTTAGCCGCTGAAGAGCTAGGGCTGGCCACCTCTAAGTATATTTTTGCCGATAGCAAAGCCGAGTATTTAGCTGGCATAGAAAAAGTGGGTATACCCTGTGTGGTTAAACCGGTCATGAGTTCATCCGGCAAAGGCCAAAGCACCATTAAAAGCGAGGCCGATATAGAACAAGCCTGGACTTACTCACAACAGGGCGGCCGCAGCGGCGAGGGCCGTATTATTGTTGAAGGCTTTGTAGACTTTGATTATGAAATCACCCTGCTCACCGTACGCCACCGCGATGGCACCAGTTTTTGTCAGCCCATAGGCCATATCCAAGTAGACGGTGACTACCGTGAATCCTGGCAGCCACAGGCCATGAGCGAATTAGCCCTGCAGCGCTCGCAAGCCATGGCGCAAACCATTACCGAAGCCTTAGGCGGGCGCGGCATTTTTGGGGTGGAATTATTTATTAAGGGCGACGAGGTGTATTTTAGCGAAGTGTCACCGCGCCCCCACGACACCGGCATGGTGACCATGATAGCCCAAGACCTGCCCCAGTTTGCCCTGCATGCCAGAGCCATTTTAGGCCTGCCCATACCCAATATTGCCCAACAAGGCCCCTCGGCCTCGGCGGTGATTTTGGTAGAGGGCGAATCCAAACAACTAAGCTTTGAGCACGTAGAGCAAGCCCTGACTCAGCCCGACACCCAGCTGCGCCTGTTCGGCAAGCCCGAGGTAAATGGCCGTCGTCGCATGGGGGTAGCCTTGGCCAAAGGTAAAGATCTAGAGGACGCTAGAGCTAAGGCTCGCGCCGCAGCTGCAGCCATTACTATTAATTTCTAGCGGCTAGCTGCTAGTTGTAGAGTCGCTAGCTTTAACATCAAGATGGATGAGTATGGCTACTAATATTGCCGCCATCATATTGGCAGCGGGGCAATCAACCCGTATGGGGGCGCAGAATAAACTACTGCTGCCTTTAGACCATGCACCGCTGATTATGCGAGTGGTTAACGCCGCCGCACAAGCCCAGCTGCAAACTATTATTGTCGTTACTGGCCATGAGGCTGACGCTGTTGCCCAAGCGACGCAAGGTCTAGCCGTGCGCTGCGTACACAACCCAGACTTTGCATCGGGCATGGCCAGCTCATTGCGCTGCGGTTTGCAGACCCTAGTAGGCAACAATCATGCTTTTGATGGCGCGATTATTTTATTGGGGGATATGCCACTGATTAGCGGCACGGATATTACAAAGTTGTTAACCGCATTCAACAGCCATGATCAAATTGTTGCTCCTTATTACCAAGGTAGGCGTGGTAACCCGGTATTATGGGGCCGTGATTATTTTGCTGAAATAGAACAATTAAGCGGCGATAGTGGCGCTAAAGTATTATTAAGCCGTCATGCCCATAACATAATAAAAGTGCCGGTTGATCACTCAGGAATTTTTGCCGACATAGACAGCCCCGAGGCCTATGCCGAGCTAACACTATAATTATTTTGCTCTTTACACGGTGCCGATTTAACCACCTCATTTTTTAAGGCGGTTAATTCTGCCAATACCGACAGGGCAATTTCTGCCGGGGTTTTGCTGCCTATAGCCAAACCCACCGGGGCATGCAGGCGCGCCAGCTCGACCTCAGTAAAATCAAAATGCTCTAAAAAGCGTTGCCGCCGTTTCGCACTGGTCGCTTTCGAACCCAGCGCCCCCACATAAAAAGCCTCACTCTTTAACGCCGTTAATAAGGCCATATCATCTACCCTGGGGTCATGGCTAAGAGTGACTATGGCAGTGCGCGGGTCGGGTTTAAACGCTGTCACCACATCATCGGGAAAGCCTGCCAACACAGGCAATTCGCTTAGCGGCCAAGCCTCACGGTAGGCAGACCTAGGGTCACAAACCGCCACACTATAGCCCAGCGCAGGAGCCATTTCGGCCAAGTAGCGCGAAGTTTCCCCAGCGCCAATTATCAACAAACGCCACACTGGGCCAAACACATTAACCCACTGCTGGTCGCTAAGCTGCGGCTTATCGCCTGTTTGAAAATGCACGCAACGGCTGCTGCCATCACTTAAACTCAGCTGGCGCGTTAGCGCTTGCCGTTGGCTAATGGCATCAATTAAACGCTGCACCTCGCCACTATTGTTTAAAGGCTCCAGCACTAACTCTAAGACGCCGCCGCAGGGCAGGCCAAAGCGATGGCGCTGCGCGTCGGTTTCGCCGTATAGCATTAATTGCGGCTGTTGTATGGGCTGCTCTACCAAGCGGCTAATTAAATCATCCTCTACACAGCCTCCAGAAATGGAGCCATAAAAACGGCCGTCAGCACTCACTGCCAGCAGCGAGCCCACAGGCCGTGGGGAAGTGCCCCAGGTACGCGCTACCGACACCAGTGTTACGGCCCGCCCCTGCTGCAAACAGGCCATAGCACCTTGTAAAACCGCTAACTGACTGCTGTCCATGCTACACCGTAAACCCGGCCAAGCTTAAGGGCAGTTCGCGCACCCGCACCCCGGTGGCGGTAAACAGCGCATTGCATACCGCTGCTGCCAAGGGTGGCAAGGCGGGCTCACCCACTCCGGTAGGCGGGTTATTGGATTGGATAAAATGCACGGCCACCTCGGGGCTGCTGGGCATGCGCAGCAGTGGGTATTGGTGGTAATTGCTCTCTTGTACCCGGCCCGCTTTGATATCCACCGCCAAGGCGGCCATGGTGGAATAGCCATCTATCACCGAGCCCTGCACCTGATTTTCGGCACCGCTCATATTGATTATGGGGCCTATATCCCCCGCTACCGTCACCTTGTGCAGCTGGATTTTCTTATCATCGTCAACGCTGAGTTCGGCCACTTCGGCAAAATAACCGCTGTGACTAAAGTGAAAAGCTAAGCCCTGCGCTCTACCCTTAGGCAATTTTTTACCCCAGCCCGCTTTTTGCGCGGCCAGTTTAATCACCGCTGCGGCGCGGGCCGTGTCCAGCACTTGCCCTGCACCCTCACCGGCCGGCCTAGTGGGCTGGCTCATAAGCTCTAATAATAGCTCTAGGTGATCGCGACCGGCGGCATGGGCCAGCTCATGGATAAAACTTTGTATCGCAAAGGCTATACCGTTGGAGCCGGGCGCACGCCACCAGCCACAGGGTATGCCGGTATCGAACAAGGTCTGGCTTAGCCGCACATGCTTAATCAGCGGCGCGGGAAACTCATTGCTGTTTAAACCAGCACCGCGGGTGGGGGTTTTACCGTCTTCGGTATAAGTGATGAAGTGATCATCCCAAGCCATAATGCGCCCCTGCTTATCCAAGCCTGCTTGCAAGCTGTGAAAGCCTGCGGGGCGATAAAAATCAAAAGCCATATCATCTTCGCGGCTCCACTGCAGCTTGATAGGCAGGCCACTGTGCTGGGCAATAGCGGCAGCCTCGCAGCAGTAGTCATTCATTAGTCTACGGCCAAAGCCGCCACCTATACGGGTTTGATGTACCGTTACGGCCTTGGCCTCTATACCCAAGGTGTTGGCTACCGCGCCCAATGCATATTGTGGAGTTTGGGTGGGCGCCCATAACTCACAGCGGCCGTCTTTAACAATAGCGCTGCAGTTTTGTGGCTCTAGGGGGGCGTGCGCTAAAAAGGGATAGGCATAAAATGCGCTAAGGGTTTTATCGGCTTTGGCTAGGCTGGCAGCCACATCGCCATGCTGGGTTAATAAAGCCTCGCCCTGTTGCTGGCTAATCGCTAGAGCGCGGCTGCGCTGTTGCTGCCAATCATCTTTGGCGGCTTTGCTTTCATCCCAGGTCACTTGTAATTGTTTACGGGCAGAAAATGCCGCCCAAGTAGAGTCGGCGATGATGGCTATGCCCGGCAAGAGTTGGCCCACATCGCCATTACCCGCCAGTACAAAAGCATCTACCACGCCGGCTAGCTGCTTCACTTGCGCAATATTACTGTGCGCAACACTACCGCCTCTGGCGGGGCATTTTACATATACGGCATATTTCATACCCGGCAAAGTTTGGTCTATGCCGAATAAGGGCTGGCCGGTGACCAGGGCATGATTATCCACCCCGCCTATGCGCTGGCCTATTAGCTTGTACTGCTGGGGGGATTTTAAAACCAAGCTATCAGCCGCTGGCAGCGGCAATTGCGCTGCTGCTGTAGCCAACTCACCATAGCTAAGGCTGCGGCCACTGGCGCTGTGTAGCACCCGTCCGGCTTGGGTGCTGCAGCTAGCGGTAGTGACCTGCCACTGCTGCGCGGCGGCCTGTACTAACATGGCTTTGGCCGTGGCACCGGCTTGGCGTAGTACGTCCCAGTTCATCGCCACCGAGCGTGAGCCGCCAGCAAATTGCGGGCCGTAGCTGGCCTCATTAATGGCGGCTTGTACTACCTCTACTTGCTGCCAGTCTACATCTAATTCTTCGGCTACTATCATGGGCAGTGAGGTTTTAACGCCTTGGCCTATCTCCGGGTTTTTCGCGGCTATGATTATTCGGTTATCCGCCAACACTTGTATATAGGCGTTAAGCTCGACACTGGCTGCCGCCGTTTTCGCGCCTAACTGTAAATGGAAACCCAAACTCAAACCGCCACCGGTTACCGCCATTAACTTAATTAAGCCTCGGCGGCTAAGCCCTGCTTTAGCATTCATGAGTTGCCTCCTTTGCTGGCAGTGGCATCGTAGGCTAATTGCTCGGCAGCATGGTGTATGGCCTTTTTGATGCGGGTGTAGGTGCCGCAGCGGCAGAGGTTGCCCGCCATGGCCTGATCAATATCGCTGTCGCTGGGCTTAGGCTGCTGGTTTAACAGCGCCGCCGCACTCATAATTTGCCCAGCTTGGCAGTAGCCACATTGCGGCACATCGTGATCTATCCACGCTTGTTGTAAGGGGTGTAAGTCGGCCCCTTCAGCTAAGCCCTCTATGGTGGTAATTTGCCTGCCGACCAAAGCCGCTGCCGGTATAGAGCAGGAGCGTATCGCCATGCCATCCATATGCACCGTGCAGGCACCGCAGTAGCCGCCGCCACAGCCGTATTTGCTGCCTACTAAATTGAGTTGGTCGCGCAATAGCCACAGCAGCGGCATGTCCTGCGGCACATCTTTTAGGTGATGGGTTTTACCATTAATAGTGAGGCTAAAGTCCGTCATGGGTTGTGCCACCTTTTATATTTTATAGCCTGATTAGCATAGCGCTTATGATTGTGTTTGCCTGTGGCCCTGTCAATTGACTATGCCTGCTAAGCAGCCCTATTTTGTCAGCCATTGTCAGCGCTAAGCCGTACCGCTGCGCAGCTAGGTTTTGTTCTTATAAGGCCCTTTCTCTGCATATTATTCCCGCAGGCAAATAGTCTTATTCTTTTGTGTGTTTATGCTCAACTGCTAGGCTTATAGGGCTCAGTAAAATGAGCGCGGTATAGACTCACTCTATAAAGGATGCAGATCATGTCACATAAATATGAAGGTGGCTGTGAACACATACATACCCATGCCAGTAATGAGCCCATAGACAATCACAGCTGCCATTGCTCGGTATGCAAAAACGTTACCGGCCAAGACAACACCCACGTAGTATTTTTTAACTATGGCGATATAGTAGTGGACAACATGGCGGGCTTAAAACGCCAGCCTTTTAATGCCAACAATCCCAATGGGCCGCTAGAATTATGTACCTGTGCCGAATGCGGCAGCCCTATTATGTTAGATGATAAAGAAAAGCGTATACGCGTTATCGTACCTAACCTCATGGGCTATAACAGTGAGCAACTGCCTGCCACTTATCACGCTTTTTACGACCCCGCCGCTGGCGCCCCCGCCCCCAGCGATGGTCGCCCGGTATACGAAGGGCTACGCCCTGACTTTGTTTGGCCCAAACCCGGCTAAGCCACTTATACCTAAGCCCTGACTTTTTATAGGCTTGCCTTGGATATAACAGGGCAGGCCTATTTCTACTTTTCCATTTATAAACTCTGCTAGACTGGTAACAGGCCGCCAGCTTATTTAACTAAGCCTTTTTAACAAATCTTATTTAACTAAGCCTATTTAACTAAGCTTAGCCGCAACTTACTCTTATCCCTATGCAGACTCGCCATGCATCCTATTCAGCACCTAACAGCCTGCCTTAGCTTTTGCCTATTACTTAGCACGGCTGCTAGCGCTGAATTAAAAATCCTGAACTTTGCCACCGATGATTGGCCGCCCTATCTTATTGCTGATGACAATGGGCAAATTAACCAGGGCATATTAGTTGAACTTATTAATGAAATTTTTGCTCGCATCCCCGGTGTTGACGCCAAAATACACGCCATGCCCTGGAGCCGTGCCATAGTCGAAGTGCGCGCAGGGCGCATGGACGCCCTACCCGGGATTATTTACTCGCAGGCCCGCAGTGAGTTTTTGCGTTACTCGGCACCGCTTTTTAAACAGAGCTCTAAATTGGTTTATCATAAGCAGCAATTCCCGCAAGGTTTTCACTGGCAAACTAAAGAGGACTTTATAGGCCTAAAAATAGCCGCCGTTAGAGATTACGCCATGTACGATAAATTAGTTAATCTACTGGGCGATAGTAGTAAAGATGTTATTTTTCCAGTGCTCTCCGATGATATTTTAATAAAAATGGTAGGCGGAAAACGCATCAAGTTAGGAGCCATCGATGAGTTAACGGCACTGTATTTAGCCGACAAATATACATTAAGAGAAAAGCTGACTTTTGCAGAACCCACTATAGACGAACTCAACTACCACATCGCCATTTCCAAAAAATCTAGCCAAAGCGAACTAATCGGCCCCATTAACAAGATTATTGCCGACTTGCAGCGCGAAGGCGTGATAGCGAAAATTATCGCCCGTTACAATACTTACAGCAGTCAATATAAACAGTTACCCAGCCAGCCAACAGCGCCATCTTATCCCAGCCACATCGTTGATTAATATTTTCCACCTTATTTTTAATCCCCAGATTATGAACCACAAATCAAGTTTGGGGTGACGCAGCGGCAGTGCAGCTCATGTCATTCCGGCATGCTGTTAGCCGGAATCCATTAACATTCCATGCATCTATTCTCCGTAGCCTATGGACCCCAAATCAAGTTTGGGGTGACGTACTGATAGCGCTGCTCACGTCATTCCGGCATGTTGTTAGCCGGAATCTATTAACATTCCATGCATCTCTCTCCGTAGCCTATGGCCCCCAAATCAAGTTTGGGGTGACGCAGCGGTAGTGCAGCTCATGTCATTCCGGCATGCGTTAAGCCGGAGTCCATAACCCTCTGTTGAAATAAAAATAACCTGCCCCCTTTAAACACCCCCAAGCAACAAGCAAAAAAAAGCCGCTCAGTGAGCGGCTTTGATTTGGTTCTATTAACAGCCTATAAAGCTAAGCGACGTATATCGGCCAATAAGCTGCTCAAGTAAGTAAAGAACCTACCGGCATCCGCGCCATTAACCACGCGATGATCGTAAGACAATGCCAAAGGTAACATCTTGCGAGGCACAAACTCACTGCCATCCCATACCGGCTTAACTGCTAATTTGGAGACACCCAAAATAGCGACTTCTGGCGCATTCACTATAGGCGTAAAACCTGTACCGCCTATATTGCCCAAGCTGGAAATAGTAAAACAACCGCCCTGCATATCCGCTGGCTTGAGTTTTCTATCTTTGGCTTTGGCACCTAGCTCGGCAGTTTCCGCCGCTAAATCCCAAATCGATTTTTTGTCGACATCGCGTATTACCGGCACCATTAAACCAGCTGGTGTATCGACGGCCATGCCTATATGCACATAATCTTTGTACACCAGGTTTTCGCCGGTAGCATCCAAAGAACTGTTAAAAATCGGGTTGGCGCGCAGAGCATTGGCACAGGCTTTTAACAAGAAAGGCAGTGGCGTAATTTTAACCCCGCGCTTTTCGGCTTCCGCTTTTAGATTGGCTCTAAAATCTTCCAGGTCGCTAATATCAGCATCGTCAAACTGAGTAACATGCGGCACGTTTAACCAGCTGCGCTGCATATTGGCGGCAGTCACTTTAGCGATTTTGCTTAGCGGTTTAATTTCCACTTCACCAAACTGAGCAAAATCTACAGCGGGTATAGGCGGTATGCCTGAGCCGCCCGTCACCGCAGCAGGCTTATTAGCTAGCGCATCTTTAACAAATTTTTGTACATCTTCTTTTAAGATGCGGCCCTTGGGACCAGTGCCTTTGATTTTTAAACCATCAACACCAAACTCTCGCATAATTTTGCGCACTGCAGGGCCGGCATACATGGCATCGCCAACAAAGTCCCTACCAGAAACGCGCTGCTGGGGAGCGGCCTCAACGGCAGCAGGCGCAGGCGTAGCAGTGGCGGCAACAGCAGCCGGCGCTGGAGCTGGCGCACTGGCAGGCGCGGCAGCAGCCCCCTGCACTTCTAATTCTAAAACGGCATCACCTTCGCTGGCCTGCGAGCCTACCGATATAGTGATAGAAACCACTTTACCGGCCTTAGGTGCGGGCACTTCCATAGAGGCTTTGTCGGTTTCTAATACGATGATGGAATCGCCTTCGGCTATTTCATCACCGGCGGCAACACAAACTTCGATAACTTCGGCTTCACCGCCACCAAAGTCGGGTAGCTTAATCGTTTCCACTGCAGTAGCAGTGTTAGCTACTGGCGCGCTACTCGCTGGCGCAGCAGCTTGGGCGGGCTGCGCCGCGGGCGCGGCCTGCTCGGCAGGTTTTGCTGCAGCGGCGGGAGCTGAGGCTGCGGCCACTGCTAATTCAATAAGGGCGGCTCCTTCACTAACTTGCGCGCCTTCGGCAATAATCACCGATACGACTTTACCAGCTTTAGGGGCGGGCACTTCCATAGAGGCCTTATCGGTTTCTAATACGATGATGGAATCGCCTTCGGCTATTTCATCACCGGCCTTAATACAAAGCTCTATTACCTCGGCTTCACCGCCACCAAAGTCAGGTACGTTTATAACTTCCACAGCGCTAGCTGCGGTTGCAGCTTGCGCGGCAGGCTCTGGTTCTGGCTCTAGCTTTGATTCCGATTCTGGCTCAGCAGCAGGCGCTGGCTGGGCTGCCTCGGGTTCGGCCGCAGCCTCACCGGCAACTTCCACTTCTAGTAAAGCGGCGCCTTCAGAAACATTATCACCTACGGCTACGTTAATAGCTTTTACTGTGCCGGCAAAAGGTGCTGGCACTTCCATAGAAGCTTTATCTGACTCTAACACTACGATGGAGTCTTCGGCGGCAATTTGATCGCCTACCGCAACACAGATCTCAATGACTTCAACTTCGTCACCGCCTATGTCCGGTACTTTTACTGTTTGAATGCTCACACTTACATCCTTCTATTTTGTTCTGTTATCACCTAGGGTTGCGCCATGCTTAGCTGTGCATGGGGTCAGGCTTATCAGCATTAATACCTAACTGCTTAATCGCTTTAGCAACAACGCTGTGCTTAATTGCACCGTCGTCAGCCAAGGCTTTAAGCGCGGCAACCACCACAAAGTTTCTGTCGACTTCAAAGTGTCTACGCAACTGTGCGCGGGTGTCAGAACGACCATAGCCATCGGTGCCTAGCACTACAAAACGCGACTCTACATAAGACGCGATTTGCTCACCGTAAGATTTCATATAATCGGTAGAACAAATGACCGGCCCGGGTCGGCCCGCTAATTGCTCAGCCACATAGGAAACCTTGGGCTTTTGGTCGGGGTGTAATAGGTTCCAGCGGTCAACGGCCAAGCCTTCGCGGCGCAGTTCGTTAACACTGGTGAGGCTCCAGATATCGGCCTCTACGGCAAAGTCATTGGCTAAAATTTCAGCCGCAGCTTCCACTTCGCGCAGGATGGTACCACCACCCATTAATTGCACGCGGTGCTTAGCCTTGCCTTTAGCTTCTTTGAGCAGGTACATACCTTTGATAATGCCTTCTTCCACGCCCGCAGGCATTTCTGGCTGCACGTAGTTTTCGTTCATTAAGGTGATGTAGTAGTAGCAGTTTTCTTTTTCCTGATACATACGACGCAAACCGTCTTGGATAATGACAGTGAGCTCGTAGGCATAAGCCGGATCGTAAGAGCGGCAGTTAGGAATCATGTTGGCCATTAATTGGCTATGGCCATCTTGGTGCTGCAAACCTTCGCCGTTAAGCGTAGTACGACCAGCGGTGGCACCTAATAGGAAACCGCGCGCTTGCGAATCACCCGCCGCCCAAGCCAAGTCCATGATGCGTTGGAAACCAAACATGGAGTAATAAATATAAAACGGCACCATGGGGTATTGGTGATTGCTGTACGAAGTCGCACAGGCCAACCAAGCCGAGAATGCACCCGCTTCATTAATACCCTCTTCTAAAATTTGACCTTTTTTATCTTCTTTGTAGAACATAATCTGGTCGGCATCGTGAGGCGTGTAACGCTGACCCTGCGATGAGTATATGCCTAGCTGGCGGAACATGCCTTCCATACCAAAGGTGCGGGCCTCATCAGGTACGATGGGCACTATGCGCTCGCCTATCTTTTTATCCTTGGTTAGCGTTGAAAGGGTACGCACAAAGGACATGGTGGTAGAAATTTCACGCTTGCCGCTGGATTTTAATTGCCCGCCTAGGGTTTCTAAGCTGGGCGCTTCCAGTGCTTCAAAATCCGCTTTACGCGAGGGTATATAGCCACCAAGGCTTTCGCGGCGCTTCTTCATATAAAGCATTTCAGGGCTATCGGGCGCGGGGCGATAGTAAGGTACGTTTTCTAATTCACTGTCGGTAACAGGAATAGCAAAACGGTCGCGGAATTTTTTCAGATTTTCTACGTCTAGCTTTTTCAGCGAGTGGGTTTCGTTTTGCGCTTCACCCGATGAGCCCATGCCATAGCCTTTAACGGTCATGGCTAGCACTACCGTAGGTTTGCCAGTGCTTTTCACCGCTTGTGCATAACCGGCATACACTTTGTATGGGTCGTGGCCGCCACGGTTAAGTTTCATAATATCGTCGTCGGATAAGTCTTTAACCAACTCTAATAACTCGGGGTACTTACCAAAGAAGTGCTCACGGGTGTAAGCGCCGCCGTTGGCCTTGTAGTTTTGCAGCTCACCGTCACAGACTTCGTCCATGCGCTTTTGCAGCAAACCGGTTTTGTCTTTTTTCAGCAGGGCATCCCAGTGGCGGCCCCAAACAATTTTAATGACATCCCAGCCGGCGCCGCGGAATACGCCCTCTAGCTCCTGGATGATTTTGCCGTTACCGCGCACCGGGCCATCCAAACGCTGCAGGTTACAGTTAACCACAAAAATCAGGTTGTCTAAGCGCTCGCGGCCAGCCAGTGAGATAGCACCCAGTGATTCCGGCTCATCACACTCGCCGTCACCTAGAAAAGCCCAAACTTTGCGGTCGCTGTGATCTAGCAACTCGCGGCTTTGTTGGTATTTCATTACATGGGCTTGGTAGATAGCCTGTATAGGGCCCAGGCCCATAGAAACGGTGGGGAACTGCCAGTAGTCGGGCATTAACCAAGGGTGCGGGTAGGAAGATAGACCGTTGCCATCCACTTCGCGGCGGAAGCCGTCTAGCTGATCTTCGGTAATACGGCCTTCTAAATAAGAGCGGGCGTACATACCGGGGGCGCTGTGACCCTGATAAAAAATCAAATCGCCGGGGCCGTTATCATTGCCTTTAAAAAAGTAGTTAAAGCCTATGTCGTATAAGGTGGCGGCGGAAGAAAACGAAGATATGTGGCCGCCCAAGCCATCGTCATTATCGTTGGCGCGCATAACCATGGCTAAGGCATTCCAACGAATTAACGAACGTATACGTCGCTCCATAAATAAGTCGCCGGGCATGCGGCGCTCTTCATGGGGCATTATGGTGTTTGAAAAAGGGGTGGTAGTTGCAGCAGGTAAGGGCGCACCGGCTTGCGCCGCGTGCTCTGCTAACACTTTCATCAAAAATGAGGTGCGTTCATGCCCCCCGTGCTTGATAACATCATCCAAGGCCTCTATCCATTCGGCCGTTTCAATGGGATCCTTATCCTGCTGCATAGTATTCCTCGAGCATATTCGTTTTACGATTTATTGAGGTCGCCCTTATGAAAGTGCCCGTAGGGTTACTACGGGCACTTCGCGGTATAAGAGCTTAGTCATTATAGACGGTATAGGGCGTCTCACTTGACTTGTAAAAATACTACAGTAAATCAAGTAATTTTGGAAATTTTATTCAAGGGATTATATTCCATTTTTGACTTGCTGAAAATCATCTAATTATAGGAGCAGCGATAAATCCTAACGTTAGGCCCTAAGACCAACGCTACCCAGCAGCACAAAAGGCTAGTCTGGCACTAAGGAAAACAGCAAGCGGTTGTTTTGTAATGCCACGGTATTCCAATCCCCGGCATTGCTGCTTTCACTATCTGCGGGGTAATCATACAAGGGCTCACGGCTGCCCTTGCCCGTAATCACTAGGCGTAAGCCAGTGCTGGTGAGTAAAGGTGAGGTATTAACAAAGCGGGTAAAGGCTTCGCTTTGCTCCACCGAGGCCAGACGCGCCTGCCCCGCTGGCATGCCCAGCTGACTGCAGGCGGCCAACGGCAGGTCCGTTGGGGCTAGCAGCAAGATTTGCTCGCCACCATCAATTAGCGTTTCGCTGAGACAAAAAGCCCCTATATGCCCTTCTATATGCAACTCCCCCTTAAAGCCCATAGCCACCAAACGCGTAACCAGGCCCTCGATTAAACGTAAGCGCTGCCCCGCTAAAGGCAATTCGCCGTAATCATAATAGGCCGCTTGGCTGGCCGCCCAGGCACTGAGCTGATACAGATCGCGCTGCTGATCCAACAAGGCCTCGCGCTCAGAGCGCCCAGTGCTGGCCAGCACCGTCATTACGATTAAGCCTATAAACATGAAGGCTGCGGTGATTTTAAGCCAGCCAGATTGGCTCTGGCCTGCATAGCCTTCATCCTCATATTGGATAGCTTGCAGCATGGGCTGGGTAATGGCGGGCTGCTCTAGGGTGGGGTGGCGCACAGGCTCTGGGGTTTCATCGCGGGTAAGGACTTCGGGGATTTCTAGCATATCCTCATGTTGCGCCAAACGCGCCAGCACCTCACTTAGCGCTTTATCAGTGGCGGGCTTGCTCAGTATGTCCGCAGCCCCCAAGGCGTGAGCATGACCTACGTAGATATCACCGCTTTTTGAGGTGTGCATAATAATGGGGATATTGGCCAGCGCAGGCTCTGCCTTAATCGCCTTTACCGCATCAAAGCCATCCATGCCGGGCATCATATGATCCATAAAGATCATTGCTGGCCTGGCGCTTTGTAAATACTCCAAGGCCTGCTCGGCTGAGTCCACGTTAACGGTTTCTATATTGTGCTTTTTAAGCATCTTCCCCAGCATGGCGGAAGAGGTGCGGGAGTCATCAACCACTAGCGCGTGAGACATAAGCCAGCCCTTACACTCAATTGAGCGTTATCCATGTATTGTTATTGAAAGGAATAATACCCCTGTTGGGCTGAAAATGCCTCTAGCGATTGCCCCGGTGGGTTAATCAAAGCGGCCTCTTGCTCGCCCTCGCCTTGCTCAAGCTTACCGGCCGTGTACAACCATAGGCTGCGACTATTGTCGGCAAACAGCTGTTGCTGTATCAGTTGCTGCCACTGGGTAAAGCTCAGTGCATTAAGCGCTGCTATGCGCTGTTGCCTAGAGTCGAAACCGTATTCACCCAGCGCTATGTCCTGCCAAAAACGCTCTTGGCTTTCGCCTAGGTTACTGTCTTTTTGGGCGTAGCGCGCCACCAGTACTTGCTTAGCTTTTTGAAACTCCTGCTCGCTTAACTGCGCCAAGCCCTGCTGCTTGTCGGCAAGAAACTGCTGAAACTCTCGCTGCAAGCTTTGCACCCCGGCCACGGGTGACTGCACCACAAAAAACAAGCCAGGCACTTTGTGCATGGGGTATGAGCCCGAAGTCACAATATAGCCCAGCTGCTTTTCGGTGCGCAGCGATGTGTAAAAATCGGCTTGATATAACTGTGCAGCGACTTCTAAGGTCGCCCGGCTGGCAGGTGAGTCATCACTTGCTTGCACATAGTAAAGCAAGGCCGCATCGCTATATTCATTGGCCACCGAGATAGCGCTGGGCTGGGCTGCTAACTTGCGTATCTCTATGCTGGGCAACACAAAGTCAGCGGCCGCTGGCGCTGGCAATAGTTGCTGTGCAGTAGCAGCGATAGCCTGGGCCTGCTGTCGGCTGTAATTACCATAGACTAAGGCATCTACATCTAACTGCTGTAAAAAACCCGCCACATAGTTTTGTAAATCAACTAAGGTCAACGGCGTTAACGCCTTGAGTTTGTCTTGCTCGGTAAACAATGAGCGATACATTAATTGGGTTAAGTCATTCATTAGCATGTTATAGGGCTGCTGCTTAACGGCATTTTCCAAACTGCGTTGCATATCTGCCTTGATGGTAGCAAAGCGCTGCTCATCAAACTCCGGTTGCACCACGGCAGTTAAAATCGTTTTAAATAACAGCGGCTGCTTTTCATTAAAGCCCGACACTTTTAAGCTCAAGCCACGCATATGATTTTTTAGCGAATAATTTAAACCCGCCAAGGCTGCCGGATAGGCATACTCGTTGACCTGCTCTTGTAACATGCGCGCATAAAGTTTTAGCAATACCGCTTGCTGAGCACTCTGCCCAGCCATGGGCGAACGTAAACTAATCGAGATAAAGCCTTTGGGAATATTAAAACTGTCATCGTTTTTAAACCACCAGCGCCAGTGTGGCTGCTGCACCAGCCATTGCGGCACCGGGCTAGGGTCAGCTGCGGGCAACAATTGAAAATCGCTGGCAATAAAATGGTTAGGGCTGGGTAGCTGCAATGCGGGATTGGGCTCAGCCTGCGACCAAGCTTGCAACTGCGATGGGTCAATAGGCTGAGTACTATAAGGTGTTTGGTAATAGTGGCTATGGCGATCAACCGCCACTTCCGGCGCGGTTAGTGTGAGCAACAGATTATGCGGGTTTAGCGCCGCCAAATAATGGCGAATTAAATCAGCATCAAATTGCTCCATCATATAGGGGCCACGCAGCACATCTTGCATGGGGTAATAATGCATATAGCTAGCCAGCTGCCGGCTATAGTGTATAGGTGCGACGGACTCCTGATAGCGAAAATGATTGGCAGCTATTTTCGCCTGCTCTTCATACAGCCAAGCCTGCGGCCCAGCCTGCTGCATAGCTACTAATAATTGGAACACCGCCTTAGTCACCTGCGGGTATTGCTGATAGCCCAGCTCGGTAAGCTTAATGGTGATATTAAAATTAGCGCCGCCTTTATAGCTTAAACCAGCACCGGCACTCAGTGCCTCGGCCCAGCCCTGCTGTTTTAAAAAGGATAACAAGCTGCCCTTGCCCTCATGACCAATAATATTGCCTAGGTAGACCAGCGGCTTTTTTTGGTAATGCTGATAAACATCATCAACTGGGAAATTTAGTGTTAGCGTACGCTGCTCGCGCTCGGGCTGTATCAGAATTTGCTTGGGTAAAGCCCCGGGAGTAAACAAGGGCTGCTTAACCTCTGCAAGCTGTACCTTGCGATTAGCTATGGCCGCAAAGCGCGATTGCACCATGGTTTGCAATTCGCTTAGCGGTTCGCGCCCTATTACCACTAGGCTCATGAGGTTGGCAGAATAATATTGCTGATAAAATGCTATCAACTGCGCGCGCAACTCCCCCTCGGTACTGGAAGATAAAGTCGTTAAATTACCCACACTAAATTTAGCAAAAGGGTGCTGCGGGTTAATTTGCTCTTTAAATACATCCAGCGATTTGCGGCCATCGCTTTTCAACTTAGCCATATACTCAGAGTGCACCGCATTTTTTTCGCGCTCTACATATTGCTGGCTAAATAAAGGGGCCACAAAAAACTGGGCAAATCTATCCAGCGCAGGTTCTAAATATTGTGGCTCTATATCAAAAAAATAATTGGTGTGTTCAAAGGCTGTATAGGCATTGTGATTGCCACCGTGCTGACTAATAAAGGCTTGATACTCACCGGGCTCTGGGTATTTTTCGGTACCCAAAAACAACATATGCTCTAAAAAATGCGCCAACCCTTCGGACTGCTGCGGATCTTGACGACTACCTATATGTAAATCTAACGAGGCTGCCGCTTTATCGGCGCGTGGATCAGAGATTAACAATACCTTTAACTGATTATTCAATACTAAGGCTTGATAGCTGCGGCTGTCGTTGTCGCTGACTATTGGCTGCTGCGTATAAGGAAAAAATGAACAGGCTACTAAAAAAACACCCAACAGACCCAGCAATGGGCCTTTTACAACTTTATTCACGCTTTAATCCTTATACCGCTGCTGACTGTTTACTGGGCCAAGCATTTAATACTGCTTTGATTAAGGTGGCCAAAGGAATGGCAAAAAACACTCCCCATAAGCCCCATAGGCCACCGAAAATTAATACCGCCATAATAATTGCTATGGGGTGCAGATTGACCGCCTCAGAAAATAATAAGGGCACCAGCACATTACCATCCAGCGCCTGGATAACAGCATAAATAATAATCAAGGTCATAAACTCTGAGCCGCCGCCCCACTGAAAATACCCCACCATAGCCACGGGTATGGTCACCACTGCGGCACCTATATAGGGGATTAGCACCGACACGCCCACCAACAGAGCCATAAGCGCGGCATAATTTAGACCGATAAGGGCAAAGGCAATATAGGACACACCGCCCACTATAAAAATCTCTATCGCTTTACCGCGCACATAGTTGGCAACCTGATCATTCATTTCCACCCAGACTTTATTGAGCATAGGGCGATGAGCAGGCAGGAAAGATGACAGCCATGCCAGCAAGGCATCTTTATCGCGTAAAAAGAAGAACACCATAATGGGCACTAACACGATGTAAATCAGCAAGCCCATAACATTGGCTAAATTAGAAAACGAAAACGACAGCAACCACTGCCCTATATTACCCAGCTCCGATTTGGTTAGGCTAACCCAATCCCTAATTTGGCCATGAGTAACAAACTCGGGGTAGCGCTCGGGCAATACCAGTAACAACTGCTGGCCTTTGGCTATCATCGCCGGCAGCTCTTGAAACAAAGTCGCCAACTGACGCCAAGCCAAAGGCAGCAATAAAAACATCACCGCCATAAACATACCCACAAACAAGGTATAGGCCAGAGTGATGGCACACCAGCTGGGCACATTGCGCCGAGTTAGCTGAGCGATTGTGCCCTGCATTAAAAACGCAAAAATAATACTGGCGATGACCGGCGCCAACACATCGCCCATGCTAATCACCAGCAGCAAGCTGCCGAAAATCAGCATTAATAAAATTAAAGCCTCTTCATTGGCAAACAGATGATCCAGCCATTTTTTAAGTACCGCTACCATGCCATTATCTCTTAGGGTGTTGAATAGGTTCGTTGCTGTTTAAAACATATGGTGAATAAATAGGGCCTAGCCCCGCTCTATCACATAAATATACACGCCCTGCTGTTGCTGGCTACTAATTAGCCTATGGGCGCTTAAGTCGGTATAACTTTTAAAATCTCTCAAAGAGCCCGCATCGGTGGCCAGCACCCGCACCCGCTCGCCCACGGCCATGCCATTTAAATGCAGCTTAGTTTTTAATAAGGGCAAAGGGCACTGCAGGCCACGCAGGTCTAATTCGTGAATGTGCTCTGACATAATTCGCTTTTGTAAGTTTCAACTTTATAAACCTCAAAGCAACAAGCTTCAAGCCAGTGGCGAGTATAACTGTTTGCCTATTCACTGGGCTATGGGCGCAGGCACAGTAACAGCAACTTTCAGCGCTGAAGATTGTCAATTACTAGCAATGCTGGTTACTATCAAGCTATGAATTTAACAAAAGCGCAACAAAGAGACGCCTGTGCCCTATAAAACGCTAAATCGCCGCAAGCCCCTTAGCCACCTTGGCGCCGCAGCCGCTTTAATCTTAAGCGCGCTTGCTTACAACTTGAGTGCCAGCGCGCAAAGTTACGACAATAAAGCCGTACTGCCCGAACTGGGCGACAGCTCATCCAGCCTGTTTTCATTACAGCAAGAGTATAAGCTGGGCCGGGCTTGGCTAATGTCCTTTCGCAGCCAAGTAAAAACCATTAACGACCCCATGCTGCAAGACTATCTAGAGCACACGGTGTACCACCTGGCCACCTATAGCCAGCTAAAAGATCGCCGCCTGGACATGGTCATCGTCGATAACCCCACCATTAACGCCTTTGCCGTACCCGGTGGCGTAGTGGGCATACACACGGGCCTATTTACCTATGCCGAGACCGAGGCGCAGTTCTCTACCGTTTTGGCCCATGAATTAGCCCACTTAAGCCAGCGCCACTTTGCCCGCGGCGTAGAGCAACAGCGCCGCAACGCCATACCCAATATGGCGGGTATGCTGGCGGGGATTTTATTAGCCGCCACCGAAGGCGGCAACGCCGGTATGGCCGCTATCACCGCCACCCAGGCCGCCAGCTTGCAAAATCAGCTGCGCTACAGCCGCGGCAACGAGCAAGAAGCCGACCGCATAGGCATGCAAACCATGGTAGAGGCCGGTATAGACCCCTATGCTGCCTCAGCCATGTTTAGCAATATGCTTAAGGCCTCGCGCTTTGCTGGCACCCGGCCACCGGAATTTTTGCTCACTCACCCCGTGACCGAAAAGCGCATAGCCGATACCCGCAGCCGAGCCAACCAATACCCGCGTAAGCTCTATACCGACAATATGTATTACCAGCTGATGCGCGCCAGAGCCGAGCTTAGCCTGATTGATAATAGCCGCGAGGCGGTAAAAAACTTTCGCGCCAAGCTCAACAGCCGCAGCCGTAACCCCGAAGCCGATCAATACGGCCTGATACTGGCCCTAACCCGCGACGGCCAAATTGTCGAGGCGCAACAGCTACTGGCGCCGCTGCTGGCTGCCAGCCCCAACCAAATCCCCTATATTATTGCCGCCAGTGAGCTAGATGTAGCCAGCGGCAACAGTGAGCGAGGTATACAGCGCTTAGAAGATGCCCTGGAGCTATCCTTGGCTAATCACCCGCTAACCATGACCTTGGCCCAGTTTTTATTAAAAACAGGGCAAGCCCCAAAGGCCGCCGAATTACTGGAGCAGCATGTTAAAAAGCACAAGAAAAACCCAGAAGTGTGGTACCAGCTAGCAGAGGCCTATGGCCTGGCGGGTAATATAGTTGGGGTGCATCAGGCCAGGGCGGAGTACTTTGTGCTCAACGGCATCTTGGATAAGGCCACTACCCAGCTTTCCTATGCCCTGCCGCTTATCAAAAACGACCACCTCACCACCCTGCGGATCAATGAGCGCATCAGTCAAATTAATGATTTAAAGCTGGCGCTTAAAAATCTCTAGTTCCCCGCTCCCAAGAGCATAAAAAAGGCCGCGGTACTGCAAGGTACGGCGGCCTTTTTATTGGCGCTTTGACTGATTATTTTTTAGCCGCTGAAAACTCTAGCATGCGCGTTAACGGCTTCATCGCCCGCTCAGCTAAGCCGGGATCTACAAACACCTCGTTGCTGCCGGACTCCAGCACTTCGGTCATATTGTCTACCGCATTCATGGCCATCCACGGGCAGTTGCCGCAGCTGCGACAGGTGGCGCCGTTGCCGGCAGTAGGGGCGATAATCAGCTCTTTATCGGGCACCGCCTGTTGCATCTTATAAAAGATACCTTGGTCTGTGGCGACGATAAACTGCTTGTTGGGCAGAGTTTTGGCTGCATTAATGATTTGCGAGGTAGAGCCCACATAATCGGCCATCTCAACAATAGACTGTGGCGACTCGGGGTGTACCAATATGCCCGCCTCGGGATAAACCTTTTTAATATCCTCTAAGGCCTTGGCTTTAAACTCCTCATGCACTATACAAGAGCCGTCCCACAGCAATACATCGGCACCGGTTTCACGTTGCACATAGCTGCCCAAGTGCTTATCGGGAGCCCATAAAATCTTTTCACCCTTGGCGTGCAAGTGCTCTACCACCTGTAGGGCTATGCTGGATGTCACCACCCAGTCAGCTCGGGCTTTAACCGCCGCTGAGGTGTTGGCATAGACCACTACGGTGCGATCTGAGTGCTGATTACAAAAGGCATCAAACTCTTCTATGGGGCAGCCTATATCCAGTGAGCAGGTAGCCTCTAAGGTAGGCATTAATACCCGCTTTTCGGGAGAGAGTATCTTGGCGGTCTCACCCATAAACTTCACCCCTGCCACAATCAGGGTAGAAGCGGGATGGTCGCGACCAAACCTGGCCATTTCCAGTGAATCCGAAACACAGCCGCCGGTTTCTTCAGCTAGCTGCTGAATTAGCGGGTCGGTGTAGTAATGGGCCACTAATACCGCATTCTCACGCTTTAACAGAGCTTTGATTTGCTCCTTATAAGAGGCCTGCTGCACCTCGGTTAAAGGCGGGCGGCAAGTTATGCCCTCTAAATGATCGCGTACTACTTGCTGCGCCGTTGCACTCGCTTGCGACATGTTGTTACCTCGAAATTAACACTGGTAGTAAATTTGGCGGGATTTTAGCAGAAATTTAGCCATAGCTATAGGGCAGCCCCATTTAGCGGCCAGCAAACATCAAATGACTATTAAATAAGCAGTACAAGCTATTGTAAAACTTAGTGAATCCGTCTAATACTAGCCACTATTAATCAGCACTCACTGCAGGCCTCCCATGAGCGACGAAGAACAAGCCCCCCTAGATCCCGAAGCGGAAATAAAACGGCTCAACGCCCAACTCAGCTGGAACAAGCGCTTAATCTTGATAGTGCTATCGCTATCAGTAGTCACCTTTTCGGTGCTTAGTGGCTCGGCGGGGTATTTTTACCTGCAACTCAACGCCCTTAGCAACGCCCCTGCCAGCAACCTGCAACAACAATTTGCGGCCTTAAACAAAGATATCCAAGCCTTAAATAATTACCTTACCTCCGAAAGCCGCAGCATCGCAGCCTACCACCTGAGAATTAACCTGCTGCAAGAACAGTATCAAGCCGCTAACTCACCCCAGCGCCTGGCCCTATTTCGCAGCCGCGAGGCCGACTATCAACAACTGCTAAACGAAATGCTGGCCAGCAGCCAACAACTGGCCAATATGAACAAAGGCTCGCGGGTCTGGCTGCAAAGCTATGAAAAACGGCTCAATCAATTAATAGAACGCAGCAAAAAACGCGCCTTAGCCTGGGCAGACACACCATGAGCCAGGAAGCCATAACCAGCAGCCTGCAAAGCCTAAGCCGCAGCGTTAAAATCAACCGCCGGCTATGCTTTGTTTTTATCGCCAGCAACCTAGTGCTAGCCATTGCTTTAGTCAGCCTATTGATAAGCGGGCTACAACTACTCAAGCCCTTACAACAACAAGCTCCCACCTACCTGATGCGCCAAGCCAAAAACCAAGTTTGGCAAATGCATAACAGCGCCGAACAGCAATACGACCAACTCTACGCCAACAATGCTAACAACCCCCTGCTGACTCTGGCCGATGAACTCAATCTGTACCAAGACCGATTACAAAAAGAAGAACGCTATTGGCATTTTACCCTGGATGTCTATGGCAAACTGCTAGCAAGCCTTAGCCGCCATTTAGGGGGCGCTGAGGAGTGGCAGTATTTTAAACAACAGGAGTTGCAGGCCTTGATGAAGAGCAGCCAACAGCGACAGCAGACTTTGCAACAACCTTGAGCCCCCCACTACCCAATGCGACTCATACACGGGTTTAAAAGTGCTCAACAAAACTAATAAACAGGTAAGCGGCGAGTAATACTGCAACCCACATCACCATACTGCCTATGGGCCTACTACGTGAAAACAACACACCTCCCTCGTTATTACTGCGAGCCAGCAAATTTAGACAGCGATAGACAACCGCCATAACATGGCGACGTATAGCACGGTCTAGTCGTGTTAGCCTAGCAAAAACGGACACTATGACGGCGGCAAAAAAACGCCGATAAAACCAATCCGTATCCAAATTAATAGCTCTTAACTCAGGGGGGTAATAACCCCTGAGATTTAACCAGACAAATGCCAGTGCTGAAAAAAACAGCAGTTGTGTTTGCGTCAGTATATGGGTGGCGTCATAAGGACTGTAAGCCAACTCATAAGGTAATAAGGCATACAGGGCCGCAGGATAAACACCTATAGCGATACAAAGCACAGCTGCAATCAGCATGGCCAGCAGCATATTATTGGGCGGATCACTGACACGCAGGCCGGCATCGTGGGCAAAAAAGGCAAAATAAGGAATCTTAATCCCGGCATGGTGAAAAACACCTGCCGAAGCAAACAGCAGTAGTAGCCATACGCCATTAAAGTTGTTTTCCAATGCTGCTACCATCACCATGGACTTACTGACAAAGCCACTGAATAAAGGGAATGCTGAAATAGAAGCAGCGCCTATAATGCATAGCAGCGTGGTTTTAGGCATGGTTTTATATAGCCCGCCCAAATCTGAACCATTGATACGGCCAGTCATTTGCAATACCGCCCCCATGGCCATAAATAGCAAGCCCTTAAAAATAACATCGTTAAACGCGTGGGCTATGGCGCCGTTAACAGCCAGTGCTGTCCCTATACCTATACCCACCACCATAAAACCCAGCTGATTAATCATGCTATAGGCCAGCACACGCCGCAGATCGTTTTCTATCACCGCGAAAAATATCGGAAAGCAGGTCATGGCTGCGCCTATATAAACCAGCAACTCCGTGCCTGGGTAACCGCGAGCTAAGGCATAAATAGCCACCTTAGTCGTAAAAGCGCTGAGTAAAACCGTACCCGTCACCGTCGCCTCAGGGTAGGCATCGGTCAGCCAATTGTGCAACATAGGGAAGGCACACTTAATCCCCAGCGCTATAAAAATCAGCCAACCTGCAGCGCCCTGCAAACCTAAGTAAGTAAACTGCAACGTACCCTTGTCATGCACATAAAATACGGCCCCCGCCAGCAGCAACAACCCGGACAGTACCTGCACCAAGAGATAACGCATACCCGCCGCATAGGCGCGCTGCGTTCTGCCTGCCCATATCAGAAACACAGAACTGAATGCCAGACACTCCCAAAAAACAAATAGCGTTAATAAATCCCCGGCAAATACCGCGCCTAGCGCACTACCGGCATACAGTAAGGCAACCACTTGTTGTAGCGTATCGCGCACATGCAAAGAGTAAATAATGGCAATCAAGGCAGCCAGATGAAACAGATAACCAAACATTAAGCTCAATTTATCGACGCGATAAGGCATCAGCTGATAATCGAAAAAAACCACTTGCACAGTAACAGTCTCTGGCAGCAAGTAGAGTTGAATAGCACCGATAATGGGAACAACAAGCATAATAGTGGCGCGCAAAACGCCACGGCTGAGCGCCGCAAGTAAGGCCGCTATAAAAAAAGGCACAAAAGCGGGAAGCTCAGCCATCCACATTGTCAGCTCCTGGTTTGTTATCATCCTTAGCTGTTTCAAGTTTGCTGCCGGCCTGGTAGTAATCCTCAGGGCGCATCAGCCAAGTGCGCAGCCATTTGGCAGCAAATACCAGCGCCACACAGGCCACAAAACCATATAAGGGATAAAAGCCCCACAACTGTTCCCAGCTATGCACACTATGCCGGTGAATAAAAAATTCCAGCAGTAACAACACTGCGCAACAGCCGTACAAACAATGAATAACGCGCCGTATGTTTTTAGCACTGTCAAAAAAGAATTTTGATTCAGATGTAGCCTGTTTATTTTTCATAGCATACCCACTATGTCCCTGTTATGGCCAACGACAATTCATATAAAGCTTGCGGATAAATAAAAAGAACAATGCAGCCCAGTGTTGTGATGCATATCGCCATCAGCGACCAGGCCGGAGCCTCTTTTACGGCAAGGCCGGTGACAGTAGCTACTTTGGTGGAATATAAACCAGGTAAAAAAGCCGCTAAGGGTATGGGTAACAGATAGACAATATTCAACAAAGAACTGAGCATTAGCACTATCATCAACCACCATTGTTCAGCCTCGAGTACACCTAACAACAAAAACCATTTACTCCAACTCCCCCCAGTAGGAGGAACGCCGATAATACTAAGGGAGGCAATAAAAAACGCAGCCATGGTAACCGGCATTTGCCTGCCCAGGCCAGGCATCTCGCTGACTTTAGATTTATGCGCTGTTACCAAAATCGCACCTGCACAAAAAAACAGGGTAATTTTCGCAAATGCATGCATGACTATATGCATAGTACTACCCACCAGCGCTGAGGAGTTAGCCAGTAAAGCGCCAATAGTAATGTAACCTAATTGACTGATAGTCGAATAAGCCAACCGCACTTTTAAATTATCTTGCTGCATGGCAACCAGTGAGGCCAATAATACGCTTGCAGCAGCCAGATAAAGTAAAAACTGGGTGACAGGTAAGCTAGCCAATAGATCCGGCCCAAAGATAAACAAACAGATTTTTAACACTATAAAAACACCGGCTTTAACAACGGCAACGGCGTGTAACAAGGCACTAACAGGCGTAGGTGCAACCATGGCCGCAGGCAACCAACGATGAAAAGGCATAATCGCAGCTTTAGCCACACCAAAAACAAACAACAGTAATAATATGCTCAATAGCATGCTGTCTACATCAGAGCCAAATATCCCCCCTACCTTAAAACTTAGGCTGCCTGCTACAAACCAGGTGATAACAATGGCCAACAGAAAAAAAACAATGGAGGTGCTGAGTAATATTCCTAGGTAAACACGGCCAGCTTTTTTGGCTTGCTCTGTACCAGCATGGCTAACTAAAGGGTAGGTAGAAAGCGTTAGAATTTCGTAAAAAACAAATACCGTAAATAAATTATCAGCAAATGCGATAAACATTACCGCAGACATTGCAATAGCAAAGCAGGCATAAAATCGTGTTTGATTTTCTTCCTTATGACTACGCATATAGCCTATGGCGTACAGCGTTGTAATCAACCAGAGAAAACTAGAAGTTAAAGCAAATATTAACCCCAATGGTTCAACAGTAAAACTGAATTGCAACCCAGGTAAAAGCTGCCAAGCCACTAGCGCGACAGAATAGCCAGCCTTAAACGCAAGGTATAAATGAATAAGGCAATATAACTGTATCAAACAGGCACAAATAGTAACGGCTTCACGCAGGTTAGGTTTACCCCCTGCCGCTACTATGGCAGCACTGGCCAGTACGGGTAACAATAGGCTCAACTGCAATATTAATTCAGGCGTCAGGCTCATTGCCTTACTCCGAACAGGCTTTGTGCAGCAAGCTCTGCAACTTGAATACTAAGCCTGGTATCTATACCGAAATAAATATTAGCCGCCACCAAAATCCACACCGGCAATAATAAAGAGTAAGGTGCCTCTTGCTTAGAATGGTCTACGGGCTGCTGCCTTAATGGCGGCCGAAAGTAAGCCATTTCTATAACACGCCACACATACACAACCGTTAATAAATTCCCAAGTAAAATCAGTACGGCAACTGGCCACCAGCCCCGCTCTATCAAAGCAATCAGAAGATACCACTTGCTAACAAAGCCTACAGTTAAAGGCGCACCGATTAAGCTCAAGCCAGCCAATACTATAGCGGCCATGGTTAAAGGCATTTTCTGGCTCAGCCCCTGGAATTGATAAAGATAAACAGCACCTGTGCGATAGATAACAGCAGCCAAAGCTAAAAACAAAGCACTTTTCATTAGCGCGTGATTAAACACATGCAGCAAAGTCGCTGTTAAGCCTGCCACCGTACTAATACTGTAACCAATAATCATATAACCTATATGCGCAATGCTTGAATAGGCAAAAATATGTTTAACATTTTGCTGGTAAATAGCGGCTATAGAAGCCATAAAAATCCCCGACAAACCCAGCACCAGAAATATCATTTGCAGTGGTAACGCCGTAAAAGAAAATGACAGGCCAAACACACTAAAGGTAAAACGAATAAGCACGTAAATAGCAACTTTAGTGGCCGTGGCGGAAAAGTAGGCCGTAACTATAGAGGGCGCGTAAGCATAGGCGTTAGGCAACCATAGGTGTAGAGGAAACAAAGCCAGCTTTAAACATACACCGACAATAATAAAGGCAAAGGCTGTAAATACGCTGCGTGTTTGCGCGACCTCAGGCAGACGCATGGATAAATCTTCCATATTCAATGTACCGGTCATCTGATACATCAAACCTATGCCTATCAAAATAAAGGTGGCACCTATAGTCCCCATTATCAAATACTGATAGGCAGCCCATAGTGCACGCCTGTCTTTACCTAATGCAATTAACCCATAGGACGACAAAGATGATATTTCTAAAAAAACAAACAGATTAAAGGCATCACCTGTGCTAACAATGCCCAGCATACCGACCAGTGACAGCAGATATAACACATAAAAAAAAGTTTGCCGCTTAGAGGGGATCTCTTTTTCTATAGCGGTATGAGCCGCAAATAAAACAACCGTACTAATAGCCGAAATAATCAGCAGCAAAAAGGCATTGAGATAATCTATTCTATACTCTATGCCCCAAGGAGCCTCCCAGCCACCCAACTCATAGGTTAGCGGACCGGCAGCTACTACCTGCTGCAGCAATAAGCAACTCAACACAAAGGTCAGCCCGCTGGCAGTGATTGCCAGCAGCCACACCCATTTCGGCTTGGCTATTAGCAGGCACAACGGTGCTGCCATTAGCGGCACAATCACTTGCAACACCGGCAAATGGCTTAACACGCTTTAGCATCCTTATTTTTCTCTACCAGAGCTTGTATCTCTTCTTCCTCTACACTGCCAAAAGCCTCTTTAATACGTACTACCAACGCAAGCGCCAACGCTGTAGTAGCAATGGCGACAACAATTGCAGTGAGTATCAAAACATGCGGTAAAGGATTGGAGTACTGAACTATTTCACTATTTAAAATAGGAGCACTGCCGCCTTCGACATTGGCCATGCTAATATAAAAAATAAATACAGAGGTTTGAAAGATACTAAGACCAATAATTTTTTTAATCAGATTTCCATGGGAAATAACGATATAAAAGCCTGTCATCATCAATGAAATAACAACCCAATAATTATAGAAACCCGCTATTCTTAGGCCAGCACTCATTAAAATATCCATCGCTACCCCCAGCTTATTGACAACCATCTAGCTGATTATTTTTTCTTTCGTAAAAATTAAGAAAGATTAATATCATGGTCGAGAAAACAGTACAGCCTATACCCAGCTCTACCAACACAATGCCCACATGCTGACCTGCAAGCGGATCCGTAAATAGAACACTGTAATCAAGAAAGTGCTCACCATTTAACAAAGCCACAACCCCAACACCACCATAAAGCAAAATACCAAAGGCAGAGAGACATTGGTAAAACCTTGGGCTAATCACCTGCTTTGCCGTACGGATACCAAAAAGCATGGCATAAAGAATAATGGCCGACGCCAATATCAACCCCGCCTGAAAGCCCCCACCCGGACCATAATCACCGTGAAACTGTATATAAAAAGCGAATAACATAATAAAAGGGATAAGTATTTTAACGACCAGGCGTATGGGCATCTGCTGTTCATACAGCCATTTATTCTCTGGCCCTGTCCCCAGATTGCTATGGCTATCGTACAGAGTAGACAGCAATGCCATTACAGCGACGCCAGCGGTAAAAATAACCAGCAGTTCACCTAAAGTATCAAAGCCCCTATAACTGGCCAACACAGCAGTTACTATATTAGGAACACCGACCTCTGACATGGATTCGTTAATATAATGCGAATCAACATGCTGATGGTCCGGGGCTGGGCCATAGCCAAAAGCTGGCATATCCAAACTGCCGTAAATCAACAGGCTGCCAGTAATAAAAACCACCGCTAGCGCCAGCAGCGGTTTATGCCTGGCACCCTGCTCATATCGGCCAGCCATTACCGTCGCTACTAACATAAGCAAGGTAAAAACACCCGCACCTACAGCAGCTTCTGTAATTGCCACATCTACAGCATCGACCACCACAAAAAAACTGGCTGACAATAAACCATATATACCTGCCAGCATAATGACGGCAAAAAGATCTTTCATTCGGACGATGGCTAAGGCTATAGCAAGTAGAAAGCTAAGCAAGATGACATTAACAAACAGCTCCACAGCACTATCCTCGTTTACTTTTCTGCATGTTAAGCAGAGGCTTTAGGCCGCTATACATGGCAGCTTTAGCCAGCGCATAACTGGCGGTAGGATTAATAAACAGTGTCATTAATAAAATTATGATCAGTTTTATAACAACATTAGCCTCAGCGCCCTGTAGCATCAGCCCCATTAAAATCATAGCTGAAGCCAGAGTATCGGTAACACCTACAGCATGCATACGAGTATAAAAATCGGGGAAACGTAATATGCCAACGCCACCAGACAAGCATAAAAAACTGCCTAATAGTAGACATAACAAACTAGCCACACTGATTACCGTATCCATTACTCTTCCTTTTTTACCGTTTTTTTATCCTGAGTATCGTGCTTAAAATAAATAGAATCTGAAAAATGCAACACGGCGATAACACTAATAAAGTTAATCAACGCATATACGATGGCTATATCTAAAAACTCTGGCCGGCCCATCACAAAGCCTAACAAGGCGATCAGCAACACTGTTTTGGTGCCGAACATATTAACAGCCAGTATCCTGTCGTAGAGCGTAGGCCCTACTACAGCACGAATAATTGCCATCCCCATGACAATAAGAATTGCTACGCTTGCTGCTATTAACATCAACATTCCAATCTACTGACAAGACTATCCATTTCCCCTGTTTGTAAATCCTGAATATTTTCTCGCAACAGCGCGTGCACCGTGAACACATTACCGGTAACATCAACCACCACTGTACCCGGTGTCAACGTAATAGAGGTTGCGCAAATAACTTTACCTAAGTCTGTCTTTGGCCCCATGATCAACCTGGCCAAGCTAGGTGTAATGGATTGATTGCCTAACCATATATGCTTTACCACCATGATATTGGCGACAATGATTTTTTTGGCTAGCCATAAATGATAACGGCACAGCGATAAAGAAAGATAAACAGGCTGATGGGCTTGGTCCACGCTATCCATTTTGTTGCTTATAGATATAACAAGTAGTATGGAAGCGAAACCCAGTGACAACATTAAGAGCGTATAGTGGCCAGAAATAAGCAGCCAAAAGACCGCCAATAATAGAGCAAGGATAAGTGTATGACGCATTTCGACACCTTTACCTTATTTAAGCATGCCGCTTTTATATGCAAACAAAATGCAGGCATAAAAAAATCAACTGAAAAAATCGACATTCTTAAAACTATATATACATAGAGCTTTGTTACCTTTGCGTTAAGAGATGGAGGCCAACATTAGTCACAGGCTTCCACAATAAGAATATCCGTTCGCAAATGATGCAAAACTTTTTCTGCGGTATTACCCAGCAGAAAGCCTTTAACACCTTTACGTC
This sequence comes from Dasania sp. GY-MA-18, assembly GCF_024734385.1. Taxonomy (GTDB): domain Bacteria; phylum Pseudomonadota; class Gammaproteobacteria; order Pseudomonadales; family Dasaniaceae; genus Dasania; species Dasania phycosphaerae. The sequence continues at coordinate 6,631 of NZ_JANHAP010000012.1, read as the reverse complement.
TGACACAGCCCATAATCACCACATCAGCTTTCAACTCATTGGCAACATGAGCTAGGGTTTTTTCAGGAGGGCCAGCGGTAATATGGGTATTAGCATGCGCTAGTTCACAATCACCCAGCAGTTTAGCCAGTTGCTTTTCAACTGCTGGCTTCTTACTTTTCAGATAATCGTTTTTTTCAACTATGTCCAGCTCTAACAAAGGCTTGGCAATTGGAATGCTATAAACCACATAAGGCACGCAAGAAAATGCTGCCGACAACAACGCTGTCCATTGCAGTATCAGGCTATTAAGCGCCTGTTTACGTGCCTGGGTTGACACATCCACTGCCGCCATAAGTACTTGCTTACTACGCCATTTATGATCGCAGGCTATCAGTATCGGGCAGTCCAGCTGACGTATTAATTGCCAGTCTGTTGGAGTATGAAAAAGATTTTCTGTGCGGTGACCGGTTTTAACCACTAAGTCAAAATGCTTTTGTTTACAGGCATTGACCACCCAGCTGGCAATATCGCTATCAGCAATCACATGGCAATCTACTTGGCTGCTGCTTCCCAAGACGGCTAAGCTGTCTTGTTCTAAATCTGCTCTAGCTTGCGCTACGGCAGTCTCACATAGCTGCTTATTGCTAGTATCTATAGACGAGAGAAAACGAACAACATCTATGCTGGCATCAAGGTGGCCGGCAAAGTACTGAGCTTTTTCAAGAGAGAAGCGATCATGTTTCTGATCGCCAACTATGACTAGTATTGATCTATTCATGGCAAAATTCCTGGCTAAAGACTGAGGCTACATAAACGGGTCATTGCTCGACCAGGAGGCAAGGATGATCGGTTTACAATATTTATATATAGTCTATGTTTAGGCTCATATAAAATCGAATTAAGCTGCATTATTCATCGAAATTATCGAGCATTGTGATTTTATGACGCCCATCAATTACAACCACCTCTACTATTTCTATGTGGTCGCCACCGACGGCAGCATAGCTAAGGCCAGCACTAGGCTGCACATCACCCCGCAAACCATTAGTGGCCAAATCAGTAGTTTTGAAGAGAATATTGGGGTTAATTTATTTGATCGAACGGGTAAACGACTGCGGCTTTCCGATATAGGGCAACTGATATACAGCTATGCCGAGGAGATTTTTCAGCTGGGCGATGAAATTAAAAACATACTACAAACCCAACCTTCGGCACAGGGCCTAAGCTTTAATGTGGGCATTACTGACGCCATACCCAAAGTTCTGGCCTACCAACTGTTGAAGCCCGCCTTTGACATGACGGAGCCTGTGCGGCTTATTTGCAAAGAAGGTGATCTGGACAGCCTGCTGGCTAAAATGGCGATTAACAAACTGGACTTAATCCTCACCGATCAGACGCTACCCTCAGGTAGCAATGTCAAAGCTTATAATCATCAACTAACCGAAAGCGGCCTGACTTTTTTTGCCAACAAACAACTGGCCTTACAATGCCAGCAAGACTTTCCGCAATCACTGTCGGGCAAACCTTTTCTTATGCAGGGAAAACAGGCCGCCGTCACTCAGCATCTGTCATCATGGCTAAAAGAGCATGGCATCACCCCTAATATAATCGCCGAATTTGATGATGCCGCTCTACTTAAATCTTTTGGCCAGGCAGGCTACGGTGTCTTTGCAGCCTCAACACTGATAGAAAAATATGTTGCCTCTCAGTACAAGGTCAAAATTATTGGCCGAGCAGAAGAGTGCAAAGAGCACTACTATATTATTTCTCCGGAGCGACAGATAAAACACCCAGCTATTGTGGAAATCGTTAATGCAATCAAGCAAGACTAGTACTACGTATACACTTATCTATCTGTTACTCCAGCGAATTTCCTAGCGGTGAAAAATATACTGACAGCATAATTACTGCATCCATAAAGGTAATACGCCGAAACCAACTCTATGCAAAGACTACCCTATTTAAGTGAATAGCCGTTTCCGCTCTATGTAAGTCTGGAACGGCGCGACGTGCTGAAATAAAAAAGGCCCAGCCTGTGGGAAGTCTTAGCAATGGTTTGGGGTGGGAGTGCTGGATTAACAGCAATACATCTTTGATGTATTGCTGCCCTAAGGGCGCCCTTTGAAAACGGGCGTTAAATCTGTGCTCTAAGCACAGATTTTGATCATTACAGTTTGAGGCTGTAATGACCTGCGATGCAGGCTTCGTCGCTTTGCTCCTCGTCCAAATTCCGCCTTAAGCGTAATTTGTCGAACCGCGCTTCGAAGAACGAGTCCAGCACGGCTCGCCGTGCTGAAACAAAAAAGGCCCACCCTTCGGGTGAGCCTTTTTTGTTTCAATAATGGTGGGCCGTGCTGGATTCGAACCAGCGACCAATTGGTTAAAAGCCTCACCACTAACTTTAACCTATTGATTTATAAAGGCTTAATGCGGCGCCCATTGCTCTATTTGCCTTACTATGCACAACAATACAGGACTAATGTCGGAAAAATGTCGGAACTATTGACCTAGCTATGAGGTGCTATTTTGCACGACTCAGCAAGCTTATGGCATGGAAGAGATCGATGATGGAGTGTGGGATATTTATTTCGGACCAATACGAATAGACAGCTTTAATCAGCGTGAATCACGAAATGGGCGCCCGCCATATTGGTCAATAAAGTGTAACCTATGTATTTGAACTGAAGTGTTACTTAAGTGTTACTACTACCCCACCAAAGAAGGGCTACTGCAATCCGTTTTGGAATATGCCGATTCTTTGTATGTTAGAACCTACGAAGAACTTAGGCCTAAAACCTACAACCCAGAAGTCCATTTTGACCGCTACGTAAATTACTTAATCAATACCGAAAAAGATCAAACAACCGCTGGCTTTTTTATCTGCTATGGGATAGAGGCCATAGAGATGAGCACGCCAATAAAATTATGCACGAGGTGTATGATAAACATACGGATTACCTAGCAGAATTAATGACCGCTCTAAATGAGGACTTAGATAAAAAAACCTAAAACAGCGCGCCGTCATTTTAGCGGCACTCATAGACGGTATGATGTTATTTATCGGTTACGGAAAGCAAAGGCCAAAAAACTGGCAAGCTCTGCAGATTTTCTTGATGAGTGATAACTCATAATAGCGTTTATATTTGAATGAAAATTACAAAATTATCCGCTATAACCCATACCAGTTCAGCAAAACACCGGTAAATCGCCAATCATCCAGAGCGCCTAGTAGGTAGCGGTACTGACTGAGCTCAGTGAGTAGATTAGCCATACCCAAACTTGCTAAATACTCGGGCGAGATACAGAAGTAGTTTGTGCGCAAGACTAATTTTCAGCCATCCCTATAGAATCGCTTAAGCACTCTATCCCTATTCCACCTATCCCCACCAACCCTAGCTAGATTAGCCATGCAGCGCACCGTCGTGACAACGTGCTATTTACCTAGCCCATAGACACCTCCAGCACTAAGCTCATAACACGACAAAACAATAAACATCCGCTAAGTTTATTATTACCGCACAGTAAAAGTGAATTGCATTATTATCATATTATCCCTCAAGAGGAATTGTAATAGTATTTCCTTCATTAGAGGCTGATGTGCAGCTCAGCTCTTAAAGCATCTAGCCGCTCAACAGTAAGGATGTATGTGCCTGATCAGTTTATCAAATAAAAAGCCACTATAACTTAAGCCACTATCCGTAGAAAAAGTGGTCTTAATACTGTCTAGATAAACCAATCTTTAGTTAAAGTTATAGCCAGAATGTTTGCATACCGACATCTTCAGCCATCAGGCGACAACCTTAAAAGCATAATACAAAATCTCTAGCTTATTTGCTGTAGGGACCACTCAACGAATACTTAGCAGGTGATGACACAGTTAAACGGTAGGCTAAATAGTAAATTTTAATCAATAGACGTTATTGGTAAATATAATCTGCTATTGATAGCCTCCACCTTTAACTGTGGAATCTAAGTATATTTTAAAAATACACACTTATATAAAAGGAAGGTTTTATGTCTCATAAATATTCAGGTGGCTGTGATCATATACACACTCACTCAAGTAACGACCCTATAGACAATCACACTTGTCACTGCTCTGTATGTAAAGGCGTTACTGGCCAAGACACAACCCATGTTGTATTTTTTAACCATAATGATTTAGTGGTTGATGATGTCAGCAAGCTTAACCGCCAGCCGTTTAACGCTAGCAACCCTAACGGGCCATTAGAGTTATGTACTTGCGCTGAATGTGGTACACCTATCATGCTAGACGATAAAGAAAGCCGTATTCGTGTTATCGTGCCCAATCTAATGGGTTATAGCACTGACGACTTACCCGCCACATACCACGCATTTTTTGACCCTGCGTCAGGCGTTACCAAACCAAGCGACGGTCGCCCTGTTTTTGAAGGCTTGCGCCCTGAGTTTGTTTGGCCAACACCTGCGTAAAGTTTAATCTTTACATAGCAGCATAGTTTCGTTTAATACGGGCTATGCTGCATTCTAGAACTATTGCTGATAGCTTTTTCAGACTTTTTTCGTCTGATATGTTATTATATTTAATTTTTTACTAGAGAACTGAGCCCCCTGTGTCAGGATAGTTGTCGCCTCAATTAACTTATAACGAAACAGGGTGCGGTAAGTCATTATAATGGAGTATCAACGCCATTCAAGCCAGTTTAAAGAGGCGATAGTAAAGCGATATAACCAAAGTAACATGTCTGTCAGAAAGTTTGCCCAGCAAGAAGGCATTAACCTTTCAACGATGTATAGTTGGCACAAGCAATTTAAAACATCGGGTATTAATGTGTCGAAAACAAGTTCTTCAGATAAATTGTCAGCCGAGGAGAAATTCTCAATTGTATTGGAGACGGCAACGTTATCTGAGATTGAGTTAAGTGAGTATTGCCGATCCAGGGGCCTCTACCCCGAACAAGTTAAAGGCTGGAAACAAGCCTGTATTACAAGCAACTCAGCAGTACCAGCCACCAGACAAAAGGTAACGCTAGAGAGAAAAGCTGATAAGAAGCGGATAAAAAAACTTGAAAAAGAATTACATAGAAAAGATAAAGCGCTAGCAGAAGCGGCTGCTTTATTGGTATTAGGAAAAAAGTTCGATGCCTATTTGAGGGAAAACGAGGACAGTTAACCACACTCTCTGATAGGCGCTACAAGGTGAAACTGATTAACGAAGCAACACACTCAGGCGCGAGGCAGCATAAGGCGTGTGAAATTATAGGCATATCAATTAGAACCTTGCAGAGATGGCAGGAAAGTGGCTGTGTATCGGCCGATAAGAGGCCAACGGCAGTACGCCCTGCGCCAAGCAATAAACTCAGTGAGCAGGAGCGACAATCGATTATTGACGTGTGTAACGTAGAAGAGTTTGCGACATTACCGCCCAGTCAAATTGTACCGATACTGGCTGACAGATCGCAATATATAGCCTCTGAGTCGAGCTTTTACCGGGTATTGAAAGCCGCCAATATGCTGCATCACCGTGGTAAAGCCAAGACAAGAAACGTACATAAAAAGCCAACTAGTTACACGGCTAAAAAAGCGAATGAAGTGTGGAGCTGGGATATCAGTTATTTGCCCACAAAGGTTATAGGTCAGCATTATTATTTATACATGATGGAAGATATTTACAGCCGCAAAATTGTCGGCTGGGAAGTTCACGGTAATGAATCTGGCGAGCAAGCAGCAGAGTTGCTGGAGCGAAGTGTTTGGTCAGAGAAATGCAGAAGGAAAAATTTAGTATTGCACTCAGATAATGGTGCGCCCATGAAGAGCTTGACCATGCAGGCAAAAATGTATGACTTAGGCGTAGTCAGTTCGCGCAGCCGGCCACGTGTTAGTAATGACAATCCGTACTCCGAATCGTTATTTAGAACAGTAAAATACTGCCCTAGATGGCCATCAGAAGGATTTAAATCGTTAACTGATGCAAGAGAGTGGGTAAAAGACTTTGTTGATTGGTATAACAACGAGCATCGTCATAGTCGTATCAAATTTGTAACGCCAAGCCAAAGGCATCAAGGGCTTGATGTTGATATATTAGCGAAACGAAAAGCGTTGTATCAACGAAAAAGAAGTGAGCATCCAGAGCGATGGTCTGGAATTGAAAGAAACTGGTTACCTGAAGGTGCTGTGGAGTTAAATCCAGAGCAGCATAAAGAAGCTGCTTAACTATTTAGGCGACAACTGTCTTGAAAAACGCCGTGAGTGACAGTAAGAGTTTTAGTACTTAACTCCTTAAACACTAATACCTTATTAATGCTCTAATACTAAAAATATCAAAATTTAGCTGGCACGACAGTTTGTATACAGGGATTCTGCTATCGTAAATGAGCGAGCTTTATATTTGTCGCGGTGGGTTATCAAACCCTATTACTAACACTGGCTAGCAACTCGCTATTAACGCCATAGCCCTATCACTGCTGATAATCCCGCTGTGGATCAACTCTGGACGAAATTATTACGCTGTCATTAGGTTAAGCACCAAGCCTATATTATTTCCGTAAGCGCCGTACCAACCACACCCTGCCAGTAACAAACTCCACTCGATAAACTACTCGCTCTAATCAATCAGGAGTGAGCTATGAAGTATAGCCAACAACAGTGGGCAGCGCTTATCAATGAGTGT
>NZ_JANHAP010000011.1 GCF_024734385.1 Dasania sp. GY-MA-18 | reverse complement strand
TACCTTCCTTGCAGTAGGTTCATCCTGAACCGAAAATAACTATAAAATGGCCCGCTAATCTTTGCAAATAACTATTTGCAATATCAGATCAGCGAGGAAATATAGGTGTGGTTGATGCGGCGCTTACAATACTCAAATCACTTTGCTGACACTCATTGATAAGCGCTGCCCACTGTTGTTGGCTATACTTCATAGCTCACTCCTGATTGATTAGAGCGAGTAGTTTATCGAGTGGAGTTTGTTACTGGCAGGGTGTGGTTGGTACGGCGCTTACGTTGATGGGTTTTTATACGCTGTAACGCATCGTATTGAATACGGAAATTTTCCCTATGGCGAGCTCGCGCATGGTGAGCAGGGCTTGGTCGATGACTATGGCGAGATGTTAGGTGTTACTGGAAAACTTGCTGTTATGCGCGCTTTACAGGCTCTTGGTAAACGGAAACGCGAAGCCAATAAGTTGTCTTGCCCCTGTGGTTGTTGCCTGAGATTGGGGCGCTGTGATTATCGCTTTGTCTTGAATAGGTTTCGTAATATTGAGCGACGTCGCTGGTTCAGACAACATTTGAAAGAAGCCTTTGTTCCTATTAAGAAACCGAAGCCTGCAAAACATAAAAAATAACGTTTGTTCTTGTAACGCCTGTCCAATAAAGCATCCAATAACGTACCTGTAGTTCAATGAAAGGGGCCTGCGTCCTCGAAGATCTGTACTAAGCCGCATCGTTGAACCATAAAATCTGCTGCATCTTCAACATTGATGGAATGAACACTCAATACCATATGTTTGCGTTCAAGAGGGTAATAGGTTCCGTACTCCTCATAGGCATAGTTAGCAACACAGCCCGATACAATTCGTTCTAAGCGTTTCCGTAACTCATCCAGAGAGTATTCCAAGGTAGTATCATAGCTATCGATAAATAGATTGATCTCATTCCGAGTTTGGATGATGGCTCTAGATACTAGAAAATAGTTCGAGCCGAATGCCAATGTCCAACCATACCTCGCAGTGTCTTTAATATTATCCGCATGACCAGGTGCTCTAACCGACCTCTGGGCTTTTGGGTGGGCATACCACCACGCACAGCTTCGAACAAATTGTGTAGCCACACCAAGGGTAATCGAGTCCAATTTCAGTAGGGTGTTTGTTTGCTTTAAAGAATGAAGTTTGTCCCGGATTGAGGTCCCTTTTATTATTTTTGACTTAGACTCTTCCCTTTTATCTGCGCATGATTGGTTATTAGAAGCTCTCGACGGTCTATTTTCTTTGACGTTTCGATATTTGTATGCTGCTTTCGCTTGACGTAAGGCGGTTAAATATCTTTTTGTGAATGGTTTTACTAACCTCTGAATTTCCTCAAGGTCCTCATACGTCATAAGAACTGCGTCAACTGCCCATTTGTTTATTTGTGCCTTAAGTTCAGCAACTTTATCAGGATGAGTAATCACCATGTTGCCTTCTTGATTATTCATCCCTCGCATGGTGGTATTTTGGCTGCCAAGCGTTGCAAATGTGTTAGAAAAAATGGTGATTTTTGCGTGCAGGTTTTCTATGGAATATATACGGTGTCCTTTTTTAGCCAAATCGACAAGTGACGCAATCGATGAACTTCTATTGATAAAATTCTCGACTCGACATGACGTATAGATTTCTGCTGTCGTACCGTCCAATCTATAGATTATTTCTGAAGCTAATGGGGAGCTGATATATGGGGAGCATATAATAGCAAACTCCGCTTGTGAGGCTGCGTTCTTCCATCGATTAGATATCCCTTCAAAAACCAGTTCAAACTCATTCGTGTCAGCCATTGTTACGTTATTCCTTTGTTATGAGTCCGAGCCTCACCATGACTGGAGCTATTTGTAATTACCGATAACCTATTTGTGATTTATTAATAATTCATTATCTACGAAAAGAAAATGATATTAATTAGGTTAGTAGCTGTGAGTAACTTTTAGGCAGGCCCCATTCTAATAGGTGTTCCCGACTATTTCATGGCTGGGAGGTGTTTATCAGGTTGGTGGCCAAATTCAGTGTGCCACTACACTTCAAGGTGTGCAGCCCTCAATAAGGGGTGGTTTGTAAAGCACGGATACGGGCATTAATGAATTGGAATTTAGTATTCGTGAAACCTCCGGAATTAGATTTCCGGAGATTTCATATATAGTTAATACCATTTACGAGTATTAAACTCGCTCAATTATCATTGCTATACCTTGCCCAACCCCGATGCACATGGAACATAATGCATATTTTCCACCAGTGCGATGAAGCTGGTAGGTTGCGGTTGTAATTAGACGTGCGCCACTAGCCCCTAAAGGATGACCTAATGCGATTGCACCACCATTCGGATTTACATGAGGACAATCATCTGGCAATCCAAGCTCACGCATAACGGCTAGAGCTTGTGATGCAAAGGCTTCATTTAGCTCTATTACATCCATTTGCTCCAGCGTTAAGCCAGCTTTTTGTAAAACTTTTTTGCAAGCAGGGGCAGGACCAAAGCCCATGATTCTAGGTTCCAATCCAGCTGTTGCCATTGCCACAATTTTGGCTTTTGGCGTGAGGTTGCTGGCTTGAACCGCATCATCTGAAGCAATTAATACAGCACAGGCTCCATCATTTACACCTGAGGCATTGCCTGCTGTAACTGTTCCTCCCTTACGGAATGGGGCGCGGAGTTTTTGAAGGCCTTCCAAAGTAGTTGAGCTTCTAGGGTGCTCATCCTGATTAAATATTTTGGTGTCGCCTTTTCTTTGTGGAAGCTCTACGGGGATGATTTCTGAGTCGAAAGTACCGGATGATATAGCTTGGGTAGTTTTTTGCTGACTTCGGAAAGCAAATAAATCTTGGTCTTCCCTAGAAATAGAAAAATCTTCTGCTACGTTTTCAGCCGTCTCAGGCATAGAATCAACACCAAATTCTGATTCCATTTCGAGATTAACGAAACGCCAGCCAATAGTAGTATCGTAAAGCCCGTTTGGATCGCGTGAGAAAGCTGATTCAGCTTTCCCCATTACAAAAGGGGCTCGAGACATGGATTCTACACCTCCAGCAATTAGGAGATTGGTTTCCTCTGATTTGATAGATCTCGCAGCTATTCCAATTGCATCCATACCAGAGCCGCATAGTCTGTTCACTGTGGTGCCAGCAACGGTTACAGGCAAACCAGCTAATAAAAGTGACATTCTTGCAACGTTACGATTATCTTCGCCTGCTTGGTTGGCGCAGCCGAAAACCACTTCATCAATCAGGGCCGGATCCATTTGAGGGTTGCGTTCTAATAATGCACGTAATGGTATTGCACCCAGGTCATCGGCTCTTATAGATGACAGGCTTCCTCCATAGCGGCCAAAAGGAGTACGAACGGCATCACAAATGAAAGCGTTTTTCATGTTTAGGTCCTTTGAAATTTAAATTTAGTAATGAGTGGCTTCCCCCCTCTCCTTGAACGCAAGGAGCATAGGGGGAGCTTCTATAAAACGAGATAGATATGATGCATCTCGTCTTCTTAAGGGAGGGGTAGGTGGCTCTTCGGCTTTGCCAATAGCGGTAGATTGCAAAGGCAAGGGATGCAATCGTGAGCGAAACGAATAACCAGGTAATAGGGCCTCTAAAGAATATAGAAGGGTCTCCCTTACTGATTAAGAAGGTGCGTCGTAAATTATCTTCAAACATAGGTCCTAAAATAAAACCAATAAGGAATGGAGCCGAAGCAATACCAGCCCGATTGAAGATGAAGCCAAGAAGACCAAATAGAAGCATCAAACCAATATCGAATGTGCTGTTGTTAACTGCGTATGCTCCGTATACACAAAACATCAGGACGATTGGTAAAAGAATAGATTTTGGAATTTCAGCTATAAGAGAGAAGTACCGTATAGCTGTGTTCCCAACAACAACTAGAACTGCTGAACTCACCAATATGCCACAAAATAGAGCATAGACCATGGTTAGATTCTCTTGGAAAAGTACTGGTCCAGGAGTTAGGCCATGAATCATGAAGGCTCCAAGTATGATTGCCGTAATCACATCTCCTGGGATTCCGAGAGATAACAGGGGAATAAGAGTCGCTCCGGCCACTCCATTATTCCCAGCTTCGGAAGCTGCTACACCTTCAACTTCTCCTTTACCAAATTTATCTTTTCTCGGTGAATTACGTTTTGCTTCACTATATGAAATGAATGCTGCAGCAGTGGCCCCTGTGCCTGGAATTGCGCCGATTACGACACCAATCAAGCTGCCTCGGATGATTGATTTTAGGCAGCGCTTAAACTCAGAAAAGCTTAAAGATGCTCCACTAACTGCTGAACGGACGTGAGGTACAATCTTTGACGTGTAAAATTCAAAAACTTCAGGGATCGCGAATAAACCTATGAGGAGAGGAATAAACGATACTCGGTCCATCAAGTCATAGCTGTCGAATGTTAACCTCTGTGAACCATACACAGCATCCAGTCCTATAGTAGAAACAATAATTCCGAGGCTGGCTGCTATAAGGCCTTTGATAACAGAATCGCCAGATACTGAAACAATTATCGTTAGAGAGAAACAAATCAGCCAGAAATATTCAGGCGGGCCAAAATTCAATGCAATTTTTGCTAGATAACCTGCGAAAAAAATTAACGCTATATTCGAAATGAGATCTGCAACACATGATGAGTAAAGAGCAGTTTTCAGGGCTTTTTTTGCATTTCCTTGTTGAGCAAGAGGATATCCATCTAATAGAGTACAGGCAGCTGCAGGGGACCCTGGTGTTCTAATCAAAATTGCAGTTATTGAGCCACCGTACATTCCTCCTTTATAAATTCCTACTAAAAGTAGTATCGCAGTCACTGGCTCTAGTGAAAATGTAAAAGGTAACGCTAAGGCTACCGCCATTGTGGCGGTTAAACCTGGTATTGCTCCGACTATAACGCCTACAAGAACACCCGCAGCGATGGCGATGAAATTGTCGATGCTCAGAAATAAATTTAGTACTTCAGAAAAGTTGTCCATAAGTGCAGTCCAAGAAGAATAAATCTTCAAATGCTTTTCAAATTAGTAGGCTTTACTACCTGGAAATTTTTAGGAATTACTCCCAAATCATCCCAGCGGGTAGCGGGACATTTAGCAAGTGAATGAACAGAAGGGAGATAATTATGGGGAAAGCTAAACCCAGAATGTATACCCATATTTCCCTTAAATGACTCGCTGCAAATAGTGAGAAACATGCCAGAACCCCGCAGACGATGGCTCCAAGCTGCTCAAAAAGAAACATATATATTGAGCACGCTGCTAACATTAGAATCCATCTCGATTTCGGAATTCCTATGTGTAGTTTTTCTGCCTTTGTATGTTTGGGAGGGCGAAAGAACCCTTCAATAGCCATTGCGAAAGACAAAGTGAGGACTAGCCATCCTGCTACAACGGGCATAAAACGAGGAGATAGCATTGGATTACTTAAGTGCCCAGGTTCTTCGATGTAGTTTGGGACTAGGTAAGACAAAAAGAACGTTGCCAGGGCAGCAGTGATTAATCCTAATATTGAATTAGGGTTTAGCCGTCCGTAGTACCTTTCTTCAACCTCTCCAATGTCGGCGTCTAATTTATTCATATGTAATCTCGTCACAAAAGCCCAGATAGAATGGGTGGCTGAATTAACACCAGCCACCCAGTATCTCAGCGTTTAATATTTGCCTTTTTCGCAACTTCCGCCCATTTCCCAACTTCTGAAGAAATAAACGTACGGAATTCATCTCCCGACTCAGTTCCAGCTACTGCACCGAAGCGTGGTAGGAATTCGTTAAAGTCTTTTCCTTCCATTACATTAGATAGTGCATCGATAAGTTTAGTAGTTGCTTCATCAGGTAGAGATTTGTGGGCCACAATTCCAAACCATGCTGATGTGTTAAAACCTTTGAGTCCGTACTGTTCACCTGCTTCACTAACAGTAGGTACATCAGGTAGGAATGGTGAGCGCTTTGGAGTTGTTACGGCCAGTGCTTTTAACTTTCCTGATTGAATATGAGGAAGAACAGTGGGCATATTGTCAAAAGACACGTCCACATCACCAGCAAGCAGAGCTGGCAATGCTTCGCCACTACCTCTGAACGGTACGTGTACCATTTGTGTAGTAGTTGCATTTTTGAATAGCTCACCAGACATATGGACCGAACTGCCCGTTCCCGGAGAGCTGAAAGTTACTTCTTTGTTTTTGGCGGCTTCAACAAACTCTTCAAGACTGTTGTAAGGACTATTAGCTGGAACAACCATTACATTCGGGATGGTTATTACTTTCTTAACGAACTTGAAGTCTTCAACAGGATTGAAGCGTAGACCAGGATAAATTGCTGGGCCAATAGCGTGCCCTGGAGAAGCCATCAAGATTGTATGATCAGCGCCGCGACCACCTCGTGCGAGTTGACCTGTAGCAACAGTAGAGCCTGCTCCAGGGCGGTTTTCTACGACAATGTTACCCAGTTCGTTTTGCATCAAATCCGCAACTTTACGCGAAATCAGATCAGTTGTTCCCCCTGCAGAGTAAGGAACAACAAGGCGAATATTGTCATTTGGCCAATCAGCAGCGTGAACAGCTGAAATGGTTGTGCAAAGTGCTACAGCGCTGAGCGCTGCGGCACTTGCGAAGTTTTTTATCAGTTTCTTCATCCTATTTACCTTTTATTCTCATGTGGATTTCAGATAGTGCGCATAACGAACATAATGTGCGATAAGCGAAACTTAGGTTAACTTTTACACAGTATTTTTCAATCTGCAAGTTTTTTATCGGGATAAGGGTTCTCGAAGTGAAGTTTCCTCTTGCTTTACGGAGTTGTTCTCTACTCGTAGAAAACCCCTTTCCATCATTCCTTTTTCTACAAATAGCTCGTTTGGGGCGATTTGAATTTTCCAAAGAGCTCTTGACAACCTTTGATATTGAAAATACAGTGTTCGGAAAGCGCAACTTGGTTCGTATATCGAACATAGTATGGTGCAAATTATTACATGAAACAGTTATGAATGCGGAGGGCCTGCACATGGCACTTGATCAAGAAACACTGAATCAGTTTGTAGAAACTATTCGTCGCTATGTACGTGAAAGGCTTGTCCCATTGGAAGAGCTGGTGGCTGAGGAAGACCGAATTCCTGAGGACGTTATTGATGAAATGAAAGAGATGGGGCTTTTCGGCATTTCGATCCCTGAGGAATTTGGCGGACTAGGCCTTTCAATGAGTGAAGAGGTCGCGATTATTCAAGAAATGGGGTACACGTCCCCAGTGTTTCGTTCAATGTTTGGGACTAATGTTGGAATCGGGTCTCAAGGGATCATTATGGATGGGACGCCCGAGCAAAAAGAGAAGTATCTCCCTTTGTTGGCGAGCGGAGAATTAGTTGGTTCTTTTGCTTTAACGGAACCAGATGCTGGTTCTGATGCGGGCTCAGTAAGGACCACTGCTCGGCTTGAAGGAGATGTATACATTCTCAATGGAACTAAGAGATTCATAACAAATGCACCTCGTGCAGGGGTGTTTACGGTAATGGCAAGAACTGGAACTCGTGAAGAGGGTGGTAGAGGTGTTTCGGCTTTCTTAGTAGATGCAAATTTATCAGGCATAACACTAGGTAAACCAGATAAAAAAATGGGTCAAAAAGGCTCCCATACATGTGATGTTATTTTTGAAAATGTGCGTGTTCCTAAAGATGCATTAATTGGTGGCGTTGAAGGTCAGGGTTTTAAAACCGCAATGAAAGTTCTTGATCGTGGGAGATTGCATATCAGTGCGCTCAGTGTAGGAACTGCGAAACGTCTTATAGATGAGAGTGTTTCCTATACCAGTGAACGGAAACAGTTCGGAACTGAAATCTGTAATTTTCAACTAGTACAAGCAATGCTTGCAGATAGTCAGACAGAGTACTTTGCTGGCAAGTGTATGGTCGAGGAAATTGCACGTTCTTATGATAGTGGCGAGAAAGTTTCTCTTAATGCTGCAAGTAGCAAATTATTTTGTACTGAAATGGTAGGTCGTGTCGCTGATCGCGCCGTACAGCTTCATGGTGGATCTGGTTACATAAGTGAATATTGTGTTGAGCGTTTCTACCGTGACGTCCGCCTATTCCGCCTTTATGAAGGTACTACCCAAATACAGCAGTTAGTTATCGCGAAACAGATGATTCGTGATTTTAATGAGCAAACTGCATAAGTCGTGAGGAGAGTGTTATGGGTGGGCCATTAGAAGGTATTCGTGTTCTAGATTTGTCTCGTATATTGGCTGGACCTTGGTGTACCCAGATTTTAGCTGATTTGGGAGCTGAGGTTATAAAGATCGAACGTCCTGGAGTGGGAGATGATACCCGTCATTGGGGGCCTCCATGGCTTAAGGATAAGGACGGAAACGAAACTACAGAATCTGCATATTATCTTTCTACTAATAGAGGTAAGCATTCAGTAACTGTTGATATTAGTCAGCCAAGTGGTCAGCAGTTAATTAAAGAGCTGGCTCAAAAAAGCGATATTGTGGTCGAGAATTTTAAGACTGGTGCTTTGGATAAAAAAGGACTTGGTTATAAGCAGCTTTCAGAGCATAACTCTGGACTTATTTACTGTTCAATTACTGGATTCGGCCAGACGGGGCCAATGGCTAATGATGCAGGTTATGACTATCTAATTCAGGCTCAATCTGGATTGATGAGTATAACTGGAGCAGCGGATGGACAGCCAGGAGCAGGCCCTCAGAGAGTTGGCATGGCGGTAGCTGATTTGACTACAGGGATGAATGCCACAGTTGCCATTCTTTCTGCATTACACCATAGGAATAACACAGGTGAAGGGCAGTATATAGATATGGCCCTTCTTGATGTCCAGGTAAGCTGGTTGGCAAATCAGGGGTTGAATTATTTTTGCAGTGGTAAAGCTCCTGGGCGTACCGGTGAGTACCACCCCAATTTAGCTCCATATCAGCCTTTTCCTACGCTTGATGGGCAAGTAATTATTGCTATCGGAAATGATCGACAATTCCAGCAATTTTGTGATGTGGTCGAACGAGCCGAGCTTGCAAAAGACCCTCGTTTTTCAACTAACCCTAGTCGTGTAGAACACAGAGTTGCATTAGTTGAAATTATGTCTGCAATCACTAGTGAAAAGACCAGCGAGTACTGGATGGATGTATTGGTGAGCATCCATGTGCCTTGCGGCCCAATACAAAATATTCAACAGGTATTTGAGGATCCGCAGGTGCTTGCTCGTGACATGAAGTTAGAACTTGAACATCCCGAAATAGGAATGGTACCGGGCATCGCTAACCCAATTAAGTTTTCTAAAAACAAACAGCAATACAGCAAGGCTCCTCCCCTTTTAGGGGAGGACACCGAGGCCGTTTTAAGCAGGGTCTTAAGTAAAAACGAAGAGCAGATTGCTCTTTTACGAGAGCAGTCAGTCCTGTGACAAGAAGTCTGTGAAAGTTATTAGCTTCGGCAGTTGATTATTGTGATAGCCCCATTGGGGGCCGGGTTCGCTGAAAAAGTTCAGTTCAAATGTGAGGGGGAAATACCTCACTAATTTGGTGTTCGTGGTTGAAGAGAGATATGTGGAGGAATCGTAAATGGCAGTAAGTTATGAACTAATTGGTGAGACAGGTGTTATTACTATTGATAATCCGCCAGTAAATGCGTTGTCACACGTAGTTCGTGAGGGCGTTAAAAACGCGGTTATCGCTGCTCAATCCGATAGTTCAAAATCTGTAGTTATTCTCTGCTCTGGACGTACATTTATAGCAGGGGCTGATATCTCTGAATTTGGAAAACCTGCGATTCCCCCGTCACTACCACAGGTGCTTTCGGTAATAGAAAGCTCTGAAAAGCCTGTGATTGCTGCATTACATGGTTCAGCTTTGGGAGGGGGTTTTGAGTTGGCTCTAGCCTGCCACTATCGCTGTGCTTCATCACCCGCCAAAGTAGGTTTGCCTGAAGTTAAATTGGGATTGCTCCCAGGGGCTGGTGGTACTCAGAGGGTTCCTCGCCTCGCGGGAGTGGAAGCTGCACTAGACCTCATTACTTCTGGAAAACCTATTTCTACAGATAAAGCTAATAAATTAGGTTTGGTTGACCGTATCATCACAGGAGATCTACGTGAAGGGGCTCTTGAGTATGCTCAAGAGGTTGTGTTGGGGGATGTCGAGCTAAGGAAGGCTCGTAACATCTCGATCAGCCCAAAGGAAGTTCCAGAAGGTATTTTCGAGTTTTATAAAATAAAACTAGGTAAACGTGCCCGGGGACAATTAGCCCCGCAAAGCATCGTTACATGTATACAGGCTGCAGTTGAATTACCAATGGATGAAGGTTTGAACAAGGAGCGAGAGCTGTTTTTAGAATGCCTGGATTCCGAACAGTCAGCTGCCTTAAGGCACATGTTTTTTGCAGAACGTACCGCTCCAAAGATCAAAGGGTTGGCAGAAGGTATAGAGCCCAGAGCCATATCAAGGGTCGCTATTATCGGTGGTGGCACGATGGGATGTGGGATTGCCATGTGTTTTGCCAATGCTGGAATACCAGTGACACTGCTCGAAATAAGTGCTGATGCCTTGGGCAGGGGGCTTCAAATTATCGACCGAAATTACGATTTGAGTGTTAAAAAAGGTGTTTTCAGTTCGGAAGATGGGATCCTGAAAAAAGGATTTATAACAGGTACTACCCAATATGAAGATTTGTCTGATTGCGACTTAGTTATAGAGGCCGTATTTGAAAGCTTTGAAGTAAAAAAAGAAGTTTTCAGTCGGCTGGATAAGGTATGCAAACCTGAAGCGATTCTAGCGACTAATACCTCCTATCTTGATGTAAACGCTATAGCTGAAATTACTAGCCGCCCTGAGAATGTTGTTGGACTACATTTCTTCAGCCCAGCAAACATCATGAAACTGCTTGAAGTCGTTAGAGGAGAGAAAACTTCTGATGAAGTGCTAGCGACCGCAATGGACATTGCCAAAAAGATTCGGAAGGTTCCTGTTTTAGCGGGTGTTTGCTTTGGGTTCATCGGAAATCGGATGTTACGTCAGTATGTTAGAGAAACTCAGTTATGTTTGATTGAGGGGGCTAGCCCAGAACAAATTGACCAAGTCATGGAAGGTTGGGGAATGGCTATGGGGCCTCTGGCAGTGGGGGATCTATCAGGGCTAGATGTAGCATATAAAGCCCGCCAATCCTTATCTGATCAGGAAAAAGGTGATCCGAAAACTTACTGTATTGCAGATGCTCTAGTAGAGAAAGGAAGGCTTGGGCAAAAGGTAGGTAAGGGGTATTACCTTTATGTAGCCAACAATCGTGGTCGTACAAGTGACCCTGAAGTGCTTGAGATTATTAACGGCCAAGCTCTAAAACATGGTGTTGTTAGGCGCGAAATCAGTGATGGAGAAATTCTCATGCGCCTGACTTTGGCGTTAATAAACGAGGGTTTCAAAATCCTAGAGGAAGGCATTGCCCAAAGACCTAGTGATATCGATGCGGTGTATGTCTTTGGTTATGGTTTCCCCGCTTTTCGAGGAGGACCAATGTTTTATGCTGATCAGTTGGGTCTTAAAAAGGTCTACGAGATGATTTGTAAGCTACAAGAAACAAATGGTTATCAGTATTGGGTTCCGGCGAATTTATTGGAAGAACTTGCTCATAGTAATAAAACGCTAGCTGAATGGGCTGACTCTTAACAATAAAGTTGTTTGGAAGGCGAAACCAAATCGTATAAGCATTAATAAAATAGGCTGAATATCTGCTCTTACTGCTTATTAAGAAAGAGGATAAAGGTGCTGAAAATGAAAGTTTTAGTGACTGTTAAACGCGTTATCGATTACAACGTAAAAGTACGTGTTAAATCCGATAACACCGATGTAGATCTGGCTAACGTCAAAATGGCGTTAAACCCGTTTTGTGAAATTGCAGTAGAAGAGGCTGTACGCCTGAAAGAAGCGGGCACTGCTGATGAAGTAGTGGTTGTTTCCATTGGCCCTAAAGCCTGTCAGGAGCAGATCAGAACAGCTCTGGCTCTGGGCGCGGACCGTGGTATCCAGATCGAAACCGAAGAAGCGCCTGAATCGTTGGGTGTTGCCAAACTGCTGGCAAAAGTGATCGAAGAAGAACAACCTGGCCTGGTGATCATGGGTAAACAGGCGATCGACAGCGACAACAACCAGACCGGCCAGATGCTGGCGGCTCTGACCGATATGCCACAGGGTACCTTCGCCTCTGAAGTTAAGATCGACGGCGACAACGTTAACGTAACCCGTGAAGTGGACGGTGGTCTGCAGACCGTTGCGCTGAACATGCCAGCCATCGTTACCACAGACCTGCGCCTGAACGAACCCCGTTACGCCTCCCTGCCTAACATCATGAAAGCCAAGCGTAAGCCGCTGGATGTTAAGTCCCCGGCAGACCTGGGTGTAGAGCTGAAAGCCCACACCAAACTGCTGAAAGTGACGCCACCTGCAGAACGTCAGGCGGGTATCAAAGTTGCCAGCGTAGATGAACTGGTAGAGAAGCTGAAAAACGAAGCGAAAGTGATCTAAGGGGAACTGATATGGCTATTCTGGTAATTGCAGAACACGATAACAGCACCCTGAAAGGTGCAACACTGAATGCTGTTACAGCAGCAACCCAGATGGGTGGCGACGTACACCTGTTGGTTGCCGGTGCAAACTGTGGCGCAGTAGCGGAAGCGGGCGCAGCGGTTGCAGGCATCAACAAATTACTGGTGGCGGACAACGCTGCCTACGAACATCAGCTGGCAGAAAACCTGAGTAAGCTGGTCACCGAAGTAGCAGAAGACTACAGCCACGTGGTTGCACCAGCGACTACCACCGGTAAAAACTTCCTGCCACGCGTTGCAGCCCTGCTGGACGTCGCGCAGATCTCTGATATCACCGCAGTTGAATCGGAAAATACCTTCCAGCGTCCAATCTATGCGGGTAACGCCATTGCGACCGTAGAATCTCTGGACCCGGTAAAAGTGATCACCGTACGTGGTACTGCATTTGATGCAGCCGCCGCAGAAGGTGGTTCCGCAACCGTTGAAACCCTGGATGCGGTTCACGATGCGGGTGTATCCAGCTTTGTCGGTGAAGAGATGGCCAAATCTGACCGTCCGGAACTGACCGCTGCTAACGTCATCATCTCCGGTGGTCGCGGCATGGGTAACGGTGAAAACTTCGCCATGCTGGAAAAAATCGCCGACAAACTGGGTGCGGCGGTAGGTGCATCCCGTGCTGCGGTTGATGCCGGTTTTGTACCGAACGATATGCAGGTCGGTCAGACTGGTAAGATCGTTGCGCCGGAGCTGTACATCGCTGTTGGTATTTCCGGTGCAATCCAGCATCTGGCAGGTATGAAAGACTCCAAAATCATTGTTGCGATCAACAAAGATGAAGAAGCGCCAATATTCTCCGTAGCGGACTACGGTCTGGTTGCGGATCTGTTTGATG
This sequence comes from Dasania sp. GY-MA-18, assembly GCF_024734385.1. GTDB lineage: Bacteria > Pseudomonadota > Gammaproteobacteria > Pseudomonadales > Dasaniaceae > Dasania > Dasania phycosphaerae. Next base: position 149,831 of record NZ_JANHAP010000011.1, on the reverse strand, counting down.
CTGTTCCTGAATTAGAAAAACTACTGTAATTTTTTTAGGGGCTTCACCCGTCTCTGGCGCTTCACTCAAAGCGTATTGGGCTCATTTATTGGGCCCTTTTTTCATCATATAGAGAGGTTTTTGTTTTGGTACGTGAATCGATGGAATTTGATGTTGTTATCGTGGGCGCGGGCCCATCTGGGTTGTCTGCAGCCTGTCGGTTGATGCAGCAGGCAAATGAAACAGAACAGGAACTGACAGTCTGTGTAGTGGAGAAAGGCTCTGAGATCGGGGCACATATTTTGTCTGGTGCGGTAATTGAGACTCGAGCTTTGGATGAGTTGTTCCCCGATTGGAAAGGAATGGGGGCTCCATTGAATACGCCGGTCACAGAAGATCAAATCTTCATGTTGAGAAATGAAGAAGCATCGATCAAGGTGTCGAATATCCTTGTACCTAAAACCATGCATAACCATGGTAACTACATCGTTAGCTTAGGAAATCTCTGTCGTTGGTTGGGTGAGCAGGCAGAACAGTTAGGTGTTGAGATTTTTCCTGGTTTTGCTGCGGCAGAAGTGTTGTATAACGACGATGGCAGTGTAAAAGGTATTGCTACTGGTGATATGGGAATCAGTGAAGCTGGTGAGCAGAAAGATAGCTACATACCCGGTATGGAGCTACATGCTAAGTATACTATCCTCTCCGAAGGTTGTCGTGGGCATCTGGGTAAGGAGCTGATCGAGAATTTCGATCTCGCTGCCGAAGCTGATGCGCAGCATTACGGTGTGGGCATCAAGGAACTGTGGGATATTGCGCCTGAGAACCATAAACCAGGTCTGGTGTTACACGGTTCCGGTTGGCCATTAAGTGATGGTGCTAGCGGTGGCTTCTTTCTTTATCACACGGATGATAACCAAGTCGTTGTGGGTTTGATCGTAGATCTTAACTACAGTAACCCGTATACCAGCCCGTTTGATGAGTTCCAGAGTATGAAGCACCATCCGGTACTTAAACAGTATCTTGAAGGAGGCAAACGTGTTTCTTATGGTGCCCGTGCGATCACCAAAGGAGGCTTTAATTCGTTACCTAGAATGACTTTTCCTGGTGGTATTGTCACGGGCTGTAACGCTGGTACTTTGAATTTCTCCAAGATCAAAGGTACGCATACGGCAATGAAATCCGGCACCCTCGCTGCGGAAGCCATTTTTGAGGCGCTCCAAAATGGCTGCGAAGGTGGTCAAGAGCTGCAGAGCTTTACTGATAAATTTGAAAGTTCATGGTTGTACGATGAGCTCTTCCGCTCCCGCAACTTTGGCCCTGCATTGCATAAGTTCGGCCCGATTCTGGGGGGCGGATTTAACTTTATCGATCAGAATTTGTTTTGCGGTAAGATCCCGGTCACGCTACATGATGATAAAGAAGACTATGAGCAGATGTTGCCTGCCAGCGAATGCAAGCCGATCGACTATCTAAAACCGGATGGTGAATTGAGCTTCGATAAGCTAAGTTCAGTATTCCTGTCGAACACCAACCATGAAGAAGATCAACCAATCCATCTGAAATTGAAAGATGAAACGATTCCTCTGAATAGGAATCTGCCCCAGTACGCAGAACCCGCTCAGCGTTATTGCCCAGCGGGTGTTTACGAGGTGATTGAAGAAGGGCAGGAGAAACGTTTCCAAATCAACTCTCAAAATTGTTTGCATTGTAAAACCTGTGATATCAAAGATCCGGCTCAGAATATCCGTTGGGTTGTTCCAGAGGGGATGGGCGGACCTAATTATCCAAATATGTAGCTGGTTATGGGAGTTAATTAGGAATGCGTTAACCATTTTATCAGAAATGGTTAACAGAAAAGGCTATTCAATTATCGAACAAAGTGGGCGATAATCGATCGTAGTATTTTTGAAACATGGAGTCTGCAATGCCTGAAGAGAGTAACCAGTCTGGTTCCAGTGATAAGGATTTCCTAGCCACCTTTGCTCGGGGCCTTGACGTCATAAAGTCTTTTGATGCCGAATCGCCGTCAATGACCTTGACCGATTTGGCTAAAAAAAATGGGTTATCACGTGCATCTGCCCGGCGTTTTCTTCTTACTTTGCAGAAACTAGGATATGTCAGCAATGATGATAAACATTTTAAGCTGACAGCAAAAATACTGGATTTGGGATATTCCTATTTATCCTCACTTAATTTCACAGAAATTATAACTCCGTATATGGAGGGAGTTGCGCACCAGCTTCGGGAGTCCTGTTCTGCCAACGTACTCGATGGGCAGGATATTGTTTATATCGCACGAATCCCTCGCCGGGGGCTAATACATATCAATCTACAGATAGGTGCTCGCTTACCTGCTTATGCTACTTCTTCAGGCCGTGTCTTACTTTCAGGCCTCCCTACTGAACGTCTAGAAACATTTATAAAAGACACCAGCTTTGAGGCTCTCACCCCAAGTACAATGGGACCGGAGGAATTATACATAGAGCTTCAGAATGTTAAGCAGCAGGGCTATGCAATAGTAGATCAAGAGCTTGAACTAGGGATGCGAGCTGTAGCTGTTCCAGTTTATGATCGTCGTAAACAAGTACGTTTTGCTATGAATGTTAGTACTCACGTGTCATCTCATTCTGTTGAACAGATTAAGGATGAATTTGTTCCAGTGATGCAAGAAGCTGCTCAGAAAATGTCTGATGTATTACCTTAAAGGATCGTAACCAAGTTGGTATTCGTGAACTTGGGTGGTGAATATTATAACTTGGTGAACTGTCTGCAGTTCTTTAGATACTCAGCAGCTTTTTCTCATATCGGTTCTCATACTCTATCGGTGATAGCTCACCATCAACACGAGTCAGACCAACAGCTTATGTATCCAATCAGCCTCCCCCCTTCTATTGACTTCACATGCCTCAAACATATACAGCAGATAGCATTTTTATATTCCCCATTGCAATCTTAACCAATTAAAGTGGCTGCCGAGAGATCGGGGGATAACCAAGGTGCCATTTAAGTCTCCGATAAAGTAACTGAGTAATTAAAACAGTAACGCCAAAAATTTAACCAACCACGCGCAGACCATTTGTGAGGTTTTTTATATCTTTCGCATCGTGGCTTTCTTAGTTACATCCTTAACTAAATGGAGAAAGAATATGACTGCTCAAAGCTTAAAACCGATCATGCAAAATCAATCTGGTAGTAGTGCTGGCTATCCAAGTACGACTGGTAACCCATCGGGTGGTGGCCGCGATAATGGCCCGCGCAAGTAAGTAACAAATGCACTATGGATATATCTGTAGTGCATTAATTTTCACTTCAAGGAGATGGAAATGAAAGCCCCTCTTCCTCCTTACCCAATGCTTGGGGAATGCTATAGGGAACTAGCAGTTGCGCTTGGTACGAAAAATTCAAATCGTGAATTAGATCGATGGGCTAGAGAAGGTGATTTTGATTGGTCCTTGGAGGCGAGGCTCAAGAATAATCTGATCGTGGAGCCTCTGGCTCAGAAGGTAGGAATAGAATTTTCTGTCTTTGTATCAGAGGTATGTGATTGGACATGCCAGCGTCACTTAGCGCTCATAAGGGAAATAGCACTTGATGCCATGACTCGTGAGGAAGCGTTACCACTGCTTTTGGAACATCATTTACTGCCTGGGTTGGCAGCCTTTTTGATCAATTTGCGTAAGGGTATCGATGGGCCTGACTTAAATACGTTTATCCATCCAGATCAGAATCCACTTGATGTTGTTTTTTGTTGGGTAGAAAGCTGCCTTGATATTGAAAGCTCAACTATTGCAAAACACTTCTATCCTACATCACTAGGTAACGATAAAAATGGGCGGGAGGCCTTGAATAGGTGGCGGGATGGTAGCAAAGATCAATGTCCTGATTTGGCGAGCATCTGTGCAATAGCTGATTTGACCGCAAAAATATATCCTGACTGTATCGTTGAGATAGAGCATCTCAAGGCTTGGCTTTTAGTGGCTCGAATGATCGTCAAATTTGAGAAGAAGATTCCTGAGCTCAAGGCACAAGTGCATCAAAATATAATTGAAGGTGTACCGGCTAGAGATATTGGTTATGTGTTATCTGTCTCCAATGTTCAGAAATCTTCACGAAGAGATGTACTGATCGAACCAGGCTTGATGTTAGGCCATAGGCTTCGTCGGACTACAGATAAACGGAACAATGGTCGTCATGAGATATCTGTAGCTCTAGAAAATTTTGAGCAGACGCTAATTCAGTATGATCGAGAAGGTATATGTGATTATTATCTAAACTGGATGAAGGGACGCTACTACTTGCTTTCAGGCGAGTATCAAGAAGCTTTGAAATTTTATGAACAAGCTGCAGATGGTGCTCTTTATCGATCCGGCGGAACACAAAATGAGGTGTTGGAGGAAGCACTTGCCCTCGCAGCGAAGCTTGGGAAGTTACCTTTGTACAAGCGTTTAAAGCACCGGGCGATAGTATTTGGGTTAGATGTTCTACCGCCTATTTCAGATAAACAAATCGCTAATCAAGATGAGATGAAGAAATGGTCTGAAAATTTCACCCGGCTCTTTCCTCCACAAGGGCACTTCCCTACAGTCTGACAGTCTCTACATTAAAGGTATTTTTCTACCTAGAGAAAGCGGAATAGAAGTCGAATTTACTGAAAGTGAATAGGTAAAGGTTAACCAAAACTATATGAATACTGGTTACCAATGATCTATAGTCCATGGCGATAAAAGTTAACAACTCTATTGTCTTATTTTTGTCGTCGTAACCGATGGATAGCCTTAAAGTTAACAACTTTATTATTTTTCCTGAAATTCAGGCCATATTAAAACAATAGGTTATAAGAGTTTTTGTTAACAACTTTATTGTTTAACAACAGCTAGTCTCTAGTAAAAGCGCGTTAGATTTTAGCGACTAGAGACTATATGCTAGCGACTGGGTTTATTCTTTAAACACTACACAGTTGCGGCCGCTTTCCTTGGCCTCATAAACCGCTTCATCAGCGCGAGAAAATAGGCTGGAAAAATCTTGCTCGTTTTCTTTTAATGTCGTCACGCCAAAGCTGGCGGTGATTTCTATATCACAGGGATTTAGGCTTGCTATGGCTTTGCGTAAATCTTCAGCAATGTTAATAGCGTTTTGATAATCGCAGTGGTCCAATAGAATTACAAACTCTTCACCACCAAAGCGCGCGGCTATATCCTCCCAGCGTATGCCGCTGACCAATACCTTGGCAACAGCTTGCAAAACCTTATCGCCAGTACTATGGCCATGGTTGTCGTTAATAAGTTTAAAATGGTCTATATCAATCACTACCATACACAATGGATAACCCTGTCGCTGAGCTTGGTGTATGCGTTTAGGCACGGTATCCATTAAATAGTGGCGGTTATACAGGCTGGTTAATTGATCAGTTAATGCTAAGCGCTCTAACTGTGCTTGCTTGTTGTTGAGAGTAATCAACAACTGTCGGCTTTTTATTAAGGTACTTATACGAGCAAGTAGCTCTTCATTCATTACGGGTTTGGTAACATAGTCATTAATCCCCGCTGAGAATAATTCTAATTTACGGGCATTATCGTTAAAGCTGCTGATGGCAATAATAGGTGTTGTTTTTTTATCTTCAGAGTTGGAATCGCGTACAGCTCTAACAACGGCTAGGCCACTTAAATCCGTAAGTACCACATCAGTGAGCAGCAAGTCATAGTAATTTTTATGAAAGGCTTTGATACCTTCTTCAGCAGTCAAAAAGTGATCAACGTGATAGCCATGATCTTGTAAGGTGGTGGTTACTAAAAAAGCTGTGCTAGCACTGTCTTCTATGTATAAAATTTGGCCATTATTATCGACTTCATCATTGAGTCGTTCTACCAAGTTTTCTAAGCACAATTGAAAGCTGGAAAAATCTTGTTTGCGAAATACTTCTGTAACCCCTGCCCCTAAAGCTAGCTGATTTACATCAGCATCCTTAGAGGAAGTCAGCATAAAAATAGGGACGTGCTTGTAGCTGTCTAGCTGTCGCACATCGCGACAAAACGCCAAGCTGTCAGTGTCGGCGAGGTTAAGGGAAACACAGATAATATCGAAGTGTTGATGCTGAATAGCAGGATTGGCTTCGTCAATAGTACTCACAGCAACGGCTGTAAAGCGATAGCTCTCTAGCAATTTTGAGAGTAACTGCCGGTAAGAGCTGGACGGGTCAATAATCAGTGCATTCATTGAAACTATCTTAACCTAATAATTAGAATATAGCTTAGACTATACCCACAAAACAGTCACTCTAAGCAAGGGAGAAAATGTAGTGGATGAGATTATAGAGGCATTACGTGCCGTTAATGAGCCTGTGGCAGTACCCTTAGAGTTACCTGAAGAAGATGCACTGGTAGAAATCGAGGAGCAACTCTTTGTAGCGCTGGGTGCCGATTTCAAAGAGTTTTTATTAACAGTTAGTGATGTTGTTTATGGCAGCTTAGAGCCCGTGACGGCTGCGGATGCTAACTCGCATACTTACTTGCCCGAGGTAGCTGCGGTAGCCTGGGATCAGGGCTTACCACGCGATTTACTGCCCATATGCGAAAGCAATGGCGGCTACTACTGCATAGACGAAGAAGGCTTAGTGAGCTATTGGCACGACGGTGCTCTGGCAGAACAGAACTGGGACCATATCTGGGACTGGGCTAAAGAGGTATGGTTAGAAAGTTAAAGAGGGAGTCTCTAGTGGATAGCTCCTAGTCGCTAGTACAAGCTTTTAGAGACTAGAGACTAGAGACTAGAGACTAGAGACTAGAGACTAGAGACTAGAGACTGCTTCTAATGCCGCCAAAACGCCGGGGTTAGCAATACCAATAAAGTAAACACTTCCAAACGCCCCAACAACATAGAAAAGCTTAAAATCCACTGCTCTGGCTCCGAGGCCGAGCTGAAATTAGCCGCGGTATCCCCTAGCCCTGGGCCCAAGTTATTCAGTGTAGCCACCACCGAAGAGTAAGCGGTGGTCTGATCCATGCCGCACATCATCAAGGCCATCATAATGCTGATAAAGGCGAATACGTAAACCGCAAAAAAACTCCACACTGCACTAATAACTTTGGCCTCTACCCGCCTGCGCCCTACTTTTAAAGGCATAACGGCATTGGGGTGTATTAGCTGGTGTAGCTCGCGTATGCCCTGTTTCATAATCAGCATTACCCGTACCGCCTTCATACCACCACCGGTAGAGCCGGCGCAGCCGCCCATAAATGACAGCATAATTAAAAAGAAGGGGATAAAACTGGGCCAAGCAGCAAAGGGCTCGGTGGTGAAACCGGTAGTTGTTGCTATAGAAATGGTTTGGAAAATACCGTGCAGCAGGGCATCGTTAATACCGTAGTGCTCGTGGTAATACAAAAAACTGCACACGATGATACAGCCAAATAATAATACCCCCGCGTAAAAAGAGGATTCAGAGTCGCGAAAATAATGGCTAATGCTGCGGTTGCGCCAGGCATAAAAATGCAGGGCAAAGTTAATACCCGCTACCAACATATAAAAGCTACAAATCAGCATAATAGCGGTGCTATCAAAATAACCTATGCTGTCGTCGTGAGTAGAAAAGCCCCCTATAGCCACCGTAGAAAAGGCATGGCAGATGGCATCAAAGGACGACATCCCCGCCAGCCAATAGGCCAAAGCACAGCTGAGGGTGAGCATCACATAAACTATAAACAGCGCTTTCGCGGTTTCGGTAATACGGGGCGTGAGCTTGCTGTCTTTAACCGGGCCGGGGGTTTCGGCGCGGTATAGCTGCATACCCCCTATGCCCAGCATAGGTAATATAGCAACGGCGATAACGATAATACCTATGCCGCCAAACCACTGTAGCTGCTGGCGGTAAAATAAAATGGAATGCGGCAGTTCATCTAAGTGGGTCATCACCGTGGCACCGGTGGTGGTCAGCCCCGATACCGATTCAAACACCGCTTCACTAATCACTAAGTCAGTATTACTGTTAAGAATAAACGGCAGTGACCCAAACAGGCCTAGTACTGTCCAGAACAAGGCAGTAATTAAAAAGCCGTCGCGGGTGCGCAACTCCCCTCTTCGTTTATACACCGGTAGCCACATTAACAAGCCGCAGCCAAAGGTCACTAAAAAAGCCCAGATAAAACCTTTGTGGGCGCCATCCTCAAACCAAAAACTCACCAGCAAGGGGCTGAGTTGAGTTAGGCTGAACAGCATTAATAAAATGCCTAAAATGCGTAGTATTAATAAAATATGCATTAGAAAAAGCTAAAGCCCACTTGAAATAAACGCTCTACATGTTTGATTTTTGATTTATCCACTAGGAATAAAATCACGTGGTCGTCAGTTTTTACCACGATATTGCGGTGGGCAATTAATACCTCATCGTTGCGCACTATTGCCCCTATGCTGACCCCCTTGGGTAGGTTAATTTCATCCAAACGCTTGCCTACCACCTTAGAGGAGCGTTCATCACCATGGGCAATAAGCTCTATGGCTTCGGCTACACCGCGGCGTAAAGAGTGCACACTGGAAATATCACCGCGGCGTATATGGGTCAGCAAGCTGCCCATAGTGATTTGCTGCGGCGAGATGGCGATGTCTATATCACCGCCCTGCATTAAGTCTACATAGGCGGTGTTGGTGATCAGGGTAATGACTTTTCTCGCGCCCATACGTTTAGCTAATAGCGAGGCCATAATATTGGCATCATCGTCATTAGTAAGCGCACAGAAAATATCGATCTCGTCTATATTCTCGGAGGCTAGCAAATCATCATCGGAGGCGCTGCCGTGTAAAACTATGGCGTGGTTAAGGGTTTCTGAAAGGTGACGGCAGCGTTTATAGTCGCGCTCTATCACCTTCACCTTGTAGTTTTTCTCTATGGACTGGGCCAGGCGCAGGCCTATATTGCCACCGCCGGCTATCATGATGCGTTTGTAATTGCGGTCTACATTACGCAGCTCGCTGAGCACCGGTAAAATATTCTTCTTCGCGGCTATATAAAATACCTCATCACCTGCCTCTATGACCGTGGTCGCCTTGGGCGTGATGGCGTGATCTTTGCGGAAGATAGCTGCCACCCTAGTGTCTATGTGGGGCATGTGGCGGCGTATTTCTTGTAACTCGTTGCCCACCAAGGGGCCATCGCTATAGGCCTTAACAGCTACCAGTTGGGCCATACCCTTGGCAAAATCTAATACCTGCAAGGTGCCGGGGTACTCGATCAGCCGCTCTATATAGTGAGTGACTAATAACTCCGGGCTAATAATAAAATCTATGGGGATAAGCTTATTGCAAAATAATTCGGGATGATCGTGGTAAGCGGTGGAGCGTATGCGGGCAATTTTTTTAGGGGTGCGAAACAGGGCGTAGGCAATTTGGCAGGCTGCCATATTGATTTCATCGGAGCTAGTGACGGCAATTAACATATCAGCGTCATCGGCCCCGGCTCGTCGCAGCACATCGGGGTGCGAGGCATGGCCAGCCACTACCCCTATATCCAATCGATCTTGTAATTCATTAAGCCGGTCGGCATTGGCATCAACCAAGGAGATGTCGTTATTTTCATCAGCTAAGTGAGCTGCCAGTGTGCCACCGACCTGACCGGCACCGAGAATAATTATTTTCATTGGCTTATGTATTAAGTTGTAGGGTATTGGTAAGCGTTGTTATGGCTCTTTTTGTGTATCAGGCTGGTTGTTGAATTAGCAGTGCCTGTAGTAAAAAGAGCAGGTTTAATACACTCAATTTATAACAAGCAATTGTATGCCTTAATATTGGAAAGTGTTAGGGAAGATAGCGGGAATATTTACGCTTTGCGCAGTAATGCGTAATAAAATCCATCGTGGCCATCATTTTGCGGAAATAATTGTCGGCCATAGCTGCGTGCCAAGCCCCATTGCGCATCTATGGGGCAGTGCTCAACATCGCTTTGCTGTTGGCAAAAGGCCGCTACCACCTGTTCGTTCTCGTCGGGCAAGATTGAGCAAGTGGCATACAGCAGCAAGCCACCGGGCTTTAAGGTGGGCCATAGCGCGCTGAGGATCTGTAGTTGTAGCTTGGCTAATTGGGCTATGTCTTCGGGGCGTCTATGGGCTTTGATGTCAGGGTTGCGGCGTATTACGCCGGTGGCGGAACAAGGGGCATCCAATAATATGCGATCAAAGCCTTGGCCGTCCCACCACCCATCGACCTGTGTGGCATCACTGCATTTTAGTTCGGCTTGCAGTTGTAAGCGCTGCAGGTTTTCGCTAACCCGCAGTAAGCGTTGTTGGTCTATGTCTACGGCCAACATGTGAGCCAGTTCAGGTTGAGCCTCTAACATATGGCAGGTTTTACCGCCCGGGGCACTGCACATATCCAGTACTCGCTGGCCGGGCTGCAAATCTAATAGCCCTACCCCTAGCTGCGGCGCTTCATCTTGTACGCTCACCCAGCCTTCAGCAAAGTGTGGCAGTTGTTGTACCGCTGTCGCCTGTTGTAAACGTATGCCTACCGGTGAATGGTCACAGGCTGTAGCGGCAATATCGGCGCTGCTTAATAGTTGCAGGTAATCTTGGCGCTGGGTTTTTTGGCTATTGACCCGCAGGCACATGGGCGGATGTTCATTGTTGGCCTGTTGTATGGCTTGGGCTTGCTCGGGCCATGCTTGCTGTATGGCTAAATGTAACCACTGTGGGTGGGCTAGCTGTTGGGCCGGGCTAAGTTGTTGTGCTAAGTCTTCGCTGCGACGCTGCCATTGCCGCAGTACGCCATTAACCAAATTTTTTGCCCAGGGCTTTTTTAAGGCGCGGGTAGCATTAACGGTGGCCGAAACCGCCGCGTGGTCGGGTATACGCATTTCGCTGAGCTGGTACAGGCCCAGCAAAATTAACATATGTATGTCGCCGTCTTTGGCTTTAAAGGGTTTTTGCAGTAGCTGCGCGCTTAGGCCTTCTAGCTTGGGCTGCCAGCGCAGTACGCCATAACACAGCTGCCTAAACAGGGCGCGGTCGCGCTCGCTAACGCGGGCTTCAAACTCGGGGATTTGCTGCGATAGTGAGTTACCTTTAACTACCGAGGCTAAACAGCGGGCAGCCGTGGCGCGGCAATCCTGAGCTTTGCTCATGAGTCACCCAAGACTAGGCCGGGGTAAAACAGATCGGCCTTGGAGTTCATTAGCGCATCTATAGCTAGCGGTTTGCCGCCGGGTAGTTGGATGACATCCAGGCTTAAGCTATTGCTGCCGCAGTTTACGATCAATTGTTTTTTATTCACGCTGCTTAGACTGCCGGCCTCACCATCTTGCCCAGCTATAACAGAGGCCTGCCAAATTTTTAGGCGCTCGCCATTAAGCGTGGTATAGCTCACCGGAAAGGGATTAAAGGCGCGGATTTTGCGGGCGATTTGCTCGGCATCCAGCTGCCAGTCTATTAGCATGTCGGCCTTATCCATTTTGCTGGCGTAGTTGCTAAGGCTGTCGTCCTGTGGCTCGGGCTGGGCGCTGTTGTTGGCCAGTTGCTCTACGGCGCTGAGCAGTGCGGGCTGGCCCACGGCGATGAGTTTGTCGTGCAGGCTGCCACCAGTGTCTTGCTCGCTAATGGGGCAGGTAGCTTTTAGCAACATATCGCCGGTATCCAGGCCTACATCCATTTGCATAATGGTGACGCCGGTTTCGCTATCACCCGCCTCTATGGCTCTTTGTATAGGCGCAGCACCGCGCCAGCGTGGCAGCAGCGAGGCATGTACATTAATGCAACCTAAGCGCGGGCTGTCTAATACGGCCTTGGGTAGCAATAGGCCGTAGGCGACTACCACCATCAAGTCGGCATTAAGCTGAGCCAGTTGTTGCTGGGCGTCGCTGTCTTTTAGGCTTAACGGTTGATAAACCGGTATCTCATGCGCCAGTGCCAGTGCTTTAACCGGGCTGGGCTTGAGTTTTTTACCGCGGCCCGCGGGCCGGTCGGGTTGGCTATACACCGCAATAATATCGTGTTGCTTACTATCCAGCAGGGCTTGCAGATGGCTGGCGGCAAAATCGGGGGTACCCGCAAAAATCAGTTTTAGGCGTTGGCTCATGGTGTCCCTAGGTGTGGTGCAGGGTTGGACGGCGATGCTTAGGCGCGTTTTTTGTGTTCTTTTTCCAGCTTTTTGCGTATGCGCTGGCGCTTAAGGCTAGATAAATAATCGACAAACAGTTTGCCATCCAAGTGGTCTATCTCATGCTGTATGCACACCGCTAATAGGCCGTTGGGTTCTAGCTCAAAGGGCTGGCCATTGCGGTCCAAGGCTTTTACCTTGATATGCTCGGGGCGGGTAACGGTTTCATAAAAGCCGGGTATGGACAAACAACCTTCGTCATAATCAAACAGCTTGTCGTCTAACACCGTGACTTCGGGGTTGATAAAGACTAGCGGTTCATTTTGCTCTTCGCTGGTGTCTATCACCACTATGCGCTCGTGCACATCTACTTGCGAAGCCGCTAAACCCACGCCGGGGGCGGCGTACATGGTTTCAAACATGTCGTCGATCAGCTGGCGAGTGGCATCAGTGACCTGCGCTACTGGCTTGGCGATAGTGCGCAGTTTAGGGTCTGGAAATTCGAGAATGTTTAATATAGCCATGATAGATTGTGACAAACTTCTAGTAAAAAAGTAAAAACAGCTGCTAAGATTATGATCAGCAAGTAAATAATGATGTTGAGATTAGTACTAAATTGACCTACTGATCAGGTTTTAGCTGCTATAGTATACAGGTTGCTAATAATAATTGCCCATAGTGCTGGGGTATCGAATGGCTTTAATAGCAGCTTATTCGGTGGCTGAGGCTACAAAAGGCATGTTCCAAGAAAGGATTAATGTTATGAAAAAATCGATATTGGGAACCGTCCTAATGTTGGTTCTGTCGCTAGTATCGGTGCCCAGCCTTGCAGCGGGCGATACCTTGGCTTTAAAAGCAGATCATCCCCAGACCTATGTAGTTAAAAAAGGCGATACACTGTGGCATATATCAGGCCTGTTTTTAAAAGACCCTTGGTTGTGGCCTAAAATTTGGCATGTTAATCCACAAGTGGATAACCCCCATCTTATTTACCCCGGCGACGAGCTCAACCTAGTTTATATTAATGGCCAGCCCAAGCTGGTGGTTAAGCGCAACCGCGATGTTAAGCTCACCCCCTCGGTACGTGTTTCTGATTTAGATAAGGCCATCCCTGCGATTCCTATGGATGCGGTGGCTCCTTTCTTATCTAACAGCCGGGTATTGACTACAGCCACCCTAGACGACGCCCCCTATGTGCTAGCCGGTAAAGCGGGCCATATAATTTCGGGTGCTGGCGATGAGTTGTATGCTCGCGGCCAATTTGATGAAAAGCAAAAAGCCTATGGCATATTCCGCAAAGGTGATGCCTACGTAGACCCTGATAGCGGTGAAATATTAGGTATACAAGCCTTCTCGGTAGCGGGTGCTAAGCTGATTGCGCAAGATAAAAGCGTGGCTACGCTGGCGCTAAACGCTACCTCGGAAGAAGTACGTCGTGGCGACCGCTTGCTGCCCGACGAAGACAGAGACTTGTTTGCCAACTTCCACCCCAGTGCTCCCGCAGATGAAATTGCCGGTTACATCATTGCCGTAGAAGGTGGTGTTTCGCAAATAGGCTCTATGGATGTAGTGGTTATCAACAAAGGCAGTCGTGAAAATGTAGAAGTAGGCCAAATTATGGCTATCTACCGCCAGGGCGAGCTGGTACGTGACCAAATATCAAAAGATGTGGTGAAAGTGCCCGACACCCGCGCCGGCTTATTAATGGTATTTAGAACCTTTGAGAAAGTAAGCTACGCTCTGGTGTTAAAAGCCACGCAAGTGCTATCAGTGAACGATAAAATTAAAAACCCCTAAGTTTTGATAGGGAAAACATAAGCCACAACAAGCTGTTGTGGCTTTTTTGTTAAAGGCTAGCGCAAGATTTAACAAGAAACGGTTTAAGGATAAACCATGTCGAAACAGCAAACATTTCCCGATGGCTTAATAGCCCTTGCCTTACATCAAGCCAGTTTTAGCGATAAACAACTACGAGCATTATTATTGGCTGTTGGCTCCTTGGAGCAAGCCCTAGCATTAAGCCCTGCGGATTTGGCCAGTGACAGCTTATTGGCCGTAGGCCTCAGCATTGACCAGCAGGCTGAGCTCAGCCAGATTGGCCAGCAACTATCACAAGCTTATGAGCTAAGCAGCCTGTTGGCACAGCAATGGCAGTATTGCCTAGAGCACAATATAGGCATACTCACCCTGCACCACCCCGCCTACCCGGCGCTGCTAAAACAAACCTACGACCCACCTCCCATACTTTATTACCGCGGCAATATCGCGCTACTCAACAGCCCACAGCTAGCTATGGTGGGCAGCCGTCGCAGTAGCCAGCAGGGCAATAAAAACGCCGCCGCCTTTGCCAAAACTTTTGCCAGTGCGGGCTTTACGATTACCAGCGGCATGGCTCTGGGTATAGACACCGCCAGTCATCAAGGGGCTTTGGCGGCAGCTGGCAATACCATTGCCGTACTGGGCACGGGTATAGATGTGATCTACCCCAAGCGCAATCAGGCTTTGTACCAAGCTATAACTGAGCAAGGTTTAATTATTTCGGAGCTGCCATTAGGCAGTGAGGCTCTCAAGGGTCACTTTCCACGCCGCAACCGAATTATCAGCGGTATGAGCTTGGGCGTGCTGGTGGTAGAGGCCAGCTTGCAAAGCGGCTCGTTGATTACCGCCCAGTGTGCAATCGAGCAAGGCCGCGAGGTGTTTGCCATCCCCGGCTCCATACATAACCACGCCAGCCGCGGCTGCCATGCACTCATACGGCAGGGCGCCAAACTGGTGGAAACCGTAGAGCATGTCATGGAAGAACTGGGTGCTTGGCTGCCCAGCTCAGCGCAACCGCAGCAGCAAGCCCTGAGCCTAGACATTAGCCCGCAACAGCAGCAACTACTGGATCAGCTAGGGTTCGAGCCCCTAGCCGTAGACCTGCTACAACAACGTATTAATCTACCCATGACCGAACTGATGGCCAGCCTGGTGCAGTTAGAATTAGACGGGTTGGTGGAAAATGTGGCGGGTTGTTATCAGAGGGTTGTCTGACGACAAGCGACAAGCGACAAGCGACAAGCGACAAGCGACAAGCGACAAGCGACAAGCGACAAGCGACAAGCGACAAGCGACAAGCGACAAGCGACAAGCGACAAGCGACAAGCGACAAGCGACAAGCGACAAAATTATTGGTGAAGGTTTATCAAAGTCAATGTTTTTCTTATAGCTTGAAGCTTACCGCTTGCAGCCGCCCCAAAGGGGCGGCCCCACTTGCATTCGCCCTCTAACTTGGGTAGTTTCGCGCTTTCTTTGCACTAAGGTCGTTCCGTGTCCTATACCCAGACTATACAAACAGCGGTTGATGTATTACATCGCGGCGGTGTGGTGGCCTACCCTACCGAGGCAGTGTGGGGGGTGGGTTGTGATCCTTTTAACTCCCAGGCCGTAGAGCGCTTGTTACAGCTTAAGCAGCGCGACCCCGCTAAGGGCCTGATTTTGGTGGCGGCTGCTATAGAGCAACTGGAACCTTTCTTAACAGGCCTATCTAAACAACATTGCCAAACCTTAAACCAGTACTGGCCCGGCCCTTATACCTTTTTAGTGCCCGCCAATAAGCAGGTGCCAGATTTGATTAAAGGCCAGCATAGCTCGGTGGCGTTAAGAGTTAGTGCTCACCCACTGGTGGCGGAGCTATGCCGCGCTTTCGGTGGCCCTATAGTTTCCAGCTCAGCCAATATAGCGGGTCAGCCGGCGCCTACAGAGGCTAAGCAGGTACAGAGCCAATTGGGTGACGGCCTGGATTATTTATTGCCGGGGCAGGTAGGCGATGCCAGCCGCCCCTCTGAAATTCGAGATTTACTTAGCGGCAAGGTATTACGCCAAGGCTAAGGCCAGCGCAGGAAACACTATGAACCCAGTCGATATTAATGCCGTCAAAAGCTACTTGTTAGGGCTGCAGGAAAGCATCTGCCAAAGCCTGGAGGCGCTGGACGGCGGTGCCCATTTTGTAGAGGACAGCTGGCAGCGCGAGCTGGGTACTGGCCGCTCTCGAGTCATCACCAATGGCCGGGTGTTTGAAAAAGGTGGGGTTAACTTCTCCCATGTGCAGGGCAGCAAAATGCCCGCCTCGGCCACCGCCAGCCGCCCGGAATTAGCAGGCCGCAGTTATCAGGCTATGGGGGTGTCGCTGGTGATGCACCCCAACAACCCTTTAGTGCCCACCAGCCATGCCAATGTGCGTTTTTTTATCGCCGAAAAAGAAGGCGAAGAGCCAGTGTGGTGGTTTGGCGGCGGCTATGATTTAACCCCCTATTACGGTTTTGATGAAGACTGCCAGCACTGGCACCAAACCGCCAAGGCAGCCTGCCAGCCCTTTGGTGAACAGCTGTACCCCAAATATAAAAAGTGGTGCGATGATTACTTTTACCTGCCTCATCGCGATGAACAGCGCGGCGTGGGTGGTTTATTTTTTGACGATTTAAACGATGGCGATTTTGAGCACAGCTTTGCCTTTATGCAGGCGGTGGGCAACTCCTATGTGGCGGCCTACCAGCCCATCGTTGAGCGCCGCCAAGACAGCCCCTACAACGAACAGCAGCGCGAGTTTCAACTTTATCGCCGTGGCCGCTATGTAGAATTTAACCTAGTCTACGATCGTGGCACCATCTTTGGCTTACAAAGCGGTGGCCGCACCGAATCAATATTGATGTCATTACCCCCGCTAGTGCGCTGGGAGTATCAATGGCAAGCTGAACCCGGCAGCCCCGAAGAGCAGCTAACCCACAAATACCTGCGCCCACACGATTGGGCCTAATCGTTTTAAACCATTAGTAGAGTTTATGGATATCACTGATAAGTACGCCGTATACGGCAACCCCATTAAGCACAGCAAGTCACCGCAAATACATAAACTGTTTGCCGAGCAAACCGGCGAGCACATGGTGTACCGCAGCCACCAAGTGGAGCTGGGTAAATTTGCCGATGCAGCACAAAGTTTTTTTGATAATGGCGGCAAAGGTTTAAACATCACCCTGCCCTTTAAATTAGATGCCTATGAATTTGCCGGCCAGCTTAGCGACAGAGCGCGCTTAGCCGGCGCAGTAAACACCTTGGCACTGCAAGGCGATGGCAAAATTTACGGCGACAACACCGACGGTGCCGGTATGGTGCGCGACATGCAGCACAACTTGGGTTGGCAAATAGAAGGCAAGCGTATTTTATTATTAGGCGCTGGTGGCGCGGTGCGCGGGGTAATAGAACCCATAGCCAAACAAAACCCCTCGCTAATCGTGGTGGCCAACCGCACTGTGGGCAAAGCACAAAAACTAGCCCACGATTTTGCTGAATACGGCGACATACGTGGTTGTAGTTATGAGGCCCTGCACGGCAATCAATTCGATATTATTATCAACGGCACCAGCGCCAGCCTGGCCGGTGAGCTACCGCCCCTAGAAACCAACTTGCTCAGCGACGAAGCCTGTTGCTATGACATGATGTACGGCGCCGAGCCCACACCCTTTATGCGCTGGTCCGCCGAAAACATGGCCTGGGCCGTGGCCGATGGTTTGGGTATGTTAGTGGAACAAGCCGCGGAGTCGTTTTGTATTTGGCGCGGGGTAAGGCCTAAAACACGAGAAGTAATAGATGCCATGCGGGCGCAGTTGGAGGGCTAACAGTTTGTAGTCGCTAGGGGGGTCTCTATTAGGCGCTGAATCTTGTTCAGTACAGCCAGTGTCTTGGCTAGGGCTAGCTGCTAATCTGTGTATTCCCCTTTTAAATCCACATAATCCGCCGCCGTGCGTTTAAACAGCTCCCGCTCAGCGTCACTCAACGGGCGGATTTTTTTGGCGGGGGTGCCCAGGTATAGGTAGCCGCTTTCCAGCCGCTTGCCTTGGGTGACCATGCTACCCGCCCCTACCAGTACTTCATCTTCTATCACCGCGCCGTCTAAAATAATGGCGCCCATGCCGACTAAAACATTGTTGCCTATGGTACAGCCGTGCAGCATCACCTTGTGGCCTATGCTGACGTTGTTGCCCAAAATGGTGGGGTAGCCGTCGGGCTTGCTGGGGCGTGAGCGTGACAGGTGGATGACGCTGCCGTCTTGTATATTGCAGCGCTCGCCTATGCGGCAGTGGTTAACATCGCCGCGTATCACGGTCAGCGGCCACACCGAGCTGTCTTTGCCTATGTGTACGTCGCCTATCACCACAGCACTTTGGTCTATGTACACGCCTTCGGCTAAAACGGGGTGTATATCTTTGTAGGGGCGTATATTGCTCATGGCTGGCCTATGTAGGATGGATTAAAGGTTGGCTTTGTTTAAGCGGCCCAGTTTAGCAGCCATTAAACTGCTCACATAGAGGTGCTCGGCGGTTTCAGCCACGCCGGTGGTGACTGGGTAGCTGCCGGAGGGATCTTGCAGGTTGTATAAAACCTCACCCTCCCCAGAGATAGCTAACACATGGCCATAGGCTACGGCCTGGGGGCGCATAAAGGCGGGCAACCTTTGCACCACGCTGCGCAGCCAGGGCTGGTCGGCCAATTTATCCAGCAGTGCATTGCGCGGCGAGGCCAGCCCCAGCCAAAAACGCCCGTCTAAACCGGCCGCGATATTGTCGGGGAAGCCGGGCAGGTTCGCTATCAACACCTCGGTACTGCCCTGCTTAGGGCCCTGTAGCCAGTGCTTAAGCACTCGGTAGTGACCGGTTTCATTGATTAAAACAAATTGCTCATTGGGGTCTAGTGCTACGCCATTGGCAAAGTTAAAGCCACCGGCCAGCTCAATAGTGCTTTGCTCGGCAGGGTTATACTTTAGCAGGCGGCCGTGGCCACCGTGCTCCATTAAGTCCAATAGGCTGGCGAGGTAAGTACCGCCGTGGGCAAGAGCCGAAAACTTGCTAGAGGCATCGCTAAAAAAGATGCGGCCATCGCGGGCCACCGCCACATCATTAGCATAGGCTATGGCTTTACCGGCGGCGTGGGTGCTGAGCACGGTAATGGTTTTATTGGGGGTGATGGCCAGCAGGCCGCGGTAGGCATCGGCTACAATCAAACGACCCTGCGGATCAAAGGCTAAACCCAGCGGCCGCCCCTGGGTGTTGACCCAGCGCAGTGCTTGCTGCCCCTGCGGGTTTAAACGCACTATCCAGCCGCTGTGGGTAGAGGCATAAATATAGCCGTCTGGCCCTATGGTCACAGCCTCTGGCCTTTGCTCTCCCGCTATGGCCAGCAGCTCTAGCTTAGCCAGTTGCTGGTTGCTGCGGTAAGCGCCGCGGTAGCCGGGTGCTGTTGGTGCTTGCCAAGCCTTAGGCTCTATAGCCACAGGCCAAGTCAGCAAATATAAAATGAGGGCAAAAACAATAAGGGCTAGCAACTTGAACATGGCTTGGGTTGGCGAGTAAGGAATTTGCCCCTATGGTAAATCAAGCGGCTGGCGTAGAATAGCGGCCTTAGTAACAGCAATAAATGAGAGTTAACCGTGTCCCAGAATACATCTGCCCACCATGCCCTATTAGCGCAAGCCGCCCTGCCTAATTTTGCTGATTTTGCCGTCGAGCTTATAGAGCCTGCTCTAGATGAGTTGCTAAGCCGCAATCGCAAAAAGATTGCTCAATTGCTGGCCAGTTTTGAGCAGCAAGCGCCAACTTGGCAAACGCTGGTGCTACCTATGGAAGAGTGGGGCGATGAGATAAATAATTTTTGGTCGCCGGTTAGCCATTTAAACGGCGTGAAAAACTCCGATGCGCTGCGCGATGTGTATAACGCCTGCCTGCCTAAGCTCACCGAGTACGGCACCGAGCTGGGGCAAAACCAGGACTTGTTTAAAGCCTATCAGCAGCTGGCCAATAGCGAGCATTTTAAAACTCTAAATACAGCCCAGCAAAAAGTTATTAATAATGAGCTGCGCGATTTTAAACTGTCGGGCATAGCCTTAGAGGGCGCCGACAAGCAGCGCTTTGTTGAACTCAAACAGCGTTTGGCCGAACTGGGCACCCAATTTTCAAACAATGTTTTAGATGCCACCCACGGTTGGTATAAACATATTACTGATGTGCAAGAGCTTAGCGGCGTACCTGAAACCGCCTTGGCCATGTATCAACAATTGGCGCAACAAAAACAGCTAACAGGCTATGTGATCAGCTTAGACATACCCGCCTACTTGCCCGCCATGCAATACGCCGACAATGCCGCGCTGCGCGAAGAACTGTATCGCGCCTACAATACCCGCGCCTCTGAATTGGGCATGGCCTTAAACGGCGATGGCAAGCAGTGGGATAACAGCGCCTTAATCGAGGAAACGCTAGCATTGCGGCAAGAGCTAGCGCAGCTATTAGGTTTTAATAACTATGCCGAACGCTCACTGGCCACTAAAATGGCCGAAAGCTGCGAGCAGGTGTTAGGCTTTTTAAATGACTTGGCCGAGCACTCTTTTAAAATTGCACAACAGGATTTTGCCGAGCTAGAGGCCTATGCCCAGCAGCAAGGCGCGGCGCAGGTTAATGCCTGGGATGTAGCCTACTACAGCGAAAAACTACGTCTAGCCAAATACGATTTATCACAAGAGCAACTGCGCCCCTACTTCCCCGCCGATAAAGTGATAGCCGGCATGTTTGCCACGGTTAAGCGCTTATTCGCCATAGATATAGAAGAACAAAAAACGTTTGATAGCTGGCACGGGGATGCGCGTTTATTTAGCATTAAAAAAGATGGCCAGCTTATTGCCCAATTTTATTTAGATATTTTTGCCCGCCAACATAAACGTGGCGGCGCGTGGATGGCCGATTGCCGGGTACGCAGAATTAAACAAAACGGCGAGCTGCAATTACCGGTAGCATTTTTAACCTGCAATTTCAGCCAACCCACTGCCGATACCCCTTCGTTATTAACCCACAACGAAGTTACCACTCTATTCCACGAATTTGGCCACGGCCTGCATCATATGCTTACCCAAATTGATTGCGCCAGTGTGTCGGGTATTAATGGCGTGGCTTGGGATGCGGTAGAGCTACCCAGCCAATTTTTAGAAAACTGGTGTTGGGAAAAAGAAGCCATAGCGATTATCTCTGGCCATTATCAAACCGGCGAAACCCTACCCGATGAATTGTTAGAAAAAATGCTAGCGGCTAGAAATTTTCAATCCGGTATGCAGATGATGCGGCAAATAGAGTTTTCACTATTTGATTTTAGCCTGCATATGCAAACGGATAATAACCTGTCGGTACAAGAACTATTGAACCAGGTGCGCGAAAAAACATCCGTGTACCCCACCCCCGAATTCAATCGCTTTCAAAACAGCTTTAGCCATATTTTTGCCGGTGGTTATGCGGCGGGTTACTACAGCTATAAATGGGCAGAGGTATTATCCGCCGATGCTTTTTCGCGTTTTGAAGAAGAAGGTATTTTTAATGCCGAAACCGGTAGGTCATTTTTAGAAAACATACTGACCATGGGCGGCTCTAAAGAACCCATGGAATTATTTGAGGCCTTTCGCGGCCGCAAGCCAACTACCGCCGCCCTGCTGCGACACAGCGGCATAGCAGCCTAGCTTGTCGCACCGGCCACGAGCCGGTAGCCAGTGGTATATAGTTTTATTTTTATACGAAGCTTACCTATACGTAGAATGGCGAAAAAGTAACGACGAAGCACCCTGATTCCCCTTAGGAGTCGCCGAGCAACGGAGAAAAATAACGGTACGAAGTAGCGAGGACTGTTTGAGTACAAAAACGATTGAGTATCGTTTTTGTGCGAGTTCCGCAGCGGCCGTTATTTTGATTCAAAAACACTAGGGCGTTTTTTCACCCTGGGGGGCGATCTAAAGGTTGTCCAAATTGCTATGCAATTTGTGGGCAAGCAAAAGCACATAAGCGCTTTTTGCGTTGAACGACCTTTAGGTCGGGCCGTAGGCCGAGCGAAGCGAGTCAAGTAACTCGCTCAGCAGAGCGAAATAAATGCTGAAATGTACTCCGATAATTGAAAGTAGAGTAAAAATGACAGAAAAAACCATAAAACGCTTTATTGCTGGTGCCGTTTGCCCCCGCTGTGCCGAGATGGATAAATTAGTCATGTTCCGCAATGAACAAAACCAACAAGTGCGCGAATGCGTGCGCTGTGGCTACAGTGATGTGATGAACGAAAATGGCCAGGCGGAAGAGATATCCACCCGTGTTAATCAGCCCCGGGTAGGTGAAAAACCTTTAGCCCATGAGGATGAAGTGTCGGTAGTGAATATTATGGACCCCAAAAAGAAACACTAAGCCAGTAAGCATTAATGATAAAGACTGCTTATTTAACCCAAGCCATAAATATTTTTTTAACCGGCTTTGGTCAAATTATGTTGCAAGAAAACCGCCTAACAGGTTTGTTTTTTTTGGCTGGAATTTTAGTTAATTCCGTAACGCAGTTTTTAACAGCGGTTAGCGCCTCGCTGATTGCGCTGTTAACGGCTTACAGCTGTGGTTTTAGTCGCCAACACATTGCTAAAGGCTGGTATGGATTTAACGGCGCTTTAGTGGGCTTGGCGGTTGCCAGTTTTTTTCCGCTGTCGTGGCTGGCGGTAATTTTGTTGCTAGCAGGCAGTATTTTATCAAGCTTATTAATGCGTTTGATGCTAACCAGTAAAGCACTGCCACCCTATACCTCCCCTTTTGTATTAACAATTTGGCTGCTGTTAATAGGCGCGCATTTTTTTGCGGCTCCCTTAGTAGAGGCTAGGGCCAAGGCCAGCGAGCTGGTGGTTTACGAGGCTATTTTTAGGGGCCTAGCCCAGGTGATGTTTCAGGATCATGTGCTAACCGGTGTGTTGTTTGCATTGGGCATAGTGTGTAGTTCTCGCTTATTGGCCGTGTGGGGCCTGCTGGCGGCAATGCTGGGGGTGATGTTGGCCATGTTATTGGGTTTATCAGAGCAATTAACCGGTGCCGGTGTTTATGGCTATAACGCTGTATTAGCTGCTATCGCCTTGGCAGGCAATTATAAAAAAAGCGTGGTATTACCGTTGCTAGGTGCCGTTATAGCTTTTGCTATTACCCTGCTATTCCAAACCATGGCAGCACCCGCTTTAACCGCGCCCTTTATTTTGGCAGTGTGGCTGGTGCTGACTGGCAAAAATATTGTTGATAGGTTTTTTCATTTACCTACAGTGGTGTAAAGGCAGCAGACTATTATTTACTAGGGCCAAGAAAGGTGCTGATTTTTTGGACGCTAATAGTGGGGTCTTGCACCGAGCGCACCGTAATCGTAAACCGGTTGCTGGTTTTTTGTAATTCGTCCTTAGGTAATTGTATACGCATGGCCTGTTGATATACGCCGCCCGCTTCTATGCTTATGCGCTGCGGCCCTTTAAGGCGGTAGTTTAGCTCACCGTTAATGCTAATTAAAAAAGTTTGCCTGTCCTGACCCTTATGATGAACCTTAAGGCTATATCGATTTTCTATATTGTTACCGACTACCGTATAAAGTGTGGGGCCTCTATCGCGTGTAATCGTCAGGCTTAGGGGTACCCGCGAAACTATGGTATGGGTTAATAAGGCTATGGTGATAATAAAGGTCATTAAATAGCCCGCTAATCTCGGTCGCCATAGTTTTTTTATTCCTGTTGTCGAGGCGCGCTGGCTGCTAAAACTGATCAACCCTTTGTCGTAAGCCATTTTTTCCATCACGCTATCACAGGCGTCTATGCACAGGCCGCAGTCTATACACTCAGACTGTAGGCCGTTGCGTATGTCTATATCTACCGGGCACACTTGCACACACCAGCTGCAATCTATGCAGTCACCTAAGCCCTGTGCTTGGTAGTTGCTGCCAGCTTTACGGGGGCCACGATTTTCACCGCGGGCTTGATCATAAGTGACTAGCAAGGTGTCCTGGTCGTACATCACCGATTGAAAACGAGCATAGGGGCACATGTATTTGCAGACCTGATCTCGCAACCAGCCGGCATTGAGGTAGGTGAGCACAGTAAATAACAGCACCCAAAAACAGGCTTCTAAGGTAGCGGCAAAGTGACTTAGGTCTATAAGCAAGGCTTTGATGCCATAAAAATAACCGACAAAGCTAAGGCCGGTGGCCAGCGACAGCATTAGCCACAGGCTGTGTTTATAAGTTTTGCGCGCCAGCTTGCTAAGCGTCCACGGCTGTTGGTCTAGCTTAATACGCTGGTTGCGGCTGCCCTCGCTGTGCTCTTCCAGCCACATAAAAATCATGGTCCATACGGTTTGTGGGCAAGTGAATCCACACCATGCGCGACCCACCACCACCGTAGAGGCAAATAAAGCAAAAGCGGCCAGCATGAGTAATAGCATCAGCAGATAGCCATCTTGGGGAGTAAAGGTCGCCCATAGAATGTGAAACTGTTGCGCCGAGAGGTCGAACAACATGGCCGGGCGTTGATCTATAGAAAGCCAAGGTAATAAAAAATACGCCAGCAGCAGAGGTACGCATAGGTATTGCCGTAACCGCTGGTAATAGCCCTTAATTTGGCGGGTATAAATCTTTTGATAAGGCTGATAGAGATCTATATAGGCACTGCCTTGTGGGCTAGGCGTTATCGTTTTAGACGAGGGCTGAGCTGGGGGCATAGCTGAGGGCATAAAAAGGCACCACGGTTTGTAAAGCTGGGCTATCAGGGCATAGCCAATACAGAAAGTGGCGCTAGTCTAGGTGGGGGATGCTATTGGGTACAGATTCAAAAAAACTTATATGTTAAGGTACAGGTATGCGGGCTAAGCCTTTGTCCCCATCATTTTTTTTGGCACTGTACCCCTATGGCTAAACACACAGACGCTTATCTTTATCAACAAGTTGAGGCCCAGTTGCGTGAGCAAATCAACAGTGGCCAACGGGCGGTGGGTGAACGCCTGCCCTCAGTGCGGGAATACTGCCGGCAGCATAAACTCTCTAAATCCACGGTGCTAACCGCCTATAGTCGCTTGGAGGCCGAAGGCCTAATCGCGGCGCGGCCTAGGTCGGGGTATTTTGTCTGTGCCTCAGCAGCCAGTGATGCGGCCGGTTTAAGTACACCAGCCTTAAGCCAGCCCTCAATAACACCAAGCCCGGTGTCTGCCGATCAATTACTGTTAGATATTATGGTTAAAGGGGCGGCTTTTGATTTACTGCCCGATCAGCCCAATGAGTTGGCGAATGAGCAATTGCGTCGCTGTTTAGCTAGGGCCCAGCGGCGGCAGTCTGCCCTAGAGCAAGATTACTATGATGAGCCTATGGGCCTGTGGTCTTTGCGCTCCCAACTGGCACAGCGCATGGCTATGGCGGGAGCGAAAGTTTCCGGCCAGGACTTGGTAGTCACGGCTGGCTGCCAGCACGCGCTATTATTAGCCTTGATGGCCACCACCTCGCCGGGTGATATAGTCGCCATAGAGTCACCGGGGTTTTACGGGGCTTTTCAATTATTAGAGGCCTTAGGCCTGCAGGCTCTGGAGTTACCCAGCTCGGTAGAAGAAGGTATTAGCCCCGATGCTTTAGAGATGGCTTTACAACATTGGCCGGTAAAAGCCTTAATCGTCTCGCCCTGCTATGCCACCCCAACCGGGGCTTGCATGCCAGAAAAAAATAAACAGCGAATTTTGGCGTTGAGCATCGCCCAGGGTATTGCCATTATTGAGGATGATATTTACGGCGACCTTTATTTTGGCTCACTGCGGCCGCGCAGTATTTACTCCTATGATGACAGTGGCTCGGTATTGCTGTGCTCTTCTTTTTCTAAATCCCTGTCCAGAGATTTACGCCTAGGTTGGATAGCCCCTGGCAAGTATCTAGCAGCGGTTAAAAGACTCAAACTAGTCACCGCCTTGGCCAGCAGCCAAACCCTGCAGCAGGGGCTTAGTGATTATATTCAGGAAGGTGGCTTGGAGCGCCATTTACGAGCCAAGCGTCAGCAATATCAACAGCAGTATAGGCAGCTGCTACAGTTAATCGCCCAGCATTTACCTATGGCACAGAGCTGTAGTCATCCGCAAGGAGGCTTAGCACTTTGGTTAGAGTTGCCGCCCTCAGTGTGTACGGTGTCGCTGTATGCGCAAGCACGCAAAGCGGGCGTGATTATTACCCCGGGGCGTTTGTTTACGGCCCAGCAACGCTATCAGCATTTTTTGCGTATTAGCTTTGCTCACCCATGGACCAAGGCACGCACTAAGGCATTACAGCAATTGGGTAAATTTATCGCCAGCGAAGCTGAGCAAAAATGTTAGGTGGACGGTGATTAGCGGTCACTAAACTCTAAACCTATAGTCAAATTATCCGTTAAACAGGGCCATTGCTCGCGCTCTTGTTGCCAGTTATCGGCTTTGTGTTGTTTGGCATAAGTGGTAAAAGCCACGCTAGCGTATAAATGCTCATTCACCATGGCTTTTTGCACGGTGTAATCTACCGCCTCATCTAATTCGTTAGCAAAGGGCTCGCCTATTAAACTGTGGATAATTAAATTCGACACTGTCATGTCCATGGGAATAAGGGGTATGCCAGCCTTAACCATAAAGCGGTCGTTCACCTCTTCGATTAGCCTGTGAGCTAAGTAGGCCTCATCCATCAGCTCATCTAAACCCACATGGCCGGCAACAATTTCGGGCGGCTTTAAAAAAAAGTCTTCGGCGACTTTAAAATAAGGCTCAGCGTATTGGGCTATATTGGCCTGTTTAGTAATGGCTCTGGCGGCTTCTAAAAATTGCGGTGCATGTTCTATGTAGGCGGTTACAAACTCCAATAAGCTTTGCTCGGGATTTTGTTTTGGCAGCTTGATGGCCAAGTGCACATTGTTATCACATTTTGCGGCTAACAGCTTTGCTAAGTGGCCGGTTTTCGCTTCATGGGCTTTAGCCATGGCGATGGTTTCGTGTATAGCGTTAATGCTCACGCGCCCTCCTCTATGGCTAATGGGAAATAAAAACGAACGGTTGCTGTGCTCATCACTAAGGCTAGTACAAAACCTTAGCCTAGCTAGCAAAAAGTGTTAGTGAAATAACAAACTTTTTTATTTAGTGCGGCAAGTACCAATATCGACGTTTGTTATAACGGATAAAAAATGCAGCCAAACCCAGCCCCCGGGCTAAGTTAAAAGCAGCAAAGGCAAACCACAGGCCGTGGTTGCCCCAGTGTTGAGTCAGAGCCCAACAAGGCAAATAAACCACCAGGCTGGCCAGTAGCATGGTGTATTGCATGGCTTGGGATTGTGAGGCACCGATAAAAATACCATCCAAGCAGTAGCTGGCAACGGCTAGCAGCGGCAGCGCTATAACCCAAGGCAGATAAAGCTTAGCGGTATTAACCACATCACTTAGCGAGCTAAATAGTGGCAGCAAGTGCTCACCCAACAGCCAAAAGGTGAGGCTAAATAATAGCGCCGATAAGCCAGCCCAGTAGCCGCAGGCCCAGCAGCTGGCAATAAACCGGCGATGATTTTTTTTACCTATGGCATCACCTACCAAGGCCTCGGTGGCATGGGCAAAGCCATCCATGCCATAGGACGATAACATCACCAGCTGCATTAAGATGGCGTTGGCCGCCAAAACAATTGCGCCTTGTTGCGCGCCCTGGGCAGTAAAAAAAGCAAGGCTGGCTAATAGTGCTAGGGTACGCACAAACAGATGGCGATTAACGGTTAACAGCTGTTGGTAGTGCTGCCAACTTAACAATGCGGGCCACTGCAAGCTGCCCGACATGGGAGCAAGCTGTCGCTTGAGTACATAAAGGGCTATGCCACAGCCTAGGTATTCTGCAATTAAGGTGGCCCAGGCGGCACCATCGCTGTTCATTTTTAAACCAACTATAAACCACAGGTCTAATACGATATTGATAATATTGGTGAACAGCATAATCAACAGCGGCCAGCGGGTCTGTTGATGGCCGATTAACCAGCCAACGATGGCATAGTTAACCAGCACGGCGGGGGCACTAAAAATACGGATTTGGCAGTAGCTCAAGGCCAGCGCTTGGGCATTGGCGGGAGCCTCGACTAAAGTCAGCCCCAGTTGTAACAGCCAAGGGCTGGTGATTAATAACACTGCGCCTATGCTTGCCCCCATAATCATACTTTGGGCGACAAGTTGACGACTGGCTTGGCCATTATTGGCGCCATAAGCCTGGGCGGCAAAACCGGTAGTCCCCATGCGTAAAAAACCAAAGCCCCAATATAAAAACGATAATACGCTGCTGCCTACGGCAACAGCGGCTAAATAATGAGCAGAATCCAAGTGCCCCAGTATCGCGGTATCCACTAATCCCAATAAGGGAACAGAAAGATTGGAAATAATCATGGGCCAGGCTAAAGCCCATATCTTGTGGTTTAGTGTTTTGTGGTAGGGCATATCTGTCTGTTTTTAAGCCTGTTTGAATAAAAAATTATCGCTTTGTCTGCACTTTAATCAGATTTCTGCTAGGTTTGACTTGGCCTATGCCAAAAAAGCTCGTTATAATCGCGACGTTTTGTCGCATTTCGGTTACTCGTGGAGCTAAGCTTCCACCGGTTTCTACAGTGGTTTTTTAGTCGTCCAATAACAACAATAAGACACTAATTTCACAAGCGATTGCAGTTTAATCTCTTAATTGGTGGTTAGTTATGCGCATAGCGTTTAACTAACAGTAGCAAGCCCTAGTTGGTTTAGTGCTATAGCTATATTTTATTGGCTATTGGTTTGGCGAGTGCCGAACAATATTAACAATAAAATGGAGACACGGGAGATGCATTTACAAGCGAAGCGGCTCTCAAAGCTGGCGCTTAGTCCTGTGCTGATGTTACTCAGCATGCTGGGTACAGCTGCCTGGGCTGAAGAAGCTCAGCGCTGGCAGACTAACCTCACGCCAGGCGTTACTGAACTCGGTGCAAAAATTTAC
This sequence comes from Dasania sp. GY-MA-18, assembly GCF_024734385.1. GTDB lineage: Bacteria > Pseudomonadota > Gammaproteobacteria > Pseudomonadales > Dasaniaceae > Dasania > Dasania phycosphaerae. The sequence continues at coordinate 120,953 of NZ_JANHAP010000011.1, read as the reverse complement.
GACTTACACATGACGGTTTTTTGGATCTGTGTGTGGATAGGCGTAGTTGTTTTTGGCCTAATGTTTTATTCAATTTTAACTCACCGTAAATCACTGGGCGCTAAACCCGCCGATTTCCACGAAAGTACCTCGGTAGAAATAGCTTGGACCGTAGTGCCTTTCATTATTCTGATTGTGATTGCCTTCCCCGCCACAAAAACCCTGTTAGAGGTGTATGACACCGACGATGCGGACTTAGATGTGATGATTACCGGCTATCAATGGAAGTGGAAATACGAGTACATAGACCCTAACGGTGACAATGTCTCCTTCTTCAGTAACCTGCGTACCGGCAAAACTGAAATTTATAACGAAGATGCCAAAGGCCAACACTACCTACTAGAGGTAGACGAGCCCATGGTGCTTCCGGTGAACAAAAAAGTACGCTTTTTGGTTACCGCCAACGATGTAATCCACGCTTGGTGGGTGCCAGCCTTAGCGGTTAAGCGCGATGCCATTCCCGGTTTTATCAACGAAACTTGGACCAAGGCTACCCAAACCGGTATCTATCGCGGCCAGTGTGCCGAGCTCTGCGGTAAAGACCACGGCTATATGCCTATAGTGGTTAACGTAGTTGAAGAGGCCGAATACAAAAACTGGCTAAACGAGAAAAAGTCACAGGCTGCCGAAATCAAAGCACTAATGAGTAAAAACTTTAGCCTCGATGAGCAAATGGCAGCAGGTAAAGAGGTTTACGACAAAAGCTGTGCCGCTTGCCACGGAGCCAACGGTGAAGGCGGTGTAGGTAAAGCCATAGCCAAGAGCCCCATAGCTACCGGTGCCTTAGCTACCCATTTAGATGTAGGGGTTAACGGGGTACCGGGTACAGCCATGCAAGCCTTTGGCGGTCAAATAAACGATGTTGAGATGGCGGCGGTCATTACCTACCAGCGTAATGCCTTCGGTAATAATATGGGCGATGTGGTACAGCCCATAGACGTCTACAACTTCAAGCAAGGTAAATAGGAGGCCACTATGAGTGCACATCACGGGCCTGCTAAAGGCTTTACACGTTGGTTAACGACTACCAATCACAAAGACATAGGCACTATGTACCTGTGGTTTAGTTTTGCCATGTTTATCCTGGGCGGTGCTTTCGCCATGGTTATACGTGCTGAACTGTTCCAGCCAGGCATACAAATTGTCGATCCTGAATTTTTTAACCAAATGACCACCATGCATGGCTTGGTGATGGTGTTTGGTGCCATTATGCCGGCTTTTGTGGGCCTGGCTAACTGGTTAATCCCTATGATGATAGGTGCGCCAGATATGGCGTTGCCACGCATGAACAACTGGAGCTTCTGGATTTTACCGCCCACGTTCTTAATGCTGGCTTCAACCTTGTTTATGGATGGCGGCGCACCCAACTACGGTTGGACTTTTTACGCGCCACTGTCTACCACCTATGCGCCACCCAGCGTGACCTATTTTATATTTGCCATCCACTTAATGGGCTTGTCGTCCATTATGGGCTCTATCAATATCATCGCTACCGTGGTGAATATGCGTGCCCCTGGTATGACCTATATGAAGATGCCACTGTTTGTGTGGACCTGGTTGATCACCGCCTTCTTACTGGTTGCGGTTATGCCGGTACTGGCGGCCTGTGTCACCATGATGTTGATGGATATACACTTTGGCACCTCCTTCTTTAGTGCTGCCGGTGGTGGTGATCCGGTATTGTTCCAGCATATATTCTGGTTCTTTGGTCATCCCGAGGTATACATCATCATACTGCCTGCTTTTGGTGTGGTATCGCAGATTATCCCCACCTTTGCGCGCAAGCCGCTATTTGGCTATGACTCTATGGTGTACGCCACCGCCTCTATCGCCTTCCTGTCGTTTATCGTGTGGGTACACCACATGTACACCGTGGGTATACCGGTAGCCGGTGAGCTGTTCTTTATGTATGCCACCATGCTGATCGCGGTGCCTACCGGGGTGAAGGTGTTTAACTGGATTACCACCATGTGGCAGGGGGCAATGACTTTTGAAACCCCCATGCTGTTCTGCCTAGGTTTTGTTTTCCTATTTACCATAGGTGGATTTACCGGGGTGATGCTATCGCTGGCGCCGGTGGACTTCCAGTATCACGACAGCTACTTCGTAGTTGCTCACTTCCATTACGTGATGGTGGCGGGTGCGGTGTTTAGTATGTCGGCGGCGGTATACTACTGGTTGCCCAAGTGGACAGGCAAAATGTACGACGAAGGCATGGGTAAGGCCCATTTCTGGATCTCCTTTATAGGCTTTAACCTCACCTTCTTCCCGCAGCACTTCTTAGGCTTAGCGGGCATGCCACGCCGTATACCCGATTACGCCCTGCAGTTTTCTGACTTCAATATGATGTCGTCTATAGGTGCGTTTATCTACGGTGCTTCACAACTGCTATTCTTATTTAACGTGCTGCGCACCATATTAGCCGGTAAGCCAGCACCAGCAGAGAAAGCATGGGAAGGTGCCGAAGGTTTGGAGTGGACGCTGCCATCACCTGCGCCCTACCACACCTTTACTACACCACCCAATGTGAAATAAGGCATAGGCAAGATAATCATGGCCGAACAGCAGCAAACATCTATCAGCAAAACCGTTATCAAATTGGTGGCGACGGTAGTGTTTATGCTGTTCTTTGTGCCTTTAGTGATGGTGCCCTTGTATAACGTGCTGTGCGAGCAGCTAGGTATCAATGGCAAAACAGGTGGGCGTTATGAAGTGGTCGAGGCTGGTGTTGATACTAGCCGCACGGTAACCGTGCAGTTTGTTGCCACCATCAACGATCAAATGCCCTGGCAATTTCGCCCCACGGTGACCGAGCTAAAAGTGCACCCAGGGGCGATAAACAGCACCGTGTTTTATGCAAAAAATCCGCGCGACTACAATATGGTGGCACAAGCTATACCCAGCTTAACCCCCGGTAGAGCCACGCAGTATTTTCATAAAACCGAGTGTTTTTGTTTCAACCAGCAACCCCTAGCGGGCGGCGCTGAAACAGAAATGCCCCTGCAGTTTATAGTCGATAGGGATTTACCCGCCGACATAAAAACCATCACCTTGTCTTACACCATTTTTGATGTCACCGAGATGGTAAAAAAACCTTCGGTAGCATCGCGATAGATTTATCAATGACAATAAGAAGGGTCTTTTTTCTTAACGCTAACTAAGATAAAGAAAGCCATAAAGAGAAAAGAATAAACGGAGAAATAAAATGGCAGGTCAAAGCAATAACGGTCACGAGACCTATTACGTGCCAGAGAGCAGCCCACTGGCGTTTCTCGCCAGTATCAGTTTGTTCCTGACTTTATTCGGCGCAGCCAGCATGATTAACGATATGTCATGGGGCGATCCAGATGTTGCAACTAACTCAAAAATCTATTTTACCGTAGGCTTGTTTTCATTTTCTGCGGTTTTATTTTGGTGGTTTCGCACTACCATAGTAGAAAATCTAGCGGGCAAAAACAGCGCGCAACTTAAACGCTCTTACGTTATTGGTATGCAGTGGTTTATATTTTCAGAGGTGATGTTTTTCTTCGCCCTGTTTGGCACGCTGTGGTATGTGCGCAACCTGGTAGGCCCTTGGTTGGCTGGCGAAGGTGAAGGGGGCCGCATGAACGGGCTATTGTGGCCGGGCTTTGAATACAACTGGCCTATGAACACAACGCCACAAGATGCCGTGGGCATAGCCAATCAAACCATAGCCAACAACGGTACCTTTAAAGGCGCTGACGGCACGGTAGACTGGACACATATTCCGCTCATTAACACCATATTATTATTAAGCTCATCGGTAACTTTGCACTTTGCGCACCACGCCTTAAAAGAAGAGCAGCGCAGCAAGTTTAATATGTGGTTAGGTGTTACCTTGATATTAGGCTTTGTGTTTGTTGGCTTCCAAGTGGTGGAATACCAAGAGGCTATGCATGAGTTAGGCCTAACTTTAGGGGCAGGTATATACGGTACTACCTTCTTCTTTCTCACAGGTTTTCACGGCTTTCACGTGTGTATGGGGGCGATTATGCTAACCATACAGTGGTTGCGCTCCATGAAAGCAAGCCACTTTACTAAAGACGACCACTTCGGTTTTGAAGCTTCGGCTTGGTATTGGCACTTTGTGGATGTGGTGTGGATATTCTTGATGTTGTTTGTTTATATTCTTTAAGCTACAAGCTACAAGCTACAAGCTACAAGAAAAAAGAAAAACGGCGGGGCGAAAGCTACTGCCGTTTTTTTATGGGTGAATTTATGTAGGGAGGGTTTTGGATTCCGGCTTGCGCCCACAGCTGTCCGGGATAAATTATAGGAAAATGCGTTTCGGCCTACACTATAAGCACGAAACGCGTTAAATCAGAATGGAGACTCAATTTTTAATGCGTCACCCTCGCGAAAGCGGGGGTCCAGAACAACGGAATAGATCAATCCAGGAAAATTACTTTGAGTTTAATAACAGCCTGTATTTATAGTCGTTAATGGTAAATTTGAATGTTGATGTGTGTAGGCCTTTTATCGTAACTGGATACCCGCTTTCGCGGGTATGACGATTAGGAGATTATTCCGGACAGTAGTGGGCTTGCGCCGGAATGACTGTGACTAAGCCGAAGTAGTTTTGTCTTACCCAAGACACTCCTGGCAGTCGCGGGGCAGGCTCTGCCGGACTTGATCCGGCATCCATAACTTTCTTCTTGTGCAAAGAAAAAGTACCTCGGCCAAGAGGGCGAAACCCTTTCTAAATTGTAACCGCGCTAATAAAAAGAAAATATACGGGATCAAGCCCAGTAAGAACTATAGCTATTCAGCAACAGGCTTAGCCGCCTGCGGTACCGGCCCCTTACCCCAGGGGGCTTGCGACTTTAATTGCCCAGTAGTTACGCCATAAGTGACAAAACCCATTAATAAAACCGCAATTATTAGTCGAACACTGATAGAATTCCACAGGCCGTCTTGATGTTTATCGCCTTGGTCTTTTATTAAAAAGCCAAAGCCGGTAAATAGGCTAATAACCAGGGCAATAAATAAAATAATAATGACAACTTTTAACCACATTTTTTATTCTCCGTTATAAGTTAGTCCAGAGTATACACAACAGTTATGGCTACAACAGCGCCCAAAGCAAGATTAACACTAGCGATCAACTGGCCGGCAACAGTCTTGGCCTTGGCGCTACTGCCGTTGTTGTTGTGGCTGGGTTGCTGGCAGCTAGATAGAGCCGAGCAAAAGCGCGTACTTAAGGCCCTGTACAGCCAGCGAGCGGCCAGTGCGCCGGTGCCTATCAGCCAGTTAGAAAACCCCGCAGATAGCCGTTACCAACCGCTCATCGTGACTGGCCAGTATCTGCCGCAGTGGAACTTGTTACTGGATAATAAAATTTATCGCGGCAGTTTTGGCTACGAACTGCTAACAGCGTTTGAGTTAGATGGCGGCGCAGCTGATAAGAGCCAATGGCTATGGGTTAACCGCGGTTGGCTTAAGGGCGATGCCGCCCGTTTAAGCCTGCCTGCGATTCCACCGCCGCCTGCGGGGCCGCAGCAATTAATTGGCCAGTTGCATATACCACAATCAACCATGATGCAGCTGGCAGCCGATAACAACAAAAAATGGCCTAGAGTGACACAGGTTTTAGACATTAAGCACTTGCAACAAGAAATGCAGCAGGCTATGTTTCCATACTCGCTGCGTTTAGCTCAAGGCGCAGCGGGAGTGTTAGAACGCAATTGGCTGGTGGTTAATATAGAGCCCGCCAAGCACACCGGCTACGCCGTACAGTGGTTTAGCCTGGCAGCGATGGCAGTGATAATACTGTTGCTGGCCAATACCAACCTTTGGGCGCTATACAAGCAGCGCAAGGCGCGGCAGCAATAACCTAAAGCCAAATAATAAAAGGGTTAACAGGGTGACAGAATTAGCAGCAAAACAACAGAGTAAAGCCGGTAGTGGCCGCACAGTGTTATATGCCATAGTCGGTATACCCGTCGCGGTATTACTGTTATCAACACTGCTGTATTACATGGTCAATAATAAAGTATTAGATTTAGGCACAGTGAATAATGGCGTATTAATTACCCCGCCGCTACAGCTAGCCGAGCTGCCGTTAACAACACGCAACGGCCAGCCCTATGACTACAGCCAGCCCGAACCTAAATGGAGCTTTGTTGTGATAGGTGGGAGTGAATGCCAACACAGCTGCGAGCGCATGTTATACCTTAGTCGCCAAGCCCATCACGCCCTAGAGCGGCGTGTGCCACAGGTGCGACGCTTATACCTAAACTACGACGATAGCGTGGGTCAATCACTACAGGGTTTGTTAGCTGAACAATACAACACGACTGACATGCTCTATGTCGCTAAAAAAGATTTACAGCAACTGCTGGCGGGTTCAGCGGTGGCGGAGCTAGCGGAAAATCGCTTTTATGTGGTCGACCATCACGGCTGGCTAATGATGTACTACCAAGCCGAAGACCTGCAGCAAGGCACCTTAAATGACTTGGGCAAAAAAGTGATTAAGGATATGAAACGTTTGTTGAAGTAGTTAAAGTTGATAGTTCCTAGTTCCTAGTTCCTAGCCGCTAGAAAATAATTAAAAAATAAGTTGAGGCCACAACATTGTTTAACTCAGCAGAAAAAAGAAAGCCCGGTTTTAAGCTGGCCCTGTTTGGCACGGTATTGGCGGTATTTGTTCTAGGCTTGGGGGCGTTTACCCGCTTGGCTGATGCGGGTTTGGGTTGCCCCGATTGGCCGGGTTGCTATGGCCATATGTTTTGGCCAGACACTGCGACCGAAGTAGAAAAAGCCAATCAATTGTTCCCCGACACGCCGGTAGAACACGACAAAACCTGGCCGGAGATGGTGCACCGTTACTTTGCCTCGGCACTGGGTTTAATCAGTATTATTTTAGTGGCGCTGGCCTTTAAATACCGCAGCCCAGAGCAACCCTTTAAACTACCCTTGTTTATGCTGGGCTTTATTATTTTGCAGGGCATGTTTGGCATGTGGACGGTCACCCTTAAACTGTGGCCGCAAATCGTTACGGCGCATTTGCTGGGGGGCTTTACCACCTTTAGTTTGTATTGGTTGCTAACGCTACGTTTAAGCAATAATCCTTGGCAGTTGCCTAAAGATGTTTATCAAAAAGTAACAGCATTAAAAAAATGGGCCTTACTGGGTTTAATTATCGTCGCCTGCCAAGTCGCGTTAGGCGGCTGGACTACCTCTAATTACGCAGCAGTAGCCTGCCCTGATTTACCGACTTGCCAAAACCAGTGGTTACCAGCTATGAACTTTAGCCAGGGCTTTGATATTTTTCAGGCCATAGGCCCAAATTATTTGGGCGGCACTATGGATAATGAGTCGCGCATCGCCATACATTTTAGCCATCGTATAGGTGCAATTATCACCAGCGTGTATTTAATTATTTTGGCTATGATGATGTTGCGGCTGGGGCCCCGTAGCCCAACTCAGCGCATGGCAAAAATTGTCATCATTATGCTAAGCCTGCAAGTGCTATTAGGCTTGGGGAATATCATCTTTAAATTTCCACTGGCTATAGCCGTGGCTCACAACCTAGGCGGCGCATTGTTACTACTGGTTATGGTTACCCTAAATTACCAAGTACAAACCAGCCGTAGCCAGTAAACTAAACTCATAGAGATAATAAAAAGAAGTACTATGTCAAATACCCTGCAGCAAAGCGTTACCCAACGCGCGCACTGGCGCGACTATTACGAATTAACAAAACCCAATGTGGTTTACTTAATGTTGTTAACGTCGGTAATAGGCATGTTTATGGCCACCCCCGGCAGTGTGCCTTGGCAAATACTGCTGTATGGCAATATAGGCATAGGCCTGTGTGCGGCAGCGGGTGCCGTGATCAATCACTTAGTGGATCAGCGTATAGATATTATTATGGCGCGCACCCATAACCGGCCAGTAGCACAGGGCCGGGTTAGCCGCAGTGGAGCCGCTATTTTTGCCACAGTGCTGGCCATTACGGGCATGGGTATATTATTAACGCAAATCAACCAGCTTACCGCTTGGTTAACTTTTTTCTCGCTGGTGGGTTATGCCGGTGTATACACTTTATGGCTAAAGCGAGCCACGCCACAAAATATAGTGATCGGTGGCCTGCCCGGTGCGGCACCGCCGTTACTAGGTTGGGTGGCGGTAACCAATAGTGTAGATGGCCATGGCCTGTTATTAATGCTAATCGTATTTGCTTGGACGCCGCCCCATTTTTGGGCGCTAGCCATACATAGGCGTGATGATTACGCCAAAGCAGGCATACCCATGTTGCCGGTTACCCACGGCATTAAATACACCGCCTACCACATTATGCTGTACACCTTAGTGTTAATTGCAGCAACCTTATTGCCCTTTGCTACCGGCATGTGTGGGCCTTTGTATTTAATAGGCGCCACGGTATTGGGTTTAATATTTTTATACTGGGCTATACAAATTATGCGCGAAAAACCCAAAGCCCCCATGGCAACTTTTAAGTTTTCAATTTTATATTTAATGATGCTGTATATGATTATGTTAGCGGATCATTATTTATTTCCCGTGGTAAGACGAGCAGGTGAGGTAGTGCTGTAATGGCTGATAATAATGGTTTAAACCGTAAGCAAATGCGCGGCATAAAATTAACAATAGCAGCCGTTATAGGCTTTATTGCCATCGTCTTGTTTGTGTTTATACAGGGCTTATCGCGCACACCTATACTCAGCAAAGAAGAAATAAAAAATAATGGTGCCTATTTGTTTGAAAACCCCAGAGCACTGCAAGATTTTAAATTAGTTAAAGGCGATAACAGCGCTTTTACACCCGCAGATTTACAGGGTAAATGGTCGTTGGTGTTTTTTGGTTTTACTTTTTGCCCGGATATTTGCCCCACTACCATGGCGCAGTTAAAGCAGTTTTACGATAAGCAAACCGGTACAGAGTTTGCCGATGACACCCAGGTTATTTTGGTGTCGGTAGATCCTGGCCGCGACACACCCGAAAAAATGCAGCAGTATGTGAAGTTTTTCCACGAAGAATTTACCGGCGTAACTGGTGAGTTTTTAGATATACACCGCTTTGCTACTCAGCTCAATATTCCCTTTGCCAAAGTACCGGGCGGTGGTGAAAACTATATGGTCGACCACAGCGGCAATGTGGCGATTATTAATCCGCAGGGGCATTATGTGGGGTTTTTCCGTTCGCCCATAAACGTCACCATGATGGCTAAGGCCTACGGTTCTATACGGTATTGGTTTGAATAATACTGTTTAAGCTACAAGCTACAAGCTACAAGCTACAAGCTACAAGCTACAAGCTACAAGGGAAAAATTTAGTTTGGGCGAATAAGTTCTAGCGCGGTTTTATTGCAGGGCGCTAGCTCTACATCGCTTTCACCCAGGCTGTGGGTGCGTTCACCCCAGCGTAGTAGGTGCGCCGACCAGGTCAGGCCACCGCCAAAGGCGGGCATTAGCACTAAACTGTTGGGTTTAACTCTGCCCTCTTCTATGGCCTCCACTAATGCTACCGGTGCGGTAGCTGCCGACATATTGCCGTAGCGCTGTATGTTAATAAATACTTTGTCGCGGGGCAGCTTTAGCCGTTTGGCTAAGGTGTCGATAATGCGTAGGTTAGCTTGATGCGGCACCACTAAATCAATTTGATCGGCGTTAATCTCTGACTTGGCTAAAACTTTTTGGCAGGCCTGATCCATACCGCTAACGGCTTTTTTAAATATCTCTTGGCCCTCAAAGGCCCAGTGTAGTTGATTGTTAATAACGGCATTTTTGGCTTCTTTTAAGCCCCAGCCATTAACCGCCAATATTTCGCGGGACTCGCCATAGCAGCCCAGAGACTCGGCAATCACACCACACTCTTGGGCATCAGCTTGTAAATAAAAAGCCCCTGCACCATCGCCAAATAATACAGCGACATTGCGATTGCTCCAGTCCATGACGGTAGAAATCACCTCCGCCCCTATCACTATGGCATTGTTTACCACCCCGCTTTTAATCATGGCGGTGGCTACAGTCAGGGCATACATGCCACTGGTGCAGGCGGTATTCACATCCATACAGGCCGCATTAGCTGCGCCTAATTGCTTTTGTACATTGGAGGCGGCGTTAGGGCACATTTCGTCAAAGGTGGTGCTGCCAAAAATAATCAGCTCTACATCCGTGGCCTGTTTACCGGCACAGGCTAGCGCGCGGGCGGCGGCTACAGTGGCTAGGCTGCTCACCGGCACATGGGATATGCGGCGCTCTTTCATGCCGGTGCGGGTGGTGATCCATTCGTCGTTGGTATCTAACAGGGTAGCAAGGTCGTCGTTGCTGAGTATGGCGGGGGGCAGGCATTTGCCCCAGCCAGTGATATTGGCATAACGCATAGTGGTCTCAAGCTGTTCTTAGTAACAAGGCATTGTATGAGTTAACAGTAGCCTAAAAAATAGCATAAAGCGCCTTTATCATTGGCTTATACGCAAGCCTTAGCCACCGCGGGCTGTGGCGCTTTACTAGTACGTACAAGCTTGTGTCACTACAAGCTTAGCAATACCCCATGTTGGCCTTTGGCTTTATAGCCGGCCTGGCAAACATATAAGCGCTTGCTGCTTATGCCTTGGGCAATAAAAATACTTTTCACCGCTTTGCTGCGTTGCTCGGCCAGTTGTATAAGCTGCGTGTCGGCAACCTGGCTTTCGTCGTTGTTGTGGCTGCTTGCCAGTGCGGTTTTATCTTTGGCATTGGCGCTACCGCATAGGCTCAAACTTAACTGGGGCCGTTGTTGCATAAGCAGCACCACTTTTTTGGCGTAGTCATTGATATTGTCAGCAAGCTCGGCTTTGCCCGGTTCAAATTCCATCGCTTGTAGTTTAATGCTGGTTGCTTTCTCTCCTAAATATTCGGCGGCCAATAAAATACTGCTATAGGGTTGCAGGGTATATTTTAGGTAATGGGTCGCACCGCTCACTAGCGAATTACTGAGCGCCTCATTAACAATATCGCTAAGCCCTATTCCCAGTTTATCTACAGGGCCTTTGATGGGTATTTCTAATTCAATATTATTATTGCGGTCGCGCAAAACATTTAAGGCCATATCCAGTGGAATATTTAACTTACGCTGTATGCTGGGGTTTTTATTCTTTTTGGCTGCCTGTAATTCTAACTGCCTGATGGTGAGTTTATTGCTGGCGTTTAGCTGTTGGTCGGCAAGCGCAACAGTAAATTTATGGTCTAGCTGGCCTTTACTAAATTGGTAACCTAAATAAGATTCGGCATAAGGTGAAATATCAGTTAGCTCTATGGCCTCCATAGTGCCTTTAATATTAACGCTGGCTGGCGTAGAAAATAAGGCCATGTCGCCGCTGGCCTGGATTTGAGAAAACTCACCCATGGCGGCGTCTAAATTAATGGCAGCTGTTTGGTTGGTGCCATGGTTGGTTATATTTGCTATCGACAAATTTTTAAGCTGTAGCTTTTGTTTAACGCTGGGTTGAAAGCGTTGATCTTCAAAAAATAAATAACTTTCGCCGCCTAGCATAATGTTATTAATAGCAAAGGCTAGGGGTTTGCGGCTGTTGTCATCGTTAGTTTTGGCTACGGGTTTATTGGTACTGCCAGTGCTAGCCGCGTTATTAAAATCAGCAATCAATGACTGGCTGATGGGGTTGATAGCTAGTTCACCTTGGTCATTAATTAAAGCGTGGTACTGGCTGTCATTAATTGTGATTTGCTTAATTGCCAGGCCTCTATCCGGGGCATAAGTAATACTATCAGCCAGAAACAAGCCATTATAAAATTTAGCGTCTTTATCATCTTTTTGCGGTAGCAATTGTAAATTATCAAGGCGTAAGCTAGTGGCGGCCGTAGCAAGATTTTGGTCTAGAGTTAGTTCCTTAAGCGCTAGCTGCTTAAACTGAGCCAGTGCTTGTTGATTACTATTGTTAATGAGTTGTAGTTCACTAATGCTTATATTGTGGCTGCTGTTATAGTTAATAGTATCAGCTTGTTTAGCCAAGTTGATTTTACCCTGCCATTGCAGTTGCTGGTTATTCAGGACTAGTGTTCTATAGCGGGCTTTGGCCTGTTCTATAACGACTGTGCCGTCTATTTCAGCACTGATATCGCCTTGTTGGTTGCGCTGAGTATTAAAAGTAATGTTTAGCTGTGTCAGTGCGCTGATATCTAAATCCAGTAATTGCGCAAAATCTTTAAGCTGTAGTTTTTGCAGTGTTAATGTACCCACTAGCTGCTGTTGCTGGGATTGAATATTGCCGGTGGCAGCTAGCGTAATGGGGGCATTGTTCCAAGCGGCAGTTATTTGTAAATCTAAAGGCTGCTCATGCACGGTGCTGAACTGCTGTAGCTGTAGCTGCGTTATACTAAATTTACCCGTTAAGGTTTGGCCGTGTACATCTAGCGAGCTATTGCTGAGTTTGAATTGCTGTAAGGTAAGCGCTGGTAGTAGCAAAGCGCTTTCTGTTTGTTTAGCTGTTGCTGTGGTATCGGCTGGCGGTATTAGCAGTTGCCACTGGCCATTACTGAGTTGGCTAAGCTGTGCTTGCAGGCCATCTATGGCCACGGCTTCTATAGTGACTACGCCATTAAGTGTTTGCCACCAATCTAAGTCTAGGCTGAGTTTTTTTAATGTTAGGGCTGGCTGGCCTTGTTGCTTAAGTGCTAGTTGTTCTATTTCTATATTGGCGGTAAATAGATTGAGGTTAATGTCGTCTATGCTTAATTCACCCCAGCCCATTTTAGGTGTGGCTTGTATTAATGCAAAGCGCAGCAGTTCAGGTAGCAGTGCCAGCACAATAATAACTGCAAGGCTAAGTTTACTGAGTTTAGAGCGTAAAGCGGCAGGTATAGTCATAAAGATAATCAGTACGGTGATGGTTTAGTTAATGCTGCAAATAAACAGGCTAATAAAAATCGCTGGCCATTAGCCAGTTTTAACCGTGGCAACTATTTTTTATAATCAGTAGGCTTTTCTAACTCTTGCACTAAGTAACTTATCTCTTCGACTTTTTCAGTGAATAGCATTTGTGCATCTTGTAAACCGCGATTATAAAAATAAGCGCCAATTTCTTTGGCGAAAAAATCAAGTAAAAACTCTGCCTCAAAGCTGCCTATGTCTTGCTCTAGCTCGTCGTTAAAATAGCTTTTAACTTTGTGAACTATGCGCTCTTTTTCGTCAGTTGAAAATTGTATGTCAGTCATAACAGTTTATCGGAATATTACTGTAATAAGGGCTTAGGTTTGCTGATTGTTGAGCTGGGCAAACTTATCTCTAAAAATGTCGCGCAACAGTAACATAGCCGGGGTTATTTGTTTGCGGTTAGGGCAAATTAAATGCAGTTGGGCTGGGCGCAAAGCATAATCAGCTAACACCCTCACAACTCGGCCATGGCGTAAATCGTCGGCCATATCAAAGTGGGATTTATAGGCTATACCCCTACCTGCTACTGCCCAGCGGCGCACTACCTCGCTGTCATTGCTGCTGCGATCTCCCGATACGCTAACCTTTACAGGGGCGACCCCTGCAGCACTGCTGGCGCTAAACTCCCATAAATCGTGCAGGCGATTATTGCGTTGGTAAAGCAGGCAATTGTGCTGGCTTAAGTCATTGGGTTGCTGCGGGCTGCCGTGCTTAGCCAAGTAAGAGGGGGAGGCACACAGTATGCCCTCGGTTTCAGCCAGCTTAAAAGCCACCATGGAGGAATCCTCTAAGGCACCATAGCGTATGGCCAAGTCTATATTATCTAGGAAGAAGTCAGCGATGGAGTCTCCCAGGGTTAAGCTAATGGATAGGTCTTGGTGCTGCGCCATAATCTCGTCTATCCAGTCTAGCAGCAGATTGCGCCCCAAATCAGAAGGGGCCGAAATTCTTAGCTCTCCTGCCACCTTTCCCTGCAAGGCATGTAGCGAGGCTTTGCCGGCATCCAACTGGCTTAACGCTTCGCGACAGTAGATTAAAAAACGCTCTCCCGCCGCGGTGATACGTAAGCGCCGGGTGGAGCGTATAAATAGCTGTGCTTGCAGTTGTTTTTCTAGGCGTTGCAATGCGGCACTGGCGGTAGCGGTGCTGATATCCAGCTGCTCGGCAGCTCGGGAAATACTGTTGTTATCGGCAATTTGAATAAAAAGCGCGAGGTCATTAGTGTTCATTGTCAAAAATATTTTGATTATGTCTTGTCTATAGACCTGTTTATAGCATGTAAAGCTTGCTCAATAATAGCCCCATACCGTTATTAAGCCCTAGGCTGGTCTTAGGGGAAACACAAGAGGACATACCATGAAAGCGATTGCATATACCAAGTCATTACCGATTACTGATGCCCAATCATTATTCGATCTAGAGCTGCCCCAGCCTGTCGCTAGCGGCCAAGACCTGCTGGTTAAGGTCAAGGCCATAGCCGTCAACCCCGTTGATTACAAAGTGCGCCTTAATATGCCCCCTGCCGAGGGCGAGCACAAAGTGCTGGGCTGGGATGCCGTGGGTGAGGTAGTGGCTACAGGTGAGGACGTCAGCCAGTTTAAGGTGGGCGATGTGGTGTATTACGCGGGCGACCTTACCCGTGCGGGTAGCAATGCCGAATACCAATTGGTGGACCAGCGCATCGTGGGCCACAAACCTAAAACCTTGTCTGATGCAGAGGCAGCGGCTCTGCCCTTAACTGCTATCACCGCCTGGGAAATTTTATTTGAGCATTTAGCCATAAAGAAGCAAGCAGCTGGCACTAACGAAAAATCGAAAGAGGTGATTTTAGTGGTAGGTGCTGCCGGTGGTGTAGGCTCTATTTTGATACAAATTGCTAAAGCCATTACCGGTGCCACCATTATCGCTACCGCTTCACGCCCCAGCTCTAAAGAATGGGTGCAGCAATTAGGGGCTGACTATGTGGTAGACCACAGCAAGCCACTGCCAGCACAAATTGCCGCGTTGAATATAGGTGCAGTGACCCACGTAGCTAGCTTAAACGGCACAGGCAATTATTTTGAAAGTTATACCGAGCTATTAGCGCCTTTTGGCAAAATCGCCATGATTGATGATCCGCAAAATATTGATATCAGTAAACTTAAAATGAAAAGCCTATCGTTACACTGGGAGTTTATGTTTGCTCGCTCTATGTTTAATGCTGACGATATGATTGAGCAAAGCCGTTTATTAAATCAGGTGTCGGAGCTTATAGACCAAAATCATATCAAAACCACGTTAGGCAAAAACCTGGGCGCGATTAATGCCAGTAACCTTAAGGCGGCACACCAAGAGCTAGAGAGTGGCCGCTCTATTGGCAAGATAGTGTTAGAGGGTTTCTAAAGTAGTAAACCTAGTTTTAATAGTCGTTATTGTTGAGTTTGCGTAATAGCAGGCTCAACAATTTTTTAGTAAAAAATATTCTGTCAATATTAATACCCAGCTGGTAATTGCTAGCTTTAGGTTTAATACAACAACTAGGTTGGATTAAAAATACCCTGCACCTCCTGCATAGATAAATCACGGCTTTGCCCTGGCAATAAATCCTCGTCTAGCATTAGGCTGCCCACCGAGTCCCGGTGCAAGCTTAAAACGGTGATATTGAAATGGCCAAACATGCGTTTGATCTGATGGTAGCGGCCTTCCACCAAAATCACTTCGGCGCTGTGGCTGGTTAAGCTATTCAATGTGGCTGGCTTGGTGATGACATTTTCATAGGCAAAGTAAATGCCTTGGGCAAAGGCAGTTATCAGCGCTTGGCTAATAGGCTTATCGAGGGTAACCCTATAACGTTTTTTAATAGGCTGCTCTGGGCTGTTTAAGCGACGCGACCAACGGCCGTCATTGGTTAGTAGTAATAAGCCTGTAGAATTAAAATCTAAACGCCCGACTATGTGTAAATTATCAGCGCAGCCGCTAGGCAGTAAGTCGATAACCGTTTTATGTTTTTCATCCTTAGTGGCGCTAACCACGCCTTGGGGTTTATGTAATTGAATATAGCTAGGGCTGTTTGCTTGCAAAACTTGATCATCAAATTGCACGTGTGTGTATTCATCAACCGGCTGTTGAATACTGGTAGCGACTTGCTGGTCTAGCTGCACGCGCCCCTGCGCCAGTAACAAGCGCACATCTTTACGGCTAATATTGAGCTGGCCACTTAAAAAGCGGTCTAGGCGGGCGCGTTTAGATCTCACAGTATGGCTGGATAGTTTTTGCTGGGGAGCTAAGGCTTACACAATAATGACGGCACATATTACAGATCTCTATTTTTATACGGCTAGAGTTGCAGAGTGTACAGTGATTTAAGCAAGGCAAACAAATACTGGGGTTAATCTAGCGTCGCTAGCGTTTAAGCCTGCTGTTGTTTGACCAGCCAGCGAAACAAAGCAAACTGCGCAGGCAAATAAAAAAGATATTCCGGGTGCCATTGCACACCGATAATGGGATATTTGTCAGATTCAATCGCCTGGCTAATATTGTCCAGGTCCCAGCCGACTATCTTGAGCTCGGCACCGGGGTTTTTTACGGCTTGATGATGCAAGCTATTAACGCGCAAACGGGTTTTACCGCATATAGCGGCAAGAGTAGATTCAGCGGCTAAACGCACCTGCTTAGTGGCCAATAGCCCTGGGCGGTTATAGGTGAGTTGGCGTATGGGCCTGATATCCTGGTGTAGATTGCCGCCTAACACCACATTAATGAGTTGTGCGCCACGGCATATGCCTAAAAGCGGCAGGCGCTGGTTTAATGCTTTTTCTATACACTCAATTTCTAACTGGTCGCGCTCAGTATCCAGGGTAACGGGTTGCTGCATATCGCCTTGGTAATGCTCGGGGCTAATATCATCGCCGCCACCAATAATAAGCGCATCAAAATTATCGTGCTTGGGTGTGTGACGGGTGCTAATGCGATGCGCGCTAGCGCCCGCTAGCTGCAAGGCCAGTGCGGTGCAATACCAGCTGGGAGACCAGCGCTTGGCGTTACCGGTTACACCAATGCGTGTTTTGTTAACCATAGATCAATACGCTCTAGCCATTTTTTGCGATTTACCCCGGTGATAGCTTGGTTTTCCTGCACAAATATTTGGCCTAAGGCATCAAGGTCATCGTGGCGCTGTGCTAATGCCTCAACCACCCACCAGAGATTCCATGATTGAGCCAAAGACCAATCTTCATGCTCAATATTGCAGTTGGGTAAACGATAATGAAAGGTGGGCCTAGCTTTAATTCTGGGGTCATCAACGACTAGCCGCAGCCTCTTAGGATAGATTTCTGCAAATAGCGGCAACAAATCTAAGGCGCGATTACGAGAGGCGTTATAGGCCAAATAATCTGAAAAAAGTGTGTCCATGCTGGGTTGGCTGCGTGACAGTAATAGCGCTATATACTGGTTGGAATACAAATCGATATAGGGGCTTATTTTGCGGCTGGCATTTACATCATGGGCGTCCACCAACCACCACTGCAACAATGCAAACGCGCGTAGGTAAGAAAATATCGTAGTCGCATCTAGGTTGGGCAACTCGGGGTTAATATGTACACCGTAGGCCGCCAATAAAGACTCTTCCGTGCCCACCGCGCCAGCTTGGCGCAGGGCAGCAACCATAGGCTGCAAGGTATTTAATGCCTCTATGGCGATAGGCGGGCACACCACCTCTATGGGTACTAATACACTGGCAGCACTGCTGAGTAAGCTAAGCCACTCTTCGTTTTCACCGCTTTGCCCTTTTTCAGCGGCTATACGTTTTAGGTAACTCCAATCAATTTCAACCGTAAAGTCACCCAGCGCATCTACCCTTATCACCTGTTCGGCAGCGGTTTGCTGCACTATGGTGCCGCCCAGTGTGGTCAAAATGGCACTGGCCGCTTGCTCCAGGCTCAGCCCTGAAAACTCCAGCTCAAATCCCACCCGGCGGGGGTGGCCGCTAGCATTAAGCATAACCGGCGGTAGTTTAAAATCGAGGGTACTTGCCATAGCCAATATCCTAAATTAATAGTGGCAAAGTGAATTAAGGCCTATAGCTTAGCGCTTAACGTTGGGGTCTGCAGCGCTTTGGCGGTTTATACAGCGACATAAAAAAATAAGCGGTTATTGGACGTATTTATGTGTGTAGGTGCACAGCTAAGGCTATTTCAATTATTGCTGGGCGCTAAGCTAATTGTCGGTAAAATTTACAGGCTTGTAGTGATCTTGTTGTAAGCGTTTGATTTAATTTGGTTTTTTTCTTGGTGTTATTTTTGCTTAAGTGATTCTATTGTTAATTAATTAAGGAAAACCTATGAAAGCACTAAAGCTATCTATCGCAGCCCTAGGGTTAATATTTTCACTAACTGCTAATGCTATCGTTATTAGCGGCCCAACTGCAGGTACTGTGTATAGTGATAACGTTGATTTGATAACCGGTGGTGTTGTTAATGGTAACTTGGGGCTAAATGGTTTTGGCTATACCGCCAATATCTATGATGGCTTGATTACGGGTGACCTAGGTGTTTTAAATGGCATTAATCACACAGCTAATATTATGGGTGGGTCAATAGCCAATGATATTAGACTAAACGGTATAGACCATATTATTAACATTACTGGTGGTAGCTTTGGCGGTGAATTCTTTACCAATGGCTTTGATAGCATAGTAACCGTAACAGGTTATGGTTTAAGTGTATTAGGTAATTTTAATAGCTACGCCGGTGCGCAAGTGACAGGCTTTTTATCTGATGGCAGCGCCATTAATAATATCTTCCGCTCTAACGGTTCGGGCCATGTTCTTAATATTGTTAACACGGCTAGCGTTTCTGAGCCCAGCACTATAGGTCTGCTACTAATGGGGCTAGTGGTAACAGCTGTTGCCCGCGTCAGAAAAAGCTAAACCTTCAAGTTTTTGATCTTACCAGGCCGCCTTTAGGGCGGCCTTGTTGTTTATGGCGTATTCATTATTTACCGCCCCTAGTTTATAAATATCTGCTCAAACTGCTTAATGTTCTGCTGAATATAATCCAAAAACGCCTGCATGCTGGGGGTGAGGTGCTTGGCCTGCGGATACACCACACACCAGCTGCGGCGCAGCGGAAAGCCAGCAATATTGGCAATGTTCAATTTACCCAGTTCTAGCTCCGGCAATATGCTGAGCTTGGGCAATACCGCTACTCCTAACCCTGCCATTACCGCGTGCTTAATGGCGTCATTAGAGCCCAGCTCCATACTGGGCTTAATGCGCAGGCGTTGCTGTTGGCAGTGCAGCTCCAGTGCCAGCCTATTACCCGAGCCCGGCTCGCGCATTAGCAATTGGCTATCTAAAAACTCTTGTGGGCTGATACTGGCTTGTTGCAGCAAGGGGTGGCCCTGGGGCAAAACCGGCACTAGCTCGTTATCTAAAAACGGTAGCGAGGTGAAGGGTTTGTCGTTGGGCACCATGGCCATAATCACCAAGTCATCGCTGTTGTCGCTGAGCCGCTGCAGGGCGGTGGCGCGGTTTACTACTTTTACGCTCACATTGATTTGCGGGTGCAGGTTAAGAAAGGCGCGCAGCATATAGGGCACTACATACTGTGCGGTGTTTACCGCGACTAACTTCAGCTCACCGGCTACCTGCCCCTTGAGAGCCGCCATATCCGTTTGCAGGTCACCCAATTCAGTAAAAATCGTATTAATGCTTAGCGCCAGCCGCTCGCCAGCAGCGGTATAAAACAGCCGCCGCCCCACGTATTCAAACAGGGTTTGCTCTAGGGCTTGCTCCAGCTGGCGTATCTGGCTGCTAACAGCGGGCTGGGTTAAGCCTAATAGATCCCCGGCTTTGCTGTAGCTTTGCAGTTCGTATACCGCCTTAAAGATTTGCAGCTGCCTAAAAGTGAGGCGGCCGATAAGGTTTTTAATGGATAGGGGCATAATCTGGGTCGTTTTCTATTTATCTATAAGTAATACCTTATAGATAAACCAAATAATATCAATTTTAACTTATTAAGGCGTAGAGGTAGCATGGCCAGCAATCCTTAACCTAAAGGTCGAATAACGCAGCCAGTAGCAACTGAGCCGAGAGAGCAGCATGTTAAAAAAAGTATTAATTGCCAACCGTGGCGAGATAGCCGTGCGCATAGTGCGGGCCTGTGCCGAAATGGGTATACGTTCCACCGCCATTTATACCGAGCCCGACCGCTACGCCCTGCATGTCAAGCGCGCCGATGAGGCCTACTCACTGGGTGAAGATCCATTAGCGGGCTACTTAGACCCACTGCGCATAGTCAACCTAGCCTTAGAGACCGGCTGTGATGCCATACACCCCGGCTACGGTTTTTTATCAGAAAATGCTGAGTTCGCCCGCCTGTGTGAGCAAAACGGGGTGACGTTTATAGGCCCACGCTCCGAGTTAATCCATCAAATGGGCGACAAAACCCAAGCCCGCGATGCCATGCGTGCAGCCGGTGTGCCCATTACCCCCGGCTCAGAGGGCAACCTAGCTGATATTGATGAAGCCTTAGCCCTAGCTGCCGAGATAGGCTACCCGGTGATGGTCAAAGCCACCTCTGGCGGTGGCGGCCGCGGCATACGCCGCTGCGACAGCGCCGAAGAGCTCAAACAGCAATACCCCCGCGTTATCTCCGAGGCCACCAAAGCCTTTGGCTCTGCCGAAGTGTTTATGGAAAAGTGCATAGTTAATCCGCGCCACATAGAGGTGCAAATACTGGCCGACAGCCACGGCAACGTGGTGCACCTATACGAGCGCGACTGCTCTATACAGCGCCGCAACCAAAAGCTCATTGAAATTGCCCCCAGCCCCCAACTCACCCCAGAGCAGCGCCAGTACATAGGCGGCCTAGCCGTTAAAGCAGCCGAGGCCGTGGGCTATACCAATGCCGGCACCGTAGAGTTTTTGCTGGCGGGTAACGAAGTGTACTTTATGGAGATGAACACCCGGGTACAGGTAGAGCACACCATTAGTGAGCAAATTACCGGGGTAGATATAGTGCGCGAGCAGCTGCGCATAGCCGCAGGC
This sequence comes from Dasania sp. GY-MA-18, assembly GCF_024734385.1. GTDB lineage: Bacteria > Pseudomonadota > Gammaproteobacteria > Pseudomonadales > Dasaniaceae > Dasania > Dasania phycosphaerae. The sequence continues at coordinate 99,970 of NZ_JANHAP010000011.1, read as the reverse complement.
CTAAAGCTGAGCTACCGCCAGCAGGATATTAGCTATCGCGGCTACGCCCTGCAATTTCGTATCAACGCCGAAGACCCCAAAAACGACTTTTTACCCAGCTTTGGCCGCATCTCCCACTACTACGCTCCCGGCGGCCCCGGTGTGCGAGTGGATACCGCCATTTATACCGGCTATGAAATCCCCCCCTATTACGACTCCATGTGCCTCAAGCTAGTGGTGTGGGCCCTAACCTGGGAGGAGGCCGTAGCCCGTGGCAAGCGTGCGCTGGATGACATGCGCCTGCACGGCATCAAAACCACCGCCAGCTATTACCAGCAAATCTTGCAGCACCCTGATTTTGCCGCGGCCAACTTTGATACCAGCTTTGTGCCCAGCCACCCCGAGCTGCTCAACTATTCCGATAAGCGCCACCCCAGCGAAACGGCACTCGCCTTAGCCTCCGCCATTGCTGCTTATGCAGGCTGGTAAGCCCTAACTTAACAACATCAAGAATAACCATTGCCGCAAGCCCAGCTTGCGCAGGAGAAACCAACCATGACCAAGCCAACCGCCGTAGCCGTCACCGATGTGATATTGCGCGATGCCCACCAATCGCTAATTGCCACCCGCATGCGCACCGAAGACATGCTGCCCATATGCGACAAACTAGACCAAGTAGGCTACTGGTCGCTAGAGGTATGGGGCGGCGCCACCTTTGATGCCTGTGTGCGCTTTTTAAAAGAAGACCCCTGGCAGCGCCTGCGCCAGCTGCGTGCCGCCCTACCCAACACCCGCCTGCAAATGCTACTGCGCGGCCAAAACCTCTTGGGCTACCGCCACTATGCCGATGATGTGGTAGAGGCCTTTGTGGCCAAGTCAGCAGAAAACGGCATAGATGTATTTCGCGTGTTTGATGCCCTTAACGACGTACGCAACCTAGAAACCGCCATGAAAGCGGTCAAAAAAGCGGGCAAGCATGCTCAGGGCACCATTTGCTACACCACCAGCCCTGTGCATACCCCCGAACTTTTTGTGCAGCAGGCCCATGCCATGCGCGATATGGGCGCAGACTCCATCGCCATTAAAGACATGGCCGGTTTGCTAACCCCCTACGCCACCTACGATTTGGTCAAAGCCCTTACCGCCGAGCTAGATGTGCCGGTAGTGGTACACAGCCACTCCACCGCCGGTTTGGCACCGCTATGCCAGCTTAAAGCCATAGAGGCCGGTGCCAGCCACATAGATACCGCCATCTCCGCCTTTGCCAACGGCACCAGCCACCCCGCCACCGAGGCGCAAGTGGCCGCCTTAAAAGACAGCCCCTACGATACCGGCTTGGATTTAGCGCTGCTTAGCGAAATCGCCGAATACTTTAGGGAGGTGCGCAAAAAGTATCACCAGTTTGAAAGCGAATTTACCCGCGAAGATGTATCCGTGCAGATTAACCAAGTGCCCGGTGGCATGATGTCCAACCTGGCCAACCAATTAAAAGAGCAAAACGCGCTGGATAAAATCCAACAAGTGTTTGCCGAAATCCCCAAGGTGCGCAAAGACCTAGGCTACCCACCGCTAGTGACCCCTACCTCACAGATAGTAGGCACCCAGGCGGTTTATAATGTGCTGGCCGGCCAGCGCTACAAAACCATTACCAACGAAGTAAAGCGCTACCTGCAAGGCGGCTATGGTGCGGCCCCCGCCAAGGTAAATGAAGAGCTGCTTAAGCAAGCCATAGGCAGCGAGCATGTGGATGTGGGCCGCCCCGCCGATTTACTGCAGCCCGAGCTTAACAAGCTGCGTGCCGACATAGGCAGCCTAGCCCAGTCGGAAGAGGATGTGCTTACCTACGCCATGTTCCCCGACTTGGGGCGCGAGTTTTTGCAGCAGCGTGCCGAGGGCAGCCTTAAACCCGAAGAGCTATTGCCAGTAGCCAGCGCCAAAGACAGCAAGCTGAAACAAGCCGGTGCCTCAGAATTTAAAATTGCCGTACACGGTGAGGTTTACGATGTAGCCATCACCGGCGTAGGTGGCCACGAGGCCGGTAAGCGCAAGCTATACCTGTCCTTGGATGGCATGCCCGAAGAGGTCATCTTCGAGCCGCTAAACGAATACCAGCACCAAGGCGACAGCGGCCGCAAACACGCCAGCGAGCCCGGCCACGTTAGCACCACTATGCCGGGTAATGTGGTAGAAGTTATGGTACAAGTAGGCCAGCAGGTAGCGGCAGGGCAATCAGTGCTAGTGGCCGAAGCCATGAAAATGGAAACCGAAATTCATGCTAATATCGCTGGCACAGTAAAAGCCATACATGTGGCCAAGGGTGATAGAGTAACGCCCGGCGAAGTGTTAATAGAAATAGGCTGATAGCTAACCGATCAAGCTTGTCTAAAAAATGCCCGCTTGCCTGTAGGCCTACACGCGAGCGGGGAAATTCACAGTTAGCAACAGAGATGAACCGCAGTGGAAAAAATAATCAAAGGCGTACTCAACTTTCGCAAAAATATTTACCCCGAAAACAAAGACCTGTTCGGCTCGTTGGCAGATGGCCAAAACCCCGATGTATTGTTTATTACCTGCTCAGACTCCCGCATAGACCCCAACATGCTCACCGGCTCTGACCCCGGTGATTTATTTATCTGCCGCAACGCGGGTAATATTATCCCACCGCACAGCAACGAAACCGGCGGCATGACCGCCTCTATAGAATACGCTGTGGCGGTGCTGGGGGTGAGGCATATTATTATTTGTGGCCACACCGATTGCGGTGCCATTAGAGGTGCGCTGGACCTAAACGCACTTAACGGCCTGCCCCATGTTAAAGAGTGGCTAAGCCATTGCCGCTCGGCCATGGAAATAGTGCGCGAGCGCCACGGCATCCCCTATGACCAGTGCATAGATGCCGAACACATGACCGAAGCCATAGAAGAAAATGTACTACAGCAAGTGCAGCACATACGCACCCACCCCGCGGTAGCCGCCAAACTGGCTACCGGCAAAGTGCAAATACACGGCTGGATCTACAACATCAAAAAAGGCGGCATACGCTGCTGCAATCACAACGACAGCACCTTTAGAAAGTTTGACGAGGTGTATGCCGATATTATTGAAGCCTTGTAAGGCAGGTTTAATCACGTTGCCATAAGCGCTGGCCAGCCAGCGCTTAATCTATTTATGAAAACTACAGTGAGTGAACAGCGAGCATAAAATGAAGTTTATTTTTTTATCGGGTAGCTTTCATAGCAATAGCAGAAGCCTGGCAATATTAAAAAATATAGCAGGCCTTTTTGGTGAGCACGAAACCGAAATAGTAAAATTAGATCAGCTGCCTTTTTATTCAGAGGATTTAAATAAAGAAAGGCCTGAAATCATCCGCGATTTTCTTGCCAAAATAGCCCAGGCCGACGGCATAGTTTGTTGCACCCCAGAATATAATCACAGCATCCCGGCAGTATTAAAAAATGCGATTGACTGGGCCTCTAGGCCTGCATTTAACTCCGCATTAAAAGACATGCCCATCTCAATTATTACCCAGGCGGTTAGCCCTGTGGGTGGCGCTAGAGCCCAAGCGCATTTAAAGCTGGTGTTTGATTCAACCCTATCAAAAATACAAGCCTGCCATGAAATGATGATCACCCAAGTGGATCAAATATTTGATGAAGCCATGACTATTTCCGACCCCAAAATAATGGCAAGGCTAGATAGGCATGTTAGTGATTTTATCAATATGGTTGAGCGTGTGCGTTAACAGGCCTCTGTCCTAGCGATTGCTAATAGCGGGCATTTCCCCACTCCGTTTATCTCAAACTTCATGGTTAGCTTGGCCATGAAGTTTGCAGTAAATAGCGTGCCGCATGTGTTACTGGCGTCTTAAGGCCTTATTTTTTATTGGCCTTTTTCTCCTTCTTCTCGTTGCGTTTTTCCTTCATGGTTTTTTCGGGCTTCTTCTTCGTCGCTTTTTTTGAATCTTGACCTTTAGACATACGTTTCTCAGTTTACGTGTTGGTAAGATTGTAGGAGCCCACCAGCTAGGTAGGCGGTCTTAAATCAGAACAGCTTATGGCTAGGCATGGCGCCTATCGGTGTAATGCCTAACCATGAGCAAGGCAATATATAAACACTAACGCCTCTATATAGCTATCGCTATGTGTCGTATGCGCCTTATCGCACAAGGCTATTTATTAAGCAGCTTCTTATAGCTGGGCAAGGGCTGGGGGGAGTGAAATATTAAGCTTGACGTATACTGTATTTATATACAGTATACGTGGTTCTATGAAAATACTACTTCTACCCAAATATGGCAGCGCTGTGGCGGCGGGCTTTCCCTCTGCCGCCGATGATTTTTTAGAAAATAGTCTGGATCTTAATCAGCATCTTATACGCCACCCTGCCGCCACCTACCTAGCCAGAGCCCAGGGTAACTCCATGACTGGCCGGGGTATTTTTGATGGCGATACCCTGGTGGTAGACCGGGCCATAGAGCCCCAGCATGGCAATATTGTTATTGCCGCCTTAGACGGCGAGCTAACCTGTAAAATTTTAGATAAGCACAAGCAGCAATTAGTCGCCGCTAATCCCAAAATAAAACCCATAGCCGTCACTGAAAACAGCGAACTAATTATAGAGGGCGTAGTAATACACTCTATACGTCACCATGTACGCCTTAGTTGATTGCAATAGCTTTTATGCTAGCTGCGAACAAATATTTAGGCCCGACCTGCGTGGCCAGCCCGTGGTGGTGTTATCAAATAACGATGGTTGTATTGTTGCTCGCAGCAAAGAGGCAAAAAACTTAGGCGTACCCGACTTACAGCCCTTTTTTAAAATCGCACAGCTACTGCGCCAAAAAGGTGTGCATGTGTTTAGCAGTAACTACTGCCTATATGGTGATATTAGCCATAAGGTAATGAGCACACTGCAAAACTATTCACCCGATATAGAAGTGTATTCCATAGACGAAATGTTTTTATGCTTGGCAGGTGTGCAAGAGCCGCTCATAGCCTATGGCCAAACCATAAAGCAAACCGTTTGGCGCGATATACGCATGCCGGTAAGTGTGGGTATGGCCCCTACTAAAACCTTAGCCAAGTTAGCCAACCATGCCGCTAAAAAAATACCCAAAACCCAAGGCGTATGCCTGTTAGATAGCCCGCTAAAATGGCAGTGGCTACAAAAACGCTTACCTGTTACCAAAGTGTGGGGCATAGGCAAGCGCTTGGGTAAGCGGCTAAACGCCATGGATATAAGCACTGTTTATGATTTAGCCACGGCCAATGCAAAGCAGTTACGGCAACAGTTTAGTGTTGATGTAGAGCGCATCATAGCAGAGTTAAATGGCAACCCGGCTATATCGCTAGAGCTGCAACCCGCCGCCAAAAAACAAATATTTTGCACCCGCTCATTTGGTGAAAAACCCACAGAGCTAAAACCCTTGGCACAAGCTATTAGCGCCTATGCCGCCAGAGCCTGCGAAAAACTGCGGGCGCAAAAGCAATACTGCAAAAGCGTGCAAGTATTTATAAATACCTCACCCTACGATGCTAACTACTACAGCCAGCAATTAGTTGTGCAATTACCCTACCCCACCGACGATAGCCGAATTATTATCGCCCACGCCAACAAGGCCCTGGCAATAATTTATAAAACAGGTAAGCGTTATTTAAAAGCCGGTGTAGGGCTGTTAGATTTAAGCGAGCGCAAGTATATGCAACAAGATTTATTTCAGCGGGCACAAACGACACAATGCGATGCCCTAATGTTAACGGTAGATAAAATAAATCGCCGCTATGGCCAAGGCTTAATTTACTGGGGGGCAGAGGGCTCAAACAAACGCTGGCATATGCGGCAACAATTTTTATCACCCGCTTACACCACACGGTGGGAAGATATACCATTTATAAAGTGTTAAGTGCCAAGGGGTATGGGTTTAAAAATTACTATGGCCTAAGCAATAAAAGGCAATAAACCTAGCCCTTAAGCTAGCCACTACACGTCATGCAGAACATGATTCAGCGTCCACCAAAAAAGTCGACAGTACTATAAAGCAAACTATACAAACCACTACACGTCATGCTGAACTTGATTCAGCATCCACTAAACAAATCAACGTGGCTATTAAAAATAGCTATACAAACAACATTACTGCGTGGCCAGTGACTCAAGCTTTTCAAATAATTGCTGGTAAGAGCTAACATGCTCTTTTGCAGCAACCGTGCTGGATTTAGGAGCAAAAGGTGGCTTTAAGGTCACAACAAATTCAGGGTTATTACTAAACTCCTGTTTGTCAAAAACAGCAATAATAAAAAACACACCGATAATAGCAAAGCTGGTGAGCATCCCCTTCATTAAAAACCTGGACGTATTGGATGACAGGTTTAAGCTAAAAGCAATGGCTAGCCCTAAGCAAACTATGGCCATTAACCAGGGTAAAAACTCATTAATAAAATAGCTAGGCGAAAAGTAGATAACATATTCGTTAAGGCTTTCCCACAATAGACTAAGCCCAAGTACGCCAGCAGCAAAAAACAGATGCGAAAAAAAGTGGTGATGCTGGCGCTGTAATTTACCCACCAGTGACCAACAGGCCGCCCAAACAGTAATCAATATAATGGCAAAAATATTGTTCGATATTAAAGCTTTCCAATTGATTTCTGTAAATGAAGCTAAAGCGTCAAAAACAACCGATAGCGCAAAAACTAAGGCTACCAAGCCTATAGACAGTAATGGCTTAAGCTTATGGGAGTGCAACCAGTTGGTAAAAGTAAAGGCTCTAGTCGGCGCAACAGCGTGATCCGGTGAGTATAGGGTGAAATGGCTTCTGCCAACCACTATGTCATCACCAGAGTAAGCCACAAAACTAGGCGAAGAGACCGGCCGCTTATTAATCAGCACAGGGTTGGTTTGATCATTAACAGTAATCAGCCAGCTGCCAGGCTTTTCGGGGTTGCTACTAATGCTCAGCTGTTTGTTGCCTATGTGGGGGTCGTTACTGATGATGTCGTTATCAAACCCACGGCCTATAGATAGTGCTTTGTCCGTAACAAATTGATGAAAGTTGTTTCCGTTTTTTATAATTATTTTTTCCATGAAACTAACTCCAAAAATCTATCGCTTATGTTTAGCAGGTTATGTTGGCTAATACCTATCATTCTTATACTAAGATGCAGTGATTCCTTATATTGGTCAACTCTAGTAGCAATCAGCGAGGCATCATATAAACCCTTGTAATTAAGGTATTCCCTGGCGCAGGTTGTGGCCTTCCATTCACTATCATTTAGGGTGATGTAATTCGATGTGCATACAAAATTAGAGGCATCTTCTTTATTGCCATTATAAAAGCCCGATATGTTATGCCTGCTTTGTAATAAATTATAAAAACGTATAGTGTTTAATTGCTCTGTAGAAAAATGTGAGTAATCGTAAGAAAAGCCGCCAGTATAAAAATTATTATCTAAATAGACTCTGTCCTCTGTGCGGCAATGCCTGTGTACATTTTTATATAAATCCTTGTCTTTACTTTTAATATGCCCCCAGCATTTTAATGAGCTGTCTATTTTGTCGGGCAGGTCGTAGTTCATAAAACTGGTGGTTGACCAGTCTAAGTTTAAAATATGTTGGTAATAAGCATCTTGGTCGGCATATAGGGCAGCGTAAATATGGCTGTTATAGTCTGCTTGGGCTATTTCACCATTTTGGCGGTAACGCTTAATTAAATCGGCTAAGTGAAATGCAGGCACCAAAAAACTTATTTGCTCGCCGCCCTTAGAAACATTAATACCTATAATTTCGCCGCGGCTATTAAAAGCCGGGCCACCACTCATGCCTGGGTTTAAAGAGCCAGAGAATAAGTATTTTTGATACCTAGAGCCTTCCACTAAACCATTGTAAGTGCCTTCAATAATCGTCATGCCTAAATCATGAGGGTTACCCATAGAATATATGCGGTTGCCTTTGGCAGGCTGGCTTGTTTCTATAACTAGCGGCTTATAAGGCAGTGCCTTGGTTTTTAGCAAGGCAAGGTCATGGATAATGTCAAAATCAACAATAGCCAGCTCTTGGCTTTGTTGCTGATTATCCAGCAGCACTAACTTGTATTTTTCGGGGTTGAGTAGGTATGAAGATACAACATGGTAGTTAGTGGCAATCAAATGATCATTAGCCACTAAAAACCCAGAGCCTATGCTGGACTTGTTACCCGATGCAATATCAATAACTTTAACCTGAAAGACTCTATTTTTTAATTGCTCAAATAATTGCGTGGATTGATCCTGCGCGCTGGCAAGGGGGATTTGGCTGATAAAAATAAAAATGCTGGCGAGGTATAAAAATGCTTGTTTAAGCATAAGAGCCTGTCCTTGGTTGCTGTTATTATTTTAGAAAGTGTATTTTATTAAGCGGCTTGTGACAAATAGATAGTCTGTGGGGCGGTTATGACGTTACGTTGAACGCGGTTGATAGCTAGAAATAATGTATTGCCATAACGCTAAACCCGAAATAGATAGTAACTAGGCGCACTATAGCTAAGTAGTGTTAGTGTGCTATTTGTTGTAAATGTAAGGGCAGAGCTTAAACAAGCTAAATAAGGCCGCGCAGCCCTGCCCCAATGGCTAAATTACTTAACCAGCGCTACCGAATTTTGATCGTAAGTAAAGAAGCCATCTTTTTGCATATCAGATAGTACTTTTTTATACATGTTTTTTCTCACCTCTGGCACTACAGAAAAGTTTTTTGCTGGAAACACAAAAATCATCGGCAGCCATTGCACTATGGTGCTGGAGTCAGCCAGTACATAGCTTTTGCTTAGCCCATCGCGCCTTTCAACGTTGGCTACTACATCAAAATGATCGGTGGCCCAAGAGGGTATGGTGTAAAGGCTAAGGCCAGTAATAAACGCAGGTATTAGCGCTGCGGGGTTGCCTCTATTGGTTAAGGTAACGGAAATACTAATATCAGCAGCCTCGTCTTTTTTTGAAATACGCGAGAAGTACTGCGAAGACTCCAGCACAGCTAACAGCTCACCTTCAATAATACTTTGCGAAGCCTCGGGTAGCTCCTTAGGCCCAGATAAGCCACCCATCGCCATGCTGGTATATGAAACACTAGGCTTTGCACTAGCATCACCCTCATAAGCCGATAAGGTGGTTTTTGGTACATTGCCACCATCAAATACTGCGCAGCCAGATAGTGTGGCCATAAGAACTACGGTGAGGATTTTTAACATTGATTTTTCTCCGGGGTGTTATTGCTATTTGATTATGTTTTATGTGCTGGATATTAGGTTGTGGGTATTTATTGTAGATAAGTTAATTGTTAAGGGGGTGTACGATAAATAATCGTTACGACCCCTTTAGTTCCTTTAGTTACTTGTGAAATATATAAAGCTTCACCTAAACTTTGCAAATGAGGTGCTTTTAGCTGGCGCAATTACATAACTAATAGTTAGCTCATCTTTATCATCTCCGTTCCGACACCTATAGAGAACCTGCTCCACCTTTACCGCCAAATAATAACCATTGGTGTTTTGCAAAACTGCAATTTCACCAACTTGTAAACTAGAACATCGCTCTTCGAGATAAAAAGACGGATCTGTAGCATCTGCAATATCAGAAATTTCTTTGAAGCTTTCTGGTACTATAGACAAGGAGTGAATAGTCTCAGAATCGTTGTAGATCCATATTTCTCCTGAGCCAGATTTTGACCAAAATAATTCAAACGCCATTTCTCCCTCACCGACCCAGTAACGGCCGTTATTCGCTGTTGGATTAACAGTAACTTTGGACTTTGTAGCTGGATTGCTGAAAGATGCTGGCACATCAAAAGCCACAGGATTTATAGGTAAAGCTTCTCTTAAAAAAGGGCTTGCGCCCCTCTTTGGCCTTGGTTTTACAGACTTACCCCATAGATTACTAATAAGCTCGCAATAACTATCTTCGTATTCCGATGGTTCAAAGCTTAAATATAACTTGCTAGAAACAAAAGTAGGTGTCTTATTTGGTAGGCCATTATTCACAACGATCGGAATAACTCTGTTGCTTCCCAAATCTGCCATTATTTGAGCTGTAATTATCATTTTTTCATAACCTACACCGCCACTGCGCATGTCATTAGCTTTTTTTACATATGATTCCGTACATATTAAAACAACTCTATCTGCATCTGTTAAACCAGATTCCATAAAAAAGGGAAGATCATCACCGACTCTCAGATCCCATTGGTCTAAAGTCACAGCAACACCATTTTCTTCCAAGCGTGTTGCCAGTGCTAGAACCCATGCTTTATGTTCCTCACTATCATGGGAGTAAGAGAAAAATACTTTAGGTACTTGCATCTGATTAACCCTAAATTTTTTATTAAAACTGGACATCTTAAAACATGTGAACAATTAGGCTTATAACGCCCCAATAAAAGGCGATCGTTAGCGAGTCCAGCCCACGCCTTTAGTGGGTGATTTTTAATTGCCTGTTAACTGTTTTTAGCATAGTGCTTATCAAATTCTTTTTGTATGTTTGTGCTATACAAGGTCTTTTTCCCACCTTTCTTGTTGCTTGGATTAAGATAACGAACATGCGCCAGCTTTTTGTTTTTTTCAAGATCTTTGCGAAGCTTGTGATACTTTGGATTTATCTTGAAATCGTTGTATCGCTTCCTCAATCGTGTTGTTAATACGTCATAATCCCATGGAAACCTGTCTGATATATCTTCTTCTGATAACTGAACCATCGGTGCAGAAGGATCATTTGTTACTTGTACAGGGAGGCCTGCGTTACTTTTGACCTTTTGGAATTTGACATCGATTTTTAGAGTTAAGTTGTAGTCTCCATAATCTTCACCTTCGTCGTATTCTTTTTCTCTGGAGCTTATAAATTCCAAGAGCTTCTTTTCATTGGTGTTTAGGCTAATCCCCTTAGCCGTATCAAAACCCCTGAAAAACGACAAAGGCATTAAATAGAAATTGTAACCACCAAGAACGTTACCGAACCAATCACTAACCAAGTGGAAATAGTTCTGTAGCGAGGCTGTACCAAGCTCTTGTACTTTAATAGCAAGCAATAGATCATCGTTTACAAAATGTATCGAGTTATCACGTATTTCAGTAATAGCTATCAGATTGTCAAGCACCGCTTTGTTAACTTTAAGACCATAATCTTCAGTAATTACTCTATACGCCTCGAAGAGGCTTATAGACATTGGATTTCCCGATCGGTTTTTCTTTCTGTGCTTATTCTTTGATTTGGCTCCGCCTTTAAGTGTTTTGTACTCCATTGCTATCAGAGATCCCATTTGGTTTCCCGATAGATTTAGTACCTTCGACTTAAGCAGTAGCTCCCATGAGTTAATACAAAGAACGGAAAATGTTTCTTCTCTATATTTAAAATCAGGCTTATTGTAGACCTCAATCGCAGAAAGCATTGACGCTATAGATTTTTCTAGCATCAATTTTGATCGTGACTTCATTTCTCATCCTTGTAACAGTTAACGACTCAATAAGAGGCGCGTGTCTTTTACACGTCCTGCCCGCGCTCTTTAGCGGGCGAACTTGATTGATTTGTTAAGTCCTTTTCTTCCCAGCCAAAGAATGCAAAAAATGGAATTTTATATATCCATAGTATGCAAGAGAGGCCTAGAAAAAAGGTGATTCCAGCCATAATTTGAAGAAAATATCTAAGCGTATCTAGCATATTCAATATGGACTCGCTGGTGGTAACCTTATGGATGGCAATATGACAATCGGCTCTATGCTTTCCAACAATGTCGCAATTGTAATCTTCGTAGTTGTGAATTTTTCCGATTTTAGCCTCCACTTTATATAATGATTCGTAGGCATCTTTTTCATATGTGAGCAAATGCGGCAGAAGCGCAACCATCCCTGTGCCTATGGCTGCAATACAAACAGCTGATATTTTAAAAAGTACTGGGTAAAGTTTGTCCATAGAATGACTTAACAGTTTGTTATTGGCTATGGCCAGATCCAAACATAAAGAATAAATCTAAACAAAGAAGCCTATACCTACACATCCACCACCAGATATAACCACGCCGATACGTCTATATCTGACCATACATATCGTCACAACCCATTAGCATCAGCGCTTAAAGGCCTCGACTGTATTACCCGCACAATAACCAACGTTGATATAAACACACAGCGCCTAAACAAAACGCCATAACTAACTAGGGGAAACCAAACAAAAGAAGGGAGTAAAACTGGCTGCGGTATACCGCACTAAAAATCCCTTTAATGATTATTCTTCCTAACGCGTTTTATTAGCGTTGGGCGATTGTTATATAAGCTACGCAAAAAATCCAGCGCTTTGATGGGGTATAGGCAAATTATTGGTAAAACATTAAAAGCGTATTGGTAGTTGCTTGGTGGCTCTATTGTTTATTGCGCTGCCCTGTTTTGGTTAATGACGGTTTTATGTACACACATATAGTTGTGGATACCGGATCAAGTCCGGTATGACGGTGGGTTGGGGTTGGTTGTTTGTGGATACCGGATCAAGTCCGGTATGACGTGTGTTGGGGTTGGTTGTTTGTGGATACCGGATCAAGTCCGGTATGACGTGTGTTGGGGTTTGTTGTTTGTGGATACCGGCTCATGGCCGGTATGACGGTGGGTTGGATTTGGTTGTTGTGATTACCGGCTCAAGGCCAGTATGGCGCATCAATGCTAGGCGGTTATGACAGCTGTATTACCCTTAGTCATGCTGAACTTGATTCAGCATCCATCGCCCCGCCATTAACCCTGCCTTAACCAAGCCCTTGTTAGGCTATGCGCCATAGTAGGCTTTTTAGTTTTTTTAGCTATGGATGGCGGGTTAGGGAATGGCGCGTAGTTGTTGTTGTCTTAGGGCCCGTCTTATTTATTGATTAATGGAGCGTTCCACCATGAAATACCCAATCTGCACTGGGGGCATAGTGTTAATTGCGGCTTTGCTTAGTGCCTGCCAGCAAGGCAGTGCGCCTGCCCGCAGCACGGCGGCCCCTGCTGTTTCTTATGTTACGGTTACCGAGGCCCCGCATACTATTGCCACTAAAATGCAGGCACGGGTGGTGGCGTCGCAGGTGGCTGAGGTGCGCCCGCAAGTAAGCGGCATAGTGCAGCAGCGCCTGTTTGAAGAGGGCAGCAAGGTTGAGCAAGGGCAGTTGCTGTATCAAATTGACCCGGCTACTTTTCAAGCGGCCTATAACGAGGCCAAGGCCAACCTCAACAGCGCTAAGGCCTCGCTGGCAACTGCGCAGTTAAAAGCCCAGCGTTACGCTAACCTGCGTAAGTTTGATGGTATCTCGCAGCAGGATGCCGACGATGCTCAAGCCAGCTACCTAGAGGCCAAAGCCGAGTTAGAAAAATACCAAGCCGAGCTAGAAAGCGCGGCCATTAACCTGGAGTACACCAAGGTCAAAGCCTCTATTGCGGGGCATATTGGTATATCTAGCGTTACCCAAGGGGCGTTGGTCACCGCACAGCAAGCCACGGCCTTGGCAACTATACGCAGCCTAGACCCCATTTATGTGGATATGCGCAAAGGCAGTGCCGAGCTATTAAAGCTGCGCCAGTTAATGCGCAATAAAAGCCTTAAGCAAGGCAGCACCGCAGTAACGCTCACCCTAGAAGATGGCAGTGACTACCCCTACCAAGGTGAGCTTAAAATGCAAGAAGTGTCGGTAGATGCCGCAACCGGCACCGTTACCTTGCGTGCCCAGTTCCCCAACCCCGATGGCCTCTTACTGCCGGGCATGTTTGTGCGCGCACAAGTCAGTGAGGCGGTAGACGAGCACGCCATCTTGGTGCCCCAGCAAGGCATTTATCACAGCGCCAATGGCGACGCCTACGCCTATGTAATCGGCGATAACAACCTGGTGGAAAAGCGCATAGTAAAAACCGTTAACGCCGTGGATAACCAATGGCTAATCGCCAGCGGCTTAGCGGTAAACGATAAGCTATTGGTAGAGGGCTCTAGCAATGTGCGCCCCGGCACCGAGGTACAGCCGGTGCAGGTAGAAATGAATAGCAGCGGCAGTATGGTTACCGTGTTAAAGCCTGCTGTTAATAACTCGCCTGATAACTCATCTACTAATTCAACCCAGCAAGAGGGCGTGTAAATATGTTTGCTCGCTTTTTTATAGATAGGCCCGTTTTTGCCTGGGTTATTTCCATCATTATTATGCTTACCGGTATAGCCTCTATTATGTCGCTGCCGGTGGCGCAATACCCCAACGTAGCCCCACCGGTAATTAATGTAAGCACCACCTATACCGGGGCGGATGCGCAAACCGTTGAAAACAGCGTCACCCAAATATTAGAGCAGCAGCTTACTGGCCTTGATGGCCTGTTGTACTTCTCCTCTTCTAGTACCTCCGATGGTTCGGCCTCGGTGAGCATTACCTTTGAGCAAGGCACCGACCCCGATTATGCCCAGGTGCAGGTGCAAAATAAGGTGCAGCAGGTTAACTCGCGCTTTCCCGAGTCGGTGCAGGCGCAAGGGGTAACGGTAAAAAAATCCAACAGCGATTTTTTACTGATTACCGCACTGTATGACACGACCAATCAGTCTACTGCCGCCACCATTGCCGATTACCTGGCCACCAATATGGAAGATGCCCTGGCCCGTATTGAAGGCGTGGGTGATGTAAGAGTATTCGGCTCGCAATATGCCATGCGCATTTGGCTAGACCCAAACAAACTGGCCGCCTATGCACTAATGCCCTCTGATATTACCAACGCGTTAAAAGCCCAAAACGTGCAAGTGCCCGCCGGTAAAATTGGTGCCATGCCCGCCGTAGCCACGCAAGAGCTTAATGCCACGGTAACGGCGCAGTCTTTATTAGCTACGCCGGAAGAGTTTCGCAATATTATTGTTAAATACGATGCCTCTGGTGCCAACGTGCGTTTAAGCGATGTGGCCAGGGTAGAAATTGGCAGTGAGAGTTATGACTCTATACGGCGCTTAAACGGCCACCCAGCATCGGGTATAGCTGTAATGTTATCGCCGGGTGCAAATGCCTTGGCCACCGCCACTAGGGTAAAAGCAAAAGTCGCCGAGCTGGAGCCAAGCTTGCCCGATGGCTACAAAATCACCTTCCCCCGCGACAGCACCGAGTTTATAAAAATCTCTATTAGCGAAGTGGTCTACACCCTAATGGAAGCGGTGGTGTTAGTGGTGCTGGTAATGTGGTTGTTTTTACAAAACTGGCGCGCCACCTTAATACCCGCTATTGCGGTGCCCATAGTTTTACTGGGTACTTTTGGTGTGCTATCGGCTTTTGGTTTTTCGATTAACACCCTCACCATGTTTGGCATCGTGCTCTCTATAGGCTTGCTGGTGGACGACGCCATAGTAGTGGTGGAAAACGTAGAGCGCTTAATGCACGAAAAAAACCTGTCGCCGCGTGATGCCACCATAGAGTCCATGGCCGAAATCAGCAGCGCGCTGGTAGGCATAGGCGTGGTGTTGTCGGCGGTGTTTTTACCTATGGCTTTTTTTGGCGGCTCTACCGGGGTTATTTATCAGCAGTTTTCTATAGCCATAGTGTCGTCTATGACCTTATCGGTCATTGTAGCGCTAACCCTAAGCCCAACCCTGTGCGCCAGCCTGTTGCGTAAAAGTGAGCACGGCAGTGCGCATAGTAGTAAAGCAAAAGGTTTTTTTGCCGGCTTTAACAGCCACTTCGATAAGTTAACCGCCTCTTACACTGGCCATGTGCAAAGCATTATCAGCCGCAAAGCGCGCTGGCTGCTGGTGTACGCGGTGATAGTGCTAATACTGGGCTTGTTAATTGTGCGCATGCCCACAGGCTTTTTACCCCAGGAAGACCAAGGCAGTGTGATGTTTCAAATTAACCTGCCCGAGGGTGCCTCCATCAAACGCACCAGTGCGGTAGCCGAACAAGTAGAGCAATACTTATCGCAAGAGGAAACCGATACCGTTACCGGCACCTTTTCTATTGCGGGTTTTAATTTTTCGGGTAGCGGCCAAAATGCTGGGCTGGGTTTTGTCACCTTAAAACACTGGGACGAGCGCAGCCAGCAAGAGCAAAGTGCCGATGCACTAATACAACGCATGAACAAAAACCTAGCCGCTATACGCGATGCCAAAATTTTTGCCTTATCGCAGCCGGTAATTCGCGGCTTGGGGCAAAGCAATGGTTTTAGTTTTGAGTTGCAGGCCGCAGCAGGCACCAGCCGTGAAGAGCTAATGGCGCTTAAAGATGAGTTGCTGGCGCAAGCGCGGCAAAGTGAATTGCTAGTGGGCATTAGGGAGGGCGCGCTAAGTAATACCCCGCAACTTAAAATTGATATAGATAGCGGCAAAGCAACGGCGTTAGGTTTGTCATTATCGGATGTGGCCAACACCCTAAGCTCGGCTTGGGCGGGCACCTATGTGAATGACTTTATAGATCGCGGCCGCATTAAAAAAGTGTATGTGGCCAGTGATAGCGAGTACCGCTCTAAACCCACTGACTTAAACGAATGGCATGTGCGCGGCCAAAATGCGAACGGTGACACCACCATGACGCCGCTGTCAGCATTTAGCAGCGCGTCGTGGTCTAGCGCGCCGCAAAGTTTGACGCGCTTTAACGGCATAGCCTCGTACAGCATACAAGGTGCTGCGGCCAACGGTGTTAGCTCGGGCCAAGCCATGGCTGAAATGGAGCGCCTCACCCAGCAGGTAGGCCAGGGCAAACTCAGCTATGCCTGGAGTGGCTTGTCCTATCAAGAAAAGCAGTCCAGCGGCCAGTCGCCGCTGTTGTATGCGCTTTCTATTTTGGTGGTGTTTTTGGCGCTGGCGGCTTTGTACGAAAGCTGGTCGGTACCGCTATCGGTTATTTTGGTTATTCCACTGGGCGTGGTGGGTGCGGCCTTAGCTTCAACAATGCGTGGCTTAGACAACGACATTTATTTTCAAGTGGCGCTGCTAACCACCATAGGCCTAGCCTCAAAAAATGCCATTCTTATAGTGGAATTTGCCGAAGCCTCTTACCAGCGCGGCATGTCGCTGGTAGATGCCGCCGTGCAAGCGGCTAAGCTGCGTTTGCGGCCAATTATTATGACCTCTATGGCGTTTATGCTGGGCACCCTGCCCTTGGCCCTGTCGTCAGGCGCGGGTGGCAATAGCCGTATCTCTATAGGTACCGGCATTGTGGGCGGCACCTTTACGGCAACCGTCTTAGGCATATTTTTTGTGCCGTTGTTCTTTGTGTTAATACGCGGCTGCTTCCCTAAACGGCGCGCGGTCTATGATGATGAAGTAAAACCAGGGGAGCTTGCCCATGCTTAACGTGCCTACACACGCACTGCCACAAACACCGGGCCGGGGCCGGGTTAGCCTATTGGCTATTGCCGGGGCAGTCTTACTAACCGGTTGCAGTACCTTGGCACCGGATTACACGCGCACAGCGCTGCCCTTGGCGGATGACTGGCGTGCAGAGCTGGCTGCTCAAAATGCTACGCCAGCCTCCGTGCAATCCTCTAGTCAATCTAGCCAAGGTTTATCCAGCGAGCTGGCCACGCAGTTGCCCTGGCAAAACTTTATTAAAGATCCGCGCTTAGCCGAGTTGATAGAGTTAGCCCTAAGCAATAACCGAAGCCTGCAACAAACCCTGGCCGATGTGGAAGCGGCCCGCGCCACTTACCGCATACAGCGCGCGGATTTATTCCCTAATCTGGATGTGGGCCTAAACGGCAATCGCAGTCGATTAGCATCCGGCGTTAAAGAAACTAACTACCAGGCCGAGCTGGGTTTAAGCGGCTACGAAATTGATTTGTTTGGTAAAAACCGCAGCCTTAGCGCCGCCCAAATGGAGGCCTACTTAGCCACGGCAGCAACCGCCAAAGCGGCCCACATTGCACTCATTAGTGAGGTAGCCAATGCCTGGCTCACCTTGGCGGCGGATAACAGCGCCTTAACCTTGGCCCAAGAGACCATGGCCAATGCCGAAAAAACCTTAGCGATTACCCGCAAGCGTTTAGAGCTGGGGGTGGACTCGCAGGTAGATGTGGCCAGTGCCGAAACGGTTTACCACCGCGCCCGCGCTGACATTGCCCTGTATACCAGCCAAGTCGCGCAAGATACTAATGCGCTGCGCTTGCTGGTGGGTGAGCAATTAAATGAGCGCTTGTTAGCCACGGCCCTACCCAGCAGCGCAACACTGGTGAGTGATGTGCCTGCGGGCTTGTCATCAGAAGTACTATTGCAACGCCCCGATGTATTGGCCGTCGAGCACAGCTTAAAATCTGCCCATGCCAATATCGGTGTTGCCAGGGCGGCGTACTTACCCAGCTTGTCGTTAACTGCCAACGGCGGCGTGGCCAGCTCGGTGCTAGCCGATATTTTTAGTGGTGGTGCCAGCACCATTTGGGCGATTTCCCCCAGCATTACCCTGCCCATATTCGATGGCGGCGCCAACAGCGCTAACCTCGCGTATAGTAAAGCCCAACAACGCAAAGCGTTGGCCGCTTATGAATATGCTATTCAAAGCGCATTTGCCGAAGTGGCCGATGCGCTGGCGCGGCGGGCAACCATACAAGAGCAGCTGGACGCCGAGCAGGCCTTAGTGGCAGCGGCCAGCCGCAGTTATAGTTTGTCGCTAGCGCGCTACCAAAATGGGGTAGATAGTTTTCAAACCGCCTTAGAGGCGCAGCGCACTATGTATAGCGCTCAGCAGTCGCTGATTTTAACTAGGCAGGCGGATTTGGATAATCGCATTACCCTGTACCGCGTATTGGGTGGCGGCTTGGCAGCGCATAATAGTGAGCAAGGTGAGGGCTAAAATGCCCGGACAATTTAGGATTAGCTATTAATGATAAACGTACTGCTGGTAGAAGACGATATTGATCTGGCTACCACCATTGTTGATTACCTAGACCTAGAGTCCATCAACTGTGACCACGCCAGCAATGGCTTAATGGGTTTGAACTTGTTAGAAAGCAATCATTACCAAATGATTATGCTAGACATCAATATGCCTAAAATGGATGGCTTAACCTTGTGCAACACCCTGCGCGAAAGAGGTATGGACATTCCTATACTGATGTTAACCGCCCGCGATAGCCTAGAGCATAAGCTTGAGGGCTTTGCCGCTGGCAGCGATGATTATTTAGTTAAACCCTTTGCCATGAAGGAACTGGTGGCACGCGTGCAAGTGCTGGCCAAGCGCCGCAGCGGTGAAGCTAAGCGCTTAGTGTTAGGCGACTTAAGCTTGGACATAAACCAGCGCAGCGCGCAGCTAAAACAAACGCCGCTAAAACTTTCACCCATTGCGTTTAAATTATTAGAGGTATTAGTGCGCGCCAGCCCGCAAGCGGTTAGCCGCCAGCATATTATGCAGGCGGTATGGGGCGACGAACAGCCCGACAGCAATAGCCTAAAAGTGCATATTTACCACTTGCGTAAACAGTTGGATGCCGCGCATAACAACATCAGTTTAGATACCGTTTCAGGTATAGGCTTCGCCATAACGACTAATAGTAAGGGGGCACAGCTTTGAAAATCAGGCCCAGCCTTAGGTTGTATTTTTTTATCAGTGTAGTCTTGCTGGGTTCAGTGATGGCTATAGGCTTTTCGTTTTTAAGCGTGCATTACTTTTTTGATGGCCTGGATAAAGGCTTGAAAGGCGTAATGCGTGAATTGGCAAAAACTCCCAACGTAGAAGATGGCCTGCCGCAACATATAGCGGGCTTTAGCGTAGCTAGCCGCTGGCAAGATACCCCAGAAATTATTCAACAGCGTTTTGTGTTGCCACCAGATGAAGTGGGTCAATTACAAAAATTAAAAGATCAGGATTGTATTTTTACCATGCCTGAAAATATTTATTTTTTATTAAGGTATTACACCCCAGAAGGTGAAGTGCGTTTTATAAGTAGAGTAATATTAGATAGAGGTAAAGTCGCAGAAACAGGAAAAAGCAAGCCTAGTAAACGTTTATATTGGACTATAGGTATGGCTGTTGCCGCCATCGTATTTTTTGCCTTTGTGTTAATCATGATTATGCAAAAAATTGCTAAACCTATAGAGTCGCTAAAAAACTGGGCTAAATCCCTTAACCAAGACACTATTCAAAAACCACCGCCAGATTTTAGCTACAACGAACTCAATGTGTTAGCAGAATTAGTGCAAAGCAGTTTAGCGTCGGCGCAGCAAAGCCTAGACCGTGAGCAACGTTTTTTAAGCTATGCCAGCCATGAACTACGCACACCTATTTCGGTTATACGTAGCAACGTCGATTTACTAAAACGGTTAACTGAAAAAGACCCCATTAGCGACAAGCAACAACTCACATTGCAGCGCATAGAGCGTGCAGGGCTAACCATGAGTGACTTAACTGAAACTTTATTGTGGTTAAGCCGTAATGACGAGCAAGGCATGCCGCCGCAGCCTATACAGCTCAATGAAAAAATAAAGCAATTATGTGGCGATCTAGATTATTTGCTTAACGAAAAAAATGTTGAGGTCACCCTAGATTGTGAGGATTACACCGTCAATATCGAGGCTACAGCCTGCCACATAGTATTAAGCAACCTTATACGCAATGCCTACCAGCACACCCAACAGGGTAAGGTGGTCATTAAGCAACAAGCTAGTCGCGTCACCATTATTAACAGCAGTAATAGCGATCAAGAAAATAAGCCTAAACCAGAAGCAAGCGATAAAAAAATGGCCTCGGGTTATGGTTTGGGATTAAAGCTTAGCGAAAAAGTGATTCAACGCCACGGTTGGTTTTATGAAGTGACTGAAACGCAGGGGCGTTATCATGTGGTGGTTGATTTTGAAGGAGGTAGAGCTTTGTGGTTGGGTGTAAGTGAGGCTAAAAGTTAATTAGGGACAGTACTAAGCGTAACAACCCTGAATACAATGGTATTACTTAAGCAAAAACCACAGCATTCGCAAAGCTGCACGGCGCAGGTCATTGCGGCCACCGAGCCGGAATCCAGCTGTTGAATATGAAGGTCATTCCGGCCTCGGAGCCGGAATCTAGCTGTTGAATATGAAAGTCATTCCGGCCTTCGAGCCGGAATCTAGTGTTACATATGGATACCGGCTTTCGCCGGTAGGGCCTGCCCCATGAGTGTAACGAGTGTCTTGGGTATGACAAAGTAATGAGCGTAGCGAGTATCTTGACTATGGCAAAACCGTGAAAAAGTGGATGAAGTAACAAGCAACCAACACCTAGCACTTAAAATAAAATTACTGTGGCTCAAGGGTATTATTAAGTAGCGGATGATTTTTAAGGTAATAGAACGGTAAGGGGCGACTAAGGGCCGTCAGGGGTTTTCATCTTTGCTAAGGTATACGCGTTTAACCCATTTCCAGCCAGTAATCATAGGTGTAATCAGGTTTTCTTTTTTCCATAGCCAATAATAAAAAATAGCCGCAACATGTAAAACTACCATCACAAGAATGCATTGGGCTAATAGCTCATGCCACCAAGCCATGCGCCCCATAGTGGATTCGGTTACTAGGTGGGCAAGTGGCCCTGCTTCAAAAAAAACATCCGACTCAATAAACAATCCTGACAGCGCCTGTGCTGCTAGCAGCAAAAGTAATGCAAGTACCGAAAGCGAACCCAGTGGGTTATGCCCTGGTGTGCCACTAGGGCTGCGTTTACCCAAGGTGCGGGCATAGGCTATTAGTACCGATGGCCGAGTAAATAAGCTGCTAAAACGTATAGGTTTGGGGCCAATAAACCCCCAAATTAAACGTACTGCCAATAAACCTAATACCGCATAACCACAGTAAAAGTGCCAGTCTATAAAGGTGAATGACATGTATTCGCCAAAGTACCAACCTAGCGATACCACCACGGCTAGAACCCAATGCCACAAGCGTGTCAGTGGGTCCCATATTTTTTTAAGCAGGTAGTTTTGCAATTGTGCTTACTTTTTTGCAGTAAAATCGTCGTGGCAAGCTTTGCAGGCTTTGCCTACATCACCCAGGTTAGCGCGCAGCTCATTCAAGCCATTACCAGCGCTGCCAGCAAGGGCATCGACGGCGGCTTCATATTTCTCACCGTATTTACCTATTTCAGGGTAGGTGTTCCAAATTTTTGGCAAGGCCTTGGTTTTGCCCTCGTATTTGTCGTTAGCAGTACCCGGTGACCATGCCCTATCCATATCCAAGCCATTTAATAACTGCAGGCTTTTGCTAAAGCTAGCGGCGGTTTCTGCATTGTATGGCGTGTCGCCTTTAGCCATGGCCACTAATGGCCCCAAAAAGTAAGAGCGCAATTCCATTTCGCCTTGGCGAGCATGAATTAGGTCTAGGTTTGGATCTTTACTATCGGCAAAACTTTGTAAAGAAACAACAAGCGCGGTAAAGCCTAAAAGTGTGCGAGTAATATGTCTCATAAATGCCTCTTAAATATTTGAAAAATTGATTATGAATCAGTGAGTTTTTTAACTCAAGGCCTCTTAGGCATCAAAGGGCTAGAGTGCATTAATTGAGCACTGTTAGGTAAGGTTAGAGCACATTAATGTGCTCTAACCAGCTATATTAAAATTTATAACCTATGGCTAGGGTGTAAACATAAGGGTCTATAGCTACATCACTGCTTAGCTGGTGGCCGCCATCAAATTTTATGGTGGCTTTGCTGTCTATGTCTATCCAGCGTATAGAGGCGTTTAATAGCCAATTATCGTCAATCATATAGTCTGCGCCAATTTGCAAAGCTGCACCCCATGAGTCATCTAGCGACACTTTAGCGCCGGTTAAACCTAAGCCCTCTAGAGCCGCATCGGCCTGGCTGTTAATTTTTTCATCAAAAAAAATCGTGTAGTTGATGCCCGCACCTAGGTAAGGTTTAAATTTACCGCTGTTATTAAAGTAATAAATGGCGGACAAGGTGGGCGGCAGTTGTTTTACACGGGCTATATCTAAACCGGCTAATTCGCCAGTGGCCGCTGCGGTATGCGAAAAAGGCGTGGCAGCTAACAGCTCTATAGCCCAGTGCTTATCAAGCACATAACTAAACGTTAATCCCAACTGAGTGTTACTGTCGACGGTTAAATGGGTATTGCCGCCAGCTAGCGATAAAGTACTGCCATTTAATGCAATAGCGTCACTGCTTTCTTGCGGCTCTACAGTGGTGGCACCGGCGCGCACAATTATATCCCCCGCTTGATAAGCATAACTGGGGCTTGCAAAGGCTGCGCTGAGGGCAACGATACGACTTAAAGTAGTGACTGCTTTCATACTGGGTACTCTATAACGGCTGTTAAGGTTGATATTGTTGTGATCAATTAATAACAATAATTAAATCACAGCGGCCGTAAAGATGATTTGATCTAGATTAAAGTTAGTGGGGTGAGTATTTGCTGGGTGTTAAATAGCGGTGGGCAATTTGTTGGGGCAGGTTAATTATAAAAATTGGGATAGCTTGGTATTTGGCTGCTAAGAAAATATAGCTGTTGATGTTTTTAGGCGCGGGTACTGGTGTGAGGTATTATGGTCAGAGTAGATAATCGTTAACTTGTATGTGTGTACGCTTATTGATGTGCTTGTTATGTTTCTACTATCCATATTTAAATGCAATATAAAACAGTGGGATAAATATTATTGCAGCAATGATCATTCCTAGACTGCTTTTTTTAAAATGCATCTTTTTAAGAGCATAAATTTCTTCTTTAGAGTGCTCGTGTCCACAGTGAGGGCATTTGGTTTTATAAAAATCAAATCCACCTTTACACTTAACGCATTTATACCAAACTGGGCTGAATGAGCCGCCTACCATTTATGCACCTCTTGAAAATAACGCTTTTGGCATAGGCAAACTGCGCAGCAGTATGCCCAGCGCGAAGCGAGATTGTGGCCAAACTTGTTATAAGTGTTACTGGGTTTGTGGCCTAGGTTCATTGACGACCTTATAAAATAGCATGTTGTTGATAAACCAATTGTGAAATGATAGTTCAATAAGCAATGCAATAACAAAAAGTGTAGGATTGAATACCCAGGCCAATAGAAAGATAAACGACATTACTATTAATAGAAGCAAATGCGCACCATGGTTTGCCATGACAAGCTCTGATTCGCAGTGCTTACACGTAACTCGATACTTTCTTCGCCACCAAGAAATATTGGTGTTACAGCTTGGGCATTCCTTTGCGCTGCTCATCGGCACCTACTCATAACGCCGCCAGCAGGGGACGAAAAACCAGAGCGAAGCGGCGGTTTTTTGTTCCCTCTGGCTGGCCTTGTTAGCATTTATATACGATATACTTTTTGAACAAGATAGCGACGTATTACCCCTTTTGCAGATACTACACGTTTTACTTCTAGCCTTATTTTTCCTTCGCCTTCATCCTGGGCATTATGCAAAGACCAGGTGATTCTACGGCGCTGGGATGAGCCTGCCTTTTCAGGCATTTTGAATGACACAGTACGTTCTAGTTCATTATCGTAAAACCGGCCAATGCCAGACAAAATATTATAGCGAGTAACATTTCCTGTAATATTGGTAATAACATTGGGTTCAGTTTGAATAGAAACACTTTTTAGTGTCTCTTTATCCATCTTGATCACATGATCTGGGTTTCGAGGCCTTTTTATAACAATGGTCATGTCATCGCACTGTTTAATCGGTCGATGTGCCTGCTCAAGAGGAATTTCTAAAGCCTCTTCCATTTCTCCAATAAACGGTTCAATTCTATCTTCTAGCTTTCTTACTTGGGCTGTTTCAGGGCTGTAATTTAAGTCTAAAGTCTTTGACCATGTCCATTTAATGAGATCGTAGAATACAGCCCCAACAACGCTTGTTCCTACGGCCAAAGCCGCTTGGTTTTCGATAGCTAATGTTATGAGTTCTTCGAAACTACCTTTACGGGACGGGTTTATATATAGCTTGGCACCAGAAATTTTGTTTCCGTGCTTTTTTATTTCACCGTCATTTAGCAACGCATGCGTAGTTATTGATAATGCCTTTGCAAACCCTTGTAATGAAACCGTCGCGTCGTACATGTCCAGGCGACCATCTCTTGCATCGCCGTTATGGTACGAAATCTTAAAATTTATCTTCTTCATATCTTCCTTAATGGCACGGATGTTTAGATGCTAACAGTTAATTTTTGGCTATAGTCAAATCAAAACATAAAGTATAAATCTAGACAAAAAAGTCTATATCTAAACATTTGCTGCAAGATCTAACCACGCCTATACGTCAATATCTGGCCATGTATATTATCAATACAGCAATCAGCGTTGATATTAATACGCAGCGCAATCACAAAATGCCAAAACTAACCAAGGGGAATGAAACAAAAGAAGGGAGTAAAACTGAGTATGGTGCTAAGCACTAAAAATCCCTTTAATGATCATTCGTCCTAACGCGTTTTATTAGCGATGCTGCGATTGTTATCCAAGCTAAACAAAAAATCTACCTTTTTAGGTAAGGTCGTTAATAAATGTTCAGTAATCCGCTGAAAATACATCACAAACTCTTTAACGGCCTTGTCACTCATTACCCCACTAGCCCCCTGCTCACTACCCTGCTCGGCTTTTATGCGGCTGGCAAGTTTGTGCTCTTGCTGTAAGCGCCATTGGTAGATGCAATCAAAGGATGGCGCTTTAAGCATGGCCCAGCTGTCGATTTGTTCATGCAAGCTTTGGTAATGCTGTGCTAGTTGCTGGTTAACGTAGTGTCGCCAGCGGCCATCGCTATCGTGCTGGGCCTCTAGGCTGTTAATGGCTGGCAATAATTCAGCTTCGCTTTGCGGGATAGCGCCTAAGCACCAGCCTTCTAAAATAATAATGTCTACGGGGGCGTTGATGCTGGCCCATTGCTCGCGGGCTACGCAGTCGTCGCTGGCTTTGTTAAAACGCGGTATGGCTACCCTGCCCGGTTTTTTTAAGTCGGCTAAGGTGGTGAGTGCCAGTGCAATGTCGTGGGTGCCGGGTACGCCGCGGGTGGCCAGTAGTGGGTGTACGGTTTGGGCTAACTGTAGGCGCGCGCTTTTGGATAAGTAAAAATCATCAAGGCTTAGGCTGACTACTTTGAGCTTGTGCTGGTGAGTTAACACGGTGTGCAGGTAAGCGGCCATGGTGGTTTTGCCGCTGCCTTGGCTGCCGTTTATGCCTAGGGTGAGGGTTTGTTGGCTGTGGGCTTGTTGTTGTAGCAGTGCGTTGATTAGGGGCGTGTAGTGGTTTTGTGCGGATGTTAGGTAGTCATCGGGGAGTTGATGTTGGGTTTGGAATTGTTTTAGGTATGGCTCGATGTTTTTCATGGTTATTTGATTGTTGTTTTTGTTAAGAGCTACGCTCTTTTATTGTTTAGCGTAAACCAATGGGTACCGGCGCAAGGCCGGTACGACGTACTGTACGTTTGTCATGCTGAACTTGATTCAGCATCCACCTAGCTGACTGTGTTCGCTGCTTCGCGCTGTTATTTTTCTCCGTTGCTAGGCGACTCCCAAGGGGCAACGGGTACTTCATAGAAGGTGATGCCTGTGAATATATTTTAGTCAGTAAAAAACTATGGGTACCGGCGCAAGGCCGGCACGACGAGTGGTATTTCGCTTTCTAAAAGTTGTTGATTATGGATGATTGTAGAGCAGTTATATAAAGATAAAAACCTGATAATACTACACAGCTCGCTACGGAGTACCCATTATCCCTTGGGAGCCGCCGAGCAACGGAATAAATTTGCGGTGGCCACAGCGAGCACTGTCCGAGCATTTTTTGATTGATTATCAAAAAATGTGAGTTGCGCAGCGGCCGCAAATTTATGAGTAGCGCAGGTTTCCCGTAGCCAATAGGCGAAGGGCGGCGGACTCAGGGTGCACTTTTCTTGGTTACTTCTTTTATGCACGTAAAAGAAGTAACTCGCCAACGGGCGAAAAAGGATTGTTAAAGAGAATTAATAAATTAAACCCATGGGTACCGGCGCAAGGCCGGTACGACGTACTGTAGCTTGTCATGCTGAACTTGATTCAGCATCCATCTAACAAGGATAGCTGCCGGATCAGCTCCGGCATGACCGTGTTTTATTTTTTAACTGAACTTAAGGCTGTGTTAGCTAGCCCAGCAACTAAAAACAAGCCTATCGCAAACACCACTATGGATGGCCCTGCGGGTGTGTCTAGGCTGAGTGATAAACCCAAGCCCCCTGCTACTGAGCCGCAGCCTATGGCTATGGCGGTGGCGGCCATTTGTTCGGGGGATGTTACAAACTTGCGGCTGGCGGCGGCGGGGATGATGAGTAGTGCGGTGATCAGTAGCACGCCGATGATTTTCATGGCGATGGCGACCAGCAAGGCGATCATTAGCATTAGGGTGAGACGCAGGCGCTCTACCGGCAGGCCCTCTACTTGGGCCAGTTCGGGGTGTACGGTGATGGCTAGCAGGCTGTTCCAGTTGCGCCATAGGGTGAGTGCTAGGGCCAGCGCTACGCCGCCTATCCAGTAGAGGTCTTGCTGGCTTACTGCTAACAGGTCGCCAAATAGGTAGGCGTTTAAGTCTAGCCGCACGTCGTCTATTAAGGCGATGGTGACTAGGCCCAGCGCCAGGCTGCCGTGTGAGAGTATGCCCAGCAGGCTGTCGCTGGCCAGTTGCGGCTTGCGTTGCAGCACCACTAGCAGCACGGCTAAGCCTAGGCAGCAGATGATAATGCCCAGTTGTATATTAATGCTTAGCCACAGGCTGAGGGCTACGCCCAGTAAGGCGGAGTGCGCTAGGGTGTCGCCAAAGTAGGCCAGCCGCTGCCACACCACAAACGAGCCCAAGGGCCCGGCGATGGCGGCGATGATTAACCCGGCGCTAAGGCCTAACCATAAAAAATCAGGCATGGCCCTGCCCTCCTTTTTGTTCGTCTTGTTTCTGTTCGTTGTGCTTATTGCTGTGCTGATGGCTGCCGTGGTGATGATTGTGGCCGCACTGGCTATGGTCATGGTTAGGGCTGTTGCCGCTTTCGTCGGGGATAACGTCGCCGTGTATATCGTGCTCGTGGTCGTGATCGTGGTGGTATACCGCCAGTGCCTGGCTGTATTTTTCGCCAAACAGGGCTAAGTAGGCGGGGTCGGTACTCACATGCTCGGGGTGGCCGTGGCAGCACACATGCTGGTTAAGGCAAATCACCGTGTCGGTTTGCGCCATTACTAGGTGTAAGTCATGGGATACCATTAATACCCCGCACTGGTGGCGCTCGCGCAGGGTTTCGATGAGTTGATACAGCTCGGTTTGGCCGGCTATGTCTACGCCTTGTACCGGTTCATCCAGCACTAATAGCTGCGGGTCGCGCAGCAGCGCCCTAGCTAATAGCACCCGCTGTAGCTCGCCCCCCGAGATGGACTGCAAGGGGTTGTTAAGCAAATGGCTGGTGCCTACCTCGGCCAAGGCTTCTTTAATGGCAGCTTTACTGGGGTGGGCCAGCCGTAAAAAGCGGCCCACGGTTATGGGCAGGCTGGGGTCTACATGCAGGCGCTGTGGCATATAGCCTATGCGCAGGCCGGGCTGGCGAATAATCTGGCCTAGGCTGGGTTCAATCAGCCCTAGCACGGCTTTCACCAAGGTGGTTTTGCCCGCGCCATTGGGGCCTATTAGGGTGACGATCTCCCCTGCTCTAATCGTTAAGTCCACCGCCTGCAGCACGGTTTGCTGGCCGTAAACCATGGAGATTTGCTTGGCTTGAAGTAGGTACTCGCTCACTCTATATCACCTGCTGCATCTGGGTTTATTTTTTGGCACTGCGGGCATAGCCCCACGATTTCTACGCATTCATCCTCTACCATAAAGCCGGTACTTTTTGCCGATTGGGCAATGGCGGCACTAATGGCTGGGGTGGCCAGCTCTACGGTGCTATTGCAGTGGCGGCAGATAAAAAAGTGGCTTTGGTGCTTATCGCTGGGGCTGCAGCAGCCTATATAGGCATTGAGTGATGCGATGCGGTGTATTAGGCCGTGCTCTAGTAAAAACTCCAGCGCTCTATACACCGTGGGCGGTGCTACCCGGCTGTTGTTACCGGGCGCGCGGCTGACTGCCAGCATCTCTAATAAGGTGTAGGCACCAAGCGGTTTGTGGCTTTGCCAAATATAGCCCAGCACTTGCCTGCGCAGCGGGGTTAGCCGCAGGCTTTTTTGCTGGCAGATAAGGTCGGCCTCTTGCAAGGCTTTGTTAATGCAGTGGCTGTGGTTGTGTTGCTCAAAGCCGCTGGTATCGGTTGCGGTTTTCATGGCTGGCTAGGCTGTGCCCTATGCTCGCTAAAAGAAATGTTATAATATAACGTTTCTTTTTTGTGTGATAGCGCTGTGCGTATTAAAATCGCCCTGCTTTGTTATTGCTGCTTATTGTGACCTTATTGAGCCTGCCCCTGTGTTAATTGCCCGTCCTAGCGCCCTGCCACTTGCCTTGTTGTTTGTACTAGCTTTGTTGTTAGCAACAACTGCCCTGGCCAGCCCTGCTGCTCAGCCCGCCATTAAGCCTAAGCTGCTGGCTTCGATTAAGCCCCTACAGTTGATTGCCTTAGATATAGCCGGTGATGCCGCCGAGGTGGAGCTATTGCTAGCGCCCAACGTGTCCCCTCACCTCTACCAGCTTAAGCCCTCGGATAGGCAACGTTTGGCCCATGCCGAATTGGTGATTTGGGTAGGCCCCAGTATGGAGCGCTTTTTAGCCAAGCCTTTGTCGCTGTTGCCCTCGGCGCGAGTGTTAACGCTGCTTAATGAGTCAGAACTGGATGCAGAGCAAGATGAAGATGAGCACGGCCATGAGCGCAACAGTAGCCACAGCGAGCATAATCATCACGGCCAAGACCCGCATATCTGGCTAAGCCCCGCGCAAGCGCAGCACATAGCCCAGCAAATAGCGCAGCGTCTAAGCACCCTACTGCCCGCGCAGCGCCCTACTTTTGAGCAAAATCTGCAAAGCTTTACTGCCAGGTTGGCCGCTTTGGATGCACAGCTACAGCAGCAGTTTAAAGCCTTAAAGGCTAAACCTTATATGGTGCTGCACGATGGTTACGGCCACTTTGAGCAGCATTACGGCCTGCGTCATGCAGCGGTGTTAAGCCTTAGCCCCGACAAAAAGCCTGGCGCCAAGCACTTGTGGGCCTTAAGCGAGCAGCTTAAACAAGGCAGCATTGCCTGCATCTTTAAAGAGCCGCAATACCAGCCGGCGCTATTACGCAACCTAACCCAAGGCCTGGCGCTTAAGCAGCAATTGCTAGACCCTATGGCTGGGCATATTACTTTAGGCGCCCATGGCTACAGTCGTTTTATGGCGGATTTTGGCCGGCGCTTTATCAGCTGTGTGCAGTAGTGGCTTAGACGCTTTCCGCTAAGTTTTTCTGTTAGCTATAACCAGCGCTTCTAAAACAACGATTTTCCATGTCGGTAATATTTACAAATAGCATTCAGTCTAAAAGATAAATCACATTTAACATATTGATTTATAAGTATTTTTAATAGTTGGCTTGATTAATGCTATTTTACAGTTAGTTTAGTTATTACTTTGAGGTTAACTGTGAACAATTTATTAAAAATTATCGCGACTGTATTGCTTATTAGCACGGCTGCCCCCAGCGCTTTTGCCGGCCTGGTAGAGGCAGAGTTTAGCTTTGGCTGGAGCGGCAATCGTAATCATCACGGTACTCTCAGCGGTAACGATGTTGATGGCGATGGTTATTTACGTTTTGATGAGCTAAGCACTTTTAGCGTGGTTGGCACTTACAACATCAATATGGGTAATTTGTTTGATATAGGCGATATAGATTTGCTTAATCAAATCTGGGAGCCCAATGCCGTATCTTGGCAAGGCACAGCTGACACAGCTTTTATGACTTGGCTTGGTCGCAGCCATTCATGTACCACATATAACAACTGTGGAGCAGATATCACCATTACCAATGTGCCCGAGCCCGGCTCATTGGTTTTATTGGCTTTGGGTTTAATAGGCTTAGGTGTTGCTCGCCACAGCCAGAAATAAACCTTAGTTTATACTTTTGCTAAAAACGGCTCCTGTTTAGGGGCCGTTTTTTTTTGCCTGTAAAACTAGCTAAGTATTTAGTGCTGGCCATAGGGTAGGGGAGGATAGGTAGAGTAGGGAGGGGCTAGCTAAGCTTAACTACGATCAAAAATAACCTGTAGTGGCAGATATAACGCGCTAGCGCGTACAATCCCAAAGCGCTATAACTGAATTTGTGATTAGCTTCTTTAAGTGTAGATGTAAGTGTAGGCGTAGGTGTAAGCGCAAAACTGCGTTGTTGAGTAATGACTATGAGGTGATATGTGCTACCCAGTGCTTTAACAGAGTTGTATCTAAAACATGTAAAAAAGCGATTTACTGAAACTTGTGAATGGTTAAACCAGTTAGGTTATAGCCGTTTATTGATTGCTGCAGGCGATAGCCATTACCACTTTAGAGACGACACAGATTACCCCTTTAAGCTCAACCCGTACTTTGCCAGCTGGCTAAACCTAAGCGAAGGCGCGGGCTCTTGGTTAATTATTGATAGCCAAAAACCTCAGCCTAGCTTACTACACTACTGCCCTGAGGATATTTGGCACCAACCCGCGCCCTTACGCGATGAGGTAGTGCAGCAGGCCTTTGAAGTGATTCCCTATGCGGACGCTAAAGATTTAAAACCGTTATTAAACAGCAAGCAGCAGCCCTCGGTGTATATAGGCGAGCCCAACGCCTTAATCGCAGAGCTGCCGCATTGTGTAAGCAATTGCGAGCAGTTGTTAAACCTTATTGATTATCATCGCGCCTATAAAAGCGAATATGAGCAGGGCTGCATACAGCTGGCCAATCACTCGGCAGCAATAGGCCACAAAGCCGCAGCTGAAGCGTTTTATAACGGTGGCTCTGAATACCAAATCCATATGGCCTATTTACAGGCCACCCAGCAATTAGAAAACGAGCAACCCTATAACAGTATTATTGCCCTTAATGAACATGCTGCCGTGTTGCACTACCCGCAAAAGCAGCGCACTAAGCCCGAGGCGCACCGTTCATTTTTAATTGATGCCGGCACCTGCGTGGGTGGTTACGCCTCTGACATCAGCCGCAGCTATGCTTTTAGCTCGTCAGATTTTGCTGACTTAATTATTGCTATGAACAAACTGCACGAAAAATTAGTCGATAGCCTAAGCCTGGGGCAGAGCTACCTCGATTTACACTTGGCTGCCCATCTAGGCATAGCTAAAATCTTACTGGAGTTTAAACTGGCCAAGGGCAGCGTAGAGAGCCTGTTAGAGCAAAAAGTAACGCAGGTGTTTTTCCCCCACGGGGTAGGGCATTATTTAGGTATACAGGTACACGACAGAGGCGGTTGGCTAAGCAGCCCATTAGGCGATGTGTTAGAGCCACCTAAGGATCATCCCTATTTACGTTTAACCCGTAAACTAGAGGCCAATCAAATTTTTACGGTAGAACCGGGTTTATATTTTATAGAGCCGCTATTACAACAGGCCAAACAGGACGCGCGCAAAGAGTTGATTAACTGGCCTGCAGTTAGCGCTATGCAACCCTGGGGCGGCATACGTATAGAGGATAATATTTTAATGACTGCGCAAGGAGTAACTAACCTGACCCAGCAGGCGAGTTTGGCTTAGTTATAACCCTTTAAAAACGACTCATCTTCATCCTCATTAGCCTGGCTGCCACTCAACTGCTGAGTGGCAGCTAGGCTGATACATTCCAGCCCCTTATCTGTAGTGTTAGTTATGGCCGTATGAGCTTGCTGCTGGTTGGCTTTATCACTATAAGTAGGTTTACTAAGTTCGGTATTTTTCATCATCTTTCTCACTTAAGTAGTATTAAGTAATAGTAGGTTTTTTAAGCCACAACAAGCTTAAATATTGTGGCCTGCCTAGGGTTCACTCATAGCTAATAAGGCCGCATTGCCCCCTGAGGCGGTGGTGTTGTTAGATATGGATTTTTCCAGCACAAAGCGATGCATCATAGCGGGGCCGTGGCTTTCAGTAATAAAAGGCAGCAAAGCGCCTGAACGTTGCGATAGCAGCTGGTCGATATTTTTTTGCAAGCTTATGGGGCCGCTAAATACCAGGCCGTGGCAATGCTCTGCCAATAATAAGTTTTGCAATTGGCGCTCACTATTGATGCTTAGGCGTTGATAAGCCGATTGCAAACCGGCTTGCGCTATTAGCTTGCTATAATCAAGTGCATTGTCACTAAGCTGTACTACACGATTGCCACATAGTAGTGCCGCACAAAGTTGGCGTAGGCCGTGTTCAACATAATGATCGCCCATCTGTAGGCATAGCAAGTTACCTCGTGGTGTGAGCATAAGCTGATTGAGCTCGCCAGTAGGCCCAGTTAGAGTAGCCGCTTTTAGCTGGGAGCTTAAAGCTTGATCTACCATAATATTAATATGATTTGCGAAATCCGAAGTTAGCTTTAAACCGCTATCGTTAATTAATAGTTGGCTAAAGTTTTTAACCTGCTCAGCTCTTTGCGCAATATCAACAATGTGCTTGCCAGCAATATGTAAATAATGCGCAGTAGGATTACTAGCAACGTTTATACCTGTAGGGTGGGCTAGTTTGCTAAACACCGTGTTGGTATCAATAGCAGTGTCAGAGCTGCTTGCGGTAGTGTTTTGTGTGAGCCTATACACATAAGATGGTCCGCCCGCTTTGGGGCCAGTGCCGGATAAGCCGTGGCCGCCAAAGGGTTGTACCCCGACTACTGCACCGATGGTGTTGCGGTTAATATAAATATTGCCCGCGTTAATGGTATTAACCACTTTTTCGGCGGTGTGTTGTATGCGGCTGTGTACACCGGCGGTGAGGCCAAAGCCTGTACTGTTAATGTCGGCCAGGGCTTGTTCAAATTGATTAGCTGGGTAGCGCACTATATGCACGATGGGGCCAAACACTTCTTGCTGTAACACATTAATACTATCTATTTCATAAAGTCGTGGCGCAAAAAAAGTACCGTGTTGGCATTCGTCGCTAAGTTTACATTGGTACAATAATTTGGCTTGGCCTTTGACGGCATCGCTATCTAAATATTGAGCGTGTTGTTGCAGCGCCGATAAGGCTTTGTTATCGATTACCGGGCCTATGTCGGTGTGCAAATAATTCGGGTCGCCTATGTGTAGCTCTTGCATGGCACCGATAATCATTTCGATAATTTCGTCGGCGATGTCTTCTTGTAAAAATAATACCCGCAAGGCCGAGCAGCGCTGGCCTGCGCTTTGAAAACCGGAGGCGATCACATCGTCTACCACTTGCTCGGGTAGGGCGGTGGAGTCGACTATCATGCAGTTTTGGCCGCCGGTTTCGGCAATTAGCGGAATACGCGGGCCGCTGCGTTCGGCCAGCTTGTGGGCTATCCACTCGCCCACGCCGGTAGAGCCGGTAAACATCACAGCAGCTATGCGCGGGTCGGGCAGTAATAGCTCGCCTACCTGTGGGCCGGGGGTGACGATGAGCTGCACTACATCATCGGGGAAACCACACTCTGACATTAGCGCTAAGGCGCGGCTGGCGATTAAGCAGGTAGTGTCGGCGGGTTTGGCCAGCACGGTATTACCCGCAGCTAGGGCGGCGGTAACCTGGCCTAAAAAGATAGCCAGCGGAAAGTTCCACGGGCTAATGCACAACACCACACCACGCGACTGCAGCTGGCCGTGCTCGCCCCATTGCGGGTGCGGGCCGCAAACCTTGCGCGCCTGCACGGCGTAGTAGCGGCAAAAGTCTACGGCCTCGCGCACTTCGGCTACGCCATCGGCGACTATTTTGCCGGCCTCATGAGTACACAGGGCGATAAGCTCATCCATGTGTTGCTCTAGTTTATCGGCTAAGCGCTCCAGGCAGGCGGCGCGCTGGTCTACGGCAAGCTTGGACCATTGTTGATACACGGCGGCGGCTTGGTCTAACTTTTGGCTTAGCTGCTGGGCGGAGCTGCGCGGCACGGCACCTAAAAAATGGCGTGTGTCGGTGGGGCTGCTTGATACTGCTAGAGTCTTATCAGCCAGGTTGAAGTCAGCGGCGGTTTTAATATGCTGCTGCGCCCACGTTTGGCTGTTGCTGGCCAAGCGTTGCAGGCGTGGTATGTCGCTTAAATCGATGCCGTGGGAGTTGCTGCGCTCGTCGCCATATAAGTTTATGGGTAGTGGAATATTGGGGTTGGGGATTTGCGACCAGCTGCGCACTTTGGCTATGGGGTCTTGTACCAGTGAGCTTAAGGGCAGCTCGTCGTCGACGATGCTGTTTACAAACGAGGAGTTGGCGCCGTTCTCTAACAGGCGGCGCACCAAGTAGGCCAACAGACTTTTGTGTTCGCCTACTGGGGCGTAAATGCGCACAGGTATGCCCTGTTGGCTAATAATATCGTCGTATAAGCCATCGCCCATGCCGTGCAGGCGTTGAAATTCAAACCCGCTTAAGCCGCCGTTGTTGCCTTGTAGTGCGCGCTCTAAAATATAGGCCACCGAGTAGGCGTTGTGGGTGGCAAACTGCGGGTAGATGACATCGCGGTTATCCAGCAATAAACCGGCGCAGGCTTGGTAGCTAACATCGGTAGCGGCCTTGCGAGTAAACACCGGGTAGCCATCCAGGCCTTCCACTTGCGCGATTTTTATTTCGCTGTCCCAATACGCGCCTTTAACCAAACGCAGCATCATTTTTTTGCCGGTTCTTTTGCTGAGATCTATTACCCACTGCAATACAGGCAGGGCGCGTTTTTGATAGGCTTGCACCACCAAGCCAAAGCCTTCCCAGCCTGCTAATTCGGGTGCGGTGAACACGGCCTCTATTACATCCAGCGATAGGTCTAAACGGTCGGCCTCTTCGGCATCTATGGTAAAACCTATGTCGCAGTCTTTGGCCATAATGGCCAGGCTTTTAAGGCGGCTAACTAACTCATCCATAACCCGTTCGCTTTTTAATAACTCGTAGCGGGGATGTATGGCTGAGAGCTTTACTGAGATGCCAGCGCTTTTATAAATGTCGCTACCCTTGGTGTTGGCCCCTATATGCGCTATGGCGGTTTGGTAGGCTTTAAAATAGTTATCGGCATCGGCCATGGTGCGGGCTGCTTCACCCAGCATATCGTAGGAGTAGCGATAACCTTTGGCCTCTAGTTTGGTGGCGCGCTTACTGGCCTCGGCTATGCTGCGCCCCAGTACAAACTGGTTGCCCATAATGCCCATGGCCTGACGCATGGCGGATCTAATAACGGGTTCGCCTAGTTTGGCCAAAGTGCTTTTTAAACTGTTGATGTGTTGTTGCTGCTGTTGCGGGTTAAAGCGCACGATGCGCCCCGATAGCAATAAGCCCCAAGCCGAGGCGTTAACAAAAAAGGAGTCGCTTTTGCCCAAGTGCGCCTGCCAGTCACCGCTGATCAGCTTGTCGCGTATTAGCCGGTCGGCGGTGGTGCTATCGGGCACCCGCAGCAGCGCTTCGGCCAGGCACATAAGCACTATGCCTTCGTTGGTTGATAGCGAATACTGGTTGAGCAGGTTTTGTATATGGCCACCTTTTTGGGCGGTGCGGCGCACCTGACCTGCCAGCGCTAGGGCGGTGTTGGCAATGCGACCTTGTGTAGGCTTATCCACTTCTGCCATGGCTAATAAGCCCTCTAATACCTGGGCTTCGTCAGCGCGGTAATGCTGGCGTATG
Organism: Dasania sp. GY-MA-18; assembly: GCF_024734385.1. Taxonomy (GTDB): domain Bacteria; phylum Pseudomonadota; class Gammaproteobacteria; order Pseudomonadales; family Dasaniaceae; genus Dasania; species Dasania phycosphaerae. The sequence goes on along the minus strand of NZ_JANHAP010000011.1, from coordinate 63,426 downwards.
GTCTGGCGTAGGGGGGACGTGGTGTCTAGCGTACGAGGCAGTTGCATAAAACCGATCCTATAAAAAATGGCAAAGATTGAATGCAGGAATAGTAGGTAATATGACGCAGCAGGTGCTTTGGAAATAGGCTATATTTTCGATATGAAATAGGGATTCAGGCTTGATAAGCCGCATATTAATTGCCTAAATAATCGCTATAGTAGTGAATCATTTTTATTACTCATCACCCCCCGTGGAGCCAGGTAATACCATGACTAAAAGCGAAAAAAAGCTGGATCGCATAGACAAAAAAATACTGGATACCCTGCAACGCAATGGCAAAATTGCTAACTGCGACCTGGCCGAGCTGGTGCACCTAAGCCCCTCGCCCTGCCTAGAGCGGGTGCGGCGCTTGGAAAAAAGTGGTTACATTAAAGAGACCGTAGCCCACCTCAACCCCGAGTTATTAGATGCCGCCTTAGTGGCCTATATAGAGGTGTCACTTAAACGCACCGCCACTGAAGACCTGGATAAGTTTAACCGCCACATGCGCGACTTAGACGAAGTGGTAGAGTGTGTGATGGTGGCAGGCGGCTTTGATTACCTGATTAAAATACGCACCGAAAACATGCAAACCTATAGGACGTTTTTAGGCGAAAAACTAGCGGCTATAGAGGGCGTGGCCCAAACCCACACCTATGCGGTAATGGAAGAGGTGAAGTCCACTCATATTATTCCGGTAATAAAATAAGTTTGATCAGGCTATCTCGTGATCCCAAACTTGATTTGGGATCCATGGGTTTGCGGGGTTTGGTTTGGATTCCGGGTCGTGGCCCGGAATGACCTTGGGTTTGGATTTTAGCGATGCCGCTCGTCATCCCAAACTTGATTTGGGATCCATGGCTTTGCGGGGTCTGGTTTGGATTCCGGGTCGTGGCCCGGAATGACCTTGGGTTTGGATTTTAGCGAAGCCGCTCGTCATCCCAAACTTGATTTGGGATCCATGGCTTTGCAGGGTCTGGTTTGGATTCCGGGTCGTGGCCCGGAATGACGTTGGGTTTAGATTTGAGCGAGGCCGCTTGTCATCCCAAACTTGATTTGGGATCCATGGGGTTGCGGGGTTTGGTTTGGATTCCGGGTCGTGGCCCGGAATGACTTAAAACGGTTTTTACTTAATCCTCACTAGGATAAATACGCTGTATCAAAATATTTTTATACTCCTGTGGATCTTTAATTTCCATTAAGCCGCCGGGGCGATGATGGCCGCTGGGGTTTAATTTAATTAATAAACGCGTAACCCAAAAGCGTACCGCGGCGATGCGTAAAAAATCATCCCACACGTTTTTTTCATCGTCGGTGAGCGGCCGGTTTTTTTCGTAGCCAGCCAGTAGTGCGTCACAGCAGTCGTGGTTTAGGCTGCCGTCGTGTTCCGAGCACCAGTCGTTGGCCACTACCGCCAGGTCGTGTAATAAATAGCCATCACTGGCGCTAAAAAAATTAATAATGCCCGCCAGCCTGTCGCCTACAAATAAAGCATTGTCTCTAAACAAGTCGCCGTGTATCACACTGCGGGGTAGGTTGAGGTTGCTATTGTGCAGGTTTACAAAGTGGTTGATTTCATCGTTGAGTAATTTTTGGTCGGCCTCTTCCAGTTGTGGGCTTAGCTCGGCTGCTGCGGCCACCAGCCACTCCACTGAGCGCGGGCCTTGATGCTGTAAATTGGCGTCCACACAGGCGCGGTGTATGTTGGCTAAAATCTCGCCCAGCTCGCGGCATTGTTTGGGGTTGGGCTGCATGGCATGTTGGCCGGGCACTTTGGGGATTAATAAGGCGGGTTTGCCTTGCAGGGTTTTTAGGCTAACGCCATCGCTGTCGCGCACTGGGCAGGGTACGGGCAGGCCGCGCAAGTTAAGCAGGGTGGTTAACTCGGTATAAAATTTTAAATCGTTTAAATTTTGCACTTCAAACAGGGTGAGCACAAAATGTTGCAGCGGTTCGGTTTGCAATTCACTGCCAAACTCCGATTGGTCGGTAGTAATAAAATAATTGGTATTGGTAATACCCTCGGCTATGCCTTCATAGCTTACTAGCGGGCCTATGCCAAAGGGGGCGATGTAGGCCTCTATCTCTTCACGGTCTAGCACGGTGTAAACAGCCATGCACTTACTCCTTTATCATTGCTTTATGTTTGGCGATTGCTGTTAAAAAGTAGCGGTGATACTGTAGCTCACCCCTGTCTATAACTATAGCCCTGCTAAGCCTTACTTGCTTGGTGGGCGTTAACTAACTTTTTGCTGCGAATCAAAATCATGTCACAAAGCTCTACTCAGCCATTGGTACTCGTTGATGGCTCTTCCTATCTCTACCGTGCCTTTCACGCCATGTACAAAGCCGACTTACGCACCTCTAAGGGTGAGCCGGTGGGGGCCATACGGGGCGTTACCAGTATGTTGCGCAGGCTAAAGCAGGATTACCCCGGCAGCACCATAGCGGTGGTATTTGATGCCAAGGGCAAAACCTTTAGGGATGAGATATACAGCGAGTACAAGGCCCATCGCCCGCCCATGCCCGACGATATGCGCCCGCAAATAGAGCCCATACACAATATAGTGCAAGCCATGGGTATGCCGCTGCTAGTAATAGAAGGGGTAGAGGCCGACGATGTCATGGGCACCCTGGCCCAGCAGGCTACCGAGCAGGGCATAGATGTGGTGTTATCCACCGGCGATAAAGATATGGCCCAGCTGGTTAACCAACACGTTACCTTGGTCAACACCATGACCGAAACGGTAATGGATGTAGAGGGCGTAAAAGAAAAGTTTGGCCTGCCCCCCGAGCTAATCATCGACTACTTAGCGCTAATGGGCGACAAGGTAGACAATATTCCCGGCGTACCCGGCGTAGGTGAAAAAACCGCACTGGCGCTGCTGCAAGGCCTAGGCAATTTAGAGAATATTTATAACAACCTCGATAAAGTCGCCGGCTTAGAGTTTCGCGGCGCTAAAAAAATGCACGAAAAGCTAGAGGCCAACCGTGAGCTGGCGTTTCTCTCCTATGAGCTGGCCACAATCAAGCTGGACGTAGCGCTGGAGTTAGGCCCGCAAGACTTGGTGATGGCCGCAGAAGACCGGGCGCGCTTACTAGAGCTGTTTACCGAATTAGAATTTAAAGGCTGGATGGATGAATACAGCCAGCCTCTTAAAGAGGGCGGCGGTGTTGATAGCGCGGCCGAAAAAGTGGCCGAGGTGGACTACCAAACCATACTTACCGAGGCGCAGCTGGATGAATGGCTGCAACGCTTACAAGCCGCCGAGCTGATTGCCTTTGATACCGAAACCACCAGCCTCAACTATATGGAGGCCAAATTGGTGGGGGTGAGCTTTGCGGTAGAGGCGGGCCAAGCCGCCTACGTACCTTTTGGCCACGACTACTTAGGCGTGCCCGAGCAGCTTAGCCAAGAGCTAGTGCTAGCCAAGCTAAAACCCATATTAGAAGACGCCAACAAAGCCAAAGTGGGGCAAAACCTAAAATACGATAGGTCGGTATTGGCCAAGCACGGCATTAAGCTACAGGGCATAGCCTTTGATACCATGCTGGAATCCTACGTGCTTAACTCCACCGCCAGCCGCCATAATATGGACGACCTGGCCTCGTTTTATTTGGATCACAAAACCATACACTACGAGGACATAGCCGGTAAGGGCGCCAAGCAAATCACCTTTAACCAAATCGAGTTAGAGCAAGCTGGCCCCTACGCCGCCGAAGATGCCGACATTACCCTGCGCCTGCATCAAACCCTGTGGCCGCGGCTAGCGCGCGAGCCCAGTTTGAAGTCAGTCTTTGAAGAGATAGAGCTGCCTCTGGTGGAAGTGCTATCGGATATAGAAATGAACGGCGCGCTGGTTAGCCGCGAGCTATTAGGCCAGCAAAGCGCCGAGATCAGCGCCCGCCTTACCGAACTAGAGCGCGAAGCCTACGAGCTAGCCGGTGAGGAGTTTAACCTGGGCTCGCCCAAGCAGCTGGGCCGCATACTGTTTGAAAAGCTGGCCATACCGGTGATTAAAAAAACCCCCAAAGGCGCACCCTCTACCGCCGAGGAAGTGCTGGCCGAGTTAGCCCTGGATTACCCGCTGCCCAAGTTATTAATGGAGCACCGTGGCCTGAGCAAACTCAAGTCCACTTACACCGATAAACTGCCGGAGATGATCAACCCGCACACCGGCCGCATACACACCTCCTACCATCAGGCGGTGACCGCCACCGGGCGTTTATCTTCCTCAGACCCCAACCTGCAAAACATACCCATACGCACCGACGAAGGCCGCCGGGTTAGGCAGGCCTTTATCGCCGGGCCGGGTAATATCATCGTGGCCGCCGACTACTCGCAAATCGAACTGCGCATTATGGCCCACCTCTCGCAAGATAAAGGTTTGCTAGACTCATTTTCAAAAGGTTTAGATGTGCACAAGGCCACCGCCTCAGAAGTATTTGGTGTGCCGCTAGAGCAAGTGTCGGGCGAACAGCGCCGCAGCGCCAAGGCCATAAACTTTGGTTTAATTTACGGCATGTCGGCCTTTGGCCTAGGCAAACAACTCAACATAGGCCGCAACGAAGCGCAGGCCTATATGGATGCCTACTTCGCCAAATACCCTGGCGTAATGCAGTACATGGAAAACACCCGCGAACAGGCCGCCGAAAAAGGCTATGTAGAAACCCTGTTTGGCCGCCGCCTGTACTTGCCCGAAATTAACGCCTCCAACGGCATGCGCCGCCAAGCCGCCGAGCGCACCGCCATCAACGCCCCCATGCAAGGCACCGCCGCCGACATCATCAAAAAAGCCATGGTGCAAGTGCAAGCCTGGCTACCAGCATCGGGCTTAGACGCCCGCATGATTATGCAGGTACACGATGAATTGGTGTTTGAAGTAGCCGAGGCAGACAAGCAAGCACTGTGTGATGGCGTAGTAGCGCGCATGGCTGCGGCGGCCAAGTTAGATGTGCCGTTGATTGCTGATGTGGGCTTTGGGGCTAATTGGGATGAGGCGCATTAGGCTGAGCGCTAGGCGCTCAGCAGCGGGAAGTTGCAAGCGGCAAGTGGTAAGAAAAAGATAAAAGCTAGGAGGGTGGTGGTTTTTTTGAGGGGGGTATTACGGTAAATGTAAAAGCCATATTTAAGTGTGGCAAATAAAAAAGCAACGGGTACTTTTGTATCGATAATTAAAAGTGTAGTGGTAATACACAGCTGAATATCAGCAGTTTTCTTGCTTAAAAATAAAGTAGGTTTAATAGGCAGATGTAACCATAAAGGCGTAGTCAGATATGGACATAAAAATACAGGTTTAGACTTTTTTGCCTAGATCTAGACATTATGTTTATATGTGGCCATTCGTTTTAATAAAACTGTTAGATTTCAGAAGAGGAGTATCTCAAAATTATGGAAACTGTCGCGTTTATCATTTTTGGGCTTTCGACGGCCTTCGTAATTCTATCGATGGCTATCAATTTCCTAAGAAATGAAGACTTTAAATCAGCGTTTAAACATTCGTTAAATGCATCAGCGAAACTCTCTGATCGAGCAAATGCTTATACTCGTGTAGTTGAAACTATATTGGTGGATACATTTCCGTTTGGGAAATACAACAAAAAATCAGTACTTCTGATGAATTCGGCCCTGATAGCTGCTGTATCAGCTCTTTCCGAAGAGCTAAATGTTGGTTCAGAACAGAATAAGCGATCTAATACAATTGTAGGCGTGATGCTGATTGATAAGCTAAAAAAATCTACAAAGATTCAGTTTATATTGATTTTATGCTTAGTTATTAATTTTTTATTGGCATTGCTGACGGCAATTGAGTTTAGTTACTTTCTGTTGGCAATAGTTTCATTGATGCTTTTTTGCATCCACGCGGACCAACAGCTCATTATGTATCGAGTAAAAAAGGGTTGGTATGGAAAAAATGAGTATGAAGCTAAAGAAATAATTAATTTTATTTTAAACCACGCAAACAAAAATGACTTCAATGATTCTGGCGGCCTGAAGAGAGTTATTCCTTTGCCTGAAGTCGAGGCTGAATCTCTTAAAAATAGTGGAATTAACGGTGCTACAGTATGAATGAAGAAGGGATAACCGAATTCTTTAGAAAGTCCATTAATATACTTTTTGTGTCTAGTCCGAGAGGTACAAGCATTGGCGTTCTGATCGGAGTAATTTTAGATGGCCTGCTTGGTCTAGCATATCCATTGGTAAAATCTATAGAGTTTCTAAACTTTAGCGCCATCAAAATGTGGCATTTGATCGGCTTGGGCGTGGTGTCGATTCATCTCCCCAGTTATCTTCGAAGAAAGGAGGTGGATCAGTCGATTCTAAACGCCATTAAATACATTGAGGACCAGAAAAAGAATAAAAGTATTTCAGATTGGCAGGCAAAGCAGATGTATTTTAACTTGCACAATAAAGTTCTTGAGAGTGTTACTTTAAACAAAGATGCCCAAGAAACTACAAACAGTTTTAATAAGTTTGTTACTCAGCCTCAATCTAAAGAAAAATCTAACAAATAAAGGCAGCGGACGCCAAAAACGCGCCGCTGCTTTAGGCGTTAACTGTACTCATATGAGCAAAGTATTATTATTCATACTAGTCCCTTTGACCTTTGTGTCTTTTATAAGCGCAGGGGGCATGTTTGAGAGTGAGGGCGGTATCGAAAAACTGCGAGCAAAGAAAGATTGGTTTTCTCGCATATTCTTCTATCCGCTCACTTATGAGCATCCAGAAGATTGGAGCCATGATATTTCACGTATATTAACAATACCAATGGTGGCCGTATTCTATCTAATGTCTTGCGTTGGTTATACTCAGTATCTTTGCACAAGTATCAGCTCAAAAGTATCTTCAACTATTTTTGCAATTATGTTTAGTGCTTGTGTTTATGTGGTGGTGGCAGCGTGAAGTCACCAACAGTTAACAAAGCAAGGCAGTCGGACGGCTTCGCCGCCCGCTGCTTTTGGCGTTATGTGTAATCATGATTAAATTACTGCTTTATGTTCGAGCCATTGCATTTACAATGCACAAACGAAAAATTGGCTCCTTGGTTAAGCCCATAAAAAAGCAGAAATACACTGATCTTAAAGTAATAATAAACAATGTTGGTTTATCTGGCCCAAATGAAGAATTTGCATATGCTAGGTATCTAAAAGCAACAGAGTTTTCGCATTATTCAAAAGACTCAGGTTGTGAATCAAAGTACAAATCACTAAGAGAACATATGGGCTTATCACCAATAAATGCTGAAGTAGACACAAGTAATCCAACAGGTGTTTCTCCAGGTGGGTAAGCACATAACAAATTTGGGCAAGTTCGCCCTTACGGGCTGGACAATCGGCTGCGCCGCTTGCCCCTGCCAAAGGCGTTAAATTTCAGGAAGAAATGTCGTGCTAGAAACTAGAAAAGTATTTATTGATACACAATATTTTGTAAAAGCAGGTCTCCACTTTGATAATCCTGCGCTAAAATCCTTTCGAAAATATTGTGAATCCAATGAATTGTTCCATGTCTCCACGTCAGTTGTGAAACGTGAAGTTGAAGCAAAAATTGCTGTGTCAGTAAAAGAGGCTATCGGCGCAATAAAGACTTTTAGAAGAAAGGCGAGACTTCTCTCTTCTCTAGAAGATGATCAGATTCAAGGGCTTTTTGCAGAAGTACCCGAAAAAGATATCTATCAAAAATCTAGTCAGGTATTCGAAGACTATATGAACGGATGCTCAACCGAGATTGTTGAGGCTAGTGAAGTCGATCCAGAAGATATCTTATCTTTATATTTTGAAACAAAACCTCCCTTTGGCGAAGGTAAGAAAAAGTCTGAATTTCCAGATGCTTTTTCATTACTATCAATCAAATCATATCTAGACGAAGGTGAAAAAATATACGTCATTTCTGATGACGGTGATTTAAAAGAGTTTTGTGAGTCCGAGCCTCAATTAATTTCAGTAGAAACATTAGATAAGCTTCTAGATATTTATACACAACACACGAATACGCGATCTGATCAAGTTAGACAGTACTTTACTGTAAATGAGATGTCTATAAAGGATAAAATTAAGGAATACCTGGAAGATTGTGAAGTTTATAACTCTTCAACATGGGAAGATGCAGAAGTTGATGATGGGCTCACCGTAAAGCAACTTGGGGAAATTATTCCTTCAGTAATCTACATTGACGATGAAGAAAGTCAGATTACTTTCGATATTGATATTGAGTTTGAAGTAACGGTTATAGGGCCTGACTTCATTAATGGGATTTACGACAAAGAAGAAGGTCGAATGTTTACATTCGATAGCACCTCACGAACAAGCACTATTTCAAAAACTTTTACAGTAGAAATGTTTCTTAGCTACGAATTTAAGGATGGTAAGCTAGAAAACGCGGAAGACCTTGACCTACATGTGGCTGGAGTGTCTGGTGGCATCGAGGTTGCAGTTGAAGAAGATGGAGAAGAGTGGTACTAAAAAAATTTAACAAGGCGCTGCTGTCGGTCAATTTTCCGCTGCGCTCCAAAATTGCCGCAGAGCGTGGCGTTAGGTGCTTAGCCCCGAGAAATTCATAGTATGGATAACTTAGAAGACATCGCAGAAAAAAAGATCCAGAATGGGCTCAAACGTATTCTGAGTAAACTCGACTCAGAATATGAAATGATGCTAAGAAGGCATGCGGCTGATGGCCTCTTACGCTCAGGAAACACTATAAAAAAGACAATGGATTTAACTGTTTCATCAGCTGAAGCATTACGTGACTTGATGATTGATCAGTTTCAGTGGGTAATACAAGAATCAGTTGTAGTAACTAAATCAACAATTGAGGCTCTCGAGAATATTGCTAGTGATAATTTCGAGCAAATATACTCAACTGGGCAAGAGTTCCTTAACAAAGAATAAAAGGGGTCGTAACGATTATTTTTCATACAAGAATAAAAGCAATAAAAGGGGTCGTAACGATTATTTTTCATACAGCTCTCTTGAAGTGGCAGGAACCATCACAATGAAATCTAAACGATACGGCGCAATAAGCTAACCGCTAGAGAAATTGCGCAGGCTAGGGAATTGTTTAATCAAATAAAAAGGACTGTCTGTTTGTTAAATGCCTGTAATCAAAAAGTCTATGGCACTAACAATATCCTCTCTACTGGTAGCTAACGATCCTTCATGCTTTTTGAGGAAGTTTGTGGAAACGCTGGTAAGCTGGTGGGTTAATAGAAAGAAATTTTTGTTCTTTATTTTGATGATAGGGCAAAGGTTGGAGGGGTAGCTTTTATTGGCTTTGCTTGCGGGTGTTAGCGGTATGACCACTCGGCTATTTAAACTTTCTAGTAGGCCGTTCTGAATATCAACAAAATAGGGGTAAGCTTTGTTGGTATCCTTATCGGTATTGGCATAAACATCAAACTGTTTCATTAAAAGATCCTGTGCTTATCAGCAAAGAGACCGTTCTGCTCAGCGAGCTCATTACAAGCTTTTATGGCTTGCTTATTATCCTGTAACCATTGCTTACGGCGTGCCTTACGTACTTTTTCGGTAAGCGCTTGCTCCAATGTCGCAGAAAGATTTATTTTTAAAGCACGGGCTTCGGCTAGTAAGTCTTTGTTTATACTAAGATTGGTAGCTTTTTTAGGGCTGTTACTATCAATTATGGGCTGCATTATACTCACTCGCACTATAGGATATACGCATTGATCATGCGCATTATCGTAGTTGTAGGTACATAGCAAGTCAAGCAGCCGGATTACCAATTAAAGGGGTCGTAACGATTGTTTTTCATACAGCTCTCTTTTATAAATCAAGGAAGCAGAATTGTTGAGCTATAAGTCCCCGCCCCTTAAAGCCCACCCGCAAACCTCCAACCCTCTATCCTAGTTGAGCTCAACCCGCGATTAGGCTAATCTGTGCGCCTTCCCCAAATAGGGGAAGTTCTCAGGGCGGGGTGAAAGTCCCCACCGGCGGTAATCGTACGTAAGTGCGTAGCCCGCGGGCGCTCTCGTCATCATCTGGCGGGGGGACAAGCAGACTCGGTGTGATTCCGGGGCCGACAGTTACAGTCTGGTTATGAGAATGAGGTTGCTATGTTTTCCTGCGGTATCTGCCGTGAGAGGGCGAGTTGCCTTGTTTGCCCTGTTGTTTAACTGCATACAGAGGCAAACAACAGATGAAATCCAATTCTATGTATTTCGACATTGCTACCCGAGACCGGGTGGCGTTTATACAATCATGCTGGCACCGCGACATTGTGGATAGGCTGCGTGATTCTTTTCTTGATGAATTCGCCAAACTCGACGGCCGACAGGTTGATGTATTTGAAGTGCCCGGCGCGTTTGAGATCCCACTAAAAGCACAGTTTTTAGCTAATAGCGGCAAGTACGCGGCAGTGGTTGCTGCTGGCCTGGTGGTCGATGGGGGTATTTATCGCCATGAGTTTGTTGCCAGTGCGGTGATAGACGGGCTGATGAATACACAACTGGCGACTCACACGCCCATCTTCTCTGCCGTGTTAACACCCCATGATTTTATTAGCGACGGCCAGCCTGAGTTTTTTGCTGAGCACTTTGTCAGCAAAGGCATAGAGTCCGCTCAGGCCTGCGCATCAACGCTAGCAGAATACTCGCGGGAGCCGGTCGCGCTAGTTGGGTAGGTGAGCTAGCGTCCTTGCCTCAGCATGTACAGATACAAAGTAGCTCTTTTGCTCAACCAAATGAACATAGCGACCCATATCGCAATTTACCAATACGTTTATTGAATAAGCTGAGCTACTTGTATGTTACCTATGGTGAATAATGGGGCTACACCTTGAGTATTAAGTTATGCCAATAACAAGTCAAAGCGCGTGTACGGGTAAATGCTTTTACTTGATTTAGAAAGCCATATAAAGAGTGGGCCCACATTAAGCATTCAATGTTTGAGGCATTATGTTAGAGAGACAAAAATAACGTGATTGAAACTTTGTTTTTAGTATTGCCGCTGATGCTTAGCCCAGGTCCGGCCAATCTTGTTACTTTTGCTCTGACGGCGCGTTTTGGCTTTGCGAAAATTTTACCTTTTCTACTTGGGATATCACTGGTTTACATTGTTATAGCCATTGTATTGGGTGCCATTACTAGTAGGCTTGCTGAGCAATATGCGGATGTCACTAATTACATCAGGGTCTTTGGCAGCTGTTTTATTGTTTATTTAGGGGTAAAGTTACTTAGGCGAAGGAATCGAAATACTTTAACCAAGGCGCCAAGCCTATGGAATGGAATTACCCTTCAACTCCTCAATCCAAAATATCCACCTGTGGTACTTAGCGTATTTGCTAATAGTCAGAATAAAAATACGCTAATTACAGCAGCCATATTATGTATTATCGGTGTGACTGGTCTGGTGATTTATGCGTCGGCTGGTATGTTTATGCGACGCCAAGTAAACGTGGAAAAGCAGCTCGGAGTATTGGATTTTGTTTTTGGATTACTACTTTGTTTTACTGGCATTTGGCTTTTGTTAAGCTAATAATCAAAGCGGTCGTGACGATTGTTTTTTATACATCTCTCTTAAAGGATCAGGAGCCAGTAAAGTGAAAATTTAAACGATACGGTGCGACACAATAACCGGTGGTGAAGTAACGTAGGTTGGGGAATTATGGGCCCATAAAATCAACGATCAACGATCAACGATCAACGATCAAAGGGCCAGAATCGCTGAAATATAAGTCTCTGCGCCATGAGCGTAGCGAGTGTCTTGGGGGGTGACATCAGTTTCAATCGTTAGAAGCTGCAATAAAATTGATGCATCATAAATAAATAAGAGTATGTTTAATGTTAAAGCTTTTTAGAATCGCGAGCCTGGTAGAGGGCTTTTCTTATCTACTGATACTGTGCGTCACACTGGGCTTTATCAGCCGAGAGTTTGTTTACTTTTTGGGGATGGGCCATGGTGTATTGTTTTTGCTGTATGTTGCACTTTCGGCTTTAGCGTCACATAGACAAAATTGGTCTGTGTTTGTTTGGTTAATGGTACTTTTGGCAGCTGTTGTGCCTTTTGCCTTTATTCCAGTGGAAATATTTATTAAAAAAGAACTCGCTAAAAATAAGCAGTACGCAGAAAAATAAAATATTACACGAGGGATGCCTGGGCTTACAGCCACAGTAATAACAATAAACGCATGAGGTTTGTTGGAGTCGGGCGTTCAGATCTTGATGGCCAAGGTAAGCCTTTGCCATTAATTCATATTAAATGAAATAATCGAACTCGCCTCAGCTGTGATCAAACGGGGTAAGGGGTCGGATTAAAGTGCCGGGTTAAAGGCGCGAGCCGAAGTGTAGCTTTAACGACTCTGACCTTTTGAAACCCGTCACCTTTGATATTGATTGAAACTTTTCTAAGTTAATACGCAACACAGTGGCTTTACGCCAGCTTTTTTTCCGGCTGAGGCTCGCCGTGCAAAAAGGCTGCTAAGGAATCGTCCATCGCTTCCATCCAGTGGGTATGGTGTTTGGGGGCCTGGGTACCGGTTATGGTAGAGCGATAGCTTTTGTTGCGGTAGCCGAGTATGTCCGCTTCTTTGTCGTGCTCCCATGCCTTAAACGTTTCGGCAACAGCAGTAACATCGAAGGGTGGGTAGTCGGTAGGCGCTAACAGATCGACTATGTAGGCGGCTTGAAAGTCTATCTCATCGCTAGGGTTGGCTGTTTGCTCCTCGCGGGCTACCCATTGCTTGGTGTCGGCTAACATGGCTTCATCGCTAGGCAGTTTGATGCGGCCCAGCATAAGGTCGCGGGCATACCAGGCTTGAGCATCAAACATGTTAAAGGTGTAATACTGATCCTGCATGCCCAGGAAGATGAGCTTGGGGTTGGCTAGCGACACTATGCCTTTATACAAGCCTTCGGGGTATAGCCGGTTGTGGGTGTTTAGCGTTAGCTCATCGGGCAGGAAGGGGAAGTGATGCTGATAACCGGTACAGAGGATGATGGCGTCTACGTCTTTGCTGCTACCGTCTATAAAGTGTGCGGTTTTGTCTACCACTTCGGTGAGTAGTGGCACTTCGGCAAAAGAGTCTGGCCAATCAAAGCCCATGGGTTTTGAGCGATAGCTAAAGGTAACGGATTTAGCACCATATTTGTGGCACTGGGTGCCTATATCTTCGGCGGAGTAGCTACTGCCAATTAACAGCAAGTCTTTGCCTGCAAACTCGCAGGCATCGCGAAAATCGTGGGCGTGTAATACGCGGCCGGGAAACTGCTCCAGCCCTGCAAAGTAGGGCGCGTTGGGAGTGGAAAAATGCCCAGTTGCTACGATAACGTGGTCAAACTCTTCGCTGCTTAGCTGGTCTTGTTTGAGGTCGCGCACGGTAACGGTGAATTTAGCGCTGGCCTCATCATAGGCTACCCAGTGCACGGCGGTATTAAATTGGATGTACTGGCGCACATTACTTTTTGCTACACGACCCATAATATAATCGCGCAATACCGCGCGCGGTGGGTAGGAGGCGATAGGGCGGCCAAAGTGCTCTTCGAAGCTGTAATCGGCAAATTCTAAACATTCTTTGGGGCCGTTAGACCATAGGTAGCGGTACATGCTGCCGTGTACTGGCTCGCCATAGGCATCTAAACCAGTACGCCAGGTGTAGTTCCACATACCGCCCCAGTCGTTTTGTTTTTCGTAGCAAACAATCTCGGGTATATCTGCGCCGTCGCGGCGGGCTGCTTCAAAAGCACGTAATTGGGCTAGGCCGCTAGGGCCAGCGCCTAGAATGGCAACTCTATCAGTCATAAAGACTCCTGATTTTGGGCGTTAGGTCCCGCGCTAAGCTGATTATGCGCTGCGACGATTTAACGCGGAAAAGAGCGCGGCTAATAGCAGAAGGGCGTAGCCAGCAAGCTCTGTAGTCATGCGCACTAAGGTCGCGGGTAGCGATGGCGCAATGTGATGGTGGCTGCATCTACCGGTGGAGCAGAGAGCCGTGGGCGGGCGGGCCGCCGGGGCAACGCGAGGTCTCGAGAAAACGCCGGAAGAAAGCGCTCGAACGGCTTAAGCAAGCGGAAATACTTACTAACTCGTATGCCAGGGGCGGTACTTTAACACATTTAAGCTAGCGGTGTTTTGGGGGCTATGGCAAGCGGCTTGGATTGTAGGCGTTTATACGCACCGCATTCAAATACTAGCAAAGCCAATGTTGTATGGCGGGGACTTAGGGTAAAGTACGCCCTTACCTTAATAGATGATCATTATGGCCACTACCCAACACACCGCCAAAGCTGAAATCACTTGCTCCAATTGCCAAGCGTGCTGTTGCCGCTTAGAGGTGATGATTTTCACTGACACAGGCGTACCCGATAGGCATATTGCCCGCGATAAATGGGGCGCAGAAACCATGCTGCGTTTAGACGATGGTTGGTGCTCGGCTTTAGATCGCAACACTATGATGTGTTCCATTTATGAAAACCGGCCTTTGATTTGTCGAGAATTTGAAATGGGCTCTTATGAATGCCGCGAGGAAAGAGCGGTGCATTTGATAATAAAAGTCGCTAGTGATTAGTCGCTAGGCTCTAGTAAAAACAAAAATGCCCAGCAAAGTGCTAGGCATTTTTTATAACAGCGGGATTATTTTTTAGAGACTAGAGACTAGAGACTAGAGACTAGAGACTAGAGACTGTTACCCGCCCATATTAGTTACCATCATATTCAGTTCGGTAGTGGACTCTAACAGTTTCTCTATCGCTTCTTCTGCTTTTTCTGGGTCTAGGTTGATACGTTGATATACCTCGGCAGGTATATCTTCCAGTGGTGCATCGCCTATGCGGTGTTTGCGCAGTAGGCGTGAGGCTATGTACAGCAGGTTAGCGTGTACAAAATCTTCGTCTACATAATCGGGTTCGTTTTGAAAGCGTACCGCGTTACAGACTTCTTCGGGCATATTCCACAGGCGCAATAACCAGCTGCCTAATTGTTCGCGAGTCACACCCAATACATGGCGCTCTATATAACCGTGGTTACTGTAGGGGTTGGCCTCTTGTAGGCGGCAAATATTGGAAAACTGTGGTGGAAAAACCTCGGCCAAAATGAGGTGACCAAAGTTGTGCAGTAAACCAGAAAGATAGGTGACACCCATGGCGGGGCGCTCTTTGGGGGTAATAGCGCTCACTAAAGCTTCAACGGCGGTAGCGGTGTAAACGGCTTGCTCCCAGTAGGGGCTAAAACCTTTGGCGGCATCCTTGGGCATGCTGAGGGTTTTGCCCAGTGATAAACCCAGCGATAGGTTAAGCACTAAATCAAAGCCTAACACCCGCACTATGGCGTCGTGTACTGATTTAATTTTGCCGGGGGCGGCGTAGTAAGGTGATGAAGCCCAGCTCACGACTTGTGCCGCCAGTGAGGGGTCGGCTTCAACGATGTCGGTTAAGTCTTGAATATCGGCGTTGGGGTCTACCCTTAATTTAATAATGCGCTGGGCGGTGCTGGGTAAGGGCGGGAATTCTAGGGTTTCTTCTAGTCGTTGCTTAATGCGCAGCTGCGTAAAGTTGGCCACGGCGCTGGTAATATCGTCTACATCTTTGGCGTGGTCTAGGTTGGCCGATTGCAGTTTATCTAGAGCCACGGTGGCGGTCAGATAGGTAACGTTTGCGCACAGGTTTTTAAAATCATCGATGCTCACGTATATGGTCTGCTCGTTGTGACCGGTACTCATTTGCACTTCTTTGGCTTCTAGCACTTGCTGGTCGACGATGGTGTATAGCGGCAAAACGCCAGGCACACTGGGGCAGGTATCTAGCTCGTGTTTCTCACACAGGTCTTTGACTTCGGCTTTGGTGCTGGGGCTAAGCTGGCGTTTAATTTCGTTATTGAGGTGGTCTATATCTAATAAGCTGTTGGCCGCACAAATCACTTGTACCTTGCCGTTGCCGTCTTGCAATACGGTGGTGGTCAGGGTGAGTGCATCGGGGTGTGGGTTCACGGCTTCTACCAAGGCGTAGTGGGTATTGTATTGTTGTAGCACTTTTTCAGTCGCGGCAGGTACAGCCATGAGTTTAGATCCTTTTGCTAATACGGGCTTATCTTGTTGTTGGATAATGCTGTTTTAAAATTGTGTAAGTGTTTCTACTTATGGGGGGAGTGTAGCTTAACTACCTGCCAATGTTGAGATAACGAGTTAATTTTAGCAGATATTGTGAACTTGCTTGTGTTTGCTGGCTTAAACTTGAGCATATTGTTCGCCGCCGGCCAGCCAGCGTGCGATTAAAGGTTCTAGTGTGGCCGGTTGTTGGCTTATTAGCTGCTCGGCGCATTGCTTAACTGCGGCGAGTAAATGGCCATCGCGCTGTAAGTCGGCTATGCGCATTTGCAGCAGCCCGGTTTGGCGGGTGCCTAATAATTCGCCGGGGCCGCGCAGCTGTAAATCTTTTTCGGCAATCACAAAGCCATCGCTGCTGTCGCGCATGGCTTGCAGGCGCTCTTTACCCAGTTTGGATAGCGGTGCTTGGTACATTAATAAGCAGTGGCTGGCGGTGCTACCCCGGCCCACCCGGCCGCGCAATTGGTGCAGTTGTGCCAAGCCTAGGCGCTCGGCGTTTTCTATAATCATGAGGCTGGCATTGGGCACATCCACCCCTACTTCTATCACCGTGGTAGCGACTAATAAGTCTATTTGGTGGGCTTTATAGGCGCGCATGGCCTCGGCTTTTTCGGCAGCTTTCATGCGGCCGTGTACTAGGCCTACCCGCACCTGCGGCAGCGCTGCCTTGAGTAGCTCGGCGGTGTGCTCGGCGGCTTGGGCTTCCAGCGCTTCGGACTCTTCTATTAGTGTGCATACCCAATACACTTGCCTGCCCTCTTGGCAGGCATGGGCAACGCGGGCGACTAGCTCGTCGCGGCGGCTATTGTCTATCACCACGGTGTTGACCGGGGTGCGGCCCGGCGGCAGCTCGTCGATCACCGAGGTGTCTAGGTCGGCATAGGCGCTCATGGCTAAGGTGCGGGGTATGGGGGTGGCGGTCATAATTAATTGATGGGGGTGGCCCAGCTGGCTCTTCTCTTTTAGGGCTAGGCGCTGGTGCACCCCAAAGCGGTGTTGCTCGTCTATGATGGCCAGGCCTAATTGGGCGAATACTACTTGCTCTTGAAACAGGGCATGGGTGCCCACCACCATTTGCGCACTGCCGTCGGCAATGGCGTTAAGCTGGGCCTGCCGCTGCTTGCCTTTGAGCTTGCCGCTAAGCCAGGCGATATTAATGCCTAGCGGGCTAAGCCAGTCGCTAAAATTGCTGAGGTGTTGCTCGGCAAGAATTTCGGTGGGGGCCATCATGGCCACTTGGTAGCCGCTGGCTATGGCCTGCAGTGCTGCCAAGGCTGCCACCACGGTTTTGCCCGAGCCCACATCACCCTGCACTAGGCGCAGCATGGGCTGTTGTTGGCACAGGTCTAGGCTGATCTGCTCGGCCACGCGCTGCTGGGCAGCGGTGAGTGCAAAGGGCAGCTGCTGTAAAAACTGCTGGCTAAGGGCGGGGGCCTGGGCCAAGGCTGGGGCGCCTAACTGGCGGATTTGTTGCCGCTGTTTGTTAAGGCTGAGGTGGTGGGCTACTAGCTCTTCAAAGGCCAAGCGCTGCTGAAAAGGGTGCAGCCCGGCTTGCAGGGCTGCTTGGTCGGCATTGCTGGGCGGCCGGTGCAGGTATTGCAGGGCTTGGGCTAAATCTACCCCTCGGTTGTGTTGGCGTGGTAGTAATTCCTGCGGTTGATGCTGTTGCAATAAGGCCAGCGCTTGCTCGCTGAGTTTGCGCCAGCTCAACTGGCTTAGCCCTTCGCTGCTGGGGTATACCGGGGTGAGGGTGGCGGCATGGGGTGGCGGCTGTTTATCGCTGATGATTTTATATTCGGGGTGGTAAAACTCAAAGCCGCTGGTGCCGCGTCTAACCTCGCCATAGCAGCGCAGCCGGGTGCCGGGGCTAAGCTGGTTTTTTTGCGCCGCCGAAAAATGATAAAAGCGCAGGGTCACGGTGCCGCTGCCATCTTGTACCCGGCAGGCCAGGCTGCGGCGTTTACCAAAAACTACGTCGGCCAGCTTTACCTCCACCTCTATTAAGGCATCGCTGCCTGCCTGTAGCGCACCTATGGGGGTGACTTTGGTTCTGTCTTGGTAGCGCAGCGGCAGGTGGAACAAGACGTCTTGCACGGTATGTATCGCTAATTTGGCCAGTTTGTCGGCCATGGCCGGGCCCACACCTCTTAAGGTGTTCACGGCTAGTTGATCCAGGGTGGGCTGGGTGAGGGTAGGCATGGCGGTGTTTAGTGGTTGTAGTCTAGGGCTAAATTGCAGCGTTTTACCGCATCGCACAAGGCCTCTATGGCCTGCGGCCTAGGGAAGCTGGCGCGCCAAGCTACCGCCACTTTGCGGGTGGGGCTGTTTTGTTGGAAGGGCCTAATGGTGTAGGGGCTATCGTGCAGGCCTTCGGCTAATTGTGCCGCCGAGGCGGGCAGTATGCTAATGCCCAAGCCTGAGGCTACCATGTATTTAAGGGTTTCCAGCGAGCTGCCTTCTATCGCGCCACTTTGTTGTTGGTTGAGGTTGGGGCAGGCCGCTAACACTTGATCGCGAAAACAGTGGCCGCTGCCCAGTAATAGCACTTGCTGGTCATTGAGCTGTTGGCTGCTAAGGCTGGGGTATTGGTTAAGCGGGTGCTGCTGGGGCAGGGCTACCACAAATTGCTCGTCGTATAGGGTTTTGGTGACCACATCCGGCTCATCAAAAGGCAGGGCGATAATAATGGCGTCTAGTTCACCATTGCGCAGTTTTTCCCGCAATACGGCGGTGTAGTTCTCTTCTATAAACAGCGGCATATGGCTGGCGATTTTGCGCAGCTGCGGCACTAGTTGGGGAAACAGGTAGGGGCCTATGGTAAAAATAGCGCCCACCGAAAAGGTGCTGCCTAATGGGTCTTTACCTATGCTGGCTATATCGGCGATTACCCCGGCCTGCTCTAGCACCACTTGGGCTTGTTGAATAATTTTTTCACCTATGGCGGTGGCGCGTACCTGCTGGCGGCTGCGCTCAAACAGGGTGACGTCCAAGGCCTCTTCTAATTTTTTAATAGCCACACTTAAGGTGGGTTGGCTAACAAAACATTTTTCGGCGGCTTTGCCAAAATGTTTGGTTTGATGCAGGGCAACAATGTAACGTAGTTCGGTTAGAGTCATGGCCACAGCCTTATGATTGATAAATACTATTAAAAATTGAAAATAGATTGTGCCATTAAATAAAAGCTTAGGGCAGATAACAAGTCCCTAATAGAACAAGCGCCTAAAACAAGCGTTAGCAACGAGAGTACCTTATGCAAAATTTATTAATTGTGGGCTGTGGTGATATAGGGATTAAGCTGGCTGAGTCGCTGCCCGAAACCGTTAGTGTGTACGGGCTGCGCCGCGATATTGGGGCCTTACCGGCGGGCATTATAGGTTTGCAGGCAGATGTGACCCAGCCCGATAGCCTCAGTGCACTCGCGGATATAGCCTTTGATGCGGTGGTGATTAGCCTTACCCCGGGTGAGTCCTCTGATGAGCGTTATCAACAGGTCTATGTGCAGGGCACATCCAACTTGCTAAGCGCTTTAAACGCAAAAAGTTTGCAGCGACTCATTTTTGTATCCAGTACTAGCGTGTATGGCCAAAGTGATGATAGCTGGGTAGATGAGCATAGCCCTACCCAGCCCAGCCGCTATTCGGGCAGGCGTTTATTAGAAGCGGAGCAGGTTTGCTTGGCGTTTGGCCAGCAACAAGGTATTGCTAGCAGTATTGTGCGCTTTGCGGGTATTTACGGGCCGGGCCGGCTGCGCTTAGTACGCGATGTGCTGGCGGGTAAAGCGTCGCCTCCACGGTATAGCAACCGCATACACCGCGATGACTGCGCGGGCTTTTTATCTCACTTATTGCAGTTGCCGCTAGCGCAATTACAGCCTTGCTATGTGGGGGTGGATGATATGCCGGTGCGTTTAACGGAGGTAAAAGCCTGGTTGGCTAAACAGTTACAGCGTGAGCCATTGGCCGCAGCGCAAACAGCTACTGGCGGTGCTAAACGCTGTAGCAACCAGCGCATGAAGCAATCGGGCTATCATTTGATCTATAGCAACTATCAACAGGGTTATGCGCCGATACTATCGCAACTCAACTATACTGAATAACGATACTCAAGCGACCAGCTCGTTAAGCTATGAATAAAGGCATAACTATGAAGGTATTACTGCAAGGTTTTATGGCTATCGTCATCAGCTTGTTGCTAAGCAGCTATAGCATGGCAGCGCCAGCCAGCTGGCAGCAGATTATAGCGCAGGGTGAATTGCGGGTAGGGCTGAGTTTGGCCACCCCTTGGGTAATGAAGGGCAAGGACGGCAGCTTAATTGGTTCTGAGCCTGATATTGCTAGCCGCCTGGCCCAAGACATGGGCTTGAAATTAAAGCTGGTGGAATTGCCGTGGGAGCAACTAGTGCCTGCACTAAAGCAGGGCCGTATCGATATTATTGTTTCTGGCCTGAGCATTAGCCCCAGCTTGGCCATGCAGGTTAATTTTAGCCACAGCTATGCGGAGTCGGGCATAGGCTTGGCCAGCCATATAGCTAAAACGCAAAACATTAGCACCATGGCGGATTTGCAGCGCGCTAAGTTAACCATGGCGGCAGTGGCTGGCAGCAGTGGTGAAGTGTTAAGCAAGCGCTTGTTCAAAAATGCCAAATTAAAACTATTTTATTCCATTAAAGAAGCGGGCTTAGCCCTGGCCCAAGGCGAGGTAGATATACTGATAGGCCCCAGTACGGAGCTGCGTTTTTTAAGCCTGCGTAACCCCGATGTTATTGACCAACCTTTAGCAACGCCCTTACTGAATAGCTATGAGGCTTTTGCGGTGCGCAAAGGGGATCACGACTTTATTAATTTTTTAAACGCTTGGATATTATCCCGCAAGGCTGATGCCTGGATAGATAGTAGCCGTTACTACTGGTTTCAAACCTTGCGTTGGCAAGAGCTGGTGGCGCCATGAAAATAATTATCGCTAGCCTGATCAGTAGTTTATGTTGTGGCACTGTTTTGGCACAGGCATTAGATAGACCAGACATAGAGTTACTGCCCGAGCAAGATTACCGTATAGAAATGGAAGAGATGGTAGTAAAAGGCGTGCTGCCCGAGTGGCGCAAGGCCGAGTTAGAGCAAGAGTTGTGGAACCGCGACCGCTTTAAATTAATAGAGCAGCAATTGCAGCCACGTATAGAGTGGTTTCCCCAGTACAGTAAAGAGGAGCGCGACAGCGCTCATGAGCTTAAAAATCGTAAAGAGGAAAAACCCGAAATTAAAATTTTTGAATGGCTGTTTTAAAGATTAAGGTTAAGAAAAGCATGGAGCATGAAAAAATTAACTACGTGGAATATGCCGCCCACGATATAAAGGCAACCAAGCAATTTTTTACCAAAGCCTTTAATTGGGTGTTTACTGATTTTGGCGAATCTTATACCGCTTTCACAAATGCCGGTTTAAATGGCGGATTTTACCAAGCAGATAAAAAATCCAGCGCTGAAAATGGCGGTGCACTGATAGTACTGTACAGCTACGATTTAGAAAAAAGCTACCAAAAAGTTAAAGCCGCAGGCGGTAAAATCAGCAAAGAAATATTTCCCTTCCCCGGCGGCAGGCGGTTTCAGTTTATAGAGCCTAGTGGTAATGAGTTTGGGGTTTGGTCGAAAGAAGAAGCCGCTAGTTAACAGTCGCTAGTAAAATCTTTTAGAGACTAGAGACTAGAGACTAGAGACTAGAGACTAGAGACTGTCAATGCGTTAACCGCGACACTTTTATCACATCGGCAATTTGGCGTATGCGTTTCATGATTCTTGCCAGGTGTATGCGTGAGTGTACGCCTACAACGACGTTGACTATGCTCATGCGCGGGTCTTCGTCTTCTATGCTGATTTTTTCTATGTTGGCATCGATGCTGTTGATGCGGTTAGCTAACACGGCAATGATGCCGCGGCTTTTTACCAGCTCGATTTTTAATTCGGCGGAGAATTCCCCTTCTACTTCTTCGGCCCATTGTAACGGTACTGAGCGTTCGGGGTTGTTGCGGAACTCATTGCTGTTATGGCAATTATCGGTGTGTACCACTATGCCGCGCTCGGCGCTGATAAAGCCTATGATGGCGTCGCCGGGTATGGGGTAGCAGCAGCGGGCAAAGTTTAATCTAAAGCCTTCGGTGCCATTAATGGTTAAGGATTGCTGTGCAGTGGGCTTGGTTTTGCTTTCGTCACTGTCACGCACTAACTGGTGTGCGGTTAAAAATGATGAGCGCTTACCTAGGCCTATATCAGCCAGCACACCATCTATGCTGTCGTGGCCGGTGTTTTCTAATAGGTGCAGGGTTTGTAATTCGCTTAGCGAGTTAATGCTGGAGTTCATCCCAGCCAAGGCTTCATCTAACAGGCGGCGGCCTAGGTTGATGGACTCTACTGCGCGCTGATTTTTTAGCAGGTGGCGTATATTGGAGCGCGCCTTACTGGTCACCACAAAATTTAACCACGCCGGGTTAGCCTGCGGGCTATGGGCGGTCATGATTTCTACGGTTTGGCCACTTTGCAGTGGCTCTGACAGCGGCGCTAAACGGCGGTTAATGCGGCAAGCTATGCACTTATTGCCCACGTCGGTGTGTACCGCGTAGGCAAAATCTACCGCGGTGGCACCCTGCGGCAATTCCATAATTTTACCTTTGGGGGTGAACACATAAACTTCGTCGGGGAATAAATCTAGCTTAACGCTCTCGATAAACTCCATGGAGTCGCCAGCTCTTTGTTGCAGCTCTAACAAACCTTGCAGCCATTGCCGCGCTCGCGTGTGGCTGCCGTTTAGTGGCTCGCCATCATTGGTTTTATACAGCCAGTGGGCGGCGATGCCGTAGTTGGCCATCTCTTCCATTTCGTGGGTGCGAATTTGAATTTCTATAGGCACGCCGTGCAGGCCAAATAGCACGGTGTGTAAAGATTGATAGCCATTGGCCTTGGGTATGGCGATGTAATCTTTAAACTGACCGGGTACTGGCTTGTATAAGCTGTGTATGCAGCCCAGCACGCGGTAGCAGGTGTCTACGTCGTCTACCAAAATGCGGAAGGCGTAGATGTCCATGATTTCGGAGAAGGACTTTTTCTTGCTATCCATCTTTTTATAAATGCTATAAAGATGTTTTTCCCTGCCGCTGACGACTGCGCTATGGCCTTCTCTAACCAGGCAGTGGTCTATAGATTCTTTGATTTGCTCTATCAGTTCTTTGCGGTGGCCGCGGGCCTGTAACACGGCGGCGTGTATGCGGGTGGAGCGCATGGGGTGCAGGGTGGCAAAGCCCAGGTCTTCAAACTCTACCCGTATGTTGTGCATGCCCAGGCGTTGAGCGATAGGGGCGTACATATCCAGAGTTTCGCGGGCGATGCGGCGGCGTTTTTCGGGTTTTAATACCCCTAAGGTGCGCATATTGTGTAAGCGGTCGGCCAGCTTGACCAAAATAACCCGTATATCTTTGGCCATGGCCAGGGCCATTTTTTGAAAATTTTCCGCCTGCGCTTCGGCCTTGGATTGAAACTCCATTTGGGTAAGCTTGCTTACGCCGTCTACCAAGTTGGCAACGGTGGCGCCAAATTGCTCTTCTAAGGCTTTTTTAGAAATGGCGGTGTCTTCGATAACATCGTGCAGCATGGCAGCCATTAGGCTTTGATGATCCATGTGCATGTCGGCGAGTATGCCGGCTACGGCCAGGGGGTGGGTTACGTAGGGTTCGCCACTGCGGCGGCGCTGCCCCTCGTGAGCCTGTTCGGCGTAAAAGTACGCGCGTTTGACTTGATTGACTTGTGCTGAGGTGAGGTAAGTTTGGAGAGTGCTGCTTAGCTCTTCAATAGAGGCCACATCTTGATGTTCGTGGCCTACAGGAAAGAAGCTGTATTGTTGCATTGCGCTCTCCGGGTAATACTAAGCCTGTGGCTGCTCTTCCTCGGGCTCGGCAATGATTTCAAACTCGGCTTCTGCCTCATGCTTAGCGGGGTTCATGATCTCGGCAGGAGTGATTTTTTCATCGGCGATTTCACGTAGTGCTAATACGGTTGGCTTATCAGAGTCCACGCTAACTAGCGGCTCTTTGCCACCGGTGGCAATGGCGCGGGCGCGCTTGCTGGCAACCATAACAAGTTCAAAGCGATTGTCGACTTTGTCTAAACAATCTTCAACGGTAATACGAGCCATCGAGGTATCCTACTTTTCAGCCCCTATGCAGGGCAGTTTAACGTGATTGTGGCGCAGGCCAGGCGGGTGATTCAGTGCTTGAATCTGCGCCTAGCCCAGCTAGCCGCGCAGTGTATCAAATATGTTCAGTTGATAATAGCTTTGGCTGCTAGTTGTGGCTACTAGATTTAGCCTAACAGCTGTTGTAGCAACTGCGGGTGCAGGCGCTGCTGTTGCTCCCGGCTCAGTCGGTGGCAGCGGAAGATGGCCTTGAGGTCGTCTAGGGCGGTTTGGAAATTGTCATTAATCACTAAAAAATCGGCCTCGGCATAGTGTGACATTTCGCTTACCGCCTCACTCATGCGCCGCTCTATGACGCTGCTATCATCTTGGCCGCGCTGGGTTAGGCGCTCACGCAGGGCTTGCTGGGAGGGGGGCAGTATAAAAACCGATACGGTCTCGGGCATAAGCTGGCTGATTTGCTGAGCGCCCTGCCAGTCTATCTCTAAGATAACGTCTTTACCTTGGGCCAAGGTTTCTTGCACCCAGTGCTTAGAGGTGCCGTAGTGGTTGCCGAACACCTCGGCATGTTCTAAAAAAGCGTGTTGCGCAAGCATGGCCTCAAAGGCGGCGTGATCGCAAAAATGGTAGTTAACACCGTCTTGCTCACCGGGGCGTATGCGACGGGTGGTGTGTGAAACCGACACACAAATATTGTTGTCGGCCTCTATCAAGGCTTTCACTAGACTGGTTTTGCCGGCACCCGAAGGGGCGGAGATGGTGTAAAGCTTGCCGGTAGTCATGGTAGTAGTCCTGGCTATTAAATTTTTTAGGGGTGGTGTAGGAGTAGGCATCATAGTATCCAATTCTATAGAAAAAGGCTCAATATGGACATTATGCTGTCCACGACTGATAGTGATGAATATCTAACAGTCAGGCTCAGGTCATGCTTTTACATTTTTATCCTCTGTTCCTCTCGTCATTTGTTCCGGCCCGCAGGTCACGAGGGGGGGGATCACTCACCTGAAAAAGCCTTAATACTATTACTGTCTTTAGTCATTAGTGTCATCAACCGTGGATGTACAAATAATTTTTCCTTTCCTGAATTGATTTCTTGCAGCACACCAATATCAGTCAACTGCTTTAAATAGATTGAAGCAGTTTGGCGTTTTGCAATATCGCGTTCAACTAGGTTACTAATACGGCAATAGGGTTGTTCAAAAATAAGCTGAACAAGCTCGTAGCTATATATTTTGGGTAGCTGTGCCCTTATGTAATCACTTGTACTTTCCATAAGTGCTCTGATCGCTGTAATTTTTTCACAGGTCCATATTGCAGTTTGCTCGACACCTTTTAGCATAAATAACAACCAGGCTTCCCAATTCTGATCTTTGGTGACTTGGTTTAAGAGACGATAATAGTCTTGCTTGTTATGAACGATGAAGCGACTCAAATACAAAATAGGTAGTGTTAAAAGACCGCATTCAATAAGGTACAAAACGTTTAAAATACGACCTGTTCGGCCATTTCCGTCATAAAAAGGGTGTATGGCTTCAAATTGATAATGACTAACCGCCATTTTTATCAATGGATCTAGGTCAGCGTCATCATGAAGAAACCGCTCCCAGTTACTTAACAAGTCGCGGATAACGTTTTCTCCAGCAGGCGGAGTATAGATAATTTCACCTGTCGTTTGGCTCCCTATCAAAGTACCCGGTACTTTGCGAATACCCATTTCAGCGTGCTTTAACGTACTGCATACCTCAATGGCAGTTGCTGTGCATAGCGGCTTTTTTTCAAGTTGTATATAGCCTTGGTATAGCGCCGTTCTGTAACGTAATGCTTCCTTTGTAGCATGATCGGCACCTCTACCTTCTTGTGCATACTGAAAAAGCTTATCGGTAGTGGTGACAATATTTTCAATTTCTGAACTATCTTTGGCTTCAAGCAAAGGCAGCAGGTTAATTAGCATGCTTTGGTTAGGAATGAGTTCCCCAGCCTTTTTTAACTCTGCTACAGCGGCACGCGCAGAAATACAGGCTTTTAGCACAGGCCTAGTTTCTATGGCATCTAGGTTTGGCGGCAATGTGGGTAATTGGTTGTAAGGCTGATCTGCTTGCCAGGTCATGTTTAAATTTCCCGTCAAAATCGACATAAATGAACTATTGAGTCAGTTTATGGCGATACGATCGACATATCAATTGTATGTGTCGATTTTTTTCTATTATTTCGACATGACATGTTTTTGTGTCGATGCCATCAACATATCAAGCTCCAATCCATGAAACTCAGCAAAACTGGGTTTTAAGTCAGAAACTTCAAGCTAGCACACCCCCTTGGGCATTTGGGGTAGGGCTTAATTCACGGCACTTAGCTATCCCTCAATCATGCCCGTAATACGATTATTCCTTGGGGTGTTCTTTAGACGCTAGGGTAGGTGGTTAGCGATAGCCTTAGAAAGCTGCAAACCTTTGGTATTAAGCTGTCTACTGCGCCCAAGCAAGGCTGGCAAACGTCTAGGGAGCTTGGCAGATCGGTGGGGCTTATTTTGCGCTAAACAGGAAAAATAGCATTGCGCTATTATCAGCAGTTGATAAGATATGCGGCTTATGTATAAGCGTACAGTCTTTTGATTGGCCAAGCGTTGCCTTTATGCACTCGCTGGCAAACTTTCGAGTAAACAATGGAAAACGTAAAACAATCGCGCTGCGTTATAGGTATTAAAGGCCAAACGCCCGACCCAGATTATCCTGTTGATATCTGGTTCGACTCGCTTAAATCGGTGGCCAATGTGCTATCGAAAGAAAATCAGCAGCTGTTAAAAGTGATAGCCGAGCAACAGCCGCAATCGGTTACTGAATTGGCTGCGCTTACAGGCCGTGCGGTAAGTAATGTGTCGAGAACACTGAAAACATTGGGCAAGTACAGCTTAGTTGAAATGCAAAGCACGAAAACTATGCTTAGCCCTAAAGCCATCCACCAAGAATTTTTAGTAGTAGTCAATAATGAACAATAAAACCAACGTCCTTCAACAAGCAGAAGAACTTATTAAGCCCTTAGCACTCAAGCATGTGCCACAAGACAGTGACGTTGCAGCGGTGATTGATCAGTGGATACATGCCATAGCAACCGATAGTCAATTTTACTGTAATCCAGACCTAGTCACGCCAGAAAAAATAAAAAAAAGCATAGTAAAACTGTTACAAAAGAATGGGTTATATACAACGAGAAAAGCGTTCTTTAGCAATGTGTTTAGGGGACTAAAGTTAAAGCCCAATTTCGACAGTCAATTTCGTTTCATTGATTTATTTGCTGGGATTGGTGGGGTTAGGCTCGGTTTTCAGCAAAATGGAGGAGTTTGTGTGTTTTCTTCCGAATATGATAGGGCAGCTCAAAAAACATATAAGCTTAATCACGGAGAATTTCCCTTCGGTGACATAACTAAAATAGCTGAAAATGAGATACCTGAACATGATGTATTGTTGGCTGGCTTCCCTTGCCAACCTTTTTCAAATGCTGGGGTGTCAGCAAGAAATGCAGTTGGTAAGAAGCATGGATTTCTTTGTGATACTCAAGGCACACTTTTCTTTGATGTAATGCGTATAGTTGACGAGCGAAGGCCTAAAGTTGTTTTTCTTGAGAATGTTAGGAATCTAGAAAGACATGATAAAGGACGTACTTTTCAGACTATAAAAGAGACAATAGAAAAAAGTGGTTATAGTTTTTATTACAAAGTAATTGATTCTAGCTCAGTAGTACCTCAGCGAAGAGTTCGTTGTTATATGGTCGCTATTCGAGCTGATATAACTAAAAACTTTTGTTTTCCAAGGTTTAATGGTGATCCAAAACCTCTTGGATCAATACTTGAGGACTCTGTTGATGAGAAATATACCATTTCAGATAAATTATGGCTTGGTCACATAAATAGAACAAAAAGAAATTTAGAAAGAGGAACTGGTTTTACTGCTCATACAGCAAATTTAGATAAACCCTCAAATACAATTGTTGCTCGTTATGGTAAGGATGGAAAAGAATGCCTCATTCCTCAGGAAGACAAAAACCCTAGGCTTCTAACACCAAAAGAGTGTGCCAGACTGCAAGGTTTCCCTGAGGACTTCATTACACCCGCTGCTCGAACACCAGCGTACAGGCAATTTGGTAATTCAGTTGTTGTTCCAATTATTCAGGAAATAGCTAAGAAAATTAGAAGGGATATCTTATGAACTTTCAAAAATACTGTGACTTGATTAGTGATGATCAGAAAGTAAAAGCAGAAAAAACCTTATTATTAACATATACAAACTCTAAGGGTGAGGCTTTTAGCATCTCGCCTGAGAGTATAAAGTCTTTTCTTTGTTTTTTGCTAGATAACTATGAGGCAGTTCATTCTGTATGGGCGAAGGTGCCAACAAGAAAAGAGTATATATATCAATATGAGGAAAAATCATATCGCGAAATATATAAGTCAGCCACTGATGATGGAATAAAAATAATCTCTTCCGCCGGAAGGAGTCAAACAAAGGCACTGACAAAATTAATTGCAAAATTAATTGGTTTTCTAACTTCAATCCCATACCAGTCGCCGGAAGTAAATACTTTTTTTGAAGAGAAGCATTTACGGTTGGCTCTTGATAAGTGGAGTGATTTTGTAGGAAGGGAGTCTTCGAATAAAGAAAAATTATCGGCTGTTAATATAAAAGAACAATTTAGATCATGGATGATAAATAAAGGTTTGTCTGCAAGAACGGCATCATCTTATTCAGGTGCAGGTGTCACTTATTGTGACAAGTATATAAATGACATCAACGCGAATGTGAGCAGTTTTTACCAATTAAACTCTGAACAAGTGTTGAATGCATTAAAGGAGCTTGGGAAAGTAGGTGAATGGTTGCAAGCGGATAAGAGTGGTAATTCAATGTATAGTGCTGCTTGCAAAAAACTAGCTGAGTTCTTAGCTGAAAAATCTTATATTTCGTATACAAGCTTATCCAAATCCTTCCTTCTACTCGCTGGTGTCTCAGGCACCGGTAAAACCCGTTTTGTTCGCGAGCAAGCAAAAACCTCGGGGCAGTTTGCAGAAACCTATTGTTTAACCTCGGTGCGCCCCGATTGGCATGAGCCGAGTGATTTGCTTGGGTATATTTCGCGCTTAAATGGCACTGCTGAATATATCACCACCGATGTTTTGCAATTTATCGCCAAAGCATGGCGCGCAATAGCAGATACCAAGAGCGCTGATAGTGGCTTAAACGTTGAAGTTCAAAATATCGAAGACCTAGGCGAGCGTTTAGTAATAACTGGCGAACGTGATGCGCTTGAACAGGTATCACCGTATTGGCTGTGCTTAGATGAAATGAATCTAGCACCTGTCGAGCAGTATTTTGCCGATTATTTATCGGTGCTTGAAACCCGCGAGTGGCGCTGGACGGGTGACAGTTTTACTTACAACAGTGATGCATTATTAAATCCTGCAACCATTAAAGAAGTGGCAGACATTGGCAAGCTGCGCGAAGCGCTGGGCTTTAATAGTGAAGAATACAATGAGCTTTGGGGTCTTATTTGCCAGTACGGTTTAGGTATTCCGTTTAACCTGATGGTGGCGGGTACGGTGAATATGGATGAAACCACCCATGGCTTCTCACGTAAGGTGATTGACCGTGCGCTAAGTTTTGATTTTGGTGTGTTTTTCCCTAACCACTACGACGACTTTTTCACGCCAACCAGTTGCAATAAACGCCTAAGCTACCCCATTTGGTCAAACGCCAGCAAAGCGGACTTAGCCAATACTTTTGATGTTGATGGCACTAAGACCGTTGCATTTTTATCGGCCATAAACACAGTACTAAAAAGCACTCCGTTTGAATTGGCGTTTCGCGCGCTAAATGAATTACTGCTTGCTGTTGCTAGCAGCCAACCACAAGATGACTTGACCCTAAAAGCCGTGTGGGACGACTTTATGATGTGTAAGGTTCTGCCACGTATAGAAGGCGATGCCGACAAACTCACGACATCAGATGGTAAGGCATTGTTGCCAGAATTGAGTTCCGTATTGGCAAACCAATTAGATCCTATTTGGCTAGCGCCTGCAACGGATGAAGCAAACCAACGCCCTGACTTATATCGCGAGAAAATCGTGGCCGACGGCGCAAATGATGAAGAAAAGGTGCTCCTCATTCCGTGCCGTTCAAAAGCCAAGTTAAAGTGGATGAGTGATCGGTTGGCAAGTGCCACCTTCACCAGTTTCTGGCCTTAGTCGGTAGGTTTTGTTTGATACTTTCTGAAAACATAAGCTTGGCCAGAGCAGCGATGGCGGAAGGAGTGGTAGGGAATGCCGGAGTTAATACGATTACAAACGCCCGACTTTGAGCTTTCGGTCTGGGCTAATGATATTAGCCAGCGAACGAAGGTTTACCAGAACACAATGGCGAACAGGGCGAG
Organism: Dasania sp. GY-MA-18; assembly: GCF_024734385.1. Taxonomy (GTDB): domain Bacteria; phylum Pseudomonadota; class Gammaproteobacteria; order Pseudomonadales; family Dasaniaceae; genus Dasania; species Dasania phycosphaerae. The sequence continues at coordinate 32,766 of NZ_JANHAP010000011.1, read as the reverse complement.
TTTAACGGCCAATGTGAACGTTGATGCTAAACATGCGCAGCCCAGTTATGAAATGCGGTTTGCCCCTGCGGCTGAACTTAGCAACATCATTGAGCCACAAGGGTTAGTTACAACGGGTTTAGAAGAAAGTGGTTTAGCCGAAAACGGTCTTGTTGCAAATGCCTTAGCGAAACACGCTGAGCTTACATTGAATGCCCCGCTGTTTTTTGAGAATACTCAGTACCAGTTTGAGTGGGTATTTTTTAGTGAAGTAACTAACGCGCGGTTAACCCATCGCAGTCAAAGTGTAAATGAGACGTTCCGTTTTGCTCCTGAAGTAAAAACCGCGAGGGGCGTAGTGCCCGCACGTTTATCCGGCACCATCAATACTGGGAATGATGTTGGGTGGTTGCGTTTGCCACTCACTTTTGAGCTTAATGGCAAAACACAGACTCAACATATTGCCTTTGAAGTGCTACCAACCAAAATGGCACTCCACCAAGACTTGCCCGCGATGTACCAAGCGATTGACAAGGTTTATCCACTTTGGCGCTTTAGTTTGGTCGAAAAAACCGAGCAAGATGCGGCGACCAGTCAGCAACGCGGACATTTTCCACTGATGTGGTTGGCCAATTTTTCTGCATTAAGAGAGGGCTTTGAGCAAGGTTTAAAAGTAATTTGTGCTGCGCCCCATAGCCGCTTACAACCAACGGTGGCCAATATTAAAGCCGCTAAGCTAAAAGGCCGCTTGCCACATAAGTTAGCCGAGCAGGTAAAGCAAAATTTTGCTAATGGCCAGTATGATAAACGTTACGCTGTCGAAAAAAAGCAACTGAGTGTCGATACCCCAGAAAACCGCTTTATTAAAATGGCGGTGAGTAGAAGCAAGCGGAAATTAGCGGCGTTTGAACAAAGGCTCAGGCAAAGTAACCAAGTGCCAGAACGCCAACGGTTGTCGGATTCATTTTTAAATGAACTACATAGCTGGCAGCAACCGATGCAAAAAGTATTAAACCAAAGTTTTTTAAAAGAGATTGGTGCCTACACAGGGCTAAGCCGCGAGTCGTTAGTGCTGCAGCAAAAAACGGGTTACAGCGCGGTGTATCGTGTTTGGCAGGAGTTAAAATTTTATTTAGATGTGTTTGGCAACCAGTCGAGCATTTCGATGAAGTCGGTGGCCGAGATTTATGAAGTGTGGTGCTTTTTTTGCCTAAAGCAGATTTTAGAGCAGGACCTTGGCTTTGACTTGGTAGAAAATAGTGCAACTAAGCTCGTACAAAATGACTTTTTTGAGTACCAACTAAAAGATGGTTTTGCCGGTGCCTTTCGCTTTAAACGTAGCGATGGTGTGACGGCTAGGCTGGCACACGAGCCTAAGTTTACGAGAAAAGGTCAATCAATACGCTCGTACTTGGTGAGCCAAGAGCCGGATATAGTTTTGGAAGTGACGCTTCCTAAAAGTGCAAGCTCACACTTTGGTTCCTCAGAAGAGAAACAGTTTATTTGGCTGTTTGATGCCAAGTACCGCATTAAAACCGATAAAAGCCGCTTTGATGATAGCGGCGAAGATATTGAAAGTACTGATTACGTACCAGACGATGCCATTAACCAAATGCACCGCTATCGGGACGCACTGATACGTTTATCAGAGCCTAGTTTGACTGAGTCGCCATCAAGTTCAATGGCTGGCCAACCCGCCAAAAAAAGCCGCCCTGTCTTTGGTGCTTTTGCTTTATACCCAGGCTTTTTTGATCAAGCCACAAAACAAAACCCATACGCAGCCGCGATAGAAGAAGTCGGTATTGGCGCATTTGCCCTGTTGCCTAGTCAGGCTGAGTACGGTTATTCCGGTCACCAGTGGTTGTTAGAATTTTTACAAACCCAAATTGGGGCAGCCCCAAACGCACAAGCAGGGCAAGGTGGTGAGGCTGTGTATCCTTTGGACGGCATGGCCGAAAGGCTCTACGTACAAGAGGCGGCGCGTATACCGTATTACGGCATGCGCCAAGTGCTGTATCCAGATTTAACGATGACAACGGCATTAGGCGGACAACGGGGCCGAGAAAATGAATACTTTGCACGTTTTGAGCGAGGTACGGCAAAGTGGTATCACTTGCCACAAAGTACTTTTTTGCAAAAATTTAAGCAGCATGTAGCCGAGGAAATCCGCTATTTGGCATTAGCGTCTACCTCCGATACTCAAAGTTCAACCAAGCAAATTGACAAACTTTGGCCGGTTAAATCCGTAACGGTGTTACCACGCTATGCGATTACCGAAGAGCAAGCCGGTAAGCTATCTGGCTCGGCTGACTTGTGTTATTTATTTGAACTGGGCAGGCCTCTATCCCTACTAGCCCCAGTAAGTAACGTGCCACATCGCCCAATGAAAAACGCTATGAAACTTACCACCTTGACTCGACTAGAGAGTGCCATAAGGTTCGCTGAAGTGGAGAAGGTGTACCAAGAGGCCATGGTGTGATTAACAACTATAATAAATGGCAGTCCAAAAGAATTTAGGGGAAGAAGAGAGCCATAGGCTCTGGCGAGGTAAGGAAGGTTAGAGGGGGGGCATTTAACGGCTATATCTTAAAGGTAACGGCAAACCTGTTTGTGTGGTGAAAAGCCCTGTATTTGCAAGGTCTTTCACCAGTGAATACAAGGCTTTTAGGATATTTTGGTACGGGTAAGCTTCTGCTTGATAGCCTATTCAATATTCTGTATCTGCTCACGCATTTGTTCAATTAATACTTTTAGTTCCACCGCAGCCTGGGTGCTATCGCTGACTATGGCTTTCGATGACAAGGTGTTGGCTTCGCGGTTGAGCTCTTGCATTAAAAAGTCTAGGCGGCGGCCGCAGGCGCCACCTTTTTTGAGTACCCGGCGCACTTCGTTAACGTGGGTGACTAGGCGATCCAGCTCTTCATCGACATCGGCTTTTTGTGCCAGTAGTACGATCTCTTGCTCTACCCGTTCGGGGTTGAGTTCGGCGGCCAGCTCGGCCATGCGCTCTTGGATTTTGGTTTTTTGTGCCGCCAAAATCTGGGGCATTTGCTCGCGCACGCTGGCGGTAATAGCGTCTATGGCGTCCAGCCTTTGCACGATGATTTGCTTGAGCTCGGCCCCTTCGCGTTCGCGGCTTTCGTTGAGCTGGGTTAGGGCAATTTGAAAAGCCTCTAGGGCTTGTTGCTGCAGGGCGTCATTGTCTAGGGTGGACTCTTCCAGTACCCCGGGCCATTGCATTAGTTGCAAGGCATCCAGTGGTGCCGGCTGTTGTAGCTGCTGTTGTATGGCCTCGCTGGCGCTGATCACTTGTGCCAATAGGCTTTGGTTGATGTTGAGTTGTTCGCTGGCGTGTTGGCTTTGTATATGTAAGCGCAGGCCACACTCCACTTTGCCGCGGCTGAGCTGTTTGCGCAGCTTGTCGCGCATGGCGGGCTCTAACGCGCGCATGGCTTCGGGCAGTTTTAAGCTGGGCTCTAGGTAGCGGTGGTTGACGGAGCGGAGCTCCCACACTAGCGAGCCCCAGTCTTGCTGGCTGCTGTGGCGGGCGAAAGCGGTCATGCTGCGTATCATGGAGTCGGCCTTGAAAGATAATTACAAAGGACAGGCATTCTAGCTTGTCGCTCCCTTACTGGAAAGCTGTGATCGAGCTGAGGCTGGGCTTAGTGTGTATAATGCGGTTTTTCTGTTATTTACCTTAAGTTTGGATGTAATCATGACTAGACCCAGTGGCCGCGCTGTCGATCAATTACGCGAAGTTTCTATTACCCGCAATTTTACCTGCCATGCCGAAGGCTCGGTATTGGTGTGCTTTGGTAATACCAAAGTTATTTGTACCGCCTCTATAGAAAACCGTGTGCCGCCCTTTATGCGCGGTGAAGGCCGCGGCTGGGTAACGGCAGAATACGGCATGTTGCCCCGCTCTACCGGCAGCCGTATGGGCCGTGAAGCCGCCCGCGGCAAGCAGGGTGGCCGCACCGTAGAAATACAGCGTTTAATTGGCCGCTCATTACGTGCTGCGGTAGATTTAGAGGCGCTGGGTGAAAATAGCATCACCATAGATTGTGATGTGATCCAGGCCGATGGCGGCACCCGTACCGCGTCCATCACTGGCGCTTGCGTAGCCATGGCTGATGCTATTGCGGTAATGCAAGAGCGCGGCATGATAGAGGGCAATCCGCTTAAGCAAATGATCGCTGCTATTTCGGTAGGGGTTTATGAGGGCAAGGCGGTGTTGGACTTGGATTACCCCGAAGACTCTAATGCCGAAACCGATATGAACGTCATCATGGGTGAAAACGGCGGCTTTATAGAAGTGCAGGGCACTGCCGAGGGCGAACCCTATAGCCGCGAAGAGCTTAATCAAATGCTGGATTTGGCGGGCAAAGGTATAGGCGAGCTTATTGCCATGCAAAAAGAAGCTCTAAAGTAGAGCCTTGCGGCTCTACAGTGGCAAGTTGTAAGCTGTAAGCGACAAGTAGTCTTAATAAAAAAGCCCTCGATGAGGGCTTTTTATCTTGCGGCTTGAAGCTTGCCGCTATGTAAGCCAGCTACGCTGGCTTACATTTCAAAATCAAAATCCATAATTACCGGCGCATGGCTGGAAAATACTTGGTTTTTGTAAATGGCGCCGTATTCAATGACGGGCTGTAGGCCGCTGGAAACCACTTGGTAATCGACACGCCAGCCATCACCGCTGTTGCGGTCGCCGTCTGGCCACCAGGTGAACTCGTCGTTATCGTCATTGACCTCGCGAAAAGCGTCTACATAGCCCATATTGCTAAATAGCTGGTCCATCCACTGCTGCTCTTCCGGCAAAAAGCCTGACTGGTTAAGGCTTTGGGCGGCGTTTTCTACGTCTTTGTCGCGGTGGGCCATATTCCAATTACCGCAAATCACAAACTCGCGGCGCTTGTTGCGTATCTTGCTTAGATGGGCTTGAAACAGCTCAAAGAAATGCTTTTTGTGGTGCTGGGCTTTGGCATCTTGCTGATAGGCGCTGGGGGCCAATAGGCAGCCTATGCTGATATTTTGGAAGTCGGCTTGTATATAGCGACCCTCCATATCGAAGTCCATAAAGCCTAGGCCGGTCATAATGGCCTTGGGCATATCGCGGCAATAGATGGCTACGCCGTTGGAGTTAGGCTCTACCGCATCAAAAAAATATGGGTTATAGCCCTGGGGGAAAAAGATATCATCGTGTAGGTCGTATTCTTGCGCTTGCAAGTTTTGCACACAAATAAAATCGGCGTCTTGGTCTAATACCCAGTCGTAAAAGCCCGCCTTGGCGGCCTCGCGTATGCCGTCAGCGCAAAAACTAATAATTCTCATAGTCGTCTCAAATCTATGCACGTGTGCAGTTTATAGGGGTATGATGCGCACAGCGGCTATGTCATTTATCTATTATTTTATTGTTAAGCTTAATAATTAAACAATAAAACCCAGCGCATAAGGCCCTATACTACTAAACGTTGAGCAGATGAAGCCATTGCCGACTGGGAAATTAGATTAGTTGCGCTAAGGCGAGGTTGCTATAGTTATCAGCGCCCGGCAGCTAATGTAGAATGAGTGTAGAACTTGTTGGCCTCAATGGCCAGCCTACCCCGTTATTTTTTTACTGTTATAGGATGTATATGCACGCTTACCAGCAAAAGTTTATTGAGCTTGCCATTGGGCAAAAAGCCCTGTGCTTTGGTGAATTCACCTTAAAATCGGGGCGGGTGAGCCCTTATTTTTTTAATGCCGGGCTATTTTGCAGTGGTGCTGCGTTGGCGTTATTGGGCCGTTGCTATGCCCAGGCCATTGTTGAGTCAGGGGTGGAGTTTGATATTATCCTAGGGCCTGCTTACAAGGGTATACCGCTGGCTGCGGCTACCGCCTGCGCATTAGCTGACCACCATGGCCGCGATGTGCCCTATGTGTATAATCGCAAAGAAGCCAAGGATCACGGTGAGGGTGGCGTATTAGTGGGTGCCCCGTTAAAGGGCAAGGTGCTGATTATTGACGATGTTATTACTGCTGGCACCGCCATACGTGAGGTCATGACAATGATAGAAGCTGCTGGGGCTGAGGCTGCGGCAGTGGTAATAGGCCTTAATCGCCAAGAGCGTGGTAAGGGCGAATTGTCGGCCATACAAGAGGTGGAGGCTGACTATAATATACCGGTGGTGAGCATTATTAATTTACAGCACATCATGAACTTTTTGCGTGATAAGGGTAGTGCCGACGAGTTGGCTAAAGTAGAGTCTTATTATCAGCAGTATGGTGTTTAACAAGTATTAATCAGACAGGATGGGATTAAACAGGTGGTGAAATTACCAAAGCTATTATTGAGCAGCATAGTTTGTGCTGGTTGTATGTTGGCTTATGCTGACGACAGTACTAAAACCTATTATCGCTATGTGAACGAAAAAGGCGTTAAGGTGATTGTCGATAGCCTGCCACCTGAAGCCGCCCCCTTGGGCTATGACATTATTACGGTAAGCGGCCAGTTAATAGAGCGAGTGCCACGCCAGTTAACCGGCCAGGAGCTGCTGGACAAAAACAACGCGCAAACCCAAGAGCGTTTGCGCAAAGAAGAGCAGCGCCGTTTAGAAGAGTGGGATAAATCCCTGATGCTGCGCTACAGCAGTATTGAGGATATAGAGGCCGCCCGTGAACGGGCCATCCAAAGCGTGAAAGTGCGTATTAGTATCTTAAAGTCTAACCGCTCTTCGGTGAAGTCTGAGATAGAGCGTGAGCAAGCCCGGGCAGCAGATATAGAGCGCCGCAACCGCGAAGTGCCTCAGGCTTTGGTAGAAAAAATCAATGTGCTGCTCGATGAAATACAAGATATAGAAGATTCTATTACTGCCCGCGAAAACGAAGTAGATGCTATTAGCGCGCGTTTTGTTAGGGATATAGATAGGTTTAAAACCCTGCAAGATCGCATACACCTGCGCAGCCAGGCGCGACCCAAGGCGGTTAGAAAAAGTTATTACTAGTCAGTGTTGGGGGGTGCCTGGGAGTGCTTGGCAGTTCCCGGGCTTGCTGCTAAAGCTGCTTAATACAGTGGTGGCGTCTGTACAATTCTTGCTTTAGCTGGCCTAGCTGCTAACTAAGGCTTCCTTCATCAAACCATTAACCAGTACCGGCCATTGTGATTGCCAGTTTTCGGTGGGCTTGCGCTGAAACTCGCTGCGTACAAATTGGCTGATGCGGCCTTCGGCGGTGCTCAGCAATAAGTTGGCGGCAATATTAACCGGTAGGGTGGTGCGTACCCCTTCGCGCATTTCGGCTTCGCGTAAAATCTGTTTGAGCTGGGTTTCTAGGCGGTCATAAAACTGCGCCACGCGGTTGCGTAAGCGCTCGGTTTCGCCAGCCAGGGCATCGCCCGTTAAAATGCGGCATAGCCCAGGGTTGCGCTCGCTAAAGCCTAATAACAAGGTGAGTATGAGTTCGCAGCGGGCTACCGCTTGCGGCTCGTCATTTAAAATTAGGCTAACCCGGCTAAAAATGGTTTCTTCTATAAACTCGATTAAGCCTTCGAACATTTTCGATTTGCTGGGGAAGTGGCGGTAAAGTGCGGCTTCAGAAACGCCCACCTCTTTCGCTAACCTAGCGGTAGTGATGCGTTCGCCCGGGCTGATTTCCAGCATATGGGCAAGGGATTCTAAAATTTGTTGGCGGCGCGATGTTTTTTTAGTCATGACCAATGAGTCTGTATTGGTTGAACAGCCATCGTAACGACTCGTTGCTCGGGCTGCAATAAAAATAAGTGTGCGAAATACAAATAAATAACATTATCCCTTAGCCTACCTCTACAGGTAGCAGGCTAGGGTAGTGCTTAGTTTTGGTTGGTGATTTTAGTACCCACCCCAACATCGGTAAATATTTCTAGCAGCACCGCGTGAGGTACCCGGCCATCGATTATATGGGCGCTGTTAACACCAGCTTTTACAGCGCTGAGGGCGCAGCCAATTTTGGGTAGCATGCCGCCATATATAGTGCCATCGGCAATTAAGCTATCAACCTGTGGTGTAGACAGGCCGGTTAACACCTCACCTTGCTTGTTCATTAAGCCGGCGATATTGGTAAGCAGCATGAGTTTTTCGGCCTTTAATACTTCGGCCATTTTGCCAGCCACTAAGTCGGCATTAATATTGTAAGAACCGCCATCGGCGCCCACGCCTATGGGGGCAATCACGGGAATAAAATCACTATTAATCAGTGTGTCTAATATGCCGGTGTTAATTTTTTCGACTTCGCCTACATGGCCTATATCGATAATTTCAGGGGCGGTCATTTCAGGGGTTTGGTGATTAACAGTCATTTTTTTAGCTTGAATTAAATGGCCGTCTTTGCCGGTAATGCCAACCGCTTTGCCGCCTATATTGTTCAGCAGGTTAACAATTTCTTTGTTGACCGCGCCACCCAGCACCATCTCTACTACGTCCATGGTTTGGCTGTCGGTAACGCGCATGCCGTCAACAAAATGCGATTCAATATTGAGCCGCTCTAGTAGTGAGCCTATTTGCGGGCCGCCGCCGTGTACCACTACTGGGTTCATGCCTACCAGTTTCATTAGCACGATATCACGGGCAAATTGTTGTTTGAGGTCGTCATCTACCATGGCGTTGCCGCCAAATTTAACCACGATAGTTTTGCCTATAAATTGCTGTATGTAGGGCAGTGCCTCGGTGAGTACGTTGGCAATATTGGTGGCGGCATCTCTGGAGAGCGACATGGTAGTCCTTAACGGTAAAAAGGCGCTATTGTAGCGCGGGCGCTAAAACACTGCGATAGCTAGTGCGAAGAAAGCGCCGCAATAAAACAAGGGTTAAAAATCAAACTGTAAGCTGTTGTCTATATTGCTGAGTTGTTGTTTAAAGATCTGCTGGATGTTTTGCAGGGTTTGCTGATCTTTGGCTTCAAAACGTAGCACCAATATCGGTGTGGTGTTTGAGGCCCTAACCAAACCCCAGCCATCATTAAAGTCTACCCTCACCCCATCTAAGGTAGTGATTTTGCCGTTTTCAAATTGGCCCTGCTGGGTGAGCTGTTCAATAATACTGAACTTGCGTTGTTCATCGCTGGCTACTTTTAATTCGGCTGTGCTTACCATTAACGGGAATGCGCTGAGCTGTGCATCCAGGTCGGGGTCGGTGGTGCTTAAAATCTCTATTAAACGCGCGGCGGCATACATGCCGTCGTCAAAGCCAAACCAGCGCTCTTTAAAGAAAATATGGCCGCTAAACTCGCCGCCTAATAGCGCGCCGGTCTCTAGCATTTTTTCTTTCATAAAGGAGTGGCCGGTTTTCCACATAATGGGGCGGCCGCCATAATTGCTGATTAAGCTATTGAGGCTGCGGGTGCATTTGACGTCAAAAATAACATCGGCGCCGGGATTGCGGGAGACCACATCCTGCGCCAGTAACATCAGTAAACGATCAGCGGGGACGATATTGCCCTCGGCGGTGACTACACCCAGGCGATCACCGTCGCCATCAAAAGCTATGCCTAGGTCGGCGCCCTCTTCTTTAACTTTGGCGATTAAATCCTGCAGGTTGGCCGCCACTGTAGGGTCGGGGTGGTGGTTGGGGAAGTCACCGTCCACCTCGCAGTAAAGTGGGATCACTTCACAACCCAGTTCTTCAAACAGGCGCGGGGCTATATTGCCGGTGACGCCATTGCCGGCATCGATAACAATTTTTAGCGGCTGGGCGATGGCGACATCGTTAATAATATAATCGATGTATTCCTCTTCTATGGCCTCAGTGCGGTAGGCGCCTTTGCCGCTGTGTAGCTTATTGTTGACTATGCGCTCACGCAGGGCAGTAATGCCCTCGGCGGAGAGGGTATGGCCAGCAATCACTACTTTTAAACCATTGTATTCGGCGGGGTTGTGGCTGCCGGTAATCATAACCCCGCTTTGGGTTTCTAATTGGTGAGTGGCAAAGTACAGCAGCGGGCTGGGCACCATGCCTATGTCTATGACATCGCAGCCACTGGCTTGTATACCCTTGGCCAGGGCGTCGCGTATACGCGGCGAGCTGTGGCGGCCATCGGCGGCGACCAGCAGCGCCTCTTGGCCTTGGTCGCGGGCTTCACTGCCTATGGCCAGGCCTATGGCGTGGCAGTGTTCGTCGGTGAGCTCTTGGTCGGCTATGCCGCGTATATCGTAGGCTCTAAAAATGGTGGCGGGTATATCCTGTGGTAGTGCCGGTGGCTGGCTTGCGTCGTTGTCGATTTCGGCGGCGATGGCAGCTACAGGATTAACATCAGCGGTTTCGTCTGGCTGCTCTGCCGGTTTGGCGGCCGCGGCTTTTCTTTTGGCTTGCGCTTCCAGTTTTTGCCTGTCGTCTTGCAACTGCTGGGCGGTTTCCTCAAAGCCGGGCAGGCTAAAAGGCCCTTTGCTATAGGCCGCCAGCAGGGCGAGGTTGTCGCTAATCGCTTTTTTGATACCGCTTAGGGTCAGCGCTGTGGCAGCTAATATGGCGATGATAGCAATGGCCAATAATATCCAAATCAGGGGTATGGCTGGTTTAAGGCTGGCGACCAGTTGTGCTGAAGGCGTGAAGCTAAGCTGCCAGTGATTAACCGCGGTGCTGCGATTGATGGTGGGGGCATTACTCGCTGCATCACCAATTTTAACCAAGGTGCTGTTGCCGCTCAGTGTTTGTACCAAGGTGGTTTGCCCCAGGTTGCTATCGACTAGGCTTAGCAGCTCGTGCAAGAGGGTATTGTTATAGCTAATAAGCAGGGCGCCAGCGGCGTATTTTTTGCCCTTGCCTTGTATGGCTTCGGCAAAAGTAAATAGTGAGAGTTTATTGCTGCGGTAGGACTCTATGGCCACTTTCTCATCGTTGCTGACTCGCCTGAGCATATCTAGCTCTATGTTGTTGCGCAGGGCGGCTTGCTGTTTATCCAGCCCGGCGATACCTAGCGAGCCTAAGGGGATGAGCTTGGCGCTGATGGCTTGGGGAAAGCTGCGCTGAATTTCAATTTGAAACGTCACTAAGCGTGCAGAGTCGCCGTTTTCTAGGGCGGCTAATAGCTGCGGGTTTTTGGCATAGTGGTTGGCGCGCCGTTGAATATCGTCTATAGCTTGATTAAGCAATAATACTTGGTTGTCGGCTAGGCGATTGGCTAGGTTGTTGAGCTGACTATGCTGGGACTTGGGCTGCTCTATAAGGCCCAGGTAGATAAAGCTGCCGCATACTGCCAACAGGCTTATTAAGGCGCAACGTATAAAGTTGGTCTTAATGGCGTCTTGCGGTTTTGCGGTGGGGGTTTTGTTATTATTTTTTTGCTTAGCCATAACTATCCATCTGGGCAGCTGCCCGTAAAAAGAGCTCATCGGTTAGGTGTTAAATAATGGGAGCTGTTAGCGCCCTTGTCCAGTCTATCTCGCCTTTGGGTTTAGTGACCGCTCGCGCCTAGGCTGGTTTATTACCCGCTTTAAACTGCTGTGCTATGTGGGCGATGGCTGCCCGCGCCAGCTGTGTTTTGCTGGCCAGTGCCAGGCTGTGCTCGCCTTGGGCGGTGATCAAGGTGGCGGCATTGTTATCACTGTTAAAGCCTATTGCACTGTTAGCCACATCGTTGGCAATAATCATATCCAAGTTTTTGCGTATGCGCTTTTGTTGCGCATGGGCGATGAGGTTTTCAGTTTCGGCGGCAAAACCTACGCAAAAGGGGCGGGGCTGATGTTTAGCCACTACGCTAATAATATCGGGGTTACGCACTAGGGTGATGCTCATGCTGTCGTCGTTCTTTTTAATTTTTTGCTCGGCGACGGTGGCGGGGCGGTAATCGGCAACCGCGGCGCAGCCTATAAAAATATCGCAGCTATCAAGTTGTTCGTTAACGGCCTGTAGCATTTGCTCGGCGCTTTGTACATTGATGCGCTGGCAGCGTTCGGGGGTGGCTAGGTGTACCGGGCCGGCTACCAGGGTGACGCTGGCACCGGCGTCTATGGCGGCTTGCGCTAGCGCAAAGCCCATCTTGCCGGAGCTGTGGTTGCTAATAAAACGCACCGGGTCTATGGCCTCTATGGTGGGGCCTGCGGTAATCACTAGCTTAACGCCGTCTAAGCTGCCGCTGGCAAATTGCTGGGCAGTCAGTTGGGCTATGTGGTCGGGCTCTAGCATGCGGCCGGGGCCTATATCGCCGCAGGCTTGCTCGCCTTCGCCGGGACCAAACAGAGTGACCTGCTGGGCCTGTAGGGTAGCGGCATTGCTTTGGGTGGCGGCGTCTCGCCACATGGCCTGGTTCATGGCCGGGGCGATGGCTATAGGCGCATCGGTGGCCAAGCATAAAGTAGTGAGTAAGTCGTCGGCTTGGCCGTTGGTTAGCCTGGCCATAAAGTCAGCAGAGGCCGGGGCTACCAGCACTAGGTCGGCCCAGCGGGCCAGTTCTATATGGCCCATGGCCGCTTCGGCTTCAGGGTCTAGCAGGCTGGTGTGTACCGGGTTGCCCGATAGGGCTTGCAGGGTCAGTGGGGTAATAAACTCCTGCGCGGCCTTAGTCATAACCACTTGCACATGGGCGCCGTGCTCTTTGAGGCGGCGTATTAGCTCGGCTGCTTTATAGGCCGCTATGCCGCCGGTCACGCCTAATAATATGTGCTTGTTGTTTAATTGCTGCATGGGTTGTGGGTCGACCAGTAATCAATAAAGGAGTAAATTAAGCGCTGCATAATAACAGCGAATTGTAAGTAACTGTGCAGGGGATTGCACGAATAAAGCCTAAACAAGGAGTGGTGATGGCAATTACAGACTGGCCCGCGGCTGAGCGGCCCCGAGAAAAACTGTTAGCTAGAGGCGCTGCGGCCTTATCGGACGCAGAATTATTAGCCATATTTTTACGCACCGGCACCAAAGGTATGAGCGCAGTGGATTTGGCGCGCTATTTACTGGAGTCCTTTGGCGGCTTGCGGCAGCTGCTCAATACCGACTTAAATCAGTTCTGTGCCGCCAAGGGCTTAGGTGCCGCCAAGTACACCCAGCTGCAGGCGGTGTTGGAGATGTCGCGCCGTCACTTGGGCGAACAGCTGCGGCGGTCTAACGCGCTGACCAGCCCCCAATTAACCCGTGAGTATTTACGCGCCTGCCTTAGGGATGAGCACCGCGAGGTCTTTGCCTGCCTGCTGTTGGATAGCCAGCATCGGGTTATACACTACGAGCCGCTGTTTTACGGCACCATAGATGCGGCGTCGGTCTACCCTCGCGAAGTGGTGAAGTTGGCGTTAAAACATAACGCTGCGGCTGTTATCCTCGCCCATAATCACCCCAGTGGCGTAGCCGAGCCCAGCCAAGCTGACCAGCGTATTACCCAGCGTTTATGTGAGGCGTTGGCGACGGTGGAAATACGGGTGTTGGATCATATAGTGGTGGGTGATGGTGAGGCGCTGTCTTTTGCCGAGCGCGGATTGTTGTGAGGCCGGATGGAGCTAATTAGCCGCTTTGGGCTGAAAATTGGGCTAAATTGGCTAAATTCTCTCCATTCGGTTGATATGGGGTAGCTGTTCTGGTATAAAGTCGCGCTCTGTTCGGGGTGGTCTACATAGAGATCACATACAGTCTCCAAAAAGTGCTCTTTGAGTATGGATAGACCTTGTAGCTTGCCCGGCTCACCAGTTTTAATTTGCTATTTGAAAGGGGCGCTCAGCTCATGTCTAAAGTATGTCAAGTTACCGGCAAACGTCCAGTAACAGGAAACAACGTTTCCCACGCTAAAAACCGCACTAAGCGTCGTTTTTTACCTAACTTGCACCAACACCGTTTTTGGGTTGAGGCTGAAAAACGCTTTGTTTCATTACGTGTTACCAGCAAAGGTATGCGTATCATCGATAAAAAGGGTATAGATGCAGTATTAGCTGACATCCGTGCTCGTGGCGAAAAGGTTTAAGGAGCTAGATCATGGCTAAAAAAGGCGCACGCGACCTCATCCGTCTGGTTTCAACTGCCGGCACCGGTCACTTTTACACAACAGACAAAAACAAGCGCAACACTCCTGATAAGATGTTGTTCAAGAAGTATGATCCTGTTGTTCGTAAGCACGTAGAATACAAAGAAGCGAAAATTAAGTAAGCTTAATTAACGCCTCTAAAACCCAGCCTAGTGCTGGGTTTTTTTATGCTTCAAAGTTAAGCGCTGGGCGCTTAACAGTGGCAAGCTCTAAGCCGCAAGAGGCAAGGGTAAATAATTTGGGGGAGATGGAACCAAGTTAGAAGTAGGGCGTCAGAGTATGCAGAACGGAAATATTCATTGTTTTTGATCTGATCTCCCTGAACAGCGCCCATCCCCTAAGGGCGCATTTTAGACCCGGCGCGTTAATCGTGACCGGGTTTTTTTATGGGGGTGGAGTTAAGCGCTGGGCGCTTAACAGCGGCAAGCGATAAGCTGTAAGCGGCAAGAGTAAATAATTTGATAGCGGATGGAACTAGTATTGAATAGTGGCGTCACAGTAACCATGCGGATGCAATGCATTCCCCATCCAAGTCTCCACAGTGTCTTGATCCCCTATGTTTAGACACTACTTATACCCAGCACGGTTTTCGTCGCTGGGTTTTTTTTGGAAAGTCGCTAGTCGCTAGAGCAAACACTACGGGCTCTAAGGCTAGGAGCTAGAGACTGGCGTCTATCGGCTGTGGCTGGGCAGGGCCCAGCCACTCCCCCAACTTCGCTCTAAGCTCTGGCAGGCCGGTGCGCTTGAGGGAGGAGAACAGCTGGGCGGAGATTAGCTGATCTTCTGCAAACTCTTTGCGTACTTTTAACAGTGTGGCCTTGGCGGGGCCGTTTTTAAGTTTGTCGCTTTTGGTGAGCAATATATGTACAGGCATCTGGCAGCTTTGCGCCCAGCTGATCATCATGCGGTCAAAGTCTTGCAGCGGGTGGCGGCTGTCCATTAATAGGATTAGGCCTTTTAATGACTGGCGCTCGCGCAGGTATTGCTCCAGGTGGCGCTGCCATTTCTCTTTAACGGCCAGCGGTACTTTGGCAAAGCCATAGCCCGGTAGGTCTACCAGCCTTTGTGTTTCGCTTAATTTAAAAAAGTTGATTAACTGCGTGCGCCCGGGCGTTTTACTGATGCGGGCCATCTTTTTATTTTCGGTAAGGGTATTGATAGAGCTGGATTTGCCGGCATTAGAGCGGCCCGCAAAGGCTACCTCTACCCCTATGTCGGGGGGGCAGTCGGCCAGTTTTGGGGCGCTGGTAAAAAACTCGGCCACGCGAAAATTAAGCGCTTTGTTGCCGGGTTTGTTGTTAGACGGGGTATTGGGGTTGCTGCTGGGGTCGCTGCTCACACTGTGGCCTTTAGCTGGGTATTTCGGGTGATGTATAGATTAAGTCGTCAGCAGTATAGCTGTTGCTGCGGGCTTATTCGTTAAAGCTTGTCGTGCGGGGATGGCGGTATCAGTCTACTCTTGTGTATAATGCCGCCGTTTTCTAACATTAAGTGCGCACTTGCGGGTGCATTATCGTTGTCTATGCAGGAGGGATGCAATGAAAAAACTACTTTTAGTTGGTCTTTTGCCGTTTATGGCGGCCTTAGCGCAAGCGTCTGACCCAGCAGTAGACCAGCACTACGCTAAAACCTGCGCACTTTGCCATGCGACCGGCGCTGCCAATGCACCTAAAACTGGGGTAGCCAGTGACTGGGCGCCACGCCTGCAAAAAGGTATGGATACTTTAGTGCAAAGTGTACAAAACGGCTTAAATGCCATGCCGCCTAAGGGTATGTGCATGAACTGCAGTGCAGATGATTTTAAAGCATTAATCGAGTATATGTCGGCGGCTCAATAGCCTCGGCCTAATAACAACAAGCTGTTACTTACAACGGCTGCTATTTGAAGATTGGATTGATTATGAAAAAACTATTAGTAGGGGCTTTAGTTTCTTTCGGTTTAGCGGGCTGGGCCAGCGCTGATGGCGATGCTGCTGCGGGGCAAAGTAAAGCTGCAGCCTGTGTAGCCTGTCATGGCCAAGGTGGAAATAGCACCGTGCCTAGCTTTCCTAAACTGGCCGGCCAGAACGAGCGCTACTTAGTTAAACAGATGCAAGATATACAGTGTGGCTTTTTATCTGCCGATGAACAGAAGGCCAGCAAGTGTAGCGGCCGCAGTGTGGCGCAAATGGCTGGTCAGCTGGACAATTTCAACGACCAGGACTTAGCCGACATCGCCGCTTACTTTGCCGCCCAGCCAGCCTCAGGTGGCCAGGCTAAAGCCGAGTTAGTTGCCAAGGGTGCTGAGATTTATGCCGCAGGTATACGTTCTAAAGGTGTGGCCGCTTGTGCCGGTTGTCACTCGCCTACGGGCAAGGGTAACGCTCCTGCAGGTTTCCCGCGTTTGTCGGGCCAGCATGCTGATTACGTGGCCGCACAGTTAAAAGCTTTCCGCGCTGCCGCCGATGGCGATCACAATGGCCGCAGCAACGATGGCGATACCCAAATGATGCGTGCCAATGCCTACCCGCTTAGCGATAATGAAATTGAAGCGGTAGCCAGCTATATCTCAGGGCTGTATTAATAAGCGCTAATAATGGCTCTGGCAATCTGCGCTGGGGTCATGTAAAAAAGGCAGCTGAGGCTGCCTTTTTTGTATCTATAGATTGTTTGCAAGATGAGATAGCAGCAATAAGGGTTTTAGCTTGGTGTTAGGAACTCTAACGCTAAGCTTGGGGTCATACAGACCTAGAATAATTGATACCGATAATATGATTTGTTTGGAGAATACTATGAGCTCAATGAGACGGATGGCGGCCATGGTCATTAGCGCCCTAATGTTGATGACAGCCACCGCGGCCTTTGCCCAGCAGCAATATGAGGCGGGGGTGCACTACGCCGTATTGGATACCCCAGTACGCACTAGAGATGCCAGCAAAATCGAAGTGGTAGAGGTGTTTTGGTATGGCTGTGGCCACTGCTACAACTTTGAGCCCATTATTAACGCCTGGAAAGAGAGTAAGGCCGAAGACGTAGATTTTTATCGCTCGCCAGCTATGTGGGGCGGCTCTATGAAGTTACACGCGCAAGCTTATTATGCAGCGCAGGCTTTAAAAGTGCTGGATACCGTACACACCCCTATTTTTGTTACCTTGAATGTAGAGCGCAAGCGCTTAAACACGCCGGCACAAATAGCGGATTTATTTGCTGACTATGGTGTAGATCGCGAGCAGGCTTTAAAAACCCTAAGCTCCTTTGGTGTGCTTAGCCAAGTACGCCAAGCCGACGCCCGTGCCCGTAGCTATAAAATTAGCGGCACGCCTGAGGTGGTTGTGAATGGCAAATACCGGGTGAGCGGCAAAATGGCAGGTGGCCAGCAGCAAATGATAGCGGTGATGAATTATTTAATTGCCAAAGAGCGGGCAGCCATGGCTGCAGCGAGCTAAGCGCTAATAGCTAACAATACTGACTAAAGCCGAGATTTATCTCGGCTTTTTTTATCTGGGCTATACTTGCCAGTAATTTTTTGCAATAGAGTCGCTATTCGTGTCTAGCCAACAAAATAATAATGCCGGCAAAAGCTGGAAAGACAAATACCTAGATAGCCTGGACCAGCAAGAGCGCCAAGATAAGCAATTTAAAACCTTGCTGACTTTGCTCAATCAGGCTGCGCTGCGTATTAGCATGATTGCCGAAGGCATGGATAAAAATCTGGATAAGCAGCTAGTCGGTATGCGCGGCTTATTAAAAGGCAAAACGATATCTGCCAAGGAACTAAAAACGGTGGTCGAAGCTTTAGGTGGCCAAGTTAAACGCATGGATGCCATTAAGACAGACAGGGGCCAGCAAGTTGCCCTGGCTTTTAATCATTTGATTGCACAATTGCAGCAGCTAAGGCCCGATAGCGATAATAAAAAAGCCTTAAAAGCTTTTCAAAAAGTGGCAAAAAAACGCAGTGTAGAAATCCCCTTTTACCCTCTACTATTAAAAGAGTTTGGCGAGCTACAGCAACAGGTGTTGCAGGCCAGTGCGAGCACAACCCCTAGGCTGTCACTATGGCAGCGGCTAACAGGGGGTGGTGACAAAGCAAATAGCACTAACGCAGTGCAGGCCGAGCTTAATCAAACTGAGCAAACCGAGCAGGCCCTAGGGTTAGCTGTAGAGCCAGAACCAGAACAAAAGCCAGACGCAGCGCAAGCATTATCCTTGTCAAACTCGGCGGCCGAAGAAGTAGTGCCGGATTTACCCCGCGTTGGCGTGGATAAAAGCCAATCGTTAGAGCCAGGCTTTGCAAAAATTAACGCGGCCGTTTGTGAGATTTTAAGCGAGCTATTGCAGCAAATTGAACCGCCAGCCATGGCCCTGGCTAATTATGAAAAAGCTGTGCAGCAAATCGAGCAGGGCTTAAATTGGTATGAGCTAGTCGCGGTGCTGGAGCAAGTTAGCATAGTGATAGTGTCTGCCTTTGATCGCGATCAGCAGGCTTTTGAAAACTTTTTAAAGCAACTTAATGACAGATTGGCCTCGGCCTATGAGATTATTAATAGCTCGCAGCAGTCACAGGGTGATAGCCAGCAGGCGCAGCAATTATTGCAAGCCTCTATGCGTGAGCAAGTGGCAGCTATGCAAGATAGTGTGGCCAATGCCGATGACCTGGAGCAATTAAAATTAGAGGTTAGCGACCGTTTAGATCAAGTGCTGTCAGTAATGAGCAAGCATCAAGGCAGTGAGCAAACGCGAGAGCAAAATCTATCTGCCCAGCTCAACGCTTTAGTTGAGCAGGTTAAAAATATGGAGCAGCAGTCACAACAGGCGGAGCAGCAAATTGAAGAGCAGCGCCAGCGTGCTTTACGTGATGTGCTTACTCAGCTGCCCAACCGCGAAGCTTATAACCAGCACCTAGAGCAGGAGTATGAGCGCTGGCGGCGCTATCAGCGGCCGCTGAGTTTAGTGGTTTGCGACATAGACCATTTTAAATCGATTAATGATAGCTATGGCCATCAGGCGGGCGATAAAGTACTGCGCATCGTTGCCCGCAGTATCGCCAGCCGTTTAAGAAAAAGCGATTTTATCGCACGTTTTGGCGGCGAAGAGTTTGTGGTGCTCATGCCCGAAACGGATCAACAGGCGGCATATCAGGTGATAGACCATTTGCGCGAGGCCATAGCGCAGTGCCCCTTCCATTTTAAAGAGCAGCCAGTAACCATTACCCTGTCCTTTGGTGTTACCGAGTTTAGTGGCGAGGATAAACCCGATGCAGCCTTTGCCCGTGCCGATAAAGCACTGTACCAAGCTAAGCACGAGGGCAGAAACCGCGTTATTGTGGCCTCATAAATCATAATGCCCGCAAAGGCCTGGCTGTGCTAAAGGGTTAGGCTGTTCAGTATGGAAATCCTGCTGTAAACTTTCTCCACTTTTTTGCCCGGTTAGGGCAGTAGCATTGCGCATTGAATAAGGATAAATAATGAAGGTAGTCATGATAGGCGCCGGCTATGTCGGTTTGGTTTCTGGGTCTTGCTTTGCTGAGTTTGGTGCCAATGTTACCTGTGTGGATTTAGACCAAGCTAAGATCGATAGGCTAAAGGCCGGTGGCATACCCATTTACGAGCCAGGCTTGGAAGACTTGGTGGCGCGCAATGTGGCTGCAGGCCGCTTAGCGTTTACCACTGATTTGGCTGGTGCGGTTAGCGAGGCTGACCTGGTATTTATTGCTGTGGGTACCCCCACCCGCCGCGGTGACGGCCATGCTGACCTGGCCTATGTTTACGCTGCCGCCGAGGATATAGCCAAAAACTTACAGGGCTATACCGTTATCGTTGATAAATCGACGGTGCCAGTGGGGACCGCCAGACAGGTAGAGCGCATAGTACGCGAGGCCAACCCGCAGGCCGATTTTGATGTGGCTTCAAACCCTGAATTTTTACGCGAAGGCGCGGCTATTAGTGACTTTATGCGCCCTGATCGCGTAGTGCTGGGGGTGGAGAGCGAGCGCGCCGAAGCGCTGCTGCGAGATCTATACCGCCCCTTAAACCTAATTGAGGCCCCCATATTGGTGACTAACCTGGAGAGCGCGGAGCTGATTAAATACGCCTCCAACGCTTTTTTGGCTACCAAAATCAGCTTTATCAATGAAATGTCCCAGCTCTGCGAAGCAGTGGGTGCCGATGTGCATGCCATCGCCAAGGGTATGGGCTTGGATGGCCGCATAGGTAAGAAGTTTTTACACGCGGGGCCGGGCTACGGTGGCTCCTGCTTCCCTAAAGATACCTTGGCTTTGGTGCGCATCGCCCAAGAGCATGGCGTGGCCAGCCGTATTGTAGAGTCGGTGGTAGAGGTTAATGCCTCGCAAAAAGCGCAGATGGTGAAAAAAATACGCAGTGCGCTGGGTGGGTCTGAATCGGGCAAAACCATAGCCGTGCTGGGGCTTACCTTTAAGCCCGAAACCGACGATATGCGCGATGCGCCAGCCTTGTCCATTTTGCCGCCACTGTGCGATAAGGGCGCCAAGATACAGGCTCACGACCCGCAGGGTATGGCGGAAGCCAAGCATATGCTGCCCGCCAGTGTGCAGTATTTCGACAGCGCGTATGCGGCCATAGCGGGCGCGGATGCGGTAGTCTTGATGACCGAGTGGAATGAATACCGAGGCCTTAGCGCCAATAAAATCAAAGAGCTAATGGCGGGTAAGGTGTTTGTGGACTTACGTAATGTCTATGAGCCTGCCGCTATGCGTGCAGCCGGGTTTGAGTATTGCGGGGTAGGCCGATAGCGGCCGCCCTGAGGTAGTGAACTAGGCAGTCCAACAACTAAGCCCTACTTAGTAGTAGGCCAGTAGCTATTGTTGCTGCCGGTCTACTGGCCGAAGCTGCTAAAGGCTGTGCGCTAATAGAGCATAAGCTTATAAACAAGCGATCATAGCTTGGCTCTATTTCAACTAGTAAGCTGTGGCTAACCCCCTTATAATACTGCCCTTTTCGGAAGTGAATGCGCATTTTTGCGCTCAACAGAAAGGTTCGTGATGAGCAGTAAATATAATTTAACCCACTTGAAGCAACTAGAAGCGGAGAGCATACACATTATTCGTGAGGTGGCTGCGGAATTCGATAACCCTGTCATGCTCTACTCGGTGGGTAAAGATTCGGCCGTTATGATGCACCTGGCGATGAAAGCCTTCCACCCCGGCAAGCCGCCCTTCCCCCTAATGCACGTTGATACCACCTGGAAATTCAAAGAAATGATTGAGTTTCGCGACCAGCGCATTAAAGACCTAGGCTGGGACTTGCTGGTACATATCAACCAAGAAGGTGTGGATATGGGGGTAGGCCCTTTTACCCACGGTAGTGCCAAGCATACCGACATCATGAAAACCCAGGGCTTAAAGCAAGCGCTGGACAAATACGGCTTTGATGCCGCCTTTGGTGGCGCGCGCCGCGATGAAGAAAAGTCCCGTGCCAAAGAGCGCGTTTACTCCTTCCGCGACAAAAACCACCGCTGGGACCCCAAAAGCCAGCGTCCAGAGCTGTGGGATATTTACAACGGCAAGGTCGACAAAGGCGAGAGCATACGTGTATTCCCACTGTCTAACTGGACCGAATTAGATATATGGCAGTATATACACCTAGAAAACATCCCCATTGTACCCTTGTACTTTGCCGCCAAACGCCCGGTTGTAGAGCGCGATGGCGTGTTAATTATGGTGGACGATGAGCGCATGCCCATAGAAGAGGGCGAAGTCATAGAAGAAAAAATGGTGCGTTTTAGAACCCTGGGCTGCTACCCCCTAACCGGTGCAGTAGAGTCAGAGGCCACCACCATGACCGACATCATCCAAGAAATGCTGCTCACCAAAACCTCAGAGCGCCAAGGTCGCGTAATCGACAGCGACAGCTCGGGCTCTATGGAAAAGAAAAAGCAGGAGGGGTATTTCTAAATCGAAGATTTGGAAATAAGTCGCTAGTTTTTAGTCGCTAGAGACTAGCAAAAACAAATGAACTACGCAGGGAGTGCGCTAGTGAAGCATGAAAGGCTGCTGGTATGGCAAAGGAGTGTTGGGCTGAGTGTTGAGATCTATAGATATTTTGCCAGCTGCAAAGACTATGGATTTAAAGATCAAATTACTCGCTCGGGTTTATCCATCCCTAGCAATATTGCGGAAGGGGTAGAGCGGCGCTCAGATAAAGAGACCATACACTTTTTAGGTATTGCTAAAGGCTCGGCGGCTGAGCTATCTACACAGGTATTGATTGGTAAAAATATAGGGCTAATCGATGCTGATAATAGCGACAGATGGCGTGTAGAAATAATTGAGATAGCTGCAATGTTAGGCGGCTTAATGAATAAGCTAGCTATGGCTAGCGACTAGGAACTGAAAACTAGAGACTGACTATGTCCCACCAATCAGATTTAATAGAACAAGACATCAACGCTTACCTTAAGCAACATGAAAACAAAGAAATGCTGCGCTTTTTAACCTGCGGCAGCGTGGATGATGGTAAAAGCACTTTAATAGGTCGCTTGTTGCACGATTCTAAAATGATCTATGAAGATCAAATGGCGGCCATTACCAGCGACACTCAAAAGCATGGCACCACGGGCGAAAAAGTCGACTTAGCGTTATTGGTAGATGGCTTACAAGCCGAGCGCGAGCAAGGTATTACTATAGATGTAGCCTACCGTTATTTTTCTACCGATAAGCGCAAATTTATTATTGCCGATACCCCAGGGCATGAGCAGTATACCCGCAACATGGTAACCGGTGCCTCTACCTGTGACTTGGCTATTATTTTGATTGATGCCCGCTACGGCGTACAAACACAAACACGCCGCCACAGTTATATAGCCTCATTATTGGGCATTAAGCACATAGTCGTTGCGGTTAACAAAATGGATTTGCTGGATTTCTCAGAAGAAACCTTTGAGAAAATTAAAGCCGACTATATAGAGTTTGCTAAAGATTTAAACGAGCAAGACATACAGTTTGTACCCATGTCAGCACTGGATGGCGACAACGTCGTTGATCGCAGCGAGCGCTCGCCCTGGTATACCGGCCAAACCTTGATGGAAATTTTAGATACTGTTGCCATCGCTGAAGATCTAAACCTCACCGACTTCCGTTTTCCTGTGCAGTACGTCAATCGCCCGCATCTAGATTTTCGTGGTTTTTGCGGCACTATAGCTTCAGGCGTAGTTAAAAAGGGCGAAGCCATAAAAGCACTGCCCTCAGGTAAAACCAGCAAAGTTAAAGATATAGTGACTTATGATGGCTCACTGGATGAGGCCTTTATAGGCCAGGCCGTTACTCTTACTTTAGAAGACGAAATTGATATTAGCCGCGGTGATGTCATCGTTAAAGCCGACGACGAGCTACAGACTAGTAACTGCTTAAAAACGCATTTGGTGTGGATGTCAGAAAAGGCTATGTCACCGGGCAAAGAGTATTTATTCAAATTTGCCAGTAAGGTGACCACAGGTGTCATTGATAATGTTAATTACAAAATTGATGTAAACACCCAAGCACATGATGCTGCAGAAAGCTTAGAGCTGAATGATATTGCCATGGTTGATGTGCAATTATCGCAAGCGGTGGCAGTGGATAAATACGCTCAAAATCGTGCAACCGGTGCTTTTATCGTTATTGATCGTTTAAGCAATATCACGGTAGGTGCGGGTATGGTTGAGCAGGTGTTAGAGCAAGCCGGTGAGGCACAGGGCGAAACGAACTACTCTGCCTTTGAGCTAGAGCTTAACGCCTTAGTCAGAAAGCACTTTCCACATTGGGATGCCAAAGACCTTAGCCAATTATTAAAATAGTGTGGCCACTATTTTATGGCCATTAACTAAACGCAGATAATAAAAATACTATGGAATGGCAACAATGGGTGATGGTGCTGCTTTTTGCGGGCACCATCGCGGGTCTTATTAAATTTCAAAAGGCGCCGCAGCGTGTGTTTGGTGCTGCCTGCCTGATATGCTTGGCGCTGTCTTTTGTCAGTGTGGGTGATTTACTCGCCAATGCTGTAAATCCAGGTTTAGTTACCTTGCTGTTGCTGATTATCAGTGCCTTTGCTTTAGAGCGCACCAGCGCAATGCATAAGTTAACCGCCAAGTTGATCAATGGCTCGGTCACTAAATCCTATATACGTACGTTTTTTGCTACGATTTTTTCCTCCGCATTAGTCAATAACACCGCTGTAATTGCGGCATTATTGGGGCCGGTACGAAGTAATAAACTCATTAACCCCTCGCGCATACTGTTACCGCTATCTTACGCCGCTATTATGGGCGGCACCTTAACGTTAGTCGGTACATCCACAAACCTTATTGTTAATAGTTTATTAATAGATCAAACCGGTGTGGGCTTTAACTTTTTTGATTTCAGTTTAATCGGTTTGTCGGTACTGCTGCCTTGTATGGCCGTGATTATGCTTACGCTAAGCACTCTGCCTAATACAAAAATGGAGCAACAAAAAGTACACAGCTATTTTTTAGAAGCAGAGATAGAAGCAAACTCGCAATTAATTGGTAAAAGCATAGAGGCCAACGGCCTAAGAAATTTAGACAGCTTATTTTTGGTTGAAGTAATACGCGGCCACAAAGTCGTCAGCGCGGTGACGCCAGATTTTGTGTTGCAGGGCGGCGATAAGCTAATTTTTTCAGGTGATGTCAGCAGTGTGCTGCGCCTAAAGCAATTTGATGGCTTGAGTTTATTTGCCGAAGAAGATGGTTTACTGGGTGAAAATCTCACCGAAGCCATTGTTAAAGAAGAATCCGCTATTACAGGGCAAACCTTAAAAGAAGCTGGCTTTAGGGCGCGCTTTGATGCGGCGGTAGTGGCGATACGGCGTGAAGGACAAAGCCTATCGGGCAAGCTGGGCAATATACGCATACAAGCCGGCGACTTTTTAGTCATGGCTGCTGGTCGTGACTTTGCATCACGCCCCAACATTAGTAAAAACTTTTTTATACTCAGTGGTATCTCGCCTAAAAACTTTATTAGCGGCTGGCGCGAGCGCTTAGTAATTTGGGGTTTTATTGCTGCACTTGCAATATCTATTGTTACTGATGTCAGCTTAATCAAAACCTTGCTGTTTTATTTGGCGGCGGTAGTGGTCAGTAACTCCTTTAGCATTAATGAAATACAGCGCCGCCTGCCATTAGATTTACTGTTAATAGTGATAAGCGCCTTAACCATAGCCAAAGCTTTGGATAACACCGGCGTTTCAGCCTTGGTGGCCAGCTCAGTGCACGTCTTGCTGCTAGATGTGCATGTGTATTGGGCGTTTATTGCCATCTATTTGTTTACGGTTTTATTAACCGAACTTATTACCAATAATGCCGCCGCGGCATTAAGCTTCCCCATAGCCTATAGTGTGGCTATAGGTTTGGGCGTTAGCCCCGTGCCCTTTATTATGATCGTCGCCTTTGGCGCCAGCGCTAGCTTTGTTAGCCCCTACGGCTATCAAACTAACCTAATGGTATTTAATGCGGGTAACTATAAATTGGCTGAGTTTGTGAAGTTTGGCTTGCCAGTGTCATTAGTGTACGGCGCTATGGTGCTGTGGGTAACGCCGTTGGTGTATCCGTTTTGAGAAGGCCATTACACGCGCTTCAGCTGCAAGCTTAAAGCTGTAAGCGACAAGAAAATTGCTGATCCTGTATAAGGAAGAAGGTAATAATCTTTGTAGCTTAATTTTTAGGAGAAAAATCACATGCTTATCCCAGTAGTGATGGCTGGGGGGTCGGGTACACGGTTATGGCCTCTATCTCGTGCCTTACATCCTAAGCAGTTTTTGAACTTGTATGGCGAGCACAGCATGTTGCAGGCAACGATTAAGCGTTTGTCGGCTATAGAAACAACAGCGCCTGTTACGATCTGTAATGAAGAGCATCGTTTTATAGTGGCAGAGCAGCTACGGGCTATCAATGAGTTGGGGCCTATCATATTAGAGCCCGAGGGGCGCAACACCGCACCAGCAATTGCCTTGGCGGCAGAAGTGTCACAGCAGCAACACGTGGATAGCGATCCTTTATTATTGGTGCTAGCCGCTGATCATATTATTGAGAATGAATCGGCATTTATTAGTGCTATCCAAAAAGCCATACCACTAGCCGAGCAAGGCAAAATGGTAACCTTTGGCATAGTTCCAAACAGTGCCCATACCGGCTACGGATATATTAAACGCGGTGTCGAAACTGAAAATTGTTTTAGCGTTGATAGCTTTGTAGAAAAACCCGACCAAGCCACAGCTGAACAATATGTCGATAGCGGTAACTACTATTGGAATAGCGGTATGTTTTTGTTTAAAGCCAGCCGTTATTTACAAGAGCTTAATCAACATCGGCCTGATATCGCACAAGCTTGTACTGCCTCATTAAAAAACACCGCCAAAGATTTAGATTTTATTCGCATAGATAGTCAGGCTTTTTTAGCCTGCCCAGAAGATTCTATAGACTATGCGGTAATGGAAAAAACCACAGAAGCGGTAGTGCTGCCCTTAGATGCGGGCTGGAATGATATAGGCGCTTGGTCGGCTCTATGGGAAGTCGGTGAAAAAGACAGTAACGATAATGTGGTAAAAGGCGATGCCATTCTTGAAGAAAGTCACAATTGCCTAATACAAGGTGGTGAGCGCTTAGTTACCACTATAGGCTTAGATAATATCGTAATTGTTGACACTAAAGATGCCCTGTTAGTGGCAGCCAAAGATAAAGTACAAGATGTAAAAAACATAGTAAGCAAGCTTAAAGCGCAAAAGCGTAGCGAAGCAACAATCCACAGGCAGGTGTATAGGCCTTGGGGTATGTATGACTCCGTCGATGCAGGGCACCGCCATCAAGTCAAACGTATTACCGTCAACCCAGGCGCCAAACTTAGCGTGCAAATGCACCATCACCGCGCAGAGCACTGGGTGGTAGTATCGGGCACGGCAAAGGTCACCAAAGGTGATAAAACATTTTTAGTGGCTGAAAACGAGTCTACCTATATAGCCATTGGCGAAGTGCATGCGTTAGAAAATCCTGGCAAAGTACCTTTAGAGTTAATTGAGGTGCAATCAGGTTCCTATTTGGGTGAGGACGATATTGTGCGTTTGGAAGATAATTATGGAAGGAGTTAATAAACAATAAACTCTAAGTGCTACAATCTTTACTTCTAAGGAAAGGACTGGTTTCAGTTAATGTGTTTTAGCCTTATAAGAGTACTGAATAGTTAGCTGCTTTTATCGTGATCTTTTAATGCAATATGGTTTTCAAGGGTAAAAAGCTAGGATTGTTATTTCGATAAAGCCGGGCCGTTAATGCTTACGGCAAAAGTGACGAGTCAAAACTATCGTAATGGAGAGCATGCCACCTAATAATGTGCCTAATACACATATTAGAGCTCGCTTAGGCTTTGCTTTTTCTTCAGGGCTGATAGCTTGGTCTATAGTTTTCAATATGTAGTCTTGACGTACCTTTGATAGCATAATGGTTTTTGTTTGTTCTTCGATCAGTTGGTAAAAAATATTTTGCATGCCTGCAATAGCCGTGCTTTTAAGCTGTTCATTGAGGTAGGCTAAGGTGAGTGTGGCTTCGTTATAGTCTTGCCTGCGCATATAGCTATTTAAATCTTCAATTAGCCAGTCTACCCATTGTTTGGCCGTGCTGGGTGAGTAAAACAAAATACCTATGGTTACTAAGCCGCTAGTTTTATCTTGCGAAACGTGGAGTATTTTAGAAAAGGCGTTATAGGCTTCGAAATCAGAGGGTTTAGCTTGTTTAGGTGGCGTTACCTCTCTGAGCCATGTTTTAGTCTGTGAGTTGTAAATCTTGTTATCGAAAATTAGTTGGTCGTTTTTCTGGTTCCAGCCTTTAGTCGCCATGAGCGTGGGTAATATCTCATGTTTCTGAATAAACTCTTTAATAAAGGTGCGTGATTTTAATATTTCCAAGGCAATTGCAGTTTGATCGCTGCTTCCGTTTTTTAAATTAATGCCGGCTAGGCTGGCCAAACTTCCAAATTGCCCCGCTAAAGCAGATAGACCTTGGCCTTGTGATTCTGCCGCTGGAGCTAACAAGGCTTCTGATTTATATAGATTCGGTTGCATAATTGCAAAAATGACAGAAGCAACTGCGAATATGCAGGTAATAGCAATAATGGTCATTTTTCCCTGCCAGACAGCCACCCACAATTCGCGCAGATCTATTTCATCATCATAGCTGTGATTATCTGGCTGCATTAAATAGATAGGTTGCAAGTTTTGAGGTGAAGATGGCGGTCTGTTGTTTTCTTTTGTTGTCATAATTTTAAAGCGGCTTTGCCGCAGCTCTAGATATTAAGCTTTAAGTTAGTCATGCTTGGGCTTGTAGCTATTTAGTACATGCGTTGTTTTTGCTGGATCCCGGATCAAGTCCGGGATGACAGTGTTTTTACAGCTTACAGCTTACAGCTTACAGCTTACAGCTTACAGCTTACAGCTGCTCACAAGGTGAGCTTAAAAACTATTAACCGCTGCTGCACCTAAGGCAATCTGATAGAAGATTTGTGACACGGTGCTCCAGAAAGGCAGCGGCTTCATTCTATCGGAATCGTAAGGTACAACTATGGTATCACCAGGCTCTACCCCATTATTTTTGTTATGGCTAAACCAGCTGGAGCTACTGGGCAAAAACACGCTGCCGTTGGCTTTTACGATGTAGATTCTGTCTTCATCAGCTTTTTGTGTGGTGTTGCCGCTACTGGCTATATAGTCTTCTACGTTTAGGTCTTTAGCGTATATGTGTGAGGTGGCAAATTGTACTTCGCCTATTACGGTTACGGCTTGCCTATAGCGGGGCACGGTGAGTTTGTCGCCGTTTTTTAGAATTACGTCGCTAATGTCGGGCTGGGCCATAATCTGTGCCAGGTCGATTACCATGCGGCCGGTGGCTTTGCTGTTTTGCAATTTGTCTAACAATTGTTCAGCATCTTCAAGTGCTGTTTTTTCATTAGAGTTTTGTGCTTCTATATTACTGTTGGCTATGTCGGCCTCTAACTTGGCTTCTAATTCTTTTAAGCGAGAGGCTTCATTAATGCGTAATTGCTCGCGGGTAAAGACAGCGGCATTAACAAAGGCGTATTCATTTAAGCCACCAGCTCGTTTTATAACCTGTGACAGGGTTTCACCCCGTTGAATGGTATAGGTGCCGGGGAAGGCGACTTCGCCCTCTATGGTAACGGTTTCGGTGCCCACCCAATTAGGCATGTGCTTAATGCGTAAATAATCTTCGGCAATTAAAGCTGTGGCGGCCGGTTGGGTCAGGTCTACCGTGAGGTGCATAATGCTTTGTTGTTGGCTGTCGCTAAATTGGTAGCGCGTGATTTCCGCTTCTATGCTATAGGCCCTGTCGCTTAAACCGCCAGCTAAGGTAATTAAGTCTTGAGCGTTCATGCCTACAGTGAGGGGGTAGATACCGGGGAAGCGTACACTGCCGTTAATGGTAGTGACTTGGCGGCGTTGCAGGTTGTTGGCTTGTAGGTTGAGTTGTTTAACGGTGTCGGCTAATAATTCTGTTCTGTTATCCTGGTAGTTAAAAAATACTAGTTTGTCGCGGGCTTGTAACTTGGGGTTGGCATCACTGGTGGGCTGGGCAAAGGCTTTAGCTGGGCTGAACAGCAAGGTGGTGATTTGGCGGGTGGGTTGCTGTTCGCGAATAATTAGGGCAGCGTTTAAATCGGGGTTGGGTAATAAGTCGTGAACGCTGCGCACAATATCGGTAAAGCGTTGGCCTGTTTTAAAGGCGAAGCCGCCAGGGCGTTTGATATGGCCTTCCACCATCACCACATCTTCTACCGTTTCTAGTACTGAAAATACCTGTAGCACATCGGCGTCGCGTAGGCGGGTTTGTAGGCCTTGGCTTTGCTCAAGGTTAACGTCCAATATGGTGCGGCTGCCCAATTGGTTTATGCGCTCTATACGTGAGGCCTGTGGGTAGGCGGTGGGTAAAAAACCACCAGCTAGTTGTATGGCTTGTTGCGCGGTGGTTTCGTTTTTTAGTTCATAAAGAGCGGGGCGGCGCACCTCGCCTTCTACGCCTACGGTTTTACCCACCGGCGGGATAAAAATAACATCACCAGGTAGTAGGCGGGCATCTTTAGAGGTATCGCCGTGCAACAGTAAGTCGTAAAGGTCTAAGGTGGTAACGATTTTGCCTTGGCGCTTAAGTTGTATATTGCGCAGGCTGCCTATGGTTTCAACGCCGCCACTGAGCAGTAGCGCGTTAGTCATGGTGGCTAATGAGCTTACCGTATAAGAGCCGGGGTTGCGGGCGTCGCCTAAAATAAATACGCGTATAGAGCGCAAGCTACCCATGGTGGTAGAGATGCGCACCCCTATCATTTGCTGCTCTACCGTTTGCTGTAATAATTTTTTAGCCTCGGTAAAGCTTAACCCCGCGATAGAGATGGGGCCTATTTCTGGAAATTGAATATCACCTTCACGGTTGATCGTGAGGGCATAGCTGCCGTTTTCTTTGCCGTACAGTTGTACCACTAAATTATCGCCGGGGCCCATCACATAGTTGTCGGGGATGGGGATATCTGCGGCGGGTGCCAAGCCTAAGGGGTTGTTATCAAACAGGTCGTAGCCGAAAGGTTGTAGTGCTGGTTCGTTGAGCAAGGCTTGGTCTAAGGTGGTGCTGGCGTGAGCAGGGCTATTTGCCTCAGGTATTTCTGGGCCAGTGCTGGCTTGTAAGTTGGCGTTGTAGCTTTGTTCAAAGCTAGGTTGCGGCAGGGTATTACTAATGCCTAAGTCACTAAGGTTGATGCCATATTGCTTGGCCAGTGCCTGCTGCTGTGCGGGTGGCAAGTTTTTAAATTGTTGAATTTGGGCCGCACTGGGGGTAACAGCCATGGTGGCTGTGGCAGTCAAGGTGGCAGTAACTAGCGCCGCCGCAAGGGTGATGGTTTTGATTAGCGCTGAAAAATGTAGGTTCATAGTGTCATTATTTTAGTGTGGTGATGGAATATGTTTTTAATCATAGAGTAATAGATAAAGATAGTCGCTAGTTCCTAGTCTCTAGCGGCTGTTAACTAGAGAGTAGCAGCTGGTCTAATATTTAAATCGTAATGCCAGGTAGCCACCGTCATCTAATACTTCATTGTTATATACCAGTGTCTCTGTGCTGAAGTTTACCCCTACTTCAGCCAGCCAATGCTTGCTCAGTGGCAGGGCGTAGCTGGCGGTGAGATAGGTGGTGTCTGCGCCGGTGCCGAATACGCTGCCGCCGGGAAATCCTCTGGTTACATTATCTTGATTGATATCCATATACGCGGCTGTCCACTGTAATTGGTGGCCATTGCTAAAGTAGTGTTGGCCACTGAGCGCTAGGGCACGTGTATCGTTATCAGTAGCGGCAGCTAACGGACGTTGCTTATAACGGTATCCCGTTTGATAGATGCTATGTTCGTAAGCGCTGTTGTAAATAGGGTCGCTGTGTGAATTCAGGGTGGTTTCCATGGCTTCCAGCACCAGGCGATGTTGTGTATCCCACATTAGAAAGCTGGTTTCCAACCCTGCTTGTAGCATGCCGCGTGAAGGCATGCCGCCGGCCTCATCTTCGCCTACAAATTGTATGTAAGCTGCGTTGTTATATTGGCTCCAGCTAAAGTTGTAGCGTATATCTATGCCGCCTAGCTGATTGCCTGGTTCATTAGACTTATCGGCGTCTATGCCATCGCTGCCACCATTATCCTTACCCAGCACTAAATTTTTAAAAGTATCCCAATCCTGCGGCCTACCTTCACCGCCCCATTGGGCCGTACGGCTTAAGCCTATCTCCCAGTGCGCGCTGGGCTTAAAGCTAAAGCGGGCGCCCACTAATTTGGCATCGGGCACATGGCGCTCGGATTCTAACTGGCCGCCAAAGGCGACTAGCTGCCAAGGCCCCAGCCATGATAGCCAAGGGGTTTCAAAAGCGCTGGCGCTGCTGCGTTGCAGGGCTAGGCCCGGTACGGGGCGGGCATTGTGCGAGAGTATTAAACTGTTTTGCCAGCCCGGCCCCCACCAGCGATCTATGCTGCCTGCCGATAGTGCCCAGTTGCCCAGTGTTACTGCTAAATAAGAGCCGTCGGCCCTTAACTCATCGCCATCCAGCGGGTCGCTACTGTAGCTAGCGTTTATGCGTGCGGCAAAGCGGTCGCCCAGCCAATCAATTTGCGCGTTAGTGCTGTCGCTTTCGCGCTGATTGTTAGCAAAGGTGGTTAATGGGTTGACGTCGCTGCGCAGGGTGGCGCTGGCGTTAATATTAAGGCTACGGGTTTGCTGCTGGTAGGCAAACTTCACGTACTTCAGCGACCAAAAGGTTTGCTCGTCTAATTGCTGAGCCCGGGCTTTGCTAATGTCACTACTGATACTGGCCCACATCAGCGGCCAGGTGGTGATAGGTGCGGTGATAATGCCTTGGTCGGCGAGCACTTGTATATGATGGCGCAGGCGGGCATCACCTGCATCTATCCATGGGCCAGCAATAGCCTGCCCAGTGATCAGGCTGCTAGCCAATAGCCAGCACGAAAAAGTTGCAAAGCGTTTTAGCATGTAAGCGCGTACTACCTATTTATTATTGTTTGTCAGGCGGGCCCTAACATCCTAGGCGCGGATTGTTACATATTTCCTTGGGGATTGTCAGCCTGTAGGGCTGAGCTGCAAGCTACAAGCGGTAAGTTTTAAGAAAAGGATTAAAGGACTTGACTTGGGGGCAGCCCAAGTTCAAAAATTTCTTGCCTCTTGCCTCTTGCCTCTTGCCTCTTGCCTCTTGCCTCTTGCCTCTTGCCTCTTGCCTCTTGCCTCTTGCCTCTTGCCTCTTGCCTCTTGCCTCTTGCCTCTTGCCTCTTGCCTCTTGCCT
>NZ_JANHAP010000010.1 GCF_024734385.1 Dasania sp. GY-MA-18 | reverse complement strand
GCCAGTTTGCCTGGCGACCATAGAGACATGGTACCACCTGACCCCATCCCGAACTCAGAAGTGAAACGTGTCATCGCCGATGGTAGTGTGGGGTTTCCCCATGTGAGAGTAGGTCATCGCCAGGCTTTAATTTAAAACCCCTGTAGGAATTCCTGCAGGGGTTTTCTTTTGTGTGCGTTGTAGAAAGTTGAGTGGCTGGCGCTGACCGTACGGTCACAGCCAAAGCACTCCCTTCGGTCGCGGGCTGGGCCCTCGCCAGGCTTCAAAATAAACGGCCAAAGCACAGCGTGGGCCGCACTGACAACCCAGTAGGTTTGCCTACTGGGGTTTTTTATTTGACTCGCGAAAAGCGCTCGGCCTACGGCCCGCCTTGAATAAAGCAGGCGTTCAACTTCCCTGCGGGATGTTGTGGATGCGTTGACCTTCTGCCCCGTTAAGCAAGCCAAAGGCTTGCCATGTGTACCCAAAACATTCCTTGCAGTCATGGGGCAGGCCCACGACCCATGCACCGCAGGTGCGGAGGGCGGGGAGCCGAAGGCTTTGCGCAGCAATTGCATACCCAAAACACTCCTTGCAGTCGCGGGGCAGGCTCAGCACCGCTTGCAACCCCGAGTAAGTCAGCTTTACAGCTTTGAGTGAGCAGCAAGTAAATCCCTTCCTAATGGTGTCAGCCCTACACCTACTTAGTTATCGTGTTAGAAAGATTTAAATTATTGCTTTGCTCTTTGTCACCCAGTCCAAGCCAAAATTTATTGCTATAAATTAAAAAATAACCATCGCTCATAGCTATATTAGTGGAGAAATGAGTATTGTAAGCTAAGCTTTGGTGTTAGGAGCTTTGCTGTATTGATATAACAGGGAGGAATATCAGGCTTATTTATAAGTGGTAAATCGTTCATTATAAGAAGCGAGTAGTATGTTAACTTATCGCCGTTAGCTGAAATCGTAAATCTCATATTGATAGATATGAATAATAAAATGTGGGAGAGGACTTGCTTGCCAAGCTAGCGCGCCCATTAAGTCTGTACCGATATATCAGTCAAAACCTCGTTTGTATATACGTAGCTGCATTGCATGTTGTATTAATTGCTAATGGTAAGTTGACGGAAGGATGCCAATGGTCACAGAAAGTAGTAGTGAGCTTTTTCAATACACGCTAGATAAAAATAATCACATTGTTGCCGTTAACCAATCTTTTATTCAGTTTGCAGAGCAAAATGCTTGGGCGATAGAGCTGGATGCAGTAATGGACAAGCCGTTATTAAGCTTTATTGATGGACAGGAAACGCAAATATTCACAGAGCTGTTGCTTGCGCGGGTACGTGAAAAACAGCAGCTGGTAACAATCCCTTTTCGTTGTGATTCGCAAAATTGTAAACGCTATTTAAGTATGTCCATTAGCCCTATGGCTGATGGTATGTTGAGTTTTAGTAATCAACTGCTTAAGCAGGAGTTGCGAACACCCTTAGAGCTAGCTAAAGAAACAACTCACTCGATTAATCCCCAGCATAAGGTGTGCATGTGTAGCTGGTGTAATAAGTTTATGATTGATGGGCAGCAGTGGGCAGAGGTGGAAGCGGCTATCGATAAATTAGACTTGTTTGCAGCTAACTATAGGGAAAAATATATCAGCCATGGTATATGTCCAGATTGCCAGAGCTTGATGATGGCTGGCAGGTCACAAGTATGAAATTGTTAGTGGTTGATGATGATAGTGCCTTACGTACTCTTGTGACCAGCCTGTTTAGCCATGAAGGTTTTGACGTTATGTCAGCGGAAGATGGCGATAAAGCGTTGCGTTTAATGGCTAGTAATCATTTCGATTGTGTCATTACTGATATCTTTATGCCAAACAAAGATGGCTATGAATTGATAAGGGATATAGTAAATAAAGGCAATGGCACCAAGATAGTCGCACTTTCAGGCATGCCTGAAACGGCAGAATTTGGTAAAGACTGCTTAAAAATAGCCTCTATGCTTGGGGCCCATAATGTTATTAGAAAGCCTTTTGATTTCCCTGAACTGTTACAGGCGGTTAAGGATATAGAGGCTATATAGCTTGTTATACTAGACTATCTAAGCACTTGCGTTCAAAGGTGACTATTTCATCTAGGCGCTGGTCACGAATTTTATGTGCCCACTCGGGGTCGGCAATTAAGGCTCTACCCACAGCAATAAAATCAAAGTCGCCTTGGCTTAGCGCCGTGTTTAGTTGAGAGATGTTGGCTACTTTTGATAAATGCCGCTCTTGGGGTTGGCTCCACAGCTCCCAGCCAAACTCGGTGTCTAAGCCTACGCTACCGACAGCAATTACTGGTTTACCAGAAAGTTTTTTTACCCAAGCCGATAGCGTTAGTGGCGAGTTGGCAAATGCAGCTTGCCAATAGCGGCGAGTACTAACGTGAAATATATCTACACCAGCCTTTGCCAGTTCACCGGTGATTAAGGATAATTCCTCGGGTGTGTCGGCAATGGTGGCGTTATAGTCTTGCTGCTTCCATTGTGAAAAACGAAACACGATGGGGAAGTCTCTGCTTACTGCTGCGCGTATGGCACTGACAATTTCACAGGCAAAACGAATTCTGTTGCTGAGCGAGCCGCCGTACTGATCTTGGCGCTGGTTCATTTGTTGCCAAAAAAATTGATCGATTAAATAGCCGTGGGCAGCGTGAATTTCTATGCCATCAAAGCTCATGCTTTCAGCTTGTTGAGCGGCTTTAACATAGGCGGCTATAACATCATCTATGTCTGCCTGAGTCATGGCTTTAACTTTGAGCTGGCCATCTTTGTCGCGTATCTCCATGGGGCCGTAACCTGGGGCCTTAGGATTAGGGCCTGCAGCACCAGGACGCCTAACTGCACCTACATGCCACAGCTGCGGGATGATTTTGCCACCCGCTTGGTGCACGGCGTCCAGTACCTTGGCCCAGCCTGCTAGTGCATCATTGCCGTAAAAGCGCGGCATATTATCGGGGTAGGCACTGGCACCTTCGTGCTCTATAAAGGTACCTTCGGTAATAATTAGGCTTACACCACCTAGCACTCGACGACGATAATACTCCGCTACCTTGCTATCCGGAACGCCGCCCAAGCAGTGCTCTCTGGACATGGGTGACATGACTATACGGTTAGGCAGTTCAGTCTTACCGAAGGCAACGGGAGTAAACAGGCTGTCTAATACGGTCTTGGGCATAGCAGGTTCTCGCTGCAGGGGGTTAAGTGCTGGGGTATTCTAGTGGATAGTGGCCTATAAAAAAACCGGGACTTAGCCCGGTTTTTTTATGTGCTGGCAAGTTTAGAGGACTTGGTTTAAGGCCTGCTCTAATCTAGCGGTGGTGCCGTCAATATCATTAAGCTTATCTAAACCAAACAAACCTATGCGGAAGGTGGAGTAATCAGCGGGCTCGTCACATTGCAGTGGCACACCGGCGGCAATTTGCACACCTATGTCGGCAAACTTTTTGCCATTTTGTATCAGACTGTCATCGGTATAAGAAACGATAACGCCAGGTGCTTGAAAGCCCGCTGCAGCAACACTTTTAAAGCCTTTGCTTTGTAGCACAGTGCAAACGCTGTCGGCTAAGGCAAATTGCTGCTGCTTCACTTTATCAAAACCTAGTTGTTCGGTTTCCTGCATGATTTCGTGGAAGCGTACTAATGAGTCAGTAGGCATGGTGGCGTGATAGGCATGGCCGCCGTTTTCATAGGCATTCATAATTTCTTTCCACTTTTTTAAATCGCAGGCAAAGCTGCTGCTAGTGGTGTTTTCTATTTTATCCAGCGCCCTGTCGCTCATCATCACTAAGCCGCTGCAGGGTGAGGCGCTCCAGCCTTTTTGTGGTGCACTAATAAGAAGATCGACGCCGTTGGCTTCCATATCTACCCAGATACAGCCAGAAGCTATACAGTCTAACACCATCAAACCGCCCACTTCATGGGTGGCTGCTGCCATTTGCTGTATATAATCATCGGGCAGCATAATACCTGATGAGGTTTCCACATGGGGGGCAAAGACCACCGCGGGCTTTTCAGCTTTAATGGCTGCCACCACTTCCTCTATAGGGCAGGGAGCAAAAGCAGCTTGTGGCCCGGCTTCTATAGGGCGTGCTTTCATAACCGTGGTGGCTGAGGGGATGTTGCCCATCTCTAAGATTTGAGTCCAGCGAAAGCTAAACCAGCCATTGCGCACCACTAAGCATTTTTCATTGTTAGCAAACTGCCGGGCTACCGCTTCCATACCATAGGTGCCGCCGCCGGGGATTAATGCAACCCCCTTGGCGTTATAGACCTTTTTTAAGGTGCTGGAAATATCGCGCATCACCGCTTGGAATTTTTTTGACATATGGTTGAGAGATCGATCAGTAAAAACCACGGAAAACTCTTGCATGCCGCCGGGATCGACAGACTGTGATGTATAGGTCATAAGCAAACTCTTGTTATTAGTTAAATTTAGTTGTTAGTAGGGGCTATAACTAGGCATGGTAGCATCCCAAAATGCCTGCTACCCACCATAACGCGGGAAACACTGTTGTGACAATAGCCTTATGGGTATAGAGCTTGTCAGTGTAGAGCTGGCCCTAAGTTGGGCAGCAGTCATTGCAATATTGGCTGATTTTTGAACTCGCAAATATAAGCTTAGCTGCTAAAGTAATTATTTATTTATCAATAAGATAGCTGTGCATGGCGTTGAGTGGAAGGAGGCAATTATGAACGGAGAGAGTGGCTATAGCCGTATTGAACAAGGTTATTTCTATGCCCGATAGCGGCACAGCGAATAAGCCCAATGCAATTAACGCTACGCTCAATGCAGAGGGTAGCAAGTTAGCGGGGATGATTCGGCAATTAGCGTTGTCCTTTCTATGGGTATCGGTAGGTTTTATCGCTATAACCACTATGTTGCTTTGGCACTTTGCCGATACCGTAGATAAAGAAAAAATAGAGCAGTCTATCCGTGCTACTGAAAGCCAGTTGCGGCGTGTAGGTACAAGCCTCGCGGTACAAACCAGGGATTTTGCCTGGTGGGATGCCAGCATAAACAACCTTATTAACAATCAGAATGAAGATTGGCTGAATGATAATTTCCGCAGTTACTTGGTTGATAGTTTTGGTTTGAGCATGGTGCTGGTGCTGGATGTAAAGAACCAGCCATTTTATGCAGAGAGTGGGGGAAAAAAAGCACCCGCCAGCGATTATTTGGGCTTTAGCCCTTTCATGCTACAACCTTTAATTAATAAAACCCAAGCTTCGCCTCTGGCTGAACCCCAAGCCTATTATGGTTTTGTTGCTCGTGATGAGGAGCTATTTTTGGTAGCTGCTTGTGCTATTACCAGCGAAGTGCCCGAGCAAGCAGTGGCCACAGGTAGGCCGCGCCCCAGCTTATTATTTATACGTAACTTTAATGAAGTACGCAGTGATATAGCCAGCGAGGCTGGCTTACTAGATTTTCAGTGGTCGAAAACTATAAGTGCTAAAGAGGGTTATATTTCACTGCCCATAGCTGATGAGCAAGGTAATATTTTGGGCTATTTGACCTGGGCTTTAGATTTGCCGGGTCGGGCTATGTTAGTACAGTCGCTGCAATGGGCATCGCCATTGCTGCTGTGCTCATTATTATTAGCTTGGGTTATATTACGGCGTTTTCGTGCGACTTTTTCCAAGGTAGAAAGTATTACGTTGGAAACTGCGCTATTAAAAAATAGTCAGCAGTATTTTCAATCTATGGCAGATGATGCCCCTGTTTTAATTTGGGAGACAAATTACCTAGCCGAAGTCATCTATGCGAATAGACGTTTTAAAAGCCTACTGGGTCATGAGAGCGGTTCGATTAAAAAGCTATCTTTATTCGAATTAGTTGATGAACGCGACCGCGAAGTAATGCGAGCCTTTTTTGAAAACAGCAAGACGGATAAAAACCCCAAGGGTCATGAGTTTAGGGTGCCAGATAGCAAAGGCCAAACTAACTGGCTGTTTGTGATTTGTGCTCAGCACTTAGTCAGTAGCGATAGTGAACCTAGTTATATTTTTAGTGCCAATGATGTGACCGAGCGAAAAGCGATAGAACAAGAGGCTTGGTATAGAGCAAATTACGATGAGCTTACTCAGCTGCCTAATCGTAGTTTGTTTCAAAATCGTTTGTCACAGGGGCTAAAAGCTAGCGCTAGGAACAAAACTAGTTGTGCCTTGATGTTTATAGACATAGATCATTTTAAAAACATAAACGATTCTTTGGGGCATAGTGCTGGTGATCAGGTTTTACAGGAGGCTGCCAAGCGCATACGCAAGAGTATTAGAGAAACCGATACCGCCGCACGTTTAGGTGGCGATGAATTTGTATTGTTATTATTGGCAGAAACCGGCAGCCCATTATTCGATCAAGTGGCTAAGCGTGTCTTAAATGAGTTAAGTAAACCGTTTGCTTTAGAGCATAACGAAGTTTATTTGTCGGCAAGCATAGGTATAGCTATGTACCCTGAAGATGGTGATAGCGATGAAAGGTTAATGATGAATGCCGATACTGCTATGTACCATGCTAAACGAGCTGGTCGCAATCAGTTGAGTTATTACGCGCCTGTTATGAATGCTAAGTTAAAAGCCACCCTGCAAATGGAAACAGACTTGCGCAAGGCGATTAATGATCATGAGCTATTCTTAGTTTACCAGCCTATTTTTAATGTAAGGCATCAGGCTATGGTGGGGGTAGAGGCTTTGGTGCGTTGGCGTAAGCCAGATGGGAGTATGGTGTTTCCCGATGAATTTATCCCTGTGGCTGAGCAAACCGGCCTGATCGTACCTTTGGGGGATTATGTATTGGAACAGGCCTGTAAGCAGTTGCAGCAATGGCATAAAAAAGGCCTAGATTTATCCATGTCGGTTAATGTGTCGCCAGCCCAGTTGCGGGACTCTAATTTTATCTCGCTGTTACAAAACTGTTTAAAGCATTACTCTCTAAACCCTTTGAAAATACAACTAGAGCTAACAGAACAAATTTTTATAGAAAACTCTGAAGAGTTAGTAAGTTCGCTAGATACGATTGCCAATATGGGCGTGCATTTAGCTATAGATGATTTTGGCACCGGCTATTCCTCTTTAAGTTATCTACAAAAGTTATCGGTTGATGTGTTAAAAATTGATAAAAGTTTTATGGATGCCGTGCTGTCTGATACCGAAAGCGCCATGTTGGTCAAGGCAATGATCGCTATGGCCCACAGCTTAAATTTAGCTGTGGTTGCTGAGGGGGTAGAGTCACAGGAGCAGCAGGATTTTTTAGCGACGGAAGGCTGTGAGCGTGGCCAAGGCTATTTCTATGGCCGGCCGGTAGAGCCAGAGCAATTAGCCCCGTATTTTAGTGACTATTTGGCTACCATCTAATGAGT
The DNA here is from genome assembly GCF_024734385.1 of Dasania sp. GY-MA-18. GTDB lineage: Bacteria > Pseudomonadota > Gammaproteobacteria > Pseudomonadales > Dasaniaceae > Dasania > Dasania phycosphaerae. The sequence continues at coordinate 177,439 of NZ_JANHAP010000010.1, read as the reverse complement.
GTATAAGCCTCTCACTGAGCCGCTGGCAGGGTGGCGAGCATAGACTGAATAGCAGCAGTGAGGCGCTGCTTACGTAGCTCGGCTGTTAAACTGGGGTCGTTGTAAATTTGTACCTCGCCACGCCAAGCGGTTCTACCGCTGGGGCTGGCAATAATTAATAATAAGCTACCCCTTTGTTGTGAATTATTATCACTGCCCAGGCCCGCATCTATGCCGTAATTTTGTTGCAGCTTAACATCCTGGTTTGGAAGCTTATAAGTGACTACGCCTTGCAAGTAGTAATTGCTAGCCTGTTGATTGCTTACTACCTGATAGCCTTTATGGAGTAGCTGCTGCTCTAGCTCTTGGCGTATAAGCTTAATAGGTTGGTGCGCAGGCGAGTCTGAGCCAGCATTGATGACTTGGATGTCGCCTTGCCAAGAAAATACATCACTGCTGCGAGGCCTAAAGTAGCTACTGGTATTGCTAACAGTGGTAATGGTGTGGCGCTCCAAGGGCAGGGCCGGTGTTGTCGTGGTGTTTTGGCAGGCACTTAATAGCCCAATAAGGGGCAGCGCGAAAGCGAATGGTTTAAGCGTGTTAGTCATAAGCAGATGAATAAGCAATATTATTAATGAGCTGTAACTCAGTGCAGGCTAATTCTAGCTTAATCTCCATGATTGACAACAAGGCTTACTTACGTCATGGGCATGATGCGCACTTATGCTTGAGGACATAGGGCGTTTAAGCGTCTACTCTAGAGATAAATAGCTACACAGAGATTAACAAAGGTGTTTAATGATGTTTAAAACTCAGCATGGCCTGCTGTGCTTATTGCTATTAATACTGACGGCCTGTGGCAGTGGTGAAAGCAATGTTAGCAAGGGGAATCGTGAGGGCATATTGCACTGGGGCAATGCGGCCGAACCGCAAGAGCTAGACCCTCATGTTGTTACCGGTGTGCCAGAGCATAATATCATCATGGCTTTAATAGAGGGTTTGGTGAGTAAAAACCCTACAACACTAGAGCCTATCCCTGCGGTTGCCGAGTCTTGGTCAGTGAGTGAAGATGGCAGGGTCTATACGTTCAACATACGCTCAACAGCACGCTGGTCTAACGGTGACCCGCTTACCGCAGAAGATTTTGCCTGGTCTTGGCGGCGCGCCTTATTACCCGAACTGGGTAATCAATATGCTTATATGTATTATCCCATAGTAAACGCAGAGGCCTTTGCTACTGGCGAGCTGCAAGACTTTTCTCAAGTAGGGGTGAAAGTTATTTCGCCTTTAAGCTTGCAGGTGACGTTAACCCATCCTACCCCATTTTTTTTACAGCTGTTAGACCATTACTCTATGTTTCCTGTACATAGAGCCACCATAGAAAAATTTGGCCAGCCGGGTGAGGCTAATACTTTGTGGACCCGTGCCGGTAATTTTGTTGGCAATGGCCCCTTTATGCTAGAGCAATGGGATTTAAATAAAGTGGTGAAGGTGAAAAAGAACCCCCAGTATTGGGATGCCAGCACCGTTAGGCTAAACGGTATTTATTTTTATCCTACTGAAAATGTTACTACCGAAGAGCGTATGTTTAGAGCCGAACAATTGCACTATACCTATGATGTACCCATAGAAAAAATAGCGGTATATCAACGAGAGAAACCTCAGCAAATTAAAATATCCCCCTATTTAGGTACCTACTTTTATCGATTCAATACTCGCTTAAAGCATTTAAGTGATGTACGTGTGCGCAAGGCCTTGGCTATGAGCATAGATAGAAAATCGCTGGTTGAAAACGTGCTAAAAGCGGGGCAGCTACCCGCCTATACCATCACCCCGCCTAATACCTTGGGTTATACCGCCAGCAGTCAGTTGCGCTATGATCCGGCCGCCGCTAGAACTTTATTAGCCGAGGCCGGCTATAAAGATGGTGAGGGTTTTCCGGTGACCGAAATTCTTTACAATACCCACGAGCAGCATCGCAAAGTGGCAGTAGCAATACAGCAAATGTGGAAAAAAGAACTCAATATCAATGTGCGTATACATAACCAAGATTGGAAGGTTTACTTAGATAGCGAGAGCAGTGGCAATTTTCAAATCTCACGAGCCTCATGGATAGGTGACTATGTGGACCCTAATAGTTTTTTGGATATGTGGTTAACAGGGGGCGGTAATAACCGTACAGGCTGGTCTAATAAAACATTCGACTACTTAATACAAAATGTAGCTCCCAGTGCTAAAACTAAAAAGCAACGCTACGCCGCCTTTCAAGAGGCCGAGAGTATTTTAACCGATGAGCTGCCTATTATTCCTATATACACTTACGTGAGTAAGCATTTGGTACATCCCAGTGTTAAAGGTTTAAGCAGTAATATATTAGATACCCTCTATTTTAAATATATGTATTTAGAACCCGAATCGGAACCCCGTTCTGCTATAAAGCCATAGGTTTTTTTATGCTGAAATTTATTAGTGGTCGCCTATTACAAGCCATACCGGTTTTATTTATAGTGATTACCGCCACCTTTTTTTTAATACACTCTGCTCCCGGCGGCCCTTTTAGTGCCGATAGAGCAGTGCCGGCACAGGTAATCAAGGCCTTAAATGCGCGCTATCATTTAGATCAACCGGTGTGGCAGCAATACCTTACTTATTTAGGGGATTTGGCTCAGGGTGATTTTGGCCCTTCCTTTAAATTTCCGGGGCGCAGCGTCAATGAAATGATTTTTGGTAGCTTAGGCACTACTGCCGAGCTGGGCTTATATGCCATGTTGGTGGCGGTGATTATTGGCGTATTAGCGGGTGTGGTGGCCGCTTTAAAACCTAACACCGCGCAAGATTATGTGCCCATGAGTGTTGCCATGGTAGGTATATGCATGCCCTCATTTTTGTTGGGGCCGCTGTTGGTTTTAGTGTTTGGCATTTACTTGGAATGGCTGCCTATTTCTGGCTGGGGGGATATACCCGGCGATAAAATTTTACCGGCTATTACCTTAGGGGCTAGCTACGCTGCTTATATAGCCAGGCTTAGCCGCGGCGGCATGCTAGAGGTAATGACGCAAGATTATATACGCACGGCTAGAGCCAAAGGCTTACCCGAGCACATAGTGATAATTAAACATGCCCTGCGCGGCGGCCTAATGCCTGTTATCGCTTTTTTGGGACCAGCCTTTGCTGGTTTGTTGGCGGGCTCTTTTGTGGTGGAGACGATTTTTCAAATACCCGGCTTGGGGCGTTTTTATGTGCAGGCCGCTTTTAATCGCGACTACACCATGATTATGGGCACGACTATTTTCTTTTCGGTGACGATAATCCTATTTAATTTATTGTCCGATATTTTAGCCACTTGGATAAACCCTAAACTGCGTCATCAAAGCGGAGGGGCGGAATCATGAGCGAGGCTATAGCTGTTTACAAGCAGGCTGAGCAGGGTAGCTCCCTATGGCAGGATGCCTGGCATAGGCTGCAAAAAAATAAATTAGCGCTATGCGGTTTAATGGTATTGATACTGGAAATTATCCTGGCCTTATTAACGCCATGGCTGGCTCCCTACGGTTATGAACAACAAGATTTAGCGCTGGGTGCAGCACCGCCCTCTATGGAACACTGGCTGGGTACAGATACCTTGGGCCGCGATATGCTTACGCGCATCATGTACGGTGGCCGAGTATCGCTAATGGTAGGTTTTATCGCCACTGCCGTGGCCCTGCTGATTGGTGTGGTTTACGGCGCCGTTGCGGGGTATATGGGCGGTAAAGTGGATGCACTGATGATGCGTCTAGTCGATATTTTGTACGCTCTGCCGTTTATGATCTTTATTATTTTATTGATGGTGATATTTGGCCAAAACATATTGTTATTATTTTTAGCCATAGGCGCGGTAGAGTGGTTAACCATGGCGCGCATAGTGCGCGGGCAGGTGTTGTCACTGCGCCAGCAAGAATACATAGAGGCGGCTATCTCTATAGGCTTAGGGCCATGGACTATTATACGCAGGCATATTATCCCCAATACCTTGGGGCCGGTTATCGTCTACACCACCTTAACCATACCCAGTGTTATGTTGTTAGAGGCTTTTTTAAGTTTCTTGGGCTTAGGTATACAGCCACCACAAAGCTCTTGGGGCTTACTCATCTCCTATGGTGTTGAAACCATGGAGGAATACCCTTGGTTATTAATTTACCCCGGCTTAAAGCTGTCTATTACCTTATTTGCTTTAAATTTTTTGGGTGATGGCTTACGTGATGCCTTAGATCCAAGGGCTAGCAAAGATTGAGCATAGATTAGTGGCTAGCCTCTGTTAGTTGCTAGCCACTAGAAAATAGTCTCTAGAGAAAAGATTAATTCAAACAAACGCAGCGGAAAAACTATGGCATTGCTAGAGGTTAACAACTTAACAGTTTCATTTCATACCCGTAATGGCGTGGTAAAGGCAGTTAACAATATTAGCTTTACTATAGATAAAGGCGAAACCCTGGCGATAGTGGGCGAGTCGGGTTCGGGTAAGTCTGTTAGTTGTTATAGCCTGCTAAATTTAATCCCTAAACCACCTGGCAAAATAGAAAGCGGCACGGCTTTATTTAGTGGCCATGATTTATTAAGCATGGATGAAGCTGCTTTGCGCCGTATACGCGGCAGCGATATAGCGATGATTTTTCAAGATCCCATGACTAGCCTAAACCCTTTTTTAACCGTGGGTGAGCAGCTAATAGAGCCGTTGGTCTATCACCGTTCCTACAGCCGCACCGAAGCAGCCCAGCGGGCTATAGCCGTGCTTGATGAGGTGGGTATTAAAAATCCTGCTGCGGCCTATGAGCAATACCCACATCAATTTTCGGGTGGTATGCGTCAGCGGGTGATGATTGCGATGGCGCTGATCACCGAGCCTAAACTACTCATTGCCGATGAGCCCACTACCGCTTTAGATGTCACCATACAGGCGCAAATATTAGCCTTAATAAAAGAGCTACAGCAGCGCCATAATATTGCACTGTTATTTATCAGCCATGACTTAGCCGTGGTGTCGGATATAGCCGATAAGGTGTTGGTGATGTACCAGGGCGATCAGGTAGAGCAGGGCAGCCGCGATGAGGTGTTTAAACATAGCCAACAGGCTTATACTCAAAAACTGTTGGCCTCTATACCCTCGGGGGCTAAAGTTGGCGGCGAAGCAAAAAGTGCTAACGCACTATTACAGGTTAGTGGCTTAAAAACCTATTTTGCCAGCCGCTCGGGTTCATGGTTTAAACGCAAAAAAAATCTCAATAAAGCGGTTGATGATGTGAGCTTTACCATTAACCGTGGCGAGATTGTCGGCCTAGTGGGAGAGTCTGGCTCCGGCAAGTCTACCGTGGGGCGCTCGCTATTACAGTTATTACCAGTGACGGCTGGCTCTATACGTTTTGATGATCAAGAGTTAGTGGGCATGCCGGCAAAATCGCTAAAAACAATGCGCAGGCGTATGCAAATGATTTTTCAAGACCCCTATGCCTCGCTTAACCCGCGCATGACAGTTTTTGATACCTTAGCCGAACCTTTATTGCTACATGGCTTAGCCACAAAAAAAACGGTGCATGAACAAGTGCTAATGCTATTAGATGATGTAGGTCTGGCCAGAAGCAGTTTGCGTAAATACCCCCATGAGTTTTCTGGTGGCCAGCGTCAGCGTATCGCCATAGGCCGTGCTATAGCCACCAAACCAGAATTAATTATCGCCGACGAGCCAGTGTCGGCGTTGGATGTGACCATACAGGCACAAATACTAAGCCTGATTTTAGAGCTGGTAGAAAAGCATAATTTAACCATGCTGTTTATCTCCCATGATTTATCGGTAGTACGCAGCCTCTGCGACAGAGTGCTGGTCATGCATCACGGTCACTTGGTGGAGCAGGGCGATACCGAGGCTATATATCAGCAACCACAGCACCCTTATACACAAGGTTTATTGTCGGCTATACCCTTGTTGGAATAAGCCGCTTATCCGTTTGTTGAAGCTGCTCGCTGTCATATTCGGCAGCCTAGGTTAACCCGCTCGCTTGTTAGCAAGGTTGCGTGTTTTTTTATGGTTATTGTGACGGTTAGCGGTTTTTTTCTTAAAGCTTTTACCTGGACTTTTAACCCCTCGCAAGCTGCTAAGGCTGGCACTTTGGCTTTGGCTAATTAGCGCATTAAGTGTTTGTTCTAGCGGCTGCATAAAGCTTTGGTAGTTTTGTTCTTTTAAGCTTATGGCATTAAGCTGCATTTCCCAGCGGGCTGTCATATCGGCTAAGGTCGCGGTGGTGGGCAGGCTGTTAATTAGGGCTTTGCCCGCTGCGCTGGCGCGTATGCTTTTGCCTTGGCGCAGTAAAAACTCTCGCTTAAATAATAATTCTATAATACCTGCACGGGTGGCTTCGGTGCCTAGGCCGTCGCTGTCTTTTAACACTTTTTTTAGTTCTGGGTCTTGTACATAGCGGGCTATACCGGTCATGGCCGCTAATAAGCTGGCATCGTCAAACGGTTTGGGCGGGGTGGTTTGTTTTTCCAAACACTGGCCATGGCTGCACAGTAATTGCTCGCCTTTTTTCACTGCGGGCAGCGAGCTGTTAAGTGCCGCCTCTGATTTTTTCTGTTTGTTGTTATCGCTGGCAAATAAAGCTTTCCAGCCCGCGACCAAGCTTTGCTTGGCCTTGGCAATAAAATGGCCACCGGCAATTTGTAATTGTATTTCGCTGTCGCTGTATTCATGGGGTGGGTAAAACTGCGCAATGTATTGCCTGGCAACTAATTCATACAGCTTACGTTCAGTACTATTAAGTGCGCTAAGCTGAGCGCGCTTTTCGGTGGGGATGATAGCGTGATGGGCCTGTACCTTGCTGTCGTTCCAGGCTTTGCTTTTGAGGCTGGGGTCGGCCTCGCTCACAGCACTTTGTAGGGCCTCGCTATTATGGGCTATGGCGGCGAGCACCGCCGGCCCCTGTTGCAAGTGCTGGGCGGGCAGGTAGCGATTATCCGAGCGTGGGTAGGTGAGCAGCTTGTGACGTTCATATAGGCTCTGGCAGCTATCCAACACCTGTTGTGCGCTAAGGCCGTAGCGTTTAGCGGCATCGATTTGCAGTGCCGATAAATTATAGGGCAGTGGCGCGGCCTGTTTCTTACGGCTATTGCGGCTGCTGCAAACTAGGGCGGGCTGGCCGTTAATGCTGGCCACTACATGCTCGGCCAATTGTTTTGACAGCACACGCCCCTCTTCGTCTTGATAGGGCTGGCAGGCTAGGCTGGGTTGCCATTTAGCTTTAAAGCTATCTCCTTGGGGTGTTTCTATATGGGCGATGACTTGGTAAAAAGGCTTGGCGATAAAATTTTCTATATCGCGGTCGCGCTGCACGACTAAGCCCAGCAGTGGGGTTTGCACCCGCCCCACCGAGAGCACGCCCTCATAGCCCACCTTGCGCCCTTGTAAGGTGTAAGCGCGGGTCATATTAATGCCATATAGCCAGTCGGCGCGCGAGCGCGCCAAGGCCGAGGTAGATAGCGGCTTAAACTCACTATTGGGCCGCAATTGCTGTAAGGCTTTAGCAACGGCAGGGGTATTTAAATCGCTAATCAGGCAGCGCTGTATGCTGGCGAGTTTGCTGCCGCTGACCTTAAAGTGGTGTAACACTTGGTCTACCAACAACTGCCCTTCGCGGTCGGGGTCGCCAGCGTGTACCAGTTGCTGAGCTTGTTTAATCAGCTTGCCTAGTACCGCTAACTGCTTTTTGGCGCTGGCCTTGGCTTGCAGCTGCCATTGGCTGGGTATGATGGGCAGGTGTTCCATGCGCCACTGTTTATAGGCCGGATCATAGGCCTGTGGCTGGCTTTGCTCCAACAAATGGCCCACACACCAGCTCACGCAATCACCATTGCCTACATAAATGCAGCCCTCGCCCTTTTTATGGGGCCGGGGTAAGGCGTCGGCTATGGCGCGGCCCAGGCTGGGTTTTTCGGCTATATAAAGGATCATAGCTGGCAGATTACTGTATGTTTAAACAGTTGTCTAGGTGGGGTGTTATTTAGAGTTTTGTTCATAGAGCGCTGGCTATTCCAAGCGTAGTTTTTTAAGACTACACTTAGCTAATATTCTAATGATAAAAGCAGGAAGCATGTTTCGAGTTGCAGTAGTTAATGCCAAAGGTGGTGCCGGTAAAACCACGCTGGCCACTAATTTGGCCAGTTATTATTGTGCCCAGCAGTTGAAGACGGCGTTAATCGACTATGACAGCCAAGGCTCCAGCTCTTTTTGGGTAAGTCGCCGCCCCGAAAAATCTCAGCCCATACAAATTATCCCCGCCTATAAGCAGCCCAAACATGTGACTGCCAGCTGGTTTATACGGCCAGAGCGCGATACTCAACGGGTAATAGTGGATACGCCTTCGGGTTTAGATGTGATTCAGTTTAGAGCGGTGTTAATGGAATGTGATGCCATGTTGATACCGGTATTGCCTTCCGCCATTGATATACATGCAGTAGCACGTTTTATTGCCGAGCTATTATTGCAGGGTAAGTTTAAGCGTGAGGATGGCCGCATTGCCGTGGTAGCTAACCGCGCTAGAAAAAATACCTTGGTGTACCAGCGTTTGGAAAAGTTTTTAAACTCCCTAGGCATACCTTTTATCGCCACCCTGCGTGATACCCAGCAATATATAAAAGCCAACGAAGAGGGTAAGGGGATTTTTGACATGCCTGCCTCGGCGGTGGCTAAGGATATTGAAAGCTGGCAGCCCTTGTTGGCCTGGCTGCAAGATACTGCTAATGCACAGAGTCAAAAATTAGGGGCTTTGTAATGGCGATGGGCTTAGCCCTAAGAGGGTAGCGCGGGAGCTGAGGTTTAAATTGCTACCCGCTGTGGGGTAGCAAGGCTAAAAATTGGCTGAAATCGATATGCTTAGTGGCTGGCTAAAATTTAATGCGGGAAATCTTTAACGGCAGCCAGTAAACGCCTGCAAGTCACTTGGCCAACGAGTTTACCGTTTTCTATTACTGGGCGACGACGATGGCTTTTTAATAGCATATCCTGCGCTACGTCGACGATATCATCCTGTGGGCTGGCGGTGACAATATTTTCGCTATACATATAGTTGCTAACAGCACCTACCCCGCTTTCATTATAGGTGGCACTGAGCACACCTTTTAAACAATCCATTTCTGAGAGCACGCCGACGAGGTGGTGGTGATCATCCACTACACATAGGCCTGATACTTTGTGTTTAATAATTAATTCCATGGCATCCAATAAATTGGCGTCGGGTTTAATAGTCATAGGGGTGGGGTTCATATAATCCCGCAGGTCTATCGATTTCAGCATAGGGGCTACCTCTTGTTATTAATTGGGCTTTGGGTGGTTCGTTAACTAGAGTATAGACCTTAAATAAGCCATTAGGGGCTGTGGGGCAGTGCCTAGTAATAAAATAATTATCATTAAGGCTGTGCTTAGGCTGCTGATATGCCAGCCGCTGGCGGTGGATGCTAGTGTGTAGCTGGGGCTGTTGCGCTTGCTCATATAAAAAATTACCCGCAAATAATAATAAATACCTATGGCGCTACCCAAAATGAGCGCGGCAATTAAACCCCAGTGATAGCCGCTAATGGCGGCGCTAAAAATATAAAACTTGGCGACAAAGCCCGCTGTTAAGGGTATGCCTGCCAGCGATAGCAGGGCAATAAGCATTAAGCCTGCTAATAAGGGCTGCTGCCAAAACAGGCCGCTGACATCATCCAGCAATACATTTTCACGCTGCTGCTGTTGCGCCGATATTAAACTGAGTAAGCCAAAGGCTGCCAAGGTGGTAGCGGTGTAAGCAATTAAATAATAGCTGGCGGCCTCTATGGCCAGTGCGCGGTTATTACTGCTGCCGCACACCACAAGAATGATTAGCAGATAGCCCATGTGGGCAATGGAGGAGTAAGACAGCATGCGTTTAATATTATCTTGTTGCAGCGCTAACACATTGCCCACTAACATACTGAGTATGGCCACCAAGGCTAGGCAATTTAGCAGCATGTTGTAGCGGTATAATTTAGCGTCTATAAATAAGCGCAAAAACAACAAAAATATCGCCGCCTTGGCAACCGAAGCTAAAAAACCTGTTACCGGTGAGGGCGCGCCTTGATATACATCCGGTGTCCACATATGAAAAGGCACCAGCGATAATTTAAAGCCCAGCCCGGCCAGTATTAAAGCCATGGCTACTAATAGCATGATATTACCCGAGGGCTGAGTCGCTAGCTGGGTGCCTAGGTCGCTAAAGCCCAAGCTGCCGGTAATGGCATAAAGCAGGGCAAAACCGAATAACAAAGTGGCTGAGGCCGCTCCCGATAACACCAAATATTTACTGGCCGCTTCTAGGGGCAGTATGCTTTTGTCGGGGTAGGCAATCAGGGCGTATAGCGCTACCGACAGTAATTCCATTCCCAGTATCAATGAGCCTAAATGTTCAGCGTAAGCCAATACGCAGGCACCCAAACTGCTGAGGATTAACAGCAGGTAATACTCTTCAGGTTGATCGCCACGGCGTTGCATATAATCCATAGAGAGCACCGTGGTAACAAAGCCCGCCAGGCAAAACAGGGCAGTAAACAGCAGCGCTAATTTATCGGCGATGAGTAAAGGGGTGACTAGCCTAGGAGCATAGTCGGTGGCGGGGCCGCAGGAAAGAGCGGCCAAGGCAAAGATAAGCAAAGTCAAAGCGCTGCTAAATTGCACATTGCGTATAAAGGCAATTTGCAGCATCAAGAGTAGCGCCCCCACACTTAACACCAATAGGGGCAGCAAGGCGAGTAAGTCGGCGGTGCTCATAGGCTGGCCTCGGCTATTTGAGGGCTGATGGTAACCAGCGCCTGTAGACTGTCGATAACAGGCTGCGCTAAATCCAGTACTGGTTGTGGGTATAAGCCCAGCCATAGCAGGGCTAGCATCATGGCGGCCATGGTAAACATTTCACGGCCGCCAAAATCCTGCAAGCTGGCAGTGGTTTTAGTGGCTAATTGGGTTTTGCCTTGAAAGGTTTGCTGCATCATCCACAGCGAATACACCGCAGCAGTAATTAGGCCTAAGGTGGCGATGGCGGTCATCACCGGGCTAACCGCAAACAGGCCCACTAAAATTAAAAACTCGGCAACAAAATTACCCAGCCCGGGCAAGCCTAATGAGGCCACTGCAAAAAATAAGGCGCAGGCACCCATGCGGGGCATGTAGTACCACAGCCCGCCCATCTTAAACATATTGCGGGTATGCAGTCGCTGCTGCAACGCTCCGGCCATCATAAACAAGGCGGCTGTGCTAACGCCGTGGGCCAGCATTTGCATCACTGCGCCCTGCATGGCCAAGCTATTCCAAGCGTATAAACCCAATAACACAAAGCCCATATGGCTAACGCTGCTATAGGCCACCAAGCGTTTAAAATCACTTTGGGCAAAGGCTAAAACAGCGCCGTAAATCACCCCAGCGGCACCTAGGCTCATGGCAATATGCGCAAATTGCATAGAGGCTTCGGGGAACAGCGGAATGCTAAAACGCATGAGGCCATAGGCACCGGTTTTTAATAAAATACCAGCCAGCAAAACACTGCCTGCGGTGGGGGCTTGGGTGTGGGCATCGGGTAACCAGGTGTGTACCGGAAAGGCGGGCAGCTTCACCACAAAGGCGATAAAAAAGCCCAGCATCAAACAATAGGCCAGCGTGCTATCTAGTGGTAGAGCTAGTAAATCGAAATAGCTGAAACTGTAATAGCCATTGTGCACATAGCCCTGCCAAGCCAGGGTGATAATGGAGAGCAGCATCAGCAGGCCAGATACCTGAGTAAAAATAAAAAATTTCATCGCCGCATAGGCTTTATTCTCATGGCCCCAAATGGCTATTAGTAAATACATGGGGATGAGCATCACCTCCCAAAATAAAAAGAACAGCAACAGGTCTAAGGCTAAAAACACCCCGCAGACACCAGCCAAGGTCCACAGTAAATTGGCTTGAAAGAAGCCGGGCTTAAAATCAATTTCTGTCCACGAGGAGGCTACTGCTACCAAGCCCAATAACAGGGTGAGCAGTACCAGTAAAAGGCTGAGCCCATCCATGGCCAATTCAAAACTAATACCAAAGCGCGGTATCCAAGCTAATTGATAATGGATTAACCAGCTGCTGGCATCGCGGCCATCGGGCACTAGAGTAAAACTATCGGGGGCCAGTACATTAAGACTGCTGACCAGTTGCAATAGCGCCAGGCCAATGGTGACTAGCGATAGCCAGCGCGGCAGGTCTTTATGCCAGCGTTCGGACAACCAGGCGACCAAGCCCCCCGCGAGCAATATCCCCAATAGCAGGGCTAAACTCATGACAAGCTCCTCAACATAATTAGCACCAATATCACTAAGCCAAACACCATAGAAGTGGCATACCAACGCAACTCACCACTTTGTAGTTTGCTTAGTTGCTCATTGCTCCACTGCATTAAGCTAACAATGCCGCGGTAGAGGTAATCGATGGGTTCATTGCGCCATAGCTGCGCCAGCACTTGATAGGGGCATACCCACAATAATTGGTATAGCGCATCAAAGCGCCAGCCACTAAAGCAAAAGCTTTGCAGTGCCTTGCCTAACGTTGATTGCGTGAATCCGCTAATAGAAAGCTGCTTGCCCAAAAATAAACCGTAAGCAATAGCCAGGCCTATGAGTGGCGTGGCTATAGAGATGATTTCTACACTGTGATTAATCTCACCGTGACTGTAAGCGGGGAATACATGGTCCAGCGGCAATACAAACCAACCGCCGATTATGGAAAGCAAACATAGCAGCGCTAAAGGCAGGCTCATTTTCCAGCCCGGCTGTTTATTGGGTAGAGTTTTGGCCTCACCAAAAAAAACCACAAACACTAAGCGAAAACTATAGATGGCGGTAAGCAAGGCGCCTAATAAACCGCCCGCCCATAAATAACTCCCTATGTTGGGCATGGCCCAAGCCGATAATAAAATGGGGTCTTTACTGTAAAAACCCGAGGTAAAGGGCAGCGCCGCCAAGGCAGCACTGCCGATAAGAAAACTCCAAAACACTATGGGTAGGCGGGTACGCAGGCCGCCCATTTTAAAAATATTATGTTCATGGTGCAGGCAATGTATCACTGCGCCTGCCGCTAAAAATAACAGCGCCTTAAAAAAAGCGTGGGTCATTAGATGAAAAATACCCGCGCTAAAGGCACCTACGCCCAAGGCTAAAAACATATAGCCAATTTGGCTGATGGTGGAGTAGGCCAAGATGCGTTTAATATCCTGCTGTGCCAAGGCGGTAAAGGCGGCAATTAATAAGGTGGCCAGACCTATCCAAGCTACCGCCTCCAAAGTGATGGGGGCCAATAAAAATAAACTGTAATGGCGAGCGATTAAATACACCCCGGCGGTGACCATGGTGGCGGCGTGGATTAGCGCGCTAACCGGGGTGGGGCCAGCCATGGCATCGGGCAGCCAGGTGTGTAAGGGCAGCTGTGCTGACTTGCCCACCGCGCCGCCCAATAATAAGGCGGTGGCTATGGTGGGAATAAGGTCGCCGCTTTGCCATTTGCTATCGGCGGCGAGTAACAGGGTTTGTATGTCCAGGCTGCCCAGTTCGGTAAATAATAAAAATAATCCCAGCGCCATGGCGGCATCACCCACCCGCGTTACCACAAAGGCTTTACGGGCGGCCTTGCCATTGGCTGGGTCTCTATACCAAAAGCCTACCAGTAAGTACGAGCATACCCCCACCCCTTCCCAGCCCAAGTACAGCAGTAATAAATTGTCGGCCATCACCAATAGCAGCATGGCGGCGACAAATAAATTCATATAGGCAAAGTAGCGCGAGTAGGAGCTGTCATCATCCATAAACTCTAGTGAGTACAGGTGTATTAAAAAGCCTACCCCGGTAATCACCGACATCATCACTATGCTTAAGCCATCTATATAAAAAGCGATGCCTGGGGCGAAATTTGCCACACTCATCCAAGTCCACAGGGTGACCTGCATAATTTCACCGCTGGCTAAAAAATGCTGTGCTTGCAGTGCTACACACAAGGCCGACAAGGCAATGGAGCCGGCACCTAAAAAACCAATGATTTTTTTAGGTAGCTGGCCCGCGGTCACCATCAATAGGGTGGCGCTGAGTAAAGGGAAGAAGGGGATTAGCCACAGGTAATTGCTGCCGGCCATAGTTAACCTCGCATCCGTTTAGCAGTATCCATATCCAGCGTTTTAAAACGGCGCTGAATTTGTAACACCAGGCCCAGCCCCACTGCCACTTCGGCGGCGGCAACACTGAGTATGAGTAAGAAAATAATCTGGCCGTCGGCCTGCGCCCATTTGGCACCGGCGGCCACAAAGGCTAGCGCGGCGGCATTGAGCATGACCTCCAGTGACATCAGCATAAAAATGATATTGCGGCGCAACATTAAACCCAGCAGGCCAAAGCTAAACATAAAGGAGGCAATAATAAGTACATGCTCTAAGGGAATTTGTAAGCCGTTCATGGCTGCGCCCTCTGTTGTTCTTGCTCTTTTAGTTCCTCTTGTAGCTCCTCTTCCATTTCGGTGCGGGCTAAAAAGCGGCGACCCAAGTGATAGGCGCCTACTAAACCGGCCAGTAACAACATGGAGGCTATCTCTACTGCCAATACATAGGGGCCAAATAATTCTAGCGCCACAGCTTTAGGGCTAATCATTTTGCCGCTAAGCGCTGCGCTGTGATGTTGCAGTGCGACTAACATTTCACCAAACAATATGGCTGCTAATAACCCCGGTACTATCCAATAGCGTGGGCTTAGCCATTGGCGCTCCTTAGCCACACCGCTATCGCCCAAGTTGAGCATCATGATGACAAAAATAAACAGCACCATAATGGCACCTGCATAAATTAAAACTTCTAAAGCTGCGGCGAAGGGGGCGCCCAATAAAAAGAAGATCACCGCTACTGCCAATAAAGACACAATTAAATAAATTAAGGCGTGGGTGGCATTGGCGCGGCTTAGCGCTAGTACTGTCGCGACTAGGGCGATAAACGAGGCCAAATAAAATAAGCTTTCCATCATGGCAGTAAACTCTTTACATCTATGGGCTGGGCCTCATTTTGTGCCTCGCCTTTATCTTTGCCTTTTATGGCCAGGCCAGAGACGCGATAAAAATTGTAATCGTGATACTTACCGGGGCCATCTATTTGCAAATGCTCTTTTTCGTACACCATGTTTTGCCTGTCGTACTCACACATTTCAAAGTCGGGGGTGAGTTGTATGGCATTAGTGGGGCAGGCTTCTTCACACATGCCGCACATAATGCAGCGCGAAAAATTAATGCGGAAAAATTCCGGATACCAGCGGCCATCTTCACGGGTGCCCTGTTGCAGGGCTATGCAATCGACGGGGCAGGCCACCGCGCAGAGGTTGCAGGCCACGCAGCGCTCGTCGCCATCGGGGTCGGTGGTGAGTACGATACGGCCTCGGTAGCGCGGCGCTAAATAGGGTTTTTGTTCGGGGTATTGCACAGTTTCGCAGCGGCTAAAGCTGTGCTGTAAAATCGTCCAAATGGTGGTGAGTTGGCTGCGCAAAGATTTCAACATGGTCTAGCCCTCCATACTTAGCGCAATAGCGCCAGTGACTAATAGGTTGAGCAGTGCCAGTGGCAGCATATACTTCCAGCCCAGTGACATCAGTTGATCGTAGCGGGGGCGGGGGATAGCGCAGCGCAGCAAAATAAAAAAACAAATCACAATAAACACTTTTAGGAAAAACCAAACCACCGGCGGCAACCAAGGCCCCAGCCAGCCGCCAAAAAATAGCGTGACTATCATGCAGCTAATTAACATTAGGCCTAGGTATTCTCCCAGCATAAACATGGCGAACTTCATGCCGCCGTACTCGGTGTGAAAGCCAGCGGTGAGTTCGTGTTCTGCCTCGGGCAGGTCAAAGGGCAGCCTGTGGCTTTCGGCTATACCGGCAATTAAAAATACATACAGGCCCAAAAACTGCGGGATAAAAAACCACATATCGCTTTGCGCTTCGACTATATCGCGCAAACTAAAGCTGCCGCTGAGCATCACTACACCCATTAGCGACAGCCCCATAAATACCTCATAGCTAACCATTTGCGCGGCGCTTCTTAGCCCGCCTAATAAGGCGTATTTATTATTGGAGGCCAAGCCACCCAGTAACACGCTGTATACCGCCAGTGAGGTCATACCGAGAAAAAACAACAGCCCTATATTGATATCGATAATCATCAAGTCGGGGCTAAAGGGCACCACCGCAAAGCCCAGCAGCATGGCCACGACGATGGCCGTGGGGGCAAACACAAACACCACTTTATCGGCAAAGGGCGGCACCCAATCATCTTTGCTGAGCAGCTTAAGCATATCGGCCAACACTTGCAGGATGCCAAAGGGGCCTAAGCGGTTGGGGCCTAGCCTGTCCTGCCATATGCCCAGCAGGCGCCGCTCAAACCAGGTGAGTACCGCAGCGCCACCTACCGCGCCGCCGATTAATACCAAGCCAAAAATAATGGTGTTGAGATCAGACATGGGCACCTCCGTCGGAGGCGATTACATCGGCTTGTTTAGGTCTTTGCCAGTCGCTGGCTTTTTGCAGGCTGACGCGCTGGCCTAGGGTGAGGTTAAACGTGCCCGCTATACCTACGCTATAGGCGGCGCAACCTTGCGGGATGGTGTTATTAATAACGACTCTGAGGCAGGCTAAGTTCTCGCCCAAGCTTAGGCCATCGCCGTTTTTCACCTGCAATAGGCTGGCATCGGCGCTGTTGATTTCTATGCTGGCGTCGCTTAATAGCTCTGCCAGATTATCGCTGTAGCTGCTTAGTTCATCGCTGCCAAAAATACGCTGGCGGGGTACCAGCAGCCATTGCCCAGCACTGGCTTGAAAAGCGGCAGGGGCAGTTGTTGCCACTGCTTGCTGGCTATTTTTTTGCTGGTTATTGTTGTTCTGACGGTTGTCCAGCAGGCGTTTACCTGCAGTGCCGCCTTTTAGGGGGCCGCCGGTTTCGGTTTGAAATTTATGTAGTGATTGATTGGAGTTCCAGCCCGGCGACCAGACAAATGGCAGTAGCGAGCCGGGTTGATGGCGGTTTAAGCCCTCCATGGTATAGGCCAGCGCGGTTTCATCATCCTCTGTTTGTTTGGGCTCATGTACCGAAACATTGGCGCGCATCGCGGTGCGACCACTGTAGCGCTGTGGCTGGCGCGGTATTTTGACCCCCGCATTGCGGTAGAAGTGATCGGGGGCGGCCAAGGTGATGCCTTTTAGCATTGGCTGTGCCGCCGAACAGGCTAGCGTAATGTCGTCAAAGCGGTGAATATTGGCTGCCTCGGGGTGGCCGAGCTCTTTTAAACAAGCCAGCAGCCAGGCCCAGCTGGCGCGGCGCTCGCCTTGGCATTCCGATACTGGGAAGTAGCGCTGGGCGCGACCCTCTAAGCTGACTATAGTGCCTTCACTTTCGGCAACACTGGCAGCGGGCAGCGCCAACTGGCTGGTTGCTAAGGTGGGCGTTTCTAAACTGTCTAGTACGATCAATGTGGTAACGCTTTGCAATAATTTGTCGACCACGGCGGCAGGGGCGCGGCGAAAGAGGTCGTTTTCTAAGACGATCAGGGTGTCAATTTTATAGGCGCGCTCGGCCAGTGCCTCTATGCTGGGGGCCTCGTTGGGACTGAGCATAGCCTGCCCCAGGCTGTTGGCCTCGGGCAGGGTGAGGCATAGCATGCTGTTGCCTGCGTTTTCGTTTTTACGCAGCGCCAGGGCGTCAGCGATGGCGGCGGCGGCTTGCATGATGGCGGCGTTGCCACAGCTGCTGCCAGCAATAATTAAAGGGCGTTGGGCACTGAGCAGGGCCTGGGCGATGGTGTTGGCGGGTTCATCGCTGGCGTTAGCCTTGCCACTGATCTGCTCGGCCACCGCGTAGCCCAGGCGGGCAATGTCATCCGGCGCTAAGTGATGACATTGTTCGGCGATGTCGTCCAGGCGGGTGTCGGTGACCGCGGCAACAAACAGCGGGCTGCGCTGATCTTGGGCGAGGTTGCGTACGGCGGCATCTTGCCAGGGCTGTAGTTTTAGTTCGGCAGCTAGGGCGTAGGCTTTGTTGCGCACACTTTGGCGCAGGGCTAGGGCTATGCGCGGAGCGCTGTGGGTGAGGTCTTCACCCAAAATAAAAATGGCGTCGGCGCACTCTATATCTTTAATGCTGGGGATGGTGGCGGCGCTGTGCTGTTGCAGGCTTAGCGCCAGCTGCGCCAAGCTTTGCTCCTGCGCATTAAAGCCGGGGCTGTAGTGCTGCTCGCCTGCCAAGGTTTTGAGTAGAAAGTTGGCCTCTACCGAGGCGCGGGGCGAGCCTATGGCGGCGATGTTATTGTCGCCTTGGCAGGCTTCAACTAGCTGATGCAGAGCTTGGTGGGGGTCGATGATATTGTAGCGGCCATGCTCGTCACGCAGCCCCGGGTTGTTTATGCGCTTATCGCTGTTTACAAACTTGGCCCCGAAGCGACCGCGGTCACAGAGAAAGTAACCATTCACTTCGTCGTTGTAGCGATTGTGTACACGCTTGAGTTTACCGTAGCGTTCGCCGGGCAGGGTGTTGCAGCCCACGGCGCAGTGGGTGCATACCGAGGGGGCAGATTGTAGGTCCCATTTGCGGCTGTAGTCGTTGACCAGGCTCTTGTCGGTAAACACGCCGGTGGGGCAGACCTCGACCAAGTTGCCGGCAAACTCACTCTCTAGCACGCCCTCTTGATGGCGGCCAAAGTAGACGTGATCGTGGGCGGCCATGGCGGCTAAATCTTTGCCGCCCGCATAGTTGTTGTAGTAGCGGGTGCAGCGGTAGCAGGTGATGCAGCGATTCATTTCGTGGTGGATTAGCGGCCCTAAATATTGATTGCGGTGGGTGTTCTTTTTACCGCGGTAGTGCCTGTCGCGGTGGCCGGTCATTACCGTCATATCTTGCAAATGGCATTCGCCACCCTCGGCGCAGACCGGGCAATCGTGGGGGTGGTTGAGCATTAGGGATTCCACGATAGTTTTTCTAAACTCTGAGGCCTTGTCGCCATTAAGTGAAAAAATGGCGCCATCAGTGACTTGTGTCATGCAACCCATGACGATGCGGCCGCGAGAACCTGCTCGATAGTCCTCGGTATTTTGATACTGCACTACCGCGCACTGGCGGCAGGCGCCTATGGAACCCATATCGGGGTGCCAGCAAAAATAGGGTAAATCCAAACCCAGGCCGAGGCAGGCTTGCAGTAAGTTGTCGCCTTCTTTAACGCTGTACTCTTGATTGTCTATGGTGATAACAGGCATTAGCTGGCAACTCCCTGGCTTACGCCCTGTTGGCCCTTGTGCTGGCTGTCATGCTTACCCTTAGGGTTGTGCTCATGGCACAGCGGACAGTGGCCGTTGTTGAGGTGGCGCTCAAAATCTTCGCGAAAATATTGAATGCCGCTGGCCAGTGGCTCCATGGCGCCGGGGGCCAGAGCGCAGTGGGTGTTGCCTATGGCGCCGATAAAGCCGATTTGCCTAGCGAGGGTATTCATATCCTCGGAGGTGCCGCGGCCCTGTTGTATGTCGTCTAGCACCTGTGCTGACCAGGGCAGGCCGTCGCGGCAGGGGGTGCAAAAGCCGCAGGACTCTTGCGCGAAAAACTCCACTAAGTTTTTTACAAAGCCCACGGCGCAGGTTTTGTCGTCCAGTACTATCATGGTGCCGGTGCCCATGCGGCTGCCGGCCTTGCCTATGGTGTCGTAGTCCATGGCCAGATCTAGGTGCTCGGGGGTGAGAAAATCGGTGGAGCCGCCGCCGGGTAAAAAACCGCGCAGTTCATAGCCCTGTTCCATGCCGCCTGCCAGCGCGAAAATATCACGTATGGGGGTGCCTATGGGCAGCTCCCAGCAGCCGGGCTTGTTGACGCGGCCGCTAATACCGTAGAGTTTGGTGCCCGCATCACTGCCTATGCCCAGGTTTTGAAACCACTGGGCACCGTGCTGCACGATGTGATGTATATTGCACAGAGTTTCTACGTTATTAACTATGGTGGGTCGCCCCCACAGGCCGCTCACTTGCGGAAAGGGTGGCTTGGCTCTGGGGTTGGCGCGTTTGCCTTCCAGGGAATTAATCAGGGCAGTTTCTTCGCCGCAGATATAGCGACCGGCGCTGGCGTGTACATGTAATTCGAAATTAAAACCGCTGCCTAAAATGTTGTCGCCTAAGTAACCTTTGGCATGGCAGTCGGCTATGGCCTCGCGCAGTAGTTGTGCTGCTAGTAAATATTCGGAGCGTATAAAGATATAGCCTATGTCGGCCTGTAAGGTGTAGGCGGAGATAATCATGCCTTCGATTAGCTGGTGTGGGTCGCACTCTAATAACCAGCGGTCTTTAAAAGTGCCGGGCTCCATTTCGTCGGCATTGCATACTAGGTATTTATGCCCGGGTGTGGCATCTTCCATGGGCACAAAGCTCCACTTCATGCCGGTGGGAAAGCCCGCGCCGCCACGGCCTCGCAAGTTAGAGTCTTTAATAATTTGCAGGCAGTCGGCGGGGCTGCGTTTGCCTAAGGTGCTGTGCAGGCTTTGGTAGCCGTCATTGGCTTCGTAAGCGGCCATGTCGGTAGGGCGGCGGTCCTCGCGTATGTTTTTAGTGAGGGGGCGAGTTAAAGGGTCGTTGAGTTGTGTGCTCATTGCGCCTGCTCCCGACTTCTAAAAATTTGGGTTAAATCGTTGCGGTCTATGTGTTCGTGCAGCTCATCGCCCACCATCATCACCGGGGCTTTGTCGCAGGCGCCTAAGCAGGTGACGGGCAAAAAGGTGTAGGCCTTGTCGGTGGTGGTTTCGCCCAAGCCTACGCCTAAGTGTTGGCTGATTTGCTCACGTATTTGCTCGTAACCTTTAATCCAGCAGGTGACGCTATTGCATAGCAGTATCACCTGCTCACCCACGGGCTGGCGAAAAATCAAATTATAAAAAGTGGCTATGCCGTCTAGTTCGGCGGGCGACATCTCCAGGTGTTGGGCTATGGCTTTTAGGCTTTCATCGGATACCCAGCCTCTATAGGACTGCACAATTTTTAAGGCATCTATGGCCACTGCGGCTTTATAGGGGGCATGGGAAATTTCGGCATCTATGTCGGCCAATTCGGCGGCGCTGAGGCTGGGGATAATTTGGCTACTCATCATGCGCTATACCTACCTATCCACGTCGGCCATCACAAAATCTATGCTGGCGATTATGGCTATCAGGTCGGCTATCATCAGGCCGTTACTGATTAGCGGAATTTGTTGCAATGCCGGGAACGAGGGCGTGCGTATGCGGGTGCGATAGGATTGGGTGCCGCCATCGCTGATGATGTGGTAATTGTTTATGCCCTTGGTGGCCTCTATAGGAAAAGAAGCTTCACCGGCGGGCATCACCGGCCCCCAGCTGACATTTAAAAAGTGGTGGATTAGGGTTTCTATATCTTGCAGGGTGCGCTCTTTGGGTGGCGGCGTAGTGAGTTTGTGCTCACTTTTGTAGGGGCCTGCGGGCATGTTATCCAGGCATTGGCGGATGATATGCAGGCTTTGCCGTATTTCTTCTATGCGTACTACCGCGCGGTCATAGCAGTCGCCGTTGTGGGCGGTGGGGACTTCAAAATCGAATTGATCGTAGCCGCCGTAGGGACGGTCGCGGCGCAGGTCAAAGTCAAAACCGGTGGCGCGCAGGCTGGGGCCGGTAATGCCCCAGTCCATGGCCTCTTGACTGTTGTAAGCCCCTACACCTACGGTGCGCTGTTTTAGGATGCTATTGTCCATGGCCATTTTTTGGTAGTGATCGAGCCGTGCGGGCATGGCATCGATAAACTCGCGCACCATCTTGTCCCAGCCTTTGGGTAGATCTTGGGCGACGCCACCTATGCGAAACCAGGCCGGGTGCATGCGGCCGCCGGTGACGGCTTCGACTATGCCGAGCAGGCGTTCGCGGTCGGCAAACATATAAAACACCGGCGACATCTGGCCCACATCTTGGGCAAAGGTACCGTAAAACACCAAGTGGCTGGAGATGCGAAACAGCTCCGCCATCATAATGCGTATCACCTTGGCGCGGTCGGGCACGGTAATGCCAGCTAGTTGCTCCACGGACATGACATAGGCGAGGTTGTTCATCACCCCGCCGAGGTAATCAATGCGATCGGTATAGGGGATAAACGAGTGCCAGGTTTGGCGCTCGGCCATTTTTTCGGCACCGCGGTGGTGGTAGCCTATGTCGGGCACCGAGTCGACGACCACCTCGCCATCTAATTGCAGGGCTATGCGAAATACGCCGTGTACCGAGGGGTGATTGGGGCCTAGGTTTAAAAACATAAACTCGGTGTCGTCGGTGGCTCTTTGCATGCCCCAGTCTTCGGGTTTAAACAGCAGGGCCTCTTGCTCTTGCTGCTGTTTTTCGTCGTCTAGGCTGAAGGGGGCCATTTCGGTGGCGCGGGCGGGGTGATCTTTTCTCAGCGCATGGCCCTGCCAGGTGGGGGGCAGTAATATGCGGCGCAGGTTGGGGTGGCCGCTAAACTCTATGCCGTACATATCCCAGGCTTCGCGCTCGTACCAATTGGCGTTGGGCCAAATGCCGCAGGCGCTGGGCAGGCTAATATCATCGGCGCAAACGGAGGCTTTGATGCGTATCTCGGCTACGGGCTTAAAGCGCATCAGGTGATAAACCACCGTGTAGTCTTTGGCGCTGGCTGGCTTGTGCTCGCGCAGGCGTTCATCCACACCGAATAAGTCCAGCAGCATGGGGAATTGGTTTTTTAGGTGTTGCAGCACGGCGATAAGCTGGCTGCGCTCTACCCATAGGGTGGGGGTGTTATCGGGGCAGGCCTGTACGGCAAACGAGCTGGCGCCAAAGCGCGCGTAGAGCTCGCCAACGGTGTCGTTGTTGTTCAGTACTTCAGCGTTAAGCATAATGCTCCCGATAATTATTGTGTGTTGTTATCGTTGCTGTTTACGGGTACGTCTTACTCTCTACTAGCTTGTTAATCTTTGGGTTTTAGGATTCGTCCGGGCTGCGCAGGGTGGTGGCGCGGTTTCTATCTTGCTGTAATAAATCTCTCTGTGAAGGCATATTGGGTTTAACTACCCGTTGGTCACCAGCAACCCAGCTTAAGGGGCGGCGCTCTTTGCCTATGGACTCTTGTAACATGGTGAGGCCCTGCATTAAGGCTTCGGGACGCGGCGGGCAGCCGGGTACGTACACATCTACGGGGATGAACTTATCCACCCCTTGTACCACGCTGTAAATATCGTACATGCCCCCAGAGTTGGCGCAGGAACCCATGGAAATAATCCAGCGCGGCTCTAATAATTGGTCGTATAGGTGTTGTACTACCGGCGCCATTTTTCTAAAAACGGTGCCGGAAATCACCATGAGATCGGCCTGCCTGGGGGTGGCGCGTATCACCTCGGAGCCAAAGCGGGCGATGTCGTGACGGCTGGTAAAGGAGGTGGCCATTTCCACATAGCAGCAAGACAGCCCAAAATTAAAAGGCCACAGCGAGTGGGCGCGGCCCCAGGCAATGAGGTCTTCTAATTTGGCAAAGGCGACATTGCGCTTGACCTGCTCTTCTATGCTCTCATTGACGCTGGCATGGCTACCTTCAAAAGCGCCGCCGGGTGAGCTGGCAATAATATTGTCGGGTTTGCTGAGGTTCCACTCCATTAGCGTTGTCCTTTTTGGCGGAGGCCGGTGCGGGTTTTTAAGCCCCAGTCCAAGGCGCCGGAGCGCAACTCGTAGATAAGGGCCACAGCTAACACAAAAATAAAGACGCTAATGGCGATAAAACCAGCCCAGCTGAGCTCAAAAAATGCCACGGCCCAAGCAAAAATAAACACGGTTTCTAAATCGAAAATCACAAAGAAGATGGCAATGAGATAAAACTCGGCCGACATATGAATTTGTGGGCTGCCCACCGAGAGCACCCCTGACTCAAAGGGCATATTGGTGGCTTTATTACCGCGCCTTTGCCCCAAAATAAACGACAGCCCCAGCATGGTGGCAACTAACAACAACACCGCAAAAAAATAAACCAGTAGCGGCCAGAGTGAGGGGGTGGCTTCGTTCAAGCGGCGGCCCTCCCAAGCAAGCTAGGCTGGGTAGGGTTACCGGCAGCGAGTAGCTCGGTAGAAATATTGTATGCTGAGAAGGGAGATATTGGGCATGACTGGGGGCATGGCAGTTTGCCTTGGGCAAACTGTCGGTAATATGGTGCTTGTGCTGTACAGTCTTGCATACGAACTCCAGCTATCCCTAAGGGTTAAACATGGAGGTCACTTGCCCGAACAACTAACCACATGGGTAAGAAATCGACCTGGTACCGCTACCACTTACAACTGAATAAACTTTAGCGAGGTTAAAAAGTAAACGCAAGGTTCTAAAAATAATAATTTAATTTGTATGAAAAACGACCGTTCTGGCGTGTTATATGGGAAAATTTTGGATTTATTTTGATTTTATAGGCAGCTGGCTTAGGCTCTTGGCTCTGTAACGGCTAGCAACAGTGAGGACAGTATGAGTTTAATTAGTGCGGAAAACGCCATGGCGGTGATGGCGGCTTTATTTGTTATCGCCGGGCTGGGCTTTGTTGCAGAGAAAACCCGCGTGGGGGCGCAGCTAACAGGGGCAGTGATTGCCATAGTCACGGCTATTGCCGCGGCCAACTTGAATATTATCCCCCATAGTTCGCCAGCCTATGATTTTGTATTTAGCTATTTTGTGCCGATTTTAATCCCGCTATTTTTATTTAAAGCAGATTTAAAGCGCTTAATGTTTGAAACCACCCGCACCACTATGGCGTTTTTATTGGCCAGCGTCGGTACCGTAGCTGGGGTGACGCTGGCGGCTTTAAGTTTGGATTTAACTAGCTTGGGGGCGCTGGCGCCACTGGCTATGGAACAGCGCGAAGCAGCAGTGGCGGGCTTGTTTGCCTCTACCTACATAGGCGGCTCGGTAAATTATGCTGCCTTGGGTGAGGTCACCGGTTTAAGCCAGGATGCCTCGTTTTTTTCGGCAGCTACTGCGGCAGATAATTTATTTAGTGCGGTGTACTTAGGTTTGTTGGCGCTGTTGCCGGGTTGGCGTTGGTTGGCGCAAAAGTATCAGCCTCATGATCATAGTTTTAAGGTCGATGAGCTTGAAGATAAGCAGCCCATCACCGCTATGTCGCTAGTGCTGGCGCTTGCCGCGGCTATGGTCATAGTTGCGGTGGGTGACGCTGTGCTGGCCTACATAGGGGGCAGTGGTTGGCGCTACATAGTGATTACCGTGCTGTCATTAGTGCTGGCGACTTTAGCGCCTGCCTTGGTTGAGCGTATGGCTGGCAGTTTTGAGCTGGGGGTGGGCTTGTCCTTTGTGTTTTTTGCGGCGATTGCTGCGGGGGCGGATGTGGTGGCCATGGTACAGGTGGCACCTTTGTTAATTGCGCTGGTGCTAATTTTATTGAGCATGCACTTTGTGGTGACGTTTACCCTGGGGCGCTGGTTGGGTTTAAGCATGCCTGAGCTGATTACCGCCTCTAATGCCGCTATTTTAGGGGCTACTACAGCGCCGGCGCTGGCCGCTGCCAAGGGTTGGAATAATTTAATTACTCCCGGTATTTTAGTGGGAGTATTTGGCTATGCTTTGGGTACCTTTGTGGGCACATTTATATTTAAGTTTTGGGGGCTGTTTTTGTAATGTTTATTAATGAGGTGTTCCATGGCTGAACAATTATCAACTTTGCATGGATTTGTTAGCGGTAAGGTGCAAGGGGTGTGGTTTAGAGCTTTTACCCAGCAGCAGGCATTGGCGGCGAATGTGTGCGGTTGGGCAAAAAATCTCAGCGATGGCCGAGTTGAGTTTATGTTGTCGGGGGCTGCAGATGATTTACTGGCAGTGTGCAAAGCCTTACATCAAGGCCCAGAACATGCGCGGGTTGATAGGGTGGATGTAGAAACTCTGGCGTATAAAGAGCTATCTGGTTTTCAAATACGGTAATTTATCCTGCGACGTTTTCTACGCTATTGATTTGATCTTTACCACTTTTTTTCGAAATATACAGGGCTTCATCGGCTTTGTGGAATATGGTTTTAGCGTCGCTAATATCGGCGTTGTTATGGCAGATGCCCATGCTGATGGTGACCTTGATGGTTTCGCCATTGGGCAGGGTAAACTGTTTTTCACGCACGGTGTGCAGTAGGCGCTTAACAATATCTTCGCATTGTTGCGGTGGAATGCGCGGCAGTATAAATAAAAATTCTTCGCCGCCTATGCGGCCCACTATGTCAGTCATGCGCAGGGTGTCGACGCTGAGTTTGGCGATGGCTTTAATGACGCTGTCGCCAGCGGGGTGGCCATAGTTATCGTTGATCTGCTTAAAATTGTCTATGTCGGCTATGATAATGGAAAACTGTTTTTCCTCTTTGTTACCGCAAAGAATATTATTTAAATAATCAAAAATATAACGCCGGTTATATAGTCCGGTGAGTTCATCGCGTATGGATAACTCTGAGATTCTTTTTAGGTTTTTGTGCAGGGTGTAGGCAAAAATAAGAATAATCACCACCGTGATGCTTAAACCTAGCAACAGTAATTTTTGTAATTTGTTGGTGCGTATTTGGTTGTCGGCAGTGAGTTGCTGTATCTTGGCGTTTTCGGTTAGTAACTTTATTTCCAAGTCTTTTTGCTGGCTTTCCAGGGTGGATTTGTAAGCAATGATTTTATCGGAGTAAGTGGCGGAATCTATACGGGATTTTTTCTCATTGTAGGTGGTGAGTAACTCAAAGGCCTTGGGGTAGTTATTGTTTTCTTTGGCGAGATTGGCGGCAATTAATAGGGTTTCAATTTGCCAGTTAGTGTCTTTTAAATCCGGTAATTGTTCAAAAATAGTTTCGGCAGCAGTGAGAGCCTGCTCGGCTTTGCCCAGCTGCTCTTGTTTAATAAAACATTTGGCCTGTATTTTATAAAGTTCAGCCTTGTAATCTATAGGGCCTTGGGTAGTTAATGCTTTGTCAATGGCTGGCAGGGCTTGTTGGCAGTCGTCCATGGCGGCTAGGGTAGTGGCTATGCCGTAGTAGTCGTAGAACTTACTGCCTTCGTTTTTGGTGTGGGCCAGTAGCTGTTGGTGTTGTCGAAAATATTTTAAGGCTTGTTCATATTTGCCCCAGTAGCGATGGCTGGTAGCGATGCCAAAAATTGCCGAGGAGGTGTATTGGTGGTAGCCCAATTTTTGATAGCCTGCCAAAGCTTGTTGATAGTAGTCTATGGATTCTTCATATTGCCCCATATAGCCATAGATCGCGCCGTAGATATCTTCGGCTAGCGCGGTAATAAAAATATCATTGTTGTTGCGCGCCTCAAGGTGGGCGAGATGATTGGTTTTTAATGCTTGTTGGAAATTGTCTTCTAAGGTGTAGGTGTAGGCTAGCTCAACTCTGGCGTGTAACTCTAGATGTTTGAGAGCACTGCGTTGCGCCTGCACTATGGCGGCGTTGAGAAATTTTTTGGCGTCAGTTAAGGCGCCATTGTTTTGCGCCAACACGCCTTGCAGCAGTAAGAGTTGAGTTCTGGCCTCGCTATTGTTAGTTTTTTGTATGGCGGGCTTGGCTGCAGTTAGTGAATTTTGCATATCGTCTAGCAGTACGATTATGCCCTGCGCTTCCGCTAGGCGCAGCCAGTACCACTGTTCGGCTTCGCTGCCTTCTTTTATGGCTTTGTTTTTCAGGGCGTTAAGCTTGCTGATGGCGGTTTCGGAATTAATATAGGCCTGCGCTTTCATATTGTAGAGCTCAGTGGCCAGATCGGCATGGGCAAAACTTGAAAAAGCAAAAAGTGCAGCGGCCAGTAACAGCTGTTTTGTGTTTGCTAGTCTAGGAGCGCGAAGTAAAAATGAGATCATTAAGGCTGCGGTTATAGCTATAGTTGTCATTGTTATAGAGGTTGCAAGAAGCATAGCATGGTTTTTACCGTTATTAATGACTGCAAATAAGGTGATGTTGGTTTGAGTCCTTGCTAATAAATAGGTGCTTTGCTAAAACCTTGCGTATAATGATGTTGATACATATGCCGATTCGGGCATAGTTGAGAAGAAAGTGAATAAAATATGGCGAAACGCCCACCAAAGAACGATCCCCATGCTGAGCGCGAGGCTCAGAAATACGACAACCCCATTCCCAGCCGCGAGTATATTATTGAGCTGCTAGAGCAGGCCGATGCGCCGCTCAACCGCAATCAACTAAGCCGGCTATTAGATTTAAGTGATTATGATGCCGCCGAGGCGTTGCGCAGACGCCTAAAAGCCATGGAGCGCGACGGCCAATTAATGCGTAACCGTAAAGGCGCGTACTGCCTAGTGTCGAAAATGGACCTAGTAAAAGGCCGTATACAGGCGCATAGAGATGGCTTTGGCTTTGTTATACCTGATGATGGCAGCGATGACTTTTACCTCAATAGTCGCCAAATGAGCCAAGTCTTTGATGGCGATATAGTGCTGTGCCGAGCGAATGGTGTAGATCAGCGCGGCCGCCGTGAAGGCACCATTGTCGAGGTGTTAGAGCATCACACCAAGCAGTTAGTGGGGCGCTATGCCTTTGAAAATGGTAGCGCCTTTGTAATCCCAGATAATACCCGCATACAGCACGATATTTTTATTAGTGCCGATCATGTTAGCGATTTAAAACCTGAGCCCGGCCAGTATGTGGTGGTGGAGATAGTGACCCAGCCGCAGTGGCGTGCCCGCCCCACCGGCAAGGTGATAGAGGTTATGGGCGACCACATGGCGGCCGGCATGGAGATAGATGTAGCAATACGCTCCCATGATATCCCCCATGTATGGCCTGCGGCGGTGCTGGCTGAAGCTGCTCAGTTGGCTGATGAGCCCGCCGAGCAAGATAAGCAGGGCCGTATAGATTTGCGCCATTTGCCCTTTGTGACCATAGATGGCGAAGACGCCAGAGATTTTGATGACGCAGTTTACTGCGAGGCAAAAAAATCTGGCGGTTGGCGTTTGTGGGTGGCGATAGCGGACGTATCTCACTATGTGCAGGTGAATAGCGCCTTAGATAAAGAGGCTACCTTGCGTGGCACCTCGGTATATTTCCCCGAGCGGGTGGTGCCCATGCTGCCCGAGGCGCTATCAAATGGCCTGTGCTCGCTAAAGCCAGAGGTTGATCGCCTGTGTATGGTTTGCGAAATGACGATTAGCGAGCAGGGCAAGCTCACTGGCTATAGCTTTTTTGAAGGGGTGATGCATTCGCATGCGCGCTTAACCTACACCAAAGTTGGCGCTATGTTAGACCCAGAGCATGGTAAGCATGAAGAGTTGTGCCAGCGTTATGCCGCGGTGTTGCCCCATGTGCAGCAACTGCATGGCTTGTATCATGCCCTGCGCAAGCAGCGACAAGTGCGTGGCGCAATAGACTTTGAAACGGTAGAAACACGCATTGTTTTTGGCCCCGATAGAAAAATTGCCGACATAGTACCGGTGGTGCGCAACGATGCTCATAAGCTCATCGAAGAGTGCATGCTTAGCGCCAATGTTGCCGCCGCTAAGTTTTTAGAAAAACATGATATTGCCGCCTTGTTCCGGGTGCATGAGGGACCTACTGAAGAGCGCTTAAACTCCCTGCGCGAGTTTTTGGGCGAGCTGGGTTTAGACCTGCCTGGCGGTGATGATCCCAGCCCAGCTGATTATCAAACGGTGATGGCGCAAATTGCTGGTCGCCCCGATGAGCAGGTGATCCAGACCATGTTGTTGCGCTCCTTGCGTCAGGCTGTTTATCAGCCGCAAAACGAAGGTCACTTTGGTTTGAATTACCCCGGTTATGCTCATTTTACCTCGCCTATACGACGCTACCCTGACTTATTAGTGCACCGGGCGATACGTTATATAGTGCGCTCCAAACCTGATGATAAAACCGTGCGCAGCGTGGCGGGGGTGCAGGCCTTGGATCGCAAAAAGATCTACCCCTACGATATGGCTGCCTTGCTGGCGCTGGGTGAGCAGACCTCTATGGCCGAGCGCCGTGCCGATGAGGCCAGCCGCGATGTAGTGGCTTGGCTGAAGTGTGAATACCTGATGGATAGAGTGGGTGAAAGTTTTACCGGCGTGGTAACGGCGGTGACCAACTTTGGCCTATTTGTAGAGCTCAAAGATGTGTATGTAGAGGGTTTGGTGCATGTTAGTGCGCTGGCCAGCGACTACTATCGCTTTGATCAAGCTAAACAGCGCTTAATTGGTGAGCGTACCCGCACGACTTTTCAATTGGGGGACGAGCTGACAGTTAAAGTGCTGCGAGTAAGCCTTGATGATAAGAAGGTGGACTTAGAGTTAGTCGATATTGCGGTGGGCTCCAATAAGCGCAAGCGGGCGCAGCTTACTAAGCAGGCGGCCAAGTCTGCTAAGCCTAAGTCAGCGGCTAAAAAAGGCGCTAAGGTTGAGCCTGAGGCGCGCAAGCCCGCTAAGAAGAAGGGTAGAAGCAAGTCTAAAAGCAGTGCTCAGCAGGGCCTTAAGGCGGCTTCACCAGCGTCTAAAAAGTCAGCATCTAAAAAGGCTGTTAAAAAAGCCCCTAACAAAGCTAAAAAGAATCGGTCAGAAACGCCAGCGCCGGCTAAAGCTGAAAAGCGAACGGCTAAGAGTATGGTGAAAGGGGTGATGGCTAAGGTGAGAAAGCGGCTGCGTAAAAAAGGCTAGCTAGCCGCTGTGGCTATGGCGTGGCCTCAGATAGCCCTGGTGCGCTAGGGCTAGGCTGGGGTTTTGGGGTAGCCCAGATCATTGCGCTCTTCGGCGGTTAAGGATTTTTTCATGCCCCAGTCTTCACTTAAGGTGCCGCCTGTGGCGGCATAGTCTAGGGGTGGAGTTAGTGGGGTAGGGGCTTCTGGCTCCTGCTCCTCACTGATATCGCCATCGGCTGTGAGGGTTTTGATGGTGGTGTGTAGTTGTTCCCCAGCTAGTCGTTGAGCGCCTTCGGCCAAATGGCTGTGCACCTCTTTGTAGTTCTCGGTGAGCTGGTTTAGCAGTTCAGCGGTGTGATTAAAGTGTTTGCTCACATCGGTTTGGTAGCTTTGCTGCTGTTGTTGCATCTCTAGGATTTGTTTTTCTAACTCGGCCTGGTGCTGGCTGTGGCCGCTTTTGCGCTGCGTGAAAAAAATGCCAATAAAGGTGCCGGCAATAAGGCCTGCGAGGGTAAACGTGAGTACGGCGCTTAGTGAATACACTTTGCTCTCCTAGGTTTAAATTCAACAGTTATAAGCTACGTTTCAAGTATAACCGTGAATCGCTAAGTGCGGTAACAAAGTTATGCCCTAAGTTGGGTGGTTGCCACTGCGCGGTGATAGCTGTAGAGTGGCCGCCTCAAAAATACGATGGTTAGCAACACAGCTTTTTTACTATGGCAAAGCTCCAGTCTCCAAGAGAACGTTACCAGGCAGACCTGACTAGGGATGACTTCTCCTATGATGCCGCGCAAGAGCAGGCGGTGGAATTGTTGCAGCAGTTGTACGAACGACTATTAGAGGTCGAAACGGCAGCTAAGCCTAAGGGGTTAAAAGCCAAGCTGCTGGCCAGCTTGGGTAAGCAGGCAGCAGTTGAGACAGTAAAGGGCTTGTATTTTTGGGGCGGGGTAGGCCGCGGCAAAACCTATTTGATGGATGCCTTTTATGATGCCTTGCCCTTTGAACGCAAAATGCGGGTGCACTTTCACCGCTTTATGCGCCGTGTGCACGCCGATTTAAAGGCCTTGCAGGGGGCGAAAAACCCGCTGCAGCAGGTGGCTAGGGGCATAGCCGATGAAGCCAGGGTTATTTGCTTTGACGAGTTTTTCGTCTCGGATATTACTGATGCTATGATTTTGGGTGGTTTGTTCGAGCTGCTATTCGATTATGGTGTGTGTTTGGTGGCTACCTCTAATATCATCCCTGATGGTTTGTATAAAGATGGCTTGCAGCGCAGCCGCTTTTTACCGGCCATAGCCATGCTGAATAAGCATACGCAGGTGGTGAATATTGATAGTGGGGTGGATTACCGCTTGCGCACCTTGGAGCAGGCCGAGCTATACCATTATCCACTGGATGCCGGGGCTGATATTAGCCTGCAGCGTTCCTTTGATCAGCTTAACCCTGATGTTAGGCATGTGCGCAGCGATTACGACTTAGAGATTAATGGTCGCAAAATCCAGGTGCGAAAAGTGTCGGATGATGTGGCTTGGTTTGATTTTGACGCGCTGTGCGATGGCCCGCGCAGCCAGAATGACTATATAGAATTGGCCCGCGAGTTTCATGCGGTGCTAATTAGCGGCGTGCCGCAGTTAGGTGGTGGTAAGGATGACCAGGCCCGACGCTTTATTAATTTGATAGATGAGTTTTACGACAGGCACGTTAAGCTGGTTATTGCAGCCCAGGTGCCGCTAGCGCAGCTCTATGCGGGCGGGCGTTTAGACTTTGAGTTTGAGCGTACCCAGAGCCGTTTATTAGAGATGCAATCCCATGATTATCTGGCCTTAGAGCACCGCCCTTAGGGGCTTGCGCAGGGCAGGTGATTTAACAGTAAAAAAGCGTGAATTAGGCTTGAAAACCCTCAGCGGTTTCTGTAGTATTCGCGCTCTTTGTAGGAACGGGCCCCAGAGGCATATATAGATGAAGACTTTCAGCGCAAAACCTGAAGCCGTAACACGTGATTGGTTTGTAGTAGATGCAGATGGCAAGACTTTAGGTCGTTTAGCCACTGAAATCGCTCACCGCCTACGTGGTAAGCATAAAGCGGAATACACCCCGCACGTAGATACCGGCGATTACATCGTTGTTGTTAATGCCGAAAAAGTACAAGTTACTGGCAATAAAGCAAGCGATAAAATGTATTACCACCATACTGGTTATGTGGGTAACTTGAAGTCAATTAGCTTCGAGAAATTGATCGATAAAGCTCCTGAGCGTGTTATCCAAAATGCGGTTAAAGGCATGTTGCCACGTAACCCATTAGGTCGTGATATGTTCAGAAAACTTAAAGTGTATGCAGGCGCTGAGCATCCCCATGCTTCACAGCAGCCGCAAGCATTGAACATATAACGGAACGCATATTATGTCAGCTACTCAATACTATGGTACTGGTCGTCGTAAAACTTCTAGCGCTCGCGTATTCCTAAAGTCAGGTGCCGGTGAAATCACCATTAACAAGCGCTCTTTAGATGAATACTTTGGTCGTGAAGTTGCGCGTATGATTGTACGTCAACCACTAGAATTGGTTGAAATGACCGATAAATTCGACTTAAACATCACTGTTGCTGGTGGTGGTAGCTTCGGTCAAGCCGGTGCTATACGTCACGGTATTACGCGTGCTCTTATGGAGTATGACGAAGGTTTGCGCGGTCAGTTGCGTGCAGCTGGTTATGTAACCCGTGATGCTCGTGAAGTTGAGCGTAAGAAGGTTGGTCTACGCAAAGCGCGTAAGAAGCCACAATTCTCGAAACGTTAATTGTTGCTGTCTATCGGAGGGTTGCGGCCCTCCAGCGAAAACGCCCGTGATTATTGCAATCTGGGCGTTTTTTTATGGCTGCTCGCTACGGGCCGTAAATTTTTGATTTGATTTGAAAAAAATACCTTAAACCCTGCTATGTTATAGGGTTAATTCTTGTCATGGCGCGTCAATATCTTTAGTATGCGCCGTACTAATAATTATTTATTCATTGCCTAGCTAATAGGTCTTTACACGCTAGTTTTAGGGGGATTACGTCATGAGTAATGACGGCGTTAACACTACGCGGCGACGCTTTTTAACCGCGGCTACTACGGTAGTGGGTGCGGCTGGAGCGGTAGGTGTTGCTGTACCTTTTGTGGGTTCATGGAACCCCAGTGCCAAAGCTAAAGCTGCTGGTGCTCCGGTTAAATTTGATCTTAGCCGTTTAGAGCCCGGTGAAATGAAAGTGGTTGAGTGGCGTGGTAAGCCTGTCTATGTGGTGCGTCGTACCCCCGAGACTTTGGCGGCTTTACCTGGCAATGCCGGTAACCTAAAAGACCCAGATTCAACCAATGCTGCACAGCAGCCAGAGTATGTGGGCACCATCACTCGTTCTATTAAAGACGAGTTTTTAGTGTTGGTAGGCCTGTGTACCCACTTGGGTTGTGCGCCTAAATATCGTCCTGAAGTAGGCGCGGCCGACTTAGGTGGCGATAGCTGGATAGGCGGTTTCTTCTGCCCCTGTCACGGCTCTAAGTTCGATTTAGCTGGCCGTGTTTACCAAGGCGTGCCCGCTTCGGCCAACCTAGCTGTTCCACCCTATTCCTATGAAAGCGACAGCGTCATTGTTATTGGCGTAGACCAGGAGGCCGCGTAATGATCAATCTGTTAGTGGGTTTAAGAGATTGGGTAGATGCACGCTTGCCGATTATGCGTGCGTGGGATACCCACATGGGCAGCTACTACGCCCCTAAAAACTTCAACTTTTGGTATTACTTTGGTGTTTTGTCACTATTAGTGTTGGTCAACCAATTGTTAACCGGCATTTGGCTCACTATGAGCTATACCCCCAGTGCTGAAAACGCTTTTAACTCGGTCGAGTACATCATGCGTGATGTCGATTTTGGCTGGATTATCCGCTATATGCATTCCACCGGCGCGTCGGCGTTCTTTGTGGTGGTTTATCTGCATATGTTCCGCGCCCTGATTTATGGTTCATATAAAAAGCCACGCGAGCTAGTGTGGGTTTTTGGTATGTTTATCTTCCTGGTATTAATGGCTGAGGCTTTTGTGGGTTATGTATTGCCCTGGGGTCAGATGTCGTACTGGGGTGCTCAGGTAATTATCTCCTTATTTGGTGCTATCCCTGTAGTGGGTGAAGACATCGTACAGTGGATACGTGGTGACTTCTTGATCTCAGGTATTACCCTAAACCGCTTCTTTGCTTTACACGTAGTGGCGCTGCCCATCGTGTTATTGGGTTTGGTGGTATTGCACTTAT
Source organism: Dasania sp. GY-MA-18 (assembly GCF_024734385.1). Taxonomy (GTDB): domain Bacteria; phylum Pseudomonadota; class Gammaproteobacteria; order Pseudomonadales; family Dasaniaceae; genus Dasania; species Dasania phycosphaerae. The sequence continues at coordinate 142,494 of NZ_JANHAP010000010.1, read as the reverse complement.
TGGCCTTACACGAAGTGGGTTCTAATAACCCCGATGGTGTAGAGATCAAAAAGAATAAAGATGAGAACGGCATACCTAAAGACGGTATCCCTTTCCACCCTTACTACACTGTGCACGACTTGCCAGCGATAGCGGTATTTTGTTTTGCCTTTGCGGTGGTGATTTTCTTCGCTCCAGAAATGGGCGGTTATTTCCTAGAGCATGCAAACTTTGAGATTGCCAACGGTTTAAAAACCCCTGAGCATATAGCGCCAGTATGGTACTTCACCCCGTTCTACTCAGTACTACGTGCGGTGCCCGATAAGTTGCTAGGTTTTATCGCCTTTGGTGCTTCGGTTGCTATTCTGTTTATTCTGCCTTGGGTAGATCGCAGCCCGGTTAAGTCGGTGCGTTACCGCGGTTTGGTTAATAAGCTGATGCTGGTGACTTTTGTTGCTACCTTCTTAATCTTGGGTGTATTAGGTGTTAAGGCACCTAATGACGGCAGAACTCTGTTGGCACAGGTAACTACGGTATTCTACTTTGCCTTCTTTATTACTATGCCTATATGGACCAATAAAGATGCATGGCCTGCAATTATCCGCACAGCGGCATTCTGGGCAATCGGTGCAATAATGCTGTTCTTAACCTTCGCTGGTTACGCGGCAGGCAAGCCTGAATCGCATATTTACGCGGTGCGTTTTTACGCAGCATTAAATGCAGCTTTCTTCTTTATCCTGCCTGCCTTGTTAGCTAGAGATAAAATGTTGCCAGTGCCAGAGCGCGTTACCATGAACGGTGGTATGGGTGCTTGGGGTACTATAGGTGGCATCATTGTGGTGGCCTTGCTAACAGTATTGCCATTAAAGGCAGCGGGTGCGGAGTCAGCTTTTAAATGCGGCACCATGGCTTGTGATGAGATTGAGGTGGATCCCACTAATAAGGCCTCTTTGCAAAGTGGTGCTAAGCACTACATGAATAACTGCATGAGCTGTCACTCGCTAAAGTATGCACGCTATCAGCGTACTGCCGAGGACATAGGTGTACCGGTAGATATTTTTGAAGAAAACCTAAAGTTTGATAACCAGGCTAAAATCGGTGAGTTAATGTTTAACTCAGCACCGGAGGCGCTGGCAAAAAAGTGGTTTGGTGCGGCTCCCCCGGACTTAACCATGGTGGCTCGTACGCGTAGCCCCGAATGGTTGTATACCTACTTGCGTAACTTTTATGCTGACCCTAGCCGTCCTTGGGGGGTAAACAATAAAGTATTTAAAGACGTAGGTATGCCACATGTATTGTTAGAGCTACAGGGTATGCAAGAGTGTGCGCCTGGCCCAGCATTGGCTGCCAATGGTGGTGTGAAGCGTGACCCTTTAACAGGTGAAGAAGTATTATTTGATGAGCATACCGGTGAGGCGCTTAACCCTTGTGGACGTTTGAAGCTGGTTTCTGAAGGCAGCATGACGCCGGAAGAGTTTGATACTGCCATGTACGACTTGGTTAACTTTTTAGCCTATACCGCAGAGCCCATGGTTGAAGACCGTAAGCGCATAGGTATATTCGTGTTGGTCTTTATCGCTTTATTCTTCATATTTACTTATATGTTGAACCGCGAATACTGGAAAGATATTCACTAATTGTAGTGAAGCGCAGCAGCTCTAGTAGCTGCTGCTTTGATAGTCGATAGAACTTAAGGAATTAAAATGGGTGTTGTTGCCAAACGTTCGTCAATGACCTTTTACTCAGATGGCGAATGCCATTACAGCCACCGCGTACGTATAGTATTGGCCGAGAAAGGTGTGACAGTAGATATCGTCGATGCGGGCGGTGAGCATATGCCTGCCGAGCTAGCGGATTTAAATCCTTACAACAGCCTGCCGACCATGTTGGATAGAGACCTAGTGCTTTATGAAAACAAGGTCATGATGGAGTATTTGGATGAGCGTTTTCCGCATCCGCCTTTACTGCCTGTATACCCGGTGGCGCGCGGTTCTAGCCGCCAATATATTTATCGTATAGAGCGTGACTGGTGTGTGCTGGTTGATACCATCACTCAGGGTACTAACCAAAAAGCAGTAGAAAAAGCGCGCAAAGAGTTGCGTGAGAGCTTAATTGCTATCGCACCTATATTCGCTGAAAAGCCGTTTTTCATGAGCGATGAGTTTACCTTGGTTGATTGCTGTATGGCGCCCATACTGTGGCGTTTACCGGTGCTGGGTATAGAAATCCCCAATACTAAGCAAACTAAGCCCTTGTTAAACTATATGGATACCTTGTTTGAGCGTGAGTCTTTTCAAGAGAGTCTGTCAGAGGCTGAGCATGAAATGCGCAGCGGCAAGGCTAGCTCTTAAGCGCGACTGTTGCTGAAAAGGGATGCTAGCTCATCCCTTTTTTTATGCACAGGAAGTGCTGTATGCCGCGGGCGCATGGAGACCCAGAGCGCTCGCGATGCTCGCGGGGCCAGCTTTGCGCAAGAGCGGCGATACACAGGAAGTGCGGGCAGATTTTTGCTCCTGCAAAATCTGCACTTCCGCCCTCCATGGCGGTCGTATGCCCAAAACGCTACGCGGGGCAGGCTCTGCCCAAAACTTTGCGCGGGGTAAGGGCGGAGGCGTAGTCAGCTCTGGCGTCATTAATTCATCAATACACACTAGAAATTCATTATGAGTAAACAGCCCACCACAATGAGCAGTAGCCGCCCTTATATGGTTAGGGCCTTATACGAATGGATACTCGAAAACGACTGCACGCCCTATATCTTAGTTAATGCCTTGGCCGATAATGTCATGGTACCCACCGAGCATATTAAAAATGGCCAAATTGTTTTAAATGTCTCACCTAATGCGGTGCGCGACTTAGAGCTAAGTAATGAGGCGATGATGTTTAACGGCCGCTTTGGCGGTGTGCCTATGGATATCTATGCACCCATGTCGGCGGTATTAGGTATTTACGCCAGAGAAAATGGCCAAGGGATGATCTTTGAAATGGAAGACTTGGACCCCGAGCCAGAGCCGCCCAAAGACAAACGCTTTAAAACGGTACAAAGCTCCAAGCCAGCTGCTAAGGCCGAGAAGGCGGAAAGGCCGAGTTTGAAGGTTGTTAAATAGTTTCTAGTTTCTAGTCTACAGTCGCTAGTGAAAGGCCAGGTCCCTTAGGGGGGGACTGGCCTTTTTTGTTGGTTGAGAGTGGCTAGCTTATAGTCTCTCTAGGAAAACAGGAATTAGTTGACAGTAGGTGGCTTGCGAGAAGAATTTATCGACTATCGACTATCGACTATCGACTATCGACTATCGACTATCGACTATCGACTATCGACTATCGACTATCGACTATCGACTATCGACTGTTATGAAATATACTCAAACAAGATCACCACTTTTTGCACGCCGCCGGTTTGCCTTGCTAAATCGGCGACGCGGGCACCTTCTTCGCGGGTCAATAAGCCCATCAAATAAACGGTGCCGTTTTCGGTAACCACTTTAATACGGCCGCCTTGAATCTTGGGCTGTATTAACATTTTGCTTTTCAGTTTGGTGGTAATCCAGGTGTCGTTAGAACGAGCTACCATAGAGATGGCGCCGGACACGCTGATTTCGTTGTGTACTTTGCGCACCTTGCGGATGTCGTTGGCAACATTGGCAGCCATTTGCCGCAAGGATTCATCGCGCACTTGGCCGGTCAGTAATACAACGCCGTTGTAGCAGGTTACGCTGATATTGGATTGCGCTAGCTGAGGGTCGGTTTTATCTAAATTGACTAGAATTTTTGTTTCTATAATTTCGTCTTCAATAACGCTGCCAGTGGTGCGTTCACCCTCATCTTGATCCAATGGCCCGTCGGTGGTCATAGAGATGATTTTGCTACAGCCTTGTAGGTTTAGTGTTAAAAGAATGAGTATAAAGAGGCTGATAGTGCGAAACATGCTGGGTTTATTCCTCGCTGCCAAAAAGTTGTTGCTCAATAATTTCACACAGGCAATTGACGATCAATAGCTGTGTTTCACCTACCCGGGCACGGTTATTAGAGGGTATGCATAGCTCTATATCTTCAGGCAGTAGCAGCGCAGTGCTGTCGTGCTCGTTGCTATTAATAGTGATAACTAGCATGTCTCTATCGTGTGCGGCCTGTATAGCTTGTGAGCTAGAGGTGACATTGCTGCCGCTAGAGAGCACCAATAAAATATCGCCCGATTGCCCCAGTGCACGTATTTGTTTGGCAAAGACTTCGGCAAAGTTGCCTTCGCCGGTAATAGCGGTAACGGTGGTGCTGTCATTAAGGGCGATGGCTGCCAGGCCTGGGCGCTCGTGGTTAAAACGATTGAGTAAGTGGCTGGCAAATATTTGCGCTATGGCGCCGCTTTGGCCCTCGCCGCAGCAGAGTATTTTTTTGTCGCTTAGTAAACATTGCGCCATCAGCTCGCCACATTCGGCCAGCACCATGGGTAGCTCTTCCATGCTGCGCATGCTGGTATCTATGTGGCTGTGGAAAAGTTCTGTAACGTATTCGTACAAATCCATCATTTATTCACTTTTTACTTTAATAACTAAACGCGTTTTTAACCCACTCAAAATGTAGCTCTGCACTGGCAGGGGCGCGCTGGGCAGAAATTACATCAAAACGGCAGGGCGCGTTTTGAAAATGTTGCTGTAGATAGTGCTCAGCGGTTGTTAATAGCTTTTGCTGTTTGCGAAAATCAACGGTTTCTAGCGGTGTGCCGTGGCTGCTGCTGCGGCGGTAGCGTACCTCTACAAAGACGATAGTTTCACCCTCTAGCATAATTAAGTCTATTTCACCGCGGCGGCAGCGGTAGTTAAACTCTAAAACGCGCAATTGCTGTCGGGTTAAATATTTAGCAGCTAATTGCTCTACTTGCTGGCCACTGTACTGGCTTTTGCGGGCTAGATACGAGCGTTTTAAACGATTAACAACCTTTTGTAATGCCATCCGTGGCTCCTAGTTTTGTGTTTACTGCGCCGTGTAATCGCCGATACTTCGTGTATCTATGGCGCCGCGCCGCTGTTCGGATTTGTTGCTGGGCGCGGTTGCGGCTTGGTTTAATGATTGATCGGCGGCGGCAATAATTTTAGCGCGCCCGCCAGTAAATTTGGCCAATAATACCGTACGTTCTATTTGATTGCTTGCGTTTAATTTTAGGGTGCCGGTTTGGCCGTAAACGCGGCTATCGGGTATGTGCTGCAATTGTTTCAGGCGGGGGTAGAGTTGGTAACTGTCTACCCCTAAGGCATACATACGCTGGTATAGCTTGCTGTTTTCCAGCTCGCTGTTAATGATATGTTTTAGCGGCGTGTCGGGATTGAGTACCCAAGGGATATCGGTGAATTTAATGCCGTTAATATCGCTGTCTTTTTTCCTGTCCTGGTAGCCGCTGTAAATACGTGAGGTGGCATAAATAGGCAGGTCACCTGCATAGTGGTAGTTGAGCAGCGGTTTGATGGAGCGGGCCTGTTCGGGGTGGGCCAGTAAAAAAATCATATCTATATCTTGGCGACGCCTGGGCTCAAACTCTATGTGTTGGCCCACTAGCTGTTGTATGCGACGGGCGCGGCTTTCGCTGTGCTGCAGGTAGAGTGCGTCTTTGATCGAGCCGGATAAATCTTGCTGGCCGCTGAACTGGCTATTGCCTAGAGTTTGGGCGCCCAGTTGTTGCCAGTGTTGTTCAAAGGCGGCGCTGACTTTTTCGCCCCAGCTGCTGCGCGGGCTAATAATCAGGGCGTTGCGGCGGTTTTCTAAAAAGGCCAGCTCGGCAATTTGCAAGGCTTCGTCTTCGGGGGCCAGGCCAAATTGAAACAGTTGCTCTGGCGGCTGGCCGTAATCGTCAATGCGGTTAAGCGCCAGTGTGGGGGTGTTAATGGCTTCATCAAAGAGTTGCCGCACATGCGCCTTGTCTAGTGGGCCTATGACTACCTCGGCGCCAGCATTGACGGTTTGTTGGTATAGCTCGGCAAAATTATTACTGCTGGCACTATCGTAAATTTTAATAACAGGAGCGCTACTGCGCTGCTGCATAGCTTGGTAGTGGGCGGCCATAAAACCATCGCGTATAGCTTGGCCATAGGCTGCCAGTGAGCCGGATAGCGGCAGTAACAGGGCGATTTGTTTGGCCTGGTTGGCAGCTAGTTCGCGTATTAAGGCTAAGTCTTCGGGCAGTGGTTGGTTGGCGGGGTGGTTGGGCCAGTGCTGTTGCCATTGATCTAGGCGCCTGACTTGCTCGTCTAAATCACCCTGTGCGGTTTTTACTATCAGCGCCAGTGATAGCCAGCCCTTGTACTCTTCACCAAAGGCAGTGCTTTCATAGCGTATCAGTTCATCGGTGGGTACATACATCAGCGAGCGCCAAATGCTTTTGCGGTTGCTGATTTGGGTACTGCTGTCTAGTAGTGGGTCTATATAAATACGCTGTTGCGCGCTGGCCAGATGGCTGCCTAGTAGGGCCAGGACCTTGGCACGCAAATGGGTAAAGCTGAGTTGTTGCTCTATGCTAAATTGATCGCTGAGAGTGACTAGGCGCTCTCTGTCCAAGGCGGTGAGCGCTTGTTCATAGAGGCCGCGTTGCAGGTAGAGTTGGCACAGTAGCTCGCTATAACGTATGTATTGCTGATTGTTTAATTGCTGGGTTTGCAGCTCTTCTAGGGTTTGGCTGGCTAGGTCGCGCTGCTGCTCTTCTAGTAACAGCTCTACCAAGGTGAGCTGCAGGTTTAGCCGCTTATTGCCTGCACTTTTTTGTAGTTGTTGCAGCAAGCTTTGTATTTGCTGTGCCTTGTTATGTGCCTGTAGGTTAACAGCGTCTTGCTCGCCACTGGGTTGTGGGGAGCAGGCGATCAAGCTCATTGCTAAGGCTAGTGCGCATAAGGCTGGCTTGGCAGTGGAAAAAAAGGCTGTTCTGAATGTCATTGCGTTGATAGTCTAGCGCCCACATCGATTCGCTGGGAGTATTATTGTTGGACCATACAGCTGCGCTTTATATTGTTGCAACACCTATAGGTAATTTAGGGGATATGGTACCCCGAGCGGTGGAGGTACTACAATCAGTAGACTTGATTGCAGCCGAAGATACTCGCCATAGTGTGAGGTTGATGCAGCATTTTGGCATAGAAACCCCCTTGCGAGCCTATCACGACCACAGTGGCAGCGACACCGTGGATTATTTGATAGGCAAAATACAGGCTGGCCAGTCCATAGCCTTGATCTCCGATGCGGGTACCCCGCTAATTTCCGACCCCGGCTATCGCATAGTCGATGCCGCCATTAGTGCCGGTGTGAAAGTGGTGCCGGTGCCTGGTGCCAGCGCCGCAATCGCAGCGCTGAGTGCTGCAGGCCTGCCCTCAGACCGGTTTATTTTTGAAGGCTTTTTACCGGCCAAGCAGCAGGGCCGCATCAAGCATCTGCAAGCTTTGCAGGAAGAGCCCCGCACGCTGATTTTTTACGAGGCTCCCCACCGCTTGCTTGCCAGCCTGCAAGATATGCAGGCGGTGATGGGCGACGAGCGTGAGGTGGTAATGGCCCGCGAGCTCACCAAAACCTATGAAACTATTAAGCGCGCGCCCTTGGCCGAAATGGTGGCTTGGGTGGCGGCCGACAGCAACCAGCAGCGCGGCGAGTGTGTGTTGCTATTACGCGGCGCAGTAGTAGCCAGCACTGAGCTGGACGCGGAGGCTAGCCGCATTATGGATGTGTTGTTAGAAGAGTTATCGGTAAAGCAGGCCTCAGCCCTGGCCGCTAAAATCACTGGCCTTAAAAAGAAGCCTTTATACCAATACGGTTTAGCGCAAAAGGCCGATTAGCTCTTGCTTTGTGGGGCGGTGATGGTAGAGTCACGCCCGAGTTGGCTAGGCAGTCGCCGTCTCTTTTATGCCTTTTGGCGTATTTGGGAGGGAGGAAAGTCCGGGCTCCATAGGGTAGAACGCCAGGTAACGCCTGGGGGGCGCGAGCCTACGGAAAGTGCAGCAGAGAGTAGACCGCCGATGGCATTCTTAGGAATGCACAGGTAAGGCTGAAAGGGTGCGGTAAGAGCGCACCGCGCGACGGGTAACCGTTCGTGGCATGGTAAACCCCGTTCGGAGCAAGACCAAATAGGCCCTCTATAGGTGTGACCCGCACTGAGGGCGGGTAGGTTGCTAAAGCCTTGCGGTGACGTAAGGCGTAGATGAATGATTGTCGTATACAGAACCCGGCTTATTGCTGACTCGACTTTTTCCGCCCCTAAGGGGGCAGAGCTATAAGTTTCAAGCGGCAAGCTGCAAGTAGTGCAGCTTGTTTTCTTGAGGCTTGTAGCTTAAAACTTGCCGCTTCGAATGCAATGAGAACTTATTTATGCCCACTTTTGATATTGTCTCTGAAGTAGATGTTCATGAATTTACCAATGCGATTGATCAAGCTAATCGTATTATCGGTACTCGTTTTGACTTTAAAGGTATAGACGCCAGTTTTGAGCGCAAAGACTTTACCGTAACTATTTTTGCCGAATCCGATTATCAAATTCGGCAGATGGAAGATATGCTGCGCACCGCCTTGGTGAAATGCAAAATCGATCCACAGGCTATGAATTTGGGTAAAGTCGAAACTGCAGGCAAGCAGGTTAAAAAATTAGTGACCTTGCAAAATGGCTTGGAGAGCGACGTCTGCAAAAAAATTGTCAAAATTATTAAAGACAGCAAAATGAAAGTGCAAAGCCAGATACAGGGCGACAAAGTGCGCGTTACTGGTAAAAAGCGCGATGATTTACAGCAGGCCATGGCGCTATTGCGTGAGCAAGAACTGGGTCAGCCTTTGCAGTTTAATAATTTTCGCGATTAATTTTAATGATAAAAGGGTAGCTATTACGCTACCCTTTTATCATGCCTCATTACCCAAACCGCTAGTAAAATAGCTGGTATCCCCATCACGGCAGCATAAGTAAAAAAGACTTGGTAGCTGCTGGCATCAACAATCACTCCCGAAAAACCACTCAACGATTTGCCCGGTAATGTCATTAGCGAACTGAACAATGCGTACTGAGTGGCGGTGTAGGCTCTATTAGTTAGGCCTGATAAATAGGCAATAAATGCCGCGTTAGCCAAGCCTGCGCTTAAATTATCGGCGCTAATAGTGGCCATTAACCAATATATATCGGGGCCTATGTTGGCTAGGGCGACAAATAATAAATTGGTACTGGCCACCATTATTGCGCCTGTAATTAAGGGTTTGTGTACGCCATAGCGTATCACCAGCAGGCCGCCAAAAAATGAGCCGGCTATAGTCATAAAAAAGCCAAACACTTTTCCTATCTCGGCTATGTCGGTTTTGCTAAAGCCCAAATCTAAATAAAACGGGTTGGCCATAATGCCCATGGTAATGTCACTTAGGCGAAACACGGCAATAAAGCCAAGTATCAATAAAGCAAAACTGCCTTGGCGTTGAAAGAAGTCGCTAAAGGGGGCGATGACGGCGTGTTTAAACCATTGCAACAGGCTGTCGTGTTCGCTGCGCGGGCTGTGCTGGTTATTACTGCCGTTAGGTTCTTGCACGACTAGGCTGGTGATAATGCCCACCAACATTAAAGCCGCCATGCACAGGTAGCTGGCGGACCAGGAAAAAAACTCAGCTAAATACAGGCTGCCAGCACCAGCGGCTAACAGTGCTAGGCGATAACCGAAAATGTAGCTGGCCGACATGGCACCTTGAAATTCCTGCCTTGCTGATTCGATTCTAAAGGCGTCGATGGCAATGTCTTGGGTGGATGAGGAAAAGGCTACCAATAAGGCCGCTAGGGCGATTAGTACTATATGTTGCTGTGGGTTAAGCAGGGCCAGTATCAGTAAGCCCAGCGCTATGCCTAGTTGGCCGGCTAGCATCCAGCTGCGGCGCTGGCCTAATTTAGTGCTGAGGTAGGGGATGCTGAGTTGATCGACTATGGGCGACCACAGCACCTTGATCGAATAAGTGATGCCCACCCAACCAAAAAAGCCTATGGTGGTTTTTCCTATACCGTAATCGTTTAGCCAGGCGCTGAGGGTTGAGAATACCAGCAGGAAAGGGAGGCCTGCGGCAAAGCCTAAAAAAAACAGGGCGATTACTGGGCGCTGGCAGTACACCGAAAAAGCTTGTCGCCAAGAAAACTGTGGGGCTGAGTTGACCTGCAAGTGGGGCATATCCTTTATCAAGGCGTTTTATTATGGAGCGCTGGTGGTCGCGGCTGTTGTAGTGCCGCTGCTGAATGCTGTCACAGTCGCTTTCATACATCCAGTGCTGGGTTTTATTTTGTTGGCGGTTTGTCATTGGGGGGTGGCCTGTGCTATGTTTTTGCCTGCTGGGTTGCAAGGCGCAAGGCCTGTTTACTCGTAAGCTTAAGCTCAGCAAATAAATCCCCTGTAAACTCCTGTTACAAACTTAAAGTAATACATTAAGTTTGCTCTGTATCGTTTTGATTTGGCTGGATTTGTCTGTTTTTGGCTTGCCCTGTTCGCTGCAAATGGCAGCACGATCCCTTCACAAACCCCGAAATTCGTGGCTTTTAGCTGGTTTTGTTTCTTGACAATATTGCGCTTGCCTCCCTATAGTGTGCAAAAGTGGAGAAAAGTGTCATTAAGTGGTTTTTGGTGCTTTTTTATCCTCATAAAAAGTCTAATTGAGTGGAAAAAAGTGTACCAAGGCAATTTTGCTATCAACATGGACGCCAAAGGGCGTCTCGCTATCCCCACGAAAGTGCGGGAAACGCTGCAGTCTGACTGCGGCGGTAGCATTGTTGTAACGGCAAATACCACTGAAAAATGCCTATTGGTATACCCAGAGCCACGCTGGCAGCAAAAGCTGCCCGAAATTAAAAACCTATCCAGCACCAACAAAAAAGCGGCGCGCATTAAGCGCGTGGTATTAGGTTACGCCACCGCCTTAGAGGTTGATGAGGGTAATGGTCGTGTGTTGATACCGCCCACGCTGCGTGAATATGCAGGTTTAGAGAAAAAAATCGTATTGGTAGGCCAAGTTGATTACTTGGAGTTATGGAGCGAAGAAAACTGGCAGTCTTACCTCAATGAAGAGGATGACGATGAAGAGATGCCCGCTTCACTCAGCGAATTTTCATTTTAGGCGAGCGTATGCACGAAACCGTTTTATTACATGAGGCTGTCGATGCCTTATTAGGTGATGGCGACCAACGCCTGCAGGGCAGCTATGCCGACGGCACTTTTGGCCGCGGCGGCCACAGCGGTGAAATTTTAAAGCGCCTGTCAGCGGGGGGCCGTTTAATTGCCACCGATAAAGACCCGCAGGCCATAGCTACAGGCAAGGAGTTAGAGCAGCAAGACTCACGTTTTCGCATAGTGCAGGGCTCTTTTGCTGAGCTGGATCATTTTATTGCCGCTCAGGGCATAGATAAGTTAGACGGTATTTTATTGGACTTAGGGGTGTCGTCACCGCAGCTGGATCAAGCCGAGCGCGGCTTTAGTTTTATGCGCGATGGTTATTTAGATATGCGCATGAATCCCGATGCTGGCCAAAGCGCCGCTGAGTGGCTGGCGGAAGCCTCTGTAGCCGAAATTAGGCAAGTGCTTAAAGACTATGGTGAAGAACGCTACGCCCTGCGCATAGCCGAAGCCATAGTCAAAGAGCGTGAACAAAATCCTATAAGCACCACTTTGCATTTGCAAAAAGTGGTGGCGGCTGCGCACCCGGCATGGGAGCGCGGTAAAAACCCGGCGACCAAAGCCTTTCAGGGCATACGTATTTTTATTAATAACGAGCTGGGTGATTTAGAAGAGCTATTAAATCAGGCCTTGGATCTTTTGGCTGTGGGTGGTCGTTTGGTAGTGATTAGTTTTCACTCGTTAGAAGATCGCATGGTAAAGCGTTTTATTAAGCAGCAGGTGCGCGGCGACGTACTACCTGCTGGTGTGCCCATTATGGATTCACAATTAAATAAACGCATGAAGCAAATCGGCAAGGCCGTGCGCGCAGGCAGTGATGAGGTGCAGGGCAATGTACGCTCACGCAGTGCCATTATGCGTGTGGCTGAAAAAATTGCTTAATAACAACAGAAGTTTTGGCGAGCTAAGACTGACAATAATGTTAAGTAAAGGGTGCCAATGAGCCAGCAGGGATATTCCCTTAACGGGTTGACCAGCAATATTGAAAAAAGCATTGCCTGTGCGCTGTTAATAGCACTGGTGGTGGCCTCGGCATTAGCGGTGATATACAGCACCTATAAAAGCCGGCAGCTATTTAGTGCTTTGCAGCGTGAGTATAGGCATGAAATAGAGTTGGAAGAGCAGTGGGGGCGCTTGCTATTAGAGCAAAGCACTTGGGCCTCGCCAGTGCGTATAGAAGAAGTTGCAAAAAAAAAGTTAGCGATGAAAGTACCCGATCCAACGGCTATTAGAATTGTTAGATAAAAGCTAGATAACAAAAATTGGTATCGAAAATCACTTAAAAAGGTTAGTAATTGAAAACTAAGCCACAACAAGCAATGCCAGTATGGCGTTTTTCGCTAGTAGTATTTCTACTGGCGAGCTTGGCTGCGCTTTTAATTTGGCGAGTGGTTTCTTTGCAATTACTGGATACGCAATTTTTACAAAATCAAGGTGATGCCAGAACCATACGCACGGAAAAAATTCCCGCCTATCGCGGTGTGATTACCGATCGCAATGGTGAGCCGTTAGCGGTTAGTACGCCGGTGGCCTCTATCTGGATTAACCCTAAGCATATGCAGGGTCTGGATCAGGATCTCAAGCCTTTGGCGCAGTTGCTGGACTTGCCGGTATCAGTGATCAAACAAAAAATAAACGACAACCGCGAGCGCGGTTTTATTTATTTGCGCAGGCATATATCACCCGAGCAAGCCAAAGCAGTGATGGCGTTAAAAATAAAAGGTGTCAACCGGCAGCAAGAATATAAGCGTTACTACCCTGCCGCCGAAGTGGCAGCGCACTTAGTAGGCTTTACCAATATAGATGATCAAGGCCAAGAGGGTTTAGAGTTGGCCTATGATCAGTGGTTGCGCGGTAGCGACGGCCGCAAGCGGGTGTTGAAAGATTTACACGGCAGCGTAATACGCGATATTGATCAGCCTCAAGAGGCGGTATCGGGTAAGGAGCTTACCTTAAGCATAGATATGCGCCTGCAGTACATGGCCTACCGCGAATTAAAAGCCATGTTGCAAAACGCCAAAGCAAAAGCGGGCTCGGTAGTGGTAGTGGATAGTGAGACCGGTGAAGTTTTAGCCATGGTCAATCAGCCTTCCTATAATCCTAATAACCGCAGCCGTTTAAACCCTGCTCATATGCGCAACCGCGCCATGACTGATGTGTTTGAGCCCGGTTCAACAGTCAAACCCTTAACGGTGTTAGCGGCCTTAGAAAGTGGTAAGTACACACCCAAAACCCTAGTGGATACCAATCCCGGTTATATACGGGTAGGCAAAAAACCTTTGTTGGACCCAGTCAATTACGGGGTGATGGATGTTACTAAAATCTTAACTAAGTCCAGCCAGGTAGGTATTAGCAAAATTGCACTGGATTTAGATGAACAATCCATTTGGGAATTATTTGGCCGCTTTGGTTTAGGGCGCGATGTGGGTTCGGGCTTCCCCGGCGAAAGCTCCGGGCAAATGCCCAGTCGGGCTAATTGGCGGCCCATAGAAATTGTCAATTTTGCTTTTGGTTATGGTTTGTCGGTAACGCCTGTGCAACTTGCACAGGCTTACGCCGTTTTAGCCAATGGTGGTTTGATGCAGCCTATAAGCTTGCTGCGCAAAGATAGCCCTCAAGAAGCTACACGGGTGGTAAATACTCGCCAGGCCAAACAAGTGGTAGAGATGCTAAAAACCGTTACCGAAAAAGGCGGTACAGGCACCGGTGCGCAAATCGCGACTTACACTGTGGCGGGCAAAACCGGCACCGTGCATAAAGTGGGAAACAATGGCTATGCCGACGATAGATATCGCGCCATTTTTGCCGGTATGGCGCCAGCCAATAATCCACGCTTAGTGGCAGTGGTGATGATAGATGAGCCCAGTATAGATATGTATCACGGCGGTGAGGCTGCGGCACCACTGTTTTCAAAAGTAATGTCAGATGCATTGCGTTTATTAGATGTAACTCCCGATAAACTCTCGGAATTAAAAGAGGCGGTAGTCGCCCAGCCCGAGCTTATTGCAGGGGGGCGCAAGTCAGCTTAATGATGGCCAAACCTATGCCCCCACAAGCGATGACCTTACAACAGCTATTGGCTGATATTGCGCCTGCGCTGGATAAGGCTGTTGCTAATCTTGAAATTAGCGGCTTGCAGCTCGATAGCCGCGCGGTACGCACCGGCGATGTTTTTATTGCCTGCGTAGGCGCGACTGTGAATGGCGAAGACTTTATTGCGCAGGCGATACAGCAAGGTGCGGTAGCGGTGTTGGTAGATGTCAGTAGCGAGCTAAGTGCTTGTGCGGTACCGGTAGTCGCGGTGGCTAATTTAAACCAGCGCATTAGTGCGATAGCGGGCAATTTTTATGGTCAGCCTTCGCAGCAACACAATATTATTGGTGTAACCGGTACCAATGGTAAAACCAGCTGCAGCCAATTTGTGATGCAATTGTTGCAGCACATGCACAAACATTGCGGCGTGATAGGCACCTTGGGTTCGGGCATAGACGGGCATTTAACAGCGGGTTTAAACACCACCCCGGATGCGATTAGTTTACAAAAAACCTTGGCCGATTGGCGCACTAAGGTGGATATGGTCGCCATGGAGGTTTCTTCCCACGGCTTAGAACAAGGCCGTGTCGCAGCCATTACATTTGATGTGGCGGTATTTACCAATTTAACCCGTGATCATTTGGATTATCACGGCGATATGGCCAGCTACGGTGCTGCCAAGGCAAAACTGTTTAAACAGCCGGGTTTAAAAACCGCAGTGATTAATCGCGACGATGCTTTTGCGGAGCAGTTGATCGCCAGCTTGGCACCTGCCGTGCAGCTAGTCACTTATAGCGTTAGCAGCAGCCAGGCAGATGTTTATGCCACGGATATACAGTTTCATGCAGCGGGCATTAGCGCGCAGCTGCAATCGCCCTGGGGTAGCGCGAGCTTAAATAGCTCGCTGCTAGGGCATTTTAATTTAAGTAATATATTGGCCGCTATCGCCAGCTTGGCCGCGCAGGGTTTTGATTTTAAAAGCCTAGTTGCGGCGGCGAGTAACTTGCAGCCGGTTGCGGGCCGTATGGAATTAATTAACAGCGGCGGGCAAAAACCGGCCGTGGTTATTGATTACGCTCATACCCCCGATGCTTTAGAACAGGCCTTAACCGCATTGCGTTTACACGCCCAGCAAAAATTAGTCTGTGTATTTGGCTGCGGCGGCGATAGAGATCAGGGCAAACGCCCCTTAATGGGTGAAGTGGCCGCGCGGCTGGCGGATCAAGTCTGGATTACCAGTGATAACCCGCGCACCGAAAATGCTGATGTAATTATTCAGCAGATAGTCGCTGGCGCTGCCAACACTGATGCTTTAACAATTGTCGCCGATAGGGCGCAGGCGATAGCGCAGGCGGTGTTATCGGCCAGCGACGATGATGTGTTATTAATCGCAGGCAAAGGCCACGAGGACTATCAGCAAATTGGTATGCAGCGGCTGCCTTTTAACGATGCCGTGCAAGCACGCTTGGCTTTGGCTAAGAGGGCGGCTTTATGATGCAGGCCATGAAACTTAGTCAGCTCAATACCGTCTTAGCGGGCGAGCTAACCGCTGATGCGGAAGTACATACTATTTGCACCGATAGTCGTGCCCTAAAAGCCGGGGATTGTTTTGTGGCCTTAAGCGGCGAGCATTTTGACGCCAACCAATTTGTCGCCAGCGCGGCGCAGCAGCAGGCTGTAGCGGCCATAGTTAGCCAGCGCCAGCCTGTCGATATTCCGCAGCTAGTGGTTGCCGATACGCGCTTAGCCTTGGGGCAAATCGCCGCCATGCAAAGACAGGCTTTTAATAAGCCGGTAATCGCGCTAACCGGCAGTGCCGGTAAAACCACCACCAAAGAAATGTTAGCCAGCATTATGGCTCAGCGCGGTGCGGTATTGGCGACCCAGGGCAACTTAAACAATGAAATCGGTGTGCCTTTAACCTTGCTGCAATTACAGCCCCAGCACGATTGCGCGGTGATAGAAATGGGCGCCGCTAAAAAAGCAGATATCGCTTATTTATGTCAATTTGCTCAACCCACCATAGCCATAGTCACTAACGCATTGCAGGCGCACTTGGCTGGTTTTGGTAGCACGGATGTGGTGGCGCAAACCAAAGGTGAAATTTACCTAGGCCTTGCCGAGCAAGACACAGCAGTAATTAATATCGATAGCGAGTATGCCGAGTTATGGCAGCAGCAGGCAGCGAAAGCACAGCGTATCAGTTTTAGTCTGCACAATAGCCAGGCCGATGTTTTTGCCAGCGCAATAAAAACCGCTGCGCAGTATACGGAATTTAATTTACATGCCTGCGGCCAGCACTGCGCTATACGCTTGCCCTTATTAGGTAAACATAATGTCGCCAATGCCTTGGCTGCGGCGGCCGCCGCCTTGGCAGCCGGAGCCAGTTTGGCAGAGATAAAAACTGGCCTGCAAAATATGCACGCGGTGGCCGGACGTTTAAATGTCATCGCCGTTAACGATGGCTTAACGTTAATAGACGATAGCTACAACGCCAACCCCGATGCCGTGCAAGCCGCCATAGATGTGCTGGCGCAAAGTGAGCAGCCGCGCTGTTTAGTGTTGGGCGCTATGGCCGAGCTGGGTGAGCATGAGCAAGCCCTGCACCGGCAAATGGGCAGCTATTGCCGTAGTAAAAATATTGATCATGTTGTTGCAGTAGGGCCTTGGGCCAATGATGTGGCGGCAGGTTTTGGCGAGGGCGCTGTCGCTTTTGCCAGTATAGAAGCGTTGCAACAAGCAGGTTTGCCTTATTGCCAGCAGGGAACCGTGTTGGTGAAAGGCTCGCGTAGTTCTCACATGGAGCGTGTTGTCGAAATAATAACAACAACTTTTACTCAAGGGGAGACAGACTAATGCTGCTTTGGTTGTCAGAATTACTGTCGCAACATTTTACCGCTTTTCAGGTTTTTCAATACCTTACTGTGCGCGGTATTTTAGGGGTAATGACAGCGCTGCTTATTTCTCTGCTGTTAGGTCCGTGGATGATACGCAAGCTTAACTACCACCAAATAGGCCAGTCTGTGCGCGACGATGGCCCCGAGTCTCACCTCAGCAAGGCTGGTACGCCGACCATGGGTGGAGCATTAATTTTGGTGGCGATTATTGCCAGTACCTTGTTGTGGTCCGATTTAACCAACCCCTATGTGTGGACGGTGTTACTGGTGACCTCCATTTTTGGTGCTGTGGGCTGGGTGGACGACTACCGCAAAGTGATAGAGAAAAACTCCAAAGGCTTACCCGCACGCTGGAAATATTTTTGGCAGTCGGTGGCGGGCTTGGGGGCGGCGATCTTTTTATACGATATCGCCGTGACACCGGCAGAGACACAGCTGTTTTTCCCCTTCCTAAAAAATTACGCCTGGAATCTGGGGCCGTTTTTTATTGTGCTGACTTACTTTGTCATCGTCGGCTCCAGCAATGCGGTGAACCTCACTGATGGTTTAGATGGCCTTGCCATTATGCCCACGGTAATGGTGGGTTCGGCGTTGGGGGTGATTGCCTATTTGGTGGGGCACTCCGAGTTTTCGCAATATTTATTTATCCCTTATGTGCCGGGCTCCGGTGAGTTAGTGGTGTTTTGCGGCGCTATGGCCGGTGCCGGTTTGGGCTTTTTATGGTTTAACACCTACCCCGCGCAAATTTTTATGGGTGACGTAGGTGCCTTAGCGCTGGGGGCTGCCCTAGGCACCGTGGCGGTTATTACCCGCCATGAAATTGTATTTTTTATTATGGGTGGCGTGTTTGTGATGGAGACAGTCTCCGTTATTTTGCAGGTGGCCTCTTATAAGCTTACCGGCCGTCGCATTTTTAAAATGGCGCCCATACATCACCACTTTGAATTAAAAGGTTGGC
Source organism: Dasania sp. GY-MA-18 (assembly GCF_024734385.1). GTDB lineage: Bacteria > Pseudomonadota > Gammaproteobacteria > Pseudomonadales > Dasaniaceae > Dasania > Dasania phycosphaerae. Next base: position 124,486 of record NZ_JANHAP010000010.1, on the reverse strand, counting down.
CAGAGCCACGAGTGATAGTTCGTTTTTGGATTATTACCGTCATGCTGGTGCTATTTGGTTTGGCAACTTTAAAACTGCGTTAATAGGAAATATTACTGGTGCAAATTATCGCTAAAGACAATCACTGTGTAGTCGTAGGCCTAGGCCTGACGGGGCTATCCTGTGCGCGTTATTTGGCCAGTAAAAATATTCCTTTCTCTGTCGTTGATAGCCGCGAACAACCACCGGGTTTAAAAGAATTACAGCAAGAATTACCTGATGTGGCGGTGAGCTTGGGCGCGATTACTGATGAAGCACTAGCCAATGCCAATGAATTAATTATTAGCCCCGGCGTATCGCTAGAGCAGCCAGCGATACAGCGCGCCATAGCGGCGGGCACGGCTTACTGTGGCGATATAGATTTATTCAGACGCGAAGCTAAAGCCCCTATTATCGCCATTACCGGCTCTAACGGTAAAAGCACGGTGACAGCACTAGTGGGTGAGATGGCCGCAGCAGCAGGTAAACGCGTTGCTGTGGGCGGCAATATAGGTGTGCCCGCGCTGGCCTTATTGGCCGAGCCTGAACCCGATTTATATGTGTTGGAATTATCCAGTTTTCAATTAGAGCGCGCGCAGCCGCTCAATGCGGAAGTGGCCACGGTGCTTAATATCAGCCCCGATCACATGGATAGATACAGCGATATAGCCGCCTATCACCGCGCCAAGCACCGCATCTTTTTTGGCTGTAAGCAGGTGGTAGTGAATTGCTCTGACACTTTATCTAAGCCCTTAGTGCCAGATGAAGTAAAGCAGTGGCATTTTGGTTTAGGGCAGCCCGACTTTAAAGGCTTTGGCTTAATTAAAGAGGGCGAGCAAGAATTTTTAGCCTTTCAGTTTGAAAAGCTAATGCCTGTATCAGAGCTGAAAATTGTAGGCCGCCACAATATAGAAAACGCCTTGGCCGCCTTAGCGCTAGGCCATGCTGCGGGCTTGCCCTTTGCAGCCATGCTCAAGGCCCTGCGCAATTTTGCTGGCCTGCCACATCGCTGCCAGTTTGTTGCCAGCATAGCGGGGGTTAAATATTACAACGATTCCAAGGCTACCAATGTGGGGGCAGCGCTGGCAGCCATAGAAGGCTTAGCAGCCAGCGTAGAAAAAATCGTCTTAATCGCCGGTGGCGAAGGCAAAGGCGCTAGCTTTGATGATTTATTAGTACCGGTGCAGCGTGCCTGTAGCGCGGCAGTGTTAATTGGCACTGAGGCCCAGGTGTTGGCAGATTTATTGTCACCGGTAGTAAAAGTAAGCAAGGCCGGCAGCATGGTTGAGGCGGTGGCTGCCGCTAAGGCTTTAGCTAAAGAAGGCGATGCGGTGTTATTGGCACCGGCCTGTGCCAGTTTTGATATGTATAGCAATTACCAGCAGCGCGGTGACGATTTTTGCGCAGCGGTGAATGCTTTAAAAAATAAGAGTGTGCACTGATGATCACGCTCGCTAAAAATACACGCCCACAAAAAACGGCGGCCAAACAAGAAGCTAGCCGGGGTGCCTTGGCGGTAGCGGCTCCCGGTGAGCTGCAAGTGTCAGCGCCATTAATGGCAGGCTGCATAGTGGCGCTTATTTTAATTGGCTTTGTAGCGATGAGCTCAGCCTCTATAGAGTTTGCCGCTTATCAATACGGCAACCCGTTTTTTCATATTACGCGCTACGGCTTTCATTTAGCGGTGGCCTTGGTGGGGGCGCTGTTGGTGTATAAAGTGCCTATGAATGTTTGGGAGCGTTGCAGCCCGCTATTGTTATTTGCCGCCTTTATTTTATTGATGATGGTATTAATACCCGGTGTAGGTCGCGAAGTGAACGGCAGCCGTCGCTGGTTAAGCCTGGGGGTGTTAACCCTGCAGGCTTCCGAGCTAGCTAAGGTTTGTGTGATTTTATATTTAGCTGGCTATCTAGTGCGCAGACAGCAAGAGTTGCGTGCCAGCTGGGCGGGTTTTGTTAAACCCATGGTGGTGTTGTTTTTAATTACCTTGTTATTGATGTTGGAACCAGATTTTGGTGCCACCGTAGTAACCGTAGGCACAGCCTTTGGTATGTTGTTTTTAGCCGGGGTGAAACTGGGGCAGTTTTTATTGGTGATTTTAAGTTCAGTGATGGCCTTGGTATTACTGATAGCGACCTCACCTTATCGCCTGCAACGCTGGCTGGCCTTCTCTGACCCTTGGGCAGATGAGTTTAAATTTGGCAGTGGCTATCAGTTAACACAGTCATTAATTGCTTTTGGTCGCGGCGAGTGGTTTGGCGTGGGTTTGGGCAATAGCATACAAAAATTATTTTTCTTGCCTGAGTCGCATACCGACTTTGTGTTTGCCATTTATGCAGAAGAGTTTGGCGCAGTGGGTTCGTTAATATTATTGGCCTTGTTTGCATGCTTGATTATGCAAATTTTAAAACTGGGCCGCTTGGCCGAGCAAATGCTTAAGCCGTTTCATGCCTATGTGGCCTACGGCATAGCGTTAATGATAAGTGGCCAAGTGTTTATCAATATAGGGGTTAACACCGGCATGTTGCCCACCAAGGGCTTAACGCTGCCCTTTTTGAGCTATGGCGGCAGCAGTTTAATTGTGTGCTGCGCATTAATGGCCATGGCGTTTCGTATCTATAGCGAGTTGCACCAGGGTGCAGCTACGGTCAGTAAAAAAAGCAATGGCGGGGCTAAATCATGACTGCGCCAGCGGTGTTAATTATGGCCGGTGGTACCGGCGGCCACGTGTTTCCGGCATTGGCTGCAGTCGAATGCCTGCGTGCCCAGGGTGTACATGTGGAGTGGCTCGGTACGGCTAAGGGTATAGAGTCGCGCTTGGTGCCTGAGGCTGATATTAAATTAAATTTATTAACGGTATCGGGTTTGCGCGGTAAAGGCTTAGTGAGCTTATTAAAAGCACCCTGGCAATTATTGCAGGCCTTGATACAGGCATTAAAAGTGCTGCGCCGCTTAGACCCTGTGTGTGTATTAGGCATGGGCGGCTTTGTGGCAGGTCCAGGTGGCTTAGCTGCTTGGTTAACGGGTAGGCCCTTGGTAATACATGAACAAAATGCCGTGGCCGGTACCACCAACCGTTTGCTGGCACGTTTTGCCAAGGTGGTGTTAACAGCTTATCCCATTAATTTGGGCGGCAGTAAAAATCGTTGTATAGGTAATCCTGTGCGTGAAGACATCGCTCAAATTGTTGCGCCAGAGTTGCGTTGGCAGGCTAGAAAAAACCAGCCGCTACATGTATTGGTATTGGGCGGCAGTCTGGGTGCTAAGGCGCTTAACGATGCCCTGCCGCAGGCTTTACTGCAGCTGGACGATAAGTCCGGGGTAGAGCTATGGCATCAAACCGGCAGTGCTCATATAGAGTCGGTAAAACAGGCGTATAACCAGGCCAAGCTCAGCGTTAAGGCCGAGCCTTTTATAGAAGATATGGCCGCAGCTTATAGCTGGGCCGATGTGGTGATTTGTAGAGCCGGGGCTTTAACCGTTGCCGAGTTAACGGCGGCGGGAGTGGGTAGTTTATTAATTCCCTTGCCCCATGCCATAGATGATCACCAAACTGAAAATGCTCGCTGGCTGGCAAACAATGGCGCGGGCCTGTTATTGCCGCAAAGCGAATTAAACGCGGAATTGCTAAGTGAAAAAATTAATCACTGGATGCTTAACAAAGAGCAGTTACTGAATATGGCTAAGGCTGCACGTGCGCTAGCTAAAAATAATGCCGCCGCTGATGTGGCCGCCACCTGTATGGAGTTTGCAGATGCTGGGTAATGAAGCTGCCTTTGTGGTACCCGAAATGCGTCGTATTAAACGCATACACTTTGTTGGCATAGGCGGCGCCGGTATGTGCGGCATAGCCGAAGTGTTATTAAATATGGGTTATAGCATTTCTGGCTCTGATATACGTATCTCAAAAAACACCGCTAGGTTGCAAGCTATGAGCGCTGATATTTTTATCGGCCATCAGGAAAGCAATGTAGCTGGCGCTGATGTGGTGGTGTGTTCCAGTGCCGTGAATGAGCAAAACCCCGAGGTGATCGCCGCCAGAGCTGCGCGTACCCCGGTAGTACCGCGGGCTGAAATGCTGGCGGAGTTAATGCGCTATAGGCACGGTATAGCGGTGGCGGGCACCCATGGTAAAACCACTACCACTAGCTTAATTACTTCTATTTTTGCCGAGGCCAAACTAGATCCCACTTTTGTGATTGGTGGTTTGGTTAACAGTGCCGGTACGAATGCGCAGCTGGGTGAAAGCCGCTACTTAGTAGCCGAGGCTGACGAAAGCGACGCTTCGTTTTTACACTTGCAGCCCATGATCTCGGTGATTACCAATATAGAAGCCGATCATATGGCGACCTACGGCGGTGACTTTGAAAAGCTGAAAAAAACCTTCGTAGAGTTTTTACATAACCTGCCTTTTTATGGCATGGCGGTATTGTGTATAGATGACGATGTGGTACGCGGTTTAGTGCCGCAAATTAGCCGCGCGATTTTAACCTACGGTTTTAGTGACGATGCGGATTATCAAATTACTAATGTGCGCAAGCACAATATGGCCACCGAATTTGATGTGTTAAGAAAAAATGGCAAGGGTGCTTTGTCACTAACCATCAATATGCCCGGTGATCACAATGTTTTAAATGCCACCGCTGCGGTAGCTGTAGCTTGTGACGAAGGTATAGATGATGCCGCGATTTGCCGCGGGGTAGAAAAATTTCAAGGTGTGGGTAGGCGTTTTCAAGTTTACGGTGACTACCCCATTGCCAAGGGCAGCGTCACTTTGGTAGATGATTATGGCCATCACCCCACCGAAGTGGCGGCGACAATCTCTGCCGCTAGGCAGGCCTGGCCAGATAGGCGTTTGGTCATGGTATACCAGCCTCACCGCTATAGCCGCACCAAAGATTTATATGAAGACTTTGTGCGTGTGTTGTCAGAGGTTGACTGTCTGGTGTTACTGGAAGTTTATTCTGCCGGAGAAACGCCGGTGGCTGGTGCCGATGGTCGCAGTTTGTCGGGCACCATACGCAATCGCGGTAAAGTGGACCCCGTATTTGTGGCCAATATCTCTGAGATTACCGACGAGTTACAGCGCTTATTAAAAGATGGCGACGTACTGCTTACCCAGGGTGCTGGCAATGTAGGGGTATTAAGTGCTGCGTTGGCAGCTACGCAATTAAAGGGGCCTATAGATGTTAGCTGAGCGTTTAACTAGCCCCGTTGCCGTGTTATTGGGCGGCACCTCTGCCGAGCGGGATATTTCCCTGCAAAGCGGTAATGCGGTATTGAAAGCTTTACACAATAAAGGCATAGAGGCGGTAGCTATAGACACTGCCGAGCCGGGCTGGGTGCAAGCGTTAATCGCCGATTATCAACATGTGTTTATTGCGCTGCATGGTATTAAGGGCGAAGACGGCACCGTGCAAGGCTTATTAGAAATGTTAGGGATAAGCTATACCGGCAGCGGCGTAATGGCTTCGGCTTTGGCCATGGATAAAATGCGCTGCAAGCAATTGTGGGCTGGTGTGGGTTTGCCTACGCCGGAGTTTGCCCACTTACAGGCCGATAGCGACTGGGCCGGTTTAATGGCGCAGTGGGGTGAGGCTATGGTCAAGCCTGCCCATGAAGGCTCTAGCTTAGGCATGGCCAAAGTCGACAGCGCTGAGCAGTTGGAAAAAGCCTATCACTTTGCCGAGCAATACGACGACGTAGTGATAGCCGAGCGCTGGATTAATGGTGCCGAGTTTACCGTAGCGGTGTTAGCGGGTGCCGCATTGCCGCCCATACGCTTAGAAACTGAAAATAGTTTTTACGATTACGAAGCTAAATATATATCTAACGATACAAAATATATTTGCCCCTGTGGTTTAGCGCCCGAGCAAGAACAGCAGTTAAAGCAGTTGGCAGAACAAGCCTTTGCCAGCATAGGTTGCAGCGGCTGGGGGCGAGTCGATTTTATGCAGGATGAGCAGGGTGAATTTTATTTATTAGAGGTCAATACCGTGCCGGGTATGACCAGCCACAGCTTGGTGCCTATGGCAGCCAAGGCCGTGGGTATGAGTTTTGATGATTTGGTAGAAAATATTTTAGCTTTGAGCTTAGAGGCCTAATGCAAATATTAAAACCTAAAAAACAGCGCGGCGCCGTTATTAAAGGTGCCCCCAAACCTTCCAGGGCTAGTTTCCCCTGGCGGCGTTTGCAGCCGCTGGTTTTTGTGGTGTTACTGTTGTTGTCGCTGGGCGGTTTATACCAGGGTGGCGTGCATGTTCTCAACCAGCCCATAGACAAAGTGGCGGTTGCTGGCGAGTTGCGATACGTCAATAAAGAGGCGGTGATTGCTGAGGTTAGTCCTTTTTTACAGCAGGGTTTTGTGCGCATAGATATGGCCGCTATACGCAAGCAGTTGCAGCAATTACCTTGGGTGTATGAGGTGAGAGTGCGGCGGCAATGGCCCAATGAAGTGGCCATTACCATTGTGGAGCAGCAGGCTATTGCGCAATGGGGGCAGCGAGGTTTTTTAAATCACCGCGGTGAGTTATTTAAACCTAAGCCCATGGTTAAAGTGCCGGGCTTGCCTTTGTTGGCGGGCCCCGATGAAAGCAGCAAAACAGTAATGGCAAATTATCGCGCGGTTGGCGAGTTGCTGCGCAGCCAAGGTTTAGAGCTGAGTAGTTTTCAGCTAAGCGCTAGGGGTAGTTGGCTGGCGATTTTAAAAGAGGGTGTCAGTTTGAGTATAGGGCGCGATCAATTAATGGAAAAAATGCAGCGCTTTGTGTATGTCTACCAAAAAACCTTAGCCGGTAATTTGGCGGCCATTAAAAGTATAGATATGCGCTATAGCAATGGCTTGGCGGTTAGCTGGCGTCAGCAAACATAAGAGAGCTATGAGTATGGCTAAAAAAATGATAAAGGGGAGTGTGCACTGATGAGCAGCTCATCAAATAGCAAAATGATAGTCGGCCTAGATATAGGTACCTCAAAAGTGGTGGCCATAGTAGGCGCGGTGACTAGCGAAGGCGAATTAGAAATCGTCGGCATAGGCTCGCACCCCTCTAGAGGTTTGAAAAAGGGTGTGGTGGTGAACATAGAATCCACCGTGCAGTCTATACAGCGCGCTATAGAAGAAGCGGAGTTAATGGCGGGCTGCCAAATACACTCGGTTTATGCGGGCATAGCTGGCAGCCATATACGCAGCTTAAACTCCCACGGCATAGTCGCCATACGCGACCGTGAAGTGTACCCCTTGGACTTAGAGCGCGTAATAGATGCGGCGCAGGCGGTGGCTATCCCCGCCGACCAAAAAGTGCTGCACATATTACCGCAGGAATATGTAATCGATACCCAGGAGGGTATTAAAGAGCCCTTGGGTATGTCGGGCGTGCGTCTGGAAGCCAAGGTGCATTTAGTAACTTGTGCAGTCAACGCCGCGCAAAACATAGAAAAGTGCATACGCCGCTGCGGCCTGGAAGTTGAAGATATTATTTTAGAGCAGCTAGCTTCCAGCTATGCGGTATTAACCGATGATGAAAAAGATTTGGGTGTTTGCTTAGTGGACATAGGTGGCGGCACCACCGATATCGCTATATTTACGGAAGGCTCTATACGTCACACCGGTGTAATTCCTATAGCCGGTGATCAGGTGACTAATGATATTGCTATGGCGCTGCGCACACCTACCCAGCACGCCGACGATATTAAAATTAAATACGCCTGTGCGTTAACACAATTGGCCGGTGCTGATGAATCTATCAAGGTGCCCAGTGTGGGTGATAGGCCGCCCCGTGAATTATCACGCCAAGCGTTGGCCGAAGTGGTAGAGCCGCGTTATGACGAATTATTTACCTTAGTGCAGGCAGAGTTGCGCCGCAGCGGGTATGAAGACTTAATTGCTGCCGGCATAGTATTAACCGGTGGTACTTCCAAAATGGAAGGCGTGGTTGAACTGGCTGAAGAGATTTTTAATACGCCGGTGCGTATAGGTGTGCCGCAACATATTAGCGGTCTTACCGATATTGTGCGCAACCCTATTTACTCTACTGGCGTGGGTTTGTTGCAGTACGGTTTAAAACAACAAGAGCCAGGTGCCATTAAAGGTCGCTCGGCCAATACAGTAAACAATACGGGTAAAGTTGGCCGTATTAAAGAATGGTTTAAAAACAATTTTTAATTTTTTAATTAGTTTAAAGCAGTTACTCATACCAACGTGGGTTGGAATCAGTAAAAACAAAAAAGGGAGAAGGAAAATGTTTGAACTCGTTGATAATGTGCCCCAAAGCGCAGTCATTAAAGTAGTTGGTGTAGGCGGTGGCGGCGGTAATGCTGTGCGTCACATGATCGATTCTGGTGTCGATGGCGTAGATTTTATTTGCGCCAATACCGATGCTCAGGCTTTGACGGATTTAGCTTCTTCAACCGTATTACAGTTGGGTGGCAACATCACTAAAGGCTTGGGTGCAGGTGCCAATCCAGAAGTGGGCAGGCATGCGGCCTTAGAAGATAGAGAGCGCATAGCTGAAGCCATACACGGTGCCGATATGGTATTTATTACTGCCGGCATGGGCGGTGGTACCGGTACAGGTGCTGCGCCAGTAGTGGCCGAAGTTGCTAAAGAAATGGGTATTTTGACGGTAGCGGTAGTAACTAGACCTTTCCGCTTTGAAGGCAAAAAGCGTATGAAAATTGCCGACGAAGGTATGCTGGAATTACAGCAGCATGTGGATTCGTTAATTACTATCCCCAACGAAAAGCTGTTAGAAGTGTTGGGTAAAAATACGCCGTTAATTGAAGCCTTTAAAACCGTTAATAATGTTTTATTGGGTGCGGTGCAAGGTATTGCCGATTTGATTATTAACCCCGGTCAAATCAACGTCGACTTTGCTGACGTGCGCACGGTAATGTCAGAAATGGGCATGGCGATGATGGGTGCTGGCTCCGCTCGCGGTGAAAACCGTGCTCGCGAAGCCGCCGAAATGGCCATACGCAGCCCCTTGTTGGATGATATTAATCTGGAAGGTGCGCGCGGTATCTTGGTTAATATTACCGCTGGCCCCGATATGTCCTTGGGCGAATTTGCTGAGGTAGGTGACATTATCGAAGAGCTAGCCTCTGATAATGCGACTATAGTTACCGGTACTGCGATGGACCCAAGCTTGGGCGACGAGCTACGGGTAACCGTGGTTGCTACAGGTTTGGGCGGTGCTCAAGTGGCGGTAGCGGCTGATAAGCCTGCTGAGAGTAAGCCGCTAGAGGTGGTTAACCCCGACTATAGCCAGTTAGATAGGCCAACGGTTATGCGTACCAGCGGAGCCAATGCACTTAAGCGTGAGCCTAGTGCGGCACCCAGCGAAGATAGAGACATGGAATATCTCGATATTCCAGCGTTTCTGCGCCGCCAAGCCGATTAAGTGTTAGTATCGGCATTATGATTGAGGTTTGGCGATACTATTGAACTCTGGTAGTATTCGCGCCTCAAAAATCTGGGCCTCGCATGTGGCGTAAGCCATAGACGAACAGCTGAGCAAAAATAGCTATGATTAAACAGCGTACCTTAAGAAATGCAATCCGTGCCACGGGCGTAGGCCTGCACACGGGTGAAAAGGTGTATTTAACCTTATTGCCCGCCCCTATAGACACGGGGATTGTGTTTCGCCGCACCGACCTGGATCCGGTGGTAGAAATTCCTGCGCGTGCTGAGAATGTAGGCGATACCACCTTATCAACCACCTTGATACAAGATGGGGTGCGGGTTTCGACGGTAGAGCATTTGCTGTCAGCTATGGCGGGCCTAGGTATAGATAATGCCTTTATAGAGCTTAGTGCGGCCGAAGTGCCCATTATGGATGGTAGTGCGGGCCCCTTTGTATTCCTGATACAGTCAGCGGGTATACAGGAGCAGGAAAAGGCCAAGCAGTTTATACGCATTAAACAACCGATTTCGGTAGAAGATGGCGACAAAATAGCCAGCTTCCTCCCTTTTGATGGCTTTAAGGTGTCATTTACTATCGATTTCGACCATCCGGTATTTCGCGACCGCAAGGCTTGTGCCGATTTAGACTTCTCCAGCACCTCCTTTGTGAAAGAAGTGAGCCGTGCTAGAACCTTTGGTTTTATGCATGAGATTGAATACCTGCGCTCCAAGGGCCTAGCCCAAGGCGGCAGTGTTGATAATGCCATCGTGGTTGATGAGTACCGCATCCTGAATGAAGATGGCCTGCGTTACGAAGATGAGTTTGTTAAGCACAAAGTATTAGATGCCATAGGTGATTTATACCTATTGGGTAACAGCCTGATTGGCGAGTTTAAAGCCCATAAGTCTGGTCACGCCCTTAATAATGCCTTGCTGCGTACGCTTATCGCCAAGCCTGAGGCCTGGGAAGTGGTGACCTTTGACGATAAAGACACCGCGCCTATCTCATATATGGCTCCTGTTTCAGCAGTATAAACTCCCTCTAAGCTATGTTTTTGGGCTTTTTTCTAGCGTGATGCGCTAGGCAAAAGCCACTTTAGCCGTCGCTTTTTTGGGTTTTAAATTGGTAATTGCGGCGCTTATATGCCATATTTGCACGCAATTCTGGGTGGCTAGTACTCAGCTTGCCCCCGTGGCTGGTCAATAAAGAAGCAAATAAACAGCAGAAATATGAAAGTAATCATCGTTAACGATAAACATGCTGAGTCTAAAACTCTGTCCTTGGGGCTGTGGACGCGCACTTTGCTATCGCTATGTTTATTGGGCGCGCCTTTAGGGGCAGGTGTTTATCTGGGTTACCAAGCAGGCCATGATGATGAAGTTTTAGATTACAGTGCCCTGCAGCTATTAAAAGACCGCAGTGAGCAGCAACAGCAAGAGCTTAGCGATGCCAAACGGCAAGCCGAGCAGCAGCTACAAGCCTTAACGTTACGCATGGCTGAGTTGCAGTCGCGCTTAGTACGCCTAGATGCACTGGGCGAGCGCGTTACCACTATCGCCAAGTTAGACAAGGGCGAATTCGATTTTAGCCAAGCGCCTGCCATGGGTGGCCCAGAAACAGATGATTTAGGGCAAAGCTATACCCAAACCGACTTTGTTAATAATATGGATGAACTGTTGGCCAAGGTCGACGACCGCGCCCAGCAGTTAGAAATCCTAGAAACCCTATTAGCTAACCGCAAAATTCAAGACGATATATTCCTCGCTGGCCGTCCTATCAAAAAAGGTTGGATGTCATCCCGCTTTGGCCATAGAACCGACCCCTTTACTGGCCGCGCCGCCATGCATGAAGGGGTGGATTTTGCCGGTAAAGAGGGCTCAGCGGTTATCTCTGTGGCTGCCGGTGTAGTCACCTGGGCTGATAAGCGCTATGGCTACGGCCAAATGATAGAAGTTAACCACGGCGGTGGCTATGTCACCCGCTATGGCCACAATAAAGAGCACCTAGTTAAGGTGGGCGATATTGTTAAGAAGGGTCAGGAAATTGCCTTAATGGGTAACACTGGCCGCTCTACTGGCCCCCACGTACACTTTGAGGTGTACAAGCACGGTCGCCCTGTCGATCCTGCCGCTTATATACATCGCACCAACCGATAATTTTACCTTCCCTCGCTAGAACCTAGCCTCCGTGTATTGATGTATGTGTCTGTAGCGGCAGCGCTGTGCTAATGCAGCTGCGCAGATAGATAGTTAGCCTTTTATTTATTAGTGACCCCTATGATTACAAATGTTCTTAAAAAAGTCTTTGGCAGTAAAAACGATCGCGAATTAAAACGCATGGGTAAAACCGTTACCCTAATTAATGAGCAAGAAGAAAGCCTCAAGGGCTTAGACGACAGCCAGCTACAAGCCAAAACGGATGAATTTAGAAAGCGCTTAGCCGATGGCGCCAGCTTAGACGAATTGCTACCAGAAGCCTTTGCGGTAGTAAGAGAGGCGGGCCGCCGAGTTATGGGTATGCGCCACTTTGATGTGCAAATGATAGGTGGTATTACCCTGCACCAAGGCCGTATTTCCGAAATGCGCACCGGTGAGGGCAAAACCCTAATGGCAACCCTGCCGGTATATCTTAATGCCATCGGTGGCAAGGGTGTGCATGTGGTAACCGTCAATGATTATTTGGCCCAGCGTGATGCCGAGTGGATGCGTCCGCTGTATAACTTTTTAGGTTTAAGTGTGGGGGTAGTCGTGTCTGGCCAAGATAGTGAGGCCAAACGCGCTGCCTATGCGGCCGATATTACTTACGGCACCAACAACGAGTATGGCTTTGATTACCTGCGCGATAATATGGCCTTCTCTAAAGAAGATAGATTTCAGCGCGGCTTAAACTTTGCCATCGTCGATGAGGTGGACTCCATACTGATAGATGAAGCGCGTACACCTTTAATCATTTCAGGCCCCGCTGAAGATAATTCAGCCTTATATAAACGCATCAATGCCTTTATCCCTAAGCTGGTAGAGCAGGTTGATGTAGAAGGCGATGAAGAGCAGGAAGAGACCGGCCACTACAAAATCGACGAGAAAGCTAGGCAGGTAGAAATGACCGAAGCGGGTCATTTATTTGTTGAGGAATTACTGATTAAAGATGGGCTATTAGAAGAGGGTGATAGCCTGTACTCGGCCAGTAATCTCGCCTTATTACAGCATATCTATTCGGGCTTGCGCGCACATAAATTATTCCAGCGCGATGTGGAATATATTATTCAAAACCGTCAGGTAGTGTTAATTGATGAGCACACCGGCCGCACGATGCCAGGGCGTCGTTTATCGGAAGGCTTGCACCAAGCTATAGAGGCTAAAGAAGGTGTAGAGGTACAGGCTGAAAGCCAAACCTTGGCATCGACTACTTTCCAAAACTTTTTCCGCCTGTACGATAAATTATCGGGCATGACAGGTACTGCCGACACCGAAGCTTTTGAATTCCATCAAATTTATGGCTTGGATGTGGTGGTTATCCCCACTAACGTGCCCATAGCCCGTAAAGACTTAAACGACTTGGTGTATTTGTCGCTGGAAGAAAAATACCAAGCCATAGTCGACGATGTGAAAGAGCTGGTTAAACAGGGGGCACCTATCTTAGTGGGTACGGCTTCGGTAGAAACCTCTGAGGCATTATCGACATTATTTAAAAAATCAAAAATTGAACACAAAGTACTAAATGCCAAATACCACGAGCAAGAAGCCAGCATTATTGCGCAAGCAGGCCGCCCCGGCGTGGTGACTATTGCTACCAATATGGCGGGCCGTGGTACCGATATAGTGTTGGGTGGCAATGTAGAGGTAGAGATAGCCGAGCTGGAAAACCCCAGTGAGGAGCAAATACAAAAACTGCGCGATGCTTGGGCCGATCGCCATAAAAAAGTTATAGAGGCTGGCGGCCTGCATATTATAGGCACCGAGCGTCATGAGTCGCGCCGCATAGATAACCAGCTGCGCGGCCGCGCCGGTAGGCAGGGCGACCCGGGTATGTCGCGTTTTTACTTGTCTATGGATGACAGTTTAATGCGCATTTTTGCCTCTGAGCGCGTGAAGATGTTTATGCAAAAGCTGGGCATGGAAAAGGGTGAAGCCATAGAGCACAGCATGGTCACCAACTCCATAGAAAAAGCGCAGAAGAAAGTGGAAGGCCGCAACTTTGATATACGTAAACAGCTGTTGGAATACGATGATGTGGCCAATGACCAGCGCCAAATTGTTTATCAGCAGCGGGTAGAGCTATTAGAGGCCGAGGATATACACGACACCATTGCCGCCATACGTGAAGATGTGGTCAATGATTTGGTGAGTGAGTATGTGCCACCGCAAAGTATAGAAGAGCAGTGGGACATACCCGGCTTAGAGAGCCGTTTAGAGGCTGAGTTTGCGACAGTTTGCCCAGTGCAAGAGTGGCTGGATAATGATGATCAGTTGCATGAAGATACGCTGCGCGAAAAAATACTGGCTGCAGTCAAGGAGAGTTACGAGCAGAAAGTCGCTGAAATAGGCGATGAAATGCGCCAGGTTGAAAAGCACATTATGCTGCAGGTGCTGGACGGTTTATGGAAAGAGCATTTGGCCACTATGGATCACCTGCGCCAAGGCATACATTTACGCGCCTATGCCCAAAAAAATCCCAAGCAAGAATATAAGCGCGAGGCTTTTGAGTTATTCCAAGAGATGTTGGTTAACCTAAAGTTTGAAGTGGTGAAGTTTTTATCCCACGTGCGCATACAGCGTGAAGATGAAGTTAAGGCCTTGGAAGAGCAGCGTCGCAAAATCGAAGCTATGCAGCAAATGGAGTTTAAACACCCCAGCGCTGATTCCGGTTTAGCTGGTGATGAAGGCGAGCAGGCCGATGAACACGAGCCCTTTGTGCGCGAAGGCCGCAAGGTGGGCCGTAATGAGCCCTGCCCCTGTGGTTCAGGTAAAAAGTTTAAGCAGTGTCATGGTAAGTTAGCTAACGCCTAGTGAGTGCGTAGTCAGAATAAGCGGAGTATTAAAATGGCAGTAGGGTCTGGAAATTTACCTGAGTTGCACAATGTTGAGGGTTTTCGTTTAGGTATAGGCAGTGCTGGCATAAAAACACCGGGGCGACGCGATCTTGTCGTGATGGAAATCTGTGCAGGGGCAGCAGTAGCGGGGGTTTTTACCAAGAACGCTTTTTGTGCCGCGCCCGTGCAGGTGGCCAAGCGTCACATAGCCGCGCAAACACCGCGCTATTTGCTGGTTAATACCGGCAATGCCAATGCGGGTACTGGTGAGCAAGGGCTACTCGATAGCGAGCAGTGCTGTGCATTATTGGCTGAACAAGCTGAGGTAAGTGCTGAGCAGGTGTTGCCCTTTTCTACCGGCGTTATCGGTGAGCTATTAGCGGTAGATAAAATCGCTGCGGCCATCCCCCAGGCTATCGCCGACTTAAAGCCCGATAACTGGGTGCTAGCTGCCGAAGGTATTATGACCACCGATACCCGCCCTAAGGCGGCCTCTAGGCAATTTGACTTTGATGGCCAAACTGTGACGGTTACCGGTATAGCCAAAGGTGCGGGCATGATCAAGCCTAACATGGCCACCATGCTGGGTTATATCGCCACTGATGCGGCGGTTGATCAGGCCTTGCTAAATGACATGGTGTTAGAGGCCAGTAATCAATCCTTTAACCGTATTACGATAGATGGTGATACCTCTACGAATGACGCCTGCATTTTGGTGGCCACTGGCAAGACGGCGTTAGCTAAAGTTACGAGCAAAACGGATGCGTTGTATCAGCCCTTATACGATGCGATTTGCAGTGTCTTTATAGAGCTGGCGCAAGGCCTAGTGCGCGATGGTGAAGGTGCCAGTAAATTTGTGACAGTAAAAGTGCTGGGCGGCAAAACCGAGCAGGAAACTTTAGATGTAGCCTTTACCGTTGCCGAATCACCCTTGGTGAAAACAGCCTTGTTTGCCAGTGACCCTAACTGGGGGCGTTTATTGGCGGCGATAGGGCGCGCCGGTGTACCTGAGTTAGATGTGAGCTTGGTCAGTGTTAGCCTCAACGAGGTACTTATTGCCGAGCGTGGTTGTCGCGCGGCCAGCTATACCGAGGAGCAGGGCCAGGCGGTAATGGATCAAGAAGAGATAACCATCACCATAGACTTGGCTAGGGGCGAGCAGCAAAGCACGGTGTGGACTACGGACCTATCCTACGACTATGTGCGTATTAACGCCGATTATCGCAGCTAAGGTGGTGGTGTGAGCAAAGTCGTACATGTTGCCGTGGGCGTTATTGTTAACGCCCAGCAGCAGATTCTGATTGCTCTGCGCCCCGACGACAGCCATCAGGGCGGTTTGTGGGAGTTTCCCGGTGGCAAAGTAGAGCAGGGTGAAACTGTACAGCAGGCGCTGATTAGAGAGCTGCAAGAAGAGTTAGGCATAGTGGCGCAGCGTTTTGCCGCCTTGACTGAGATCCATCACGATTACGGCGACAAAGCCGTGCATTTAGATGTGTGGTGGGTGCATGAGTTTAGCGGTGAGCCCCAAGGCCGCGAAGGCCAGCCCTTGCAGTGGCTGGCTGCTGCTGAGTTAAGCCGTTATGACTTCCCCAAGGCGAATCAGCCTATTATTGCTGCGGTGATGCAGTCACTACTGCCTGCTTAAAATTTTATTCCTGTGGCGGTAAGTCACCCGATAATAAATCGTCATACACCGAGTTGCCGCCTATAACGTTTTCCTCGTTGGCCCAGGCGACAAAGTCTTTGTCTTTACAGCTCTGTGAGCAAAAGGGGCGGTAGGGGTTGTTGCTATCCCATTGCAATTTGCGTTTACAGCTGGGGCATTCGATAACGAGGGTGTCGGTCATAACAATAGCTTTACTAGGTTTTGTGTGTAGCGTACTAAGGGCTTAGGGTTAAATAGTGGCGGTGTAGTTTAGCAAGTTTTTGCTGCAGTGCGGCAATATCTTGGCTGTTATCCACTACGTCGTCGGCTAATGCGAGGCGCTGTTGCCTAGAGATTTGGCTGTCAATGATACGTTGAATCTGGGCAGGGTTGTTGTGGTCGCGGCCACAGGCGCGCTGCAATTGCGTGGCTTCGGGCACGTCTATTACCAGTATGCGGTCGCATAGCTGGTGCTGATTGGTTTCTAGTAATAAGGGTGAAACAAAGATGGCATAGGGGCCAGTGGCCTCGGTCAGTTGCTGCTCAATAGTTTGTCGTATCAGCGGGTGCAGCAGCTGCTCTAACCATTGCTTTTGCGCAGGATCTTGAAAAATAATATCTCGCAACTGAGCGCGATGCAGCTCACCATTGCTGTGCAGTACGCTATCACCAAAGTGTTGGGCGATGCTGGCTAGGGCTGGGCTGTCTTTGGCAACAACTAAACGCGCGACTACATCGGCATCAACCACGGTTATGCCCAGCTGCTTAAAATAATCGCTAGCTGCGGTTTTGCCGCTGCCTATGCCGCCAGTTAAACCTATAGTAAAGGGTTGTGCTGCCGCCATGACCTTATGAGAGGCCCGCAAACTGCAGATAGCTACGGGTGATATTATCGCCCCATAAAAACGCTATCCAGCCTGCTATGGCTAAATAAGGGCCAAAGGGTATGGCGGTGTCGCGGCCCTTATTGTTAATCAGCATTAAGCTAATGCCTATGACTGCGCCAACCAAAGAAGAAAGCAGGATAATTATAGGCAGGCTCTGCCAGCCCATCCAAGCGCCTAAGGCCGCAAGTAATTTAAAATCACCAAAGCCCATGCCTTCCTTACCGGTTAATAACTTAAAGGCCCAGTATACCGACCATAGGCTTAGGTAGCCGAATACGGCTCCCCAGAGTGCATTTTCTAAGTTGGTATACAGGCCAAAGGCGTTGCAGATTAGCCCCAGCCATAATAAAGGCAGGGTGATTTGATCGGGGAGTAGCTGAGTATCGGCATCTATCATGGTGAGGGCGATTAAGGCCCAGGTTAACAATAGGGCAGCCAGTGCTTCGTAGCCCATGCCCAGCTGCCAAACTATCACCCCCGATAAAATGCCGCACACAGCTTCTATGATTGGGTAGCGAGCTGATATGGGGGTTTGGCAGTTGGCGCATTTCCCTTTCAATAGTAAGTAGCTAACAACCGGAATATTTTGCCAGGGTTTAATATCCTGTTTGCACTTAGGGCAGTGGGAGTGGGGAAAGGCGAGGTTAAACTTTTCATTTTGGTCATCGTCGCATTCTTCATCCAGTTCAAGAATAAAACGGCATTCTGACTTCCACTCCTTTTCCATCATCACCGGCAGGCGGTATATCACGACGTTGAGAAAACTGCCTACCAGCAGCCCTAAAATAATTACCCCGCTGAGAAATAAAGCGGGGTAGAGGGGGTATAAATCGATAAGTGTTTGCATGGTTATATGGCAGACCCCAGCATAAAGATGGGGAGGTACATAGCTATCATTAAGCCGCCAATTAATACGCCCAGAACCGCCATGATAATGGGTTCTAGTAGCGCGGTCATATTGTCGACCATATTATCTACCACGTCTTCGAAATGTATGGCGACTTTCTCTAGCATGCTGTCCAGGGCGCCCGATTCTTCACCTATAGCCACCATTTGTAGCACCATACTGGGAAATAGGCCTGAGGCCCGTATGGATTGGTTGAGCTGGGTGCCAGTGGTGACATCATCTTTAATTTTGATAATGGCATCTTTGTAGATGACGTTACCAGCGGTGCCGGCCACTGCTTGCAGGGCGTCTACCAAGGGCACGCCTGCTGCAAAAGTGGTTGATAGAGTTCTAGCAAAGCGGGCGATGATAGAGTTATAAATAATATCGCCAACGATGGGGACTTTTAAAATGATTTTGTCTGCAGCTAGTGATACTGTTTCAGAGCGTTTTATAGATTCTTTTAGTGTGAAGACTGAGCCTATGATGCCTACTAGTATTATCAACCACCATTCGATTACAAAGTCAGAGAGGCCCATAACCATTTTTGTAAACGCAGGTAAATCTGCGCCGAAGCTAGTGAAGGACTCTGCAAATTGCGGGATGACTTTGATTAATAATAATGCCGTAACGACTAGTGCTATCACTAAAATGGCGATGGGGTAGGTCATGGCTTTTTTGATTTTTGCCTTTAAAGCCTCGGATTTTTCCTTGTAGGTGGCTACCCTGTCCAGCATGGTCTCTAGCGTACCGGACTGTTCGCCTGATGCGATTAAGCTGCAAAACAAGTCATCAAAATACTTAGGGTGCTTGGCTATAGAGGGGGCAAAGCCAGATCCTGAGGCGACATCATTCTTGATTTCCATCACTAAGTCACGCATAGAAGGGTTGTCTAGGCCTTCGGCTACTATGTCGAAGCTCTGTACTAACGGGACACCAGCCTTCATCATGGTAGCTAGCTGGCGAGTGAAAATAGCAACGTCAGCGGGTTTGATTTTTTTTCCGCCCCCGATAAGTATGGGGTTTGCTTTCTTTCTTACCGACTTGGCAATCACTCCTTGCTTGCGCAGCTGAGCTTTTACCATGGTCTGGTTAGAACCCTGTATTTCGCCCTTAACCTCTTTGCCTTGTTTATCCGTGCCTTTATAGGTAAAGGTGCTTGTTTTTATTGTGGTAGCCATCGATTAATCCTTGGTAACGCGGTTAACTTCTTCTAAGCTGGTTAAACCTTGGGCGGCCTTTAATAAGGCGGAACGCCGTAAATCATTAAAGCCTTCTTGCCTGGCAATTTTATCTATGTCGATAGAGTTGCCGCCGTCCATGATAATCTGAGACAGGGCAGGAGTAATGCGAACGACTTCATAAATCCCCACACGGCCTTTATAGCCATTGGCGCATTTATCGCAGCCTACAGCCTTCATTAGATTTAGATCTTCCAAATCACTTTCTAAAAAGCCTTCTTCTAATAATACTTCTTTAGGGATGTCGGCAGGTTCTGCGCAGTGAGAGCATAAACGCCGCCCTAGCCGTTGCGCAATGATTAAATTAACCGAAGTGGCGATATTAAAGGCTGGAACCCCCATGTTCATCAAGCGGGTAATGGTTTCGGCTGCGCTATTGGTGTGCAGGGTAGACATAACCATATGGCCGGTTTGCGCGGCCTTGATGGAGATCTCGGCGGTTTCCAAATCGCGTATCTCCCCCACCATAATAATATCCGGGTCTTGGCGTAGAAAAGAGCGCAAAGCCTCGGCAAAGGTCAGCCCCACCTTGGGGTTAACATGGCACTGGTTAATCCCCTCTAGGTTGATTTCCACTGGGTCTTCGGCGGTAGAGATATTGCGCTCGGGCTCATTGAGTATATTAAGGCCGGTGTATAGCGATACGGTTTTACCACTACCGGTAGGCCCGGTTACTAGGATCATGCCCTGTGGTTGTAGTAGCGCCTGCATATACATGTCTTTTTGCTCGGGCTCGTAGCCTAGGGCGTCTATGCCCATCTGTGCACTGCTGGGATCTAAAATACGCAGCACCACCTTCTCGCCAAACAGGCAGGGCAGAGTATTAACCCGGAAGTCTATGGCGCGCTTTTTGGAAAGCTTCATCTTAATGCGGCCGTCCTGAGGCAGGCGGCGCTCAGAAATATCCATCTGCGACATCACCTTAAGGCGTGAAGATAACCTGCCCGCCAGTGACATAGGCGGGCGGGCTACTTCGTGCAGGATGCCGTCTGTCCTAAAGCGCACCCGATAGCTTTTTTCATAGGGTTCAAAATGTATGTCGGAGGCGCCGGTTTTGATGGCGTCTATTAATACCTTGTTAACAAAGCGTACGATGGGGGTCTCGTCGGCACCGTCTGCACCTTTATCATCTTTTCCGCCTTCTTCATCTACCGCTTCAATGTCCAGATCTTCTAGGCCAGCGTCTTCTAAGTCACCCAGTCCGCCCAGAGGTTCATCATTGGCCTCGATAAAATCTATCAGCGCTTGCGCGAGCAGCTCTTCATTAACCAGTACGGCATCAGTGTTGATGCCTGTGTGAAACTTGATTTCATCCAGGGCGCGCAGGTTGGTGGGGTCAGATACAGCAATAAACAAGCGGTTACCGCGGCGGAACAAAGGCAGGGAGTGGTGTTTTTGCACCAGTTTAATATCGATCAACTCTTTGGGGATGACCTCTTTATTAAAGGCTGAGAGGTCAAACAGGGGGGCGCCAAATTCATCGGCAGCGGCCTCGGCTATGGTGGCACTGTCTAGATAATTGTTGGTGACCAAATGGCTGACAAAGTGCTTTTTGTCTTTGCTGGCCTCTTGTTGGGCCTTTTGGGCTATTTCTTCACTCAGACTGCCATCTCTTACTAAGCGTCGGGCTAAACCATTGAGTGCAATAGGGGCTTCAGTATTCATGTCTAGTGTCTACGTAATAAGGTGGTTAGGCTCTAATTATTAATATTTACTGACAAAATATGTCATAAAGTGCGTTTCATGGAGACTTATACCTATAAAAGGCTGCATGTTGGTAAGGCTACTATAATTTAAACAAAATTCCAGTTTTTGCTTGTAATCCCTTATTTTTCAACTAGTTTTTAGTTTTGAAACTAAGGGTGTAGAGAAGTTGGCATACAAGTTGATATGTAAACACCCAAGTGATGAAAGGCACTGGCAAAATTTTAATGGGGTCAGACGACCTCAATAAAGTAAATGTTACCTTAGGAGAAACACAATGAAAAAAGTACAAAAGGGTTTTACCTTAATTGAATTAATGATCGTGGTGGCGATAGTGGGTATTTTGGCGGCTACAGCTTTGCCAGCTTATCAAGATTACACAATTCGTGGACGTGTTACAGAAGGTTTAGCGATGGCTTCTGAGATTAAGTTAATAATTGGCGACAATGCTTCAAATGCAACTCCTGACGCTAATGGTGGTTTGGCTGCAGGTATGCGCAATGCCGGTCTGAACGTTGCAGCTACAGGTGCAGCCCAATTATGTAGTGCTGCAGGTGTTTGTACTAGCGTTGTAGGTGATGCTGCCGGTACTGGTGTTGGTTCACCAAGTGTAATATCTCTTGCAGTAACTACGGCGACAGGTCAGATCGATATTGCTTATACAAGTCGTGTGGATGTACCTGCGCGTAACACTTTGGTTTTAATTCCTTCGGCTAATAATGCTCCATTAGTTGCTGGTACGCCTCCAACAGGTCCAATTATTTGGAATTGTTTTGCTGCGGGTAGAGGTGCTGCAGGTGCTATTGCTGCTCCAGCAGCAGCGACTCTGTTGGCTAAATATGCGCCAGCAGCTTGTAGATCATAATAAGCGAAACCTTTTTAAAAGCAGTGCTGATTAATCAGTGCTGCTTTTTTTATGTTTGTTTTTTAAGAGATGTTGTTCTTGGGGTTGTTTCGGTTAGTTTTTTAGGAAGATAGCTTAAGAGTTTTAATGATGCTTACGGTTTTATCGGCAAAAAATCGCCTACACGCTTCGCTAATTCATTTAGTTTATTGTGCTGTAATAGCATTTATAGTGGTGCTGGTTGTTTTCGGAGTTTGGTATCCTGGTGAGTTGGCCGCAGCTGCAGGAGTGACAGATATATTTCTATTGCTGTTATTGGTAGATATATGTTTAGGTCCTCTGCTTACATTGGTTGTGTTTAATAAGGCTAAGCAAGAGTTAGCTAGGGATTTATTAATAATATTTTTGTTTCAATTGACTGCTCTGGTAGGTGGGATTTATACGGTTTTTATAGCTCGGCCTGTATATGTAGTGTTTGCTGTTGATAGGTTTGAGCTGGTATATGCTAATGATTTAACTCGAGAGGATTTATTACAGGCGACATATCGGGAGTATCAATCGGTGCCTTTATGGGGACCGAAATGGATAGCAGCAATGGCACCAGATTCAGCTCAAGAGCGTCAAGATATGCTGTTTAAGGCTTTGGGTGAGGGGCGTGATTTGGCGCAAACTCCGCAATATTACCAGCCTTACGAAACCGCCAAGCCAAGAATTAGAGAAAAAATATATCCCCTAGCGCGCTTAAAAGAGTTTAACTCGCAGGCTGATCCGATGCTTATAGAGTTGCTAAGTCGTTACTCTTTAGAGCCATCATTTTATGGTTTTATTCCTTTAGAGTCTGAGGTGTTAGACCTTGTTGTGGTGATTAATAATCAGACTGCAGAGGTTGAAGAAGTTGTTAAGCTGAAGCCTTGGCACTATTAAAGGCCTAAATTGTTGCCTTGAGTGATACTATCTATGTTTATCCCTCATTGGTAGTTTTTTGATTACAGCATTAAGCTCTTGGGTTGGTTTAATGCTGTTTGAGCCCGTTGTTGGGTTAATGCAGAAAATGTTGTGGTTTATAAAATAAACATGATAAAGGAGATGATGAGAGGGGTAGCGAGGACTGCTATGTTATGATGTACTCAAACAAACCGCATAGACAAATCCACCGCCCGACAATGCTTAGTCAAACCCCCAATAGAAATATAATCCACCCCAGTCTCCGCGATAGGTAGCAAGGTTTCATCGGTTACATTGCCTGATGCCTCTAGTTTAGCTTTGCCCGCTGTTAAGGCCATGCTCTCGCACATCATGGCTAGGCTGAAGTTATCCAGCATAATGATGTCGGCGCCTGCTTCTAAGGCTAGCTTTAATTCGGCGATATTTTCCACTTCTATTTCTACAGGCTTGCCCGGTGCTTGCTGTTTAGCTGTGCTTACGGCGTTGTTGATGCCGCCGCAGGCTGCGATGTGGTTTTCTTTAATTAGGAAGGCGTCGTATAAGCCTATGCGATGATTGTAGCAGCCGCCTTGGGTAACGGCGTATTTTTGGGCGTTGCGTAGGCCGGGTATGGTTTTACGCGTGTCTAGCAGTTTTACTTTGGTGTCGGCCACTATGTCGGCGTAATGTTGGCAGATGGTGGCGGTGCCTGACAGTAGCTGTAAAAAGTTGAGTGCGGTGCGTTCGCCGGTAAGCAGGCTTCTAGCCGGACCGCTTAATTCAAACAAGACTTGATCTGCCAGCACTAGGTCGCCATCGTTGACTTGCCAAGTCACAGTTACGCTGGGGTCTAGTTGTTTGAATACTTCATTAACCCAGGCTTGGCCGCAAATAATGGCGGGCTCGCGGGTAATAATACGAGCGTGAGCCTGTTCGGTAGCGGGGATTAGCTGCGCGGTAATATCGCCATCGCCTATGTCTTCGGCTAGGGCGTGGCTTACGGTGCTGGCTAAATCTTGCTGGGCGTAGTGCGGTAGTGTCATGTGCGGATTTTATCGTTAGTCTAAAGATTGGCTATTCTAGCAGCTTAGTATTATTGCCGCAGTATTAGCAATTCACCTTTTTGAGTAAATTCTAATTGTTTGAGGGCGCTCATACCTAGCAAAACCACCTCGCCGTTCATGCCGGGGTTGATGCTGGCTTTAACATTGTGCAGGCTGATGTTACCAAAGCTTAGATGTTTAATCTCAGTGCTGTAAGCGGTGGCCGTACCATTGGCGGTGTTTACTTGCTGCGCTAGCCCGCGCTTTAATTGCAGGCGCTGAGCCAGCCGGCTTGGCACGGCCACATGAGTGGCACCGGTATCTAATAAAAACACCACTGCCTGCTGATTGATAGTGCCGCTGACAATGTAATGGTGTTGGCGATTGGGGTGTAGCACTACCTCCCTAAGCCCTTGTGTTTGTTGGCTTTGAGGTTGTTGGTTGGGGTTGAATTCATCCTCATACCACTGCTGAAAGCCCGTGCCTAATAGCGCGATCATCATTACCCAAGCCATGATATACATGCCTGTGCCTAGTTTACGTTGCTGCGGTGGTTGATTCATGACTCTCTAAATAGTTGATTCATAACGAGTACGGGCGCCTGATTATGCTTTAATAACTAATTGTACTAGGGTTTATAACGGTATGGGGAGTATCTGTGACCAGGTTCTCGATATGGCGCAAAGAGGCGGGTTGCTGGGGAGTAAATCTTATACTATCAAGACAAGATAAATTTTTTAGCTTTGCGCTAGTGCATCACCGCGAAATACTATCAGCAGTGATTAAGTTTGAACCGGAGCGCGGGGATAGCGAGGAGAGTAATGGCTGATTTCGGCTTTACATCAAAAAATCAGACTAAGAACCAGGCAAAGATCGTGGCCATAGACAGCGCCTATATGCAGGCGCGCTTGCCCGCGGTATTTGTGGATATTAAAGAGCGTGCCCAGCAAAGCTGTATGCCTTTACTGCAGGCCCTGTTTGATCATGTTGACGATGCTCTCTTTGAAATGGCCGACAAGGCCGACAGCAATGCCGCTCAAAATATGTACTTTGAGTCCATGCGTGAAGTTAGGCTCAAGCGCCGCGGCATGGAGCTGCTGTTTTTAAAAACAATAGATGAAGCTTTTTTTGCAGCTGTTAGTGGCAACTCATCGGCCGCTGACCAAGAAGAGGTGCCTGCTTCTGAGTTGAGCTTGGTAGAGCACGACCAACTAGAAGAGCTAATGGCCAGCAGCTCGCTAGTCAGTAAGGCCGAAAAAAACTTTGTCGAGCCCTTAGCCTTAATTATGGCGCGCCTCAATGCCTTATTAGGCGAGCAGCCTACCCTTACCGCAGCAAGCAATCCGCTAGGCCCCGCTGTTATTTGTAAAGCTTTTATGGCCGCTTGCGAAAGTTTAGATACCGATATCAATACCAAGCTAGTGCTATTTAAATTATTTGATCGCTATGTCATTGCGGGCTTGGGTTCTGTTTATAGCGCCTGCAATGCACATTTGGCCAGTTCGGGCGTATTGGCCGATGCTAATGCCGCTAATTTGGTGAGCGGGGCAAGTAAAGGCGCTACGCCGCAAGACAGCGCAAGTGCAGTATTTGCTAATTTACAGGCACTGCTCAAGGCTGCCCCTCATGCTAGCGCCAGCCAGCAAGCGGTGGGTTTGCAGGCGGCCGGTGATGCCCCACAAATTCCACGCGACAGCCTGATGGCTTTATTACAGTTAGTGCAGCAGCAGGCCGCGCAAAGCGCCGAGAACTCTGCCGCACAGTTAGATATACAGCAAGCCTTAAACAGCTTGTGCATGGAGCGCATGCCGGGCCAGGCTTTAAGCATAGGGCAGGTGGATGATGACACCATCAATCTGGTGTCTATGTTATTTCAATTTGTGTTAGAGGACCGCAACCTCGCCGCCCCTATTAAAACTCAGCTCTCGCGCATGCAAATACCCATAGTGCGTATAGCCATGCAAGATAAAAGCTTTTTCAGTCGCGGTGGCCACCCCGCCAGAAAGCTGCTTAATGCCATGGCCACTGCCGCATTGGGCTGGGAAGAGCCGCAGCAATTAGATCGCGACCCGTTGTATAAAAAAATTGGCGCCATTGTCGATCAATTGTTAGAGGACTACGACAACAACGCCGAATTATTTGATGACATACTCAGTGACTTTAATGCCTTTTTAGAGCTAGAGCGTCGCCGCGCAAGCTTGATAGAGCAGCGTACCCTCGATGCCGAAGATGGCAAGGCGAAATCAGAGTTAGCGCGCGCTGCGGTTAAGCAGTTGCTGCAAGAAAAACTGCAAGGCGTAGACTTACCGCCAGCTGTTATGAGCTTATTGCAAGACGCTTGGAGCAATGTGCTGTTTCTTATCAACTTAAAAGAAGGCCAGGCTAGCCACGACTGGACCGAGGCCGTACAAGTGGTAGATGACTTGCTGTGGAGCGTGTCACCCATGGATACAGGTGCCGACCGTAAGCGCTTACTACAGCTAATCCCCAGCTTATTAAACGCCCTGCGTAAAGGTCTAACCCAGGTTGCCTTCAACCCCTTCGAGATGAACCGGCTATTTGATGAGTTAGAAAACATACACCTAGCGCAATTAAAGCAGCCCTTGGCGGCTGCAGCGCAAACTATACCCACCTTATCGGAGCCCTTGGAACAACATGATGAGCAGCTCATTAGTGCTACTAATGAACCTGCACCTGAGGCCAAACCTGAGGCCAAAATAGATAGCACAGCAGCGCAACCACAAAACCAACAGCCCGCGCAGCCTGCAGCGCTTGAGCCGGTTGCAGCACAGGCCAGCCCACAGCCACCTAAAGAAGAGCTTGCTCAAGCCGCTGGCGAGCAAACGCTAGATCAACTGTTAGAAGGCCGAAAACAACCCGCCGCTAACGCCAGCGCCGATGAGCTATTGGCTGAGCTAGAGGAGTTGGACGAGCTAGAAGGCTTTGGCGAAGACAGTGACAGCTCCCAGCCTCTGCCGGCCATCAGCCCCGAGCAAGCGCCTAGCAACCACCGCGTCGACCAATTAGCGGTAGGCAGCTGGCTGGAAATGTTGCAGGACGATGGCTCTAAACTGCGTTGTCGTTTAGCGGCCATTATTCGCGGCACAGGCAAATACATTTTTGTTAACCGGGCCGGTATCAAAGTCGCCGAGCATACTAGAGCATCCCTGGGGCAGGCGGTAGACGAAGGTGATGTTTCGTTATTGGATGATGGCCTGCTGTTTGATAGAGCGCTGGAGTCGGTCATAGGTAACCTGCGCGAAATGAAATCACAGAGTGCTTCCTAGCCCTGTGGCTACGCTATAGCTGGTGAAGCCGCCGCCTAACGGTGTATGATTGCCCCCATAAAAACGGCAATAAATGGGGGGCGCGCTTGAGTACAGTAAAATGCCAGGGTCATTGGTTGGCCACCAGCGCCACTTGCCGGCATGTGCCTTCGCCCAACTACAATGCGCGCCCTCAGCCGCAAACCATTAGCTTATTAGTCATACACAACATCAGCTTACCTGCCGGTGAGTTTGCCACCCCCTATGTAGAACAGTTATTTACCAATTGCCTAGATTGCCAGGCCCACCCCAGTTTTCACGACTTGGCGCAACTACACGTTTCTGCACATTTGTTTATTAACCGGGCCGGTGAGGTTTGCCAGTTTGTGCCTTTTGATCAACGCGCTTGGCATGCCGGGCAGTCCAGCTTTGCGGGGGTGGCCAATTGCAATGACTACAGTATAGGAATAGAACTAGAGGGGACTGACGATATTGCCTATACTCAGGCGCAATATAATAAGCTCGCCGAAGTTAGCCATTACCTACAGGCCTATTACCCGGCGATTACCCGCGACAGGATTACCGGGCACAGCACTATCGCCCCCGGTCGCAAAACCGACCCTGGCCCTGCCTTTGATTGGCCTTACTTTTACCAGCTATTGGAGTTGCAATGATCTTCTTTTCCATTTTGATTGTGTTGGCTATTTTGCAGATTTGGGGTTCGCAGCAGTCTATGCATAAAGATGGCTGGTTACAGCCATGGCTGCAGTGCATTAGCGATAAAATAACCAACCCGGCGATTAGCTTAGCGCTGATAGTACTGCTGCCACTGTTGGCCGTGGCACTGCTGGATCTTTTACTTGCCGATGTCTTGTTTGGTTTGCTGTCACTGGTTTTCTATGTGCTGGTGCTACTGTATAGCTTAGGTCGCGGCGAGTTTAGCGAGGCTATAGACCACTACTTAATGAGTTGGCGGGCGGGCAATTTTGAATCGGCCTACCAAAAAGCGACAGCCATAGGTGATTTTCACCAAAGCGAGGCCATAGACGATCCGCAAACGCTGCACAACACTGTGCGCGCCGCCCTATTATACGAAGGCTACCAGCGCTGGTTTGCGGTGGTGTTTTGGTTCTTAGTGCTGGGTCCCGCCGGTGCTTTGGCCTATAGGCTGTGTTATTTGACGGGGCGTATCAACGTACATGCCGATGGCGATCAAGATGAACCACTGCAGCAGCAGGCCTTGCAGGTGACTCACTACTTAGATTGGCTACCTGCTCGCTTATTGGCAGGTGCTTTTGCGCTAACCGGCCGCTTTGAAACCACTGCCCAATACCTGCTGGCACAGGGGCGCGATAACAAGCCGCTACCGGAGCTATTAGATAGCTGTGCCCTGGCCGCGCTACACGACGACACCAAGGTGTTTTTATCCAGCGAGCCCGAGCAGGCCATAGAGCAAGGCGAAAGAGAAATTAACGCCGTACAGGCTTTGCTATCGCGCAGCGTCATGTGTTGGCTGGTGGCTATCGCCCTATTACAGCTGATTTTATAAGCCAGGCCTAAGCTCAGTATGCGTATAGGTATAGACCTGGGCGGCAGTAAAATAGAAGCCGTGGCCTTTGATGCACAGCAGCAAATTGTTTTTCGCCAGCGGGTAGCGACTCCGCAAGGCGATTACGCCGCTACCCTCCGCAGTATTAAAGCCTTAGTAGAGCAAGCCGAAGCCCAGCTTAAACAGCCCTGTACCGTGGGCATAGGCACACCAGGTAGCGCCTCGGCGTTAACCGGTGCGATGAAAAACTGCAACTCCACCTGCTTAAACGGGCAGCACTTACCAGCCGACATAGAGGCGTTACTGGCCAGACCCGTGCGCATAGCCAACGATGCTAACTGCTTTGCGCTAAGCGAGGCTGTGGATGGCGCCGCCGCGCAAGCCGCGGTGGTATTTGGGGTGATTTTGGGTACTGGGGTGGGCGGCGGCCTAGTAGTTAATCAGCAGTTGCTAACCGGAGCTAACCATATAGCGGGTGAGTGGGGGCATAACCCCATGCCTAGTACGGCCATAACCTCCGAGCTAGTGGGCCGTACTTGCTACTGCGGGCGCCGTGATTGTGTAGAAACATATTTGTCGGGGCCGGGTTTAACCGAAACTTATAGGCGTATTAGCTCGCAGCCGTTAGCCGCCGAGCATATAGTAGCTGCCGCCGAGCAAGGCGATAAACAGGCCGGGCAAGCGTTGGCGTATTACCAGCAGCAATTGGCTATGGCGCTGGCCCAGGTGATTAATATCGTCGACCCCGATGTGATTGTTTTGGGCGGCGGTATGTCAAACACTGCCAGCCTCTATCAGCAGGTGCCGCGGCTGTGGTGCGAGCATGTGTTTAACGATGAGGTGCGTACGCAACTGCGCCCCGCTGTGCACGGTGATGCTAGTGGCGTTAGAGGTGCGGCTTGGTTGTGGCCTTAGCCAAGCGTTGTGGCGGTTAACTGCTTGAGATTTATTTTTGCTTGCATCGACATAGCCATGGCGGTCGATTATCATGCCTGCTGATTTTATGCTCTCTTAAAATTGAACGCTTTAAGCGACTTTAACGCAATGCGCCGCTAAAAATTTGTGGCGTGCTAGCTGCAAAGCTGGAGGGCTATGTTGACTATAACAAGAGGCAAAAAGGCAATTTCATGAAAAAGAATCACGTAGTTTTTATTTCGGCGGCATTAGCCAGTGCTGTTACCATGCAGGCCCGTGCAGAAGAGGCGGCTGCTGAAGCCGTTAGTTGTGAGGCTGCGGTAGCCGCTGCAAATGCTGCTTGTGAGCCAGCGCTTGTTACTGTTGAACAACCTAAAGCAGTCAAGCTGTGGTCTGGTGAGATAGATGCTAGCTATATCAATTTATCAGGTAATACTGAAGAAACTACCACCAGCGGTGCTATACACCTCACCCGTAAAAAAGACGCTTGGAAATATATTATTCACGCCGAGGGTTTGTCATCGGTAAAAGATGATGTGCGCACGGCTGAAAAATATTATGCCTACAATAAACTAAGCTATAACTTCTCAGAAAAAAGTTATTACTTTGGCATGCTTTCCTATACCGATGACAATTTTGGCGGCTATGACTATCAGTCTACGGCTATTGCTGGTTTAGGTCGCAACTTGCTCAACGTGGAAAACATGGTGTGGGATATAGAAGCGGGTTTGGGTTACAGGGTGAGTAAAATCGAAGCTGATGCCGATGCTATGGTGGCAGAAGATGATCAGGATGAAGCCATATTACGTTTGGCGACGCTGTACACCTGGACTATTAGTGATAGCGCAAACTTTTTGCAATCGCTATCTTCTGAAGTGGGTGAAGAGAACTCTATCAGCCAATCTGAAACGGCTTTAAAAGTTAAAATTAACAGTTCATTATCGTTAAAACTAGCTTATAAAATTAAGTACACCGATGAGGTTCCCGTAGATACTAAGCGTGCCGACAAAGAAACCTTGGTGAGCCTGTCTTACTCTTTTTAAGAGCAGCTAACTTAGTAAAAAACCGGCTCAGGCCGGTTTTTTTTATGCGTCTCACAACGGTTTAATGGTGATGGTGTTCATGCTTGGAAGTTTCTGGCTCAGCGGCAGCACCATGCTGGTGGTGGCCTAAATGTTGCCAAGGCGTTACTGCGGTTACCAAGCCTAGCGCTATCATTAATATAGCGGCGATAGCGCGCATTTTTTGTTGCCGCAAAAAAGCTAAGACTTTTTTACCGGCCATGCCGCTCACCAGCATAGAGGGCAGCGTGCCCAAGCCAAAGGCTAGCATTAGCAAGGCGGATTGCAGGCCGTTGGCCGTAGCTAAAGCCCAGCTTAGGGTGGAGTAAATTAAACCGCAGGGCAGCAGGCCCCACAATAGGCCCAGTTTTAACGCTTGGCTATTGCTGTGCACGGGCAGTAGTTTTTGCGTTAGGGGCTGCACGTGGCGCCATAAGTGGCTGCCTATTTTTTCTAAGCGGATCAGCCCCATCCACCAGCCAGCAATATAGAACCCCATAGCCACTAATAATAAACCGGCCAAGCTTCTTAACACTGGCCCTAGCAGCGGGGCATTAAGGGTTAGGGTTTCACCGACCAAACCCGCGATTAAACCTATGGCAGTGTAGGTGCTAATACGGCCGGCGTTGTAGGCCACTATGCGGCCATGGCCTTGGTTAGCTTGAAAACCTAAGGCGGCACTAATGCCACCACACATGCCTAGGCAATGGCTGCTGCCCATAATGCCCAATAAAAAAGCTGAGCCCAGTAGCCCTAAAAAAAGTTGATCGGCAAATAGCGTGTTAATAAAGACCAAGGCTTCATTCATGATTAGATTTTTCTGTTTCGCTGCGGTCCGTTTTTTTAGCGTCGTCATTAAATAAAATTTGCTGGCCTGCAGAATCTAGGTCATCAAATTGCTTGCTGTCTACCGCCCAAAAAAACAGTTTTACTGCCAGTGCGGTAAACAAAAGGGCAATGGGTATAAGTAGGTAAATAATATCCATAGGGTTAACTACCGGGCGTGTAGCCACTGTTATTACGCTGTAGCCGCAGCGCATTAATCAATACGATTAAGGAGCTTAGCGACATGCCTAGCGCGGCTAAATAGGGCGGGATTAAACCACAGGCCGCCAAGGGAATAATGCTGATATTGTACAGCAAGGCCCAAGCTAAGTTTTGTCGAATGATGCGCTGGGTGCGCGTGGCCATACTGTATAGCGTTAATATGCCCTTGAGCTGGCCGGATAATAAAATACAGTCGGCCTGGGTTTTTGCTACATCGGGGGCATTGGCCATGGCTACCGAAACATCTGCCGCGGCTAGCACCGGTATATCGTTAATGCCGTCCCCCAGCATCATTACCGGCCCCTGCTGCTGCAGCTGGCGTATGTAATTTAGTTTGTCGGCGGGGCTGGCAGAGGCTATGCAGTGATCCATGGCCAGCTGTTGGCTAAGCTGCTGCGCGCTGCCCGAGCTGTCGCCACTGAGCAAGTGTAGGGTAAAGCCCTGCTGTTTGAGTTGTTGCACCGTGTTGGCGGTGTCGCTGCGCAGCGGGTCGGATAGCTGAAACCAGGCGCAGGGGCCTTGGCTATTGCTTAATAATATCCACTGGCCTTGTTCTTGTTGCGGCGGGCTGGGCTGGTCGCCGTTATAAAAGGCGGCGGCAAAGCTGGCCTTGCCTATGCGATAGCGCTGGCCGTCCACCTCGCCTTCTAGGCCTTGATAGGGGGTGCTGCATACCTTGCTGGCCTGGCTGCGGCTGTAGCTGCTGAAAGCGGCGGCTATGGGGTGTTCCGAGCAGTTTTCCAGCTGGGCGGCGATGCGCAATACCTGTTCAGCTGCAAAGCCCTCGCAGCATAGGGTTTGCTCTATGCTGAGTTTGCCCTGAGTGAGGGTACCGGTCTTATCAAACACTATATGTTTGATTGCCGGTAGGCTCTCCCATAATTGCGCCTTGGCAACAAACACGCCGCTTTGGCGCAGGCGGTGGCCAGCGGTGGTAATGGCGGTGGGGGTGGCCAGTGATAAGGCGCAGGGACAGCTCACCACCAATACCGATAGGCTTACCCAAAAAGCTTGCTGGGCATCAATGCTTAGCCAGGTGAAATAAGTGGCGGCGGCAATCAATAGCACGGCACTAATAAAATACAGCGATAGCCTATCGGCTAATATCGCCACTTTGGGCTTGCTGTGTTGGCCCTGATTAATTAACTGGGCGATGGATTCCAATTGCAGTTTGGCGCCGGTGGCGGTGACGCGCATGCTCAGGGGGTTGCTGACATTGATGGTGCCGGCAATCAAGCTGTCGCCACAGCCTTTATTGAGGGGGGTAAACTCACCGGTGAGTTGGGCTTCGTTAATGCTG
The DNA here is from genome assembly GCF_024734385.1 of Dasania sp. GY-MA-18. Lineage (GTDB taxonomy): Bacteria > Pseudomonadota > Gammaproteobacteria > Pseudomonadales > Dasaniaceae > Dasania > Dasania phycosphaerae. The sequence goes on along the minus strand of NZ_JANHAP010000010.1, from coordinate 91,726 downwards.
CTTTGCCCTTCAACTATGATGCCGTCGGCGGGTATGGTGTGGCCGGGTTTAACCAGCAATATATCGCCTTGCTGTATATTAAATAGCGGCACCGCCTGCTGACTTTTTTCGCCGTTATGGGTGTCTATACGGGTAGCTGTGCTGGGCAGCAAGCTTTGCAGGTGGCTGCTGAGGCGGCCGTGGTAGTGGCGCGCGCGCATCTCTACATAGCGCCCGGCTAGCAGTAAAAAGGTAAACATGGTGACGGAATCAAAATACACTTCACCGCTGCCACTAAAGGTGGCGCGTAGGCTGGCGCTATAGGCCAGGCCTATGGCAATGGCGACGGGCAAGTCCATCACCGGCTTGGCTTTTTTAATGCCTTGCCAGGCGCCAATAAAAAAGCTGCGGGCGGAATAAAACACCACCACCGTGGCCATCAGCATACTGATAACACGCATATAATTGCGGTTGTCGTCGCTGATGTGCTGCATTTCGCCGGCATAAAGGGCTATGGCAAACATACCCACTTGCATCATGCCTATGCCTGCTATACCTAAGCGGCGCAGGGCGGTGCGCTGCTCGCGTTGTTGTAGTTCTAACAGTTGATCGTGGTGATAGGGCTCGGGCTCATAGCCTATGGCCGCTATGCTTTGGCAAATTTGGCTGAGCTTAAGCTGCTCGCCCTGCCAGCTGATAATGGCTTTTTGTGCCGCCAAGCTCACCGAAACTTTGACTAGACCATTAAGCTGTGACAATTGTTTTTCTAGCAGCCACACGCAGGCGGCGCAGTGCATGCCGCCTATTAGCAGTTCCGTCTCTACTACTTGGCCCTGCGGCTTAACAAAGCGTTGCTGAAAATCGGGCAGGTCGAAGGCGGCAAACTTTTCTGCTAATAGTGAGAGTTGCGGGCGCTGCTCGCTACCTTGTTGTTGCTGGGACAGTTGGTATTGATAGAAAGCGCCCAGGCCGCCAGCATGAATAGTTTGAGCCACCGCCATGCAGGCCGGGCAGCAAAAACCTCGTGTGCTGCCATCCAGCTCACATTCAAAGCGGTCACCGGCCATAATGGGTAGCTGGCAGTGGTAGCAGGCCGCGCGCTGGGTGTTTGAGCTGTTAGGCATGATTTAGCGATTGGGCTTAGGGTGTGAAGCTAAGGCTAATACGTTCAGCATCATTAGTGCTGGCATCCAGTTCAGTACTAAGGCGCCAGCTCTTATCATCGCTAGACGGGCTGCTTTGGTCGCTTAGCTGTAGGTACCAGCGATGAGTGAGGCCTTGTTTAAGCTGGCCTATATACAGATTGTCGTGGCGTTTGATTAGCTCCACGCCAAAGTCCATAGTTTGAGCAGCGGGGTGTATAAAATCCAGCTGCAGCTTATTGGGCAGGCTGTCTAAATCGGCCTGCAAAGCAAGTTGTAGGCCGCCGGTTACGCTGTCTAGGGTGAGGGTTGCCTGTATATTGTGCTGGCGGGCAAATTTATCGTGGGCTAGGTCGCTGTTTATGGCCAGCCCCGCTTTGTAATAATCATCGCGCACTAGGCTGTCTTCATTTTTTACCGCAATGATAATTGTGATTACGCCGGCCACAATTGCTAGAGCGGGGAAAAAAATAAGAAACCATAACCAAAATTGCTGGTACCAGGGGGCGGGTTGTTTGTCGTTATCAGGGGTGTTCATTAAGGAGTTCCTGGGCCTATAAAGCGGCTTTCTACGCTCATGTGTATGTCGGGGTCATCTTGTGAGGTGATGTGGTAGTAAATGGTGCTGTTTAAGCGTTGTAATTGCTCGGGGGCGATATTAATACGCAGCGGCAATTCAACAATTTCACCCGCGCTTAAGGTCTTTTGATTGTCGCCCTTAAGTTGCGCCTGCTCTAGGCCGCTAAAGGCAATCTTAAACGTGTGGGGGCGTTGATCTTTGTTCATGATTTTTAGCACATACATATTTTCTATACGGCCTTCGGGGGTGCGCTGGTAGAGCTTACCGCGCTCGCGCACTACGTCGGCCTCTAATGGCACGCGGGTCAGTAGGCTGTAACCAAAGGCCGTGAGCATAATCAGCAAGGCGGCCGCGTAGGCGATAAAGCGCGGGTGGTAGCGGTTGCCGGGGTAGCCTTCCAGCTCGTGCTCGGTGGTGTAGCGGATTAGGCCGCGCTCATAACCCATCTGGTCCATCACGCTATTACAGCCGTCTATGCACAGGGCGCAGTTAATACACTCCACTTGTAGGCCATCGCGTATGTCTATGCCGGTGGGGCATACTTGTACACAGATATTGCAGTCTACACAGGCGCCTAGGTTTTCTTTTTCCAGGTCAGCGTCTTTTTTGCGCGAGCCTCTGGGTTCGCCGCGCTTAGCGTCGTAGGAAACTAATAGCGTATCTTTGTCGAACATCACCGATTGAAAGCGGGCATAGGGGCACATGTAAATACAGACTTGCTCGCGCATATAGCCCGCGTTGATATAGGTGGCGCAGGTAAAAAAGGTGATCCACAGCGAGCCCCATAGGCCGTAATCTAAATGAAAAACCAAATCGTAAATGGGGGTGAAGTAGCCGACAAAGGTGACGCCGGTGGCTAAGGAAACCGTTACCCAAACCGTGTGTTTGGCCAGCTTGCGCCAAAACTTTTCCCAGTGCATGGGTTTGTTGTCTAGCTTGATGCGCTGGTTGCGGCTGCCTTCAAACTTTTGTTCGGCCCACATAAAAATGGCGGTCCACACCGTTTGCGGGCAGGTGTAGCCACACCAGATACGTCCCGCCCAAGCGGTGACGGTAAACAAGGCAAAGGCGGCAATAATTAAAATGCCCGCCAATAAATAAAAATCTTGCGGCCAGAAGGTCCAAAAAAAGATGTGGAATTGTCTAGCGGGTAGGTCAAATAAAACAGCGGGCTGGCCATTCCAGGTTAGCCACGGCACTATGAAATAGAGCAGTAGTAATGGCCAGCCCGTGTACACCCGAATCTTTTGGTAAAAACCTTCAATTTTGCGGGTGTAGATTTTTTCGCGTTTTTGGTAAAGGTCTAACTCGGCGACCCCAGCGGGGTGAAACTCTTCGACGGGATCGCGTTGTGTAGTCATTTTTACCTCAAACGTTGTACAAACTAATCGTTAAAACATATTGCTGTTATGTGATTGCTTATTGATTAGATAAGCTCCATACATAGGCGCTAAGCATATGGATTTTATCGGCACTGAGTAGCTCTTGGTGGGCAGGCATACGACCTGAGCGACCATTTTGCAAAGTGTGCTGAATTTGACCCATAGAGCCGCCGTATAACCAGACTTGGTCGGTTAGGTTAGGCGCACCAAAGGCGTAGTTGCCTTTGCCGTCTTTACCGTGACAGCTAGCGCAAAACATTTGGAATTTTTTGCCGCCTTCGGCTGCCAGTGCGGCATCGGCTTCACGACCATTTAAGCTGTACACATAGGCGCTAATTTCACGCACACCTTGGTCGCCTACGACATTACCCCACTGAGGCATGGCAGCTGTACGGCCGTGGGTGATGGTGGTTTTGATTTGCTCGGGGCTGCCGCCGTATAACCAATCGTTGTCGGTTAAGTTGGGGAAGCCGTAGCCGCCCGCTGCGTCAGCACCGTGACAAAGTGCGCAGTTATTGGCAAACATACGTTGCGCCATGCGCATGGCTTTAGGGTCTTGTGCTAGTTCTTCAATGGGGGTGGCTGAGTAGCCAGCAAATACATCGCCGTAGCGTTTTGCCGCTTCGTCAACTTCGGCCTGCCATTGGTTAACTGCGGTCCAGCCCAATACGCCGGGCCAGCTGCCCATACCGGGGTAGGCAATTAAGTAACCTACACCAAAAATAATGGTGGCCACAAAGCCTTGTATCCACCATAGCGGCATGGGGTTATCGTATTCGACTATGCCGTCATACTCGTGACCAGTAGTGGCATCGGGGCCGCGGTTTTGAGTTTTACGGTTAGCCATCAGTACCCAGCAGATACCAATTAAAAAGATAGTGGTTAGAATTATTATCCATGCACTCCAGAAAGGACTCATAGAGATTCTCCGTCTGATGATTGTTTGTCATCGGCAAAAGGTAAATTGGCTGCGTCATCAAAATCTTTCTTGCGCTTTTTGCTATAAGCCCATATGCATATGCTGATGAAGCCGATCAGGGCAAACACGGTTGCCAAGCCACGAAATGTATTAATGTCCATGCCAGTCTCCTCGCTTAGCGTTTGTGCTTAAGCAATAGGCCGAGGTTTTGTAAGTAGGCGATCAAGGCTTCTATTTCTACCTTGCCTGCTACCGCTTCTTTAGCGCCAGCAATGTCTTCATCGGTATAAGGCACACCCACAGTGCGCAGGGCGCGCATTTTAGCGGCCGTGTGCTCACCGGTTAAGCTGTTTTCAAACAACCAAGGGAAGGCGGGCATATTTGACTCGGGTACCACATCTCTAGGGTTCATTAAGTGAGCGCGATGCCAGTCATCAGAGTAGCGGCCGCCAACGCGGGCCAAGTCTGGGCCTGTACGCTTAGAGCCCCATAGGAAGGGGTGGTCGTAGACAGACTCACCCGCTACCGAGTAGTGGCCGTAGCGCTCAGTTTCTGCACGCATGGCGCGTATCATTTGTGAGTGGCAGTTGTTACAACCTTCACGTATATAAATGTCACGGCCTTCCAGTTGCAGCGCGGTATAAGGCTTAAGGCCTTCTACCGGCTCGGTGGTTTGCTTGATGAAAAATAAGGGTACGATTTCTACCAAGGCACCGAAGCTGATGGCAACGATAACCAGTACCAGCATGGCGCCTATGTTCTTTTCTATAAAATCATGATTCATGTTAACTATCCTCAGGCACTTAGGCGGCGCTGGCGGCAGGGTTAGTGGCCGCGGCTTCATTGTTGCGAGTGGTTTGCCATACGTTGTAAGCCATCACCAGCATGCCACCCAAGAAGGTGATGCCGCCGATTAGGCGCACGACATAGCCGGGGAAACTGGCTTCTACCGAGTCTACAAAGCTGTAAGTTAAGGTGCCGTCAGCGTTATACGCGCGCCACATTAGGCCTTGTAAAATACCGTTTACCCACATAGCGCTGATGTATAGCACGGTGCCTATGGTTGCCATCCAGAAGTGGACGTTGATTAAAGGCGTGCTGTACATGGCGTCTTTGTTAAACATCACGGGTACCAAGTGGTAGATGGCACCTATGCTGACCATCGCTACCCAGCCTAAAGCGCCTGAGTGTACGTGACCTATAGTCCAGTCGGTGTAGTGTGATAATGAGTTAACGGTTTTGATGGCCATCATCGGGCCTTCAAAGGTAGACATGCCGTAGAACGATAACGACACCACCAAAAAGCGCAAGATTGGGTCGGTGCGCAGTTTGTGCCAAGCGCCACTCAAGGTCATCATGCCGTTAATCATACCGCCCCAGCTGGGGGCTAATAGGATTAATGACATTACCATGCCTAAGCTTTGAGCCCAGTCGGGTAATGCGGTGTAGTGTAGGTGGTGAGGACCTGCCCAGATGTATAGCGAAATCAGTGCCCAAAAGTGCACAATCGATAAGCGGTAAGAGTAGACCGGGCGACCAGCTTGCTTAGGCACAAAGTAGTACATAATGCCCAAGAAACCTGCGGTTAAGAAAAAGCCTACTGCGTTATGGCCGTACCACCACTGCACCATGGCATCGGCTGCGCCTGCATAGGCGGAGTAGGATTTCATCATGCTCACGGGGATGGCGGCGCTGTTAACTATATGCAATACCGCAACGGTGAGTATAAAAGCACCATAAAACCAGTTGGCTACATAAATGTGGCTGGCTTTACGCTTGGAAATCGTGCCAAAAAACAGTACCGCATAGGCTATCCAGACTATGGCTAGGAGTATATCTATGGGCCATTCCAGCTCGGCGTATTCTTTAGAGCTGGTGTATCCCAGTGGTAAAGAGATAATGGCGCAGACTATCACTAGCTGCCAGCCCCAGAAAACAAAGGCCGCGAGCTTGTCGGAGATCAGCCTGGCTTGGCAGGTGCGCTGTACCACAAATAGTGAGGTAGCAAATAATGCCGAGCCACCAAAGGCAAAAATCACTAAGTTGGTGTGTAATGGGCGCAGTCGACTAAAGGTAAGCCAAGGTGTTTCGAAATTTAGCGCAGGCCAGGCCAGTTGTGATGCAATTAGCACCCCTACAGCCATTCCAATAACACCCCAGACCACGGTCATAACCGTAAACTGGCGTACCACCTTGTAATTGTATACAGGGTGCTCAAGCTGATTATTCATAAATAACCCTATGTTTTGAACGTTTGTTTTTTGTTAATACAGATATAGCGCCAGGCGTTATACCCATTGACTATCCAGGCTAAATCGCCTGTGATGAAAACCAGATTAATGTTGGTTTTGTAAAAGAGTCGTGTCTTAAAAGATGCCATCTTGCGGGGCTTGTCGCTTACATATCAGCGATTTCTTTTAAGGCCTCTAAATCTTTTAGAGAGATTTCCTTGCCATCCACATCGACAAGGTTTTGTTTTTTAAAGCGGCTAAAAACTCGACTGACTGTTTCTATGGTTAAACCTAGGTAATTGCCTATGTCGGTACGTGACATGGGCAGCCTAAATTGCGTGCCTGACAGTTTCCGGCGCACCATACGTGCTGAAATGCTAATTAGCAAGGCCGCAATGCGTTCTTCTGCAGAATTTTTACTCAGCAAGGTGATTAATTGTTGGTCGCTGGTTATTTCTTGGCTCATCAGCTGGAAAAAGTGACGCTGCATGTTGGGGATTTCGGTGCTGAGTGACTCTAAGCGGTCAAAGGGGATCTCGCAGATGGCGGCGGTTTCCAGGGTTTTGGCGGCATTGGCGTAGTGGCCGGTGCCTATACCATCCATACCTATGATTTCACCGGGAAAGTAAAAGCCGGTGACCTGTTCTTGGCCGTCATTGGTGAGGCGGTAGGTTTTAACGCTGCCTGAGCGTACCGCATACACCGCGGTGAACGGGTCGTTTTTGCGGTAGATATGGGCATTCTTGGCCAGTGGTCGGCCGCGTTGCACGATTTCGTCCAGCTTGATGATGTCATCTTCATGCATGGCCAACGGCAGGCAGATGCTGCCTAGGCGGCAGTCGTTGCAGGATATTTGATTGTTGTGCGGGCAGAGTTTTGCGCTGCTTGCTAGCTTGTTGCTCATGATGGCGTAGCTGTCCTCATCGCTAAAAGGGCTAAAGCGTACTGGAGTAGTGGGATTGGCTGTCATGATTCAGGTAGTTATCGAAAGTCATACAGATATTTCGCAACAGGGGCCGCCCCTTTAAGGTGACGCGGATTTTATCACTCTCCATAAGGATTAAGCCATCTTTTTGCAGGTATTTTAGTGTTTCCAAGCAGTCGTTGAAGTACTGCTTAAAGTCTATTTGGAACTGCTTTTCCAGCTGTTTGATGTTTAGCTGCCGGTTGCAGATTAACTGGCTGATTACCTGGCGCCGTATGTGGTCATCATGGCTTAGAGTCAAGCCGCGGGCTATGGCTAGCTGCTGGTTATCCAGGCGTTCGTAATAGCGCTCTAGGTCTTTCTCATTTTGGGCGTAGCTATGGGCCAGCGAGCTGATGGAGGAAACGCCCAGGCCGATAAGATCGGGGGCCAGGCAGGTGGAGTAGCCCTGGAAATTGCGCTGTAGCCGCCCCTCTTGCTGGGCAATGGCCAGTTCGTCATCAGGCTTTACAAAATGATCCATGCCTATATGGCAGTAGCCAGCGGTGCTGAGAGTTGTTTCTATTAGTGCCAGCATGGCTAGGCGCTGCTCGGCGGTGGGTAGGGCCTGGCGATCGATGGCGCGCTGGCTGCTAAAACGCGTAGGCAGGTGGGCGTAGTTATAAAAGGCGATGCGGTCGGGAGCTAGCTCAATTACCTGCGCTAAGGTGTGAGTCAATGAGTGCAGGCTTTGCTTGGGGAGGCCGTAAATGAGGTCGAAACTTAAGGAGTTAAATTGATGCAGCCTAGCGGTGTCGGTTAGTACCTGCAAGGTGTTAAAGGGTTGTACGCGGTTAATCGCTACTTGCACTTCGTGGTCGAAATCTTGTACGCCAAAGCTCAGGCGATTAAAGCCCAGGCCTCGCAGTAAGGCCAGGCGGTCAGAGTTAACCGTGCGCGGGTCTATCTCTATGCTGTATTCGCGCGAGGGCTGGTCACTCAGTTTAAAGTGCTGGCCCAGTAGGTGCATCAGTTCGGTGAGTTCAGCATCGCTTAAAAAGGTAGGAGTGCCACCGCCTAAATGCAGCTGGGTTACTGTGCGCTGTAGGCCTACCAGCTCGGCCTGTAGGCTAATCTCTTTTGCCAGATAGCTGAGATAGCGGCGGCCGGCACTGTGGTCGCGGGTGACGATTTTATTGCAGGCGCAGTAATAGCAAATGTTATGGCAGAAAGGGATGTGCACATACAGCGATAAGGGGGCAATAGTGCTGCCTTTTTGCTTTAGCAGCTCTTGTCGATATTCATTACAGCCAAAATTGGCTTGAAACTGTAAGGCGGTGGGGTAGGAGGTGTAGCGCGGCCCTGTCACATCATATTTATGGGGCTTAATGAGCCCGCAGTGGCTAGCGTTAGCGCTTGTTAAGCTGGCGTGATTGCTCATGGGTGTAGGCAGTCTAGTGATTGGCGTAGGGGTGGTAGTTTATAGGCTGTGGCTTGAGTTACGTTGATATGGATCAATAGTGCTGGTGATGAGGGGGGGGTGGAGTTGTCGGTATAGTTTACATCCGCGTAGGGCTTGCCTTGCCTTGTTTTTGTAACCTATTGTTTTTATAGTATTTTATTTTGTTGGTGTAAGTATTGCTTTATATAATCCCACCTGAGGCGATGCAGTGTCTTACGTACAGCAAGCCCAGTATTCAACAATTTGATAGACCTTGATCTAAAACAGGATGATTTAAGATGACTAAGACGCTAACACTACTATCCAGTGTCTGCTTTTTTGTGATGGCAAGTACCAGCTGGGCAACTCCCGTGACTTGTGGCTCTAGCCAGCGCACAGCAACATTAGACTCAGCTACCGAGTGTAAAACCGGCGAGGGTAATACCCTAGGTAATGGTTCTACTATCAATGCACTCTATGGTCCCACGTGGACTCAGCAGGGCAGCAACGATGGCGCCAATGGTACCAATGGATTTTTAACGACTAATGCCGATTCTTGGGGCCAGCATGTAACAGGCACTTGGTCCATAGATGCTTCATTTTGGAGCTTGTTTGGTGAAGCGGTTATCTCTATACACGTGGGTAACGGCGGCGGCAGCCCTGATCACTTTGCTTGGGCTATTGAGACTGGCGCTACCAGCGGCACCTTCTCTTATGACAAGTTAAATGGCGGCGGTGGCGGCCTATCTAATATGAAGTTGTGGAGTCGCGGTACCCCCTCAACTGTTGCCGAGCCTGGCTCTATCGCCTTATTAGGTTTGGGTTTGGCGGGCTTAGTGGCATCACGCCGCAAGCAGCGCTAAGCTAAGCGCCTAACGGCGCGTTTATTAAAGGCTCCTTAATAGGGGCCTTTTTTATTGCCTGATGTTTTGTAGAGGAGGAAGTAAGGTGGCGGCTATAGTGTTTAATACTGCGTTGATTGGCCAGCGCGGCGGCAATCTCTGTGGCGAGGATGAGTTGTCTATAGAGGCTTGTAGTAGCTGCCAGGGGCAGTATTTGTTTAATGCGGCGCTAAAGGACGTGTACTACGATAGCGCCGACCTATCCCGCCATTTTTTTAAAATCCCCGCTATAGACTTACCGCCCTGCCGTTACTGCGGTGCCTTGCAGTGGCAATTCGCCACCCCTGCACCTGAGCTGGCGCAGGTGCAGGCTGGCCCTTGGGCCTGGGTGTTGGCCAGCCGGGTGTTTACCTTTGATGCTGAAGCTTAGTGCTGGCGCGGCGGCTGATAATGAAAAAGCGGCTGGCCAATAAAATAGCTGCCACTGTGAGCCCACAGACTAAGCCCATCCACATGCCTTTGGCCCCTAGAGGCGCCATACCCAGCTTGCCAAAGGTCAGTGCCCAGCCTAGCGGGACGCTAATACCCCAATAGGCAAATAGCACGATGGCTAAGGGCGTGCGAGTATCTTGGTAAGCCCTTAGCGCACTGGCCATGCAGACTTGTACGGCATCGGGTATTTGATACAGCGCCGAGAAGACCAATAGCGAGCTGGCTATAGCGATGACGGTGTCGTTATTACTGTATAGCCCGGCCACATCGGCTTTTAACCAGATGATCATCAGCATCATAATAGATGAGCTAAGTAAGATAAGGCCTAGGCCAGTATGGCACGCCAGTTTGGCCAGTTGTGGCCGCTTTGCACCTAGATGCTGGCCAGCACTAATGGTAGTGGCCATGCCCACGCTCAAGGGAATCATAAAAGTAAGCGCTGACACGCTGAGGGCAATTTGATGGCCCGCAATAATGGTGGTACCCAGCGGGGCAATAATTAAAGCAATAATAGAAAACAGCAACACTTCCGCTAAAAAGGTAAAGGCTATAGGTATGCCCAGGCCGCTAATGCGTTTAAATATCTTAGCCTGCAAGCTGAACTTTTCACTAAAAACCTGCAGCGAGCGCAGCAGAGGGTGTTTGTTGATTAACACTAAGCCCAGCACGCATTGCAGCCACAGGGCAATGGCGGTGGCAAAACCACAGCCCACACCGCCCAATTCAGGGGCGCCCCAGCGGCCGTAAATCAACATATAGTTTAAGGGGATGTTGCTGGCAAAGGTGATTAGCTGTATTAGCATGATTGGGCGGGTTTTGCCCATGCCTTCGCTAAGGCTACGCATGACCAAAAAGGCGGCGCCACCGGGTAGACCATAAGAAAGTGCGGCTAAATAAGCCTCACAAATTTGAGCCAGCTCAGGCTCTAGCTTTAATAGCGCCACCAGCGGCGCGACATTGTGCAGAAACACTATGCCCAGAGGTGACAGCAAAGCTACCCACAGCAATGATTGGCTAAACAGGGTTTTGATAGTGTGGGCTTTGTTGGCCCCAAAGGCGTGGGCGATTAGAGTGGTGGTGGCAGTAAAAAACCCCACCAAAAACAGCAGTAAGGGCAGCCAAAAGCTTTGGCCTATGGCGATGGCTGCCAGGTCGGTGGCGCTGTAATTGCCGGCCATAATAGTATCAGTTGCCCCCATACCGGTAATGGCAAGTTGGCCTACTAAAATGGGCGCGCTGAGCTTAAGCAGTTTGCTGGCTTCGTGCCGGTAAGAATGGAATGAGGTGTTTACTGCAGTGTTCATAATTATGTCGTCAAAATGGTCGGCCACTATAGCATGGGCGATGGCGAATTTTAGAGCGCGTATTTGGCGTATTGTGAGCTTATTGCGAAATTTTCTGTTGTTGATTGGCGCGGTTGGCATAGCGGCAGAGCCCTTGCCCGCAGGCTGGCAGCAGCGGTCGTTTGTGGGGCATACCCAATATCGGTTAGAGCAGCAACAGGGGCGCGAGGTGATCCTAGCTCACAGCCAGGGTACTGCCTCTATGCTTTACAAAGAGCAGTCTATAGATTTGCGCTCTACTCCCGTAGTGCGTTGGCGCTGGAAAGTGGCGGCGGTGTACGGCCGTTTTAACGAACGGGAAAAAAGCGGTGATGATTACCCGGCACGCTTTTATGTGGTTTGCAAAACCGGCCCCTTGCCTTGGCAAACCCTGGCGCTTAATTATGTGTGGTCCTCTAATGGGCTGGTGGGGGAGCGGTGGCCCAATGCTTATACCTCAAAAGCCATGATGATAGTGCTGCGTGCTGGTGCGGCTCAAGTGGGTCAATGGCAGTGGGAGCAGCGTAATTTGCGGGCTGATTTTAAACAGGCGTTTGGAGTGGATGTGAACCACTTAGATGGCTACGCCATTATGGTGGATGGCGATAATACCGGTAGCACTGGTACCGCCTGGTTTGGTGATATTAGCTTTAGTGCTAATTAATTTAGCCCTCGCTAGTGGTAATGCCCGCGGCATAGTCACTGGCGATATAGCCTATATAGGCGTTGATGGCCTCATCATTAAGTTCGCAGCTGCCATCGTGCCACCAAGCGCCTATGGCAGTCACTTCACCCAAGTGGCAGCCAAAGGCATCGCGACAGCGCTCCATTAGTACCAGCTGCTGCTCTATACCTTGGTCCTTGGTTAAATAGCCCAAAATTTCAGCCATGCTGTGGCCAGCTTTTGCCATGGTTTGCATGGTGTTAATTTGAGTAGCGATAGGGTCAGGCATATTGTCACTCTGCGGGAGATTGTTTGAGAGCGGCATGATAACAATTTTAGCTATTGCGGCAAGGCAAAAAACGCAGGCATAAAAAAGCACCCCGAAGGGCGCTAAAAAAAAGTGTGAGACCTAGATGGGTGCTAGGAAACCGCTGCTAGCTGTTACTACATGCTGTTTATATTAGCCCTGTAGTGGTTGCGGCGAAATCGGTAATTACCGAGTGGCGCTAGGTAGTACTACCTAAGTCGCTGATCAATAAATAGCTATTGCACGACTGGAACGGTAAGAGTTTACGCAGTTTATAGCCTAAGCGCTTTGATCTGGTTCAAAAAACTGCACACCAGTTTGCTCCCGTTGCAGCATATGCTGGGTGGCGGCTTTATTGTGTAGCCCCTTATGCATGGACTCCGCAATCGCGGCGGCGCGCTGCTTAGTTAGATCGGCCAGCGGTCCGGCATAAAGCTCATCCACGGTGCGAGTAAATAATAAAACCCAGCGTTGAAAGTGGTGCTCGTTGAGTTGGCAGTGCTGGTGCAGGTGCTGGTGTATCTCAAAGGTACGGCCTTTATAGGCCTGCCCTTCAGGGGATTGTGGCAGCAGTATTTTGTGCCAAAAGCCAGCAATTTTGGGTAGGTGCTGGGCTAAATCTATGCCCGCTATATCAGTAAAAATAAAACCTATGATGGGGTCGGGTAATACTTTTTGATAAAAGGCGGTGACTAAGGCGTCTATATCGGCGGCGTTAACAATGTCGTGTTTCATGGTCTGCTGCGCTCCTAAGCCTAGCCGTTTTTTTGCGCGGTTTTAGCGGTAATAATAGCGCGCTTGGGGGCGGGGTAGCCCTCTATGGTTTTGCTGTGATCGTTGGGGTCTAAGAACTGTTCCAGCGAGTAAAAGTTCATCCAGTCGGTGCGGCGCTGCTCTTCTATAGTGGTAATGGTTTCATCAACTAATGTTATGTCTATAAAGCCTACTTTTTTCAGCCACTGCATTAAGGTGGCCGAGCTGGGTAAAAACCACACATTGCCCATGCGGGCGTAGCGGCCCTCGGGCACCAGTACTTGGCCTTCGTCGCCATCAATAATTAAGGTTTCTAACACTAACTCACCGCCGGGGCGCAGGCAGTCGCGCAGCTCGATTAGATGATCAAAGGGGGAGCGGCGGTGGTATAAAACGCCCATGGAAAATACAGTATCAAAAAACTGCAGTTTGGCAGGCAGGTGTTCTATACCCATGGGCAGTACGGTGACGGCGGGGTCTTGAATATAGTGCTGCAGCAAAAAGAATTGCACAATAAACAGCGGCGTGGGGTCTATGCCTATGACTAACTCGGCACCGGCACCGCGCATGCGCCAGCAGTGGTAGCCGCTGCCGCAGCCTATGTCCAAAACTTTGCGGCCTGGTAACGGGCTGATGCGATCTTTTAACCTGTCCCACTTCCAATCCGAGCGCCATTCGGTGTCTATGTCTACGCCAAATAAATGAAACGGGCCTTTGCGCCAGGGGTGTAAGCCTTTGAGCAATTCGGCAAATTCACGTTGCTGCGCGGCGGTGTTGTCGCCTAATACTGACACTGCGGCTTGGTTTAAATCTATAGTTGTAGCCTGCCAGCCGGGTAGCTGCGCTAACACTTTTTGCCAGCGCGGCAGGTCGCCGTAACGCTTGGGGTCTAGGCCTTGGGCGATTTGCTGGGGCAGTTCGGTTGACCATTCTTGTAAATCTGTTGCCGCTAGTTGCTGTAAAAAGGGCTGATAGCGCTGTAGTAAATCCGTCATTATTTTATGGCAACCAAAGAGGCAAAATTAAAACATTGAAACCACACATCTATGGATTTAAAACCCGCCTGTTGTAGGCGTTGCTGGTGGGTGTTGATGGTTTCGGGTAATAACACCTTTTCTATAGAGGCGCGTTTTTGGCTGATTTCTAAATCGCTGTAGCCGTTGGCGCGTTTAAAGCTGTGGTGTAAGTCAGTGTTGAGCGCTTGCAGGTGTTCATCTTCGAACAAGATTTTTTCCGACAAAATTAAAATGCCGCCCTCGTTCATACCCTCGGCTATGCGGCTGAGTAGAGCGGCGCGCTGCTCTATGGCGATAAATTGCAGAGTAAAGTTAAGCACCACTACTGAGGCATTTTTTATCGTAACCTCGTTGAGATCTTTGCAGAGTAATTGCACGGGGGTGCTGTAGCCGCTGTCGGCTATATTGCTTTTGCAGTGCTCTAACATGGCGGGGGAGTTGTCCACCCCTATGATGTTGCAATTACGTCCTTCAATTTGCTTGGCCATGGCCAGGGTGGAGGCGCCCAGTGAGCAGCCTAGGTCGTAGCAGTAACTGCCAGCTTGGGCGTAGCGTTCGGCCATAACACCGGTCATGGCGATTATGGTGCTATAGCCGGGTACCGAGCGTTGTATCATGTCGGGGAAAACGGCGGCAACTTTTTCATCAAAAGCAAAGTCGGCAATATTGCTGAGGGCGCTGGCGTAAATCGAATCTTTTTCGGTCATGGCGATAGCTGTTATGGCTGCGGTCTGTAGGGGGCGAGATTTTAGCACAGAATTCACCGTGCTATGGCTGCAGGATGTTTGCCGATATAGATCGCTTGCTTAGGGCTGCCAGCGGTAGTGAGCCAAAGGGATGCGCTGGCCCTTAAAGACTATGCCTTCGCTTTCCAGGCGCAGCTTTTGTTCGCGATAGCCGCTGCTGTTTTCGGGCAACGAGAGTTTGCCTTGAGCGCTGACCACTCGGTGCCAAGGCAGTTGGCTGCCTGCGGGGAGTTTGTGCATGGTATTGCCCACCAGCCTAGCCGCGCCGGGTATGCCGGCTAGCTCGGCCACTTGGCCATAAGTGGCCACCTTACCCGCAGGGATTTGCTGCACCGCCAGCCAGATTTTTTGGGCATTGGAAATTTCAGTCATAGGAAGAAGTCTATAGATTCTAGCCACTAGTTCCTAGTCGATAGCAAGGGCTGGACTCCGGCCTGCGCCGGAGTGACCATCATCTTGTAGCTTGTAGCTTGTAGCTTGTAGCTGATTTACAGCCGTAAACCACCATCCATTTCTATCACGCGGCCATTGACATAATCGGTCTCAAAAATATAGAGGCAGGTTGCGGCGATTTCTTCCGGTGCGCCTAGGCGTTTGGCGGGGATTACTGAGGTGAATTTTTCCAGTGCTTCTGGCTTCATGCTGGCGACCATGTCGGTGGCGATAAAACCGGGGGCCACAGCGGCGGAGCGTATGCCGTAGCGGGCTAGTTCCTTGGCCCAGGTGACCGTCATGGCGGCAACACCTGCTTTCGCGGCAGAGTAATTGGTTTGGCCTACGTTACCGGCGCGGGAGATGCTGGAGATATTAATAATCACGCCTTTGCTGCCGGTTTTTATCATTTGCTCGGCGGCTTCGCGGCCACACAAAAAGACCCCGGTGAGGTTGACGTCTATCACCGCTTGCCATTCGGCCAGGCTGAGTTTTTTCTCTACCTTGCCGTCTTTGGCTTTAATCAGCATGCCATCGCGCAGTATGCCGGCATTGTTAATCAGGCCGTCTAACTGGCCAAAGTCGCTGGCTATGGTGGCAAAGGCTGCCACTACCTGTTCTTCATTGGCGACGTTGGCTATATAAGCCTTCGCGTCACCGCCAGCGTCTTTGCACAGTTGCGCGGTTTCATTCAATTTTTCTTGGTTGAGGTCTATCAGTGCCAGGCGTGCGCCCTTACTGGCCAATAATGTCGCCATAGAGCGGCCTAAGCCTTGGCCGCCACCGGTAATGGCGATAACTTTGTTATTTAAATTCATGTTGCTACCTTTTGGGTAAGTGTTGCAGAGGGTGAAAATGTCGACATTATTGCAGTGTTTAGAGTAGGCGACAATTGACGAAACTGCTCAGCTTTTTGGCGAACTAACCCAGAGCTTTCTATTGCTAAGTTGGGGTCGGAAGGCTGTGCGCTAGGCTTTTCATTTTGCTGCCGCTGTTGTTAGCTCGCAGTCATTGCCGAAAGACGTTAGCGCTGTAGTGTCTGCCTAAGCCTGCTGTGGCAGGCCTTGGCTATGCCCTTGAAACTTTGCTGAGCAACCCCATATTAATGCACATACTCAATAATCAGAGCTCTTCATGCGTATTCTATTTTTTCTGTTTGTACTTATTCCCATTGCCGAAATCATGTTGCTTATCGAGGTGGGGGATCATATAGGCGGCCTCAACACGGTGGCCTTGGTGTTGTTGACGGCCATTATTGGGGCGGGCTTGTTACGTAAACAGGGCTTGGATACCTTGCTGCGGGCCAATCAGCGTATGGCCCAGGGTGAGATCCCTATTAAAGAGATGTTGTCGGGCATAGTACTGGCGGTGGGTGGCGCGCTATTACTAACCCCAGGCTTTATTACAGATGCGCTGGGTTTTTTATGCTTGTTACCGCTAACTCGTGGCTGGGCTATAGAGCATCTTATACGCAAGGGGGTTATGGCGGGCGGTAGTGGTTATGCCAGTTTTAGTTATAGCTCGCAGGGGCAGGCCGGGCCTCGTCCCGCTGGCCCTAAGGCGGAGGTGCAGCGTGAGGTGCCAGGCTCGCACAACACCACTATAGAGGGGGAGTATCGCCGCGAGGACTAGCCAGCCCTGCTTATTTACCCCTTTATGCCGTTTTTTTAACAATTTTTTGCCCTGGGGCCTTGAAGTCAATCCGGCTGGCCCCATATCCCAGACATCCCGGGTCGCCCGGCCTTATTAAATTAGATAATTATAGTTTTTGGAGAAGTGCCAAAATGAATATTCGTCCCTTATATGACCGCGTTGTTGTTCGTCGCAAAGAAGAAGAGGCCACGTCAGCTGGCGGTATTATTTTGTCTGGTTCGGCTAAAGAAAAGCCCAATCAAGGTGAGGTTGTTGCTGTAGGTGAAGGCAAGGTATTAGATAACGGTGAAGTGCGCGCTTTATCAGTAAAAGTTGGCGACCAAATTATCTTTGGCCCCTACGCTGGCAACAACACTGTTAACGTTGATGGTGAAGAGTTAATCATCATGAGCGAAGGCGAAATTTTTGGTGTGATAGCTTAATAAGCCACGCTAATCGGTTTGAACAGGCTGCTCTCGCAACGTGCTTAGAGTAGCTACTAGCAAGATAATTGAAGGAAATAGTCATGGCTAAAGAAGTAAAATTTGGTAATGAAGCTCGCCAGAAAATGCTTACTGGTGTAAATATTTTGGCAGATGCCGTTAAGGCAACTTTAGGCCCCAAGGGTCGTAACGTAGTTTTAGATAAGTCGTTTGGTGCCCCTACGGTGACTAAAGATGGTGTTTCAGTTGCGAAAGAAATTGAGCTGAAAGACAAGCTAGAAAACATGGGCGCGCAAATGTTGAAAGAAGTTGCCTCTAAAGCTTCTGACGACGCCGGTGACGGTACTACCACTGCGACTGTATTGGCGCAATCAGTGGTTAACGAAGGTTTAAAAGCCGTTGCCGCTGGCATGAACCCTATGGATCTTAAGCGCGGTATAGATCAAGCTGTTGCTGCTGCGGTTATTAAAATTCGTGAAATGGCTGAGCCCTGTGCTGACAGCAAAGCGATTGCCCAAGTAGGTACCATCTCTGCTAACAGTGATAGCCAAGTGGGTGACATTATTGCTGAAGCGATGGAAAAAGTCGGTAAAGAAGGTGTTATCACTGTAGAAGAAGGCACCAGTTTAGAAAACGAACTAGACATCGTTGAAGGTATGCAGTTTGACCGCGGTTACCTTTCTCCTTACTTCGTCACTAACACTGAAAACATGAGCGCCGAGCACGACTCTCCGTTCATCTTGTTGGTAGACAAGAAAATCTCAAACATCCGTGAATTGCTGCCCTTGTTAGAGCAAGTGGCTAAAGCCTCTCGCCCATTAATCATCATCGCTGAAGATGTAGAAGGCGAAGCCTTGGCAACCTTGGTAGTTAACAATATGCGCGGTATTGTTAAAGTTGCAGCGTGTAAAGCGCCTGGCTTTGGCGACCGTCGTAAAGCTATGTTAGAAGATATCGCTATCCTAACTGGCGGTACGGTAATCACTGAGGAGCTGGGCCTAGATTTAGAGTCTGCGACTCTTGAGCACCTAGGTTCTGCCAAGCGCATCACCCTAGACAAAGAAAACACCGTGATTGTAGATGGTGCTGGTCAGGCTGAGGCTATCCAGGCTCGCGTTGCAGAAATTCGCGTACAAATGGAAGCGACTTCTTCTGACTACGATCGTGAGAAGCTACAAGAGCGTGTTGCCAAACTTGCTGGCGGTGTTGCCGTTATCAAAGTAGGCGCTGCCACTGAAATGGAAATGAAAGAGAAGAAAGCCCGTGTTGAAGATGCCTTGCACGCAACTCGCGCTGCGGTAGAAGAGGGTGTAGTACCTGGCGGCGGTGTTGCCTTGGTTCGCGCCTTACAAGCCATCGACGGCCTGACCGGTGCTAACGAAGATCAAACCGTAGGTATAAACTTGGCGCGTCGCGCAATGGAATCACCTCTACGTCAAATCGTTACCAATGCGGGCGATGAGGCTTCAGTAGTATTGGATAAAGTTAAGTCTGGCGAAGGTAACTTTGGTTACAATGCTGGTACTGGCGAATACGGCGATATGATCGCTATGGGTATCCTAGATCCCGCGAAAGTAACCCGTACAGCCTTACAGGCAGCAGGTTCCGTAGCTGGCTTGATGATCACTACCGAAGCGATGGTGTGTGATGCCGTAGAAGACAACGCTGGCCCAGCAATGCCTGATATGGGCGGCATGGGTGGTATGGGCGGCATGGGCGGCATGATGTAATCATCGCCACTATGTTTGGCCGCTAACGCGGCCTGCCTAGTTGTTTTTAAAACCCTGTACTTGCGAGAGTATGGGGTTTTTTTATGTCTATATATTTGTGTTTAGGGCAGGGGACTTATTTTATGTGATGGGTAGGAATTTACTCTGTCATGCGGTTCCATTTTTATCTGTGCTCTGTGACTTTTATGGGGGAGTTGATTGAGCTTAAGTTGGTTTAATCAACGGTTTTATTTCTGTGATTAAAGTTTATATCTGATCCCATCAAAACATAGCTTCATCTGATGCTATTTATTGGATATGCTCAACAAGCATAAAAAATTAATTTTTATGCCTTACAAAAATAATACAAAGTTGATAAATGATGGAGTTATTTAGGATGTATCGACAATATTTAAAGTTATGTGTAGTGGTGTTGAGTCTTGCGGCGGGCTCTGCTCAGGCTTATACAGCAGCTGACCTTATTGCGGATTACCCTTTTTCGGGTGATGCCAATGATCACAGTGGGAATGGTCATCATGGCATAGTCAATGGGGCTACGATCTCTACAGATAGGCATGGGAATACAGATAGTGCGTATTACTTTGACGGTAGTTCTGGTATTAGTGTGAGCTCATTGGAGAATTATCATTGGGGCGACAAGCTAACAGTAAGTGTATGGTATATGCGCACAGGGTCTGCTGGATATCAGGCTATTGTTAATAATGGGTATTACAGCGGGTCGAGCTGGGAAATTAGAATGGGGGCTGAAAACGGTGGTACAGCGATCTTTACCAGTATGTTTGCACAGGGGGGGGATATCGGCACTCTTGGCTGGCTGGATGTTAGCCCTCCTTTAAATACTTGGCATCATGCTGTGGCGACCTATGATGGCGCTGTAGCTAAGTTCTATGTTGATGGGCAGTTTATAGCGGAAAGTTATGGTGCTTCAGGAGATCTTATATCCACTGGGCAGCCGCTTTATATAGGAACTGTTAATGGGTCATCAAACTTTACTGGTTTTATTGATGATGTCCAAATTTATGGAGTTGCTTTGACAAGTGCCGAAGTTGCTGACCTCTATCAAGGTGTTCCCCCGCAGCCGAATAATACAGCGCCGATTGCTGTAGCTGGAGCTTCTGTAGATAGCAATGGAAATCAGCAGCTGGATGGCTCGCAGTCCTCAGATGCTGATGGAGACGCGCTGACTTATCAGTGGCAAATATTAGGCGAGGCTTCTGCTAGGTATGGAGAAAAGGTCTTGGTTAATGATCTGGCTCCAGGTACTTACACCGTGACGCTGACAGTCTCTGATGCTACGGCAAGCAGTACAGATACGATTAATTTGCCCATCGCAGCCTCTGGTGCAAAAGGGGATAAGGGGGATGATGGGAATTTCTCACAGATTATTCAGGTGACGGGTGTTGAGTCTGCATGTAGTGGTTCGTCGGTGGCGACTTGCCCGTCAGATTACACTGTTATATCTGGTGGCCATCAATTGGCGAATACTTGCGGCTGTATCCCTGAATATCGTTATGTCATTAATAGCAAAAAGTCTGGCAATGGCTGGACGGTACAGATGGAGTGTGCAACAAGTCAGGCTTTTGCCATGTGTGCTAAGTAGTTTATTGATGTATGTACGAGAGGGGTAATCCCTTAGTAAGCCCCGCTCAGCAATGTGCGGGGCTTTTTTGTGGTTGAGCA
This sequence comes from Dasania sp. GY-MA-18, assembly GCF_024734385.1. Classification (GTDB taxonomy): domain Bacteria; phylum Pseudomonadota; class Gammaproteobacteria; order Pseudomonadales; family Dasaniaceae; genus Dasania; species Dasania phycosphaerae. Next base: position 71,089 of record NZ_JANHAP010000010.1, on the reverse strand, counting down.
TTGTGACGTTTGCCGTACGTTTGCCAGTGCATGTGCATAATTTTTGCTCTGATTACAGCGGAAAGCCCTGTATGTGCTAAAAAACGTGTGCTTATAGGCGTCTGTTGCAGTAAAAATAATCGCTTAAATTAAGGTGCAAAACGGCAAAATCCTATATAATTCGGCCCTGATTTTCCTGGCTCTGTTACTGCTACCCCTGATATTTGGCAACCTGACACCCTTTAATAATGGTGTGAGCGGCTAGCTGTCGGCGCAGTAAACAGAATGAAAGAGAGGTTTTATATGTCAGCAGATTTAACGCCTTATGCGCTGCGTCAAAAGATTCGCAGCGGTGAGCACACCAGCAATACCTCGGGTTTATGCACCGGTTTTGTACAGGCCAATGTAGTGATCTTGCCCAAAGACTGGGCGCAAGACTTTTTAATGTTTGCCCAGAGCAACCCCAAGCCCTGCCCTGTTATTGCGGTTGCGCCAGAGGCTGGTGCTTACCACCTGCCTGAGGCTGGCAAGGATTTTGATATACGCAGTGATGTGCCACAGTACCGCATCTGGAATGATGGCGTGATGACGGACGAAGTCACCGATATTAAAGATTACTGGCGCGATGACCTAGTGACCTTTTTAATTGGCTGCTCTTTCTCTTTTGAAGAGGCGCTAATTGCCGATGGCTTAGAAATACGCAATATCGCCGAAGGCGTTAACGTGCCTATGTACCGCACCAATGTAGCCTGTAAGCCCGCAGGCCGTTTTAGCGGTAACACCGTGGTGAGCATGCGCCCCTTTAAGCCGGCGGATGCCATACGCATGATACAAATTTGCAGCCGCTTCCCCTCAGTGCATGGCGCACCTATACATTTTGGTGACCCGGCCGCTATAGGCATAGCCGATATAAACAAGACTGACTTTGGCGACCCTGTCACCATTAAAGCGGGTGAAGTGCCCGTCTTTACGGCCTGTGGTGTAACGCCGCAAGAGGCCATAGCGCAGGCTAAGCCACCTTTCTGTATTACCCACAGCCCCGGTTGCATGGTGGTGACCGATATGCCCAACAGCAAATTGGCCATTATGTAATAGCTGGCGAGCAGCAGTGGCGAGTAAACATAGAGATTGTTTAAAAAAATTTGGAGAGCAACGTGCGTTTAAATTGTGATTTAGGTGAAAGTTTCGGCTCATGGACCATGGGCATGGATGAGGCGGTGATGCCTCATATCGATCAAGCCAATATAGCCTGTGGTTTTCATGCCGGTGATCCGCTGATTATGCAGCGCACCCTAAGCCTAGCCAAAGAACACGGCGTGATGGTGGGGGCTCACCCGGCTTATCCCGACTTAGTGGGTTTTGGTCGTCGCTCTATGAATTGCAGCGCTGATGAAATTAAAGCCTTTATGTTGTATCAGTTGTCCGCGATGGATGGCATGGCCAAGTCGGTAGGTGTGGAGCTGGAATACGTAAAACCACACGGTGCTTTATACAACGACATGATGGCCAAGGTTGAAGTGCGCAAAGCGATAATGGAGGCCGTAGCAGCCTTCCATAAGCCCATTAAATTAATGCTGCAAGCCACCCCGCAAGCCGATGAACACAAGGCTGAAGCCGCTGAGCTGGGTTTGGAATTGTGGTTTGAAGCCTTTGCCGACCGCTGCTACGACGACGATGGCAAGCTCTTAGCACGCAGCAAGGCCGGTGCCGTACACAATAAAGAAAAAATGCTAGCGCAAGTAGAGCAGCTATGTGATGCGGGGACTATCACGACAGTAAGTGGTCACACACTTAACTTGCAGGTAGACACCCTGTGCGTACACGGCGACAACCTGGCCGGTGTGCAAGCCATAGAAGCCATCCGCGCCCTAGTAGACCAGCGAGCGAGTTAAACTATGAAGATTCACGTAGCCGGTGAAAACTCACTGATTTTATATTTTGGCGAGGAGGCGAATGCCGAGGTGGCTGCACAGGTGCAGGCGGCCAACAATGCCATACGCGAGCAAATGGCCGAGCTTATTATCGACACCGTGCCTTCCTATGCTTCCTTGTTAGTTATTTTTGATGCCTATAAATGTGACCACTTGCAGCTGCGCAAAGGTATACGCACAGCGATTGAAGCGAATGTGTCTGGCGCAGGGCAAGAGGGTACCGTGGTTACCTTGCCGGTGTATTACAGCCAAGAGTCAGGCCCAGACTTAAGCTTGATTTCTGAGCGCTCTGGTTTGAGTGTGCAAGAGATTATCGACCTGCACCAATCCGAAGAATACCGCGTTTACGCCATAGGTTTTGCCCCGGGCTTTGCTTATTTGGGGCAAGTGGATGAGCGCATAGCCTCACCGCGTATAGCCACGCCACGTAAATATGTGCCCAAGGGAGCAGTGGGTATTGCCGACAGGCAAACGGCGATTTATCCCGCGCCATCGCCTGGCGGTTGGAATTTAATCGGCCTGTGCCCTATCCCCATGTTTACCCCAGAGGGTGACAGCCTAATGCCGGTAGCAGTGGGTGACCGGGTGAAATTTAAAGCCATCACCAAAGCAGAGTTTTTGGATATGGGTGGCGAGTTGGATGAGAAATTTTTACAGCAGGAGGCCAGCGCATGAGTTGTTTTAAAGTCGTTTCTCCCGGTTTTTTAAGCTTATTACAAGATGCTGGCCGTTATGGTTATCACGGCGTGGGTTTAACTACCTCTGGGCCCATGGATGCCTTGGCGTTTAACTGGGCCAATTTATTATGTGGTAACCCTGTAGATGCAGTGGCTATTGAGGCCAGTGTGGGCGGCTTAACGTTGGAGTCGCAGGCCGATACGGTGATTGCCGTCACCGGTGCGCAAGTGCCTTTTACTATTAACGGTGACGAAGCCCAGCTATGGCGCAGCCACAAAATTAAAGCGGGCGACACCATTGCATTAAGCTTTGCGACTAATGGCTGCCGCTCTTATATTGCCGTTGCCGGTGGCTTTCAAGTTGAGCAGAGCTTTGGTTCTGTGGCCACCGTGGTGCGCGAAGGCATAGGCGGCTTGGCGGGCAAAGCCCTGCAGGCAGGAGATCAGCTACCGGTTAAAGGTATTGATGCCCCTTGTTTAGAGTTGCCCGAGCAGTTGCGCCCACATTACAGCAAAGAAATTACTCTTAGGGTAATCCCCAGCTATCAAGAGCAGAGCTTTAGCCGAGTGCAGCAGCGTATCTTTTTTGGCAGTGAGTACACCGTGTCTGACCGCTGTGACCGCATGGGTTATAAAGTAGAAGGCCCAGCCATTGCCGCTGATGTATCAGCGATGCTATCAGAGGGTATTTGTTTAGGGGCTATACAGGTCCCCCCCGATGGTCAGCCTATCGTCTTAATGAATGATCGCCAAACCATAGGCGGCTACCCTAAAATAGGTGCTGTACTGTCCTTGGATTTAGCGAAGTTAGCCCAACAAATGCCGGGTGCTAAGGTTCGCTTTGAGCCTATCACCATAGACTGCGCGCACAATGCTTTGCACTTAGCCAAAAGCCAGTTTGAACGCGCCCAAAGCCGATTGACCGTACTGGAGCAATAGCCCCAGATTTACAGCTGCCTATAGCTCGGGCCCATGGCCGCGAGTTATAGCTTTGAGATAGTTTTATGACCACCACTGAATTACGTTACAACACCGCCGAGCAGGCGCTTAGCCAGCAAATTGAAAACATCTTGGTAGCTCGCAACCCGCGGGGTATGCAAAATGCTCAGGCCGCCTTGGAAGCGGGTTATTACTACCGTGCCGCCAGAGTTTTGCAAGAGCAGCTGGCCAAGCCCGGCAGTGTGGTGTTGATAGGCACCGGCTTTCCCGTGCCTCAACCGGGTGACACCCACACGTTTGAAACCGATGGCCCAGTAGGCGCTATTGCCTTGTATGACGCGCTAGCCACCTTGGGTATGCAGCCTATGATCGTCACCAGCGGCGATTTGGCGGCAGCCTTGGCGCCGGATTACCGGGTGCATACTATTAGCGAAGGCAATTTGGCGGTAGCCGAGCAAGAGGCCAAAGCTGGCTTGGCGCAGCTAAAGCCCGATGTGGTAGTGAGCATAGAGATGCCTGGTCTCAACGCTAACGGTCAGTACTCGAATATGCGGGGTGAAGATATTAGCCACCGCTGCCCTAGTTTTGACGACTTTTTACGTTTGGCGGCTTGTCCCACCATGGCTATAGGCGACGGTGGCAATGAAATAGGCATGGGCAATATTGCTGAGGCCTTAGAGAGCTTGAGTATTATCCCCGCCCGCACCCAGTGCGACGAGTTAATGGTGGCGGATGTGTCTAACTGGGGAGCCTACGGTTTGATCGTGTGGCTATCTATATGGAATGAGCAAGACCTGCTCGCCCCTATCCAGCCCAGAGCGATTTTAGAATATCTATCGGCCCGTGGCAGTGTCGATGGCGTTAGCCGCGAAAACACGGTGACTGAGGATGGTATGGAGCCCAGCGAAGGTGAGTCAGTTATTGCTGAATTGCGAGCAGTAGCGGGCTTTTAGCCCCTGGTTTTTTGCCATTAAATGAGTTTGTAAGCAAACCGTAGGCCTTATTTTCTGCGGCCTACAGCGGCAATAGCTGCCAATATTGCTGTAAAGATGACCAAAAGCGGTAATTTCTGTTAGAATTGCCGCCCTTTTATTTCCAGGTGGCCATTTTCTAAGGGTATACCCCCTAGAGGCATGGACCGAAACTTTTGACTAACGTGAGATTAATCTTATGTCTATTGTGTACTTAGACGGCGCTTATATGCCCATGGAAGAAGCGAAAATATCGCCTATGGACCGTGGCTTTTTATTTGGCGACGGCATCTATGAGGTAGTTCCTTCCTACGACGGCAAGATGGTTGGCTTCGGCCCGCACATAGACCGCATGATAGAAGGCATGGGTTTTATTGATATCAAATTAGATTGGTCACACGATCAATGGAAAGATGTTTGCGACCAGCTAATCGAGAAGAATGGCGGCGGCAACCTAGGTATCTACTTACACGTAAGCCGCGGTGCTGACTCTAAGCGTTTTCACGCTTACCCCGATAATGTAGCACCTACTGTGTTTGCTTTTGCTTTTGAAATACCACCGGCTACTGTTGCTGATAAGACCAAGATTAAAGGCTATAAAGTTAATACTCAGCAAGACTTACGCTGGGATCGCTGCAACATTAAGTCTACCGCTTTGTTAGGTAATGTGATGCACTTCCAAGTGGGCCACGCTGCCGGCATGAACGAAACTTTATTGTTCAACGCCAACGATGAGCTAACTGAAGCCTCAGCCTGTAATGCCTATATAGTTAAAGACGGTGTAGTGGCGACGCCACCATTAGATCACCAGTGTTTACCTGGTATTACCCGCAAAATTTTATTGAGCATCTTAGCAAAAGACGGCTCTATTAAAGTGGAAGAGCGCATCGTTACTAAAGAAGAAGTATTAAATGCTGATGAAGTGTGGATTACCTCTTCCTCTAAAGAAATTGCACCGGTTATCGAAGTCGATGGCAAGCCTGTAGGCAACGGTGAAGTGGGCGACGTATGGTTGGCCGCACAAACTTTGTATAGCGCACAAAAATACGATTACTAATCGTTACGCTTAATACTATCCGCGCTGCTTAATTGCAGTGCTTAAAAGCAAGAAAAGCGCTAATGATCTACGGCGCTTATTCTTGCTTTTTTGTCTGTTAAGGCCTTGCGCCCTATTTAAACAGCCTGTTTTACCTAGTAAGAGAAAGACACTATGGCTCGTCCTGCAAAAGCTGAAATCAACCTCGACGCCTTGCGCCATAATTATCGCTTGGCCTGTAAAGTCGCACCTGACTCGCAGGCCGTGGCAATAGTCAAAGCCAACGCCTATGGCCATGGCGCCGTTGCTGCAGCCCAAGCTTTGCAAGCAGAGGCGCCAGTTTTTGGGGTGGCTTGCATAGAGGAGGCCATGGAGCTGCGTGAGGCCGGCATACAGCAGCCCATCTTATTGTTAGAGGGCATGTTCAGCGCCGAAGAATTAGCTGTAGCCAGGCAGCAGGGCTTTTGGGTAGCCGTGGGCCACCGCCAGCAAATAGAAATGATTACTCAGGCCGCTAGTGGCCAAGCGTTAAAAGTTTGGTTAAAGCTGGATACCGGCATGCACCGTTTGGGCGTACAGCCTGGTGCAGCGGTAGAGCTATACCGTTTACTGGCTGAGAGCGATAACGTCGCTGACGGCATAGTGCTGATGTCGCACCTAGCCTGCGGTGATGAGATAGAGCGCCCGCAAACCCCCAAGCAAATACAGTGTTTTGCTGATACTTTGGCGGCCATTAGCGCCGTAGCCGATGAGTTGGGCCAGCGTGTAGAAACCAGCTTGGCCAACTCAGCCGGTACCATGGCCTGGCAAGATTGTCGTCGCAGCTGGAACCGCCCTGGTTATATGCTCTATGGCGGCAACCCCTTCGGCCACAGTCAGGAAAATGCCGACCAGCTGCAGCCGGTGATGAACCTGCGTACGGCGGTGATTGCTTTGCGCGATATAGCTATAGGTGAATGCGTGGGCTATGGCGCCAGCTGGTGTGCCCAGCGCCCCTCAAAAATTGCCACCATTGCCATGGGCTATGCCGATGGCTATCCCCGTGTGGTTAAGCCCGGCACTCCCGTATTAATACACGGCCAGCGCGCCAGCATAGTGGGTAGAGTGTCCATGGATATGATTACCATAGATGTGACCGATTTAGCTGATGTGCAACTGGGTGATGAGGTGTTGATGTGGGGTGAGGGTTTGTCAGTCGATGAGATTGCCGACTGTGCTGGCACCATAGGTTATGAACTGTTGGCACGTATGCCGGCTAGAGTGCCTAGGGTTTATTTAGGGAAGTAGTCGCTAGTACTTAGTCTACAGTCGCTAGTTTCTTGTAGGGCCAACTCTTTGCGGGGTTGGCTTTTTTGCTTTATTAAATAATATTTTGTAAGCACGGGGCGGTTAAATCGGACAGTTTAGTTTTTTGAATACCGTGTTCATCAAAGTTGTCTGGCGATAGCCATTGTACAAAGGCGGCTTTAAGCGCTGGCCATTCTTGATCGGTGGCTGCATACCAAGCGGTGTCGCGATTACGTCCCTTGACGACGGCTGCTTGGCGAAATATACCTTCGAAAGAAAAGCCTAAGCGTTGGGCTGCGGCTCGCGAAGGGGCATTTAGAGCATCGCATTTCCATTCGTAGCGCCTATAGCCCAATGAGAAAACATATTCCATCATTAAATACATCGCCTCTGTTGCTGCAGGGCTGCGCCGTAAGCTTGGTGAATAATGTATATGGCCAACTTCAATCGTGCCCATGTTAGGTGCGATGCGCAAATAGCTGGCAATGCCTGCGGGCTTGCCTGTGGCTAGATCAGTAATGGCGTAAAAGAGCGGGTCGTTGCTGCTTGCGCATTGCTCAATCCAGGCTTGGTAATCTTTACTGTTGGCAAAAGGGCCGTAGGGTAAATACGTCCAGTTCTCACCTTCGCTATTTGCTTGGTTGGCGGTGTATAAACTTGCTGCGTGGTGTGGGGCTAGTGGTTCTAGGCGACAAAAATGGCCTGTGAGTGCTATGTGCTTAGGTATAGGTGGTGGCGTCCAGTTGCTTATGGTTAAGCCTACTGGTTGATTGAATTGATTTAACTCGTATTTCATTATTGTCCTTAATAATAAGAGAATTTATTAACGGGCACTCGGCTATGTGCAGCGTCAGTACTTACAGTTAAAAGCAGCTATCTTGCTGGCAGGGGTAGTTCTTTGGATACCGGGGCAAGCCCGGTATGACTGTTAGTTAAAGTCTAAGGATGCTTTTGTAGCTAGCGGCTATCACTCTAGATACTAGAGTCTACAAAAATCATTGTGTGCCGCCGGTTAGCTTTAGTAAATCCGCATTCACTTTGCGTCTAAAATGATCTACCGAGTCTAGGCGCTCTTTATTGTCGGCTGCTAAGCGTTCGGCTTTGATCAGGCGGGTGTTGAATTGGTTGACCTTATCGTTGGTTTTTTCCAGATTGCTCTCTTGAGCTTTTAACTTTCGTTCGTTGTTGGCCAGCTGGCTGCTGAGTTGATCCAGGGTTTGCAGCTTTTGGTTGAGCTTGGTGGTGACTTGCTCGTTTTGAGCCAGTTTTTGTTCGGTGCGGTCTATAAAGGTCTTAACATTGTTGAGGCTTTTGTCGTGGCTTTGCTGTTTGGTTTCTAGTACTTCTAAGCGCTGTTTGCTCTTTTTCCACACATTGTCCCATAGCTTGCGTACTTCAAAGTCTAGCTCACGCAGTTTAACTTTCATGGCTGCGCTGGATTCACCTAGGCTTTCATCGGTAACGGATAGTCGGCTTTCTAGTTCGGCGACTCTGGCTTCGGTAAGTTTGAGGGTGTACTCCGCAGCTTTTAAGCGCTGTTGTAAAAAGCCCGCTAGAACCGCCGTGAGTATGAGTACTACAACCACTGAGGCCAAGATGATTTTGAGTGTATTGCTGGCACTGCCGCCGGTTTGTACGTCGGGCACTACACCTAAACTGTTAAGTGCACCTTTGGTTTGGGTACGCTTGTAGGATGCGATTTCATCGCGAGCGGGGGTGATGGCGATATTGTCTTGAGGGGGACGGTTGTCGTTGTTGGCCATAGTGTGTTTATCAGCGCTTCGTTATTAAGGGTGGTGACTGCTGCAGCATTATTGCACGGCTTTTGACTAGGGCAAACTGTGAGGGTTCAACTGGGCTGTGATTTCGTTCAATATTTCGGCAAAAGCATATAAATAGAGGTGAATACTATAAAAGAGGTTTAAATTTAAGGCTAAATAGCCTATAAAAGCACTCAGCTATTAAGGGGTTGCTATACTCCTCAATAACAATAATCCTTCCATAATCAACTAGGGGTGTTTCATGGAAAATATCATTAGCTTAGATCTACTTTTTCGCTGGGCGCACGTGTTATTCGGTATCACGTGGATAGGCCTACTGTACTACTTCAACTTTATCCAAGGTGAATACTTTAAAGAGGCCGAGGCCAGTGCCAAAGCTGACGCAACTAAAAAGTTAGCGCCACGCGCTTTATGGTGGTTCCGTTGGGGTGCGATGTTTACCTTTATCACCGGCTTGGTGTTGTTGATGGGTATACGCAAGACTCACGGTATCGATGGTTTTATCGCCATGGGTGCACTAATGGGTACTTTCATGTTCTTAAACGTTTGGTTAATCATCTGGCCTAACCAAAAAATCGTTTGCGGCATAGTTGAAGGTGATGCTTCTGTTGCGGGCCCTAAAGCTTTATTGGCCTCGCGCACTAACACCTTGTTCTCTATCCCTATGCTGTTAGGCATGTTGGCTTCTTTCCACGGTACTGGCAAAGGCGGCACCATGATAGATCACGCTGCTGGCGTGTCTCAGGGCATGACCACCGGTATCATCGCGGTTTTAGCCTTAGTGGTATTGTTAGAGCTTAACGCTATCTTCGGTAAGCTAGGCCCCATGGCTAGTGTTAAGGGTGTTATTCACTCTTCTATCGCATTAGCGGTTGTTTGCTTGGGCTTGTTGCAGCTTGTGTAAATAGCAGCGCTAAGACATAAAAAAACCGGGCAATGCCCGGTTTTTTTATGTCTGCAAGTTGTGTCGCTTAGCGGCAAACCTGCTTGGCTGTTTTGATCTGCTTTTTGCTGCAGTCTTCTTTTAAGCCTTTACCTACACACCAAGTTTTGCGGTTGTCCCAGGCAGAGATATCCTTGCTTTCGCCGTTAGAGCAAGAAACCACATAGTATGAGTAGACATCATCATCGTCTAAGACGATATCTTCACTGTATTTAATGCTTACTGGGCGCGCGGCCATTACCGAGCTGGAAAGTGCAACTAGTGCAGCTGCTGTTAGTAAGTGTTTGAATTTCATAGCGTTGTCTCTATTATTTTTAACCATAAAGTAAGGGGGGAACCCCCATTTATCAAACAGGTTTCTGATTTGATGGGCTCAGTATAGTTTTTGCAGCTGAACTCAAGCTGAATGGATAGCTATTAAGCTGAAATATTCACATTTTCAGTGTTTGTGTTGGGGCGACGGTTTAGCTAGCAGCTGGGGCTTGGGATTTAGCTGGTTGGAGGGTCAGTCAAGCTTAGTATTTTGGTGTACAATAGCCGCGTTTTATAAGGGCTGATAGCCTTTAATTTATTAGCAAGCGGCTATATCTAGGGAGCCTGTATGACCATTATTCGCCAAAATGACTTAATCGATAGCATTGCGGATGCGCTGCAATTTATCTCTTACTACCACCCAGTGGACTTTATACAGGCTGTAGATAAAGCCTATCAGCGCGAGCAAAACCCTGCTGCCAAAGACGCTATGGCGCAAATATTGATCAACTCTCGTATGTGTGCCGAGGGTCATAGGCCTATATGCCAGGATACCGGCATAGTGACGGTGTTTTTGAAGGTAGGCATGAATGTACAGTGGGATGCCACCATGTCGGTTACCGATATGTGTAATGAAGGCATACGCCGCGCTTATATGAACCCCGATAATGTGCTGCGCGCCTCTATATTGGCTGACCCTGATGGTGCCCGCACTAATACCAAAGATAACACCCCCGGTGTGGTGCACTATGAGATAGTGCCCGGTGACACTGTAGAGGTACATGTTGCAGCCAAGGGCGGCGGCAGTGAGGCCAAGTCTAAATTTGCCATGCTCAACCCTTCAGACTCGGTGGTTGATTGGGTATTAAATATGGTGCCACAAATGGGCGCGGGCTGGTGTCCGCCGGGTATGCTGGGCATAGGCATAGGCGGAACGGCCGAAAAAGCCATGATGCTGGCGAAAGAGGCTTTATTAGAGCCCGTGGACATACAAGACTTACAAGCCCGTGGCGCTAGTAATCGCGCCGAAGAGCTGCGTTTAGAATTACATGAAAAGGTTAATAAGCTGGGTATAGGCGCCCAAGGCCTGGGTGGCTTAACCACCGTTTTGGATGTGAAGGTCAAAGACTTCCCCTCACACGCGGCCAACAAAGCCATAGCCATGATCCCCAACTGTGCTGCTACTCGCCACACTCATTTCACCTTAGATGGCAGTGGCTCAGCCAAGCTTACCCCACCTAAACTGGAAGACTGGCCAGAAGTGACTCGCGAAGCCGGTGCCAATGTTAAGCGTGTAAACCTAGATACGGTTACCAAAGAAGAGGTTAAAAGCTGGAAGCCCGGTGATACCTTACTGCTTAACGGTAAAATGTTAACTGGCCGCGATGCCGCCCATAAAAAAATGGTAGATATGATTAACAACGGCGAAGAGTTGCCGGTATCTATGCAGGGCCGTTTCATCTACTACGTAGGCCCAGTCGATCCTATCGGTGATGAAGTGGTAGGCCCTGCTGGCCCCACCACCGCCACGCGTATGGATAAATTTACCCGCACCATGCTGGCCGAAACTGGCTTGTTGGGCATGATAGGTAAAGCCGAGCGCGGCCCTATCGCAATAGAGGCGATTAAAGAGTTTGAGTCTGTATACCTCATGGCCGTAGGCGGTGCCGCGTTCTTGGTAGCGCAGGCGATTAAGTCCTCCAAAGTGGTAGGCTTCCCCGAGCTAGGTATGGAGGCTATCTACGAATTTGAACTGGAAGACATGCCTGTTACTGTTGCGGTGGATTATCTGGGCGAATCGGTACACCAAACCGGCCCGGCGTTTTGGTCTAAGAAAATAGAGGCCGAGGCGATAGAGGTCAAATAGTCGCTGGTCTACAGTCACTAGTCGCTAGAAAAGGGAATGCTGCAGAGCTTTCCCTTTTTTTATGTTTGATATATCGTGTCGTTAAAACAATATTCTAGAGACTAGAGACTAGAGACTAGAGACTAGAGACTAGAGACTAGAGACTGAACTAAAGGAAGATAAAATGGATCTATCAACTATCATATTCTGGGTGCTGGTTTTTGGTGCCATTGTTTATATCGTCGGTATTTATAATCAATTAGTTACCCTAAAAAATCGTTTTCAAAATGCTTTTTCGCAAATCGAAGTGCAGCTTAAACGCCGTTACGATTTGATTCCTAATTTGGTTGAAACTGCTAAAGCTTATATGAGTCACGAGCGTGAAACTCTAGAGGCGGTAATTAGTGCCCGCAACGAAGCCATGGCTATGCTGAAAGGTGCAGCGGCTGACCCCAGTGGCAGTGCCATACAAGGTTTGGCTGGCGCTGAGGGAGTCTTACAGGGGGCTTTGGGTAAAATGAACATGGTGATGGAAGCCTACCCCGATTTAAAAGCCAATCAAAATATGATGCAGCTGACGGAAGAGCTCACTACCACTGAAAACCGAGTAGCTTTTGCCCGCCAAGCGTTTAATGATGCCGTCACCGAGTACAACACCTACCGGCAGTCATTCCCGCCGGTATTTTTTGCCAAAAAGTTTGGCCACCCCAAAGATGCCAGCTTGCTGGAGTTTGACGACAGCGCACAAATACAAGCGGCACCCCAGGTCTCTTTTTAATCACAGCCTGCTGAATCCGTGAATTTTTTTGCAGAGCAGGATCAAGCTCGCCGCCACAGCAAATATTTAATCTTGCTATTTGTATTGGCGGTTTTTTGCTTAATTGCCATTACCAATCTCGTGGTAGTGATCAGCTATTGGATTATGGATGGCCAGGTGCAGGGTTATGCTCAGGCCGCCGAACTGCTACAGCATGCCGGCAAACCCGGTTTGGCGCATTATTTTAGCTGGCAGAGTTTTGGCAAAATCAGCCTAATGGTGACCGGCACCATCACGCTAGTGATAGGCTATAAATGGTTACAGTTATCCGCTGGCGGCAAGCGGGTGGCAGAGTCTCTAGGTGGCCAGCGCATACATCCCAATACTAACAATGCCAATGAAAAACGCGTGCTCAATGTGGTAGAGGAAATGGCGCTGGCCTCGGGCATGCCGGTGCCAGCGGTGTATTTACTGCGAGCTGAAAAAGGCATTAACGCCTTTGCGGCGGGCAATAGCCCTGCAGATGCAGTAATAGGTGTAACCCAAGGAGCGATAGAGCAGTTTGATAGGGAGCAGTTGCAGGGGGTAGTGGCCCACGAGTTTAGCCACATACTCAATGGCGATATGCGGCTTAACCTGCGCATGATTGCCCTACTGGCGGGCATAGTTTTTATAGGCAATATCGGTGAGTTAATCATGCGAGCTGGCGGCCGCCACGGTGGCTACCATGCAACCAAACGTTCCGGCGACGCCCGGGTTTTTATGTTGGGCTTGGCCTTTGTGATCATTGGTTGGCTGGGTACTTTTTTTGGCGGCTTAATCAAAGCGGCGATTAGCCGCCAGCGTGAATTTTTAGCCGATGCTTCAGCGGTGCAATTTACTCGCAATCCACAGGGTATAGCCAATGCCTTAAAGATTATTGGCGGTTATCAAGCGGGTTCTCGCGTGTTTAATGTCAACACCGGTGAGGCCAGCCATATGTTTATAGCCGAGGCTTTAGGTAGCTGGGCCAGTTTTGATACGCACCCCGAAATAGAAAAACGCATAAGGCGTATAGAGCCCGGCTGGGACGGCAAAATGATTAGCCGCAAAATGCGTATAGAGCCACAAGCCCAAACCGGGCAAGCGTTACATGGGGAAGAGACGCGCAAGGGGCAGGCGGCTATGGCTGCTGCTGCCGGGGCAGCTTTTGTTGCGGCGCAACAATCACAGAGTTTTGGATCGGCAGTAGCTGCAGCTGAAAATGATATTGCGGCTATACCCTATGGCTTAAAAAAATTAGCACATGAGCCTTTAGGGGCTAGCGCTTTGGTGTATAGCTTATTGCTTGATGCGGATAAGCAAACCGCTGAACAACAGTTTGCCTACATAGAGTTGTGCAAGGTTAAAGGTTTGGCCCTGTTGTGCTTGCAAATCAAAGAGGATGTTGCGGCACTGCAATACAGTTTGCGCTTGCCCTTAATCGAGCTGTGTTTGCCTGCTTTAAAAATGATGTCGGCTGAGCAATACAAACAATTTAAAAACACCTTGTTACTGGTGATGCGCGCCGATAAAAAGTTTGAGATTTTTGAGTGGTGTCTGTTTCAGTTGGTGCGCCATTATTTGGCACCAGAATTTGAGAAAGTGCGCTCCAGTAAGCCGCAGTATAAACAAGCTAAGCAAGTGGCCGAGGCCTATGGCATTGTGCTGTCGGCCCTGGCGCACTATGGCCACCAAGACGAACAGGATCAGCAGCGCGCTTTTAATAAAGGCGCTAATACCGCCGGTTTGTATACCTTAAGCTTTGTGCCTGAGCAGGCCTATACCATGGATGATTTTGTTAAGGCTGTTAATCAGTTGGCTAATTGTTACCCCCTGTTAAAGCCTAAGTTATTAAAAGGCTTTGCCGAATGTATTAAACACGATGCTGTGATTAACCCTGTAGAGCAAGAAATGCTGGCCGCGATTGCCGCGGTGATGGATTGTCCACAGCCCAAATTATCCCTATGAGTACACTATGAAAACCCTACAGTTTACCGCTACCGAAGTTAGCCTGCAGTTAGAGCAGGGTTATCATGTGTTAGCGTTTTATAATGACGATGAGTATCTATTTTTACAGCGCCTAGAGGAAATAGGCCACAAAGAAGATGATGGCGTGTATGTAGAGTATAAAGACCCCCTGCACGCAGGTTTTGATGTGGTCGGTCAGGTTAAGCTTAGCCCGCAGCAATTTATCTTGCGTTTAAAATCACCTTTATACAAGTTGGCAGAGGTGAATGAGTTTATAGTTGATATGACCATCACAGAGCAGGACTGCCAGCGCTATGGGGCGTTATTGCAAACCCTGTTTGCCGACCGTTTAGTGGATGTGCAGCTTAACACTTAGGCATTTATTTATCGGCATTGAGCCTGCGTATCAACCAACGCGAGCTAGGTGCCTGTACCAATAAGTTAAACAATACCACGCCAAAAACAATGGACTGTATAGTCCACCAATAGCTTAAGCTGGTGGGCAGTGTTAACACTAAGGCTATGGCCACCACGCCGCGTATATCCCCCCAAATTAATACCGGCTGCCAATGTTTTTCTATGTTGCGACTTAAGGGGCGGGTCATTAAGGTGCATAAAAAAATGGTGGCGCTACGGCTAAGAATGGCTGCGGCTATACCAATTAATATGGCCAGCCACTGATGGCTAAACATATCGGGGGTAATTACCAGCCCCATTAATACAAAGAGTACGCTGCTAAATAATAAGGCCAGCCAATGCCAGTTGCCGTCTGCCCCTAGTAAAAAACTATGTTCTTTTTCATTGAGGCAAATTCTGGCGACTATGGCCGTGCCCATTACTGCCATAATGCCCGATACTTCAAAAATGTTTTTCGCTAAATAAAAACTGCCCACCGCAACAAATAATAAAACAATACGGGTGGTGGAGTGGCTGGCCAGCAGCAGGGTGAGTATGGCTGCGACCAAACCCATAATGCCACCTAAAACCAGTCCACCCATAAACGTGCTAATAAAAAAGGTGGTGATGGATATATTGCTGCTGCCATCAGGGTGGGTGGCGATGGCAATAAGCAGTGAAAATAATACGATAGTGCTGGCATCACTAAACAGGCTTTCGCCTTTCATCACAGTGATTAAATCTTTAGAGGCTTGCTGCTGCTCTAATTTAGCTGTGGTAATAGTGGGGTCGGTGGTGGCTAAAATCACGCCACAAATTAAAGCGGCTATCCAAGGGAAGCCGCTGGGGTGATTAATGCCGTAGTAAATAAACACTGCGCCAAATAAAGTACTTAGCACTACCCCGACACTGGCAAGTATAAGTATGGGTTTAAGCCAGCGTTTTAAATCCCCCGGAGCTATATGCCAGGTGGCTTCAAAAATAAGCACGGGTAATAATAAATAAAAGACTAAATCTTGCAGGTTGTTGGCTCTAATGCCGGTATCTATGCCCCACTGCGGTACCAGCCAGCCTGCGGCAACCCCAACTAATAAGCAGCCTAAGCTGTTATCAATTTTTAAAATGCGGTTTAAAATCAAACCGCATATCGCCATGGCGACGATGAGTAAGATTTGGCCTACAACTATTTCTACGCCCATGATGATACCTTTGTTATTGGTTTATTCTTTGGAGCTGGCGATTAAATCCGAGCGTACTGTCGGGGTTGGAAATTGTTCTTCCATAGGTTCGGGTAGGCCATCGGCATTAATAATATGCGCGTGTTTACGGGTGAGGCCGCGGGCTTCTGTTACACCACAGGCGTGGGCGATGGTGCCCACTTCATACTGCAGCTGGGTGGCGTAATGATAGACACGTTCGGCTTTGTCCGTAGGGTCTAGGCCGCGCTGTAAATCTTTATTGTGAGTGGTGATACCGGTGGGGCAGGTGTTTTTATTGCACTGCAGGGCTTGTATGCAGCCCAATGCAAACATGAAACCGCGGGCGGAGGTCACAAAGTCTGCGCCCATGCAAATGGCCCAAGCCACTTCGCTGGGGTTAATTAATTTGCCGGAGACGATGACTTTTATACGCTCGCGTAAATTGTACTCTATGAGTTTATCCACCATTAAAGGCAGGCTGCGTTTAATTGGTAGGCCCACATAATCCATCAGGCTTTGTGGTGCTGCGCCGGTGCCGCCATCGGCGCTGTCTATGGTGATAAAGTCGGGGGCGTGTTCCGGGCCGCGCCTGTGTATGGCTTGCATTAAGTCGTCTATCCAATCACTGCTGCCTATGACTGCCTTAAAACCTACCGGTTTACCTGTAAGCTTACGTATGCGCACAATCATGTCTAATAAATCATCTATGCTGCGTATTTCTCTGTGGCCATTGGGGCTAATAGAATCTTGGCCCTGGGGTATATGCCTAACCTCGGCTATCTCTTTGGTGACTTTTTCTTTGGGTAATATACCGCCCTTGCCAGGCTTGGCGCCTTGGCTCATTTTTATTTCAAACATTTTGACTTGGTCCAACTCAGCTATGCGCAGTAGTTTTTCTTCGTCCAAGGTTTGGTCGGGCTTGCCTACGCCGTATTTGGCGGTGCCTATTTGAAACACTAAATCGCAGCCGCCTTGCAAGTGATAGGGTGATACCGAGCCTTCGCCGGTATTCATCCATATGCCGGCTTTTTTCGCCCCATTGGATAGGGCGGTAACCGCGGGTATAGAAATAGCGCCAAAGCTCATACCGGAAATATGGAAAATAGAGCTGGTGGTATAAGGCAGGCGGGCATAACCTTGGCCTATAGTCACTGCACTGGTGGGGCTGGCATCTTCGGTTAAGGTGGGGAACAGACAGTTTAAAAAGATAATATCCCCAGCCTGATTAAGTGGCCGGGTAGAGCCAAAGGCAATGGTGGAGTCTACTTTTTTAGCGGCTCTATAAACCCAGGCGCGTTGGGCGCGGTTAAAGGGCAGCTCATCCCTATCCTGGGCAAAAAAGTATTGCCGAAAAAATTCACCCATATGCTCAAACAAATAACGAAAACGGCCTATCACCGGGTAGTTGCGCCGTATAGCCTGTTTGGTTTGGGTGATATCCGAGAGGTACATATACACCACAATTAGAGCGGCAATAATCACCACTAGCACAAATAGCAATTGGCTGAATTCTAAAAAGTCGCTGACAAATTGGTATAGCACGGGAAACTGGGTGTTGGCGGTACTCATATGCGCATTAATGCCTTGTTTTCATTGTTGTGGTTATTATGCTTAGAGTATAGGGGCTATAGGGGGGTTGTCGATGTACCGGCAACACTTTAAGCTGTTGAAATTCGATAATGACATAACATTTTGCAGCCACACTATGCCCCAAGAAACTTTTTATTGGCACGACTACGAAACCTTTGGTGCCAACCCCTCGCTGGATAGGCCCTCGCAGTTTGCCGGTATACGCACCGATGCTGACTTTAATATTATTGGTGAGCCCTTGGTGATTTACTGCCAGCCCGCCGGTGATATGTTACCTCAGCCGCAGGCCTGTTTAATCACTGGCATTACGCCGCAAGAGGCCAAGGCCAAGGGTTTACCCGAAGCGGAGTTTATAGGCCTAATCCATGAGCAAATGTCGCAGCCCGGTACCTGCTCGGTGGGCTATAACAGCATACGCTTTGATGATGAGGTGACGCGCTACACCCTGTATCGCAATTTTTACGACGCCTATGAGCGGGAATGGAAAAACGGCAACTCGCGCTGGGATTTAATCGATATGGTGCGGGTGTGTAGAGCGCTGCGCCCCGAAGGTATAGTGTGGCCCGACCACGAGGACGGCACGCCCAGTTTTAAACTAGAACATATTACCGCCGCCAACGGCATTAGCCATGAAGCCGCGCACGATGCCCTGTCGGATGTGCATGCGACTATAGCCTTGGCGAAATTAATTAAAAGCAAGCAGCCTAAACTTTTTGATTATGTATTGAGCCTGCGCAATAAGCGCACTGTGGCCGCCATGTTAGATGTGGCGGCGCAAACACCGGTGTTGCATACCTCGGCGATGTTCCCCGCCAGTCGTTATTGCACCAGCTTAGTAATGCCCTTGGCGGCTCACCCCAGTAACAAAAATGCGGTGGTGGCCTATGATTTAAGTGTAGACCCCGCCCCGCTGCTGGCTCTAAGTGCTGAGCAGATACGTGAAAAACTCTATACCCCCAGTGCCGAGCTGGCCGAAGGCGAAGAGCGCATAGCCTTAAAAAATATCCATATCAACCGCTGCCCCATAGTGGCTACCAGCAAATTACTGGATGATAATTTAGCTGCTCGTATACAGTTAGATTTACCGCGGGCGCGCCAGCATTATCAGCAGCTAAAAAATGCAGCTGGTCTTAGCGAAAAAGTTGCCCAGGTATTTGCTGCAGATTTGCAGCGGCCAGAAAAAACTGATCCCGACACCATGCTCTACAGCGGCGGTTTTTTTAGCCAGCAAGACAAAAGCACCATGGCGCAAGTGCGTGCCGCCAGCCCCGAGCAATTACAGCAGCAGGCTTTTACCTTTGAAGATAGCCGCTTAGCGGAAATGTTATTTCGCTATAGGGCACGCAATTATCCAGCTAGTTTAAGTCCCGATGAGTTTGAACAGTGGCAGGAGTTTCGCTTTCAGCGCCTAACCGATCCCGAGGCGGGAGCCAGCATAGTCATGGACGATTTTATGCTAGAGGTTGAAACCTTACTGGCCGATGAAAACACCAGTGATGCCCAACGCGTAATACTGGAGCGTCTGCTGGAATACAGCGACGAGCTGCTGGCCTAATGGCCAAATCGCAGTGGTGGGTGTATATGATCAAAACCCAATCGGGCAAGTTGTACACTGGGATTAGCACTGATGTGGCGCGCCGTTTTAAAGAGCACAGAGGGGAGTTGGGCGCTAATAAGGGCGCAAAGTTTTTTCGCAGTGATGCGGCGCTTAAGGTGGTTTATCAAGAAGCTTGTGTGGATCGCAGTACCGCGAGTAAGCGTGAGGCCGAGATAAAAAAAATGCAGCGTTATCAAAAGTTGCAACTAGTCGATAGTTCAGGTCTGATTAATGCTTAGCGACAAGTCATTACTTGAATGCTAGAGCAAAAAAACGGCCCCTACTGATTGCAGTAGGGGCCGTTTTAATTTAAACGTCTAGAATAAAAGGGCGGTTTCCTTAGTGTTTAGGCGGCGCGCTTATTTCTGCGCACAAAACCTAAACCAGCAAGACCTAAGCTTAATAGGGCTATAGTACCGGGCTCAGAAACACTGTAACCGCTGGTGGTAAATGAGCCGTTGTTGTTGCTCCAGGGTGCGTAAGCTGCGCCATTAGAATATACGTTAATAGAGAAAGCGGTATTAGCCATCACACCAAACGTAGAAACCAAATCGCTCCAAGAAACGGTAGCCTCTATCGCTGAGTAAATAGTGCTGTTACTCCATTGTACACTGTCGTCTGCTGCTGCGACTTTAGCTTCCCATGCGGCGTTGCCGATGCTGTAAACACTGTCGTAGGCTAGCGCGATACCGTTAATTAGAAAACCGGCATTCTCGCTGTTAGTGGCTGTGTGATACGAGCCGCCTGCAAATGTGTAGGTAGAGTCGCCGTTGTCTTCCATAGTTACTTCTACTATGTGTGAGTGAGCGGCTGAGGTTAAGGCTAAAGCGGCAACAAGGCCGGCAGTTTTTTTGATTTTATTTAGCATGGTCCAATATCCCTAATTGAGAAGTTAATAATTACATTGTGTTGAATGCAATTACTGCGCCTTTTTTGTATGTATTTGTTTTTAAAAGGGTTTTTAGTGTTTTTTCTTGAGTTGAATCATTTGGGCGTAAAATAAATCGACAATTTATAATTGGGGGGGGACGGCTCAATTGGGGGAATTAGCGGCAGTGTTTATTGTAATTATCCTGCAAGGCTTGGGTGTATTGTTTACGCTGCTCGCCGGTCCAGGCAGTCACCGTGCCGTCGGGGTTTTGGGTGCGCCACATACTGACCCTATTGTCGATATGTTGTTTGGCTTTGAGGTTGTCACAATAACGTTTTCTTTTTTTTGCTTTCTCTTTGGTCTCTGCCTGTTGTTGCTGCTGGTAAGCACGCTGGCGTTGTCGCGCTAGCTCATTCTTTTTTATCGCCTGCCTATAACTTTCTAACTCTGGGTCTATGCTGCTTTGCCCAGTGGGGAAGTGTTTCTCTTCTACGTTTTGTTGCGCGGGTTTGCTATCGGAATAGTGTACATTGCCCTGCTCATCTACCCATTTATAAACCTGTGCGTAGCTATTAACAGCAAGCAAAAAAATAAGGGGGGAAAATTTAACCAAGGCGGGGAGGAGTTTCATAGCGTGGCTGGCATCCTTGCAAGTTTTGGCTTTTGTAGTAGCGCTTTTGCAGCGCATTAACCCCATGCTACAGGCTAATGCGCGCGTTGGTAAAGTGCTATTTAAGCAAAGTTTTTCGCTAAATATTTGGTGATATCTTCTTCGATTTTACCGGCCATCATAGACAGCATCATGTTGAGCTCTATGGTGATAGCTATATTGTTATCGCTGACATCTATGCTGCCGGTAACACCGGGGGCGCTGATATCGGCTTGGCTGTCGCTGTTCCAGTTAGCGGTTACGCCATAGCGTTGTTTGATCTCGCCGGTTAGGCTTTCGATTTTGGTTTTTAAGGTGTCGGCATCGAGTTGGTGGGGGTGGTTGATAGTCACTGTGCTCATGTTGTAATCCTTGGGTTGTGAATAACACTAACTAAATAGCGGTAAAGCTCAGATTATAGCTGTTGCTGACTAATTCTGATTGGTAAATCCTACACTGTGGGTAAGCCTTTGCTACCAATTTTTGCAAATGCTTTTTATCGCTGCTGTCTATGTTTATACCTAGGTAAATGTTAGTCAAAGATTGAGGCTGGAAGGGTTTGGCCTTGTACCACAGTTGATCATCGCTGTCGGCTGTAGTCGCCTCGCTGTCAAAGCAGCGCAGCTCTTGCTCGTCCTCATCAAACCAAGGTTTGTGTAGCAATAGCTGGTGTAGTTGCTCGGGCTGGGGGGCAGCACGCCTACCAAAGGCGATATCAACTTGCTGCTGCAAGCTGGTGGCTGCGATGGGGCGCTGGCCATAATTAACCGCGTGATAGGGGCTAAGGCTGGGTTCTTGGTTATCAAATTGCAGCACTATACCCTGATGGTTATCGGCGTAGCGCTGCCAATTTTTGGCGTTATCGGGGCTGCTGGCAAAACAGCATATGCGTATATTTTGGGCAAATGCACGCCACTGCTGTAAGTACTCATTAACGGTAGCCTGATGCTGCTGCGCCATGGGTAATAGCAATTGTTTTAAGACTGGCTCGGCCTCTTGCTCAGAAATAAAGCGGCTATCGTGTTGCCAGCGGGTAATGGTACTCACCAGCTTATTATTGCCGGTGGCCTCGGCTTCACCAAATAGTACTGCTAAGGCCTCTTGGCATAGGCCTTGTAGTAGTTGCTGAGCGGTAAAGTCAGTATCACTTAAATAGTTGAGCTCGTAGGGGTTGTTGTAGAGGTGGGGGGCGCTCCAGCGCAGTGATTGGCTGTTAATAATTTTCAGTGCTGTGACTATGTCGCAGTATTTATAAAGTGCTGAGGCCGAAGGTTGTGGTTTGCTCACATGGTTTCCTGTGCTTATTTATTTTGGCTTGCTGAACACTATAGCTAAAATATGGCCAAAAACTAAGGTGCTGTACCGCCCTAAAACCGCTAGAATGCAGCAGCAAAATATCATTTAAAGCCAGCCGCTAAATCAGCCACAAGCTCTTAGTGTGCGCGGGCTAACTACCAGCGAGGAGCTTACGTTGAAATTTCCCGGCAGTCATATTATTTCCATAGAGCCCTTCGAACGTGCCGACATAGAGCGGGTGTTTACCGTAGCCGATAAAATGCGCCCCTATGCCCATCGCCAGCGCATGACCAAGGTATTGGACGGCGCAATTTTAGGCAGTATGTTTTTTGAGCCCAGCACCCGTACCCGGGTTAGCTTTGGCAGTGCCTTTAACCTATTGGGGGGTGAGGTACGTGAAACCATAGGCTTTGCTTCATCGGCCATAGCCAAGGGCGAGTCCTTGTATGACACCGCTAGGGTGTTAAGCGGCTATAGCGATGTGATTACCATGCGCCACCCCGATGTAGGCTCGGTAGCCGAATTTGCCGAAGCCAGCCGGGTGCCGGTGATTAACGGCGGTGATGGTGCCAACGAGCACCCCACCCAAGCTTTATTAGACCTCTATACCATACGCAAAGAGCTGCAAGACAATGGCCGCAACGATATAGATGGTTTGCGCATCGCCCTAATAGGCGACTTAAAGCACGGCCGTACCGTGCACTCGCTGTGTAAATTATTATGCCTGTACCGCAATGTTACAGTGACGCTAATTTCACCGCAGGAACTGGCTATGCCGGGCGAGATAGTCGAAAAAATGCGCAGTGCTGGCCTCACCGTACATGAGTCCGATGTGATGGAAGACAGCATAGGCCATGTCGATATCGCCTACTCCACCCGCATTCAGGAAGAGCGCTTTGCCAGTAAAGAAGAGGCTGATTTATACCGCGGCCGCTATCGCTTAAATCAGGCTATTTATACCCGCTTCTGTGAACCCAACACCGTCATTATGCATCCCCTGCCGCGCGACTCCCGCGCCGATGCCAACGAGTTGGATAATGACTTAAACAACAACCCCAACCTCGCCATATTCAGGCAAACCGATAACGGCGTGTTAGTGCGTATGGCGCTGTTTGCCTTGGTATTGGATGTGGTGGACTTGGTGGATAAAGAGTCGCGCGCAGTACACTGGTATACCGAGCGCCGATTTTAATGGCTGAGCAAACACCGCAATTTGGCGCTGAGGACGTAGAGTTAATCGACCATAGCAGCGTTTATAAAGGCTTTTTTGAAGTGCGCAGCCTTACCCTTAAGCATCGCTTATACGAAGGGGGCTGGAGCCAGGCCATTAAGCGCGAACTGTTTGTACGCCACGATGCGGTAGGGGTATTACTCTACGATCCGGCTTTAGATGCGGTTGCTTTAGTCGAGCAGTTTCGAGTAGGCGCATATGGTCATCAAGGCTCGGGGCCCAAGAGTGCTTCGCCATGGTTGCTGGAGTTAGTGGCGGGCTTAATTGATAAAGACGAGTCGCCAGAGCTGGTCGCCCAGCGCGAAGCCGAGGAAGAGGCTGGGGCGCTGATTAGCGATATGCTGCCCATATACCAGTATTTTTCCAGCCCCGGTGGCAGCTGCGAGTTTTTTCATTTGTATTGCGGCCGCAGTGATTTGTCGGCGGTGGGCGGCATACACGGCTTAGCCGATGAGGCGGAAGACATACGAGTGCAGGTGATACCTGTGGCACAGGCCTGGCAAAAATTACAGCGCGGCGACATTAATAATGCCCATAGCATCATCGCCCTGCAGTGGTTAATGATGAATAAAACCCAAGTACAGGAACAGTGGCGGTGATACGGGCTTTTATTGCCTTATCCATTTCTGAAACTCTGGAGCGTCAGCTCAGCCTGCACGCCCAAAGCCTAGCGCTGCAACTTAACCGCGAGGCGCTGCGCTGGGTGCCAGCCGAAAACTATCATATTACCCTAGCATTTTTGGGGGATATACACAGCCAACAGTTGCCTAAGTTGGAAAGTATTATGGCCAGCGTGGTCAGCCAGTATCAGCCCGAAAGCCTTAGCATTGACGATATTCAGTGGTTCCCCTCATTACACAAACCGCGCCTGCTGGTTGCCACTGTGGCAGCCAATAGCCAATTGCAAAAATTACAGCAGACCTTGGTTAATCAATTAAGACAACATGGTTTTAGCGTGGATAGCCGCCGTTTTCGCCCGCATATATCTTTGGCCAGAGCCGGACGGCAACAGCAGGCTAAAAAGTTTCAATGTGTATTGGGGAAACTGAATACCGAGATGGATGAAGTGGTATTGTTTGAAAGTAAACTAAACAGCAGTGGTGCCCGTTACCACGCTTTAGCCGCTGTTTTATTGCAGCCTTAAGTTTGCGTTAAGGGAACTGAGGCATAATATGGGTGTTATAGGTCTTATTAAATTAATCATTAGAGAGTTGCCGTGAATTCAAAAACCGCCCCCCAGTCTTATAATATGGCCTTGCGATACCTGCATTGGATAATGTTTTTATTATTAGTGGCCGTTTATGCCAGTATAGAAATGCGGGTGTTTTTTGAGAAGGGCACCGACTTGCGCAATGCCTTTAAGGCCTGGCACTTTATGTTGGGCTTGAGTGTGTTTGCGGCGGTATGGCTGCGTTTAGTATTGCGTTTTAATCAACGCTACCCCGCGGTGCAACCGGCTTTACCCGCTTGGCAAAAAGCGATGTCCTACCTCACCCATGTTTTGCTTTATGTGTTGATGCTAGCCATGCCTTTAAGCGGTTGGTTGATTTTAAGTGGCGAGGCCAAGGCCATACCCTTTGGCTTGCCCGCGTTGATGGCCGAAAATAAAGACCTGGCTCACCAGCTGGAAGAATGGCATGAGCTGGCCGGTAAGGTCGGTTATTTTTTAATAGGCCTGCATGTATTAGCGGCGGCCTATCATCAGTTTATACGCAAAGATAATGTGTTTAAGCGTATGTGGATTAAATAAGGGGGGTTAAGGTTGCAGCACAAGTTGGCCGTTGAGCATTACCAGTTT
This sequence comes from Dasania sp. GY-MA-18, assembly GCF_024734385.1. Lineage (GTDB taxonomy): Bacteria > Pseudomonadota > Gammaproteobacteria > Pseudomonadales > Dasaniaceae > Dasania > Dasania phycosphaerae. Next base: position 46,074 of record NZ_JANHAP010000010.1, on the reverse strand, counting down.
CACCTGTTCCAATTGCTGCATATTGTCTAAGGGGTTACCGGCTACGGCGACTATGTCGGCTAGTTTACCTTGCTCTAAGCTGCCCACGGTATCCTCCCAGCCTAATAGCTCGGCCCCTACGCGGGTGCCCGCTTGTATGGCTGCCATGGGGCTGAGGCCCGCCTCTACCAGTGCGGCCATTTCCCGCACATAAACATGGGCGGGGTATTTTTTATCGCCCAAATCCACACCTACAGCGATTTTAACGCCGGCCTTATGGGCCTTGCCTATCATTTTTAAAAAGATGGCGCGGTAGTTATCGTAATATTCATCATTAACCGCTTGGGCTTTAAGGGTTTTTTCCTCTTCGTAAAAATAATCCCCCACATAAATCGTTGGCACAAAAAAAGTGCCATGCTTTTTCATTAATGTTATGGCTTCGTCGTCCAAATAGGTGCCGTGCTCTATGGAGCGTGCACCGGCTTTTATGGCTTGCTTTATGCCCTCAGTGGCGTGAGCATGAGCGGCTACCGGCAAGCCTTGGCGATTGGCTTCGGCCATGAGGGCGGCGATTTCTTCGGGGCTAAAGTGTACGTTTTTGGGATTATTGCCCGCGGCGTGAAAGGCGCCGGTGACTAACACCTTAATCCAGTCGGCACCGTATTTGGCCTCCTGCCTTATGGCTTTGCGTATCTCCTCGGGGCCATCGACGATTAAACCATCGGGGATAATTGCCTGTTCGTGGGAGTAATAATTAACATCGCCACCGCCGCCGGTAATGGATAAATAGTGTGGGGCCACCGATAAGCGCGGCCCTACAAACAGGCCTTGGTTAATAGCATGCTTTAAATCTACCGGGCCATAGGCGGTGTCGGCATCGCCCATAATACGCATAGAGGTCCAGCCTGCGGTTAACAGTTTTTGCACCGAGGCCAGCGCGCGCAGGCTTTTATAAGCCGAGCTGTGTTGCAGGGCGGTGGCTTGGTAATCCTCGCCGTGGATAAAGGGGTGGGTGTGGCTATCGATAAAGCCCGGCAGCAGGGTGGCATCGCCCAGGTCTATAACCGTGGCATGTTCGGGGATAATATCGCGCTGGCCTATGGCGGTGATTTTATCGTTTTCAACCACCACGGTAGTGGCTGGCAAGGGTTTAGCACTAACGCCATCTATGATTCTGGCGGCCACCAAGGCTATGCTGTCGGCCCCTGCATAGCTGCTTAATAAGCAGCTAAAACAGATGCTTAGGATTTTTGGGCGGCAGTTACTGATGATAGGCATAAAGCGTGACCTTAAAATTTATCGTTATTAAGTCTGTGTTACTCAAACTATAGCGGCTGATTCAAGTGTAGCCAGGCAAACATAATGCTGAATATAATAGGCCGACTATAAATAAAAGACGTATTCATATGGCCACCCCCCCATCTATTCAGCCCTTATTAGCACAAATAAATAAAGGTATGTTTCGCGAAGCGGCAGCGAATCTACAGCAGTTGCTAACACAATTTCCCCAGCAGGCCAGTTTTTGGCATTTGTATAGTGTGGTGGCGATTAAGCTGCATCAGGCGGCTAAAGCCATAGAGTTTGCTCAGCAGGCTTTGCATTACAGCCCCAATAACATTGCCTACCGTGTGCAATTAGCCGCAGCATTACAGCAGAATGTGCAAATTACCGAGGCCTTGGCGGAGGCCGCGGCCATAGAAAATGATCCTAAACTGCAAACTGAAGCCGACCCTGCGGTGTGGGATGCACTGGCGACGGTGTACACCCATTGCGGTAATCTGGAGCGGGCTCAGTACTGGTATGAACAGGCCGTAGCGGCAGCGCCTGACTCCTTACATTTTCAATTTAATTTGGCTACAGCTTATCGCGGCAATGGCCAGTTTGATAAGGCCGAGGCTATTTATGATGCCGTGATTGCTAAAAATCCGCAGGATTACGAGGCCTATGCCAACCGCTCGCAATTACGCAAACAAACGCCGGACGCTAATCACATTAGCGAAATGGCAGGCCTGCTGGCGCAGGGTATTGCCGAATGGCGCGAAGAGAGCCGTATCTGTTATGCCTTGGCCAAAGAGTGTGAAGATGTAGCGCGCTATGAGCAGTCCTTTAGTTATTTAAAACGCGGTGCTGATTTACGCCGCCAACATATGAGCTATCAGGTAAGCAGTGATGTGGAGGCGATGGATAAAATCATTGCCACGTTTAGCGCCGAGCTAGTGCAACAAACCAGAGCCAGCTGTGATTCTGCAGAACCTATTTTTATTATTGGCCTACCGCGTACCGGCACCACTTTGGCCGAGCGCATAGTCGACAGCCACAGCGAGGTGCGCTCTGCCGGTGAGCTGCAAAACTTTGCTTCGCAAATGATTAAGCAGGTGATGGCGCAGTTTCCCGGCCAGCAGTTAAGTAAATTAGCGCTAATCGAAAAATCTACCGAGCTGGACTTTGCCGCATTGGGGCAATCTTATATAGACAGCACTAGGCCTATGACCGGCCAGCATGCGCATTTTATCGATAAACTGCCGTTAAATTATTTATACCTGGGGTTGATTAAAATGGCCTTGCCCAATGCGAAAATTATCCATTTAACCCGCCACCCTATGGACGCCTGTTACGCCATTTATAAAACCCTATTTGCCCAAGCTTACCCTTTTTCTTATGACTTAAATGATTTGGGGGATTATTACTTAGCTTATCATCGCCTGATGCAGCATTGGCATAAAGTATTTCCCGGCCAGATTTATGATTTGAGTTATGAAGACTTAGTGCATAACCCCGAACAACAAAGCAAAGCTTTAATTGATTACTGTGGCCTGCAATGGCAGCCACAGTGTTTGAATTTCCATCACAACCCCAGTGCCAGCATGACTGCCAGTGCGGCGCAGGTGCGTCAGCCTATACATACCGGCTCGGTACAAAAATGGCGGCACTATGAAGCGCAGTTACAACCCTTACTGGATAAGCTAGCTAGGGTATTGCCGTCCGCTGATGTATAGCTAAATAAAGCAGTAGATCTAGTTATTGTTTTGTAGCTTGATTTGCTGGTCTAAAACCCGTAATTGTTTTTGATAACTGCGCAGGGACTTTTTATCCTGGCTGTTGGCTATAGCTAGTAGCAAGGCTGTGCGGCTTTGGTTTAATTGTTGTAGCTGTTGGTAAATTAAACTTTGTTGATAATAAAACCCTGCTTCATCCGCTTTTAAGCCTATGGCTTTTTTTATAGATCTAAGCGCCAGCGAGTAATTTTTATCGCTAATGGCTAGCAGGCTTAGATTGTAATGGTGATAGGGGTTTCTGGCGCGATAGGTTTTAATTTTATTAAGATAATACTGAGTTTTAACGCTGTTGTTTTGTTGCTGATAGAGCACGGCTAAGTTGTTTAGTGCGGGGTAGGCTTGTGGGTCTAGGGCTAGCGCATTGTGTAGGCTGAGCTCTGCAGCCTGCAACTGCTGGTTTTTTCTAAATAGTGCACCTACATTGCTCCACAGTAATGACAGCTGCGGGTCTAGGCTTATGGCTTTAGCTAAATAGCGATAACTGGCCAGATAGTTATTATCAAACATGGCGTCTATCGCCAGATTGTTATAGTGCAGGGCATCGGCACTGTTGTCGCTAATCATCTGCCCTCGTTTAATTAAATGCTGTTGCTCAGGCACTGTGTCGGCGGTAAAGCTGTTGTTGCTGTTTAGTTTCACCACAACATTAAGATGTATAAACAGGGATATTTTTTTATCTCTTAGTACTAGGGTGGGGTCGCTTTCTATTAATTGGTATTGCGCTTTTAAGCCTAGCTGCCGGGCTAAACTAATATACAAATGGCTGTAGGCTATGCAATTACCTTGCGCCTTAGCATAGGCTTGCTGGGCGCTGTAGGTTTTATCTTCGGCGTATTCAAAATTAAGAAAGGCGGGGCTGTGGATGAGGTTGCGCAGCTGTATGGCTGTTTGCCGTTGGGGCATATGGTCGAATAAGTATTTTTTAAAATAAGCGAGGGCTTCAGGTGACAGTGTGCGAAAGCTGCTATCTGTTATGTGTTGGCTAGCTTGCTGCGCACTGATGGGGCCATTAATGCTGGCAAAGTCAGGTAGTGGTTTGATGTTGAAGTCTTGCAGTCTGGCACAGCTACTCAGTAATAGGCTTAGTAATATGGCTAGCAGTAATCCCCGTAGTTTCATAATCATGTTACTGGTAGTAGTGTCTACTTAGTATACAAACTGTGCGCTGCTCTTCCAGGCGGGCAGGCAAATGTTGCCAGCTTTGTTTGTACTCTATGAGCAAAACTTTCTACAATGCCGCTATACCTATAATAAGCCCTAGTTGCTACACCGGAGTCTTACTTGTCTCAACCAAATGCCAACGCTGCTAAGGCAGCGCCGACAAAAGCAGCGGGCTTATTAAAATCCAGTGCGGTAGTGGGTGCTATGACCATGCTGTCGCGGGTGCTGGGTTTGGCCAGGGATGTGGTCATAGCCAATTTTGTGGGCGCTAGTGCCGCTGCCGATGCTTTTTTTGTGGCCTTTAAAATCCCCAATTTTATGCGCCGCCTGTTTGCCGAAGGAGCCTTTGCTCAGGCCTTTGTACCGGTGTTATCCGAGTACCGCAGCCAGCGTAGCCATGCCGAGGTCAGAGCCTTGCTGGATAGAGTGGCTGGGGCCTTGGGGGGCATCTTGCTGCTGTTTACCCTGTTGGCGGTGATGGCGGCACCGCTATTGGGGGCGCTGTTTGCGCCGGGCTGGTATATGCAGGCCGAGGCCAAATACCTGCTGGCCACCGAGATGATACGCATCACCTTTCCCTATTTACTGCTGATCTCCCTTACCGGTTTTGCCGGGGCGGTGCTCAATAGCTATGGTCGCTTTGCGGTGCCTGCGTTTACCCCGGTGTTGCTCAACCTATCCTTAATAGGCTCGGCCCTAATGGCTGCGCCGCTATTTGAGGAGCCCGCCTTTGCCCTGGCTTGGGGGGTGCTGCTGGCGGGGCTGATACAGTTTGTGTTTCAAATCCCTTTTATTCATGCTCTTAAGCTCACCCCGCGCCCCACTTGGGATTTGCAGCACGAAGGGGTAAGGCGCATTTTGCTGTTAATGGGGCCAGCCATATTTGGGGTGTCGGTCAGCCAGATAAATTTATTGCTGGATACGGTGCTGGCCTCGTTTTTACCTAATGGCAGTGTGTCTTGGCTGTATTACTCTGATCGCTTGGTGGAGCTACCGCTGGGGGTGTTTGCTATCGCCATTAGCACGGTGATATTGCCGGCGCTGTCCAGGCATCAGGCTAATAGCTCGCCCCGCGCCTTTGCCCATACCATGGATTGGGCCATGCGCATGGTGTTGCTTATTGCGGTGCCAGCGGCCGTGGCCTTGGTGATTTTGGCTGAGCCTATTTTGATCACCCTGTTTCAGCGCGGCGAAATGACCCCTGCCGACGTGAGTATGGCCACCCTCAGCCTGCGGGCCTATAGCTTGGGCTTATTGGCTTTTATGATGATTAAGGTGCTGGCGCCGGGCTATTACTCGCGCCAGGACACCAAAACCCCAGTGGCCATAGGCATTAAGGCCATGGTGGCCAATATGATTTTAAATATAGCCTTTGTGGTACCGCTGCATATGTACTGGCAAATAGGCCATGTAGGCCTGGCGCTGGCCACCTCTTTATCCGCCTTTCTTAATGTCGCCTTGCTTTACAGCGGCTTGCGCAAAGCCGGAGTGTACCAGCCTTTGGTGGGTATGTTGGCAACGGTATTGCGTATTAGTTTGGCGGCAGTGGTGATGGCGCTGGCGCTATATTACCTATTGCCCGCCACCAGCCAGTGGCTGGCATGGAACTGGTGGCAGCGCGCGCTAAATATATTGCCACTGTGTGCTGCCGGCGCCGCCACTTACTTTGCCGCCCTAGTGTTAATGGGCGCACGCCCTAAGCATTTCAGGGTACAGGCTTAACGCTTGCCGCTTAAAGCTTGTGGCTTACCGCTGCCCTGCGCCCTATGCGTAGGGCATTCGCTGCTATATAATCTGCCGTTTATTTTACCCAGCAAAGGCCTAACCCCTACCGTTTATGGAGCTAATTCGCGGCATACATAACTTGCGCCCTCAACATAGAGGATGCGTGGCCACGATAGGGGCGTTTGATGGCGTACATCTCGGTCATCAGGCTGTGTTGCAAGGCTTAATTGCTAAGGGTAAGGCTATGGGCCTGCCGACTACGGTGGTAGTGTTTGAGCCTTTACCCAGAGAGTTTTTTGCCCCCAGGCAGGCGCCGCCGCGCTTAATGAGTTTTAGAGAAAAGTTTTTAGCACTCAAACAGCTGGGTATAGATAGGGTGCTGCGGGTGCGCTTTGATGCCCATTGCCGTGATATGGACGCCAGTGACTTTGTGCAGCAGGTCTTTGTGGATGGCTTAGCAGCCAAATACATAGTGATGGGCGATGATACTCATTTTGGCCATAACCGCGAAGGTGACTTTGATTTTTTAAAGCAGTATGGCGAGCGGGCCGGCTTTGAGGTCAGCGATACTAAAACGCTGGTAGCTGACGAGCAGCGCATTAGTAGCTCACGGATACGGGCGGCTCTACAGGCATCAGATTTTGCCCTGGCAGAGCAATTGCTGGGTAGGCCCTATAGTATTACCGGCCGAGTGATTTTAGGGCAGCAATTGGGCCGTACCTTAGGCTCACCTACGGCCAATGTGCAATTGCGCCGCATACAAACCGCGATGAGCGGCGTTTATGCTGCGCAAGTGCATTTGCGCGATGGCCGCAGATTAAATGCGGTGGCTAACGTAGGTACCAGGCCCACGGTAGGCGATTTGATTAAAGCGATTTTGGAGGTCCATATATTAGATTTTAAAGAGTCTTTATATGGCCAAAACATAGAGGTGATTTTTCGCCACAAAATTCGTGACGAGCAAAAATTTGCCTCACTAGAGGCTTTGAAAAACCAGATACACAGCGATATAGACGCTGCGCAAGCCTTTTTTAACAAGGCCTAAACGCTGTAAATTTTTAAGCATTAATAGACAGAAGTCGAGTGACCCTAACGCCATGAGCGATTACAAAGAAACTTTAAACCTACCTAAAACAAAGTTTGCCATGAAGGCCAACTTGGCTCAGCGCGAGCCGCAAATGTTAAAAGCCTGGCAAGAGAAAAACCTCTACCAAAAAATTCGTGAGGCGCGCGCAGGTAGACCACAGTTTATTTTGCACGATGGCCCTCCTTATGCGAACGGCAATATACACATAGGCCACGCGGTTAATAAAATCATTAAAGACATTATTGTTAAGTCCAAAACCTTAAGCGGTTTTGACGCTCCCTATGTGCCGGGCTGGGATTGTCACGGCCTGCCTATAGAGCTAAACGTAGAGAAAAAAGTGGGCAAGGCTGGGGTTAAGGTGGACGCCTCGGTGTTTCGCAAAAAATGCCGCGAGTACGCGCAAAAGCAGGTGGAAGGGCAAAAGAAAGATTTTATCCGTCTGGGTGTATTGGGCGAGTGGGATAACCCCTACCTGACGATGAATTTTACTAACGAGGCCGATATTATTCGCGCCCTGGGTAAAATCGCCAATAACGGCCATCTGCAAAAAGGCTTTAAGCCTGTGCATTGGTGTATGGATTGTGGCTCGGCGTTAGCAGAAGCCGAGGTTGAATATAAAGACAAGCAATCACCCGCTATAGATGTGGCCTACGAGGCAGTGGACAAAGCAGCATTTTTACAAGCCTGCGGTGTGCAAGCTGAGCTTAACGCTAGCGTTGCCGTGGCTATATGGACCACCACGCCGTGGACTCTACCCGCTTCCTTAGCGGTAAGCCTGCATGCCGAGCTGGATTATGTGTTGGTTGCCTTTGAGCAAGAGGGCGTACCGCGCAATATCTTATTGGCCGAAGCCCTGCACGAGACTGTGATGCAGCGTTATGGCGTAGAAAGTTTTGAAATCATTGGCCGCTGTAAAGGTCAGGCCCTAGAAAAGCAATTAGTACAGCATCCTTTTTACGATAAGCAATTGCCGTTAATTTTAGGTGAGCATGTAACTACTGAGGCCGGTACCGGCGCAGTGCATACCGCTCCCGGCCACGGTGTGGACGACTTTAATGTATGTCAGCACTATGGCATAGCGGTGTACAACCCGGTGGGTTCTAACGGTGTTTACTTACCCGAAACAGAATTGTTTGCTGGCCAGCATGTGTTAAAAGCTAACGACAGTGTGATAGAGGTTTTGCGTGAAAATAATGTGCTACTGCATTACGTAGCCTTTGAGCACAGCTACCCGCATTGCTGGCGTCATAAGTCGCCGATTATTTTCCGCGCCACGCCACAGTGGTTTGTCAATATGCAGCAAAATGGTTTGCTGGATCAGGCGCTGTCTGAAATTGAAAACGTCGAGTGGATACCCGGCTGGGGCAAGGCCCGTATCAAAACGATGATGGATGGCCGCCCCGATTGGTGTGTGTCGCGCCAGCGTACCTGGGGCGTGCCTATTGCTTTGTTTATCCATAAGGAAACCGCCGAGCTACATCCCGATTCGCAGCGCCTAGTAGAAGAGGTGGCGCAACGCGTGGAAGAAAAAGGTATAGACGCCTGGTTTGATTTAGAGCCTGCCGAGTTGCTGGGCGATGAGGCCGAGCACTACGAAAAAGTGACTGATACTTTGGATGTATGGTTTGACTCTGGGGTAACTCACGCCAGCGTGTGCGATAGACGTGATTACTTAACTAACCCTGCCGATTTGTATTTAGAGGGTTCGGATCAGCACCGCGGTTGGTTTCAATCTTCGCTACTAACCTCGGTAGCTATGAACGGCGTTGCACCGTATAAAGCCGTATTAACCCATGGTTTTACTGTGGATGCCGAAGGCCGCAAAATGTCCAAGTCAGTGGGCAATGTGGTGGCGCCGCAAACCGTGATGAACAGCCTAGGGGCCGATATATTACGGCTGTGGGTAGCGGCGGCGGATTACCGCAATGAGATGACGGTGAGTGATGAGATTTTTAATCGCACCGCCGACTCCTATAGACGCATACGCAACACTGCACGCTTTTTATTATCTAACTTGGAAGGCTTTGAACCTGCGCAACACCAGGTAGAAGTGGATCAATTATTAGTATTGGATCGCTGGGCAATAGATGCGGCTGCTTGTTTGCAAGAAGAAATTATCGCTGCCTATGACAGTTACCAATTCCATGTGGTGTATCAAAAGCTGCATAACTTCTGTGTTAATGAGTTGGGTGGTTTTTACTTGGATGTGATTAAAGACAGACAGTACACCACTCAGGCTGACAGCTTGGCGCGCCGTTCGGCGCAAACAGCTATGCATTACATCATAGAAGCCTTTACCCGTTGGATAGCGCCTATACTGAGCTTTACCGCCGATGAGCTATGGGCCCATATCCCCGGTGAGCGGGAAGAGTTTGTATTTATTAGCGAGTGGCCGGAATTACCCAAAATGGCCGATGCTGCCGAAATGGGGCGCGGTTACTGGCGCGAGCTGATGGCAGTGAAAACGGCAGTCAATAAGCAGCTGGAAGCGGCTCGTAAAGAGGGCATAGTAGGTGCTTCCTTGGCGGCCGATATCACCTTGTACTGCGATGGCAGCTTGGCCGAAAAGCTCAGCGCTTTAGGCGATGAATTGCGTTTTGTATTGATGACTTCTACCGCCACTCTCAAACCGCTATCAGAATCTAGCGATGCGACCAGCACCGAGCTGGAAGGTTTGGATATTAAGGTAAGCGCCAGCGCTTTTGATAAGTGTGATCGCTGTTGGCATCACCGCGAGGATGTAGGTAGTTCTGAGGTTCATCCTTTATTATGTGGCCGCTGCGTTGACAATGTTGATGGCGAGGGCGAAAAGCGTTTATACGCTTAATACTGTGATGACACATACTGTACGCTTTGCCTGTTATATGTTGTTGGCTGTGGTGCTGGTGCTGCTGGATCAATGGACCAAGGCCCTAGCCGATAGCCAATTGCAGTACGGTAACCCCGTGGAGATACTGCCGGTATTTAATTTAATGCTGCAATATAACCAGGGCGCTGCTTTTAGTTTTTTGAGTGATGCCGGTGGTTGGCAGCGCTGGTTTTTTACTGCGATTTCGACGGTGGTGAGTGTTGCCTTAGTGGTGTGGGTTTATAAATTAAAACCCCAAGAGAAAATGTTAGCCGTGGCCTTAACTTTTATTTTAGGCGGTGCCATAGGAAATTTATGGGACAGAGTGATGCTGGGACATGTGGTTGATTTTATATCCGTGCACTGGCAAGACAGTTATTTTCCCGCATTTAATATTGCCGACTCTGCTATCACCATAGGCGCGATACTGATGATTTTGGATATGATTGTTCATCCAGAGCACCATAAGGGCAACAAAGATTAAGTTTTACTGACTACGAGCACCCAGTTTCTCCTTGGGAGTAGCGCAGGGCAGCCACAAAGTGGCCGACGTACTAGGAGTGTGCTTTCTTTTGGTTCTGTTTTCTTTGATGAAAAACTGCTTTTGGCATTTTTTCACCCGGAGGGCGCCTTTAATAAGCAGGCGTCCAAATTGCAGTGCAATTTGTGCACAAGCAAAGAAAATGAACTCGCTCAGCAGAGCGAAATAAAAGGTTGGCTTGGGTAATTAATAATTTTCAAACCTATGTTTGAATGGCATACAGAAATATAGAAGAGCGACATGACTACATTAATAGGCCCAGAAACCCGCGTTACCCTACATTTTGAACTTAAGTTTGAAAACGGTGACATCATAGACAGCAACTTCGAAAAAGATCCCGCCAGTTTTGTTATTGGTGATGGTAGCTTGCTGCCCGGTTTTGAGAAAAAACTATTTGGTTTAACCGCGGCCGAAAAGGCCAGCTTTACTGTTTTACCCGAAGACGCCTTTGGTCAGCCCAACCCCAATAATATACAAAGCTTTAAGCGCGATACCTTTGCTGACGATATGGATTTGCAGGCAGGCTTGGTGATTTCTTTTGCTGATGCCAGCCAGTCAGAACTGCCCGGCGTGATTAAATCAGTGGATGATGAGGTGGTGATTGTTGATTTCAACCATCCTTTAGCCGGTGAAAATATTGTGTTTGATGTAGAAATTATTGCGGTAGACGCCGCCTGAGATTAGCCATGAATACTTCTAGCCCCATACACATAAAACTAGCTAACCCACGCGGCTTTTGTGCCGGTGTTGATAGGGCTATAGAAATAGTCAATCGTGCGCTATCTATTTTTGGCGCACCCATTTATGTGCGCCATGAAGTAGTGCATAACAAATTTGTAGTGGATGACCTGCGCAACCGCGGTGCGATATTCGTAGACGAGCTGCACGAAGTGCCCGACGATACTATCGTGATTTTTAGCGCCCACGGGGTCTCGCTAAAGGTGCAGGAAGAGGCACGCCAGCGTGGCCTACGGGTATTTGATGCCACCTGTCCCTTGGTGACCAAGGTACATATGGAAGTGGCTAAATTCTCACGCGATGGCCACGAATGTGTATTGATAGGTCACAAAGGCCACCCCGAGGTAGAAGGCACCATGGGCCAATATGATCACTCTAAAGGGGGTGACATATACTTAGTGGAAGACGTAGAGCAGGTGCAGCAGTTGCAGGTACGCAATGCCGATGCACTGTCCTATGTTACCCAAACCACTCTATCTATGGATGATACCGCTCAAGTGATCGATGCCTTGCGGCAAAAATTCCCCAATATCGCCGGCCCCCGCAAAGACGATATTTGCTACGCCACCCAGAACCGCCAAGATGCAGTAAAACAGCTGGCCGCTGAGTGCGACCTGATGCTGGTAGTGGGCTCACCCAATAGCTCTAACTCCAACCGCCTGCGCGAGCTGGCCCAGCGCATGGGCACGGAGTCCTATTTGATAGACACAGCCAGTGATATAGATGCCAGCTGGCTAGCTAATAAAAAAACTATAGGTATTACTGCCGGTGCCTCTGCCCCGGATGTTTTGATACAGCAGGTAATAGACCATCTTTGTGACTTGGGGGCGCAAAGGCCTGTAGAGATGGCTGGGGTGGAGGAAAATATCACCTTCTCATTACCCAAAGAGCTGCGTTTGCACGCTGTCGATTAAATTGACAGCAATGCTTGGCGTTATAATTATAAATTTAAAAAAACTAGGTTTTTCAATGGCTTATTTTTGTTGGCTTGCCTTTTGCACTAGTAAGGGCTCAATCTTTTAGATAGCTAACCAAAACAGAGGTCATCAATGAAAAACACTTTATTAAAAAGCGGTATGGTTCTAGCGGTAGTTACAATGGCTAACACAGCTTTTGCTGGTAGCGTAGTTCCTGTATCTGAGCCAGGCACTTTTGCGTTACTAACTGGCGCGATTGCAGTTATGGCTTTATTGCATCGCAATAAGCGTAAATAGTTTTACATTGATCTACCAATAACAAAGGCGCAGTTTGCTAGTAGTGGGTTTATGGACGTAGATATTGCTGAAATTGCCTTTTACTTCACGATTGTCGCCTTTGTTTTTTGGGAAACTATCTCCCCTCGCAGAGTACTGCTGCAGCCTACGTGGCTAAGATGGTTTAACCACTTCTTACTTTTCTTATTAAATAGCTTTATCTACCGTTGGCTGGCAGTGGGTGCCTTTGTTGTCAGTGATTGGTATTTGGCTGTACAACCTTGGGGGCTGCTTAACTGGCTGCCACTGGATGATATCAGCTTATTTATTATTGGATTTTTAGCCTTAGATTTCTGGGCTTATATCAAGCATCGCCTGTTTCATGCCGTGCCTATGTTGTGGCGTTTGCACCGGGTGCATCACAGTGACTTAGATATAGACGTCTTTACCAGCTTTCGCGCCCACCCTGCTGCAATGTTGGTAGATAACGGCCTTAGCATTGCTTTTTATTACTTGTTAGGCACTAGCCCTGAGCTGATTTTAACGTATATAGCCGTTGTTAGTTGCTACGACCTTTTTACTCACGCCAATATTAAAATCCCCGCACCTATAGAATCCCTGTTGAGCCGTTTGCTCATTACCCCCGATAAGCACCGTGTGCATCACTCCATAGACTATAAAGAGGGTAATAGTAATTATTCGACCATCTTTGTGTGTTGGGATAAATTATTTAATACCTATACGCCTGAGCCCGCGCTGGGCGTGGATGCAGAGGTGGTTGGTGTTAAGGGCTTTAACGGTGCCACTGAAGTATGGCTGCCTGCTATGCTAAGCCAGCCTTTTCGCGCTGCAAGTTCATCGCCCGTATCAACAGCAAAGCCACAAACTACCGATACACCTTAAATGGCTGGGGCTGTATGCCTGCCGATGCCATTCATCGTCATATTGCTACTTTAGTCTATTAAAACTTTGGCTTAGCGTATTTTTAAGCTAAAAAGTATCCTGCACACCATTTTAATGCAGTGGGTCTATTAGTAAGGCCTGCGACAAGACCAATTATTTGTAGGTCATTATTGAGGGCGTTCATTTGTTTAAAAGCTATAACAATCAATTTTGTGCCAGTGTAAGGCGAGTAAAGGGCTTCACCCTGATAGAGCTAATGATCACCATTGCTATTCTGGCCATTATTATGACTATGGGGGTACCGTCTATGAATACCCTGATTAAAAACAACCGCATTAAATCCGACACCCACAATTTAGTCGGTGTGTTCAGCTACGCTCGTGCCGAGGCCGCTAAACTAGGGGCCGAGGTTGTAGTAACGGCGAATAATGCCGCTGGTAATAACGAGTGGGGTGGTGGTATGACCGTCACTAGTGGTGGTACTACTTTGCGAGTATTACCAGCAGCACATGCCAGTATGACCTTTGATAGTGATGACGACAGAACCGCCATAGCTTTTAAACCTAGCGGCATGACCAAGGATGATGCCGGTGCTGGCCAGATGACAAATGACGAAGTGATCACCATTTGTGATGACCGGGCAGGTGAAACAGGGCGAGTCATTACTATGCTGGTTTCAGGCATTATGAATGTGCAAACAACCGCTTGTTTATAAAGATAAAGGTGCTTATTGGTGAATACAAAAATATATAAAGCTAGACGGCAATCAGGTATCGCCATGATGGAGGTGCTAATCACTATGATAGTGTTAGCCATCGGTATCTTAGGTTTAGTGGGCTTGCAATATAACGCCTTAAAAAATGGCAATAATGCCCAGTTTCGCTACCAGGCCACGTTACTAGCCTATGAAATGAGCGAGCGTATGCGGGCTAACCCGCTAGGCGTAGATGCCGGCCACTACAATAATATTAGTTATGCCTCTAGTTATTCCTCTCCCGGTTCTTTAGGTGCGGCCACTATGTTTCAACATGATTTGGCCGAGTGGAAACAAAATTTAGATGACAGCCTGCCCAACGGTGAAGGCAGTATAGATGCTAGCCCCTTAGTTGCGGGGGCGTTTACTATTAATGTGCGCTGGTCACAATCAGAGGGGCAGGGTACCGGTGGTGCCACAGATTCCATATCACTAGTTGTGCGTATGTAGGCAAAGGGGTTAACAGTGAGCTTGATAAAATATCAAAATAAATTACGGGGCTTTAGTTTAATAGAACTGATGATAGGCCTGGCGCTGGGGGCATTTTTAATGCTGGGTGTTAGTCAAATTTTTATCAGTAATACCCAGTCTAATAATATGCAGCGTGCTTTTGCCAGGGTGCAAGAAAGTGGTCGTTTTGCGATGGAGTTATTAGCTAAAGATATACGTATGGCCGATTACTGGGGCTGCCAGGCAGATAACTCTTCAAACTTTACCAACAATTTAGATCAAAGCCATGCTAATTATAATTCACAGGCCAAGGATGTGGTGGATAGTTTGACTAAGGGTGGGGTGCGCGGCTGGGATAATGTAGCCGCCAGCCATACCGTAAATGGGGTTAATGCTAAGGTTGATACCGATGTGTTAAAGCTTTCGGGGGCCTCGGGTGGCACCAGCATACATTTAGTGCCCCCCTATCATTCCAACGCCTTGCATATAAATAAAGATAATGGCTTAGCTAGGGGTGACATTATCATGGTGTCTGATTGTGCAGGCGGGGATATTTTTGAAATATCGAATGCTAACCCCAATAATTCAGGCACCGTTGTTCACAATACCGGTGTGGTCACGGTGGTGGGTAATGCGAACGGCAAGTTATCAAAAAAATATCAAGGTGATGCAGGCATTATTTTGCCACAGCAAAAAACCTATTTTTTATCCACTGGCGTTAGTGGTACCACATCATTATTTGTAGCGACTAATGACGATACGCCGCAAGAAATGGTCAGTGATGTAGAGGATATGCAAATTCTTTATGGTGAGGATACTACTGGCGATAAGGTAGTCGATTTTTACCGCACCGCGGCAACGGTAGCGGATATGGACAATGTTATCGCTATACGTGTTTTATTGCTGGTGGCCAGCGCCGACAGTTCGATTAACCCCAATGGCACGGTCGAATTTAATGGCGCCACCATAGCGGCAGATGGCAAGTTGCGAAAAGTGTATACGGCCGTGGCTAATATTCGTAACCGTATGGATGGTTAAAAGTTAAAGAGAGCCTGTGTAATGAAAAAGATTTATCAAACGCATTTAAGACAACCCCCTGCAATGCAAACAACGCAGCGAGGGGCGGTGTTAATTATTAGCCTTATTATCATGTTGGTAATGACGGCAGCGGCACTATCTAGCTCCCGGGGTATTTTATTACAAGAAAAAATGACGGGTTCAGTGCGCGAAAGCTATTTGGCGTTTCAGGCAGCAGAGGCGGCTCTGGCCGATGCTGAGGAGTATCTGGATACTATAGTCACTACCGGTGATTTTAACGATAACGGTACTGGTGGCCTATACAATACAGGCATGGCTCCTTATAAAACGGCGATGTTTGGCCACGCAAACTGGAGTTCAGCTACTCAGCATGTGGTGGCTACTACGGCTACTAGCACCAATGTGCCAGCAGGCAAGTACATGATTGAGTTAGTTAATAAAAATATTTCCGATAAAACAGAGTCCGGCAGTTCGGGGTTTTTAAACATGCAGCAGGAATACACTAGTCAAGGCGCAGAAGTAAAAGGTTTCAGGGTTACCGCTAGAGGCGAGAGCCGAGATGGCAGATCGGTAAGAATTATCCAGTCATATTACGGTGTGCGTTTATAGCATTTCTTTTATGTATAAAAGAAGTGAGTGTCTAAGAGGAACAGACCATGAGTAAAATATTTAAACCAACAAGCTATAAGTGGCATACCGCGAATGCAGTAGCAGTAACGGCGATTCAGCTAGGGGTAATTGCCGGTGCTCATGCTGCAGAGCCTATTACCGATACGACTTTAATTAATACGCCATTAGAGATACAAAGCTTTGCTGATCCTAACATTATGTTGTTGATTGACAGCTCGGGCTCCATGAACAACGTAGTGCCTGATACGCCCTATAATGCTGCAACTGATTATGTAAACTGCCCAAGTTCTATGACTCTGGGCACAGGCAGCCGGGTTGATGTACGTATACAGAGCGATGGCGATGTTTATATTAATTATGGCGGCACTTATTATGATTGGGGTAAAAATAGTGGTGGCACAGGTATAACTGGGCGTACTAAAAAATGTTTTGATACGAATGCTAGTTATGAGGCCCGTTTGTATGGTGAGGCGGGAAGCAGCGGTAATGAAAAATACCCCAGTGGCTATCTACAAGCTCAATATACCGGTAATTATCTGAACTGGTACTTTTCCAACGCCAGTCAAGCTAAAGGCGATAATTTTGGTGCCAATGCTAGAGTTAAAGCAGGGGTTGAGAGGCGTTTGGATATAGCAAAAACGGCCTCGACTACGTTGGTAGACTCGATGAGTTCGGCAAGGGTGGGCTTGTCGCGTTATGGCAGTAGTCGTGCCAGAATTTTAGAGGGGCTAGATGATGTCGATGACTCCAGCCATAAAACTGATTTAAAAAATTCTATTAGTGGTATTTCGGGTGGTGGTTCTACGCCGCTAGCGGAGTCCTTTGAAAGTTTGGGTCGGTATTTTGTTCAAGGTCACCACTCGCAAACCATCACCTTGAATCCAGTGGGGCAAAGCTCTTCCACGGATACAGCCAGCTCAGTCTTTGTAACTACTCCTGAATACGATAGTGGCGAGACCGTTCCCAGCAGCTCTGATCCGGCAATACAGTATCAATGTCAGAGTAATTTTATAGTGGCGCTGACCGATGGTAGGCCGCAAAGTGATAGGGATATTGATAACGTGATACTGCGCGATTACGACGGTGATTGCCAGGGAGCAGGTTCATGTAAATTTGGCTATGACATGAAAGCTGCAAGCCAGCAAGAAAGAGATGATAGATATGAGTCAGCGGGCTCGGACTATTTAGATGACGTAGTTTTGGCTTTAAATGATATAGATTTACGCCCCGATTTAGATGATGGCGATACAACACCTAACGAGCCAGAAGATAAGCAAAATATAATTACCTATATGATAGGCTTTGCCGATGATCAGGTAATTAATGACCCCTTAATGATAGATGCTGGCGCAGCTGGTGGTGCTACCGGCGGGGGCACAGTTAATGGCGTGACTACGCCTGGCTTTTATACTGCGGCTAATGCCAGTGAATTGGTCAATGCTTTCAACAGTGCTGTTTCCAGTATTTCCGAGCAGGTGGGTAGTGTTGCCTCGGTAGCCTTTAACAGTAGTTCACTGGATACTGGCTCATCGGTATTCGTCGCCCAGTTCAACTCTAGCAAGTGGAGCGGCAAGTTATATAACTATGCCCTAGACCCAGCTACTGGTTTATTTTTAGATAATGGCAGCACCAAGACCTCAAATGATATTTCATCGGTAAATGAAATGTGGGAGGCTTCATCTATCCTGGATGCAGCTAACTATAACAACCGTAAAATTTACACCTATGATGGCAGCGAAGGCTTGGCATTTACAGTTGCAAATTTAAATGCCTCTAATCTGTCCACCGTAATGACTTCGGATTTAAATGCTGCTGCAGCCGGCACTGCCGAACAAGTGTTGGAGTTTTTGCGAGGTGACCGTAGCTTAGAGGGCACTACCTTCCGTAATCGCGACAGCCGTTTGGGCGATATTATTAATTCCAGCCCGGTGTTTGTGGGTGACCCAGTGGCTAGCTACCCAGCCACCGCGCCGTTCCCAGAGGATGCGGATAATAGTGCTAACAAAGGTTCTTACAGCTGGTGGAAGGGGCAGTTTAATGTGGTTCCGCCCGCTAGCTCTGCCAATGAAGAGCGTGAACCTATGATTTATGTAGGTGCTAACGATGGCATGCTTCACGGCTTTAACGCCAACTTAAAAACCTCTGATAATGGTGGTGATGAGGTTATGGCTTATGTACCTAACTTTATCAGCAGTGCCGGTAGTAAAGAGGGTTACCATTACTTAACAGAAGCTGATTACAACAGTGGCCATCATTTTTATGTGGATGCAACCGTGTCAGTAGCTGATGTACATATCACTAAACCTACTGGCGGCGTCGATGCCTGGCGTACAATTTTGGTAGGGGGCGCTAGAGGTGGTGGTCGTGGATTATATGCTTTAGATATTAGCGATACTGATTTTGATGCAAATAATGCCGATGATTTTGTTCTGTGGGAGTTTGCCGCCAGTACTGATAATAGTAAGGGTGATGAAGATTTAGGTTATAGCTTTAGCCGCTCAACTATTGTTATGACACAGTCAGGCAAATGGGCTGTGGTTGTGGGTAATGGCTATAACAGTGGCGGCGACGGCAAGGCTAAACTTTATATATTATTTATTGAAGAGGGCATGGATGGCTGGGGGGATGCTGGCGACTATATAGAGATAGATACTGGTGTGGGTAATACCACTTTCCCCAATGGTTTGTCTTCTCCACGCGTTGTCGATTTAGATGGTGACTCGGTAGCAGACAAGGTTTATGCCGGTGATTTATACGGAAACCTATGGTGTTTTGATATTTCAGCCACTAATTCAGGGCAGTGGGACTCTTGTTATAGTGCCGGCTCATCACCTGAGCCCATGTTCCAAACTACCGCCGATAGCTTGTCGGGCGATGCCTCTAAAGCTTTGCAGCCAATTACTACTACGCCTTTAGTGGCAAGAATTGCTGGCACTACGGGTGAGACAGTGTTCTTTGGTACCGGGCAGTATGTGGTAAACGGCGATATTACCAACACGGATAATCAGGCATTCTATGCGGTTAATGACCCTGGTAGTAAAAATAAAACGCCGTTAAGTGTTTCCGATTTAGAGCCTAGAGTGCTAACTGAGACTACGGTTTCTGGATTCCCAGTGCGTAATATTAGTGGTAACGCGGTAGACTGGGCTGGTACCTCTGGTTCGCAACAGTATGGTTGGTATATACCCTTTATTACTTCTGGTGAACGCAGCATCACCCGCTCTACCATTATTAGTAACATACTGTTTTTTAATACCTCAATACCTAGTTCTGTTAAGTGTGAGGCCGGTGGTACGGGTTGGCTAATGACGGTGGATTTTGAAACGGGTTTGGCACCTGCTAATGCGGTATTTGATGCTAACAACGATGGCGTGATTGATGTAAAGGATATTGATTATGTAGGAGCCTATCATGCTAATGGCTTGCCTTCAGAATCTAAGGTATTGGGTAATAACCGTTACACTTCAGGCTATAGCGGTAGTGCGGCTAAATCTACATTAGATCATGATAAGTTGGAACTTGAGGAAACTACACGCGAGGGCCGTTTAGGCTGGGAAGAACTGTACCAATAGTGCCAAGCTTAACAATTTATAAGTTGGATATTTAAAGGGTTTATTAATGAATCAACAAAAAGGTTTTACCTTAATAGAGCTAATGATAGTAATAGCGATAGTAGGTATTTTAGCTGCGATCGCTATACCGGCTTACAATGAAAATGTGACGGCCAGCCGCCGTGCCGATGCTATGTCGGCTATGGCTGGCTTTGCTTCTGCGATGGAACGCGAGTTTACCAATAACGGCAGTTATGCCAACGCGGATGGCGACGTAGGGGATGAAGCCGCAGGCGCTAATGCCGCGCCTGTTATATATGCCACTGAGGCTCCTTTAGATGGTGGTACAAAGTATTATGATTTGGTCATCAACCAAGCCGACCGAACTTCTTATATACTGCGGGCTATACCCAAAAACGCCCAAGCGGGTGATGGTTTTATAGAGCTAAGAAGTACTGGCGAAAAATTTTGGGATAGAAATAATAACGGGGCCTTGGCGGGCACTGAAAATTGCTGGAAGAAAAGCTGCTAGTGATGCTTAATTAAGTAATGGCACTAAGTCACTAGGGCCTAGTGCCATTATTTGTTGTTAGCACTGTATATTCTTACCATTTTTACCTTCAACAATGCCGTCATTATCGGCATCTTGCCCCTGCCGTAGCCGACCACCGTAGTTAAGCACTAGCTCGTCGGCATAATTATTGTTTTGGCTGAGAGGGCATATCTTGATGCGGCCAAAATCGATGGCGGTGCCATCGGGACGAAATCGAATATAGTGCCGGCCCGCAGATACTTTGATGCTGATTAGTGAGTCCAATGCTTGGATGTTCACTTTTTGTTTGAGCTCATCGTTATCAACTTTTTTATTATTATTTTCATCGTGAAATACGATTAGATAATTTGAAGCCGCCTTGTTACAAACAATGCCATCTATAGAGGTGCAGAGTGAGATGATGTGCCCCTCTTCAATCGCCAATAAGCGGGCGTACTGAATGCTGGTATAAAAGTGCTCAGTTCTAGCGTCTTGTTTGTGCTTATTGACCAGAGATTGAAAGGCCGGTGGCGCCATACCTATTAATATAGCTGTGATGGATAATACGGTGAGTAGCTCTATAAGCGTATATGCTGCTTGCTGCAGTTTCATAGCGACCATCCTTGGTTGCGTTGATTATTGTTATATTGGCCGATTCTACCTAAAAATCACGGCTGTGCAAATTTTAATCATCGTCCAGCCCTAGCTTTTTCACTCTATGGCGCATTTGCCTAAAAGAGATTCCCAGTAACTCCGCGGCTGCGGTTTTGTTCCAGCGGCAGTGTTCCAGGGCTTTTTTCAACGCTGCCGTTTCTATTTGTTCTAAGTAGCCGTCTAGGTCGCCAAAGGCGGCTTCGCTGGATGGCAGGCTGCTGTTAGTGGTTTCTGTGGTGTTAGTGGGGGCTGGGTTAATTAGCTGTAAGTCGTGGGCCTCTATAATATTGCCTTCACATAAAGTAGCAGCGCGCTCTAGGGTGTTTTCTAATTCACGCACGTTGCCGGGGAAGCTGTGCTGGTTGAGGGCGGCAATGGCGCTAGTGCTGAGCTCTGGTTTTTTAGTCTGCCACTCTTGGGCCAGTTTGCTGAGGCTAAAGTCGGCCAGTAAGGGTATATCTTCGACGCGTTCGCGTAACGGTGGTACGTTTAGTTCTATTACGTTGATGCGGTAAAACAGGTCATTGCGAAAACGTTCGTGTTCTACCTCCTTGTTTAAATCTTTATGGGTGGCGCTCAGTATGCGTACATCGATAGAGACTTCGTCATTGCTGCCGACTTTGCGTATGGCTTTTTCTTGGATTGCGCGCAGTAACTTAACTTGCATAGGCAGGGGCAGGTCGGCTACTTCATCAAGAAATAAAGTGCCGCCATTGGCTGCTTCAAATAGCCCTACCTTATTATCTATAGCGCCGCTAAAACTGCCTTTAACATGGCCGAAAAATTCGCTTTCCATTAGCTCTGAGGGGATGGCACCACAGTTGACCGGTATAAAGGGGTTGCTGCTGCGCGGGCCATTGCTGTGGATTAGGCGGGCGACCACTTCTTTGCCGCTACCGGACTCACCGCTGATATAAACCGGCGCCTGGCTGCGGGCTAGTTTATTTATTTGTCCGCGCAGCTTTTGTATGGCGGGCGCATTGCCCAGTAGTTGTACTTGCTCAAACTGTGGGTTGCTATCGGTAAGTTCTAGTTTTAAAGCTGTTTCTATTAGCTGGCGCAGTCGCTCCAAATCTATAGGCTTGTTAACAAAATCAAAGGCGCCTGCTTTTAAGGCGCTAATGGCGGTTTCCACGCTGCCAAAGGCGGTGATCATGGCGACTGGCAACTCGGGCAGATGGTTTTGTATGTGCTCAATAATATCAAGGCCCTGACCATCGGGCAGTTTCATATCTGTTAGGCACAGGTGAAACTTACTGCCGCTGTTGAGCAGCGCCAGAGCTTCCGCTACGGTGGCAGCACTGCTGGTGTTTAGTCCCATGCGGCTAATAGTGATTTCTAATAGCTCACGTATATCGGGTTCATCATCAATAATTAAAATATGTGCTTTAGTCATGGCAGTGCTTTTGGGTAAGTAGGCATTTAGTTTAGCGGCGTGTGCTGAGACAAGCGCTTTTCGTGATGGGAAAAGCTGAGTCTAAAGGTACTTTTGCCGTTATTGATAAGATAGTCTAGGCGTATTTGATTGGCCTCACACATTTCGCGAGCAATAAATAAACCTAGGCCGGTGCCGGATGATTCAGTAGTGAAAAAGGGTTCAAATAAATGGCTTTGCTGCTCGCTGGAGATGCCTTCGCCATCATCTACTATATCCAGGTAAGGCAGCTTTTTATTGTCATCAATATTGACGATAAGTTGTAGGCTGCCCTGTCCGGTTTTCTTTTTGCTATAGCGTATGCCGTTTTCCATTAGGTTGCTCAGCACTTGCTGTAACTGGCTTTCGTCTACTGTTGCTAGGCAGTTGGGGTGCAAAGACAATAAGCGTATTACCGCATCGGGGTGATGTTGGGTGAAGTCGATAATAAACTGCTCTAGCCATTCGTTGAGGTTGATGGTTTCTATGCTCGGAGCTTTGCGGCGCGATAATTGTAATATGTTTTCTATGACTTGATTCATGCGTTGGCAATGATTTTGAATAATACCGCTCAGTCGCAGGTCAGCATCGGCTAGGTGGGTAGACTCTTTTAATAGCTGTGCTGCATGGCTGATAGCCCCTAAAGGGTTGCGTATCTCATGGGCTATGCTGGCGGTTAGTCGGCCTAATGAGGCCAGTTTAATATCTTGGGCGCGCTGGGTGATTTGGCGATTATCCTCTAAAAATATTAGGGTTTCTTTTTCATTATCTAAGCCTGAAAAATTGGCCTGCACTTCTGGGCCGGACTCGGAAGTTTTAAAAGGTTGGTGGCGTATGCTGGGTGAGGATAGCCATTGCGACAGCTGCTGAAATAATACGGGGGGTAATATGTCGCTATTGCTGTTATTTAATAAAGCTTTGGCGGCCTGGTTGCTAGTGGTAATGCGGCCGCTATTGTCAGTAACAATAATACCGGTTTGCATGCGTTGCACTATGAGCTGGTTGAGCCGTTCTTGGCGCTGTGCTTGGGCGGCGCTTTGCTCTGCCTCTAATTGCGACTTGCGCATGCGCTGCGATAGCGACTGAATAAAAAAACTGGTGGCAAACAAAACCAGCCCTAACACCCCGCTAGGGAAGATGCTGGATTGGGTTAAATAGTTTTGTGCAATTAAACGAAAGGTATCGGCTAGCAGGAAGATGCTGGCTATGGCGGCAAGCAGTGTCGCTATTTGGCCGGTAATCACTATGCTGCTGGCGGCAATAATGACTACCAACAAAATGCCTAGACCGCTCTTAACACCACCGGTGCTGTCGACTATTAATAATATGGCAACTATGTCTACAAAAAACGTGAGAAATAAACGTTGCTTACCTAAGGGTTTAAGCCGCGGCAATATAAAGCCACAGCTGAGCATGTTAATAATAAGGTAGCTGTAGCCTGCGTAGATGAATAACGTGGGTTTGATATTACCGACTATGCGATTTTCATCAAAAAAATAAAAACTGAATAAGAGACCTGCTGCCAGTATTAGCCTATATACGCTGTATACCTTAAGCAGGGTAAGGTTTTGCGCCTGTGTTTTTTGTTCGGCTAATTCTAGGCTGGAGGTTTTCAACGCAGGGCCACTTATTAATTATTGGATGTTGTGTAAGCCGCTAGTTATCGTAGATCGTGGGTATAGGTGCGCGCTTATGTTGGGTCTTAGTATAGATGTTAATAATCTTTTCCAGTATGGCAGGCTCTACAGCTTTGCCTTCTAAAAAATCATCCAGCTGGTCGTAGCTCATGCCCAGGGCGTCTTCGTCAGCTTTTTGTGGGCTTAGGCATTCTAGGTCGGCAGTAGGTGCTTTTTCTATCAGTTGCGCGGGCGCGCCTAGCTTCTGTGCTAATTGCTTAACCTGGCGTTTGCTAAGGCCAAACAGCGGCGCTAAGTCACAGGCGCCATCGCCCCATTTGGTGAAGAAGCCGGTGATGTTTTCGGCGGAGTGATCGGTGCCCAATACCAAGCCACCTAAAATACCGGCCACATGGTATTGCGCCACCATACGGGTGCGGGCTTTTACATTGCCTTTGGAAAAGTCTATGGCGGCCTGCGGGGCGTTTAGCAATTGGCTTTGCTGTAAGGCGAGTAAAGTCTCTTCGTGTATACCCTCGGCACCTAATTTAATATTTAAGCTCAAGCGCTGGCTGGGTTGAATAAAATCCACTGCGGCTTGGGCGTCGTCCTCATCAGCTTGTATGCCAAAGGGCAGGCGTACGGCAATAAATTGATAGGGCTTAGCTGGGTCGTCGGCATTGAGTTCGTTAACGGCTAGCTGCGCTAAGCGGCCACAGGTGGTGGAGTCTATGCCGCCACTAATGCCTAGTATGAGGTGTTTTAAACCTGAGGCCTGTAATTGCTGTTTAATAAAGCCCACTCTACGCTGTATTTCAAAATCTACATCTATGTGGGGCAGTACCCGCATTTCTTGGATGATGTGCTGTGCTAGCTCAGTGTTGGTCATAGTAATTTATCAATAGTCTTAGCGAATCATGTAATCGGGGCGGTTATCAAACTTAGGGGGATCAGCTCTATCAAATAAGCCCAAGGTTAGCTTATTAATCGTAGAACCCTCTTCATCCTCTAGGGTGAACTTGGGGATAAAGCGACCTTTTTTATCCAAAGAGGGATGCTTGGGATGGTTGCTGGCTAAGACTTTTAATGAGTTTTCAGCCAGGTCATCTAAGCCCAGTAACATATAGGCCTGTATCATAACCGCCAAGCCATCAGCTACAGCGGGGGTTTGGCTATAGTTTTCAACCACATAGCGGCCACGGTTGGCGGCGGCTACATAGGCTTTGCGTTTAAAGTAGTAGTTGGCAACATTGATTTCATAGCGGGCCAGGCGGTTGCGCAGGTAAACCATACGGGCTCTGGCGTCAGGGGCATAGCTGCTATCAGGAAAGCGGTACAGTAGCTGACGAAAATCTTCAAAGGCTTTTAAAGCTGAGCCGGGATCGCGTTCGGTCATATCGGTGGGCATAAACTGGTCTAGAAAACCATCGCCTTCGGTGTAGTTGGCCAAGCCCTTCATATAATAGGCATAGTCCAGGTTGGGGCTTTGCGGGTGTAGGCGGATAAAACGGTCTGCGGCGGCGATGGCGGCCTCGGGCTCTATGCTGCGCAGGTGGGCGTAAATGATTTCTAGTTGAGCTTGTTCGGCATAGGGGCCAAAGGGGAAGCGGGCTTCTAATAGCTGAAAGCGCTTAACGGCGGTATCAAAGCGCATATCGTCCAAGCTTTGCTGGGCTCTATCGTATAATTCGCGCTCGCTCAGGTCCTGCGGGGAGACATCGTCGGTGGCGCAGGCGCTAAGGCCTAGCAGCGCGCTCAGAAAAATGGTCTTAACTACTGTGTTCATTCAACGATATCCCCAAAATTCATATACAATGCGGCTTTATTGTTCCCGCAAGGTCTTGCTAGATGCAAGCCGAGTATTTAACCACAGCCACTGTTTCGCATAAAGTGCGCTGCTTATAAATAAAGGCCCCTAATGGCAGAAACTATCCAATTGCATGCTCAGGTCCCAGATGACCTGCGTGGCGCACGCTTAGATCAAGTGGCAGCGCAGTTGTTCCCCGATTATTCCCGCGCCCGCTTACAGCAGTGGATTAAAGAGGGCGTGCTCACGGTTGATGGCGAGGTGAAAAAGCCCCGCGATAAGCTCATAGGCGGCGAGCAGCTGGCTTTAGCGGTAGAGGTGGAAAACGAAGAGCGCTGGGAGGCCGAGGCCATCGCGTTGGATATAGTCTATGAAGACCAGGCCTTGCTGGTGATTAATAAGCCTGCGGGCCTAGTGGTACACCCCGGTGCTGGCAATGGCAGCGGTACCTTATTAAATGCCATATTGCATCACTACCCCGATTCGGCCAGTGTGCCTAGGGCGGGTATAGTCCACAGGCTGGATAAAGACACCTCGGGGTTAATGGTGGTCGCCAAGACCCTCGCGGCGCAAAACCATTTGGTCAATCAGCTGCAAGATCGCACCGTGCATCGCGAGTATGAGGCCGTGTGCATGGGCCGTATGACCGGCGGCGGCACTGTGGACGAGCCCTTGGCCAGGCACCCTAAGCAACGCAAAAAAATGGCGGTATCGGCAATCGGTGGTAAAGAGGCGATTACTCACTACCGGGTAATACAGCGCTACGGCCACCATACCCATGTGCGCTGCATGCTGGAAACAGGTCGTACCCATCAAATCCGTGTGCACATGGCACATATTAAATACCCGCTGGTGGGTGACCCTATGTATGCGGGGCGCCCGCGTATTCCTAAGGGCGCTAGTAACGAGTTAATCGATACTCTGCGTGGCTTTGGTCGCCAAGCCCTGCACGCTCGCCGGTTGGAGCTTATCCACCCCGATACGGATGAAGAAATCGCCTGGGAAGTGGATTTGCCCGCCGATATGCAGCAGTTATTAGTTGTGCTTAATGAGCACGACAGCTAAGCCCGGCGATTATTTACAGCCGGATTGGCCAGCCCCCAGCAACATTGTTGCCTGGGTTAGCTGTCGTCAGGGGGGCGTTAGCGCGCCACCCTACGCCAGCTTAAACCCTGCTACGCATGTGGGGGATGAGCCGGCAAATGTGCAGCGCAACCGCCAAATTATTAGCCAGCAATGCCGGCTTCCCTCAGCGCCGGTGTGGCTTAATCAAACCCATAGTACTGACATTATCGAGCTGACGCCCTCTGCGCCTGAGCATGTGGACGCCGATGGCGCTATTAGTTCAGCCTTAAATCGTGTTTGCGTAGTGCAAACTGCGGATTGCTTGCCAGTGCTAATATGCGATCAGGCCGGTACTCAGGTGGCGGCTATACACGCTGGTTGGCGAGGCTTGGTGGCAGGGATTTTAGAGCGGGCCGTGGCTAGGATGCAGGCTCAGCCGCAGCAGTTATTGGTTTGGTTGGGCCCGGCAATTAGCGCTCAATATTTTGAGGTGGGCGCTGAGGTGCGCCAGCAGTTTGTGGCGCTTAAAGTCCGCAATCAAAACGCATTTACTGCCAGTCATAGGCCGCAGCATTATATGGCTGACCTATACCAATTAGCGCGCAATCAACTACAGTCGGTGGGCGTAGCTGCAATCTACGGTGGCCAGTATTGCAGCTATGCTGATGAACGGCGTTTTTACTCCTACCGGCGCGATGGCGTCACCGGCCGTATGGCAAGTTTGATTTATCGCAAAGCATAGGCTTTTCTTTAGCTGCACACTTGATATTCAAGATTAAGCCCACACTTCTTTTTTATTAGTAACTATTATGAATAAGCCATGGCCTACAGGGCTTATTACACTTTATAGAGGTGAGTCATGCGAGTTGACCGTTTAACCAATCAATTACAAACGGCATTGTCCGATGCCCAGTCCCTGGCGATAGGCAAAGACCAGCAGTTTATAGAGCCCATACATTTATTATCAGCCATGCTGGAGCAGCGTGGTGGTTCCGTACGCCCTTTGCTTTCTCAGGCGGGTGCGAGCATTAGCCGTTTGCGTGAAGTGATTGCCGATGCCTTAGAGGCTTTGCCTACAGTGCAAGGCGGTGCCGGTGATATTTTAATGTCTAACGATTTGGCGCGTTTAATGAATGTTGCCGATAAGTTATCACAGCAAAAAAAAGATGCTTATATATCCTGCGAGACAGTTTTACTGGCTTTGTTTGAAACTAAAAACACGATTGCTTCCTTATTGGAAGATGTAGGGGTAGATAAAAAATCTTTGCAAGAAGCTGTAGAGCAAGTGCGCGGCGGAGATACTATTGATGATCCTGCTGCTGAGGAATCACGTCAAGCTTTAGAAAAGTACACCATAGATTTAACTGAGCGCGCCGAGCAGGGTAAGTTAGACCCAGTGATCGGTCGCGATGATGAGATTCGTCGCACGGTGCAAGTGTTACAGCGTCGCACTAAAAACAACCCCGTTTTAATAGGTGAGCCCGGCGTAGGTAAAACCGCGATTGTTGAGGGCTTGGCGCAACGTATTGTTAATGGCGAGGTGCCCGAAGGTTTAAAAAACAAACGCTTGTTGTCCTTGGACTTAGGTTCGCTATTGGCGGGTGCAAAATTTCGCGGCGAGTTTGAAGAGCGTTTAAAAGCTTTGTTAAACGAATTGTCTAAACAAGAAGGTCAGGTCATTTTATTTATTGATGAGCTGCACACCATGGTGGGTGCCGGTAAAGCCGAAGGCGCTATGGACGCAGGCAATATGTTAAAGCCTGCCTTGGCGCGTGGTGAACTGCACTGTGTGGGCGCCACCACCTTAAACGAATACAGGCAATACCTAGAGAAAGATGCTGCATTAGAGCGCCGCTTTCAAAAAGTGCTGGTGGATGAACCTAGTGAAGAAGATACCATCGCAATTTTGCGCGGCTTAAAAGAGCGTTACGAAGTGCACCACGGTGTCGATATTACCGACTCCGCTATTATTGCCGCCGCTAAGTTGTCACAGCGTTATATTACCGATAGGCAGTTGCCCGATAAGGCTATCGATTTAATCGACGAGGCCGGTAGCCGTATACGTATGGAGATAGACTCCAAGCCCGAAGATTTGGATAGGCTTGAGCGTCGCCTAATTCAATTAAAAATTCAGCGCGAGGCGGTAAAAAAAGACAGCGATACTGCCGCCTTAAAACAGTTGGATATTTTGAATAAAGATATAGAAAAAGCAGAGAAAAAATTTGCCGATTTGGAAGAGGTATGGAAGTCCGAAAAAGCGGCCCTGCACGGTTCGCAAAAAATTAAAGAGGCCTTGGAGCAAGCGCGGGTAGAGTTAGAAGCCGCGCAAAGAGCCAGTGACTTAACTCGTATGTCCGAGTTGCAATACGGCAAAATTCCCGAGTTAGAAAAGCAACTGGATATGGCTGGCCAAGCCGAAATGATGGAGATGACCTTGTTGCGTAATAAGGTCACCGACGAAGAAGTTGCCGAGGTGGTTTCGCGCTGGACCGGTATACCCGTATCCAAAATGCTGGAAGGCGAGCGTGAAAAATTACTGCGTATGGAGTCGTTTTTGCATCAGCGTGTGGTGGGTCAGCACGAGGCGGTCACTGCAGTTGCCAATGCCGTGCGCCGCTCGCGGGCAGGTTTGGCTGATCCCAATCGTCCCAATGGTTCTTTTCTCTTTTTGGGGCCAACTGGGGTGGGTAAAACGGAATTATGCAAAGCCTTGGCTAGCTTCTTGTTTGATACCGAAGAGGCCATGGTGCGTATTGATATGTCGGAGTTTATGGAGAAGCATTCCGTCGCCCGCTTAGTGGGAGCGCCTCCCGGTTATGTAGGTTATGAAGAGGGTGGTTATTTAACCGAGGCGGTACGCCGCCGGCCTTATTCAGTGTTATTGCTCGACGAGGTGGAAAAAGCGCATCCCGATGTTTTTAATATTTTATTGCAGGTATTAGACGATGGCCGCCTCACCGATGGCCAGGGCCGCACCGTAGATTTTCGTAATACTGTGATAGTGATGACCTCTAATCTAGGTTCTGATGTTATTCAGGAACTGGCAGTCAGCCACGGCGATTACCCGCAAATGAAGGCTGCGGTAATGGCGGTGGTAGGTAAGCACTTCCGCCCTGAGTTTGTTAACCGTATCGATGAGAGCGTGGTGTTCCACCCCTTAGATCAGGCTCAGATTCGCGGCATCGCCGATATACAATTAGCGATATTGCGCAAGCGTTTAAAAGAGAAAGGCTTAGGTTTGGAGCTTAGTGATGCGGTAATGGATAAAATTACCAGCATAGGCTTTGATCCAGTCTATGGCGCCAGACCTTTAAAGCGGGCTATACAGCAATACATAGAAAACCCTTTAGCGCAGGATTTATTGCAAGGTAAGTTTGTGGCAGGGGCCAGTATTAGCGCTGAGCTTGATGGCGAGCAGGTGGTATTTACTCAGGGAGCCGTGCAGGCGCAAGAGTAAAATAAAAGAGGTAATAAAAAAACGGCATGCCTAGGCATGCCGTTTTGCTATCTACAGATATTGTTAGCGAAGTTTACTCGCAGTTTTCGCGTATGGCTTTTTTGGCGCGCTCAACCTGTACTTGTTTTTCTTCTTCGGTAATTAGGCGTTGGGTGCCATCTGGATCGGTGATGCGTATGCGGGCTGCATTGTTAAAGGCTTGCATATTGGCCTGCGCTTGCTTGCAGCGTTCGGGATCTTTGGGCGGCAGTATTTCCATTTTTAAAGGCTCTTCCGGCTGGGTGGCGGCTGCCTCTTGCTCGCTGCTGGCTACCGGTGGGTTGCTGCCGCGGCTTTTTTTGGAGCCAGGTGTTTCTATAAACTCGGCTTTAATGCCTGCCTCAGGAGGGCGGTCAGAAAGCTTTAAGTTACCTTCGCTATCCTTCCAGCGGTAATAACCGGAAGGCTCGGCCCACAAGGTGGCGCTAAAGCTCATCGTAATAGCCAGTAATGAGATTAGGTGTAGTATTTTGTTATTCATTGTTAGAGCCTATCCATTCCATTTAGGGGTGTATCTATTAAAGCCGTAGCGATAATGCTTAATTGATTATGACAAATCATAGCCTTTTTTATAGAGTTTGAGCATATTCCGATTAAATTTCTTTGTGTAACGATAAAAAACGTGCAGATTACTGCTTTTTTAAGGGCTGTATGTTGACTTTAGCTGGCTATGCTGCAAAATTGAGCGCTGAAAATTAGCTAATATCGTTCACTTACCGGTGGCGGTATTTGCGTCGTGTCGTTGCTTACCGGCCTCGACAGCGGGACGCTCCCTAAATTCTGCAAGCACATAGCCGTGTTGCAGGGTTGCGTTAGCCAGCAGTGCTAGCCAAACCTTGTACGGTGTGCTCCCAGTAGGGAGACACCCTGGTTGTGAGTTTGCGCCAGCCTTTGTAAGTATTGATGGTTTTTGCTAAACCTCGTGCTTATCTGCCGCAGTGCACTCTCATGGTTTTTTAATTATTACACGAGGAAAACTCCGTGGAGATGTTATCAGGCGGCGAAATGGTCGCACGCGCCCTGCAAGACGAAGGCGTTGAGTTTATATTCGGCTATCCCGGCGGCTCTGTGCTGCATATATATGATGCCCTGTTTCAAACATCAAAAGTGCCGCATATCTTAGTGCGTCACGAGCAGGCAGCTACCCATGCGGCCGATGGCTATACCCGCGCCACCGGCAAAACCGGCGTGGTATTGGTGACCTCTGGCCCCGGTGCTACTAACGCGATTACTGGCATAGCCACTGCTTATATGGATTCTATACCCATGGTGGTGATTTCTGGTCAGGTGCCCTCCGATAAAATTGGTGAGGATGCCTTTCAGGAAACCGACATGATAGGTGTGTCGCGCCCCATAGTTAAACACAGCTTTTTGGTGCGTAAGGCCAGTGATATACCCGAGACTATTAAAAAGGCGTTCTATTTAGCCTCTACTGGTAGGCCCGGTCCTGTGGTTATTGATATCCCTAAAGACATCACCAACCCCGCTGAGAAGTTTGAGTATCACTACCCCGATAAAATTAAGCTGCGCTCTTACACCCCTACGGTCAAAGGCCACTCTGGCCAGATTAAAAAGGCCGTGAAGTTATTGATGTCGGGTAAGCGCCCGATTATCTATTCCGGTGGTGGTGTAATCCAGGGTAATGCCAGTGACTACCTCACGGCCTTGGCTCGCGCTTTAAATGTGCCGGTTACCAATACCCTTATGGGCTTGGGCGGCTTTCCTGCTGACGACCCACAGTATGTGGGTATGTTGGGTATGCACGGCACTTATGAGGCCAACACGGCCATGCATCACAGCGATGTGATTTTAGCGGCGGGTGCCCGTTTTGATGACCGGGTAACTAATACCATCTCTAAGTTCTGCCCTACCGCCAAGATTATCCACATAGATATAGATCCGGCGGCTATCTCCAAAACCATTATGGCGGATATACCCATAGTGGGGCCGGTAGATGTGGTGCTTAAAGACATGTTGGCGCAGGTAAAAGAGTACAACAGCAATGGTGAGGTGAGCTTGGATCACGGCGCTATTGAGGCTTGGTGGAAACAAATCAACGAATGGCGTGATGCCCACGGTTTGTGGACGGCACCTCGCTACGACACCACTACGGGCTTAATCAAGCCGCAGCAGGTTATTGAATCGCTATACCAAACCACTAATGGCGAGGCGTTTGTGACCTCTGATGTAGGGCAGCACCAGATGTTTGCCGCTCAGTATTACCGTTTTAACAAGCCGCGCCGTTGGATCAACTCTGGTGGCTTGGGCACTATGGGCTTTGGCCTGCCTGCCGCCATGGGGGTGAAGCTAGCTCACCCAGAGGCCGATGTGGCCTGTGTAACCGGTGAAGGCAGCATACAGATGAATATACAAGAGCTGTCTACCTGTACCCAGTACAACTTGCCGGTAAAAATTATCAACCTTAATAATGGCTATTTAGGCATGGTTAAGCAGTGGCAGGATATGCAGTACAGCAGCCGCTATTCACAAAGCGTGTACGAAGATTCACTGCCTGATTTTATCAAGCTGGCTGAAGCCTACGGCCATGTAGGCATGAAGGTGGATAAATTATCAGACCTAGACGACGCCATGAAAGAGGCCTTTAGCTTAAAAGACCGCTTAGTATTTATGGATATTTATGTAGACCGCCACGAGCATGTATACCCCATGCAAATAGCCCCTAATGGCTCTATGCGCGATATGTGGTTAAGCAAGGGGGAGAGAAGTTAATGAGACATATTATTTCCGTTTTGTTAGAAAACGAGCCTGGCGCGCTAAGCCGTGTTGTAGGCCTATTTTCGCAACGCGCCTATAACATAGAAACCCTAAACGTGGCCCCCACAGAGGATCCCACGTTATCGCGTCTAACCCTTACCACCATAGGGGATGACAGCAAAATCGAGCAAATCATTAAGCATCTAAACCGCTTAATTGATGTGGTGAAGCTGGTAGACCTCAGCGAGGGCTCCCATGTAGAGCGCGAGCTGATGTTAATCAAGGTCAAGGCCACCGGCGCTCAGCGTGCTGAAATCAAGCGCACCACCGACATCTTCCGCGGCCAGATTGTTGATGTGGGCTCTACCCTGTATACCATACAGATACTAGGCACAGCCGATAAGCTGGATGCCTTTATCGAAGCCCTAGGCGAGGCCACTATTATAGAAGTGGTACGCAGCGGTGTTTCGGGTATAGCCCGTGGTGATAAGGCCTTAACGTTATAATATCTATAGGTTTAGGGCATAAAAGGGGGGGCGTGAGCAGCCCCTTTTTTTTGTGTTAGGATAAGCCTGTTTAGGAGGGGGGCGATAGCGATATAAACCCCAGCGCTTTTTTGCTACCATGGCGGGCTTTAGCGTACCTCCATTAGTTTTACCAGAGCTATAATTATTTTATGAAGCTGTCAGATTCCCTACAGTCGCTGCATGTTGAAGAGCGTGTTCAGCGCATAGTCACGACCATACGTGCCGAAGAGGCCCGTTTGCGTGCCAAATATACCTTTTTAAAGTATCAGGACTTGATAGGCCTAGCCATTATGCTGTTCTCCTTGGCGGGTATGCTGGGCTCGGCAGCGCTGTATTATTACGAGGCTATACCTGTTTGGGCTGCGATAGTGCTGGCGGCGATCTTTGCCTCCCTATCCCATGAGTTAGAGCACGACCTGATACACCGACAATATTTCAAGAAAAACGCCTTTATGCATAACCTGATGATGTGGGTAGTGTGGATTATGCGCCCCAACACCATCAACCCTTGGTACAGGCGTAAGCTGCACTTTTTACATCATAAGACTTCGGGTACCCAGCAGGACTTAGAAGAGCGCCTAGTAGGCAACGGTATAGGTAATTTTCTGCTGCGCTATTTGGTGATGTTTGACGGCTTACTGGGTATGTTAGTGCGCCGCAAAATATTGGCTAAAGAAGTGGATGAGTTTGATGTAGAGAAAATGCTGTCCTCTGCCTTTCCCATAGCCGTGCTGTATTTTACCGCCTGGTATGCTTTTTTAGTGTTTCACGGGGTAGATTTTTTATGGGGCGCCGAGCTGGCCTACCCAGAGTGGTTGCTTAGTATAGTTGCCGGTTTAAACTTTTTAGTGGTGGTGCTAATCGCGCCTAATTTTTTACGCTCTGGCTGTTTGAATTTTGTTACCTCACATATGCATTATTACGGTGGAGTAGACAATATCTTGCAACAAACCCAGGTGCTAAAGGGTTGGTTTATGTTTCCCTTCCACCTGTTTTGTTTTAATTTTGGCAGCACCCATGGCATACACCACTTTGTGGTGGGGCAGCCTTTTTATATACGGCAAATGGTGGCCAAGGTGGCACATAAGGTGATGAAGGAAAACGGCGTGCGTTTTAATGATTTAAAAACTTTTATTAATGCCAACCGCTATACCGCCGATCCCAGCAGCTAGCAATCAGCTGTAATTGTTTAACAAGGCCGCATAACTTATGCGGCCTTTTTTGTGCCCAGGTGTTGGGCTTGAACATTTGCTTGTAACTTCCCTGTCATAAAATTGTATTAATTTACTGTGCTGATACTCCTACGAAGTTAAGGTTGAGTGCAGTGAAAATCCGTCATATAAATTTTTTACTGGTTGGTGCTTTAATACTGCTAACCATAAGTTTAGCGATTACCGTTGTTTGGGGCTTGCAGCAATTGAGTCTAACGGCAACGGCTACCGAGCGTTATTACCAGCTTAGTAGCAAGGTGAATAAGGATATTTTTACTGCCATAGAAGGCTATTTGCTTAGTGGTGATAGTTTGCAATTGTCGCAAGCCGAGTCACTGGTTGATAGCCTTATCCAGCATGATTTACCCGCCCTAAATAAAAATCTGCGTGCCGAGCTGCTCCCCATTGCTAGGCAATTACAGCAGCGGCTGTCTACGGATTTAAGAGCGGTAGGTAAGTTATCGGGTAATGAGGCCGTGATTTTGGAACAGGCTGAATCCAGTATGCTGGCTACGCTGAGTTCGCTAGCAGATTATGCCGCGCAGGCGCAGGCAGACACAGATAGGGCAGAGTATTTGGAGTTGCTGGGACGTTTGAGTCGTGATGTGGCTGGCTTAAGTTATTATCGGGTTAAGTTATTTAATTTAGAGTCAGGCCTAGCTGACAATATTAGCTCGCAGTTAAAGCGGCTCTTAGATTTACAGCAGCAGCTGAGCTTGTTGCCTAGCTTGGCAATATATGTAGAAGATAGCAGTGATGAGATGGAGGCGCTGCTGTGGGGGGATGATGATAACGCCCAGCCCGCAGAAGAGCAGGGTGATCTGCTCAAACAGGAGCTGCACAGCTTGCTTAAACGTTACCCGCAGGAGCTGCAGCGCAGCCAAAAATTGTTAACAGCGGCGCAGCAGGCGCGCGATAGTGTCAAGCAGCAGTTGGCAGTCTTACAACAGCAGCTCGCTACTTTAGAGACTATGGTATTGACTCAGCGCAATAGCATAGAGCGCCAAGTGCACACAGTGATGCTGCTAGTGAGCGTGGCGATGATAGTACTGGCTTTACTGGTGTTTATTTTTCAGCATTGGCTGGCCGGTTTGATGAGTGCCGTTAATAAAGACATTGCGGCATTGGCGCAGGGTGACTTCCGCCCTCGTAAAATTAATAGCAGCCGCATTAAAGAGCTGGCGGGTTTATTGCGTTCCTATCAGTTGTTACAGCAAACATTAAATAGTTTGGTGGGCGATATTAGCGAGCGCAGTCATGAAATACAGCAGGCTAGCCAAAAAGTGACTGCCAGTGCCGGGGCGATTTGTCAGTTTAGTGCCGAACAGCGTCAGCAAACCCAGCAGGCCGAGGTGCTGGTTAGTGAGGTGGCTAAGTCTGTGCAGCATGTGGCCGAGCAAACCGTCAGCATCTCTGCGGTTACTCAGCAAGCCAGTGACATTGTATTGGATGGCCAGCAAAAAATTACTCTATCTTTACAACATATAGAGGCATTGCACTTAGGGTTAAAACAAAGTGATCAAGCGCTAACGGCTTTGCAGGCTCACAGCCAGAGCATTAACGGCTTTGTGGAGGTGATACAAAGCATTGCCGAGCAAACAAATTTATTGGCTTTAAACGCGGCTATAGAAGCCGCTAGAGCAGGTGAACAGGGCCGGGGTTTTTCGGTAGTCGCCGATGAAGTGAGAAACCTGGCGGGTAAAACCAATGAGGCCACCCATGAGATCCAGCGATTGATTGCGCAGGTGTCACAATCCACCGTTGATTTAAGTGAAGTGATGCAGCGGCAGTTAACGGGTAGTGAGGATACTGCAAAAATTTCTCAGGATGCAGGTCAGGCATATCAATCTCTAATGGCTAAGGTGGAGGATATTAATGGCCTGATGGCCTCTATAGTTGTACAGGCCGAGCAGCAGGCGCAGGCAGTTAGTGATGTGAGTCGTGGCATAGAGCTGGTGGCAGAAAAATCACAAGTAGCCAGCCATAAAAGTGAACAAGCGCTTAATGTTAGTGAAGACTTGCTGGGTATTAGCAATGCCTTTGTGCAATTAACGCAGTCTTATAAAGTTTAAGGCAATATATTGCTCAGGTGGTTGTGATGATTGAGTAGGATAATTAATGTTGATACGTTTAATGAAATATTTTAACAGCCTATAGTTCAGACGCTACGGGCTAAAAATAAGCCCGTAATCATTAATATCACCCCTGCGCTGCGGCGAAAATCGATGGCAGTGACTGGCGTACCTAGTGCGCCAAAATGATCTATCAGTACCGCGATAACAATCTGGCCAGTGACAATAAAACAAATGGCATTACCTACGCCCATACGCGGGGCGAGGTAGGTAATAGATAGTACGTAGCTGGCTACAATTAAACCGCCTATATAACTATAAGCAGGAGCCTTGGCAAAGTCCGCGATGCTGGGCATGGGCACTCGGTTAATCAGCACATAACTGCTAATAAACAGCAAGCCAACTACAAACAACAATAATGCTGAGTACACAACGCTACCTATGGATTTGCTGAGGCTTGCGTTTGCGGCAGCTTGCACGGGGATGAGTGCGCCTGCACAAATCGCCATGCAAGGCAATAATAGCCAAGCTTTCATGGTGTGACGCCTATTTGTTTTTTCGTAAGGCGGTAACTTGGTCGTAGCCTATGCCCCAGTTATCGGTGTTCACTTCATCGATAAGCACAAAGGTGGTTGCCGGGTTCTTATTAAGCACATCGACTAACAACTGAGTAGTGCCTGCTATAAGGGCTTGCTTTTGTTCTTTGGTGACGTTTTCATCGGTAATTTTTATATTGACGTAGGGCATCGTTTTTCTCGCTTAAGGGTTTAGATTGTGTTGTTTGTTGTTAGGTCTAAGATGGTTTGTTCAAAATAGTCCGCCGAATTTGAACCGCTGACTAAGCTGTGCTCATTAAAAATAAAAGCCGGCACGCTGCTTAATTCAAATTGCTGTACGCGCTGCTTTTTAATCAGCAGTTGTTGCTGTATTTCATTTGAGCTCAGTGCCTGCTCCGCCTGTGGTCTATCCAAGTCCAATGACTCAGCCAAATCCAACAAGACTTGCGTGTTACTAATATCCAAGCCGTGCTTAAAATAGGCGTCAATTAGCAACTCATTCATGGCTTGTTGTTTGCTGTGGCTTTCACACCAGTGCAGCAAATAGTGCGCCTTGTTACTGTTGTAGTAATGGCTGCGCTTAGTAAAATCTATGCAAACGCCGGCCAGTTTAGCCGCCGTTAACAAATGGTTGCGATAGCGCTGTCGCGTCAGCTCATTCCATTGGTAGCGCCGCTCTAGGTGAGCGTCTATCTCCTCGCCCATAGCGCCCATGTCGGGATTCAATTCATAGGGCAAAAAATAGATGTCGGCCGTAATCGCCAGCTTGCGTAGCGCCCGCTGCAGGTTGGCATAGCCTATGGGGCACCAAGAGCAAACAATATCGTGTATTACCTCTATCTTTATTGCGCTCATCAATTGCTGTCCTGCATATCGCTATACATTTTATTGACGATTAGCCAGCGCCCGTTTTCTTTTAGCAGGCCCAGAAAGTCTACATAGGCGTGATCAAATAACGGGCACTGCAGTTTCACCATGGCCTGATCTTTGATGATTTCTATAGCCAATAATTGGTAGTCATAGGGCTTGCCCTGTTGGGCGGGTACCGGCCGGTTAGCAACCGCATCTAGCCACTGCTTAAGGCTGCACCGTAAGCCAGGGGCTTTTAGAAATGCATCCGGATGGAAGATGGCTTCCAGCTTGGCGACATCGCCAAAGTGCAGGCCATCAAAATAATCCCGTATTATGTCCATCACTAAGTCAAACTCATGGGCGCCAAAATCCGTGTCACAGGAAATGCTAGATGCGGTATTACTCATAATCATCTCCACTATGGATACTGAGCTAAGCGGCTGATTGCTGTTGTTCAGCATTCACGGCGCGTTGAAAACTGGGCATGGCTTGTACCGCAGCGACCATTTTTTGACTGTTATGCCCCAATCGTATTGCTACTGGGAAGCTGGCGCCCCAGCGTGAATACACTGCGAGCATAATATCTGCGGCCGAAGGCTGGTCCCCACCCAGAAAAGCGTGTGTTGCTAGCTGCTGCTCCACCACTTGCCACAGCTGATTAATCGTCAGAGCGGCTGCATCGAAGGCCGATTGTTTGGCGTTGTCATCGCTAATGTGCTGGGCGATAAAAAATAAGCGACCATAGGCGGGGTGCATGGTGGCGTTGGCAAACATTAGGTCTTGTATAGCTTGTTCGCGCGCCGCGCCAGTGGCTGGCAGCATGCTGTTCTGATGTTTATTGAGTAAGTAGATCATCAGGGCGGCTCCTTCGCGTAAGGTTTTGTCGCCATCAACCAATACGGGCACCGTGCCTATGGGGTTGATGGCAGAGAAATTCTCTACTTGTTGTTTGTCGATGATCGCTACGTCTTGCTTGAGTTCGTGCAATACCACTTGGGTTGCCAAAGAACATGCGCCGGGTTGGTAATAAAGTGTGTACATGGTGTTCTCCAATCAGTTTGTTAGGCATCTCATCTCTCAATGCGATGTAGGGCAGTCTAAGGGCTTGTGAAAAAGTCATATATAGTTACAATCAAAACCTAATGTTTCCATATTGATGACAATATGATTGTAATGGTGAGGGGCGAGGATAGCTGGGGTGGATAGCAGAGATGGATAAATTACGAGCTATACAGCTGTTTGTTAGGCTGGCTGACTTGGGGAGCTTTACCCGGGTGGCTGAGCAAATCAATGTCTCGAAATCGATGATCAGCAAAGAGATAGGCCGCTTAGAGGAAGATCTAGGCGCTCGCTTATTGCATAGGTCCACCCGCAGCGTGCAGCTCACCCACGTGGGCGAAGGCTATTTGCAGCGGGCACGGGAGATTCTAGAAAAGATCGACGATGCCGACAGCTTTGTGAACGACCTGCAGCATAACCCCCGTGGCAAACTCAAAATTAACGCGCCTATGGCTTTAGGTATTACCGAGCTGTCAAAAATGTTCGCCGATTTTATGCGTGCCTATCCAGACATAGCGCTGGATATACACTTGGGCGATGAAGATGTCGACTTAGTTGAGCAGGGTTTTGATTTAGGTTTTCGGGCCTCCAGTCGCCCCTTTGACTCTAGCTATGTAGGGCGACCCCTAACCGAGTTTAGCTACCATGTTTGTGCATCACCGGGTTATCTACAGTCCCATACACCGATTTTCCTGCCGCGAGATTTACAGTCGCATAACTGTTTTGTATACAGCTACTTTAAGGGAAAAAATGTTTGGCCCATAGAGGATGGCGTGGTGATCGACGGCGCGTTGCGGGTGAACAGCGTACTGTTCATGATGGAGGCGATAAAAGCTGATTTAGGCTTGGGATTCTTACCCGACTTTGTCTGCCGCAGCGCCTTAGACAGTGGCGAGTTAGTAGAGGTGTTGGCGGACGCAAAGAAGCCCAGGCTGACACTGTATGCCTTATACCCCGCACGGCATTTTGTACCCGCCAAAATTGTGCAGTGTATTGAATTTCTCGAGCGTTGGTTTGATCAAGCGCGCTGAATTTAGTGTGTGGTATATGCCATAAAAAAGGCCGAATCTCATAGAGACTCGGCCTTTCTCTTGCTGCTTCAAGCTTGTAGCTTGCCGCTGATCGTTTACTTCGCGTTCAGCGAATTAAACGATCTTCTTCATCGCCGTCATGTAATCACGCAACTCTTCACCGATAATTTCTACAGGGTGGTAGCGTATCTCAGCGTTGATGGCGATTAACTCAGCATTGTCTACGCCATTGTCGTCTAGCTCTAAGCCTTTGCCGATAATGTCGGTAGAAACTTTCTTCATAAAGTCAGCCAATAGTGGCTTGCAAGCGTGGTCGAATAAGTAGCAACCATACTCAGCGGTATCAGAGATAACCACGTTCATTTCGTAAAGCTTCTTACGAGCGATAGTGTTAGCAATTAACGGAGTCTCGTGTAGTGACTCGTAGTAAGCTGACTCTTCTTTAATACCCGCAGCAACCATGGTTTCAAACGCTAGTTCAACACCGGCTTTAACCATAGCTACCATTAAGATGCCTTTGTCGTAAAACTCTTGCTCGCTGATTTCTACATCGGCGTTAGTGGCTTTTTCGAAGTTGGTTTCAGCAGTCGCTGCGCGCCAGCCTAATAGGTTGGCATCGTCGTTAGCCCAATCTTCCATCATGGTTTTAGAGAAGTGGCCAGACATAATATCGTCTTGGTGCTTCTCGTATAAAGGGCGCATGATGTCTTTTAGCTCGTCAGCAATTTCAAAGCACTTGATCTTGGCAGGGTTGCTCAAGCGATCCATCATGTTGGTGATGCCGCCGTGCTTTAAGCCTTCGGTGATAGCTTCCCAGCCGTACTGGATAAACTTAGAGGCGTAACCCGCGTCTATGCCTTGCTCAACCATTTTGTCGAAGCACAAGATAGAGCCGGTTTGTAACATGCCGCAAAGAATGGTTTGCTCGCCCATTAAGTCAGACTTAACTTCAGCAATAGGAGAAGATTCCAATACGCCAGCGCGGTCGCCGCCAGTGGCAGAGGCTAAGGCTTTTGCGATTTCAAGGCCATCACCTTTAGGGTCGTTTTCGCGGTGTACAGCGATAAGTGTCGGTACGCCGAAACCACGCTTGTACTCTTCACGTACTTCAGTGCCTGGGCACTTGGGACAGCACATTACTACGGTTAAGTCTTTACGGATTTGCATGCCTTCTTCAACTAAGTTGAAGCCGTGAGCGTAATCTAAGCAAGCACCTTCTTTCATTAAAGGCATGACCGCTTCAACAACGGCAGTGTGCTGTTTATCGGGAGTCAGGTTCATCACGATGTCAGCAGTGGGGATTAGCTCTTCATAAGTGCCAACAGTAAAGCCGTTCTCAGAGGCGTTTTTGAAAGACTGACGCTTTTCGGCAATCGCTTCAGCGCGCAAGGCGTAAGAAACATCACAGCCACTGTCACGCATGTTTAAGCCTTGGTTTAGGCCTTGAGCACCACAGCCCACGATTACGATTTTTTTACCTTTAATGTAATCGCAGCCGTCAGCAAATTCTGACTGATCCATAAAGCGGCATTTTGCCAATTCTTCCAGCTGCACACGTAGTGGCAGGGTATTAAAGTAGTTCTGACCCATGGTTAATTCTCCAGAGAGTCGGAGGAAAGACCGCGCAGCGCTCTGTCCCCCCTTTCATAGTTCCGAATAGACGATGTCTATCCACCTTTTAATTCAGTGCCGGGCACTATATAGAAAAACACATGTTGCGTAAAATG
The DNA here is from genome assembly GCF_024734385.1 of Dasania sp. GY-MA-18. Taxonomy (GTDB): domain Bacteria; phylum Pseudomonadota; class Gammaproteobacteria; order Pseudomonadales; family Dasaniaceae; genus Dasania; species Dasania phycosphaerae. The sequence continues at coordinate 4,085 of NZ_JANHAP010000010.1, read as the reverse complement.
ATATGTTTGGCATACTGTATTGCGTCAATCGCAATACAGTATGCGGGGACAGACCGCGCAGCGCTCTGTCCCCTAAATGCTCCGTAGCTAGAGAGTCAGCCAGAGATCTTTAGCTCTGTCCCTCTTTCTAAATAGAAGCTTTTATGGACACCAAACAACTACAACTCTTCGCTCATCTAGCAGAAACCCTACACTTCGCCCAAACCGCCAATCATTTGCATATGAGCCCTTCGGCGGTGAGTCGGGCTATCGTGCGTATGGAGGAGGAGTTGGGCCAGCGCCTATTGGAGCGTGATAACCGCAGCGTGCGGCTTACTGCGGCCGGTAGGCAATTTCAGGATTATGCCAAGCAGGCCCTGTCGCAGTGGCAGCGCTTTAATGCCTCGATGGCACAGGATGCTAAACATATAAGTGGTGAGGTCAGCGTGTTTTGCTCGGTTACCGCGGTTTATAGTGTGTTGGCCGATATCTTGGAGCCCTTTAGGCACCGCTACCCAGCCATCGATATTAAACTGCATACCGGCGATCATGCCGAGGCTGTAGATCGTGTTTATGCTGGCCATGAGGATGTGGCGATAGCCGCCAGGCCCGATAAGTTGTCATCTAAGCTGCAGTTTCAAACGCTGCTGCACTCACCCCTGCTTTTTATTTACCCCACCATGCATTGCCAATTGGAGCAAAGCATACGTGAACACTTGGCGCAGGGGCAAAAGCTGCCCTGGCATGCGTTGCCCTTTATATTTTCTGAGCACGGGGTGGCTCGGTCTAGGTTGGATCAATGGTTTCGTCAGCAGGAGGTAAAGCCTAATATCTACGCCCAAGTCAGCGGCAATGAGGCTATAGTGAGTATGGTTAGTCTGGGCTTTGGGGTGGGTTTAGTGCCTGAGCTGGTGCTGCTTAACAGCCCCTTGCGCGATAAAGTGCAGGTTTTAGATGTGCAGCCACCGCTGGCTCCTTTTGCTGTGGGGGTGTGTGCGCTTAGCCAACGCATGGAAAGCCCGCAGCTGCGAGCGTTTTGGGAATGTGCAAAGGCATCGTATCAAATCGATTTTTAATTTATCATGGGCCTTTTCATCACGGTTAAAGACGATTTTATGAGCGACAACAGTAAAGAACCGGTAGATCTAAAGGCCGTTATCAATAACGGCAAGCCCTCCGCAGAAGAGCAGGCTGAGTCTGCCGGTGCCACTAGCGATCCGTTAAATCTGATTGATGAGCACGAGGAAGAGGTGCGGGTTAACGGTAAAACCGAGCGTCATAAAGGCATATACCTATTGCCTAACCTGTTTACCTCAGCGGCCTTGTTCTCAGGCTTTTACGCCATAGTTTCAGGTATGAATGGTCGTTTTGAGGCGGCGGCTATCGCCATCTTTGTTTCCATGGTGCTAGATGGTTTGGATGGCCGAGTCGCTCGCATGACCAATACTCAAAGTAAGTTTGGTGCCGAATACGATAGCTTGGCCGATATGGTGTCCTTTGGTGTGGCCCCCGCGTTGGTGATGTTTAGCTGGGCGTTAAGTGATTTGGGTAAGCTGGGCTGGGCCATGGCCTTTATTTATGTGGCCTGTGCCGCGCTGCGCTTGGCGCGCTTCAATACCCAGATTGATACTGCCAATAAAAACTTTTTTACCGGTTTGGCCAGCCCTGCGGCGGCAGCTGTGGTGGCGGGCATCATTTGGGTGTGTTTTGAAGAGGGCTATGTAGGGGCGAACCTGCCTACAGAGCTGGCGGTGTTTGCTGGCTTGATGACTGCGGCCATGGGCATTTTAATGGTTTCAAACGTGCCCTATCACAGCTTTAAAGGTTTTGATTTAAAAGGGCGCGTACCCTTTGTGATGATCATCGTGGTGATTTTATTATTTGGCGTGGTAATGCTGGATCCTGCACGTATTTTACTGCTGGGCTTTATGGCTTATGCCTTGTCAGGGCCTGTGCTTACCTTGTTGGCGAAAATACGTGCCGATAAATCGCCGTAGCATAATTAGGGGGTAAGGGAATTTTTGGCGGCGCTATAGTCTAAGCTTTCACATTCAGTGCAACTCATTAGCCTAAACTAGCGGTGCCAGCCTTGTTTAAGAATACTATCCCCTCTGCAGAGATCACCCCTGAAGCCGTTTACCTAAAGCGGCGCGACTTTATGAAAGGCTCACTGCTTGGGCTTTCTGCTCTGGGGGTGGGTGCTGGCAGCCTGCTCGCTACCAGCCCTGCGCTGGCCAATCAGCCCTTGTCACCGTTGCAATATCAAAAAGTTAAAGCGCTTGCGCAAAGCGGTTTTTATACCGATGAGGCGCTGACTCCCTATGACGATGTTAAGCGCTATAACAACTTCTATGAATTTGGCATGGATAAAACTGACCCCGCCAAGTACGCCGAGGCCATGACTGTTGACCCCTGGTCTATAGCCATAGAGGGCGAGGTGGCTAAGCCGGCCAGCTATCAGTTAGAAGATATTTTAAGCTGGGTGGATCTGGAGGAGCGTATTTACCGGCTGCGTTGTGTAGAGGCCTGGTCCATGGTGATTCCTTGGGTGGGCTTTCCCTTGGCTGAACTGATCAAAAAAGTGCAGCCTACCGCCAAGGCAAAATATATACAGTTTGAAACCTTGGCGCGCCGCTCAGAAATGCGTGGTATGCGCTCGTTAACTTCGATAATTGATTGGCCCTATAGAGAGGGCTTGCGTATGGATGAGGCTATGAACCCCTTGGCCTTTTTGGCCACGGGCTTATATGGCCGCGAGCTGCCCAAGCAAAATGGCGCACCTATACGCTTGGTACTGCCTTGGAAGTACGGCTTTAAAAGTATTAAGTCCATAGTCAAAATTCGTTTTCTAGAAAAGCAGCCTTACACCACTTGGCAGGATTTGGCGCCTGAGGAGTACGGCTTTTATGCCAATGTGAACCCCGAGGTGGATCACCCGCGCTGGAGTCAAAAATTTGAGCGGCGCTTGCCTTCCTCTTTCTTTGCCCCCAATCGTATACCCACGGAAATGTTTAATGGCTATGGCGAGCAAGTGGCGCACCTCTATAAAAACATGAATTTGAAAAAGTACTACTAAGCGTGGGTTGGTCTAAGGTTGTTGTTTTTATACTTAGTCTAGTGCCGCTGTTGTATTTGTTGGTGAGATTGGTCAGTGGGCAATTAGGACCGGACCCGGTAAAAGTGCTGATCTTGTCATTGGGGTTTTGGGCTATTACATTTTTATGGCTAACCTTGGCGATATCCCCGCTTAAACGTTTAACCGGTATTACAGAGTTAATGCGCTATAGGCGTATGCTGGGTTTGTATTGTTGGTTTTATGCCAGCTTGCACCTATTGGCTGTAGCGCACTTTTTGCTGGCTTGGGATGCGGCCATATTCGCGGAGGAGTTTAGTGAGCGGCCGTATATGGCGGTGGGTATTATTGCTTGGTTGCTGCTGCTGCCTTTGGGTTTGAGCTCTAACCGCTGGGCGATAAAAAAATTAGGGCGACGCTGGAAGCGCCTGCATCAATTGGTTTATGTGATTAGTTTATGTGTGCTGTTGCATTTTTTCTGGCTGGTGCGTTCCGACTATAGCGAAGTGTTAGTATATGCGCTGTTGTTGCTGGTGCTATTAGGCGAGCGCTTGTGGTTGTTTTTTAAGCGTAAGCGGCTGCAAGCAAATTAAAGATCTCTTTTTTTAAATCTATTCGTTGCTTTCCAATTGTTTGCCCCTATAATGCGCCGCTCGCTGATTGAGGCAAGTTCTTGATCGGAGGCTGAAAGCTAGTGATTTGCTGCTTTTTTCAGCAGGCAAAACAGCTTTTTAAATTAATTTTAAAAAGCGCTTGCCAAGGCGTATGAGATCTCTATAATGCGCCGCTCTTCCAAGGCAGAGGCCGACGGGAGAGGGTGAAAAACGCAGTTCTAGGTTTTTTCACCGCCGGTAAGACGGATTGAAAATGGTTTGCCACTTCGGTGTAAAATACTTTCAAAAATGACTTGCCAAGCCGGATGCGGCGTGTATAATTCGCATCCCTTGTTGAGGCAAGCGCTAAGCGCTGCACGGCAAGATAGTCGAGAATCCTGGCGATTCCGGCAGCTCTTTAACAAGTTGATCAAGTAATT